>AHHB01000048.1 GCA_000242815.2 Janthinobacterium lividum PAMC 25724
CCCCTGTGTGCCTTGGCAGTCTCAGTATCGGCCGCTCCACGAGCATGAGGTCTTGCGATCCCCCACTTTCATCCTTAGATCGTATGCGGTATTAGCGTAACTTTCGCTACGTTATCCCCACTCTAGGGTACGTTCCGATATATTACTCACCCGTTCGCCACTCGCCACCAGAGCAAGCTCCGTGCTGCCGTTCGACTTGCATGTGTAAGGCATGCCGCCAGCGTTCAATCTGAGCCAGGATCAAACTCTTCAGTTTAATCTCTGTTACTTTGCCGTTTTACCGGCACCATCATTGCTGATGGGTCGCTCACTCAAAAAACTGACAGGCCACTACTTTCGTAGCGCCTATTTCATTATTTCTTGTGAACATTTGATATTTTAAGTTTTACAGCGATCCTAAGATCGCTGCTGCACTTACATCAAATGCCCACACTTATCGACTGTTAATTGTTAAAGAACTGTATCCGTTACTGCTTTCGCGCTATCGACAAAGCGTTGTGTTTGTCAGCTGCGAAGAAGAAAGAGTATGAAGCGTTTCGGCCATTTCGTCAACCTTCTTTTTTTACTACCCAGCCCCTGAAGGCTGTCCCTTTTGTGCCGCAAACTAGTGCGTCTCATCGGGGAGGCGAACTATAGCTAACTCTAGGCCGGGAAGCAAGCTTTATCCGAATAAATCATCGTTGCAGCGTAAAATGGCTGTTTTCCCCGAATTACACCCGCCATGACCATCCTGCTCTCCACCTTGAACGCCCGCTATACCCACGCTTCGCTGGGCTTGCGCTATCTGCTGGCTAATATGGGGCCATTGCAGGCGCAAACGCGGCTGCAGGAATTCGTCATCGGCAGCAAGACAACGGAGCTGGTCGAACGCATCCTGACGAACAAGCCGCGCATCATCGGTTTTGGCGTATATATATGGAATGTCGAGGAGACGACGAAACTGGTGGCCATGCTCAAGCGCGTCGCGCCCGAGGTCATCATCGTGCTGGGTGGGCCAGAAGTGTCGCACGAGGCGGGCGAGCAGGAAATCGTCAAGCTGGCCGATTACCTGATCACGGGCTGGGGCGACGTCACCTTCCCCAAGCTATGCGGCGAGATCCTCAATGGCCCCAAGCCGCTGATGAAGATCCATGCTGGCGTACAAGCCCCTCTGGCGGAACTGCAACTGCCCTACTCTTTATATACGGACGACGATATACGGCACCGCACGATTTACGTGGAAGCGTCACGCGGCTGCCCGTTCAAATGCGAATTCTGTCTGTCGGCGCTGGATAAGACGGCCTGGCCCTTTGCCCTGGAGAACTTCCTGGCCGAGATGGAGTCCTTGCATGCGCGCGGTGCCCGCCTGTTTAAGTTCGTCGACCGCACCTTCAACCTGAATATCAAGACCAGCCTGAAGATCATGCAGTTCTTTCTGGACAAGATCGAGGCCAATCCGGACGATCCGATCTACGCCCACTTCGAGCTGGTGCCCGACCATCTGCCCGATGCCTTGAAAGAAGGCATCAGCAAGTTCCCGCCCGGTGCGCTGCAGTTCGAAATTGGCATCCAGAGTTTCAATCCGGACGTGCAATCGCTGGTTAGCCGCAAGCAAGATAATCAAAAGGCCGCCGATAACATTCGCTGGCTTTGCGAAGAATCAAACGCCCACTTGCACGTGGACTTGATCGCAGGCTTACCGGGCGAGGATGAAGCGAGCTTTGCGGCGGGCTTCAACAAGCTGGTGGCCTTGAAACCGCATGAAATCCAGTTCGGCATATTGAAGCGGCTGCGCGGCACGCCCATCATCCGCCATACGGAAAACTTTGGCATGGTGTTCGATCCGCACCCGCCCTACACCATCCTGGCGAATACACAGCTCGATTTCATGAGCATGCAGCGCTTGGTGCGCTTCTCCCGCTACTGGGACCTGGTCGCCAATTCGGGCCGCTTCGCCAATACGGTGCAATGGATGCTAGGCGATGCACCGTTTGAAAACTTCATGGACTTTTCGAACTGGCTGTACGCCCACACGGATGCCACCCACCGCATCGCCATGGAGCGCCTGGCCAAGCTGGTAGCGCAATGGCTGCAAACGCGCGGCATGAGCGCGCTTGAGGCCCACGCCCTGGTGGCAAGCGACTATGCGGGTGGCGCGCAAGCGGCCACGCAGGCCAAAACAAACGAAGTGAACACTAGCGGTGCCAAGGTGCGCCCGGACAGCGCCCTGCCACAGAGACAGGCGCGCCACCTGGCGTCCTGAGATGATAGCGATTGAACAGCGGTGGCGGTCTGCGCCATTCTCCCTTAAACTGGTGCGATGCCGACTGTACAATCGCCGAAACTGACCCTCTCCCAGACCAGCTCCCAACAGGGATCCCTTGTCACTGCCAGCGGCACTTGGCAAGTGCACGCGCTGGCGCATGACAATGCCATCAAGGCCATCGAAGCCCAGCTCAAGCCCTTGCAGGGCGATGCCAAGGTGCAATGGGACCTGTCGCAGATCGACAGCATTGACCATATCGGCGCCCAGCTGTTCTGGAACGCCTGGGGCAAGCAGCGCCCAGCGCAGCTGACCCTGGCGCCTTCGCTGGAAGAGTTTTTCCGGCGCATAGAAGAAACGGGCCCCCTGGAAACGCCGTCCTCGCGCGCCAACCGCCTCACGCCCGTGATGAAGCTGGGCATGACCATGCTGCTGTTTTTCGAACATTTGAAGGGTTTTATTGCCCTGGTGGGCCAGGTGACGCAAGATATCGGCCGCTTTGCGCGCCATCCCATGCGCGGACCATGGCGTGAAATTTCCGCCAATATATTCCATGCGGGCTTCCAGGCGCTGGGTATCACGGCGCTCGTGGGTTTTCTGATCGGCGTGGTGCTATCCTATCTATCGGCACAGCAGCTGCGCGCCTTTGGCGGCGATATTTATCTGGTCAACCTGCTAGGCATGAGCGTCATCCGCGAACTGGGGCCGTTATTGGCGGCCATTCTCGTCGCTGGCCGCTCGGGTTCGTCGATCACCGCGCAACTGGGCGTCATGCGCGTCACGGAAGAGCTCGACGCCATGCTGGTGATGGGCATTTCGCACGGTTTCCGCCTGATCATGCCGAAAGTACTGGCCCTGGCCATTTCCATGCCCCTGCTTGTCATCTGGACGGATACGGCCGCGCTGATCGGCGGCATGGTAGCGGCCAAGGTGGAATTGAACTTGTCGGCGCGCTACTTCATCCAAAAGCTGCCTGATGCCGTACCGCTGGCCAACTACATGATCGGCCTGGGCAAAGGCGTTATCTTCGGCATGCTGATCGCTCTCGTCTCTTGCCACTTCGGCCTGCCATCAAGGCCAATACGGAAAGCCTGGGGCACGGCACCACCACCGCCGTCGTCACGGCTATTACCGTGGTGATCCTGGCCGATGCCGTGTTTGCCATCGTCTTCAATGGAGTAGGATATTGATGACTCACAACGATATCGCTGGCAAGGTGCGCGAGGGCAACGAGGGCCGCTTCAACCTGCATGGCAGCGCACCCGTGGTGGAAATCACCAACTTGTGGACCAAGTTCGGCCGCACCGTCGTGCACCAGGACTTGAACCTGGAAATCGAACGGGGCGAAATCCTCTCCATCGTGGGCGGCTCCGGCACGGGCAAGACGGTACTGCTGCGCCAGATGCTGGGCCTGGAACATCCGGCGCGGGGCTGCGTCAAAGTATTTGGCGAAGATATTAACAAGGCCAGCTCGGACCAGTTGCAGCAATTGCGTAACCACTGGGGCATGCTGTTCCAGCAAGGCGCGCTGTATTCGGCCCTGACCGTGTTCGACAATGTGGCACAGCCGATGCGCGAACTGCGCGTGCTGCCTGAAGCACTCATACGCGACGCGGTGCTGTTAAAGATGAACATGGTGGGACTGGGTCCGGAGCATGCGCTGAAAATGCCGTCTGACTTGTCGGGCGGCATGATCAAGCGCGTGGCGCTGGCGCGCGCCCTGGCGCTGGAGCCAAAACTGCTGTTCCTGGACGAACCGACGGCCGGCCTGGACCCGGACTTGTCGGAAAGCTTTGTCTCTTTGATCCAGTCGCTGCACCGCGAACTGGGCTTGACGGTGGTGATGGTCACGCATGACCTCGACACCTTGTTCGCCCTGTCCACGCGTATCGCCGTGCTGGCTGAAAAACACGTGATCGCCCTCGGCCCCACGCGCGAAGTGATCGAAGTGGACCACCGCTTCATCAAGCAATTTTTCCTCGGCGACCGCGGCAAGCGCGCGCTGGCCGTCCTGGACGAAAAACAGGCGGCAGCAAAGGCCGCACAGCCAGGCGACGACGCCGGCACAGACAAGAAAGCGGAGAAGTAATGGAAAACAGATCACATGCCCTGATGACGGGATTTTTTACCCTCACCCTGCTGGTGGCCGCCGTTTTGTTCGGCGTCTGGTTCAACCGCGACCGCGTGGAACGGGTCCCGTACTTGCTGGCCACCACCCTGTCCGTACCGGGCCTCAATCCACAGGCCACCGTGCGCTACCGGGGCCTGGAAGTGGGCAAGGTCGACGGCATCGATTTCGACACGCAAAAGGCGGGGCAAATCCTCGTGCACATCAGCGTCGCGCCCGACACGCCCATCACCAACACCACCTTTGCCACCCTGGGCTACCAGGGCGTAACGGGCATTGCCTATATCCAGCTCGACGATGAACATGTGGGCTCGACACTGCTGGGCACCAGCAAGGACAAGCCGACACTGATTCCCCTGCGTGCCGGCTTGCTCGACCAGCTGGAAAAGCGCGGCAAGCGCATCCTCGACCAGGCCGAGCAGATCACCAACAAGGTCAACAATCTGCTCAGTTCCGACAACCAGGCGGCCATGCTGGGCGCCTTCAATGAAGTGGGTAAGGCGGCCAAGGCCTTTGGCGCCATTCCGCAGCAACTGGCGCCAACCTTGACGCAATTGCCGCAACTGACGGAACAAACGCGACAAACCTTGACAGCCGTCAGTACGGCCAGCAAGAACGTATCGGACTTGACGGCCACCTGGAAAAAACTCGGTAACGACATCCAAGCGCCAGGCGGCGTGCTGGAGAAGGTGAATGGCACGGTCGAACGGGTCGGCCATTCGGTGGAAACGGTGGCCAATGGCGTATCGCTGGAAGTGCTGCCGCAGGTCATCGAACTGAGTGGCGAGGCGCGCTCCTCGATGCGCGCACTGAAAACGACCATGAGCACGCTCAATGAACAGCCGCAGAGCATCTTGTTCGGCGCCCCAGACATCCCGCCCGGCCCGGGCGAGCCCGGTTTTTCGGCGCCGGGCAAATAAGGAGAACGCACCATGCAACTTTCACGCAACGTCACCGTGCTGGCCCTGGCCGGCACTTTCCTGCTGGGCGGCTGCGCCAGCCGCGCCCCCGTTCCCACGTTTTATGATTTCGGCCCAGCCGCGCCGCAAGCAGCGGCGGCACAAGCGGCCGCACCAGGCGTGCCCGTGCTGGTCATGGCCGACGCCACCGGCCCTTCCTGGCTGGACAGCCAGCGCATGTATTACCGATTACTGTACGCCGATGCACAGCAATCGCGTCCGTACGCCTACAACCGCTGGAACACGCCGCCGCTGCAACTATTAAGCCAGCGCCTGAAAACCCGCTTAGCGCAGAGCGGCGTGAAAGTGCTGTCGACCACGGACGCGGCCGCCGGCATGCCCCTGCTGCGCATCGACGTCGACGATTTTTCGCAAAACTTCGATACGCAAACGCGCAGCAGCGGCCACGTCTCGCTGCGCATCTCGCTGTTCCGCGGGCACCGCCTGATCGACCAGAAAACCTTCAGCCGCAGCAGCCCGGCCAACAGCGCCGATGCGCAAGGCGGCGCGCAGGCACTGGCGGCGGCCTCGGACGCCATCGCCGCCGACCTGCTGTCCTGGCTGGGCACGCTGACCATCGCGAAAGAATGACCGCTACAGAATGAGCGCATCCGCAGCCCCTGCCAGCTCGCCAGCGCCACTGCCGCCCGCACGCTCGTCGCCCGTATCGCGCGCGACCCTGCTCGCCTACGTCTTTCTGATCGTGTACGCCAGTTGGTTCCCGTTCACGGGCTGGCACAGCAATGGCTTGTCGCCGCTGACTTTCCTGGAAAACACGCACATGCCCCGCTACTGGACCGGCTTTGACGTGGGCATCAACGTCGTCGGCTACGTCCCGCTGGGCGCGCTGATCGTGTATTCGCTGTTTCCAAGAATGACTGGTTTCTTTGCCATCGTGATCGCCAGCCTGTGCGGCGTCCTTATTTCCGGCGGCATGGAAGCGGTGCAAACCTACCTGCCCAGCCGCGTCTCATCGAATCTCGACTTTTATACCAATTCGGCTGGCTGCTTCATTGGCGCCATCATCGGTGCCTTGACGGCGCGCAAGCTGCTCGACCATAGCCATCTGTACCGCTTGCGCCAGCGCTGGTTTGCCCAGCACGCCAGCCAGGGCCTGGTACTCGTGGCTCTGTGGCCGCTGGCGCAAATTTATCCGCAAGGTTATCTGTTCGGCCTGGGCCAGCTGCTGCCCATCCTGTCGGACTGGCTTTCCAGCCTGATGGACATGGACATCGACCTGGCGTCCTACCTGCGCCCCGATACAATATTGACTGTAGAGCAATATTGGCTATCGGAAACCATCATCACGGCTTGCGGCATGACGGGCGCTGTGCTCACCTTGCTGTGCCTGCTACGCCGCGCCGCGCCGCGTGCCGTGCTGATGCTCAGCCTGATCGCCGCCGCATTGATCGTGCGTTCGATGGCCAGCGCGCTGCTGTTTTCGCCGGAAAACGCTTTCGTCTGGATCACGCCGGGCGCCCAGGGCGGCTTTTTGATCGGCCTGATCATGCTCGGCGGCCTGGCATTCGCACCCCACGTGGCACAGCGCCGTATTGCGGCCGCCACCTTGCTGCTGAGCCTAGTGATGGTGAATACAACGCCGATCAACCCGTATTTCATGTCTACCTTGCAAGGCTGGGTACAAGGTAAGTTTCTCAACTTCAATGGCGCGGCGCAATTCCTGGCCTTGCTATGGCCTTTCATGGCCCTGTGGTTCCTGTGCCTGCCCTCGCACCGCCTGAACCGGCAGGACGATGCGCAACGCCAGCGTCGCGAAGACCCCCTATAAGCGCTATCATGGCGCATTCATGAATCAGCAGGAGCATAGTATGAGCGACGCACCGTATTTTGAACGCCACGTTTTTTTCTGCATGAATAAACGTGAAGACGGCCGCAACAGTTGCGGCGACCATGGCGCGGAAGCGGCGCAAAAGCATTGCAAGCGCCGCATCAAGGAACTCGACATGAATGGCGCAGGCAAGATCCGCATCAACCAGGCCGGCTGCCTAGACCGCTGCGAAGAAGGCCCGCTGCTGGTCATCTATCCGGAAGCAACCTGGTACACCTATGTCGACACCAGCGATATCGATGAAATCATCGATACGCACCTGGTGGGTGGCAAGGTCGTCGAACGCCTGAAGATTTAATACCAATTTAAGACAATGCCACCAGTATGAGCATCATGAACAGAAACTCGGAAAAATTTACCCTGGCCGGCCATGCGGGCAGCATGCAAGGTTTGCTTGATTTCCCTGCAGACACCCCGCGCGGCATCGCCCTCGTTGCCCACCCGCATCCGCTGTATGGCGGCACAATGGATAACAAGGTCACGCAAACCCTGGCGCGCGCCTTTGTCGCCCTCGGTTACGTCGTGGCGCGCATCAATTTCCGCGGTGTCGGTGCTTCCGAAGGCGTACACGACCATGGCGTGGGCGAAACGGACGATATGCAATTGCTGTACGAACACATGCGCAGCCTGTATCCGGGCTTGCCCGTGGCCTTGTCCGGTTTCTCGTTCGGCACCTTCGTGCAATCGAAACTGCAGGAACGCCTGGCCGCCGCCGGCACGCCCGTCGAGCGCCTGGCGCTGATCGGCAGTGCGGCTGGCAAGTGGGCTATGGCCGAGATTCCGGCCGACACGATTTTGATCCATGGCGAACTGGACGACACGATTCCCCTGTCTGCCGTCTTCGACTGGGCCCGTCCACAGGACATTCCCGTAATCGTGATCCCCGGCGCCGACCACTTTTTCCACCGCAAGCTCAATCACATCAAGAACCTCGTGATTGCCCTGTGGCATGGTGACAAATCCGCCATCGCAGCAGATGATCATTGAAGTGTGGGCTTACTACCGTCTCCACGGCTATAATTGATCCGTTTTTTCCACGTGGCCATGTTAATAACAACATGGCCCCCAGCCTTCATCTTTTTCGCAGACCAGCCTCCATGAAAAAACTTTTAGCGGCACTGGCCTCCAGTGTACTTTTCCTATCCGCCGCCTACGCCCAGAGCGTTCCAGCTCCGACCATCGCCGCCAAGTCCTGGTTGCTGCTCGACGCCACCAGTGGCCAGATCATTGCTTCGCAAGATCCGGGCGCGCGCATCGAGCCAGCATCGTTGACCAAGATCATGACCGCTTACCTGACCTTCGCCGCCATCCGCGAAAAGAAACTGGCGCTGGACCAAAAAGTGAATGTTTCCGTGCGCGCCTGGAAAGTCGACTCGAGCAGCTCGAAGATGTTCATCGACCCGGCCACTCCTGTGTCGATCGACGACTTGCTGCATGGCCTGATGATTCAATCGGGTAACGATGCCGCCGTGGCACTGGCTGAAGCCGTTGCCGGCGATGAAAGCACCTTCGTCGTGCTGATGAACCGCGAAGCCCAGCGCATGGGCCTGAAAAATACGCGTTTTGCCAATCCGCATGGCTTGCCTAGCCCCGATAACTATTCCACGGCGCAAGACTTGTCCGTCCTGGCCCAGCGCGTGATCGCCGACTATCCGGAATTCTACAAGATCGATTCGGTTAAAAGTTTCACGTATAACAAGATCACCCAGCCTAACCGCAACCGCCTGCTGTGGCTGGACCCGACCGTGGACGGCATGAAGACCGGTCACACGGAAGCGGCGGGCTATTGCATGATCGCTTCGGCCCGCCGTCCAGGTGGCACCGGCGAGCGCCGTCTGATCTCCGTCGTGCTGGGCACTTCGTCGGACCAGGCGCGTACGCAGGAGAGCCAGAAGCTGCTGAACTGGGGCTTCCAGAACTTCGATACGGTCAAGCTGTACTCGAAAGGCCAGGCGGTGGCCACGCCGGAAGTGTGGAAAGGCTCGAAAGGCACCGTGAAAATCGGTTTTGCGCGCGATGTGCTCGTCACCGTGCCAAAAGGCATGGCTGCCAAAATGAAGCCGGTGCTGGAACGCAAGGACCCGCTGGTCGCGCCACTGGCTGAAAACGCCTCGGTCGGCAAACTGAAAATGATGGTGGACGACAAGGTTCTGCTGGAACTGCCTGTCGTGGCGTTGGAAACCATCAACCAGGCCACCATTTTTGGTCGCGCCTGGGATTCGATGCGCCTGTGGATGAAATAAGCACTGAGAAGCACTGAGCATCCCCCTAAGAAATGCCCGCAGACACTGCGGGCATTTTTTTCGTCTTGCGCCGCGTCCAATGACTTCAGCGCAGCATGCTATAGATTAGCTGGCTATAATCGTGGCGAGTCCCTCCACGCCACCATCAGAAAGCCAGCCCATGAGCCATGTGTTTCCCGCCAGCCTGCAAGCACCGCGCAGCCGTTTAAGCCACAACGGTCCCGACTGTCGCGCATCGTCGCCGGCATGTGGCGCATCGGCGAATGGAATATGTCGGCGCAGCAGCGCCTGGCCTTCATCGAGCAATGCCTGGCGTTGGGCGTATCGAGTTTCGACCATGCCGATATCTATGGCGACTACAGCGCCGAAGGCTTGTTTGGGGAAGCGCTGGCCCTGCAGCCAGGCTTGCGCGACAAGATGGAACTGGTCAGCAAGTGCGGTATCAAGCTGCTCTCACCGCACCGTCCCGGTCATGCCATCCAGCATTACGACACGAGCGCGGCGCACATCACCAGTTCCGTGGAACACACCTTGCGCCAACTGCACACGGACCGTCTGGATTTGCTGCTGATCCACCGCCCCGATCCGTTGATGGATTTCGACGCGATCGCCGCGACGTTTACCCAGCTACAACAAGCGGGCAAGGTCCTGCACTTTGGCGTGTCGAACTTTAGCCGCCACCAGTTCGAGTGCCTGCACCGACGTTTCCCGCTCGTGACGAACCAGGTAGAATTTTCGCCGTTGCACGTGGCGCCCCTGTTCGACGAAACTTTCGACGGCTTGCAGGATGTGGGGGTGGCGCCGATGATCTGGTCGCCGCTGGCCGGTGGCCGGCTGTTCCAGGGTGGCGATGCGAATGTGGAAAACTTGCGCAATGTCATCAAGCAGATCGCCGACCAGCTGCAGCGCCCGTTTGCCAGCGTGGTGTTTGCCTGGATCATGCAACTACCATGCCGCCCCCTGCCGTTGACAGGCTCGGGCCGCATCGAGGCCTTGGGCGTAGCCGTGGAAGGCACGCAATTTTCGCTCAGCCGCAGCGACTGGTTCGCCATCCTGCGCGCCGCGCGCGGGCACGAGGTGGCTTGAGATTAATCGATTTCATCAGCGTCATTAAAGACTTGCGGCAACGCAATGCCGCGCCAGCCCAGATACCAAGCCAGGTTCAGCGCCAGGGTGGCGGCGATATAGACGGCGAAGAATAGCGCAAAGAAGCTGGTCTTGAGCCACACCAGCAGCGCGATGGCCACGATGAGCAGCAGCAGCGCAGCCAGGCTTTTCTTTTGCTTGGAGCTGGGGAAGCGCAAGGTCGACACCATCAGGCTACCCACGCCCACCAGCAGCAGCATCAGCAGGTAGCTATGCAGCATGGAATCGATCGGTGCCGGCCAGGCCACCACCACGGCCGCCACGCAGGCGGCACCGGCAGTGATCGGCATGCCGACAAAATACAGGGGATCGGTACGCCCGACATTCACATTGAAGCGCGCCAGGCGCATGGCGCCGCAGGCGACAAAGAAGAAGCTGGCCATGCCGCCAAAACGCAGCAGCAGCGGGTCGTGCACCCCCATTTGCACAAAGCCATAGCAGTATAACAACACGGCTGGGGCGCAGCCGAAATTCATCACGTCGGCGATGGAATCGAGCTGCACGCCGAACTGCGAACTGGTGTTCGTCAGGCGCGCCACATAGCCGTCGAGCGCATCGAACACCCCGGCGAGCACCAGCAGCGCCGCAGCCAGGCGATAGGCATCCGCGTCGCCCACTGCGGCGTTATCGACGGAAATGACGATGCTGGCAAAACCGCAGGCTATCGACAGCAAAGTTACCAGGCTGGGTAAGGCGTATTTGGCGCGCTGCAGGCGCGACTTGGGCAATGTGTTCAAATTATGGGCAATCTAAGTAGCGGATATAAGGCAATGCAGCGGCAAAAGCTGCGCTGAGCGCATTCTACCCTGCGCATACGCAGCAATATCTGCGCACGAGCACACGACATATCTTTTCATGGATGCTCTACGCCAGATCAAAATGCCTTAGAATCGTTTCACAGAGTAGCACGCTGGTCCCCATTGCAGTCCGCTGATCCATACAGGAGTCAACTTGATTGTCTCGTCACTACCTTGTAAATACTGGCTAACCGCCCTGCTGAGCGCGGCCCTGTTGAGTGCCTGCGGCGGCGGCGATAGCGGCGGGAATACCTCGCCGAGCACAGCGACCCCGGCTGGACAGCTGCTACAGGAGCCGGGCGCTCCCGTGTTGAGCAACAATATTGCCACCGATGGCTTCAACTGGTTCAACTTCCGGCGCAGCCAGATCGGCCTGTCGCCACTGGTGCGCAATGGCTTGATCGACAGCGCGGCCCTGGGCCATTCGAATTATCTCAATATCAACAGCACGGTGGCGCACGAACAGTTACTGGACAAACCTGGCTTTACTGGCGTCAAACTGGGCAACCGCCTGGCCAAGGCCGGCTATGTCCTGGCGTCGCTGCAGGGCGAAGTCATCGCTGGCGCGAGCAACACCTCCGGCTTCTACCTGGCCGAAGAGCTGGTCACCGCCATCTATCACCGCTTCGTCATTTTCGAGCCGCTCTTCAAAGAAGGTGGCGCGGGTGCGGCCGTCAATGCTGCCGGCTACGCGTATTTCACCAGCGACCTGGCAAGCAACCGCAGCTATGGCCCCGGGCTGGCAGCCGCGCAAATCGTCACCTATCCATTTGGCGGACAGCAAAGGGTAGCCGTCAGCTTCTCCAGCGATAGCGAGGCGCCCGATCCCGTGCCGAACCAGGATGTCGTCGGCTACCCGATCAGCGTGCATGCCAACTACGGCACCAGCGTCGACGTGACGGCGTTCAGCGTGCGCCAGCGCGGCGCCGGCACGGACCTGGCGGTGCGCCTGCTCGCCAGCGGCAGCGATGCGCACACGCCGATCTCGGCCGCAGCCATCGTTCCACTGGCGCCGCTGAGCGCGAACACCAGCTATGACGTGCGTTTCATCGGCAAGATCAATGGCGCGGACATCGCGACCAACTGGTCATTCAGCACGCGCTAGCCTGGCATCGCATGGCTGGCGGGCGCGCTGTTGAGGACGCCAGGATGTAAAATGGCGCTTCGTGCTTTACTGACATTGACAAGTTTTTGGGCTCTCTGCACACCAGGCATGCTGAAACCACACACCACTTGCGATGATGATGCCGCCTTAGCGGCATCCGACATGGTCCGTATTCTCGACGTCGAGAACGGACTAGACCGCATCATGGGCGACCGCATCCTGTACCTGAAAATCCTGCGCCGCTTCCTGCATGACCACGGCACCACGCCGTGCCAAATCCGCGTCGAATTCGACGCCGGCAACTATGCCAGCGCGCGCCTGAAAGCGCATACCCTGAAAGGCGCCGCCGGCATGATCGGTGCGCACCACGTGCACAGCCTGTCGGCAACCCTGGAATCGGCGCTGCGTGCTCAGGCGCCCGACCTGGCCCGACAGATGCTGCAACTGGAACTGGCGCAGGATCAATTACTCGGTGCGGTGAGCAGCATGTTGGGCACGCCGGAAGCGAGCCATACGGCGGCGCAGGACGTCGCGCCCGATCCTGCCGCACCAGCCATCCAACTGCTACTGGCACGCCTTGCCAGCCATCTGCGCGAAGGCGATGGCGCGGCTATCGACATCCTGGAAAACTCAGCCAGCCTGCTGGCCGCCAGCCTGGGCGTGCAGGCGTACCAGGAGGTGGCGAGCGCTGCATATGAGTTCAACTTCGACGGTGCTCTCGCGGCGCTGCTGCGGCGCCGCTAAATAGCAAAATCAACGATGGTATTGCGCCTCTTCCGCGTAAGCCAGACCGCAACTCTTGCCGCAAAAGCGGCGCACGGCGTCGAGCGGCTTGTCGCAATACCAGCACGCGCCTTTTGGCGGCAAGCTGGCGATCAATTCCGGCATGGCGGGCAATGGCCGCGCCAGCACCCCATATTCGCCCTGCACGACGTCCGGCTGTTTGCTGTCCATGGCGCTTCCTTTCCTTGCGGCACTTTAAGGCCGCTCAGCAAGGTTACGTCAGCGCAGTTTGAGGCCCATGACATTTCTCAAAGGCGTAGATGCTAAGCTGGCTTTCGCTAGCTGCGCACCGCATCCTTAGCCTGTTCATCGATGATTTTCTGCGGCCATGGCTATCGGGCATACTTGCTCGACAAGCACTGCCATCGCCGCCGTGCCTGGGGCAAAGAGCTTGGCACGCCGGCGAGCGAGATGTTCATCGACATGACGCTTCTTCTATTTGCCTATGCAAAAGCGGCTGAAGATCACGCCCAGCAAATCGTCAGGCGAAAACTCGCCCGTGATGCTCGACAATTGCACCTGTGCCAGGCGCAATTCTTCGGCAAACAGGTCCAGCGACTGGTCATCCTGCGCCGCGTGCGCGGCAGCGATGTTCAAGTGTTTGCCAGCCGATTTGAGCGCGATCAAATGGCGTTCGCGCGCCAGGTACAGCGATTCGCCCGTCTGCTGCCAGCCAGCGATGCGTAGCAGCTCGGCGCGCAGCAAGTCGATGCCGATGTGTTCATGCGCAGACAGATACACATGCGTGGCATCGGCCAAGGTGTCCACGCTGGGCTTGTGGCCGGACAAGTCAATCTTGTTCCACACGCGCACCACCGGCACGCCTTCAGGGAAAGCGGCGACGATGGTTTCATCTGCCTGCGTGGGACCATGATCTGCGTCCAGCAGGTGCAAGATGACATCGGCCTTGCCGATCTCGCCCCAGGTGCGTTCGATGCCGATGCGCTCGACGGCGTCGATGGTGTCGCCGGCGCTACGGATACCGGCCGTGTCGATGATGTTGAGCGGAATACCTTCGATCTGGATGGTTTCGCTGACCTTGTCGCGCGTGGTGCCGGCAATCGGCGTCACGATCGCCACGTCGGCGCCGGCCAGCGCGTTCAACAGCGACGACTTGCCCACGTTGGGCTGGCCGGCCAGCACGACATTGAGACCTTCACGCAGCAGCGCGCCCTGCGCCGCCTGCGCAAACACTTTATTGAGCGCTTCGATGACGGCTTTCAATTGACCGCGCGCATTCGATTTTTCCAGGAAGTCGATCTCTTCTTCCGGGAAGTCCAGGGTCGCCTCAACCAGCATGCGCAAACCCGTCACCTGCTCCACCAGCGCGTGGATGGTGTTGGAAAACGCGCCCGACAGCGATTGCGAGGCAGACTTGGCGGCCGCCTCCGTGGAAGCATCGATCAGGTCGGCCACGGCTTCGGCTTGCGCCAGATCAAGCTTGTCATTCAAAAAGGCGCGGCGCGTGAATTCGCCCGGTTCGGCCAGGCGCAAGCCGCTGTCCTTGCCCGCCTCCAGCACGCGCGCCAGCAGCAGTTGCAACACGATAGGGCCGCCATGGCCCTGCAATTCCAGCACGTCTTCGCCCGTGTACGAATGCGGGCCTTTGAAGTGGATGGCGATGCCCTGATCGATGATGCTGCCATCAGTTTCCGTAAATGGCAGATAGGTGGCATGGCGCGCTTTCAACTGCTGCGCGCCGAACAGGGCCGTCATTAAGGGAGCGAGGTTTTTGCCGGAGGCGCGTACCACGCCGATGCCGCCGCGTCCGGGGGCGGTGGCGATGGCGGCGATAGGGGAAGAGTCGAGTTTCATGGGGATATTGTAGATTATTCGGGGAAGCTGTACGCAAAGGAATAATGGCGAAGCGACGACGCTTGTGGCGCCGATTCCTCAGCGGAAGGCTGGGGTCAGACCCAAAGGGTCTGACCCCAAAAAAAAGCCCGCGCGAGGCGGGCTTTCTGTTCGCGGGCCGGAATTACTTGGCGGCGACCGCGTATTTCTTGGTGATCACCCATTGCTGGCCGATCGACAGGACGTTGTTGACGACCCAGTAGAGTACCAAGCCCGACGGGAAGAAGAAGAACATCACCGAGAATGCCAGTGGCATGAACAGCATCATCTTCGCTTGCATCGGATCGGCCGGGGCCGGGTTCAGCTTGGTCGTGATGTACATCGAGATCGCGTACAGCACGGGCAAGATGCACCATGGGTCATGCTGAGCCAGGTCGGTGATCCAGCCCATCCATGGCGCGCCGCGAATTTCCACGGACGCGTTCAGCACCCAGTACAGGGCGATAAAGACCGGCATCTGGATCAGGATGGGCAGGCAGCCGCCCAGCGGATTGATCTTTTCGGTCTTGTACAGCTCCATCGTGGCCTGGTTCATCTTTTGCGGATCGCCTTTGAAGCGCTCGCGGATCGCCTGCATCTTCGGCGTGACCAGTTTCATCTTCGCCATGCTGCGGTAGCCGGCAGCCGACAAGGGGAAAAACGCCAGTTTGATCAAGATGGTGAAGGCGATGATGGTCCAGCCCCAGTTACCCAGCACGCTGTGAATCTGTTCCATGACCCAGAACATGGGCTTGGCGATGATGGTCAGCCAGCCGTAATCCTTGACCAGTTCCAGGCCAGGCGATACCGATTCCAGCAAATGCGCGATTTGCGGACCCGAGTACAGCTTGCTGTCCATGCTGGCCGTGGCGCCTGGCGCCAGGGTAGGCAATGGCAGCACGTTGCCGATGGCGTACAAGTTGGTGCCGACCTTCTTGGTGAAGATGTCGCGCTTGGCGTTCTCAGGCGGAACAAAGGCGGAAACGAAGAAGTGTTGCGAAATCGCGAACCAGCCGCCATTCGCCGAGGCCGGATGCAGGCCCTTCATGGCGTTGTCGTTGCCCTTCTTCTCGTCTTCCAGGGCCGATTTCTCGATTTTCTCGAACGTCAGCTTCTGGTATTTGTCTTGCGGCGTGTACAGGGTCGGACCCGTGAAGCTGCTGTTGAAGAACGAGTCGCCGACCGGCTTGTTGCCGTCATGCGTCAGTTGCAGATACAGCTGCGGCGTGACAGGCGCTGCGCCCACGTTGGCCACGTCGTGGCGCACGTCGATGACGTAGTCGCCACGTTTGAAGGTGAACGTCTTGCTCAGCTTGACGCCGCCTTCGACCGCTTCCATCACCAGTTGCACCTGCTTGCCGTCACCGAGGGTGCGCACGCCAGGCTGCACGGTAAAACCGCTCGCATGGGTGGGGAATGGACCGCCGACCAGGCCCGATTGCGCCAAGTAAGTATGGTTCGCGCCTTCGTCGAACAGCACTTCGTTTTGCTTGCCGTCGTCAGGCTGGCATACCTTGAACAGGCCGAAGCAACCGCCAAACCAGCCCGGATTGCCTGCGCCTTTGAATTTCAGCAATTCCAGACGCTTGACCTGGCCACCCAGGGTGTCGATATCGACCTTGATGACGTCGGTGGTGATGGTAATCACTTCGCGCTTGAACGCGGCGGGATCGACAGCCTCACCCGGCAGGGCAGGCACGCCTGCTGCAGCCGAGGCAGCCAGGGCATCCGTCTTGGCAGGGGTCGCAGGCGCCTTGGCGGTTTGTTCCGTGTTCGCGGAGAACATCGACGGCTTGCCGTTCGAGATCATCCATTCGTTCCAGAGAATTACCAGCGAGACGGAAAACACGATCCACAGGATGGTACGTTTATTGATATCCATTAGGGTATTTGTCAGGAGTGGTTGCAACCGCAAGCGGTCGTTGAAGATTGTTTGCAATCGGCCGGCGGCACCGGGTCGACGCCCCCTTCATTCCAGGGGTGGCAACGGCACAGCCGCTTGGCAGCCAGCAGGCTACCCTTGGCAGTACCATGCACGCGCAGCGCTTCCATCGCGTAATGCGAACAACTCGGATAGAAACGGCAATTCTGTCCCAGCATGGGGCTGATCAGCAACTGATAAGCGCGCAGCAGGAACAGCAGCAGGGTTTTCATGGCGCGGACGGTGGTGGCGCAGCAACAGAACGGGCTTGGGCGGCGATTTGCGCCGCGAACAGGCGGCTCAATTCTTCACGCAGCTCGGCTTTGAGCCGGCTCGTGGTGGCCGGACCATCCTTGCTGTTGACAGCGCGCGACAAACGCACCACGCAGTCGACCGGCGGCATCGCGCTAATGCGAAACAGCTCGCGCGTGACGCGCTTGATCGTGTTGCGGGTCGCCGCGCGCGGCGCGAAACGCTTTGCCACAACGACGCCCAGCCGCGCATGCGGCAGTTGATTATGTCGGGTGTACAGCACAAAATGCGCTGTTTTTTGCGAAGGGCGCAAACGAAAAACGGATGAAAATTCATCCGTTTTAACGATACGCCGAAAGCGCGCGAAGTCGTGTGAACCTTCGCGTTGATTGCCGACTGGAGTACAGCTAGCCACGCGATCAGCTGTCAACGACAAGCCTAGACGGCCAGACGTTTGCGGCCCTTTGCGCGACGTGCGTTGAGCACATCACGGCCACCACGGGTAGCCATACGAGCGCGGAAGCCGTGCGTACGCTTGCGACGAACGACGGAAGGTTGGTAAGTACGTTTCATGTTGGTCTCGCTAAAAACAAAAAAAATGCAAAATCGGGTCTGACGTCCCGTCAGTTTTTGGTGCCAATGACAATCGCGCACTTATGCCAAGGCACAAGCTGGCCAATCTCATCGCCCGCTTGAACGCGCACCAAATCTACTACGCGCAGCGATTTGCGGCCTCCGGTGCTCACTGTGCCTTCGCACAGTTGCGCGCCTCAGCCACAACTCATCACCGCTCGCTACGATTTGGTACTGCGTCGTTAATCCACGCTTAGTCCATATTGTCGTTCCAAATGAATAAACACGGAATACGGGCGGGGAACCCTGAATTATTCAGCATATCCCCCCCTCTTGTCAAGGATTGCCGCGATTGCCAGAAAATTTTTGCGCCAGGCTGTGTCTGCCGTCAAGGCCACGCCACAAGCCGCGCCAGCACTGCCGGCGACGGGATAACCGGGGGATAAGTCGCCTCTTATACACACGGCGCCCCACCCCGCCACAGAAAAATAAGCGTCGTGCCTGTGGATAACTTTGGCAGTCGGGAGTAGAATAGCGCGTTACGTGTGGCGAGCCCTCGCGCGACGCCGGCCTTGCAACACGGTGACCGCAGGGCAGATCGATACGCCCTCCCACACCTTTTCACATAGACATACATGGATAATTTCTGGCAGGCCTGTTCCGCGCAGTTGGAACTGGAGCTGACACCGCAACAATTCAGTGCGTGGATCAAACCGCTTATCCCTCTCGATTACGCAGAGGGCAAGCTGCGCATTGCTGCGCCCAATCGCTTCAAGCTCGATTGGGTCAAGACCCAGTTCGCCAGCCGCATCACTGCCCTGGCCATACAGTACTTCGAAGCGCCCACGGAAGTGCAATTCGTGCTCGATCCGCGCCTGGCCCTGCCGAAGAAGCCCGTCACCGCCAGCACCCCGGCCAGCGATCCGAATGGCGGCGCGCCCAGCGCGCGCGCCGCGGAACCGCAGCCCAGCGTGCCGGAACTGAGCATCGGCGCGGCACCGCGCCGTGAACAGAGCCGCATCAACACCGACCTGACCTTCGACAGCTTCGTCACCGGCAAGGCCAACCAGTTGGCGCGCGCTGCCGCCATCCAGGTGGCGAACAATCCTGGCGTGTCGTATAACCCGCTGTTCTTCTATGGCGGCGTCGGGCTGGGCAAGACCCACTTGATCCACGCCATCGGCAACCAGGTGATGGCCGACAATCCAGGCGCGAAGATACGCTACATCCACGCAGAACAGTATGTTCGCGACGTAGTGACCGCTTACCAGCGCAAGGGTTTCGACGATTTCAAGCATTATTATCACTCGCTCGACATGCTGCTGATCGATGATATTCAATTCTTTGGCGGCAAGAGCCGCACGCAGGAAGAGTTTTTCTATGCATTCGAGGCATTGATTGCCGCAAAGAAACAGATCATCATCACCTCGGATACGTATCCGAAGGAAATCACGGGCATGGACGACCGCCTGATCTCGCGCTTCGACTCGGGCCTGACAGTGGCCATCGAACCGCCGGAACTGGAAATGCGCGTGGCGATTTTGCTGAAAAAAGCCAAGCAGGAAGGCGTGACCTTCTCCGACGACGTGGCTTTCTTTGTCGCCAAGCACTTGCGCTCGAATGTGCGCGAGCTCGAGGGCGCGCTGCGCAAAATTCTGGCGTACTCGCGTTTCCATGGCAAAGACATCACGATCGATATCGTCAAGGAAGCCCTGAAGGACTTGCTGTCGGTGCAGAACCGCCAGATTTCCGTGGAAAACATCCAGAAAACAGTGGCCGACTTCTTCAATATCAAGGTGGCCGACATGTATTCGAAGCGTCGCCCCGCGAATATCGCCCGGCCGCGCCAGATCGCCATGTACCTGGCCAAGGAATTGACACAGAAGAGCCTGCCGGAAATCGGCGAGCTGTTCGGCGGCCGCGACCACACCACGGTACTGCATGCCGTGCGCAAGATCGCGCTGGACCGCACCAAGAACCCGGAATGCAACCATGAATTGCATGTGCTGGAGCAAACCTTAAAGGGCTAACAACACCTGACAAAACCTGCTGCGCGACGCGCTTTGCGGCCTGCGATGCTCACCGTGCTGTAGCACGATTGCGCTTCTTGGCCAAAAATCACTGCCGCCCGCTACGGTTTTGTTCGGCGTGAAGCACGACTGGGCAAGACTGGCTCAAAACGTGCTTTACCCTTATCATCTGGGAGGGCACCGCAGCCGGTCTGTCGGGGCTCCCCATGAAAAAATTATTAAATTAATACGTTAAACGTCGTACTGTTCAACCTATACATTGAGGATAAATATGCAATTGGTCAAAACCACCCGAGATACCCTTCTCCGGCCACTGCAGATCGTGAGCGGTATTGTCGAGCGTCGGCACACTATGCCGATTCTGGCCAATATCCTCATCCGCAAAGACGGTGAAAATGTCTCCTTCCTGTCGACCGACACCGAAGTGCAGATCACCACGCACGCGCAAATCGGTTCCGGCGCGGACGTCACCGGCACCACCGTGGCCGCACGCAAGCTGCTGGACATTTTGCGCGCCCTGCCCGAATCGGGCGACGTCACGATGACCCTGCTGAACAAGCGCCTGACCGTGCAAACGGGCAAGTCACGCTTCGCCCTGCAAACCCTGGCGGCGGAAGAGTTTCCGACCGTGCAACAGGCGGAAAGCTACAACGCGTCCGTCACCCTGCCGCAAAAAACCCTGAAGCACCTGTTCAACATGGTGCATTTCTCGATGGCGCAGCAAGACATCCGCTATTACCTGAACGGCTTGCTGCTGGTTTTGGATGGCAATCATGTCATCGCCGTGGCCACCGACGGCCACCGCCTGGCGTTTTGCCAGGTAGCCACCGAGCAGACGTTTGCGCGCCAGGAAGTGATTATCCCGCGCAAGACCATCATCGAACTGCAGCGCCTGCTGGAAGAAAACGATGAGCCGGTCCAACTGGACATCGCCGCCAACCAGGTGAAACTGACCTTTGCCGACATCGAGCTGATCTCGAAGCTGGTGGAAGGCAAGTTCCCCGACTACACGCGCGTGATTCCAAAAGGCTACAAAAACGACTTCACCATCAGCCGCGATGAACTGCTGCGCTCGCTGCAACGCGCCGCCATCATGACGAGCGACAAGTTCAAGGGCGTGCGCTGCATCATCACCCCGGGCAGCATGAAAATCAGCTCGACCAATGCCGACCAGGAAGAAGCCGTCGAAGAGCTGGAAATCGACTATGGCGGCGACGCCGTCGACATCGGCTTCAACGTCACGTATCTGCTGGACGTGCTGAACAACCTGAAGTGCGAATACGTCAACATCGCACTCGGCGACTCGAACTCGTCCGCCCTCATCTCCATCCCGGACAACGCGGACTTCAAGTACGTTGTCATGCCGATGCGGATCTAAAGACCACAGCCGTGACGTAGGTCGGATTAGCGCAGCGTAATCCGACATGCTGAATCGCCGTCTGTCGGGTTACGCCGTTCCGGCTAACCCGACCTACGGTCATCAGCGAGCAGCCCCGAATCAATCAGCAATCGTTATTTGAGAAAGCAGTCCATGTCCGAGAATCCACAAGACACCCCGATCCAGGCCAAAACGGAAGAATACGGCGCCTCCTCCATCCAGATCCTGGAAGGCCTGGAAGCCGTGCGCAAACGCCCGGGCATGTACATTGGCGACACCTCGGACGGCACCGGCTTGCACCATCTGGTATTCGAAGTGCTGGACAACTCGATCGATGAATCGCTGGCCGGCCACTGCACGGACATCCACGTCACCATCCACAGCGACAATTCGATCTCGATCACCGACAATGGCCGCGGCGTGCCGACCGGCCTGAAAATGGACGACAAGCACGATCCGAAGCGTTCGGCGGCGGAAATCGTCATGACCGAGCTGCACGCGGGCGGCAAGTTCGACCAGAACTCGTATAAAGTCTCGGGCGGCCTGCATGGCGTGGGTGTGTCCTGCGTGAATGGCCTGTCGAAATTGTTGAAATTGACCATCCGCCGCGATGGCAAAGTGCATCACATGGAATTCGTGCGCGGCGTGCCGCAAGACCGCCAGATCGTCATGGTAGGCGACATCGCCACCTCGCCGATCAAGGTCATCGGCGAAACCGACAAGCGCGGCACCGACGTGCATTTCTGGGCCGATGAAGAGATTTTCACGCACGTCGAATTCCACTACGAAATCCTGGCCAAGCGCATCCGCGAACTGTCCTTCCTGAACAATGGCGTGAAGATCAAATTATCCGACCAGCGCACGGGCAAGGAAGAAATCTTTGCCTTCGAAGGCGGCACGCGCGGTTTCGTCGAATACATCAACAAAGCCAAGTCGGTCTTGCACCCAACCATTTTCCAGGCCACGGGCGAGCGTTTGTCGGATCAGGGCACGAACATCTCGGTCGACGTGTCGATGCAGTGGAACGATGCCTACAATGAACAGGTGCTGTGCTTTACGAATAACATCCCGCAACGCGACGGCGGCACCCACCTGACAGGCTTGCGCGCGGCCATGACGCGCGTGATCAACAAATACATCGATGAACACGAGTTCGCCAAAAAGGCGAAAGTGGAAATTAGCGGCGACGACATGCGCGAAGGCCTGACCTGCGTGCTGTCGGTGAAAGTGCCGGAGCCGAAATTCTCGTCGCAGACGAAAGACAAGCTGGTATCGAGCGAAGTGCGCGGCCCGGTCGAAGAGATCGTCGCCAAGACCCTCGCCGATTACCTGCAAGAAAGACCGAACGATGCCAAGATCATTTGCGGCAAGATCGTCGAAGCGGCACGCGCGCGTGAAGCGGCCCGCAAGGCCCGCGACTTGACGCGCCGCAAAGGCATCATGGATGGCCTGGGCCTGTCGGCCAAGCTGGCCGACTGCCAGGAAAAAGACCCGGCCCTGTGCGAACTGTACATCGTCGAGGGTGACTCGGCAGGTGGCTCGGCAAAACAAGGGCGCGACCGCAAGTTCCAGGCGATTCTGCCGCTGCGCGGTAAAGTGCTGAACGTGGAAAAAGCCCGTTTCGAGAAAATGCTGTCGTCCGAGCAGATCACCACCCTGATCGCCACCCTCGGCACATCGATCGGACCGGACGAATTCAACGTCGAAAAACTGCGCTACCACCGCATCATCATCATGACCGATGCGGACGTCGACGGCGCCCACATCCGTACCCTGCTGCTGACCCTGTTCTATCGCCAGATGCCGCAACTGGTCGAGCGCGGCCACATCTACATCGCGCAACCGCCGCTGTACAAGGTGAAGTCGGGCCGCGACGAGCGCTATCTGAAAGACGATGCCGAAGAAGCGAGCTATATGATGACGGTGGCGCTGAACACGGCCGTGCTGGTGCCGCGCACAGGCGCAGAAGGCATTTCCGGCGAGACGCTGACGGAACTGGTGCGCAAATTCAACCTGTCGAACAGCATCATGACGCGTCTGACGCGCGTCATCGACCGCGCCGCCCTGACGGCCATCATGACGGGCGTGCAACTGGACCTGTCGACCCTGGACTTGGCGCAAAACTCCGCCCTGGCCCTGCAGACGGCCATCAACGACAGCGCCGTGCGCGTGCATGTGCGTTCCGCGACTTGTCGGAAAAACACAAGCTGCACATCGAGCGCATGCATCACGGCAACATCAAAGTGACGGCCATCGACGCCGACTTCGTGCAAGGCCCGGACTACGCCGTGCTGAGCAGCGGCGCCGCCACCTTCGAAGGCTTGATGGGCGAAGGTGCATTCGTGCGCCGCGGCGAAGGCGAGCGCGTCAAGGAAATCGCCGTGGTCGACTTCCATCAAGCCATGCAATGGCTGCGCGACGAAGCCGAACGCACCGTCTCGAAGCAGCGCTACAAAGGTCTGGGCGAAATGAACCCGGATCAGCTGTGGGAAACCACGATGGACCCAACCGTACGCCGCTTGTTGAAAGTGCAGATCGAAGACGCGATTGCTGCGGACCAGATCTTTACGACACTGATGGGCGATGACGTGGAACCACGCCGCGCCTTCATCGAAAACAATGCGCTGCGCGCGGGCAATATCGACGTTTAATCGGCATTGTCGATAGAGGGGGCGACACGATGTGTCGCCTTTTTTTTGATCAGATTGAACAGCACGATGACATCTACCCTGAGCTACTACAATCAAAACGCGACGACTTTCTTTACTAATACGGTTAGTGTCGATATGTCGGTATTACATGACCGATTTTTGTCTGCGGTGAGCGCTGGCGGAAACGTTTTGGATGCCGGTTGTGGCTCGGGGCGAGATAGCAAGGTATTTTTGGACAGAGGCTATCGCGTTACCGCTTTCGATGCCTCGCATGAGCTTGCGCGTTTAGCAGAGGAACACACTGGCATTCAGGTTCAGGTGCGTAGTTTTATCGATGTCAAAGAGCAGGCGTGCTATGACGGCATTTGGGCCTGCGCCAGCTTGCTGCATGTTGAAAAAGCAGAATTGCCAGTTGCGCTTGCCTGTCTATGGAATGCACTGAAACCTGGCGGTGTGTTTTATCTTAGTTTTAAAATGGGTACGAAAGAACGTGTTCAAGATGGGCGTCACTTTACTGATGTCGAAGAGCAGCAGTTGCGTACATGGTTTACCGCCTTGCACGAGGTGGACACCATGGCTTGCTGGCAGTCAATAGACCAACGCCCAGGCCGTACAGAGCAGTGGCTAAACGCGCTCGTGCGCCGTGCAGTCACATCACAAAATCATCTGATTACGGGTGGCAGCGATCCGTTTTTACCGCACCTGAGCAGTTCCATTAATCAAGCGTCCGAGGTCGATTTAGCAGTTGCTTTCGTTAAGACGACAGGACTACGCTTGCTGCTGCCAGACCTACAAAGCGCACTCAGAGGTGACAAGGAATTGAATCGCCAACCGGCGCGCATGCGGGTGCTGACGAGTGACTATTTAGACGTGACAGATACCGAGGCCTTGCGCTTGTTGATGCTGTTGCAGGCTCAGGGGGCGCAGGTCAAAGTGTACCAATCGGCTGGCAGCAGTTTTCACCTCAAAGCCTATCTGTTCGCTCAACTCAATAACCAGAGTGTTTTAAGCGGCACGGCATTTATTGGTTCCAGCAATATCAGCAGGCAAGCGCTAACGAATGGCTTGGAATGGAACTATCGCATTGATTATCCGGGCGACAATGGCTATCTTGAAGCACGCTCCAGATTCGAAGAGTTGTTCGCTCATCCTCGCTGCGTCTCCCTAACGGATGAATGGATCGCCCAGTATGATGCACGCCGCGTTCCCTTGCCGATGGCTGTAGCTCCAGGTAGCCTGGAACAAGATGCGCCCCCCGTTCCAACTTCCGTACAAATCGAAGCCTTGTTCGCTCTGAAAGCGACACGCGATGAAGGGTTTCGACGCGGTTTAGTCGTGCTGGCAACCGGCCTTGGAAAAACATGGCTTGCCGCCTTCGATGCCAAACAACTCGGAGCGCGGCGGGTGTTGTTTGTCGCTCACAGGGAGGAGATTCTAAATCAAGCCGCTGAAACTTTCCTACGCATTCGACCCGATGCACGCGTCGGCTTTTACGCTGGTCAAACTAGAGACAGCGAGGCCGATATCTTATGCGCTTCGGTCCAAACGTTAGGGAAAGAAGCCCATTTAGAGCGATACTCGCCAGAGCATTTCGACTATATTGTCGTTGACGAATTCCATCATGCGGCCGCTCCCATCTATCGACGCTTGCTGGCCTATTTCTCACCACGTTTTCTGCTGGGTTTAACGGCGACGCCGGATCGTTCAGACCAGTCCGATATCTTGTCGCTGTGCGATGACAATCTGGTGTTCACGCGGGGGCTATTTGCCGGTATCCAAGCCAAGCTCTTGGTACCGTTTCACTATTACGGCATCTTCGACAGTTCCGTCGATTACACCGAGATACCTTGGCGCAGCGGACGCTTCGTTCTTGAACAACTGAGCAATAAATTAGCGACGCTGGCCCGTGCTAAGCATGTGCTGACGGAGTGGCAGCGCCATAAGCAGCATCGCACGCTGGCATTTTGTATCTCGGTCACGCATGCCGAATTTATGACCGCACAATTTTCCAAAGCGGGTATCGCTTGTGCTGCCGTGTATGCCGGTTCGCCGCTGAGTCGTGCCGATGCGCTGGCGCGCCTGCGTGACGGACGGCTCGCAGTGATCTTCTCTGTTGATCTGTTCAACGAAGGCGTGGATTTGCCGGCTATCGATACGGTCATGATGTTGCGCCCTACCGAGTCCAAAATCCTATTCCTCCAGCAATTAGGCCGAGGCTTGCGCAAAAGCGAAGGCAAGGAACGCTTGGTTATTTTGGACTTTATCGGCAATCACAAGAGCTTTCTGCACAAACCCGAGGCCTTGTTTGCGATCGATGCCAGCTATAAAAAATTAGCTGATTTCGCACGCAAGGCAGAGGCGAATCAGCTTGATCTGCCCGAGGGATGCTTCGTCAACTACGATTTGAAATTGATCGAGTTTCTCAAGTCATTGGACAGCGAAGGAACAAAAAACGAGTACATCGCTTGCGCGATAGCTTAGGTCGGCGCCCGACCTTGGCCGAGTTTTACCGGGCTGGCGCCAGCATGCCAGCGATACGCAAGGAGTATGGTGATTGGTACGCCCTCGTCCAGGCAATGGGTGACCTTGACGCAAACGAGCAAGTCATCGCAGCCAAACATCGCAGCTTCTTGCGCGAACTGGAAATAACCTCGATGAACAAGAGCTTCAAGATGGTATTGCTTGAGGCATTACAGGAAATGGATGGTTGGCATACGCCACCAACAGCAGCCGCACTGGCTGAGCGCTCATGGCAAGTGCTGCAACGGCGACGCGCGCTTCTGGCAGATCTTCCGCAGCCACTGCGCGTAGGCAATGGTCAAAGCGAAGCATGGCTGCGCTATTGGCACAGCAATCCCATCAACGCTTGGATAGGCGGAAATAGCACTGCTAAGAATAACGATTTCCGGATGAAAGATGGACGATTTGAAGCCGTCTTTACGCTTCATGACGGCCATCGGGAGAACTTCGAACTAATGGTGCAAGAGATTATTGACTACCGCTTGGCCTCCTATGAAATCCATCGCATCCAAGCAGATTTAACAAATAATGTGATCCCGTTTTGTCGCAGCGAAAAGGCGAACAATCTGACGGCACTGCCATATTTCCCAAATTTAAGAATCGCTTGCGGCCACTTTAAGACCGGGACTGTGGATGCGGAGGAGTACCGAAATCTGCCTACCAGCTACGGAAATATCGATCCGCATCGACACTTTATCGCCCGAGCATCGGGTAATTCGATGAACGGTGGAAAACACCCGATTCAAGATGGCGACTACCTACTACTGGAACATATTACGCCCACCAATGCGGGCTCGATTACCGGCTCGGTGATGGCAATCGAGCGTCAAGATGAGTCTGGCGATGGCTTCCAATATTTGCTGCGCCATATCGTCAAAACACCTGACGACGGCTATGTTCTGCGGGCAACGAATACAGACTACCAAGACATGGATGCCACCGAGGATATGCATACCCTGGCGCGTTTCAAAGCTATTGTCAGTCCGCTCGATTTGGCCATCGGACAGGCATTCAAGCGCGAGGATATTGCGCCGTTATTTGGCGAAACCTATAGTATCGGTAATTGGAATGTCGGGCATGTGACGCTGGCCAGTAAGAACACAATGGTGTTACTGGTAACGCTGAATAAGCAAGGCCAGGCCGCAGATCATCGCTACCTCGATCACTGGGTCGATGACAGCACCTTTCATTGGCAAAGCCAAAATTCCACAACACCGATTAACAAAAGAGGACGGGACATTATCGAGCACGAGCAAAAAGGACTCTCAATCCATCTGTTCGTGCGTGAATCTAAGCTACACAACGGCAAAGGTGCACCCTTCGTTTATCATGGAGCGGTACGCTATGTGAGCCACACAGGCAGCAGTCCGATGAGTGTCGTATTTAGCTTATCTACGCTATAGGCATCTGATCTATCGCAGCGTGAACGCTAACACCGAAAGAGGAAATAATCACTACTGCCAAAGAAGAACGGGAGACGGGGTCCGCCATTACGACACGATCTCAGCCATGCCGATCGGGACAGCACCAACAGTGCCGCCGTCTCGACCAATGCCTTCTCCTTGCGGCGTAAATCTCTTTCCAGCTCGCGGATGCATTTTTTGTCCGTCGCGCGTTCGGTTGTGCCAGCTCGGCTCTGTCCAGCAGATAAGACCGTGTGGACTTCATTGCGCCAGCGTTCCAGCTGTTCCATCAGTAATCCCTTGCGACGGCAGTACGCCGCCAATTCAGCCGCGTTCAGCGGGGCCGTCTCCAGCACCACCGCAAACTTGTCGGCGGAACTCCATTGCTCGGGATTTTGTCCATCGCCGGCCACCGCACGGCCTTGCTCGCGTGCCTGTTTACGCCACAGGCTCAGCGTGGCCTCCGGTGTTCAGATCTTTGCTCGTTCTAAATTGACCACTATCTGCCCTCTCGAAATAACTGAAAGCGCCAGTGTGACGAGGCCGATGACGAATTCATAGGTGGGGCGGCTGGCCGCTTACGTTACTAGCATCGTAGGGCGCCAAAGTATGTGCAGCTGGCGCCACAATTTTGCGACTAAAAACCGCTAGTTTGTCCGCATCCCTGGTGGGTCAATGTTAGATCGGCGTCAACAGTACGCTGCAATCAACAAAAATTTAGTGGGTTTCCCCCGTTTACATACGATACTAGTCATGCGATACTAGTCTGATGTCATCTATCAGAATATTTATCTTAGGGTCACTCGCTCAGCAAGGTCCGATGCATGGACATGCTCTGGTTCGTCTTGCTGAAGACGAACATATCGACCAGTGGACCGATTTCGCCGCAAGTGCGATCTATGGGGCGCTCAAACGATTGGCTTCGGAAAAGCTGATCATTGAAGAGCGTGTGGAGAAAATTGGCAACTACCCTGAACGGCAGGTTTATCGACTCAGTGAGTCTGGGCAGGCAGCTCTTCGCGTTCTCGGGTTTCAGGGATTGAGCAAAGTAGTGCTAAAACCTGATCCTTTCGATCTCGTGTTTTCCCGGTTTTATTCAGATCAGCTTGATGAACTGCCTTCCATTATTCAAGAACGACTCCTGTTGCTACGCGCCAGACTTAACGCTCATGTCGCTAAGCTCAACAGAATTCGTAGTGATATCAGCATCGCTGAAACCTGGATGGTTGATCATCATACCTTTCGACTTCGCGCTGAGATTGACTGGCATGAAGGTCTTTTGGCTGCCCTTCCCGACATTATTGAAGATGAACGCGCTCGAAGGAATCGCGCATTATGACCACCAGTTCCACCTCACTCGTCACCCCCAAACGTGCTTGGCAGGTGCTTGCAATATTGCTTATTGGTATGTTCATGGCACTGCTGGACACCACGATTGTCAACATCGCTCTGCCGAGCATCAAAACGAACCTGAATACATCGGACGCAGCATTGTCATGGATTATCTCCGGCTACGCTCTGGCCTATGGGTTGGCGTTGGTCCCAGCAGGCCGTCTAGGTGATCGCTTCGGGCATAAATGGATTTTCTGTGCTGGACTTGCCCTCTTCACTGTCGCAAGTTTCGCCTGCGGTATTGCGCAAAACAGCTTTCAGCTGATTATCGCCAGAGTTATTCAGGGGCTTGCGGGGGGGATATTTTTTCCTGCTGTCATCGCGTTCATTCAATTGCTCTTTACAGGCTACAAACGAGGCAAAGCCTTCGCGATTATGGGAGCCGTGATAGGTGTGTCAACAGCGCTCGGGCCTATTGTGGGAGGTATCCTGATTCAAACCTTCGGAGAAACCCATGGCTGGCGTCTGGTTTTCTGGGTCAATCTGCCATTGGGTGCTGTCGCATTGCTCGCGGCAGTGATGTTTCTGCCTGCAAGTACAGAGCGCAGAATATCAGGCAAGGTTGACTGGCTAGGATTTTTACTTATAACAGCGAGCTTGGTGGCCATCCTGGTTCCTCTCATTGAAGGACAGGGTAGCGCTTGGCCAGTTTGGTCCTATCTGTCGGTGTCCGCCGGACTCATCCTTCTCGTTATTTTTGCCTTTTGGGAAATCAGGGTTGCGCAGCTGAATGGTGATCCACTTGTTCCGCCCCATCTATTCACTCGTCGTTCCTTCACTGGGGGGACTGTTTTAGCGCTAGTTTACTTCGCTGCATTCACCAGTATTTTCTTCACCCTGTCCATTTTTTGGCAATCGGGGCTTGGTCATAATGCTCTGGCGGCAGGTTTGATTTCGTTGCCGTTTGCTATTGGAGACATTATTGGTGCTTCTTACAGCCACAAGCTGTCAGCGCGCTGGGGTCGGACCTCGCTCTCTATAGGCACTGGTCTGCTCGCCATAGGGTTAGTCATACTCTGCTTACTGCTGGTAACGATCCCGGCAACAGCGCTGACAATATGGACCATTGCCGCCCCTTTATTTATTGCGGGCATAGGTTGTGGTCTGTTTATCGCGGCAAATTCCCAATTTATCGTAGCCACTGTTGAACGCAGCGAGGCCGGTGCAGCCGCTGCCATTATCGGTACTGTGCAACGGCTCGGCAGCGCTACCGGGATTGCTGTCGTGGGAAGTGTCTTTTTTGGAACATTATCGATAGCACCATTGACCGCCGAGCAAACCAGCGCGATCGGACAACGGTATGCGGATCAGGGAGCCGATGCGATTCAAACTGCTATCACGGCCTATACCCAAGACAACGTAGCACTCGGCTTTGGCAACAGTGCGGCAATGGCCATCTCGGTAGGAGCCGGGCTCGCTCTGCTTGCTTTCCTCCTAGTATTCACGTTGCCCAGGAAAGTTGATCTCAGCGTAAATACTTAAGGTTTTCTTTATTTTTCTTACGGAGTTTTACCATGTCTATCTCTCGTACTCTGACGCATTGTGTTTGCTCACTGATCGTGGCAGTTCTTGCTGCACCGGCTATCGCACAACTCCCTCCTGTGCAAACGACACAAGCCCCTGGATTTTATCATCGGGCCATTGGTGATTTTACCGTGACAGCTATTTATGATGGACCATCCCACTTGAGTCCCGAGTTATTATCCGGTGCCAGTCAAAAAGATATTAAAGCACTGCTGGAAAATAACTTTACAAGCAATACTGCCATTAACAGCTTTCTTGTTCATACCAATAAAAATCTGATACTGATAGACACGGGTTCGGGTGCCTGCCTGGGCCAAGACCTGGGTAAGCTTAGTAAAAACATCGGTGCAGCAGGTTATGAACTCGAGCAGATAGACACCATATTATTGACCCATCTGCATCCCGACCATGTCTGTGGTTTGATTGATGCAGATGGACAACCGGTATTTAAGAGTGCTCAAGTTTATGTCAGCAAGATTGAGGCTGATTTCTGGCTTGATCCCAAGCAGGCGGCTAAAGCACATAAGTCAGAACAGGGGGCATTCACTTTAGCAGGTAAGTCTCTGGCACCTTATCAGGTACAAAAACGTCTCCATTTATTTACGGCTGGGGATAATAGCCTGCCTGCTGGCTTTAAGGCTGTGCCGACGCCTGGACATACCCTGGGGCATACCTCTTTTCTAGTGGAGTCGAAGGGAAAAAGTATATTGATATGGGGTGATATTGTTAACAGCTATGCCGTGCAATTAGCTCGACCAGATGTTGCTATCGTATTTGACTACGACAGCATGCAAGCGAATGCGACACGCAAAAAAGTGTTGGCTGATGCAGTCAAGGATAAACGCTGGATTGCTGGAGCCCACCTGCCGTTCCCGGGTATAGGTCATGTGCGTAAAGCGGATCATGGTTACAGTTGGCTACCTGCAGAATATGCACCAATTGAAACACAAAAAAATGAAATGCCTTAAGTAGTCAATAGCAGCTGATGGGATAATATATCGTTGTATTTCAATGTATATCCATGATCATTGAAGGTGCTGGTTTATCTTCGTGAGGATCATGCTTTCCACCATGAAGATAGCCGGCGAGATCGCGAGGTCATCTGCATCAAAGATCAGCTCGGCGGTGCGCGCCGCGTACGGCAACATTTGGCCCTGGGTCAGATGTTGCCGCACACGCGCACGTTGGGGCCGTACTGCACCGTCTTGCTCACGCCGGCTGGAAATCTGTTCACGTACGCTTGGCCGCAGTTGCATGTCACGGCCAGCGTGCAATGTTCGATGACATCGAATACGGTGGTCGGGAGGTCGATCACCTGGCGCCGTTCGGCCACTTTGGCCCCTTCTGCTTGCACCAGCGGCAGTGCGCTGTGGCAGCGCAGGCATTGCTGCGGCAAGCGATGATCGACAGTCTGTATCGGCTCGGCAACACCTTTCACAATGTCGCGACAGCAGGAAAGTGATCATCGTTTTTCCTCTTTCGTATCACCCTTCTCACCCCAGAAACCAGTACACTAGTTCTTGAGCGCAACTACTTTTGTAGGCGCGTTATACTTCCCGCCGGTGCCGGCAGGTGTCCCTGCCGCAAGGCTTATTGTCTGCCTGGAAAAATACAATGTTCACTACGCGCAGCCTGTCTCCTGCCTTGTATTACCTGTTCTTTTTAGGAGAGCCGGAACAGCAGCAGCGCTTTTTCAAGGAACTGCATTTTATTTCGATAACCATACTGACGTTTGGTATGGCTTGCTGGCTGGTGACGTTCAGCCTGACCCTACCGCGCACTCCGATCGACCCTGCACAAGCGGAGATGGCTCTGGCAGGCATGCTGGTGGGGCTGCTGCTGACCAAGTATGCCAAGTCGCTGCACACCACCATCGCCTGCGGCACCGTCAGCGTACTGTTCATCAGCTTCGGTTTTCGCGTACTCATGCTGGGAACGGAAGAACCCGCTTTCTGGGTGTTGCCGCTAGGCGTGATGATCACGCTGACGACGGCCCCCATCTTCAGCGGCATCGCGTATTACTTGGGTGTATCGCTATGTGTATAGACCATCCTGGGAGTAGGGCAGTTTCCCGTCCATACTGGGCGTGCGGACCAGCATTGGCCGGTGCTGACCGTCAGCATCAGCGTGGTCATCGGCCTGGCGCTGAATATCAATTTCCTCGTCTTGCGCATTAACAACTATCGTTCCCATCGCGAACTGGCAGCGATGGCTTACAAGGATGGCTTGACCGGGCTCAACAACCGGCGCATGTTTACGAAAAGCGCCCACCTCCTGCAACAGACGACGCACACGCCCGCTTATTTCTTGATGATGACATAGGCGACTTCCAGCAAATCAACGACGTATACGGCCATGAAGTAGGCGACGAGGTGCTGAAACAGGTCGCGGACATCATCGCAGAGCTATCGGGCGGGCACCTGTGCGGCCGCCTAGGCGGTGAGGAATTTGCCATCATTTACCAGGACGATGCGAATGCGGCTTGTACCTTTGCCGCGCAGCTGGTCGACAGTGTCGAGGCGGCTTTCGCGCCGAAGCGCAAGGTGTCCGTCAGCATCGGTATAGCCGAACTGAACAAGGAAGGCGATTTGTCGCGCAGCTACCGGCGCGCCGATGCATCGCTGTACCAGGCCGAGAAAAGCGGCAAGAACCGCTACGCGTTCAATGCCACTTGATTGCGCGCGGCTGACGGCGTTTCATCGAGCAGCGCCAGCTAGCGCAAAAAATAGGTTCACGGGGAGCGAGGATAGGGGAAAGTATTACCGTTACGCGCAAGAACATGGCTTTTTAGCATTTTACGGTATGATTTCCGGCCGTGCGACGCGGCCCGGTGCATGCCTTGCCCACCCTGCCCTTCCAGCCAGCCGCGCTTGCGCAGCATTCTGCCCTAAGGATTATATGTTCGGTTTTAACTTGCGCGTTGCCAAGATGGTGTGGACGGCTTTCCTGATCACCTTCCTGCTCTTTCTCACCTACAAGGTCTCTTCGACCCTGATCGTGGTGACGTTTGCCGTTTTCTTCAGCTATCTCGTGTATCCACTGATCGAACTGCTGGAGCGGTATGGGCCGAAGCGCCTGCCGCGCACGGCCAATATCGGCATCGTCTTCCTGGTGGTGATCTTGCTGGTGGCGATACTGAGCTCCATTTTCGGGGCGCGCATCGAGGAAGAGGCGATCAAACTCAGCGATCAGTTGCCGATCCTGCTTAAGGGCAACAACTTTGCCGAGCGCATCCCGTTGCCGGAATTCATGGAGCCCTTGCGCGCGCGCCTGCTGTCGTTCATGCAGACGCAGCTGAGTAGCGGCACGGGACAAGCCATGCCGCTGGCGAAAGAACTGGGCTTGACCGTCATGCATGCGGCCAGCAACCTGATCTATCTGGTGCTGGTACCCGTGCTGAGCTTTTTGCTGATCAAGGAAGGGCCGGACATGCGCGACGGCTTGCTGTCCCTGTTGAACCGCCCGAACAAGAAACTCTGGGGCGCCATCATCGATGACCTCGACATCTTGCTGTCGCGCTATGTGCGCGCGCTACTACTGTTGTCAATCGCCACTTTTATGTCCTACAGCATCGCTTTTTCCCTGATGGGTGTGCCGTACAGCCTGCTACTGGCGGGAGCTGCTGCCTTACTCGAATTCATCCCGTTTGCCGGCCCGCTGGCGGCCGCCGTCATCGCCGTCGTGGTGGCCGGTTTCAGCGGTTTCGAGCACGTGTTCTGGCTGATCGGCTTTATCGCCGCCTACCGTTTATTCCAGGATTACGTGGTCAACCCGTACTTGATGAGCGAAGGCGTGGAAGTAAGCCCGCTGATGGTGATCGTCGGCTTGCTGGCCGGCGACCAGCTCGGTGGCGTGGTGGGCATCTTCCTGTCCGTACCCGTGATGGCTGCCATTAAGATTGTCTTCGTGCGCGCCCGGGCGGCCTTGCAGGCGCGCCACGATGCGTTGGAGAAAGCGGAACAGGCGGCAGAAGAAGCACGCGCGCAAGCCTTAACCGAGGCTGCGCTGCTGCAGGACCAGGGCAGCAAGGTGGCCCTGGAGCAGCAATAATTGAGCATCAATAACACCTAAAAATCGTCACCAGCGGCAGCGAACTCGGCGCCGCCGTTGTGCCGTGAGGCGCAACGGCGCTAGCACGAAGCTGCCGAAACAGTGAGTATCACCGGCCGAAAATGCGGCCGGCAACAGCTTGATACAGGTGCTTAAAACTCTTCCCACTCACCGCTGTTATCTGCGGCAGGCTTGGCCGGACGCGGTTTTGCAGCTGCCGCAGGTGCCGCCGCCGCCGCAGATACTGCCGCGGTGCGGGCCGGCGCCATGCGCAAGGCCGGGCGTTTCAAGCCTGTGCTGGCGGCGGCCGCGACAGGCTTGGCGAGGGCCGGGCCGCTCTGGGCGGCATCGAGTTTAAAGATGCTGACCATCTCGGCCAGCGCCGCTGCCTGCTCTTGCATCGATTGCGAGGCGGCCGCTGCTTCTTCCACCAAGGCCGCATTTTGTTGCGTCACGGTATCCATTTCCGCCACAGCTTGATTAATCTGGCCAATGCCCAGTTCCTGTTCGCGGCCGGCGGCACTGATTTCACCCATGATGTCGGTCACGCGGCGGATGCTGGACACGATTTCGTCCATCGTCGTGCCCGTCTGGCTCACCAGCGTGCTGCCAGCACTCACGTTATGCACCGACGCTTCGATCAGTATTTTGATATCTTTGGCAGCGCTGGCCGAGCGGTGTGCCAGGTTGCGCACTTCCGTGGCGACGACGGCAAAGCCACGGCCCTGCTCGCCCGCGCGTGCCGCTTCCACGGCTGCGTTCAGGGCCAGGATGTTAGTCTGGAAGGCGATGCCATCGATGACGCCGATAATGTCGGCAATCTTTTTCGACGATTCGCTGATGGTGCCCATGGTCTCGACCACTTGCGCCACCAGCGCGCCGCCCTTGACGGCCACATCCGATGCGGACACGGCCAGCTGGTTCGCCTGGCGCGCATTGTCGGAATTTTGCTTGACGGTCGAGGTCAGCTCTTCGAGCGACGATGCCGTTTCTTCCAGACTGGACGCTTGCTGCTCCGTGCGGCCGGACAGGTCCAGGTTACCCGAGGCAATTTCATTGCTGGCCGTGGCGATGGTGCTGCTGCCGTCACGCACGCCGCGTACGGTGCTCGACAAGCGTTCCTGCATTTGCTGCAAGCCCGTCAGCAAGGCACCCATTTCATCGTGGCGCGTGATGACGATGTCATTGGCCAGGTTGCCGTCCGCAATGGCACCAAAATGGCGCAGGACTTGCTCCAGCGGGCCAAAGATGGCGCGCAGCAGCAAAATACTGGAAATAATGGTCAGCAAGGTACCCACTACCATGCCGGTGATGGCCATGCTCACTTGCGTTTGGAAGCTGGCCTGGCTTTGCGCATACTTTGCGGCGGCCAAGCTAGCCTGGTGCTGCGTCAATGCATCGGAAGCCTGGTCCAGAGTCGTATAGAGGGGCGACAAGCCCTTCATCATCAAGCTATCGGCTTGCGCGATATTGCCTTCACGCAAAGCCTTGCTCAGGAGCAGCAAACCGTTATTCAGGAAATCGTTGCGATTCTTGTCCATGTCGTCGGACAGGCGCTTTTCTTCCGCGCCTTGCGGCAGGCCCAGGTACACCTTCCAGGCCTTGTTCGACACTTCCAGCAATTGATCTGCACGCGCCAGGGTATCCTTGGCATCGGGCGCATCCGGGTGCACCATAACGCGGTCCAAGGTAAAACGGGCGCGGCCCAGCGCGATTTGCGATTCGCCGATCGCTTGGGTCGACGCCAGCTGATTGCTGAAGACCTCATTGAGACTATTATTGGCCGATTTCAGGCTGATGATGCTCATCAAGCCCAGTACGGCGATCAGCAAGCCCAGCACACACATCGTGGCAATCAGGCGCATTTTTATTGTTATATTCGACAACATGCGATTTTCCTTGGTAAGGGTGCAACCATGCCTGCGCATGCCGTACGGATAGCAGCAGGCGCCAGATAGGCGGAGCAATTCTCAATGGTTCAAGACAAAATTCGGTCGATACGGCGTTACTGGCGGCAGGGGGAAGGCGGCCCGCTTGTTATCGTCAGGAGTGAAATACAGGGCAACAGGGTTAGGGTTTCCTGTACTTTTTATTTCCTTATTGAAAGATACATGGAAAGATTGGCAGTAGCAATACGCAGCCGGACTTTTCATGCTGTGTAGCAAGCGGATGATGTTTTTTGCGCAGAACTACGATTTTGCGGCCGTGAGCAGTCGCGCGGGAATGCCAAGTATGTTAAAAACAATTTTTTTGATGCGCTAAGCATCAACCGGCATCGACCGGACTCTGCCTGCAGCGCTTGTTGCAGAAACAGGCGGGCTCGATCAGCATGTCGGCACACGCCTACCGCGTTTTACTGGGCAGAAATCATCGCGGCGCAAAAAAAATGCTGCTATGCATCAATAATGATGGGAGATCGCCGCAGCTCTTGTTATCATCGCAAGCCCTATCGCACTGCGCCCGTCCTGGCAGCGGCGTTGACTTCACTCACACCACCATGACACAGAATTTCTTCCAGACTTTTATCCTGCTCTTGCTCGTCACCGATCCGTTCGGCAACGTTTCCCTGTTCGTCAATGCCCTGAAGGGGGTACCGGTCGAGCGGCGCTGGAAAGTCGTAGTGCGCGAGTGCATGATCGCCTTCGGCATCTTGCTGCTGTTCATGTTCTTCGGCCGCCATTTCCTGAACGCCTTGCAATTGTCTGAAGTGGCGCTGCGCATCGGCGGCGGCGTGATCCTGTTCTTGATCGCCATGCGTATGGTGTTTCCACAGCCCAACGCGGGCAATAGCGACCACGAGATGGGCGGCGAACCGTTCATCGTGCCGCTGGCCATCCCCGCCCTGGCTGGCCCGTCGGCACTGGCTACCGTGTTGCTATTTTCCTCGCACGAAATGAACGATGTCATTGCCCACGTGGCCGGGCTAACGGCCGTGGCCATCGTCTGGTTGGCCGTCTTCCTGTGCGCCGAACGCTTGCAGCGCGCGCTCGGTCCTAGGGTCATGACGGCGTTCGAGCGCCTGATGGGCTTGATTCTGACGGCGATGGCCATTGAAATGTTGCTCGCCGGCATACGCGCATTTTTGAAATCCGTCTGACATCAATCTGACATCATAGCCGCCATACACTGGAGCAATCATCATGCAGCGCTGTGCCCACCTTGGCCTGATGGCCGATTACAACCAGTGGATGAATGCCAAGGTCTACGCGGCGGCGGCTAGCCTGCCGCCCGGCGAACTGCAGCGCGAGCGGGGCGCGTATTTCGGCTCCCTGCTCGCCACGCTGAACCACGTGATGGTGGGCGACACCCTGTGGCTGCAGCGCTATGCCAAGCATCCAGCCAGCTTTCCCCGGCTCGATCCCATCCGCGCCATCACGCCGCCCACGTCGCTGACGCAGCCGCTGTTCGCGGCCGAGGATTTCTCCGCCATGCACGCACACCGCTTGTGGCTGGACCAACTCATCGTCGACTGGAGCACTTCCATCAGGGAAGAAGACCTCGACCATTTGCTCGACTACCGCAACAGCAAGGGGCAGAACCGGCGCGAGTTCTTCAGCCTGCTCATGCATTTCTTCAATCACCAGACACACCACCGGGGCCAAGCCAGCACGCTGCTATCGCAGGCCGGCGTGGACATCGGCGAAACGGACCTACTGTTCATCATCCCGAACCATCCCGGGCACTAAGGAAAGGCACTCGCGCCACGCTTTCAGGGCGCCCCCACCAGCGCCAGCCGTCACACGTCCCACGACTCAGTGCGCAGTGGCGCGGCGCAGCAATACTGCTGCCGAGAGCCGATGGGAAACGTGCCAAGTCATGGCAAGCCCCCGCAGACGTGCAGGACCGGCAGGAAGTTACCGGCTGACTTTTTTTTTCGTCTGCAAACAGCACTTTTTTTGCGGCAAAGCCCGCGCAATAGGCGAAAGTGCAAAACGTGCAGCGCGCAGACGCTTTACAATCCCCGCTCGCTTTACAAACTATTGGTCATCATGAATCAGGCAGAACAGCAACGCCTCCTGGCTATCCTGGAGTATTGGCACAAGATCGAATTCTTTATCCCGTTTGACCTGAATCAAATCACGGACGTTGAAGACCAGTCCACCGTGCGTCTCCTGCACCGCGAACAGCTGGCGCAACTGCCGCTGCAGTTCGCCACGCAATGGCAAGTCCCGTCCGACCGTGAAATTGAAGGCTTTCAACTCTTTTTGGGCGTCTTCGACAAGGCGGAAATCTTGCAGGCGTGCCCGCCGGCCAACGGCCCGGAAAAGCTGGCCGAAACAGAAAAAACGGAACTGCTGGGACGCTCCTGCTTTGCCCGCTTATCCCTGAATGCACTCGGTGAGCCGCAGTTCGACCCCGTGTCCGTATCGACCTTGCCGTGGGCACTGGGCCGCGCGCGTACACCGGACTGGTCGGGCCTGAGCCTGGACGCCTTCAGCGATAGCCAGCTGGTACTGCAGGACAGCTTGCGCAATTTCGCCGCCAGCCGCACGCCGCAGCAAGTGACGGACGAAGCGGGCAATAGCTCATCTCCGCTGTCCGGCATGGAAATCGCGGCCCTGGCCGACCTGCTGCGCGACTGGGCCGGTTTTCACCCATCGGCCGGACAACCGCTGGCCGTGCTCGAATTACGCACGCGCAAAAAACGCGCCGCCGTGGCGAACGCCGCGACGCTTGAGTCGAGCCAGAGCCGCAGCCTGGACTTTGGCGACGCGGTGGAAACATCGATCGATATCCTCAACAGCTTTTACCTCGATGACCTGGAACAGATCATCCGCGCCTTGCGCGGCGGCAAGCTTCCAGCCACCGTGGCCGCCTATCTGACGCCGCTGGCGCACGACGAACGCATCGACCTGTACAGCCCGGCCGGACGCCAGGCACTGGCCGCCATGCTCAATCCGGCCAATATGAACCGGGGACACTGGCTGGAAGACGCCAGCTATGCCATGAGCTTGATGCAGCAGTTCGCCATCCACGGCGCGCGCACAGGCTTGCAAGAACGCGGCATCTTTTCCGTCAACGGGCCACCGGGCACGGGCAAGACAACGTTATTGCGCGAATTGTTCGCCGACAACATCGTGCGCCGCGCGGCCGTGCTGTCCTGCCTGGACCGCGCTGGCGACGCCTTCATCGGCAAGGTGGCCGTGGCCTTCGAAGGCGTGCGCGATCCGATTACCATCGCGCGTTTGCGCCCGGAACTGACGGGCTTTGAAATGGTCGTCGCCTCGTCGAATAATGCGGCAGTGGAAAACATTTCCGGCGACCTGCCGAAACCGAAACAGCTGGGCAAGGAATGGGCGCGCACGCGCTATTTTGAAAGCGTCGCGCGCCGCGTCATGGCAGACGGCAATGGCGCCAACCGCGCCTTGAGCGAGACGGAAGCGCCGTGGGGCTTGATGTCTTGTGCGCTGGGCAATAGCGCAAACCGCCGCCGCTTCGTCAGCAATTTTTATGACGACGACTGGGACAAGAGTACGGCGCGCAAGACGTCGAACGCACAGAATATCCGCCAATGGCTGGCCAGCTACCAGGGCGTCAGCTTCGCCCAGGCGGCGCGCGAGTTTCGCGAAACGCAACACGTGGTGGAAAAGACGCTGGCCGAACAAGCCCAATATGCGGCCCTGTGGCAAGCCGTGGGCACCTGCACGGAAGCTGACTTCATCCAGGCCAGCCAGCAAGCGCTGATTGCTGCCGAACAAGAGATGGATGCTGCGAATGGCGCCCTGGCCACAGCGCTGGCGCAGCAGGACACCTTGCTCGCCAGCAAGAAGGACTTGCTGGAAGAAGAACGCCTGGTAGCGCTGACGCAGCCCGGTTTCTTTTCCCGTCTGTTGCGCACCACAGCAGCGCGCGCTTACAAGGACGCCGTCATCGCCAACGCCGAAGCGCAGCGCCAGGCCGCGCGCGACGTGTCCGCTATCAAGCTGCTGCTGAAGGGCGAACTGGAGCCGCGCTGCGAGCGCGCACGCCACAGCCTGCACATCGCCCTGCGCACGGCACAATCGCGCCAGCGCGAATGGGATGACAGCACGGAATTGCTGCGCCGCGCGCGCATGCGCTTTCCCACCATCATCGCGCCGGCGAGCCTGGACGAGCTGGACGGCGACGCGCTGCAAATTGACGGCCTGTGGCATGAACCGGCGCTGGCGCGACTGCGCTCGCGCCTGTTTGCCAAGGCCCTGGCCCTGCACGAAGCGTGGCTGGCGGAAGTGGCGAAAAAAGGTGGCCCCGGCTTTGGCGGCAACTTGCTGGCCGTGTCGAAATTGCTCAAAAACAAACGTGCCTACGACCCGTCGCATATCGCCATGGTCTGGCACAGCCTGTTCATGGTAGTGCCTGTCGTATCGACCACGTTCGCTTCGTTCGCGCGTCAATTCCAGGGCATGGGCGCCGAATCGCTGGGCTGGCTATTCATCGATGAAGCGGGCCAAGCCGTGCCGCAAGCGGCGCTCGGTAGTCTGTGGCGCGCCAAACGCGCCGTTATCGTGGGCGACCCACTGCAGATTGAACCCGTATTTACGGTGCCGGCCGGCCTCGTGCAAAGCCTGTCGGCCCTGTCGCCGCATACGCGCGATGGCAGTTACGCGCCGACTGCCGTTTCCGTGCAGACGCTGGCCGACAAAGCCAACGCTTATGGCGCGCATGTCGGCGCCGGCAGCGCCCAGCCGCTGTGGATAGGCAGCCCCCTGCGCGTGCATCGCCGCTGCGTCGAGCCGATGTTTTCGCTGGCCAACAGCATCGCGTATGAAGACAAGATGGTCTACGGTTTGAGCCAACGCACACCGCCGGCCAGCGCGCGCGGCCTGACGCGAGGCCCCAGCCGCTGGATCGACGCCGTCGGCCCCGTCAGCTACAAGCAGGTAGTGCCGGTGCAACTCGATTTCGTGCTGGAAGTGTTATTGAAACTCTACCGCCGCGACGGCAAGCTGCCCGAGATGTATGTGATTACGCCATTCAAGGCGGTGCGCAACGAATTACGTTCGCGCATCATGGACCTGGACTGGGACCGCCGCCTCGGCTATGGCAAGGCGCCGACGGCGCACGAATTGCGCCAGTGGAGCAGCCAGATGGTGGGCACCGTGCACACCTTCCAGGGCAAGGAGCAAAGCGTGGTGATGCTGGTCCTCGGTGCCGACGACAGTACGGCTGGTGCCGCGCAATGGGCGGCCAGTACGCCGAACCTGCTCAACGTGGCCCTGACACGCGCCCAGCATCATGTGTACATCGTCGGCAACCCCTTGCTGTGGGGCCAGTTGCCGCACTTTGCGCCGGCGTGCGCGCAATTGCCGCATACGGGCATGCATGAGTTTTTGGTGGAAATGGGATAACGGCCCCGAGACCATGCGGAACCACGTAATCCGACAATATTATTGGCGGCTCTTGTCGGATTACGCGTGGCTTCGCCTCGCTAATCCGACACCACCCCAGTCAATTACGCCGGGAAAACGAGGGTAAATGTCGTGGCGGCCGCGTCGGATGCGACCGTCGCGCTGCCGCCATGCAACTGCATGATGGCCGTGACGATGGCCAGCCCCAAGCCCGTGGAGGCGGCCGAATCGCTGCGGGCCGGATCGGCGCGGTAAAACCGCTCGAACAGATGCGGCAAGTGGCGCGCGGGGATGGCCGCCCCCAGGTTGCTCACGCTCAATTCCACGCCCTCGTGTGTCGTATGCGAACGCAGCAAGACCGTGCTGCCCGGCGCCGCGTGGCGTATCGCATTCGACAGCAAATTGCCCAATGCGCGGCGCAGCAGTTGCGGCTCGGCCGTCACTCTGCCGCTGCCGTGGCAGGCCAGCGCCAGCCCGCGCTCTTCGGCCAGGCCCTCAAAGAAATCGGCCAGCCTTAAAAACTCGTCCTGCACGGGCAAATCCTGCTTGACGAGTATCATTTCATCTTGCTGCGCGCGCGCCAGAAACAGCATGCTGTCGATCATGCGCGACAGCCGTTCCAGCTCTTCCACATTCGACGACACCAGTTGTTCATACTCAAGCGCGCTGCGAGGACGCGCCAGCATCACCTGGCTTTGCCCCAGCAAATTGGTAACGGGCGTGCGAAATTCATGCGCCAGGTCGGCGGAAAACTGCGACAGCCGCGCGTAACCTTCCTGCAAGCGCGCCAGCATGGCATTGAGCGCCTGGATCAACGGCAACAGTTCTGTCGGCGCGCCGCGCGCCTCCAGTTGCTGCTCCAGCTTGCCGGGCCTTACCAGGGCCGCATGGGCAGCGATATTACGCAGCGGGCGCAATCCCCGCAGCAACATGACGCTGGCCAGTATCGCCGCCACCAGCGCGCTGACGGCGACGGAGACGACGATCTGCCAGCGGTAGGCGGCAAACATGGCCGCGCGGTCGCCGTACACGCGGGCAACGCTAATGTCGGCCATTTGCGCCGGATCGCCGATGCGCGCGCTGGCCGCCACGACCCTGGCCGGATAGCCGTCGCGGCTGGTCCAGCTGGCGATGTCGTTGGCCGTGACGGCTGCATCGACAGGCACGGGAACAAGACGCACCACGTTCTCGCCATGCGGATTGACATCGATCAAACGCGTGCCATCGGCACGCACGATGCGCACCAGCGAATTCTCTTGCCCGCTCATGGTGTCGCGGAAATACTGCGGCCGTTCGCGGATGATATCGAGGGTGCCCGCATTGCCCAGCAACTGCTGAATTTGCCGCAGTTTTCCCAGCAATAAAATATCGTCGCGGCGCTCGATTTCCGCCACGAATGAACGGTACAGATGCATGCCCAGGCCGGCCGACACGAGCGCCACGATCAGCACGAAGACAAGCGTGACGCGCAGGGTCAGCGAGCGACGCAGTTGCGCCAGCGTCATGCGGCGCTACCAGCGTCAGGCGCCACGGGCACGGACGGCGCGCGCAATTCGCAGACATAGCCCATGCCCCGCAAGGTGTGGATCAGCTTGGGTTCGAACGGATCGTCGAGCTTGCTGCGCAGGCGGCGGATGGCGGCATCGATGACGTTGGTGTCGCTCTCGAAATTGATATCCCACACTTGCGAGGCGATGATGGAACGCGACAACACCTCGCCCTGGCGCCGCGCCAGCAAATGCAGCAAACCAAATTCCTTGGCCGTCAAGGTGATGCGCTGTCCTTGCCGGCTGACCTTGCGTTTCATGACGTCGATTTCCATGTCGCCGATGCGCATGACCTCGTCTTCACGCGGTGGTCCGCGCCGCAGCAGAGTGCGGATGCGCGCCACCAGTTCGGCAAAGGCGAATGGTTTGACCAGGTAATCGTCGGCACCCAGTTCCAATCCTTTGACGCGGTCCTGCACTTCATCGCGCGCCGTGAGAAAAATCACGGGCACGTCCGCGCCACCCTCCTGCAGCCGCAACGCGCGCAAGACTTGCCAGCCATCCATGATGGGCAGCATGACGTCGAGCACGATCAAATCGGGCGCTTCTGTGCCTGCCATGTGCAGGCCATCGCGCCCATTGCGCGCCAGGCTGACCGTAAAGCCGGACTCGGCCAGGCCGCGCAGCAAATAGTCGCCCGTCTTTGGTTCGTCTTCTATGACCAGGATGCGCATGGCGGCTTTCGAATGAGAATATCACCCTATTTTACGCCGCGCGCCACGCGCTGCAGATGATAAAAATGTCATCTGGCGATCATCTTCTCGTAGGGTAACACTGGCCATACTGATGTCACTTTATCCCAAGGATGCCAGATGAAAACACTTTTACTCGGCAGTACCCTGCTATGCCTGCTGGCCAGTCCCGCACACGCGCAATTGCGCAGCATGAATGACGTGTCGCTGGCATCGGCAAGCAAGCTTGCCGATGCGGCCATGGCCGCGTGCCAGGCGCAAGGGCGGCACATCGTCGTCACCGTAGTGGACCGTGGCGGCAACATCGTTGTCGTGCAACGCGCCGATGGCGTCGGGCCACACAACACAGAGGCGAGCCGGCGCAAGGCGTACACGGCCTTGTCCACCAAAAGCGACACCTACACGCTGGCCGTTGCCGCGCGCGGCAACCCGGACATGCACAATTTGAGCAGCATGCCAGAGTTGCTGCTGCTGGGCGGCGGCCTGCCCTTGATGGCCCAGGGGCAAGTGGTGGGCGCCATCGGCGTCGCCGGCGGCGGTGGCGCCCTGCCCGACCGTGCCTGCGCCCGAGCTGCCTTGGCCGCCGTCCCTGAACTCGATCTCCCCACACCCTGAAAGAAACGACGATGACTTATCTGAAAAAAATCACTGCCGCCCTGGCTTTCGCCAGCCTGTCTGGCATGGCCATGGCCGCCGCCAATCCCTTGAGCGTGCACATCCTTGACCTGCAGAGCGGCCAGCCAACGCAGGGCGTCACGGTGACCCTGGAGCAAAAGCAGGGCGACGGCTGGAAACCACTGTCGAGCGGCGTGACGAATACGCAAGGGCGCATCGCCGCCATGTATCCGGAAAACAGCGCCATGCAGGCGGGCGACTATCGCATCGTCTTCAAGACGGGCGAGCACTATGCGCGCCTGAAACAGGAAACATTCTTTCCGGAAATCCCCGTGCAATTCCACGTGGAGAAGACGGACCAGCACTACCACATACCGCTGCTGCTCAGCCCTTTCGGCTTTTCCACGTATCGGGGTAACTGAGGAGCAACTGACACTTAGCCTAGCGTTTTCGCCGTCTGGCCGAACAGCACGCTTTTCGCATCGTCGCTGACGGTGGGCTGCACATTGATTTCGGCCGCCCGCGCATACGCGCGCACGGTCGCAGGACGGGCGGCAATGGCGGCGAACCAGCGCGCCAAGTGCGGGAAGTCTTCCAGCTTCTGGCGCTGGCGCGCATGCGGCACGATCCACGGGTAAATCGCCATGTCGGCGATCGAATACGTGTCACCGGCAACGAAGACGCGATCAGCCAGGCGCTTGTTCAGCACGCCATACAAGCGGTTCGTTTCGTTCACATAACGCGTGATGGCATAGTCGATGGGTTCGGGCGCATATTGCACGAAATGGTGGTTTTGTCCGGCCATGGGCCCCAGTCCGCCCATTTGCCAGAACAGCCATTGCATCACCTCGGCGCGTGCGCGTGCGCCCGCCGGCAAGAATTGCCCGCTTTTCTCGGCCAGGTATTGCAAGATGGCGCCCGATTCGAACAGCGACAGGGGTGCGCCGCCATCTTCCGGCGCGTGGTCGACGATGGCGGGGATGCGGTTGTTGGGTGCGATGGCAAGAAATTCAGGCTTGAATTGATCGCCCTTGCCAATGTGTACGGGAATGATGTTGTAGGCGATGCCCGTTTCTTCCAGGAACATCGTGACTTTGTGCCCGTTGGGCGTGGTCCAATAGTAAAGGTCGATCATCGTGCTCTCTTAGTGTGGGTAGGATGCTAAGCTTGTCGGCGGGGCGCGCTTGGAGATTATCGCACCGCAGCTGGTGTGCATGGCTATAATGCCACGTCAGCAAAAAACAAGATGGCGCCCGAGGCAGGGTAAGCACCCACTGCCGCCGTCACGCAGCCAGCCCAACATTCCAGAGCACAAACCAAGAAAGCCGACCATGCGCAAACTCCTGATCGTCATGCTATCCATCCTGCTGTCAGGCTGTGTCCAGGATTTCGCCATCTATATGTTCGACGGCCAGGAGCATTCCCTGACTATACGCCGTCAGCAACGTTATTTTTGGCAAGATAGCGTAGAAGTACAGCTGATGGCCACCAATTTGCCGCAATGCCAGCGCCTGCATATTCTGTCGAGCGAGGCAGCGGCCGACATCAAGGTCGAGCTGTTTGCGGCTGGCGATGGCCTGTGGAATATCCGCATGGGCGAGCAATTGTGGCAGGCGCAAACGACTACCTGCAATGATCTGACGGAAATGGAAAACGACCCGCAAGCCGACCTGGGCCAGCCGGTCGGGCAATTCGTCGTCGTCGATGACAAGCTGGAGTTCGAAGCGGCGCCGCCAGCTGCGGCGCCGGCTCAGTAAATTAGCGCGCTGCCAGGCTGCGCAGCGGCTTTTTCGCCACGGCGCGTGGCGCGCCAGCGGCAGCCAGGCGCGACGCCGTCGCCGGCTCCTGCGCCGACAGCTTGAAGCGCGCCACCAGTTGCGCCAGCACGGCCGCCTGATCTTGCATGCTGGACGCCGCGGCCGCCGCCTCTTCCACCAGTGCCGCATTTTGCTGCGTCACACTATCCATTTCCGTGATCGCCTGGTTGACGTGGCCGATGCCCGTGCTTTGCTCGTGCGAGGCGGCCGTGATGTCGGCCATGATGTCGGTCACGCGCGAGACGCTGGCCACTACCTGATCCATCGTCGTGCCCGCCTGAGCGACCAGGGTGCTGCCGGCTGCGATACTGTCGACGGAAGCGCCGATGAGTTCCTTGATTTCCTTCGCTGCGCCAGCGGACCTCTGGGCCAGATTACGCACTTCCGACGCCACCACCGCAAAGCCGCGCCCCTGCTCGCCCGCGCGGGCCGCTTCCACGGCTGCGTTCAAGGCCAGGATATTGGTCTGAAAGGCGATGCCGTCGATAACGCCGATGATATCGACGATCTTGCGCGACGAGGCATTGATGGTGTCCATGGTGCCGATCACTTGCGACACCACGGCGCCGCCCTGGCGGGCCACGGCCGAAGCGGACTGCGCCAGCGCATTCGCCTGCTCGGCATTGCCCGCATTTTGTGTCACGGTCGAGGTCAATTCCTCCATCGAAGCGGCCGTTTCTTCCAGCGCACTGGCTTGCATTTCCGTGCGCGCCGACAAGTCCATATTGCCGCTGGCAATCTCGCTCGATGCCGTGGCTATCGTATCGGCGCTATGGCGGATTTCACTGATCGCATCGACCAGATTGGCTTGCATAGTTTTCATCGCATACAGCACGCTGTGGCGGTCGTTGGCATGCGTGCGCACATTGCCGCTCAAGTCGTTGTTGGCGATCTTTTCCGCCACCTCGGCCGCATATTCAGGGTCGCCGCCCATGGCATGGCGCAGGCTGCGGTTGATCGCCACGACGATGGCAGCGAGCAGCGCGCATACCAGCAGCAGCACGCCCAGCGAGGTCAACAGCGACTGGCGAAAGGCTGCGTCGATATCGTCCATGTAGACGCCCACCACCAGGGTCCAGGCCCACGGTTTGTAAGCGACCACGCGGCTCATCTTCGGTTCCGGATTTTTCTGGCCCGGACGGGGGAAGTAATAGTGGACGAAACCCTTGCCGGCATCGCTCTTGCCGACGGCAACGATGTCGCGATACAGATAGGTGCCGTTGGCATCCTTGAAGTCCGCCATATTCTTGCCGTTAGTTTGCGGCGCGGCGGGATTCATGACGACAATGGCGTCGAGGTTGATGATGGACAAATAACCGGTCTCGCCAAAACGCATGCTCTTGATGACGGCACTGGCCTGCTTTTGCGCCTCGTCCTTCGTCAAGGCGCCGCTGGCGGCGAGGTCGCCGAACATCTTGACGGCGCCCAGACCCAAGTCGGCGGCATTGCTCAGGTCGGCGCTGCGCTCTTCGATGCGAATCTTGCGAATTTCCAGCGCGTTATAGACAAAAATTACGCTGATGCATATCAGGCTGCAAATCAGGGGAATCCATAACTTCTGCCGAAACGTCAATTTCTTCATGTGCTGTCTCCAACTGTATGTGCGGCAAAGGGGCTTGTTGCTTACCCGGCTCTGCGGCCAGGTATGCGGCGGCGACGGTGCTCTTGCGGCACCGTTCAGACGACCCAGCATACGCTCGAACTAATATTTTTGACTATGCCGGGAAGCAATGTTTTTCCCTTATTGTTGTTAATATGTTGCAATAATTGATATTGCGCTGCAATAAAAACGTACGTAGATAGGCTGCCGCAAAACCGCCGAGGGTAGCGCGCCTGTGTCAAAATGCGCACCGGATACACGATGAATCACGAAAGAACAGCATGACCAAGAATGAAGCCATGAAACGCATCAACGACCGCCTGGGCAAGCCGACCCTGACGGACAAGAACACGCATTTTGCCAGCGTCGCCAGCTATGGCACGGACGAAGGCTGGTGGCTGAAGATTCCCTTCCTGACCTTCAAGCAGGAATTGCACTTCATCCTCAACAATGAAAAGACGAAAAGCTTCCAGCACCTGAAAATCGGCGCCAACCAGATCCTCAGCCCGGGCATGCGGTTTCGCAGCACGGGCGGCGCAGCCGACGCCTTCATGTCGGCCGCAGCGCCAAAACGCCTGGTCGATTTGCTCGACGGCGGCAGCAAGTACAACTTCACCAAGCACTTTGTCAACGATTATCGCTACTGATGCATAGCCTTGCTGCCTGAGGGCAGTCACGGCGATGTGCGGCTAGATCGCGGCGGCCCCAGACGCGGGAAAGCGGTGACAGCGCATTGCAGGCGGACGCCGTCAGGGCGGCGTCGAGTATAAGAAAAGGCGAGAAAATGCGGCAGGCGCTGCCCCGGCAGCCCCTTGCATGACTACGCTGCCGGCGGGCGGTGCGCGCGCACTAGCAGCGCAGAAATCGACACGCTGGAACTCGCTTCCGGCCAGGCATCGCCGGGGCCGAACCAGCGCGCTCGGCGATCTCATTGTCGTCCAGGCGAATCTCGCCATCGAGGTAATCGGCCGTAAACGCGATCATCAGCGAATGCGGGAACGGCCAGGACTGGCTCATAAAGTATTGCAAGTTATGCACGCGCAAGCCCACCTCTTCCATCACTTCGCGGTGCACGGCTTCCTCGATCGATTCGCCCGCTTCCAGGAAACCGGCAAGTGGGCTGAAACGCTGCGATGGCGAGTGCTTGTGCATGGCCAGCAACACTTGCTCGCCCTTGCGTATGAGCACCATCATGGCCGGCGAAATGCGCGGGTACGCCAGCATGCCGCAGGCGGCGCACGTGAAGCAGCGTTCACCGCGCGTGCGCTGCATGGGCGTGGCGCAGACACCGCAATGGCGGTGCGTGCGCGCCCACTCGGCCAGTTGCGCGGCGCGGCTGGCCAGGCCCAGCAAGGCATCATCGACGGCATTGAAAAGCGCGCGCATGCCGTGCCAGGCCAGGGGGCTATCGGCGGGCAGCGACTCCTCATCGGTCCAGACGGTCTGGCAATAGCGGCCCTGCCACAGACCCACGGGCTGCGCGCGGTCGACGCCGACAGCGATACCCAGTACAGCCACCTCGGCGGCAGTGGGCAAGCGCAATTGCGGCGTATGCAACAGCAAGCGCCCGCGGTGAAAGACAAACGCGAGTATCTCGGTGGCGGCCGGGGCCGGTTCGGGCGCATCGATCAGCGCGACAAAGGCATCGGGAGTATGCAGCATGCTGGGATGAGGTTGGTCAAGGTTGCTTATGATACTACCAGGATACTCCCGCGATACTCCCCCGATACTCCCGCGCCAGGAGGCTTGCGCATATAGCAGCGGCCGGCCAGCAACGCAAGCACTCATACGCCATGCGGGTATTTTTTTTGGCGGCATCGCCAATCCGTTGCGTAAACGATACTGATAACGATTCTCATTTACGAAACGACTCCCATTTATTACAATATGTCTATTCCGTCTCCGTCGCCAGCCACTTGCCCGCGTGCCAACACCGCGTCGCAGAGCCAGCCAGGAACCACTACCCTGAACTTATCGAGAGAGCAATATGGCAATCAAGAGCCGCAAAAACGCCCCTACCCGCTTCAACCAGCACCTCGGCGCCGCCCTGGCCGTGATGCTGCTGCCCGTCGCCGCCCAGGCGGCCGACCCGGCCGGCCAGAGTGCCCCGGCAGCGCAGCAAACCCTGAACGAAATCAAGGTCGTGGGTTCCAAGGAAAATGATTTCAAGGCTGAAAAAGCCTCGTCGCCAAAATACACGGAAGAGTTGGTCAATACGGCGCAAACCATCGTTGTCATCAAGAAAGAATTGATCGAGCAGCAAGGCGCGCTGACCCTGACGGATGCGCTGCGCAGCACGCCGGGCGTGGGCACCTTCTTCCTCGGCGAAAACGGTAACACCAACACCGGCGACGCCGTCTACATGCGCGGCTTCGATGCGTCTAGCAGCATCTATGTCGATGGCGTGCGCGACGTGGGTTCCATCTCGCGCGACGTCTTCAACATCGAACAGATCGACGTACTCAAGGGCCCTGCGGGCACGGACAGCGGCCGCGGTTCGCCTACCGGCTCGATCAACCTGGTGAGCAAGACCGCCACCATGGAGAACTCGTTCAACTCCCTGCTGACAGCCGGTAGCGGCAAGCAAAAGCGCGCCACGGCTGATGTGAACCGCGTCCTCGACAGCGATACGGGCACGGCCATGCGCCTGAACCTGATGACGCAAGACAGCGGCAGCCCGTCGCGCGATGAAGTCACCAACAAACGCTGGGCCTTCGCGCCGACCGTCACCTTCGGCATCGGCAAGCCAACGCGCGTCACGGCCAGCTACCTGCACGTGGACCAGGACAATATACCCGACGGCCTCGTGCCGACCATCGGCTTGCCAGGCTACTCGACGCCGGACACCGTCTCGAAGACGAATCCGGTCGTACGTACCTTCCTGAACAGCGCAGCGCGCGTCGATCCAAAGAATTTCTACGGTTCCGTCGCCGATTACGACAAGATCAAGGCCGACATGGGCACCTTGCGCATCGACCATGATTTCTTGCCCAACGTGCAAATCCAGAACACCACGCGCTACGGCAAGACCAAGCAAGACTACCTGCTGACAGCCTTCATGGGCAACACCGCCAACCTGAAAACGCCGGTCGCCAACGATCCGTCGAGCTGGACCCTGGCACGCTCGCTGCCCACCGTGAAGGACCAGGAAAATACGATTTTGACCAACCAAACCGTGGTCAGCGCACAATTCGACACGGGCGTGCTGAAGCACTCCGTGGTGGCCGGCGCCGAGTTCACCAGCGAAAAGCAGACCAACTACGGCTATGTCGCCGCCAGCCTGGGTACCTTGCCAGCTGCCAATCTGTACAATCCAAACCCGCATGACACCGTCACCGGCCGCAATCCCGTGCGCAGCGGCGCCTTCACCCAAGGCGAATTCAACACGCAAAGCGTGTATCTCTTCGACACCATCAAGTTCGGCGACAAGTGGATCTTCAACGGCGGCGCGCGCTTCGACCATTTCAACACCACCTATGACGCCGTCGCTTTGCAAACAGCCGTGACCGCGCCTGCGGTACAGACATTGCCAGTGGGCACGCCGATTCCCACCCATTTGACCCTCAGCGATACCTTAGCCAACGGCAAGATCTCGGCCCTGTACAAGCCGACGCCGGACAGCAGCGTATATGCCTTGCTGGCCACGTCAAAAGCGCCACCGGGCACTAACTTTACCCTGAGCGCCGGCGCCAGCAGCGCACAAAACCCGAAATATGACCCACAGGAAACCATCACCAAGGAAATCGGCACCAAGTGGGACTTCCTGAAACAAAAACTGTCGTTGTCGGCCGCCGTCTACCAGACCACCGTCAAGAATGAAGTGGAACAAGATCCCGTCGACAAAATCTACTATCAGACTGGCAAGAAGCGCGTGCAGGGTATCGAGATCGGCATGGTCGGCGAAGTCATGCCTAACTGGCTGGTCAGCGCCGGCTATGCGCGCATGAACACCCGGATCGAGTCGAACAGAGTCGCCAGCGTCACTGCCAGCGGCATCAATAACCTCACCTACACGCCGAAACAATCGTTCAGCAGCTGGACCTCGTACACCCTGCCGTTTGGCCTGAAAATCGGCGGCGGCGCGCGTTACGTGGGAGAAATGCTGCGCGGCATCGATGGCGCCGTCGGCACCCCGGCCCGCGTGGATGCGTACTGGGTCTTCGACGCCATGGCAACCTATAGCGTCAACAAGAACCTCGACTTGCAGTTGAACGCCTACAACCTGGCCGACAAGACCTATGTGGCAGCCATCAACAAGTCCGGCTTCCGCTACACCCCGGGCCAGCCGCGTTCGTTCAGCCTGACGGCGAATATGAAGTTCTAAGATCGATACAACACGTATTGCGCCATACCAAGCCCCTCTTCGGAGGGGCTTTTTTATTGTCCTGATAATCTTGTCTTTTTGGCGCAGGCACAGCCTGTCGCCACTAACGTATGAAAAGTCATACAGCGATGCCTGAGCGCGTCCAATATTTCGCGCAAGCAGCCTAAGCTGCAACATCCTTACAACAAAAAAGCTCACTTAAATCAACAACTTAAGAAGTTAGATCCGAAAGAAGCATTTCAGGCATATCCTTTGCTATGTACAGGTTTTGCTGCAAATAATCGCTAGTACGCAAGGGCTTGTTTCTGAGAAATATTGACTCCAAGCTTGAGTTGCTCGCAATCAATAATCCGCTCACAGCGGCGCTTCACCGGAGGAGTCCACATGAAAAAGAAACGGCCATTAACCCTGTACATCCTGATTGCCATGATCCTCGGCATTGCCGTCGGTTATGGATGCAATACTGCCTTCCCCGACGCCAAGCTCAGCGCTCAGATCGCTGGCAATATTTCCATCGTCACCGATGTCTTCTTGCGCCTGATCAAGATGATCATTGCGCTGCTGGTATTTTCCACCCTGACAGTCGGTATCGCCCACATGGGCGACGGCAAGACAGCGGGCCGCATCGGCTTGAAAGCCATGTGCTGGTTCGTCGTTGCCTCGCTCGTTTCGCTGGCGTTGGGCATGGTGCTGTCGAACATAATGCAGCTGGGTACCAACCTGGGCTTGCCATTGCCTGACGTACACGCTTCGACCAATTTGAAAACGGCGGCCTTCACTTTGAAAGATTTCTTCACGCACCTGGTGCCGAAGTCGCCGATCGAAGCCATGGCCAACAATGAAATCTTGCAAGTGCTGGTGTTCTCGATCTTCTTCGGCGGCGCACTGGCCGGCCTGGGCGAATCGGGCAAGACGCTGACGGCCGTTGTCGATCAGCTGGCACAAGTCATGCTGCGCATCACCGGCACCATCATGAACCTGGCCCCACTGGCCGTGTTCGCCGCCATGGCCTCCGTCATCACCACCCACGGCCTGGGCGTACTGGTCACGTTTGCCAAGTTCATGGGCGGCTTCTACCTGGGCTTGCTGTGCCTGTGGATCTTGCTGATCGGTGCCGGCTTCATCGTCATCGGCCCGCGCGTCTTCAAGCTCGTCGGCCTGATCCGCGAACCATTCCTGCTGGCATTCTCGACGGCCAGCTCGGAAGCGGCTTATCCAAAATTGCTGACGGCGCTCGATCAGTTCGGCGTGGACCGTAAGATTTCCAGTTTTGTGTTGCCTATGGGCTACTCCTTCAATCTCGATGGCTCGATGATGTACTGCACCTTTGCCGTCCTGTTCATTGCGCAAGCCTACGGTATCGACCTGTCGGTCGGCACGCAAATCACCATGCTGCTGCTGCTGATGCTGACCTCGAAAGGCATGGCAGGCGTGCCGCGCGCCTCACTGGTGGTAATTGCCGCTACCCTGAACCAGTTCAATATTCCGGAAGCGGGCCTGCTGCTGCTGATGGGTGTCGACCAATTCCTCGACATGGGTCGCTCGGCCACCAACGCGGTCGGCAATGCCGTCGCCACGGCCGTCGTCGCCAAGTGGGAAGGTGGCCTGGCCACCGAAGAAGAAGCAGCTGCGGCCAACGCCGCCAACCAGAACACGGAAAGCCATTGGGGCGAAGCTGACCACGCTAGCAAAGCCTGATAGCGCCATGGCCCGCCACAAGCGGGCCATTGTTGTCCATGTTGAGTAACAAGCAGTCAGATAGTGCGATCAGTAGTCATTCCAACTTACGAGAGAGATTTTCATGAAAAAAATCCTGTTTACCCTGCTGGCCCTTGGCGCAGCTTCCGGCGGTGCCCTGGCGCAATCGAGCGTCACCATCTACGGCGTGGCCGATGCGGGCCTGGTGTTCGACAAGGACGCGGCCGGCGATCGCGTGAACCGCGTCGCCTCGGGCGTGGCCTCCGGTTCGCGCATCGGCTTCAAAGGCAAGGAAGACCTGGGCGGCGGCCTGGCAGCCACCTTCGTGCTGGAAAGCGGTTTCAATATCGATACCGGTACCTCGGGCCAGGGCGGCCGGCTGTTCGGCCGCCAAGCCTACGTCGGCCTGACCGGCAGCGCCGGCGCCGTCACGCTGGGCCGCCAGTATTCTCCGTACTACCTGGCCCTGCGCGACGTGGCCGATCCGTTTGTCATCGGCCTCGCTGGCACGGCGTCGAACATTATGGCGACGAATTACCGCGTCGATAACATGCTGCAATACAGCACGCCGACCTGGAACAAGCTGTCGGGCGAACTGGCGTATGGCTTTGGCGAAGTCCCCGGCGACAATGCAAAAAACCGCAGCATGGGCGGTGCCATGCACTACATCGACGGCCCGCTGAACGTGACCCTGACGCACCACCGCGCGGAAGATTTGCAGGCCAAGCAAAAGCGCAACACCCTGCTGGCCACGCGCTATGACTTTGGCGTGCTGCAAGGTAACTTCGGCTATGCCGACAACCGCGCCATCGACAGCAGCAAGAGCAACGACATCCTCGTTGGCTTCAGCGCCCCGTTCGGCGCCACCAAGCTGGTCGCGTCGTACATCCGTCACAACGACAAGAGCAAGGCTAACCGTGACGCCCAGCAGTGGGCCATCGGCGCGTTCTACGCCCTGTCCAAGCGCAGCGACCTGTACACCGGTTACGGTCACATCAGCAACAAGAACGGCGCCACCTTCGTCGTCGGCAATGCCACCGACGATGGCACCGGCACCAGCGGCTTTAACTTGGGCATGCGTCATACTTTCTAATCGCGGCTAGTGACAGCGCAGGCCGCCGGATGCATATCCGGCGGCTTTTTTATTTCCGCAATTACTTAAATGCGATACTGTGGGTTCTTGCAAGTTGGCAACTGATTTTATGCATAGCAGTAATAAACCCTCCCTTTCCTGGCGCCAGCGCCTGTCGCAACGCTCGGCCCGCGAAACGCTGGCCTGGGGCGTGGTGCTGGCCGCCTGCCTGGCCACCGTCTGGCTCGTGTATTTCTGGACCGAACGCATCGCCATCGACAAGCTGCAAGCGAGCGGCGCGCAGCGCCTCGAGGTGTACGTCAGCAGCCTGGAAAATGCGCTGGAAAAATACGACTTCCTGCCCAAGACCCTGGAACTGAACCGCGACGTCATCCGCTTGCTGCAGCACCCGGAAGACCCGGCGCTGGTCGATACGGTCAACCATTATCTGGAGCAGATGAATGCCCAGGCGAAATCATCGACGATTTTTATCAGCAACCTCGACGGTAACACGCGGGCCGCCAGCAACTGGCAGCAAGACGACAGCTTTATCGGCGACAATATTTCCTTCCGGCCCTACGCCCAGGATGCCCTGCGCGGCACGCCCGGCCGCTTCTACGGCGTGGGTACGACACGGCTGGAGCCAGGCTACTTCTTTGCCCACGGCATCTACCAGAATGGACGCATGCTGGGCCTGGCAACGGTGAAGGTAAACCTGGAAACCCTGGAAAAACGCTGGGTGCAAGGTGCCGACAAGGTGATGCTGGCCGATGAGCACGGCGTGATCTTCCTCAGCTCCATGGCGGACTGGAAGTACAAAACCTTGGCGCCGCTGTCACCCGCCGTCGTCGAAGAGCTCAAGCGCACGCGCCAGTATTACTCGAAGCAGCTGGCAGCCATCCCCTTCGTTTCCGACCGCCAGCTGGGCAATGGGGCGCGCGTGATCAGCGTGCGCGAACAGGAACACGCCGATAAGCCAACGAAGACCAGTTCGAGCGTGATGACGCAGATCAAGCTCAAGTCCCCGCAAGGCTGGACCTTCATCTATTTGTCCGACCTGGCGCAGGCCAAGGCCAGCGCGCGCGCGGCGGCAGCTTTCTCCTGCGTGCTACTGGGCTTTTTCATGCTGCTGTTCTTTTACCTGCGCCAGCGCCGCGCAGCCGTGACGCAAAAATTGCGTGCCCGCGAAGACCTGCAGCATGCCTATGACAACCTGGAAGCCATGGTCGAAGAACGCACCGCAGAACTGCATGCCATGACGCAAAGCCTGAGCCAGGAAATCGAGGTGCGCAGCAAGGCTGAGCAGAAACTCCACATCACGCAAAATGAACTGTTTCAGGCTGGCAAGATGGCTGTGCTGGGCCAGATGTCAGCCAGCATCACGCATGAATTGAACCAGCCGCTGACGGCGCTGCGTACCATGTCTGACAATGCCGTCATCCTGCTGGAACGGGGTCGGCTCGACGATGCGCGGCGCAATCTGGCGAAGATTTCGCAAATTGCAGCCAGGATGGGAACCATTACAGGTCAATTGAAGATTTTTGCGCGCAAGTCGACCACCAGCCTGACGTCCGTCTCGATTCCCACGGCAATCAGCAACGCCCTGTTTCTGGTAGAACGGCGGCTGCAGGTTGAAAATGTACGTTTCACCCTGCACCTGCCGCCGGAAGACATTTTCGCCATGTGCGAAAGCAACCGCCTGGAACAGGTGCTGGTGAACCTGTACGCCAATGCGCTCGACGCCATGAACGGCAGCGACGTGCGCAGCCTGCGCGTGTGCGTCGAATGCACGCCGGAGCGCGTCCTGATCCATGTAGCCGATACGGGGCCGGGCCTGTCGACGGAAGTGTACGAGCACCTGTTCGAACCGTTCTTCACGACAAAACCGCAAGGATTGGGACTCGGTCTGGGTCTGGCCATTTCGGACCAAATCACGCGCCAGTTCGGCGGCCTGCTGCGCGCCGAAAACGCCCCCGGCGGCGGCGCCGTCTTCACCATCGAACTACAGATTGCAACGCAGGAGGAAAAACATGTTTGACGGCTTGAAGGTATTGCTGGTCGAAGACGACCCCACCGTACGCGAAGGCAGCGAACAGGCCCTGCAGCTGGCCGGCCTGGACGTGCTGGCATTCCACTCGGCCGAGCTGGCGTATAAACTGCTGACGCCGGATTTCCCCGGCATCGTGGTCAGCGACGTGCGCCTGCCCGGCATGAGCGGCCTGGAATTGCTGCAAGCGATCAAGACGCTCGATGCCAACCTACCCGTGATCCTCGTTACCGGCCACGGCGACATCACCATGGCCGTACACGCCATGCGCACGGGCGCCTACGATTTCATCGAAAAACCCTACTCATCCGAGCAACTGGTCGACGTCATCCTGCGCGCGCTGGAAACGCGGCGATTGACCCTGGAAGTGCATAAGCTGCGCCGCCAGCTCGAAGACGGCGGTGGCATCGAGGCGCGCTTACTGGGTAATTCGATGGCGATGCGCGACATACGGCGCCTGATACTCGACGTAGCAAACGAACCGGCCGACGTGCTGATCTATGGCGATACGGGCACGGGCAAGGAAATGGTGGCCCGCTGCCTGCACGACTTCAGCCACCGCCGCAAGCACAACTTCGTCGCCGTCAACTGCGGCGCGATTCCTGAGAGCATTTTTGAAAGCGAGGTCTTCGGCCACGAGCCGGGCGCGTTCACGGGCGCGGCCAAGCGCCAAGTGGGCAAGATCGAGCACGCGGACCAGGGCACTTTTTTCCTCGACGAAATCGAAAGCCTACCCCTGTCGCTGCAAGTGAAATTGCTGCGCGTGCTGCAGGAACGCTATATCGAACGGCTCGGCTCCAACGTGCCCACGCCCGTCGATGTGCGCGTCATCGCAGCGGCCAAGCTGGATCTAGAAGACTGTCGCAGCAGCAGAAATTCCGCAGCGACCTGTACTACCGCCTGAATCTGATCGTGCTGCATCTGCCGCCTTTGCGCGAACGGCGCGAAGACATTCCGATCCTGTTCGAGCACTTCGTGCTGGCCGCGGCCGCCCGCTACAACCGCGCCGCGCCCGTGGTCTCCAGCGCACAAATGCGCAACCTGATGGCCCATTCCTGGCCCGGCAATGTGCGCGAACTGCGCAACATCGCCGACCGCTTCGTGCTGGGCATCGCCGGCGGCGCCTCGAGCCTGTTGGCAGGCGGCCAGGCCAGTCCCTTGTCGCTGGCGGAACAGGTCAACGGCTTCGAACGCGCACTGATCGAGCAGGAACTGCGCACTTATTCAGGCAACGTCAGCGAAGTGAGCGCAGTGCTCGGCTTGCCGAAACAAACCTTGTATCACAAGATGCAAAAGTACAACTTGGTGGCCGAAGAGTTCAGGTAAGCACGCCGATACGGCCAGTGCGCATAGCCTTGCTCATCGTCGTAGGCTTGCAAGCCCACGCGCTGCCCGAGTTGACGATCAGCCGCCGATCGGCCAGGCGTCGCCGGCGCGGCATGTGCGTGTGGCCGTACAGGATCAATGCCGCGTTCGGCCACCGCATCCGGCGTGGCCGCGCGGCTGCCTTGCGGCGTGGCGCTGTCGAGAAAATGCACGAGGTCGCTTTTTGGGGTGTCATGCACGAGCAGCACAGCGTGGCGCAGACGCAAGCTGGCAAGGCTTAAATAGCAGCTGTGACGCGTGGTAGGACAAATCCGACGGCAACTTGCGCCGTGCGGCTACGTAATTCACATGTCAGCATTGCTACCATTTCCTCATTGCATTACATCCATAGGCCGCACCAGCGTCGCGGCCCAGCCATCATCTTTTCGAGGAGTAGTCCTATGTTTGTTGCGTCCGTCCCCGCCCGCCTGTCACGCCCCCGTTTTCAGCATCTCGCCTTGCGCAGCACCATGCTGCTGGGCATGCTGGGCATGGCCATGGCGAGCGCCACGGCGCGGGCCGAGCCTTCGCCGGCGCTAGACCGTGTCAGTCTCTCGGTGGGGGCGTTTTACGCCGACCCGCGCATCAATATCGGCGCCGACACACAGTTCGGCCGCATCGACGCGCCCGAATCGAAGTCCAGCCCTACCACCATCCCGCGCATCAAGGCAGACTTGCTGATCGGCGACCGCCATGGCCTGGCGTTCGACTACTACCGCTACGACAAATCCTACACGCCTAGCCTGACGGGCGCGACCATCATCAATGGTCAGCCCGTCACAGGCACGGCCACGGCACATACCGATTTACAGCTGGACCTGGCCAAGCTGGCCTATCAATGGTGGCTAGGTAGCGGCAACGACAGCTTCGGCATCGGCCTGGGCGCCGCCTACTACCACGCCAGCCTGAACGGCACGGCCACCGGCGTCGTCAATGGCGCAACAGCCACGGCGAGCGATTCCATCGGCGAGCACGCGTTCGCGCCGCTGCTGGAAGTGGGCTGGCGCCACGCCTTCACGCCGGACTTGCGTATGTATGCGGAAGTGTCGGGCATCAAGAAAAATGGCGGGCGCATCAACGGCCACATCTACGGTGGCAATATCGGCGTGGAATGGTTTCCATTCAAGAACATCGGTTTCGTGGCCGATTACGGCATCTCGAAAATCAAGCTGCACCGCGACAGCGAACGCGATGCCGACCTGGACATTCGCCTGGCGGGACCGTCGGCGTATGTGAAAGTACGCTTCTAAACCAACTCAGGCCGCCGGTTTCAGCAGGTAGCGCTGAAACTGCGGCAAGGCAGGCTCATCGTGGGCCTCGATCCTGGCAAACGGCAGGCGCGCAAACGCCTGCTGCCAGAAGGCACACGCATGCGCATCGGCGCGAAACATCGCCATCAGCCACGTCTGCGCGCTGCCCAGCAGCACCCTGCGCACCACTTCCAGCGCCACGCCCCGGCGTCGGTGTTTCTTCAGAACAAAAAAGTCGCTGAATTCCTGCACGGCCAGTCCGCCCGCCATGCCAGGCTCGGTGAGGAAAAAGCCCGCCAGTTCGCCATCGACCTTGATCCAGCTGGCAGTGTGGCCCGCTGCATGCACAGACGACGCCAGCCCCGCATCGCACACGTCATAACGACCATCAGCCAGCCGCGCCTCACCGCTTCAGGCGTGTCATAACAGTAGAGTTAAACAGCGGCGCCAATGCCGCCTCCTCGCCTGCGGCAATGGTGCACAAATCGATGATCTTGTGTATGGCATCCATAAAAACCGTTTGTCAGCGTTACGTCGAGCCGGTAGGCGATCTCATCACCGTCACTCATCCCCAACTGGGGCATTTCATGCCCGTCTTTCCGCCTCCGGTCGCAAAAAGATTACTTTTTTCCAATTGCTTATATATTATTTCCTTTAAATAACATCCGCCATCGCGGTTGACAGAAAACAAGGGCGATCGCCTTCCACAGACCGGCAGACGGATATCTGCCGGCTTTTTTAGACCCAAGCTCTGGAGAGTGCTGCACATGCTATCGATCAAACAGTTGAACAAAACGTATGCAAATGGCGTCAAGGCCATCAACGATGTCAGCCTGGAAATTCCCAACGGAATGTTCGGCTTGCTGGGACCGAATGGCGCAGGAAAGTCTTCGCTGATGCGTACCATTGCCACATTGCAAGATCCCGACAGCGGCAGCATCCATTTCGATGGCCTCGACGTGCTCAAGGACAAGGCTGGCTTGCGCCGCCAACTCGGCTATCTGCCACAGGATTTCGGCGTGTATCCGAAGGTCAGCGCGGAAACCTTGCTCAACCACTTTGCCGTCTTGAAAGGGCTGACGGAAAAGGGCCCGCGCAAGGAAGCCGTAGAAGCCTTGCTGCAACAAACCAATCTGTGGGAAGCGCGCAAGCGCAACCTGGGCACGTATTCGGGCGGCATGCGCCAGCGCTTCGGCATCGCCCAGGCCCTGCTGGGCGCGCCGCGCCTGGTGATCGTCGATGAGCCCACGGCGGGCCTGGACCCGGACGAACGCAACCGCTTCCTGAACCTGCTGGCGAAGATCGGCGAGCAAGTGGTAGTGATCCTGTCGACGCACATCGTCGACGACGTGACAGACCTGTGCCCGCGCATGGCCATGATCGTCAAGGGGCAGGTGCTGGTGCAGGGCGAGCCGCAGGCGGCCATAGCCACCTTGCACGGCAAGGTCTGGCGCCGCAGCGTCACGACGCAAGAACTGGCGCACTACCAACAAACCTTGAACGTGCTGTCGACGCGCCTGGTGGGCGGCAAGCCGCAAATCAATGTGTTTGCCGACAGCCAGCCCGACAGCGGCTTCGTACAGATCGCCGCCGACCTGGAAGACGTGTACTTCCTGCACGTGCGCAACGCTGCCCGCCCCGGTGCCGCCGCGCCGGCCGCGGTCGCAGTCGCCGCATAAGGGGCCGCCATGTGGAAGGAATTTTTCAAGTTTGACCTCGGCTATCAGCTGAAACAGCCGCTGCTGTGGGTATTTGCCGTCATCCTGGCCCTGATGGCCTTTGGCGCCACCACCAGCGACTCGGTGCAGATCGGCGGCGCCATCGGCAACATCAACCGCAACGCCCCCACCGTGGTGGCGCAGATGCTAGGCATCTTCAGCCTGCTGGCGATGCTGCTCGTCACCGTCTTCATCGCAGGCGCCGTGCTGCGCGATAGCGAAGTCGGCATGGCCGACATGCTGTTCGCCACGCCCATGCGCAAGTGGGACTACCTGTTCGGCCGCTTCGCCGCCGGCTTTGCCGCCTGCCTGGTGATCTTCATCGCCATTGCCCTGGCCACCATGCTCGGTCCCATCATGCCCTGGGTCGATGCGCAGCGCGTGGGCGCCTTCTCGCTGCACACCTACGCCTGGAGCTTTGCCGTCATCGTCATCCCGAACCTGCTCTTCATCGGCGCCCTGCTGATGCTGCTGGCCGCTACCACGCGCTCGATGATGCTCGTGTATGTGGGCGTGCTGGGCTTTTTCGTGCTGTGGGCCATGGCCGGCGTGTTTACGCGCGACATCAACAATGAATGGTATGCCGTCCTGCTCGACCCGTTCGGCGTGCGCGCCTTCGGCCGCATGACGCGCTACTTCACTGCCGCCGAGTCGAATGCCAGCCTGCCGCCCCTATCTGGCTACCTGCTGGCCAACCGCGCCCTATGGCTGGGCATCACCGTCGTGCTGTTTGCCGCCACCGTGCTCCTCTTCAAGCCGCAGCGCACGGGCACTGGCAAGCGCCTGTTCGGCAAGCACAAGGCACAGGCGGGCGCGCCAGCCGTCGCCGCGCCGCTGCACCTGCCGCGCAGCATCCCCACGTTTACCGCGGCGACAGCCTGGCGCCAGTGGTGGCAAATCCTGCGCTTCGACGCAGCGGGCGTCTTCAAGAGCCTGCCCTTCCTCGTCATGCTGCTATTCGGCGTCCTCAACCTGGTCGCCGGCTCCAGCGTGGCCAAGAACATGTATGGCACGGCCGTGTATCCGATGACGCACCTGATGTTGCAAAGTATTAGCGACAGCTTCAGCTTCCTGTTGATCATCATCGTCACCTTCTATGCGGGCGAACTGATCTTCAAGGAGCGCCAAGTGAAGATCGCCGACGTCAGCGATGCCATGCCCGTGCCCAGTTGGGTGCCCCTGCTGGCCAAATGCACGGCCTTGGTCGGCGTCATCGCCGGCTACCTGCTGGCAGGCGTCATCACGGCCATTGGCTTCCAGCTCGTCAAGGGCGGCGCCCCCGTGGAACTGGGCCTGTATCTGCAAGGCACCTTGCTCGCTGCCCTCTTCTTTGTGCTGATGGGCTTGTGCGCGCTTAGCCTGCAAGTGTTGTCGAATAACAAGTTCATCGGCTATTTGCTGGTGATCTTGCTGATGGTGGCGCAAGCCGTACTGAGCATGCTGCACCTGGAACACAATCTGTACGCCTTCGGCGGCATGCCGGCCATCAAGTATTCGGACATGAATGGCTACGGCCACTTCCTGACGGGCTGGGCCTGGTTCGCGCTGTACTGGAGCCTGTTTACCGTCGCGCTGGTGATGCTGGCGCAGGCGTTCTGGGTGCGCGGCCTGTGCGCCGACTGGCGCGCGCGCGTACGCCTTGCGCGGCAACGCCTGAACGGCCGCGCCGGCGCCGCGCTGGCCACAGTCATGCTGTGCTGGGCAGGCACCGGTGGCTGGATCTTCTACAACACGAATGTGCTAAACCAGTACGTGCCATCGAACATCAGCATGGACAGGCAGGCCAGCTACGAGAAATTGTACAAACAATACAAGGACTTGCCGCAGCCAAAAATTACCGATGTCCAGGCCGATGTGGATATATATCCTGAACAACGTAAAGTGTTGATCAAGGGCCACTACGTGCTGCAAAACAAGACAGCACAGCCGCTCGACACCCTGCGCATCCAGCGCAACCCGGATCTGGAAACGCACTGGTTGAACTTGCCTGAGCATAAGGTGATGCTGGACGACAAGGAACTCGGTTTCAGTATCCTCAAGCTGGCCCAGCCCCTGGCGCCGGCTGCCACCCTGCCGCTGGACTTCACGGTGGAGCTCACGCACCAGGGTTTCACCAACGACGGCGCGCCGGACCAGGTCAACCTGAACGGCAGCTTCTTCAACAACCATGCCTTCTTTCCCCACTTCGGCTATGCGCAGGACATGGAGTTGACGAACCGCAATGAGCGGCGCAAGCGGGGCCTGGGCGAACCGCAGCGCATGGCCAAGCTGGAAGATACGTCCGCGTATGGCAACACGGTATTGGGCGGCGATGCCGACTGGGTCCATTTCGACACCACCGTCTCGACCAGCGGCGAGCAGATAGCGCTGGCGCCTGGCTACCTGCAGGCAAGCTGGGAAAAAGATGGCCGCCGCTATTATCGCTACAAGATGGACCAGCCGATGCTGCCCTTCTTCGCCTACCTGTCGGCGCGCTGGGAAGTCAAAAAAGGCGCGTGGCAGGGCTTGCCGATCGAAATTTATTTCGATAAAAAGCATGGCTACAACACGGATCGCATGATTACCTCCGTGCAAAAGTCGCTCGACTACTACAGCACGCAGTTCACGCCCTATCAGCACAAGCAGGTGCGCATTCTGGAATTCCCCGGCTACCAGAGCTTCGCGCAATCGTTCGCCAACACGATTCCCTACTCGGAAGGCATCGGCTTCATCGCCGACCTGCGCGACAAGGACGATATCGACTATGTGTTCTACGTCACGGCGCATGAAATGGCGCACCAGTGGTGGGGCCACCAGGTGATCGGCGCCAACGCGCAGGGCGCCAGCATGCTGATGGAATCGCTGTCGCAGTACTCGGCGCTGATGGTGATGGAAAAGGAATACGGCCGCAATAAAATGCGCCGCTTCCTGCGCTATGAACTGGACCGCTACCTTAGCGGGCGCGGCGGCGAAGCCATCGAGGAACAGCCGCTGGCGCGCGTGGAGGGACAGCAATACATCCACTACAACAAGGGCAGCCTGGTGTTTTACCGCCTGCGTGACGACATCGGCGAAGAAGCGCTGAACCGTGCCCTGAAACGCTATCTGCAAGACAAGGGCTACCAGCAGGCACCCTTCACCACCGCGCGCGAACTGCTGGCCTACATCCGCGCCGAAGCACCGCAGGACAAGCAGGCGCTGATCACGGACCTGTTCGAGAAAATCGTCTTTTACGATAACCGTGTCACGCAAGCGAGCGCCGTGAAACGCCCCGATGGCCAGTGGGATGTCACCATGCAGCTGCATCTGGCCAAGCTGGAGTCCGACGGCAAGGGCAAGGAAAGCCCACGCGCTTATGACGAGCCGGTGGAAATCGCCATCTTCGCGCGCCCGGCGGATGGCAAGGAAAAGGATGAAAAAGTCCTGTTCACGGACAAGCGCGTGTTGTCGGGCCGCGACCCGCTCATCACCATCACGGTCAAGGACAAACCGTTTGAAGTGGGCGTCGATCCGTATAACAAGATGATCGATCGCGTCTCGCGCGATAACCGCAAGGAAGTCAGTTTCAATTAAGGCTTTAATGCAAGCTTGAGCCAACGCAAACCGGTCGCGCATTCGATGAGTGCGCGACCGTTTTTTTGTGCAATCAAGCCGAGGCATACTGGTCATGCCCGCTGCCGTACAAGCGCATGGCAGCAGTTGGCATAAGATCGACGGCACGGCCATCGCCTGGTTTTTATCCACGTTGATCGCGACATTGCATATGCTGCCTCGTCACCTGCCCATCCGCGCCAGACTGCTGCTGATGGGCCTGGTATTCATGACACCCGCATGTAGCACCTATTCTATGCGTAAGGAGAACGTCGCCAAAAAAAAGCCTGCTTCACTGAAGAAGCAGGCTTTTTATGAGCAGTGTCTGACAGAAAGCATCAGGACGGTCTACTTAGAACGGAATATCGTCATCCATGTCCGAGAAGTTCGGCGCTGGCTTCGGTGCCGGGCGTGGCGCCGGTGCCGGGGCTGGACGTGGGGCAGGCGCCTGGCGTGGGGCCGGCGCGTCGTAGCCGCCACCACCGCCATAGCTCTCATCGCCACCACCGGCGTCGCCGCCCATGCCGGAGCGGCCGCCCAGCATTTGCATCTGTTCCGCGATGATGTCGGTTGCGTACTTCTCGACGCCATCCTTATCCGTGTATTTACGGGTTTGCAGACGGCCTTCGACGTAGACGGACGAGCCTTTTTTCAGGTATTGGCCGACGATTTCCGCCAGGCGGCCAAAGAATGAGATACGGTGCCACTCTGTCAATTCTTTTTGTTCGCCCGTGTTGCGGTCCTTCGATTTGTACGAAGTGGCCACGGCGATGTTGGCGATCGCGTCGCCGCTAGGCATGTAGCGGATTTCCGGGTCACGGCCCAGATTGCCGACGATGATGACTTTGTTGACTGATGCCATGAATAACTCCTGATGAACTGCAGCGGGAGCCGGTGTCCCGCGCGGTAGTTTAGTGTACTAAACGAGGATTATAAGCGACCACGCGGTGCAAAGCACCCGCTTTCTAATGGACGCCAGCTACCATGCGGCGGCACGTTTTTTTCACGGCAAGGGAAAACAAGGAACTTGAATACTGGTATTATATACAGTGTTTAAACGCCGGTATGCATCTGTATCAAACTTTGTCGGGGCACGTTCGCCTGGCCACGCAATCCGCCTACGGGCGCCTCAGGCATGCAGAGCAAAACCCGGCTATAGTAACAAGTTGACCCATTGTGGCTCTTCATCCGCACCCAGGCACAATGCGCCGGCCGCACCACTTACTGAAAGCAAGGCAATCACATGGAACAGATCCGCATTCGCGGCGCTCGCACGCATAACCTCAAGAATATCAATCTCGATTTGCCGCGCAATAAGCTGATCGTGATTACCGGCTTGTCCGGCTCCGGCAAGTCTTCGCTGGCCTTCGATACCCTGTACGCGGAAGGTCAACGCCGCTATGTCGAGTCGCTGTCAGCCTACGCGCGGCAGTTCCTGCAATTGATGGAAAAGCCCGATGTCGACCTGATCGAGGGCCTATCGCCGGCCATCTCCATCGAACAGAAGGCAACATCGCACAACCCACGCTCAACGGTGGGCACGGTGACGGAAATCCACGATTACTTGCGCCTGCTTTACGCGCGCGTGGGCACGCCTTACTGCCCCGACCATCCGGAAAACGCGCTGGCCGCCCAGTCGGTGTCGCAAATGGTCGATGCCGTGCTGGCCATGCCGGAAGACACCAAGCTGATGATACTCGCGCCCGTGGTCGCCAACCGCAAGGGCGAACACGTGGACTTGTTTGAGCAAATGCAGGCGCAAGGCTTCGTGCGCTTTCGCGTGCAGAGCGGCACGCATGCGGCCAAGATCTATGAAGTCGATGATCTGCCGAAATTAAAGAAGACGGAAAAACACACGATCGACGTCGTCATCGACCGCGTCAAGGTGAACCAGGAAATCAAGCAGCGCCTGGCGGAAAGTTTCGAGACAGCGCTGCGCCTGGCCGACGGCCGCGCCATTGCCTACGAAATGGATACCGCGCAGGAACACGTATATTCGAATAAATTCGCCTGCAATGTGTGTGGCTATTCCCTGCAGGAACTGGAACCGCGTTTGTTCTCGTTCAACAACCCGATGGGTGCCTGCCCCGAGTGCGACGGCCTGGGGCACATTGAATTCTTTGACCCGAAACGCATCGTCGCGTTCCCGAACCTGTCGCTGGCGTCAGGCGCCGTCAAGGGCTGGGACCGCCGCAACCAGTTTTATTTCCAGATGCTGTCGAACCTGGCCGCGTATTACGAATTCGACCTGGACATGCCGTTCGAGCAACTGGCATTGAATGCCCAGCAAGCCGTGTTGTACGGTTCCGGCAAGCAAGTGATTCCGTTCACCTATGTCAACGAACGGGGCCGCACCGTCGTCAAGGAACACACGTTCGAAGGCGTGGTCAACAATCTGCAGCGTCGCTACCGCGAGACCGATTCGATGGCCGTGAAGGAAGAACTGGCCAAGTTTATCAATGAAAAATGCTGCCCCTCATGCGATGGCGCGCGCCTGCGCGTGGAAGCGCGCTTCGTCAAGGTCGGCACTGGCAAGCAGCAGCGCGCCATTTATGAAGTAGCGGGAAAACCGCTGCGCGAAACCCTGGAGTTCTTTGAAACGCTGACACTGACGGGCGCAAAAAAAGAAATCGCCGACCGCGTGGTAAAAGAAATCATTTCGCGCCTGAAATTTCTCAACAATGTGGGCCTCGATTACCTGTCGCTGGACCGCAGTGCCGACACGCTGTCCGGTGGCGAAGCGCAGCGCATCCGCCTGGCATCGCAAATCGGCTCCGGTTTGACGGGCGTCATGTATGTGCTCGATGAACCGTCGATCGGCTTGCATCAGCGCGATAATGACCGCCTGATCGAAACGCTCAAACATTTGCGCGACATCGGCAACAGCGTGCTCGTGGTCGAGCATGATGAAGACGCCATCCGCACGGCCGACTACATCGTCGATATGGGTATAGGCGCTGGCGTGCACGGCGGCGAAATCATCGCTGAAGGCACGCTGCAAGACATTCTCAAAAACAAGAAATCGCTGACGGCGCAATACCTGAATGGCAAGCTGAAAATCGCTGTACCGTCCAAGCGCCATGCCAGCAATCCGGAAAAGCAGCTGCTCATTACTGGCGCGACGGGCAACAATCTGAAGAAGGTGTCGCTGAGCTTGCCGGTAGGCTTGATGACCTGCGTCACGGGTGTGTCCGGCTCGGGCAAATCGTCGCTGGTCAACGATACTTTATACCCGGCCCTGTCGCGCCATTTGTACGGTTCGCAGACGGAGCCGGCACCGCACGAATCGATCAGCGGCCTGGAACATTTCGACAAGGTCATTTCCGTCGATCAAGCGCCGATCGGGCGCACGCCACGCTCCAATCCGGCAACCTACACGGGCTTGTTTACGCCGATTCGCGATCTGTTCTCTACCGTGCCGACGGCCAAGGAACGCGGTTACAGCGCTGGACGCTTCTCGTTCAACGTGAAGGGCGGCCGCTGCGAAGCATGCCAGGGTGATGGCGTGATCAAGGTCGAGATGCACTTCTTGCCCGACGTCTACGTGCCGTGCGACGTCTGCCACGGCAAGCGCTACAACCGCGAAACGCTGGAAGTGCAATACAAGGGCAAGAACATCACACAAGTGCTGGGCATGACGGTGGAAGAAGCGCATGAATTCTTCAAGCCCGTACCCTTGATCGCGCGCAAGCTGCAAACCCTGCTCGACGTGGGCCTCGGTTACATCAAGCTGGGGCAGAGCGCCACCACCTTGTCGGGCGGCGAAGCGCAGCGCGTGAAACTGTCGCTGGAACTGTCCAAGCGCGATACGGGCCGCACCCTGTACATTCTCGATGAACCGACGACAGGCTTGCACTTCCACGACATCGACTTGCTGATGAAAGTCATCCACCGCCTGCGCGACCAGGGCAACACCCTCGTCATCATCGAGCACAATCTGGACGTCATCAAGACGGCCGACTGGATCGTCGACCTGGGCCCTGAAGGCGGTGCCGGTGGCGGCCAGATCATCGCCACGGGCACGCCGGAAGAAGTGGCCCTGAACCCGGCCAGCGTGACGGGTAAATACCTGGGGCCGCTGCTGAAGCAGTAACGGCGGCAGCGCAATAAAAAACGGCGCGGATTGCTGATGCAATCCGCGCCGTTTCTCTTTTTGCTAGCACCCCAGTCATTGCCGGCGTGTCATTTGTCGCACGCCAGTCTTTGCCGGCGTGTTTCTCCCCCACTACTAAACTTTATGCACTCAGCCGCTTTTCCAGCGCAGCCTTGTTATCTGCCAATTCTTGCGGCAGATGATACGCGAGTTTTTCAAACAACTGTGTATGCAATGTCAATTCTTCCACCCACGCAGCCTTGTCGATCGAAGTGATGGTGTCGAACTGTTCTTGCGTGAACGGCAAGCCATCCCAGTTCAGGTCGCCATACTGCGGCGTCGTGCCGAACAGGTTTTCCACACCGCCTGCCTTGCCTTCGATGCGTTCCAGCATCCATTTCAGCACGCGCATATTATCGCCAAAGCCAGGCCAGACGAACTTGCCGGCCTCGTCGGTGCGGAACCAATTGACGCAGTAAATCTTCGGCAGGGCAGCGGGGTTGACTTTACCCACTTTGACGCCCATGTCCAGCCAGTGCTGGAAATAATCGCTCATGTTATAGCCGATAAATGGCAACATGGCAAATGGATCGCGGCGCACGACACCCATCTGGCCCACGGCGGCAGCCGTCGTTTCGGAACCCATGGTGGCGGCCATGTAGACGCCTTCGACCCAGTTGCGCGCTTCCGTCACCAGCGGCACGGTGGTGGAGCGGCGGCCACCGAAGATGAAGGCCGAAATCGGCACACCGGCCGGATCGTCCCAGGCAGCGTCGATCACCGGGTTTTGCGTAGCGGCAACAGTGAAGCGCGCATTCGGGTGCGCCGCCTTGGTGCCGGACGCTGGCGTCCAGTCCTTGCCCTGCCAGTCGATCAAATGGCTTGGTGCCTCTTTCGTCAAACCTTCCCACCAGACATCACCATCGTCCGTCAGCGCTACGTTGGTGAAGATGGTGTTGTCGCGCATGGAGGCCATGCAGTTGTAATTGGTTTTTTCGTTGGTGCCCGGCGCCACGCCAAAATAACCGGCTTCCGGGTTGATCGCGTATAGGCGGCCATCGGCGCCCGGCTTGATCCAGGCGATATCGTCGCCGATGGTGGTCACTTTCCAACCGTTAAAACTTGCCGGCGGGATCAGCATGGCAAAGTTGGTCTTGCCGCAAGCCGAGGGGAATGCTGCCGCGACGTAATGCTTCTTGCCTTCCGGCGATTCCACGCCGAGGATCAGCATATGTTCGGCCAGCCAGCCCGGGTTGTCGTCGGACGCTTGCGCTTCCTGGTAACCCATGTTCGAGGCGATGCGCAGAGCGAAACATTTCTTACCCAGCAAGGCGTTGCCGCCGTAGCCCGAACCGAAGGACCAGATTTCGCGCGTTTCCGGGAAATGCACGATGTATTTGGTGCTGTTGCACGGCCATTTCACGTCTTGCTGGCCGGCAGCGAGCGGCGCGCCCACGCTGTGTACGCACGGCACGAATGCGCCATCGGTGCCCAACACGTCGTACACGGCACGGCCCATCCGGGTCATGATCTTCATGTTCACGGCGACATACGGCGAATCGGACAGTTCCACGCCGATGTGCGCGATCGGCGAACCCAGCGGGCCCATCGAGAATGGCACGACGTACATGGTACGGCCACGCATGCAGCCATCGAACAGGCCGTTCAAGGTCTGGCGCATCTCGCCAGGCTCGGTCCAGTTATTCGTCGGGCCGGCCGCTTCTTTCGTTGCCGAGCAGATATACGTGCGGTCTTCGACGCGGGCCACGTCGCTCGGGTCGGAGCAGGCCAGGTAGGAATTCGGGCGCTTTTCCGCATTCAGTTTTTTCATGGTGCCGCTGGCAACCATATCAGAGCACAGGCGCTCGTACTCTTCCTGAGAACCATCGCACCAATAGATGCGCTCCGGCTTGGTCAGTGCGGCAATGTCGGCCACCCAGTTGATCAGTTTCTGTTGTTTAATATAAGCTGGGACGTTGAGTGCGGCGACGCCACTCATGACGGGCTGATTCATATTACCTCCAATACCAATAAAAGAAATTCTGGTCATTCCGGCAAGACAGGCAGCATCATTGAGAGGTGGCTGCGGCTCACTGCGGGCGGCGTCTTCACGCAGGCAGGGCTCTGGTGTCGTTTACCTGGATCATGCATCCAGGCTGCGGGAATAGTTTGCGCTATAACTATACTCAGGAAGCGTCAAAAGTGCCGGCGATTGTACACCCGAGTCACAGCTATTTTCGCAAAAATGTAGGAAAATAGTCCGACTAATGTAGTAGGCTATTCAGCATTTCCCGTATCCTGTTATTTCCCTACCAAATCCTTACCTAAATCGGCCATCCACCATGAAAATTGCCATACTCGATGATTACCAGGATGCCGTGCGCGGCCTCGATTGTTTCCGATTGCTCGATGGCCACGAGGTCAAAGTATTTAGCAATACGGCGCGGGGCCTGGGCCAGCTGGCGATCCGCCTGGCGCCGTTCGACGCGCTGGTACTGATCCGCGAACGCAGCAGTGTCAACCGCGCCTTGCTGTCGAAGCTGCCGAATCTGAAACTGATTTCGCAAACGGGCAAGGTCAGCGGACACATCGACGTGGCGGCCGCCAGCGAACTGGGTATTGCCATCGCGGAAGGCATGGGCTCGCCCACGGCGCCGGCCGAACTGACGTGGGCGCTGATCATGGCGGCGCAGCGCAAGATCGTGCCGTACGTGCAACATTTACAGGAAGGGCTGTGGCAGACGTCGTCGCTGGAACCCGCGCGCAATACGCTGGGGACGGTACTCAAGGGGCGCACCCTGGCAATCTGGGGCTACGGCAAGATCGGTCAATTGATCGCAGGCTATGGCCGCGCCTTTGGCATGAGCATCCTCGTGTGGGGCAGCGAAGCGAGCCGCGCGGCGGCCGTGGCCGCTGGCGATACGGCCGCGACCTCACGCGCAGCCTTCTTTGAGCAAGCCGACGTCTTGACCTTGCACTTGCGGCTGTCCGACACGACGCGGGGCTTGGTCACGGCCGAAGACATGGCGCGCATGAAACCGACTTCCCTGTTCGTCAACACCAGCCGCGCCGAACTGGTGGCTGAAGGGGCGCTGGAAGCGGCGTTGCCGCTGGGTCGCCCGGGCGCTGCGGCGCTGGACGTGTTTACGGACGAGCCGCTGCCGCCAAGCTCGCCCTTGCTGCGGCTGCCGAACGTGCTGGCCACGCCACACCTGGGCTACGTCGAGCGTGACAGTTATGAACTGTATTTCCGCTACGCCTTGCAAAACATCGTCGATTTTACGCAAGGTCAATGCACGCGCCTGCTCAATCCCGAGGTGTTGCAACACGCGCGACAGGGGTGTCAGGAGCGCTGAAAACCCTTGATGAGGTCTGGCTCGCCGGTGATGCGAATAGCGGGTGCCGGCAACACGTGCCTGCCGCGCCACAGGCCGGACCAGCCGGGTGGCCAGGCGATGTCCGCGCCAGCATACGGCACCACGCCGGCGCGCACGGCGACCACCGGCACGGGCGGCATGTCTGCCAAGGGCTCGCCTGGGGTGCGCTGCATGTCCAGGCTGTACATGTAACTGGGCAACAAGGCGTCGCAGACGCGGCCAAACCAGTCGGTATGGTCCTCGTCGCGCCCCAGCGCCTGCGCCAGCCCCTGCGGGTCGAAACGGGCCAGCGCGTCGATCAGCTCGCCTGTAGAGGCACCGGGCGTATCGCCCCAGCCCATCACAGGGTTGACGTTGTAATCGGCGCCCGAGCCATACCAGCCTTCGCGCCAGGGCCGCTGCATCCAGTCGCGCGGCCCCGTAAATATATGCCAGCGCCAATGCAGGCCCGACGGTTTCGGCCAGCAATACAGATACAGTTTTTGATATCCGGCCTGGTGCAACTCGCGCACCATGGCCATCAGGCGCGCGTGCGGCATGCGGTCGGGCGGCGCGCGGCGAAACAGGATCGCTTCGCCATCGGCAAACTGTACATCATCGGTTGACAGGTTCAGGTCCAGGGTCCGCGCTTCGCTGCCGAAACGGGCGGCAATCCAGCCCGTCAGCAGATTGACGGCCGTGATCACACCGTAACCGCGGTGGCGGTGAAAAATGACGGTGCCGGGAGCGAGCGCTTTCATACAGAGTCGTGGCGGTAGACAAACAAAGAAACCAGTGTACTCACAGATGGTCAAATTTTCCAGTTGCAATCTGCAACGGTCAGCAGTGCACCCGCCGTTCACGCAAGGCACACAATCCACGCTATCATGCGCGTCATTCTCCACTGACATCGTGACCACATCATGACCTTGCGCATACTCGCCACTGGCGGCACTTTCGACAAACACTACAACGAATTGAACGGTACCCTGGGCTTTTCCGACAGTCATTTGCCGGCAGCAATTGCCCGCGCGCGCATGACGGCACCCGTAGCACTGGAGCAACTGCCACTGCTGGACTCGCTCGACATGCAAGATGCGGACCGCCAGCGCGTACTGGCCTCGTGCCGCGCGGCACAGGAAAAAGCCATCGTTATTATCCACGGTACCGACACTATGCGCGAAACGGCGCAAGTGCTGGGCGCGGCGAACCTGCAGCAAACGGTGATTTTGACGGGCGCCATGATTCCCTACGAAATCGAGAACTCCGATGCCCTGTTCAATCTCGGCTTTGCCTGTGGCGTGGCGCAAACCCTGCCAGCAGGCGTGTACGTTGCCATGAACGGCCAGATCTTCGCCTGGGACAATGTGCAAAAGAACCGCGCCGCCGGCGTGTTCCAGCCCTTGTAAGCCGATGCCAGGCAGGATGCCAGCAGCAGACCGGCAAACGGTCTGCCCAGCACTGCGTCACAATTTGACAAAGCCCGTTTCTACGGGCTTTTTTTGCGTTCTTTTGCATTGCACAAATTCTGCAAAATATTAAATTTCGATGAATTATTGCAGGCAAAACATTGAATTGCCAATATATTAATTTTATGTTGTAAAAAAACACCATTGATAATTTTAAAAAGTAGTCTTCTTATTAAATATAGAACTGCAATTTAACAATTAAAGTGAACATTCTTCTGTATCTCTAATTTATTGCCAAATCCGACACGGTTGATGTGCATTTTTTCTTGCTGAGACCACATAATGTTCGCCTCGACAAGCCATAAGTGCATTTATAACAATATTGCACTAAGTAGCCTTCCACCTCCCATAGACGTGGTTACACCTACCGTACCCGAGCACCGCTGGTCATCTATCCGATGCCTTGAGCCGTGCGCGGGTGCCGCTTGTCGTTATTAAAACTACTACGGAGTAATTGTTACAATGGCATTTAAAGAAAAAATTGGCGTACGCAGCGTACGCCTGGCCCTGACCGTCCTGGCAGGTAGCGTTTTGTTCTCCGGCCAATCCATGGCGGATGAAGCAATTCAAAAAGTTGAAATTACCGGTTCGAGTATCAAGCGTATCGCTGTAGAAGGTGCACTGCCTGTACAACGCCTGTCGCAAGAAGCGATCGCCCGTACCGGCGCCACCACCGTCGCTGATCTGGTACAGAGCCTGCCAGCAATGCAAGGTTTCACCATCGGCGCCGTTGCCGCCGGTTCCAACTCGGGTGGCCGCACCAGCGCGTCGATCCATGACATCGGCGAAAGCTACACCCTGGTTCTGCTGAACGGCCGCCGCATCGCGCCACAAGGCTCGGGCACTTCCGTCAATCTGAACGCCATTCCGATGAGCGCCGTTGAGCGCGTCGAGATCCTGACTGACGGCGCTTCGGCACTGTACGGCTCGGACGCCATTGCCGGCGTGATCAACTTCATCCTGAAGAAAAACGTCCAAGGCGGCTCACTGGAAGCCACTTACGGTGGTCCGGAAGACAAGGGCGGCAACGCCTGGAACACCAACGTCACCTACGGTTTTGGCGACCTGGACGAAGACCGCTTCAACGTGCTGGTATCGTACCGCCACGATGAACAATCGAAACTGAAGGCGACGGACCGCTCGTTCGCCCGTTCGTCGTACATTCCTGTCAGCTACGGCGGCAAGAACTATATCTACGACCGTACCAGCTCCTCGACCGCACCGGCCAATGCCACGGTCGCGTTCAAAAACAAGGACACCCAGTCCATCACGTTCAACCCGTACCTGGCGGCTAACAAAGGTTGCGCACCAAGCAACTACGTCATGGCCAACAATAACCAGGCTTGCGGCTTCGACGGTGGCTCGACGGTGGAAATCGTTCCAGAATCGAAACGCGATAGCCTGTTCGCACGCGGCACCTATAAACTGACGGAAAACCTGAATGCGTTTGCCGAAGTTGCTCTGTCGCGCTACGACCTGACGGCACGTATCGCCGCCAACCCCGTGCCTATCTCGATCGCCAAAGACAGCGCTCTGTACAACGCCTACGTCAAGCCTAACCTGACGCCAGCGCAGCAAGCGGATATCAAAACCGTCACCGCCAACTATCGCATGGTCGACTGGGGCACTCGCGCCAGCAACACCATCACCGACACCAAGCACTTCGTGGTCGGCGTAGAAGGCGAAGTAGGCGAGTGGAACGTGGAATCGGCTCTGACCTGGTCGCAAAACGCGATCGACGAGCGCTATGTAGGCGGTTACGCCAAGAACGCCGACTTCGTCGCGATGCAAAGCAATTCGCTGTTCAACCCCTTCCTGCCAGCAGGCAGCGCATCGCCAGAACTGCGAAAGCTGATCGACAGCTCGCAATTCAACGGTTCGATCCGTACGGCATCGACCACGATGCGCGGCATCGACGCGCACGGTTCGCGTGAACTGTTCTCCCTGCCAGGCGGCAAAGCCAATATCGGTATCGGCGGTGACTATCGTGAATACAATTACGAGCAATCGCCAAGCGCCGGCGCCAGCACCAGCACGATCTACAACTTCAACACGTCGCCACGTTACGACCTGACCCGCGAAACCTACGGTGTGTTTGCCGAATTGCTGGCACCTGTCACCAAAACGATCGAAGTGAGCCTGGCCGGTCGCTACGATACCGTGACGAAGATCGACAACGGTGTCGTCAACAAGTCCATCGGTAACGACCAAAGCGCCAGCACCTACAAAGTGACGGCACGCTGGCAGCCAGTACAGCAATTGCTGGTACGTGGTTCGTACGGCACGGGCTTCAAGGCACCAAGCATGCTGGACATCGGCCAGCCGCTGGTCAACAACGGCTTCACCGCAAAACCATGGAACTGCCCGTTCCCCGGCGATGCCCTGTGCCGTCCGCCAGCAACCCAGTACAACCAATTGGCTGGTGGTAACGAAAACCTGAAACCAGAAAAATCGAAGCAGTACACCGTAGGTTTCCGTATCGAGCCAAGCTCGGCATTCTCGTTTGGTGCCGACCTGTGGGACGTGAAGATCACAGATGCGGTTTCGGCAGTGAGCGAATCCCAGGCCTTTAACAACCCAAGCCTGTACCGCGACCTGTTCGGCACCTACACCGAACCATCGACCGGCAATACCTACTATGCATTCAAGTCGCTGTCGCTGAACATCGGCCAAACGCATAACCGTGGTATCGACTGGGACATGACTGGTCGTCACAAGTCTGACTTCGGTAACTTCACGGCGAACCTGAGCGGCACCTACATGCTCAAGGCCGACTACACCGTGCCAGGCACCAAGGACCAGTGGACGACCAACATGAACTACTTCGGCATCACCGATGCAGTCACGTTCCGTAACCTGGCCAAGCTGAACCTGAGCCTGGAATCGGGCAAGCTGACCAACAGTGTCATCATCAGCTACCGTAACGGCTATACCGACGCTTCGGCCGAGGTAATGGATATTGCGACCAAGAAACTGGAGAAGATCCGCCTGGCCGTGCCTTCGTACACCACCATCGACTGGCAAGGTCGCTATGTGTTCGACAGCAAGAAGTCGATACGCGCTGGTATCAAGAACCTGTTTGACCGCGCACCACCATTGTCGCTGCGTACCTCGTCGGGCCACCAAGTTGGCTTCGACCCACGCTATGCTGATCCAATGATGCGTTCGTTCTACATCACGGGCCAAATCAAGTTCTAAGTTGATTCCGTCAATGTAAACTGAGTGGCAAAAGGGCCTTGCAAACGCAAGGCCCTTTTTACATCCCACAGTGCCATGCCAGACGCGCAGGCGAAAAAAAGGAGCCGCAGCTCCTTTTCCGTACTGTACAACTGCTTTTATGCAGTCGCTTCGCCGCCCAAGGCTTCGACCACGTCGGCCATCAGCTTGGCGAGCTCACCCGTCATCAGCATCAGGTCGCCATCGAAACGCTCGTCGTCGTTCTTGGTGCTCGATTCCGTTTCCTTGATCACGTCCAGCGGCTTGACGCTCTTGATGGCCAGCGACTCCGTGAGCACGAACGAAATTTTATCGTTCCACGTCATGGCCAGGCGCGTGCATTGCTTGCCGGCGGCGATGTGGCGGCGCACGTCGTCCGCTTCCAGGGTGTGGCGCACGTAGCGCACGGTGGCCTTGCTCTCGCCCGTGGCGCGCAATTCGGTGTCCATGTCGACCGTGAAGCCGGCAGGCGCATCGTCGGCCTGCAGCCATTCCGTCATCACCGCCACGGGCGAACGCTGCACGCGCAGGCTTTCCAGCGGCAGTTTGTCGACGGCTTTCAACAGCAGCTTGATGACTTCATCGGCTTTCGCCGGACTGGCGGCATCGACCACCAGCCAGCCATTGACCGGGTCGATCCAGGTCCAGATGTTGCTGCGAATGCTGAAAGCGCGCGGCAGCAGTTCGTCGGCCACGCGCTCCTTCAATTCTTTCATGGCTTTCTTGCCAGGCGCAAAGCCTTGCGCTTCTTCCATCTCGGCCGCGCGGGCCTTGGCCACCTGGTTGATGACGGTCGCTGGCAGCAATTTCTTTTCGGTGCCCAGCAAGATCAGCATTTGCTTGTTGACCACGTGGACCAGGCCACCGTTCGGGCGCGGCGTATCCCAGCCCTGGCGCATCAGATCCATGCTGGTCGCCGGCGTAAATTTGTTCGAGGACAAGGCCTCTTCCAGTTGTTCTGGCGTATAAGCCCATGGTGCGGGCAGACGGTAAATCTGAAGATTCTTGAACCACATAGTTTTTTCTTCCGTTTGTTTCAGTAGTGCCAGAGAGATGCCATTCTACACTTTCGACACGAGAATGCCGTCAAAAGCGCGGACTGGCGCGATGCTTGTAATCCATGGGAAATGCCGCTACAGGGCGGGAAACAACTCCGCCTGGGCCGGCACCAGCCGCGTCACCACGGCCGGGTCGCACAAGGTCGAGATGCGCACGCCCAGCAGTCGGATTTTCTTTTCAAATGGCACGCGCCGCAAGCAATCGCGGCTGGCGCGCAGGATGGCGGCGGCGTCCGCCGTGGCGCTGGGCAGGGTGATGTCGCGCGTGACGGTGCTGAAATCTTCGAAGCGCAACTTGACGCCCACCGTGCGCCCCGCCAGCGATTGCTTGTCCAGGTCGCCCGCCACGCGCGTGCACAGGCTTTCCAGCTTTTCCGACAGGGTGGCGCGGTCGCGCACCACCTGCAAGTCGCGCTCGAACGTCGTTTCGCGGCTGACGGACTTGGTTTCCCGGCTCGTCTGCACGGGCCGATCATCAATGCCCAGTGCCGCCTGGCGCAGCCAGCCCGTGTACAGGTCGCCGAACTGCGTGCGCAGCATGGTGAGGTCGGCCCGCGCCAGTTCGCCGATGCTGACGATGCCCAGCGCTTCGAGCTTGGCGGTGGCCTTAGGACCAATACCGTTGATCTTTTTTGCCGGCAAGGGCCACACACGTGTTTCTACATCTTCGGGCTGCAAGATGGTCAGGCCATCGGGTTTTTCCAGGTCGGAACAGATTTTTGCCAGCAATTTGTTGGGCGCCAGGCCGACCGAGCACGACAGGCCCGTCGCCTCGAATACGGCTGCCTTCAGGCGTGCGGCCATGGCCGGTGCCTGCTCGCCGTATTCGCTGAGGTCGATATAGATTTCATCGATGCCGACGTTCTGGATGATAGGGCACAGCTCGGCCACGGCTTGCTTGAAGCGGGCCGAATACGCGCGGTAAGCCTCGAAGTCGGCCGGCAGCAAGATGCTGTCCGGTGCCAGCTTGGCTGCCTTCATGATGCCCATGGCAGAAAACACGCCAAACTTGCGCGCCGCATAGGTGGAGGTGGTGACAACGCCGCGCCCGACATAGTCGCGCATGCGCGCAAATTGCAGCGTGCCATCATCCTGCAGCACCGGCTGCTGCAGCCGGCCGCCGCCGATGACGACGGCTTCACCGCGCAATTGCGGATATTTCAACAGCTCCACGGAGGCAAAGAAGGCATCCATGTCCAGGTGGGCTATCCAGCGGCGCGCGTCTGCGCTGCGCGGTTCGGCAAGTGATGGGACAGATGGAGTCAAAAAAACACCTCGCGGCGGGTCGGTTGCCTTGATTGCGGCAAGATACTGTGCATGCATACAGTATTACCGCAAATGCGCACGGATGCAAGACGAAATGATGGCAGCGCGATGGCAACGATCAGCGGTTGCTTTTCTCAATAGCAAGATTACAATCTTGACACAATCATGCAAAGGAGCCTCCTTGTCTATCACCTATCACGCTACGCGCCGCCGGTCCGTCTGGTCATCCATCCTGCCAGCCCTGCTGTTGTCCACCCTGGCGCCAGCCGCGCTGGCGGCTGATGCCCCCACCACTACTGCCAGTGCCACTATACCGGCACCTGTTGCCGCCAAGACAGCGTGGCAGGAAAAGCGCCACGGCAGCGTCGTCACGGACGACTACCGCTGGCTGCAAAAGAAGACCGATCCTGCCGTGATCGATTACCTGAATGCGGAAAACGCCTACACGGCGGCCATCACGGCCCCGATCCAGCCGCTGGCCGACAAGGTGACTGCAGAAATCAAGGGCCGCATGCAGGAAGTGGACCTGTCCGTGCCTGCGCGTCAGGGTAACTTTTACTATTACACGCGCACCCAGGCGGGCCAGCAATATCCGCTTCACTGCCGCCGCCCAGTGGGCGCGAATGGCGCCTATGATGCGCAGGCGGTTGAAGAAATCCTGCTGGACCAGAATCAATTGGCTGAAGGCCACAAATTTTTTGCCGTGCGCGCGTTTGCTATCAGTCCCGATGAACAGTTGCTGGCCTACACCACCGACACGACGGGTTTCCGCCAATACGAGCTGCATGTCAAGGATTTGAAGACGGGCAAGTTGCTGGGTGATACCATGCCGCGCGTCACATCGCTGGCCTGGGCGGCCGATAACGCCACCCTGATGCTGGCCCAGGAAGACGCCACCACCAAGCGTTCGGACCGCTTGTTCCGCCTGGCCCTGGGCGGCGCGCCGCAGCAGGTCTACCACGAGCCGGTGGAACAGTTCGCCATCAATGTGGGCCGCACGCGCGACAAGCGCTACTTTGTGCTGAGTTCGGCCAGCACGGATACCAGCGAAGTGCTGCTGTTGCCAACGAGCAAGCCGGAAGGCAGTTTCCAAAGCGTGCTGAAGCGTGAAAAAGGCCACCGCTACGGCGTCGAGCACCGCGACGGCCAGTTGTACATTCTCACCAACAAGGACGCGAAGAATTTCCGCATCGTCAGCGCACCGGTAGCGGCCCCGCAGCCGAAAAACTGGAAACTCGTCGTGCCGCATAACAAGGATGCCGTGATCCTGTCCATCGACGTGTTCCAGGATTACCTGGTGGTCATGGAAAAGGCGCGCGCCCTGAACCGCGCGCGCATCCATGATTTTGCGCAAAAGAATTGGAAGACGGTGCAGTTCGACGACCCCGTCTACCTGGCCACGGCGGCCGGCACGCCAGAATTTTCCGCCACACAATTTCGCATGTCTTACCAATCGCCTATTACGCCGCCCGCCGTGATTGACGTCAACATGAAAGATGGCAAGCGCACGCTGCTGAAACAGCAGGAAATCGTCGGCGGCTACGATGCCAGCCGCTACACCACGCAGCGTCTGTGGGTGACAGCGCGCGATGGCGTGCAAGTGCCACTGTGGATCGTCTACAAGAAAGGCGTCAAGCTCGACGGTACCGCGCCACTGCTGCTGTACTCGTATGGCTCCTACGGCATCTCGACGGAAGCCAGCTTCGCTATCAGCCGCATCAGCCTGCTGGAGCGCGGCGTCATCTATGCGCAAGCGCACATCCGCGGCGGCACGGACATGGGCGAAGCCTGGCATGAAGACGGCATGCTGATGAAGAAGAAGAACACCTTCAATGACTTCATCGACAGCGCCGACTACCTGGTGCGCGAAAAATGGACCAGCCCGAACCGCCTGATCATCCAGGGCGGCAGCGCGGGTGGCCTCTTGATGGGGGCCGTCGTCAACATGCGTCCCGAGCTGTTCCACGCCGTGCACGCGGCCGTACCGTTCGTCGACGTGATGAACACCATGATGGACGCCAGCTTGCCGCTGACGACGGGCGAATACCTGGAATGGGGCGACCCGAACCAGAAAGCGGCCTACGACTACATGCTCAGCTACTCGCCCTACGACAACATTGCACGTAAGAACTATCCGGCCATGCTGGTGACGACGGGCCTGAACGACAGCCAGGTCATGTACTGGGAACCGGCCAAGTATGTGGCTAAGCTGCGCGCATATAAAACGGACAGCAATGCGCTGCTGCTGAAAACGAATATGGGCGCCGGCCATGGCGGCGCTTCGGGCCGCTACAACGCCATCGCCGAGAATGCGTTCAATCTGGCGTGGATGCTGTCGCAGTGGGGTATCACGCAATAACAGCCCTGAGAAAAAGCCCACGGCAGCGTTACATTGCCTCGCCCTGAACTTTTTTCAGCTGCTCCCAAGCGCTTTTTTGAAAAAAGCGCTTGCACAAGGATTTTCGTCGTCCTATAATAGCGCCTCTTCCAGACGTGGTGACAAACGTCGGGATAGTTTTCTGAGACAAGCATTGGGTGCTTAGCTCAGTTGGTAGAGCGGCGCCCTTACAAGGCGTAGGTCGGGAGTTCGAGCCTCTCAGCACCCACCAAATCAGAAAACTGTCCAGTGCTTCATGGATCAGCAATACAGATCATACGAGCTTGGAGTGGTAGTTCAGTTGGTTAGAATACCGGCCTGTCACGTCGGGGGTCGCGGGTTCGAGTCCCGTCCGCTCCGCCAATAAAAGAAAAGCCCTTTGGTTCTCTGAACCGAAGGGCTTTTCCCATTGTGCAGCAACAAATACACCGAAAAAGGCGCCAGCATCGCCTGCCCTGCATATTTTTGTGCTTTTCAGCAAAAAAACTGCTTTTAGTGCTCAAGAATAGTTGCACAAGTGGGAAAACGCCCCCTATAATAGTGCCTCTTCCAGACGTGGTGACAAACGTCGGGATAGTTTTCTGGGTATGCGGGTGCTTAGCTCAGTTGGTAGAGCGGCGCCCTTACAAGGCGTAGGTCGGGAGTTCGAGCCTCTCAGCACCCACCACCAAAACAGAAAATTATCCAGTGCTTCATGGATCAGCAACACAGATCATACGAGCTTGGAGTGGTAGTTCAGTTGGTTAGAATACCGGCCTGTCACGTCGGGGGTCGCGGGTTCGAGTCCCGTCCGCTCCGCCAATAAAAGAAAAGCCCTTTGGTTCTCTGAACCGAAGGGCTTTTCCCATTCTGGGGTCAGCCCCTCAACACTGCCAACGTCAAGCACAAAGCTAACTTATCCGGGGGTCTGACCCAAGCTGTTAGAATCAGCGCTCATCCTGACTCTGCAGATACAGCCTGATGCGCCTGCCCCGCAGTCTATCCCCCTACCTCGTCCTGCGCTTACGCCTGGCCCACCATGCTCTGCTGCAATTTGTCGCCAGCCTGGCCAGTTCCATGGAAATTCTTGTCTTCCTGGCCGGCCCCGTCTTGCTGGGCTTACTCAGCGTCATCGCCCTGCCCGGCTTTCTCGCCGTGAGCCTGCCCTGGCCCGCCGCCCTGGGTCTCTTGAGCGCGCAAATCCTGCTGACCTGCCTGCCCGCCTGGCTGCTGCGCCAACGGCTGTTGCCAGCGCCCATCGCCGCCTGGCTGCGCCAGTTGCCCTTGACTAGGCGCTTGCGCTGGCAAGCAGACGTGGCCGTGGCCGCTTTGCTGATGCTGCCGCTGGGCCTCGCCTATGCCGTCTCGACCACCATCTGGCTGCTGCAGTCGCCGCCCTGGTTGCGCCCGCTTGTCGCACCCGGCATTGCCATCATCATCGCCGCGTGGCTGCTGGCCTGGCTACTGACAACATGCATCGTGGCGCAGCGCCTGCGCGCGCCCCGCCCGGCACCAAGGGCGCGCCCGACCACGATGAGCGCCTATGTGCCGCAGCGGCCCCGCTGGCGCAGCGTATTGCTGTGGCGCCAGTTGTTCTGGCTGCCGTTCTGGCGCAACGACAATATGGTTGGCATCGAGCAAAGCGTGTTGCTGGCCACCGCTGGCGCCAGCATGCTGGCCTGGCTGCTGCGCGCGCCCCTGGTGCCCGCGCCGCTGTTGGGTTTGCTGGCCAGCGCCAGTCTGGTGATTCTGACGGACCGCGGCGACAAGGCCGTGCGCGAGCAGATCGACTTGCTGCATCCATCGCTGAACGCCTGGCCCCTGGCCAGCGCCACCTTGACGCGCCTGGCCTGCGCCGCCAGCCTGCTGCCGCCATTTGCCGTGCTGCTGGCAGGCGGTATCTTGCTCTACAACATACACCCCGCCGCCTTGCAGCAGCGCGTGACCAGCGTGTATGGCCTCACCGCCAGCGCGGCCCTGCTGGCCATCGTCGGCCTGCCCCGCCTCGCGGCGCGCGGCCGCGTCGTCCTCGTCGTGCTGTCCATCCTTGCCTTGAGCGCCATCGGAAGCGAATTATGGAATTGAATGCCTGTTCTCCCACCCTGCAAATCGAGCACCTCGATTTTCACTTCCCCACGCACAGCGTGTTCCAGGGCTGCAATCTGCAATTCGGCCCCGGCGTGACCTGGCTGCGCGGCCCGAACGGGGCCGGCAAGACAACCTTGCTGAAACTGGCGGGCGGCGCCCTGCTGCCCGCGCGCGGCGCCATCCGCCTCGATGACATCGACAGCGCTTGCATGCCACTGGCGTACCGCGCACTGGCCTTCTATTGTGGCGGCGACGCCCCTTCCCTGCCCTGGCTGCAAGTGCATGAATTTCTCGACCTGTACCTGGCCCTGTACCCGGACAGCGACCAGTCCCTGTTGAACGACGAGCTGAGCGCGTTTGGCATGACGCCGACCTTGCGGCAAAGCATCACCGCCCTCTCGCTGGGCCAGCACAAAAAGCTGCAACTGGCCTTGGCGCTGGCCTTGCCCGTACGCCTGCTGCTGATTGATGAACCGTTCAATGGCCTCGATGCAGCGGCCATGGCGCATCTGCGCGCGCGCCTGTCGGAGCCGGCCCGCCTGGCGCGCCAGTGCATCGTGCTGTCCAGCCATCTGGTGCCTGGCGTGCCGCTGACGGCGACGCTAGAAATATAGACAGAAAAACGCTTGGGATAGCGTATTGCAAAAAACCGACAATCCCGCTGCAGCCACGACGCCAATACCGCGCGTCGATGGCGTGCAAGTATAGGTAAGCGCGAATGCCCACGACACGGACAGCTAAAAAAGTTGCGCGCAAAAAAAAACCGGAAGCACCTTGCGGCGTTCCGGTTTTTTACGGCTGGACAGCTTAGGCCGTCAGTGCTTCCTTGGCGGCAGACTCTTCGACCACTTCATCGTCGTCCGAGCGGATCAGGTGGTCAAAGGCGGACAGGGCTGCCTTTGCACCTTCGCCGGTGGCGATGATGATTTGCTTGAACGGCACGGTGGTAACGTCGCCAGCCGCAAACACGCCGGGGATCGAGGTCTGGCCGCGGGCGTCGACTTCGATTTCGCCTTGGCGCGACAACGTAACCGTCCCTTTCAGCCATTCCGTGTTCGGTACCAGACCGATTTGCACGAAAACGCCTTCCAGATCGACCTTGTGCGATGCGCCGCTGACGCGGTCGGTGTAGCTGAGGCCATTGACGATCTTGCCGTCACCGTTGATTTCGGTGGTTTGCGCTGAGGAAACCACGCTCACGTTAGGCAAGCTGTGCAGCTTGCGTTGCAGCACCGCATCGGCGCGCAATTCCGCGCCGTACTCGATCAAGGTCACGTGTTTTACCAGGCCGGCCAGGTCGATCGCCGCTTCCACGCCCGAGTTTCCGCCGCCGATCACGGCCACGCGCTTGCCCTTGAACAAAGGACCATCGCAGTGCGGGCAGTAGGCGACACCGTGGTTGCGGTATTCCTTCTCACCCGGTACGTTGATTTCGCGCCAGCGGGCGCCGGTGGCCAGGATGACGGTCTTGGCTTTCAAGATGGCGCCATTCACCGTTTCAATCTCGATCAGCTTACCCGGCGTCAACTTCATGGCGCGCTGGGTATTCATGATGTCGACCTCGTATTCCTTGACGTGCTGTTCCAGCGCCATGGCGAACTTCGGACCATCCGTTTCGCTGACGGAAATAAAGTTCTCGATGGCCAGCGTATCGAGCACTTGGCCGCCGAAACGCTCGGCCAGCACGCCCGTCTTGATGCCTTTACGCGCTGCGTAGACAGCTGCTGCCGCACCGGCAGGGCCACCGCCGACGATCAGCACGTCGAACACGCCTTTTTTCGACAACGCTTGCGCTTGGCGGGCACCGGCGTTGGTATCGATCTTGGCGAGGATTTCCTCGACATTCGTGCGTCCCTGGCCGAAATGCTGGCCATTCAGGAACATCATCGGCACGGACATGATCTGGCGCTCTTCGACTTCTTTCGGGAATACGCCACCATCGATGGTGGTGACCTTGATGCGCGGATTGATCACCGCCATGGCATTCAAGGCCTGCACCACTTCCGGGCAATTATGGCAGCTGAGCGAAATAAACGTCTCAAACGCGTAATCGCCTTCGAGGTTGCGGATTTGCTCGATCACCGCTTCGTCGAACTTGATGGTGTGGCCGCCCACTTGCAGCAAGGCCAACACCAGCGAGGTAAATTCGTGGCCCAGCGGGATGCCGGCGAAACGCACGCCGATATCAGTGCCTGGGCGGTTGATGCTGAACGAGGGCTTGCGCTCGGTATCGTCCAGTCGCTTGAGCAGCGTGATCTTGTCGCTCAACAGGACGATTTCCTGGAGCAGTTCTTCCATTTCACGCGCCTTGGCGCTGTCATCGAGATTGGCGACGATCTCAATGGGCTGTACTACTTTTTCCAAATAGGTTTTCAACTGCGCTTTGAGATTTACGTCCAACATGATTTTTTCCTTTGACAAATATTTAGGCAAATGCCGGGCCGGACACCCGGTCCGGCATCGCGGTAACTACTTGTTTGCTGCTAGATGTTGCAAGGCTTCAAGACTTAGATCTTGCCAACCAGGTCCAGCGATGGGGTCAGGGTTGCTGCGCCTTCGGTCCATTTGGCTGGGCACACTTCACCTGGGTGAGCGGCAACGTATTGTGCTGCCTTGACTTTGCGCAACAGTTCCGATGCGTCACGGCCGATGCCGTTGTCATGCACTTCCAGCACTTTGATGAAGCCGTCCGGGTTCATCACGAAGGTACCGCGCAGTGCCATGCCGTCTTCTTCGATCATGACTTCGAAATTGCGCGACAGGGCGCCGGTTGGGTCGCCGATCAGTGCGTATTGCACTTTCTTGATGGCGTCCGAGGTGTCATGCCATGCTTTGTGCGCGAAATGCGAATCGGTCGAGATGCCGTAGACTTCGACGCCCATTTGCTGGAATTGCGCGTGGTGATCGGCCAAGTCTTCCAGTTCTGTTGGGCAAACGAAGGTGAAGTCGGCTGGGTAGAACATGAATATCGACCACTTGCCCTTCAGCGTCGCTTCCGTCAGGTCGACGAATTTGCCATTGTGGTATGCGGTTGCCTTGAATGGTTTAACTTGGGTATTGATAAGCGACATAGTCATTTCCTCTCGGGTGGTGAATCAGTAAGACCGTAGTGTAAGGGTTTTTAATCCATACTCAAAATTGATTGTAACAATAGTTTCAATTGGTTTTGACTATCATTGCACTACGGGAACACCATCATAGGCAGTTCCCGGTGGATTGAACAGCAACAAGAAGATATCTTCTTCCTGCCGTCTGGTCCTCAATTTTTTAGGTGCTGCGTGAACTTTTCCAGCGTTTTCCGCCAGCTTGAGCATCACCTGGTGCTGTGGCCGGATAGGCATGCTGGCCGTATCATTGGTATCGCCCATGCAGTCACCTCGGCTCAGTGAATGGAAAAGCTTGGCCTGCGCGCCCGATTCACATGCAGCGAAGCGGTGACAGCTAAAGCCGGGCGCAGGCGCCAGCGCATCGAGTATAAGCCCGTTCAAGCCGAAAGCCCCGTCCTGTAGAGACCATCGAATCTGCTGGCAGGGCAGGCGAAGATGTTGGTTTTTTTGAAAAAGAATCTGGCGTTTGTTTTGCGCTAGAACACCACGCCGGCCACCAAAATGATGTTGGCATACGGACTGCACTCCCCCGTGCGCACGATGGCGCGCGCGCCCTTGGACAGTTGCTTGAACGCTTCATGCGTGACTTGGCGCGCATCGGGCACGGCCAGGGCCGCCACCTGCGCCGCCATGGCAGGATTGTGCTGTGGCAACTCGCTAGCCAGCACATGGTATTCCACCTGCATTTCGCTCAGCACGGTGTTCACGGTGTCGATGAAGCCGGGGATGCCGCGCGTCAAGGCCAGGTCGATCAGGGGCACGCCTGGCTGCGAGGGCAAGCCCGCGTCGCCGATAACAAGCATGTCGCCATGACCGAGCGAAGCGATCAATTGCGACAACGCAATATTGAGCAGTGGTGTTTTTTTCATGGTCTCAGAACAGTTCGTGCAGGTGGGGAATCGAGGTTTGCGCGCCGTGCTTGGTAACGCTCCAGGCGGCCGCGCGCTGGCCTTGTTGAATCGCTTCAGCCTCGTCCATGCCAGAGGCCAGGCCCGCCACAAAGCCGCCGATGAAAGTGTCGCCAGCGGCCGTTGTATCGACCGCTTGCACCACTTCAGCCGGGAAATCATAATCGCCGCCATACAGGGCCGCATGCACGCCCTTGTGGCCCAGCGTGATGATGACGTTGTCGCTGCCCAGCTTTTGCAGCGCGGCCGCCAGCGCCTTGGCATCCGCGCCTTCCGGGCTGACACCGGCCAGCATGGCCGCTTCGATTTCATTCGGAATCAGGTAATCGACCAGCGCCAGCACACTTTCCGGCAAGCTAGCGGCCGGTGCAGGGTTCAGCACCACGGTCTTGCCCAGCGAACGGGCCAGTTTGATCGCGTGCACGACGGTGGCCATCGGCGTTTCCAGTTGCAGCACGACGATATCGGCCTGTTCGATCAGCCCTTTGGCCGCGTCGATATGCGCGGGGCTTAATAAATCGTTGGCGCCGCCAGCAATCACGATGCTGTTCTGACCATTGTCGTCGACGAGAATGGACGCGATGCCGGACGCCACGCCGGGCAAGGTGGTGATATGGCTATCGATGATGCCATCGCCCACCAGCGCCGAGCGCAGGGTCGTGCCGAACGCGTCATCGCCCACGCAGCCTATCATGGCCACTTGCTGGCCACCGGCCTCAACCTTGCCGCTCAGGCGCGCGCAAGCCACGGCCTGGTTGGCACCCTTGCCGCCAGGTATGGTTCTAAAAGCGCCACCCGTCAGGGTTTCACCGGGAAGTGGCATGCGCGGCACGCGCAAGACCAGGTCCATATTGATACTGCCGATAACCACGATCATGATGTCATTCCCATCAGTTCAGTTGCAGGTGAAGAAGTCAGTGAGGAAGAAGCTACAGTAGCGGCCACGCTGGAGCCGCGCACATGTAGTGCAGGCGCGATGCTGCGCTGCTGGCGCGGCAAGGCGGGGGCGGCGATGCGCGCCAGCAGGCAGGCCGCCGTGATATGGCCCAGTTCGCGCGTGTTTTGCGCCACGCTGCTCAAGGCCGGATGCACGAAGCTGGCCAGGTCGATATCGTCGAAGCCGACGACGGCCAGGTCCACGGGCACGGCAATGCCGAGCTCGGCGGCGGCGCGCAGGGCGCCAAAGGCCATCAAGTCATTGCAGCAGAACAAGGCGTCGGGGCGCTGGCCCTCGGGCAGCGCCAGCAAGTCCAGCGCGACCGCATAGCCGCCCGCACTCGTAAAATCGCTATGCCGGCACAGGTCGTCGGCCAGCAGCAAGCCCGCATCGGCCATGGCGCTGCGTGCGCCGGCTATGCGGTCATTGGAAATACTCACTTCGCGCGGGCCAGCGATACAGGCCAGACGCCGGCGTCCCAGCCCCAGCAGATGGCGCGCGGCCAGCACGCCGCCGGCGCGGTTATCGACGGCCACCACATCGATGGACAGGTCGTTGGGCGCGCGGTCGAGCAGCACGGCCGGCACCTTCATCTTGCGCAGCAATTCGCCATCGCTGTCGGCCAGTGCGGACAAAATCAGGCCGTCGCAGCGCTTGGTCAGGAGCACGTTCAGGTAGTCGCGCTGCTTGACGGGGTCGTCATCGGAATTACATAAAATGACGCTGTAGCCGGCCGCGTAGCAACTGTCCTCGATGCCGCGCGCCACTTCCGAAAAGTACGGGTTCGTATTATTCGGAATGATGAGGCCTATGGTGCCCGTGCTGCTGCTGCGCAGCGAACGCGCCAAGGCGCTGGGCACGTAATGCAATTGCTGCGCCGCTGCCAGCACGGCGCGGCGCGCGGCGTCGCTGACGGGACGGGTATTGTTGAGGACGTGCGACACGGTGGTATACGACACCCCCGCCGCCTGCGCCACTTGTTTGATGGTTGCCATGGACCGCGCTTTCTCTTGCGCTTATGCGCGCTCGCCGCGGCGGCGGTAAGTGTCGAGCACCACGGCAGCGACGATCACCAGGCCCGTGACGATGCGTTTGACGGGTTCGGATACGCCCACTTGCGCCAGGCCCGCTTCCAGCACGGAAATAATCAGCACGCCAATAAAGGTACTGATGACGGAGCCGCGCCCGCCCATCAGGCTGGTGCCGCCGATCACCACGGCGGCGATCACTTGCAATTCCATGCCCACGCCGCCGTTCGGATCGGCCGCTTCCAGGCGCGAGACCTGGAACAGGGCACCCACGCCGGCGAGGAAACCCATCAGGGCAAACACCAGCACTTTGGACGGTTTGGTATTGATGCCGGACAAACGCACGGCTTCTTCATTCGTGCCGATACCGATCCAGTGGCGTCCCAGCACCGTGCGCGTGAGCACCAGGTGGCCGATCACAACAATAGCGATGGCGGCGATGAAGGCAGGCGACAGGCCGAAGGCGATCGGCGAACTGATGCCGTCAACGGCGCTGCCGATATATTCCGTGCGCGAGTTGGTCACTTGATAGGCCAGGCCGCGTGCCATTTCCAGCACGCCCAGCGAGACGATGAACGAGGGAATGCGCCAGCCGACGGAAATCAGGCCCGTGGTGGCGCCGCACACGGCGGCGACGAACATGCCCAGCAGGGCGGCGCTCCACACAGGCCAGCCCCAGTGCACGACGGCCAGCGACAGCACGGAAGCGGCCAGCGCCATCACCGAGCCCACGGACAGATCGATGCCGCCGATGATCAGGACAAAGGTCATGCCGACCGCCATCACCACCAGCGTCGGGATGTTGTTCGACAGGGTGCTGAGGGTAGCGAGCGTAAAGAAGTTTTCGCTGGCAAACGAGAACAGCACACACATGGCCAGCAGGGCGCCGATCAGGCCTGCATAGTTTTTCAGGTCGGCCAGGCTGCGCTGCAGATACGAAGGAGAGGAGTGGATAGTCATGGGAATCTTTCCGGCGGATCAGGCCGCAGCTGGAGTGGAAGTAGGAGTCAAATAGCCAGAGAAGGCGGCCGATAGCAGCGCGTCCTGGCTCCAGGCGCCGCGCTCGAAGGTCTCGACGATGCTGCCCGCGCTCATCACGGCGATGCGGTCACAAATCAGCATCAGTTCGCGCAAGTCGCTCGATACGATGACCAGGCCCTTGCCCTGGCGCGCCTGTTCCGCCAGCACCTGGTAAATATCAAACTTGGCGCCGATATCGATGCCGCGCGTGGGCTCGTCGAACAGCATCACGGGGCAGTCGCGGTACAGCCAGCGCGCGATCACCACTTTTTGCTGGTTACCGCCCGACAATTCGGCCACCGTTTGCGCGCTGCTACGCGAACGGATGCCCAAGCGTTGAATATAGTCGTCGGCCACCGTCGCTTCGGCGGCGGCGTTAAGCCAACCGGCGCCACTGACGCTATCGAGCGACGCCAGGGTCGTGTTGACGGCGATGGACTGGCGCAGCAACAAACCCTGGCCCTTGCGGTCTTCCGTGATCATGGCAATGCCGGCCTGGACGGCGGCCTGCGGTGAACCCAGTACAGCCGGTGTTGCGCTGTCGCCAAGATACACTGCCCCGGCGTCGGCACGGTCGGCGCCGAAGATCAGGCGCAACAATTCCGTGCGGCCCGAGCCGATCAGGCCGGCGATGCCGAGGATTTCGCCCGCGCGCAAGTCGAAGGAAGTCGGTTTGACCACCGTGCCGCGCGCCAAGCCGCGCACGCGCAGCAGCGGCGCGCCGATGCTGCGTCCGCTCAAGTCGACGGCGTCATCGGCCGAACGGCCGACCATCAGGCTGACCAGGTCGGCGGCGGAATGGCCGGCGATGTCGTCGTCGCACACGAGCTGGCCGTCGCGCAGCACGGCGATGCGGTCAGCCACGCGCTTGAGTTCTTCCAGACGGTGGGAAATATAGATGATGCACACGCCTTCGGCCTTCAGACGCTCGATTTGCAGGAACAGCAATTCCACTTCGCGGTGCGTCAGCATGGCCGTCGGCTCATCGAGCACCAGCAGGCGGCAGGCACCGATCAGGTTGCGCGCGATCTCGATCATTTGCTGGTGGCCGATGCCCAGTTCACCGACGAGTGTCCACGGGTCGAGTCCACCCAAGCCCACTTTCTCCATCTGTTCGCGCGCGTCGCGCGCAAGACGGCTGCGGTCGATGAAGCCGAAGCGCTGCGGCAAATTCTTCAGGTACAGGTTTTCCGCGATCGACAGCGTGGGAATCAAGTTCAGTTCCTGCATCACCATGCGGATGCCCAGCGCCTCGGCTGCACCACGCGAGGCGGGCCGATACGGCTTGCCGTCGAGCAGCATCGTGCCCGTGCTGGCTTGCTCCAGGCCACAGATGATCTTCGACAGAGTGCTCTTGCCCGCGCCGTTCTCGCCCGTCAGCGCCAGCACCTGGCCAGGGGCAAAACGCAGGCCCACGCCGCCCAGCACGGGGCCGACATAGGACTTGCCGATGTTATCCAGAGTCAATAAAGAGATGGCGGCTGTTGGCGCCGGGGGGATGTCGCTAGGCATGATAAAACTCCGCAGTAGTGGCGGCGGGGCCGGCACCGCCTACTCCCTACTAATGAGTACGCAGGCGCCGGCCGCGGCGGGATCAAACGATCAGGCGATCAGGACTTGGCGCCCTTGGCGACCAATTCGACCTTGGTTTCGATGACGCCACCCAGGTCAGCCTGTTTCTTCTTCTGTGCCAGGGCTTTGAGCACGGTGTCGATGCCGAACACGGCTTGCTGCGAACCGAACTGGTCAGCGGTGGCCAGCACGCGGCCATCGGCCAGCATCGGCTTGATGGCGTTGATGTTGTCGTAGCCGACGACCAGCACTTTGCCCGTCTTGCCTGCGGCCTTGATGGCGGAAATGGCGCCGATGGCCATGTTGTCGTTACCGCACAGCAAGGCCTTGATATTCGGATTGGCGTTCAGCATGGCGGCCGCTACCGTGTTGGCAGGGGCGATTTCCCACTGGCCCGACTGCACGCTGACAACCTTGGCGCCGGCCGCATTCATGGCGTCCTGGAAGCCCAGGGTACGCTGCTGTGCATTGTAAGTGGTGGAAACGCCTTCGATGATGCCGACGGGGTCGCCCTTTTTGAGCTGCGGGGCCAGATAATCGCCGACGACCTTGGCGCCCTTGCGGTTGTCAGGACCGACGAATGGCACGCTGATGCCCTTCTCTTTCAGGGCGCCCTCGTCGAGCTTGTTGTCGATATTGACGACGATGATGCCTGCATCGATGGCTTTCTTCAGCACCGGCACCAGCGCTTTCGAGTCGGCAGGGGCGATCACCAGCGCGTTGACGCGCGCGACGATCATTTGCTCGACCAGCTTGATCTGGCTCGACGTATCCGTCTCATCCTTGATGCCGTTCGACAGCAAGTCGTACTTGGCGGCATTCGCCTTCTGATGCGCCTTGGCGCCATTTTCCATGGTCAGGAAAAATTCATTGGCGAGCGACTTCATCACCAGCGCGACCTTCGGTTTGGCAGGTGTCTGCGCCATCGCCGGCACGGCGGGCAAGGCACACACCAGGACAGCGGCGGCAATCATTTTCAGGCGAATACGGGATGTCATGAGCGTCTCCAGAGTTGTTGGTCAAGCATGTGTAGAGTATGCATTGATGGAATTTCATTGCGCGCAAACGTTTGCGCGAAGCGAATAGTGCCTCAATGCCACATATTAGTGCAAGCAAAACTGTATGTGCGGTGCAGCAAAAAGAGTAAGTTCAGAAGCAGGCAAGCGCATGCGATCCTCCTCTCAGGAGCTTTGTTGCCGTAGGGCTAGCTATTCAATAGTTTTCCCAGCACCAAGTTAGCACATGGGAAAATTATCTTTGATGCTTTTCAGTTTTCAACTACCGGTAGTAAACCTGCCGGCAAGGGCGCCGCGCCCTATCTTGGTGCGCAGAAAGAAAAAACCCGGCAGCGCAGGTCGCGTTGCCGGGTTTTCCATCCATGCCCCAAGGGAGATGACAGTTACTTGCGTCCGCCCCGTGCCGGCGCGGCATGGCCGCCCTTAGCAGGTGGCTTGCTGCCGCGCCCCAGCGGCGCGGCGGCTGGTTTGGCACGGGTTTTGATGGTCGACAAGATCGAGGGACGCACTTTCGACTCGGCAGCCGAAGCTTTTGGCGCCGCTGCCGTGCCGCCCAGGGCGATACGGTTCTTGCCCGGCGTGACCTTGAACTTGTCCGGCGTGCCGGCACCATGCGTCTGGCGGCTGCGTTCGCCTGCCGCCAGGCCGCCCGACTCCGACGAAGTCCAGGCAGGAATCAGATGCTTGTCGCCATTGCCGATCAGGTCGCCACGCCCCATGTTGACCAGCGCTTCGCGCAGGATAGGCCAGTTGGCCGGGTCCTGGTAGCGCAGGAAAGCTTTATGCGTGCGGCGGATCTTACCGCTACGCGCCGTTTCCACCACTTCCGAGTCAGCCGTCACCTTGCGCAAGGGATTCTTGCGCGTGTGATACATCGTCGTGGCCATCGCCATCGGCGTAGGCATAAAGGTTTGCACCTGGTCCAATTTAAAATTGTTTTTCTTCAGCCACAGAGCCAGGTTCAGCATGTCCAGGTCTGTCGTGCCCGGATGGGCGGCGATGAAATACGGGATCAGGTATTGCTTCTTGCCCGCTTCCAACGAGAAACGGTCGAACATTTCCTTGAACTCGTCATACGCGCCTATGCCGGGCTTCATCATCTTCGACAAGGTGCCCTCTTCCGTATGCTCGGGCGCGATCTTCAGCAAGCCACCGACGTGGTGCGTCACCAGTTCCTTCACATACTCAGGCGAGCGCACGGCCAGGTCATAGCGCAAGCCCGAGCTGATCAGCACTTTCTTGATGCCGGGAATGGCGCGCGCCTTGCGGTACAGGGAAATGAGCTTGCTATGGTCCGTGCCCAGATTCACGCAGATGGACGGGTAGACACAAGACAGGCGGCGGCACGATACTTCGATCTCTTTTTCCTTGCATGCGAGGCGATACATATTCGCCGTAGGGCCGCCCATATCCGAAATAGTGCCCGTAAAACCTTTGGTTTTATCGCGGATATGCTCAATTTCGCGCAAGATCGACGGTTCCGAACGGCTCTGGATGATGCGCCCTTCGTGCTCGGTGATCGAGCAGAAAGTACAGCCGCCAAAACAGCCGCGCATGATGTTGACGGAAAAACGGATCATTTCCCAGGCGGGAATGTGCGCCTTGCCATAGCTCGGGTGCGGTGCACGCGCATAATTCATGTCGTACACGCCATCCATCTCGTCCATGGCCAGCGGCAGCGGCGGTGGATTGAGCCACACATCGCGTTCGCCGTGCGCCTGCACCATGGCGCGCGCATTGCCGGGATTCGATTCCAGGTGGAACACGCGCGACGCGTGCGCATACATGACCGGGTCATCCTTGACGACGTCGTAGGCTGGCAGGCGCACGACCGTCTTGTCGTGCTTTTCCTTGGCCATGGCCAGGCGCTCTTCGCGGCTCATGATACGGATAGGCTTGATGACTTCAGCCGATTTCGATGCATTTTCCGTGGCGCAGGCGGTTTTGTCTTCCTGCACCATCTCGTACGGGCTGTAGTGCGGGTCGATCTTGCCGGGCACGTCGACGCGGGTGGAATTGTGCACGCCCCAATCGTCGCCGGGCAACCAGCCGGAAGGGACCATGAAGGCCGTGCCGCGCAAGTTGCGGATATCCTTGATCGCTTCCCCGGCAGCGAGGCGGTGGGTCAGGTCGACCAGCGCCCGCTCGGCATTGCCGAAAATCAACAAATCAGCCTTGGAATCGGGCAAGACGGAACGGCGGACCTTGTCCGACCAGTAATCGTAATGGGCGATGCGGCGCAAGGACGCTTCGATGCTGCCGATGACGATGGGCACGTCGGGATAGGCTTCGCGCGCGCGCTGGGCGTACACGGTGACGGCGCGGTCCGGGCGCTTGTTCGGCTCGGCATTCGCGGTGTAGGCGTCGTCGGAACGGATCTTGCGGTCAGCCGTGTACTGGTTGACCATGGAATCCATATTGCCGGCGGTAATGCCGTAATACAGACGCGGCTTGCCGAGAATGCGGAAGGCCTCGGCCGACAGCCAGTCGGGCTGGCTGATGATGCCGACGCGGTAACCCTGCGCTTCAAGCAGGCGACCCACCAGGGCCATGCCGAAACTCGGATGGTCGATGTAGGCGTCGCCCGTGACGAGGATGACGTCGCACTGGTCCCAGCCCAGCGCGTCCATCTCGGCACGCGACATCGGCAGGAAAGGCGCTACGGCAGCGCGGGCAGACCGCTTGGGAACGGTCGCAAATAAATTGGTAGGGGAGCTCATAGGGTACGGATTGTACCGGAATTGGCCATTTCCAACCTGACGGCCTGCTTTTTACTGTTGGATTTTCGTATAAAAAACGTTTATTTTTCAATTACTTGGGGTCACACCCTTTGAGTCTGACCCTAGAATTGAAGGTCTGGGGGTAGACGTTGGCATTTGACCCAACACCTTGACTGCTGGGGTACGACCCGACGGGTCGGCCCCCGATCAACGCGTAGCGACTGACCCCGATCAGATACCATATTAGCTAAAATCTCACCCAACTCGCGCAAGGCCGGCTCCAGTTTCGGATGCTTGACGGCAAACTTGGCCGACAATTCCTGGCTGCGCTCGGCCAGTCCATAGGTGGTCGACTCTTGGTCCTGTTCCTGGGCAGCGCGCTTTTCCATCAGCAACTTGATGTCGACGTCGAGTTTTTGCAGCAAAGCATGCAGTTCTTCATCAACGGGGCCGCTGGTTTGGAGTGTCGAATGCAGCTGTTGCAGCGATTCCTTGAGTTTGCTATCCATGTTTTTTCCTGTCAGTCAGTAAATTGCGTGTCCAGGTACAACTGTTCCACCCTGCTCCTGGCCCACGGGGTCTTGCGCAAAAACTTCAGGCTCGACTTGATGCTGGGATCGCTGATGAAGCAATTGATATCGATGTGCTTGGCCAAGCCGTCCCAATCGTAGTGGGCCTGCAGGCGCGTCACGATAGCTTCCAGGGTGATGCCATTCAAATCTTGCTGACTCATATACTCTTTCTACTACCTTCTTGTTGACATCTTACGCAATTCTACGCCGCCGGCAAAGAAAGCTTGCGTGGGTCATGAAGACGCAGCGCAAGCTTCAGATAAGGACGGCTTACTTGGCGTTCAAGCCGCGGCGTTCCAGCAGCGGTTCCACGCTGGCGTCGCGGCCGCGGAAATCACGGAACAGTTGCAGGGCATCGACGCTGCCGCCGCGCGACAGCAATTTGCTGCGGAACCAGTCGCCATTCTTGCGCGTCAGGCCGCCGTTTTCCTTGAACCAGTTGACCGATTCCGCGTCCAGCTTTTCCGACCACAAATAGGCGTAATAGGCCGCCGAATAGCCGCCCGCGAAGCTATGCGAAAAGTAGCTGCTGCGGTAGCGCGGCGGCACGGGCGCATAATCGACGCCCGCATCGCTCAAGGCCGCTTTTTCAAAGGCCAGCACGTCGGTCGGGATCTGGCTCGGCGCCAGCTGGTGCCAGCGCTGATCCAGCAGGGCCGCCGACAGGTATTCCGTGGTCATGAAGCCCTGGTTGAATTTCTTCGCTGCCGTGACCTTGTCGAGCAACTCCTGCGGCATGGCCGCGCCGCTCTGGTAGTGCTTGGCATAGTTTTGCAGCACTTCCGGCCAGATAGCCCACATTTCATTGACTTGCGATGGATATTCGACGAAGTCGCTCGGTACGCTGGTGCCGGCAAAGCGCGGGTATTTCACGTTTGAAAACATGCCGTGCAGCGCATGGCCGAATTCGTGGAATATGGTCGTCACTTCATCGAAGGTCAATAGCGTCGGCTGGCCGGCAGGCGGCTTGGGAATATTCAACTGATTGGCCACCACCGGATGCGTGCCCATCAGTGACGACTGCGACACGTATTCATTCATCCATGCGCCGCCATGCTTGTTGCCGCGCGCATAAAAGTCGGCGATGAACAGCGCCAGCGGCTTGCCGTTGGCATCGAGCACGTCATAGACGCGCACGTCCGGGTTGTACACCGGCAGATCGGTACGCTGTTTGAAGCTGATGCCGTACAGTTTATTGGCGGCAAAGAAGACGCCGTTATTCAACACGCTATCGAGTTCCAGGTACGGTTTCAGCTCGTTTTCATCAAAATTAAAACGTTGCTTGCGCAGCTTGTCCGTGTAGATGGCCCAGTCGGCCGCCGCTACCTGGAAACCGCCTTTTTCCGCGTCGACCAGTTGCTGCAGGTCGGCCGCTTCGCGGCGCGCGTTGGCGACAGCCGGTTTCGCCAGTTCCGACAACAGGGTGTTGACGGCCGTGGTGGTCTTGGCTGTCTGGTCTTCCAGCGAGTAGGCGGCGTAATTGGCGTAACCGAGCAAGGTGGCCCGTTCGGCGCGCAGTTTTGCCAGCTTCAGCACGATGGCGCGATTGTCGAACTCGCCGCCTTCGCTGCCGCGCTTCAGCGAAGCGTCCATCAGGCGCTGGCGTGTCTTGCGATCCGTCAATACAGCCAGCGGCGGCTGGCTGCTGGTGTTGACCAGGGCGATGACGAACTTGCCCGTCAAGCCCCGTTCCTTGGCTGCCGTGGCGGCCGTGTCGATATCACTGTCCGTCATGCCAGCGAGCTCGGCGCGCGTATCGACGACGATGCTCTTGGCATTCGTTTCCTTCAGCACGTTTTGCGCAAAGGCCGTTTCCAGGCCCGCCTGCTCGGCGTTGTAGGCTTTCAATTTTTCCTTGTCCGCATCGGACAGCTTGGCGCCGGCGCGCACAAAATCCGTGTGATAGCGGGCCAAAAGGCGCAAGGATTCGGCATCGAGGCCCAACTTGTCGCGCTTGGCGTACAGGGTGTCGATGCGGGCAAACAGTTTCGGGTTCAGGGTGATCGCGTCGCCATGCGCGGCCAGTTTCGGCGACACATCCACTTCCACCGCTTCGATCACGCTGTTGGTGTTGGTCGAGGTCATGTTGCTGAAGATGCTCTGCACGCGGTGCAGCAGTTGCCCCGTGCGCTCGAGGGCGACGATGGTATTTTCAAACGTGGGGGCCTGGCGGTTGTTGGCAATCGCGTTGACTTCGGCCAGCTGGCGTTTCATGCCTTCGGCGAACGCCGGCGCGTAGTGAGCGTCCTTGATCAGGCCGAACTGCGGCATCTGGAACGGCAGCGGACTGGCTTTGAGCAAAGGATTCTGGGCGCTGATGGCGGCAGCCGGTGTAGCGGCGGCGGCCAGGGCGGCAGGAGCGGCGTGAGCCAGCATGACGCTGGCAGCGATGACGAGCAGTTGTGGACGGATCATGACATCTTTCAGGAAGCGCGGGAGAGAACCGCGATCGCATCGCGGGCCAGTGGGAGATCATAGCAGCCTGTCACACGGGCGTCATCCAACATGGGCACTCCTGTGGTGCATAGCGGCAAATGCGCGCTTTACCACGGTTTATCATCAAAATTCCCAAATAAAAATGGCTGCCAATCGCTTGGCAGCCACTTCATTGACCCGGCTTTGAGAGCGGCAATACCCCTGTTTACTGACCGTTCAAGCCACGGCGTTGCAGCAGCGGCTCAATCTTCGCATCGCGGCCGCGGAAGTTGCGGTAGATGTCAAGCGCATCGGCGCTGCCGCCGCGCGACAACAGCTTGGCGCGGAACCAGTCGCCGTTCTTGCGCGTCAGGCCGCCGTTTTCCTTGAACCACTCGACCGTGTCGGCATCGAGCTTTTCCGACCACAGATACGCGTAATAGCCGGCCGAATAGCCGCCCGCGAATGCGTGCGAGAAATACGTGGTGCGGTAGCGCGGCGGCGCCGGGGCGAAATCGACGCCCGCGTCCTTCAAGGCCGCTTTCTCAAACGCCAGCACGTCGGTCGGGATCTGGGCCGGAGTCAACTGGTGCCAACGCTGGTCCAGCAGGGCCGATGCCAGGTATTCCGTGGTTTTATAGCCTTGGTTGAAATTGTCGGCCGCCGTCACTTTGGCCAGCAGCTCGGCCGGGATGGCCGCGCCCGTCTGGTAGTGTTTGGCATAGTTTTGCAGCACTTCCGGCCACAGCGCCCACATTTCATTGACTTGCGACGGGTATTCGACGAAGTCGCGCGGTACGCTGGTGCCGGCGAAGCGCGGGTACTTCACGTTCGAAAACATGCCGTGCAGCGCATGGCCGAATTCGTGGAACATGGTGTTGACTTCGTCAAACGTCATCAGGGTCGGCTGGCCCGCTTCCGGCTTTGGAATGTTCAGGTTATTCGCGATGACCGGCTTGCGGTTCAGCAAGCTCGATTGGCCCACGTAGGCATTCGCCCAGGCGCCGCCGCGCTTGTTGCTGCGCGCGTAAGGGTCGAGCGTAAAGATGGCCAGTTGCGTGCCGTCTTCATTGAAGACGTCGTACACCAGCATGTCGGATGTGTAGACGGGCAAGTCGGTGCGTTGCTTGAAGCTCAGGCCGTACAATTTACCAGCGGCAAAGAACACGCCACGGGTCAGCACGCTGTGCATTTCAAAGTACGGTTTTAATTGCGTCTCATCAAAGTTGTAGCGCTCGGCGCGTACCTTGTCGCTGTAGAAAGCCCAGTCGGCGGCGCCCACCTTGAAGCCGCCTTTTCCTGCATCGATGACCTTCTGGATATCGTCTGCTTCACGGCGCGCATTGACGACGGCCGGTTTCGCCAGCTCGCCCAGCAAGGTATTCACGGCGGTGGTGTCGTGCGCCGTCTGGTCTTCCAGTGAATAGGCAGCATAGTTCGGGTAGCCCATCAGCGCAGCACGTTCGGCGCGCAATTTCGCCAATTCCAGTACTTCCTGGGTATTGTCGAACTCGCCACCACGGCTGCCGCGCGCTTGCGCGGCGGCCATGATGCGTTCGCGCACGGCACGGTTGGTCAGCAGCGACAGCGGTGCCTGGCCCGTCGTGTTGACGAGGGCAATCACATACTTGCCATCGAGGCCGCGCTTCTTGGCCAGGCCGGCGGCCACGTCGATAGCGGCCGGCGACAGGCCGTCGAGTTCTTCGCGCGTGTCGACGACGACGGCCGAGGCGTTCAATTCCTTCAGTACATTTTGTGCGAACTTGGTCGACAGGGCCGCCAGCTGGCCATTGTAGGCGCGCAGCTTTTGCTTGTCGGCCGCCGACAGCTTGGCACCCGCGCGCACGAAGTCGGTGTGGTAGCGTTCCAGCAAGCGTTTCGATTCGGCATCGAGTCCCAGCTTGTCGCGCTTGGCGTACAGACTGTCGATGCGCTTGAACAATTTGTCGTTGAGCATGATCGCGTCGCTGTGGGCTGCCATTTTCGGCGCCAGCTCGCGTTCCAGGCCCTGGATCGTCTCATTCGTATTCGAGCCGGACATCACGGAAAAAACGGTGCGCACGCGGCTCAGCAACTGGCCCGAGCGCTCCATGGCGACAATGGTATTGTCGAACGTGGCCGGCTTCTTGTTGTCGGCAATCGCGTTGATTTCCGCCAGGTTGGCGGCCATGCCTGCCGTAAAGGCAGGCGCGTAGTCGGCGTCTTGCACCTTGTCGAACGGTGGATAGTAGAACGGCAGGCTGCTGGCCTGCGCAAACGGGTTCGAAGCGGGCAGGGCGGCAGCCGCAGTAGCGGCCGTGGTGGGCGCTGTGGTGGCGGTAGCGGCAAAAGCGGCAGCGGCTGGCGCCAGCATCAAGCTGGCGGCGATGACGAGCATTGTTGGACGGGTCATGTCTTCTTTCAAGAAACGCAAGAGAGCCGCGATTGTGTCGCGGGCCAGCCTGAAATAATAACAGCCTGACACACTTGCGTCATCAGCAACGAGCAATGGTGACGCCAGGTCCGTACATGCAAAACCCGCACGCCTGTTTCCCCGAACATGCAAAACGGTACGGCAACGTCAGCGCCTGGGATGTCAGAAAGTGTGCAGTTCGAGTTTGCCGGTGTGGCGTATAGTATCTATTCGGCAACGATAGAAGGAGAAACCATGAGCTTTGAGCATCGCAAGGCACGCGCCTTGGAACTGTTGAGCAACACCGGCATGACCCGCAGCCACTATGCGCCGCCGCTGATACGCCTGTTGTGGAAGGCCGGCGTGCAAGTACGGCCGCCGCATTTCCAGCCCTTCCTGCGTACCGCGCTCGGCATGGGACTCTGGTTCGGCATGTTCTGGGGCCTGATCATGTGGATTTTTTTCTGGTCGCGGCCCGATGCTGCCACGCCGCTATCACCGCTGGTAGCGCTGGCGGCTGCCTGCGCGGCAGGCAGCCTGTTTGGCATCGCCATGGCCAGCTTTTATGCGCGCGAACGGCACAAGCATCAGTTGCCGGCATGGACCACGCTGGACAAACAATAAGGTGGCCCCAGGTAATTTCCTCGATTAATAGTGGGGCGGGCGCTCGTTGACCAGTCCGCCATTCGCCTGCTGCGCACCGTCGCGCACATGCTCGCCCAGCTTGTGCAACATCGATTCCAGCTGGTCGATGCGCTTGCCTTGCTGGTACACCATCTGGTTCAGCGACTCGACCAAGTCTTCCTGCTGCGCCAGCTTGATTTCGATATCGACGAAACGTATTTCCATCTGTTCTGCATTATCCATGGTGCTCTCGGTGATTCCTGACTGAAAGGGGGCATTCTACCGCCGCAGCGCCGTGAGCCAGCACAAACCTCGTCCATTCCCCATCGGTCAGGTGGCCATTTCTGCCTATTCTTCACTAATGGCTGAATCAAACCGCTTGACGAATGAGAACAAACGATTACAATGGACGTATCCACTTTGCCTGCCTGATCGATACACGCAAGACGCTCGAATACCGGCGCTGGGAAGACTCCCTGCACGACGTGGCGGCGGCCGCCATCGATGCGCGCATCAAGCATTTACAGCATGGAAAAAAGGGCGACTGGCGACCAGTGGGCGAAGGCGTGTGCGAACTGCGCTTTTTACAGACGGGCCCCGGATGGCGCGTGTATTTTCACGAAACGAATCGGGGCACACTGATCTTGCTGCTGTTGGGTGGAAACAAATCGAGCCAGCAACGCGACATCAAGCAGGCGCAAGCGATCCTCAGAGACTTGAAAGCCCGGCAGGCGGCCCTGAAGAAGGCGGCGACGGCATCCACAGGAGCACGAAAGAAATGAACCAAGACATCCATAGCGACACCTTCGATCTCGACGACCTCGAAGCATTAGGCCTGAACAAATTTGACCCGACGCAACACCTGACCAGCAAGGCCGCCGTGGCCGCCTATATGAGCGAAATCGTCGCCACCGGCAACGCCGAACTGTTCCAGTCAGCCATGAATGACGTGGTGCGCGCCTACGGCATGGGCAAGGTGGCGGCGCGGGCCGACATCACGCGCGAAGGCGCCTATAAAGCCTTGCGCGAAGGCAGCAAACCGCGCTTCGAAACCATTTTAAAGATGCTCGATGCACTGGGCATGCAGCTGGCCATCGTGCCAAAAACCACGCCCGACGGCGCCGTGGAAGCCTGAACGCTGCTTACACTTTCGGCGTGGCCAGCAAGGCCTTCATGCGCGCCAGCCGTTCTTTCGGCGAAATGATTTCCGACTCCGTCGGCACGGCGTCACCCACGTCGAGCTCCATTTCTTTGATGAAACGTGACGGGTCGCAATGGACTTGTTCGCCAGCCCGCTTGCGCTTCTTGCACCAACTGACGTGCAAGGTGCGCTGGGCCCGCGTGATGCCCACATACATCAGCCGCCGCTCTTCTTCGATGCGCGCGGCGATGCTTTCGGCGGGCGCGTCGGGGTCGCCCTTGTGCGGCAAAATCCCCTCTTCCACGCCGACCAGAAACACGTGCGGGAACTCCAGCCCCTTTGACGCGTGCAGGGTGGACATGCGCACGGCATCCTGCTCCTCGTCCTTGCCCTCCAGCATGGTCATCAGGGCCACCATCTGCGTCAATTCCAGCACGTTCTTTTCTTCGCCGTCGCGGTCCTTGCCACCCCTGCCGCGCTCCTTGAGCCAATTGACGAATTCCAGCACGTTCTGCCACTTGCTTTGCGCTTGCCGTTCCTCGAAGGCATCGTACAGATACGATTCGTAGTGGATTTCCTTCATCATGTCATCCAGCACTTCGGCCGCGTTGTCGCCGCTGCCAGCGGCACCCGGGCGGCTGGCGCGCGATTCGAGGTCGTTGATGAAGTTGCAAAAATCACGCAACGGCCCCAGTTGGCGGTCCGTCAGCTTGGCCTCGATGCCGCCCTTGAATACGGCCTGGAACAGCGAGCACTGCCACTGGCCCGAAAACGCGCCCAGCGCTTCCAAGGTTGACTGCCCCACGCCACGGCGCGGCGTCGTCACGGCGCGGATGAAGGCTGGATCGTCGTCTTCGTTAGCCAGCAAACGCAGGTAGCTGATGATGTCCTTGATTTCCGCCTTGTCGAAGAAGCTCTGGCCGCCCGAAATCGTGTATGGAATACGTTCCTTGCGCAAACATTGCTCGATGATGCGCGCCTGGTGGTTGCCACGGTACAGAATCGCGTAATCGGAAAACTTGTTCTTGCGTTCAAAATGGTCGGCCGAGATCATGATGGCCACTTGCTCCGCCTCTTGCTCGTCCGTCTGCATGCCCAGCACCTTGATCGGCTCGCCCAGGCCGTGTTCCGACCACAGCGACTTTTCAAACAGCTTGGGGTTATTGCCGATCACGGCATTGGCAGCATTGAGCACGCGCATGGTGGAGCGGTAATTCTGCTCAAGCTTGATCACGCGTAAATCGGGGAAATCCGTTTCCAGCGTTTTCAGATTTTCCACGGTGGCGCCGCGCCAGGCATAGATGGCCTGGTCATCGTCACCCACGGCCGTAAACATCGGCTTCTTGCCGATGCCCGTCACCATCAGTTTGACCAGTTCGTACTGACAGGTATTCGTATCCTGATATTCGTCGACGAGCAGGTAGCGCAGGCGGCGCTGCCACTTGTCGCGCACGGGGCCGTTATTGCGGAACAGTTCCACCGGCAAACGGATCAAATCGTCGAAATCAACGGCCTGGTAGGCAGACAGCGTTGCCACATAGCTGCGGTAGATGCGCGCCGCGTTCGCTTCGTCCTCGTCCTTGGCTTGCGCCAGCGCCATGTCCGGATCGATCAAGCCGTTTTTCCACAGCGACATGGCGCTCTGGATGCCACGGATCACCTGTTTATCGGTGGTAATGGCAAGGTCTTGCACCAGCGAAAAACAATCATCGCTGTCCATGATGGAAAAGCGGTCTTTCAAGCCCACGCCATTGGCTTCCTGGCGCAGGATTTTCACGCCCAGCGAGTGGAAGGTCGATACCGTCAACTGCTTCGCCTGGCGCGGCTGTTTCAACAGCTTGGCGATGCGCTCCTGCATTTCCAGCGCCGCCTTGTTGGTGAAGGTCAAGGCGGCGATGGTGCGCGGGTCATAGCCCCGGTCTTCGATCAGGTGAGCGATCTTTTGCGTGATCACGCGCGTCTTGCCCGAGCCGGCGCCCGCCAGCACCAGGCAAGGGCCGTCGAGGTAGGTAACCGCTTCGCTTTGCGGCGCATTCAGACCGAACTGTGGTGCTTTGGACATCAGGGTATTTCCGCAGGGAACAGCAGCCCATTGTAACAGCGTCGCGTCCGCCTTTTGCACGGCCAGATCTGCGCGAAAAACAGGCAATGACATTGATATCTCGCCAATTGCCGCCATCTCGGCCCAGGCAAGGCGTGCGGCCAAGCCAGCGCTAGAGTACCATTCCGCCTATACCGCCCGTGCGCGCCCACTTACCGAATGGCAGTCCCATGAAATTTGAACATCTGATTGAAATCAACGATCCGCTGAACCCGCTGATCGACACCCTGAGCCTGGAACAAGTCTGGCGTGGCCTGGTCTTGCGCGCCGAGTCGCCGAAATTGTTCGTGCCGCACCTGGACGAGTGCCAGATCAGCGAACGCAGCGATGACGGTTTCGCGCGCAGCCTGCGCTATGGCGAGCTGGTCATCAACGATACGGTGCAGCTGCTGCCGCAACTGCAGGTGCGCTATACGGTGCCGGCGCAAAAGGATATCAGCGCGTCCTCGCTGGTGATGACCGTCGAGATGCCCGACGAAGCCAGCCTGTGGGTGCGCTTCCAGTACGACGACGGCCACGACGCGGCCACCGATGCAGCCAACGCCATGTACGACGACTTGCGCCGCGCCGCCTACAAGGAGTCCGACATAGACACCGTGCGCATCATGCGCGAGCTGGCCGCCGAGGGACGCCTGGACGTCGGCCTGCTCAATTAAACGCTTGCGCTAGATGCGCGCTGCGGCCCCACAGCTGGGCAGAGCGACACTGCTGTCCCGCCTGCTCCGCGCTGGGCACTTCACCGATGGCGTGCAAGTTCTGGCGCGCTCCAGCAACGACGCCAGCGGCGCATCCAGGGTGGCCGTGTCGGGCATCAACGTTGCGCGCAGGGCCACGTTTGGCAGCAAGGTCTGGCGCGATGAGCTCGCCTACAAAATGTAACTCAAGCATACGCTCGCATCAGACGCCGGGCGAGCAATCGGCGCAGCCGGGTGCGTGTTCAGGGTCTTTTGCCAGGTGCAGCGCCAGCTCGCGCAAGGCCGTGCGCACGCCTTCCTCGATGACGGGGTGGTAAAACGGCATGTCGAGCAGGGCCGGTACCGTCAGCTGGGCTTGGCAAGCCCAGGCCAGCAAGTGACTCAAGTGTTCCGCCCTTGGGCCGATCAGCTCGGCGCCGAGCAAACGCTGGCTGCCAAACTGCGCATACACGCGCAGCAAGCCCTGGTTTTGCAGCATCACGCGGCTGCGGCCCTGGTTGCCGAAGGATACGGCGCCCACGGCAAAACGGCCCGCGTGGCTTGCGCACAATTGCCGGTAGGTGGCGCCCAGGGTAGCGATCTGCGGCTCGGTGAAGGCGATCGTCAATGGCGTGCGGCGCAAGCTCGGCTTGACGTCAGGAAAGCGCGCCGCGTTGTCGCCCGCGATGCGGCCCTCGTCGGCTGCTTCGGGCAGCAGCGCTAATGCGTTGTCGGCATCGCCGGCGATGAAGATGGCACTCTGGCCGCACTGCATGGTGTGCGGGTCATACAGGGGGATACCATGCCGGTCGAGCGCAATTTGCGCCGTTTCCAGGCCGAGTTGATCCACGTTCGGACGGCGGCCGATGGCGGCCAGCAAATACTCGAACTGCTCGGTTTTTTCCTGGCCCGCAGCATCGCGGCTGGTCAGCGCGATGGCGCTGCCATCCGGCGTTTTTTCCACGTGCGCCACGCTGGTCTGGAAGCGGATATCGAGTTCGCGCGCCAGCACGGCGCCCGCCTCCTGCAGCACCAGCGGGTCCGTCAGCTGCGCGACATTATTACCGCGCGCAAACAGGGTCACGCGCACGCCCAGGCGAGCCAGCGCCTGACCCAGTTCCAGGCCGATCACGCCGCTGCCGACCACGGCCACGGAGCTGGGCAAGTCGGTCCACTCGAACACGGCGTCGCTGGTAATGACGCGCTCACCCGCCGCCTGCCACTCGGGCGGCACGATGGGCGTGGAGCCGCTGGCGATGACGATGCTGGTGGCCTCGACGATGCTGTGCTCGCCCACCTGCAATTTGCCGGGACCGATAAAGCGTGCGTGGCCGCGCAATTTTTCCTCGTCGGCAATGGCGTCGATGCCGTCGAGCACGAAACCGACAAAGCGGTCGCGCTCGCTGCGCACCCGGTGCATGACTTGCTTGCCGTCGATGCGCACGGAGCCCGGATGCACGCCGAAGCCGGGCGCCGCAGCCACCGCGTGGGCCGCCTCGGCGGCCGCGATCAAGAGTTTGCTGGGCATGCAGCCCACGCGCGCGCAAGTCGTGCCGTACGGCCCGCTTTCGATCATCAGCACGCGCTTGCCCTGCAGGCGCGCCGCCTTGTGCGCCGTCATGCCAGCCGTACCGCTGCCGATCACTGCCACATCGACTTGTCGTGTTTTCATCATGTCACTGATCTCCGCGTCTGATTGCTCATGCGCTTCGATACTACCCGTTTGGCAAAAATAAAGTTTTACTTTGCAGCAATACATGTATTAGTATAACTAATTAATGTATTGATTTATAAGCTGAGCTAATGCTATCACTCGATTATCGCGCGCTGGCCGTGCTGGACGCCGTGGCCAGCCACGGCAGTTTTGACAAGGCTGCTCTCGCGCTGGGCATCACCCAGTCGGCCGTATCGCAGCGCATCAAGGCGCTGGAAGACGCCAGCGGACGCCTGCTGATCATCCGTGGCCAGCCGGCCGTGCCTACGGGCCTGGGCCAGCGCCTGATCGTGCATCACCGCAACGTCAAGCTGATGGAAGCATCGCTCGACATCGACCTGGGCAATAGTGTCAGCATGCCGGAAATCGCCATCGCCATCGATGCCGACAGCCTGGCCACCTGGTTCCCCGCTACCCTGTCGGCCTTGCTGACGCCACCGCGCTACCAGCTCGACGTGCGCCTGGCCGACAGCGACAGCGCCTTGCAAATGGTGCGCGATGGCTCCGTGTTTGGCTGCGTGGCGGCCGAAACCGCCACAGCGCCCGATGCGGCGGCGGCCACCAGCGTCACGCCGCTGGGCGTGCTGCGCTATGTCTGCGTGGCCACGCCGGTGTTTGCGGGCCACTGGTTCGGCGATGGTTTCAGTGACGAGGCGGTGCAACTGGCACCCGCCGTGGTGGGCCAGCACGGCTTGCTGGCGCGTTTTCTTGCTGAACAATTGGGCATGCGTGAGCCGTTTCCGCACCACACCTTACCGGTGGAAACGGCGCGCCGCAGCTGCGTCCAGGATGGCCTGGCCTATGGCCTGGTGCCGCAGCGCCTGGCCGCGCCGGCGCTGGCGACAGATCGTCTCGTCGATCTGCTGCCGGGCAGCACTCTGGACGTACCGTTGAGCTGGCATGCCTGGACCCTGGACACGCCATTTACCAAGCTGCTATCGGAGCAGATCGTCAAGTCGGCGCGCGACTACCTGGCGTAATTCAGATATCCAGCGGGTCCACTTCCAGCGACCATTTCACGCGCGTCTTCATGGCGCGCAATTGCGCCAACCATTCCTTTAAAAACGCCTGCAGCGCGGGCCGCGAGGGCGATTCGAGCAGCAGCTGGGCACGGTCCACGTTGTACACGCGCGTCATGCTCATGGGAATCGGATCATTGATGTTCACCTGCGGGTGGGCCATGCATTCCTTGGCCGCCTGCAAGAACTCGATGGCCGTGGCCAGCTCGGGCGCTTCGGCGCGCAGCAGTGCCTGGAACAGATACGGCGGCAGCGCCGCCTGTGCCCGCTCTTCGAGCAAGCTGGTGGCGAAATGCTCGTAATCGTGGTTGACGACGGCGTCGTACAGTGGATGGCGCGCATAGCGCGTCTGGATCAGCACCTCACTGACGCTGCCCCCTTGCGTCTGCGCGGCGCGCCCGGCGCGGCCCGCCACTTGCATCAGCTGGGCAAACAGCCGTTCGCTGGCCCGGTAATCCTGCGAAAACAGGGCCGTGTCCGGGTTCAAAATCCCCACCAGCGTCAGCTTTTTGAAATCGTGGCCCTTGGCCACCATCTGCGTGCCGATCAAAATATCCACTTCACCCCGGTGCACGGTATCGAACGCTGCCTGGGCGCTGCCCTTCTTGCGCGTGGAATCGGCGTCGATGCGCAAAATACGCGCCTCTGGAAACAATTGCTGTAGACCCTCTTCCACCCTCTGCGTACCGCGTCCCAGCGGCTGCAAGTCGACATTGCCGCAGGTGGGGCAATGGCGGGGAATGCGCAATTCCAGGCTGCAATGGTGGCAGCGCAGGCGGTGCTCGGGCTTGTGCAGCACCATGAACGACGTGCAGCGCGTGCAATTGCTGATCCAGCCGCACGATTCACAGCAAATCACGGGAGAATAGCCGCGCCGGTTCAAGAACAGCAGCGACTGTTCGCCCCGCTCCATGCGCAGCTTCAAGGCGGCGATCAGATGCGAGGTCAGGCCATCTTTCGGCCGGTCGCGCTCCATGTCGAGTATTTTGACGCGCGGCAAGACCGCATTTTTCACTGCCCGCTCGCGCAATTCCAGCTTGCGGTAGCGCCCCGTCTGCGCGTGATGCCAGCTTTCCAGCGAGGGCGTGGCCGAGCCCAGCACGATGGGAATCTGCAATTGCCAGGCGCGCCACACGGCCAGGTCGCGCGCCGAATAGCGCAAGCCTTCCTGCTGCTTGTAGGATGGGTCGTGCTCTTCGTCGATGACGATCAGTTTCAATGCCGGCAGCGACGCCAGGATGGCCAATCGCGTACCAAGAATGATGCGCGCCTGGCCCCGGTGGGCGGCCAGCCAGTGCAGCATGCGCTCGCCTTCCGACAAGCTGCTGTGCAAGGTAGCGAGCATGACGCCGGGAAAGCGCGCGCGAATATTGCCTTCCAACTGGGGCGTCAGATTAATTTCCGGCACCAGGATCAGGATTTGCGCATCATCGTCGCGCGCCAAAACCTGGGCGCAGGCTTGCAGATACACTTCCGTCTTGCCGCTGCCCGTCACGCCGTACAGCAGCGTCGGCTTGAAACCGCGCGCGCCGCCGATGGCGTCCGCCGCCTCTTGCTGGGCGGCATTCAGGAGCGGCATGTTGAGCGGCGTGCCATCGTGCGCGTCGGCCAGCTTGGCCAACTTCTTGATGGCGCGATCCAGCGCCACGGTGGTCAGCACGCGCAAGTTCTTCGGCAAGCCCGGCAAGGCCACTTCGCCCAGCGGGCGCTGGTAATAATCGGCGGCGAAGGCGGCCAGCGCCAGCCACTGTTCCGACAACGGCGCCAGTTGGCTGCGCACGGCCAGCACATCCTTCAATTTCTCGACGGGCACGTCGGTGCTGCTTGAGATGCCGACGATCAAGCCCACCACTTCGCGCCGGCCGAACGGCACCAGCGCCAGCTGCCCCACTCGCGGCAACTGCCCCACTACCGGTACAGGCACGCCAGCATCAGCATCAGCGCCGGCGCCCGGCGGCGCACTCCAGCGGTAATCGAACAGGGCGTTCAAGGGCGTGTCGAGCGCGATTTTCAGGATGCACGACGTCAAAATGCGCTGCGGCATGGGAGGGGTGGCCTATCTCAATAAAAAAGCGCGCCGCAGGGTCGATGGCGCGGCGCAATGTCAGGCATCAAGCCAGCGGGCCATGATACTTGTTTCGTCCGTCAAACGCCTAACGGCAGACACGAGCGCGTGCCATGCTGCCAAAAAGAAATTCTGTGGATAACTTTGTGGACAAAGCAAAATTAACTTTCATAAAAATGTGGATAGAAAATTTTGATCGCCGTCAAGAGGGGGAGGAAAGAAAAATTAACTATTTAAAATCAATGACTTAAAAATTTACCTCTGGGAGGTGATAAATCCGTGAGGCATTTCCGCCGCTGTGCATAACTGCAGCATTTGTCATTTTTTTGTACAGAAATAAGCACCATTTAGAGGCATCCGATCGACGCAAACGGGGGCGGCATACAGCAAAGTTGACAATTCCGGGGCAAGCCTTTGTCTTGGCCTGCCGAGTGATGAAACATTGTTCAATGATTATGCTCTGCAGCATGCACTGCAGTTAAAACCTGAATCTCGACGCTCCATACCGATGGACAACTATTTTTCAATTTTATCCACAGCATCTGTTGATAACTTTGTGGACAATGAAGGAACAAGGCTGCCAAGCGGAAGAACAACCTGAGCAATTGCCACAAAGTGCGCCTGGTGCTGAATTTTTATTTCTTAATAATCAAGCACTTGCAGAGCATCCCTGGGCATGGATTTTCAACTGCCTCATATTTCCGCAGAAAAAAAAATTGTGCATAAGTCGGCATTTCCTGCCAGGGCGCAGTAAAGAAAAAGGCAGGCTTCCGCGGGAAAGCCTGCCTTTTTTGCCCCTGCACCAGGGAACGCGGCGGCTTACTGGCCGCTGCGCATGGCGCGGCTCATGCTGTGCACGGCTTCCACCATGGCATGCACCGATTCCGGCGGCGTGAACTGGGAAATGCCATGACCCAGGTTGAATACGTGGCCCGTGCCGGCCGATGGCGCGCCAAAGGCGTTAAGCACTTTCGCCACTTCGGCGCGGATCTGCTCGGGACTGGCGAACAGGATGGCGGGGTCGAGATTGCCCTGCAAGCCCACTTTATGCCCGACCAACTGGCGCGCGCGCGTCAGGTTGACGGTCCAGTCCAGGCCCACGGCATCGGCGCCTATGTCGGCGATTTGCTCGATCCACTGGCCGCCGCCCTTGGTAAACACGATGGCGGGAATCTTGACGCCATCCTTGTCGCGTTTCAGCTGTGCCACCACCTGCTGCATGTAGGCCAGCGAGAATTCCTGGTAGGCACCATCGGCCAGCGCGCCGCCCCAGGAGTCGAAAATCATCACGGCTTGCGCGCCGGCATCGATTTGCGCATTCAGGTACTGCGCCACGGAAGTGGCATTGATGGCCAGGATGTGGTGCATCAGGTCAGGGCGGTTGTACAGCATCTTCTTGATGGTATGGAACTCTTTCGAGCCGCTGCCTTCCACCATATAGCACGCCAGGGTCCATGGGCTGCCGGAAAAACCGATCAGCGGCACGCGGCCATTGAGTTCCGTGCGGATCTGCGTGACCGCCTTGAAAACGTAGTCGAGCGACGCCAGGTCCGGCACCTGCAGCGCCTTCACATCGTGCTCCGTGCGCAGCGGGCGCTCGAACTTCGGCCCTTCGCCATCGGCAAAATACAAGCCCAGGCCCATCGCGTCAGGCACCGTCAGGATGTCGGAAAACAGGATGGCGGCGTCGAGCGGGAAGCGCTCCAGCGGCTGCAAGGTCACTTCGGTGGCGTAATCGGGATTCTTTGCCAAGCCCAGGAAGGAGCCGGCCCGCTCGCGCGTGGCGCGGTACTCGGGAAGGTAGCGGCCCGCCTGGCGCATCAGCCAGACTGGGGTGTGCTCGGTCGGCTGGCGCAGCAAGGCGCGCAGGAAAGTATCATTCTGGAGCGGAGCAAATTGTGGCATGGCAGGCAATCGAGCTTGGAGAAGCGATATTATCGCATCCAATCGCTGCCATTTCATTGATTCCAGTGCCGCTTTACAGCATTTGCCACGCACAGCGATGTCTTTCGTTGTGCCAGCCCTTCCATTATGATGATGCACGCCGCCGCGCTGCCTGACGCCGCCCGGCGGCCCTTCTTCCCATTACGACACGGAGCCCGCATGACCTCGACCGCATCCAGCACCCCTTATGGCATTTGGCCATCGCCGATCAGCGCGGCCATCGTCGCCGCTGGCGCCTCGCCGCTGACGCAGCTGGCCCTGGGCGGTGCCGATGGCAGCGACGTGTTCTGGCTGGCCGGGCGCGCCAGCGAGGCCGGCCGTAACACCCTGCTGCGCCAGCGCGGCGCCAGAGTCGATGAATTGACGCCGGCGCCCTTCAATGTGCGCACCCGCGTGCATGAATACGGCGGCGCTGCGTATGCGATCGCGGGCGATACCGTGTATTTCTCGCATTTTGCAGACAATTGCCTGTACCGCGTCGCCGGCGACGGCGCGCCGGAAGCGCTCAGCAAGGGCGGCAACACGCGCCACGCAGACTTCGTCGTCGATGCAGCCCGCTGCCGCCTGATCAGCGTGCGTGAGCAGCATCCGGACACCGGCCATGCGCACCCGGAAAATTGCCTGGCGGCAGTCGGCTTCGACGGCCGCGAAACGGTGCTGGCGCATGGTCACGACTTTTATGCGGCGCCGCGCTTGTCGCCGGACGGCAGCCAGCTGGCCTGGATCAGCTGGGACCACCCGCGCCTGCCTTGGCAAGGCACGGAACTGTGGCTGGCCGACGTGCACGCGGACGGCACGCTGGGTTCGCCACGCCTGATCGCTGGCGGCGCGCGCGAATCGATCTGCCAGCCGGAATGGTCGCCGAATGGCTTGCTGCACTTCGTTTCCGACAGCAGCGGCTGGTGGAATCTGTACCGCCTGCACGGCGCCGATATCGAGGCGCTATGCCCGATGGAAGCGGAATTTGCCACGCCGCACTGGACTTTCGGCGCCAGCATGTACGGCTTTCTTTCCGACGACGAGATCGTCTGCACGTATATCCAGGCCGGCATCAGCTACCTGGCGCAATTGAACGTGGCGGCGGCCAAGCTCGAGCCGATTGCCCACCCCTACCAGGAAATCCGCGAACTGCGCGTGGGCCCCGGCTGTGTCGTACTGCTGGGCGGTAGCCCCACCATCGCGCTGGAACTGGCGCGCATCGACTTGTCGAACCATGAGCTGGAAGTGCTGGCGCAGTCGATCGCACACTTGCCCGCGCTCCCTTACCTGTCGGTGCCGCGCAGCTTGAGTTTTCCTAGCAGCAATGGCCGCACGGCTTACGCCTTCTTTTATGCGCCCGCCAATGGCGACGTGCAGGCGCCGGCGGGCACCTTGCCGCCCGTCATCGTCATCAGCCATGGCGGCCCCACCAGCATGGCCAGCAATACCTTGAAACTGGCGACGCAGTACTGGACCAGCCGCGGCATCGGCGTGCTCGACGTCAACTATGGCGGCAGCAGCGGCTTCGGCCGCGAATACCGCGACGCGCTGCGCGGGCAATGGGGCATCGTCGACGTGGAAGACTGCATCGCCGGCGCGCGCTACCTGGCGAGCAATGGCCTGGCCGACCCCGAGCGCCTGATCATCCGCGGCGGCAGCGCGGGCGGCCTGACGACCCTGTGCGCGCTGACCTTCCACGACGTCTTCAAGGCCGGTGCCAGTTACTATGGCGTATCCGACCTGAAGGGCCTGGACAACGATTCGCACAAGTTCGAATCGCGTTACACCGACTACCTGATCGCCTCGCAGCCGCAAGCCGAAGCGCTGTACCGTGAACGCTCGCCCATCCACCACACGGATAAACTGTCGCGCCCGATGATTTTCTTCCAGGGCCTCGATGACAAAGTGGTGCCGCCGCAGCAGTCGCAGCTGATGGTCGACGCCTTGCAGGCGCGCGGCGTGCCGGTCGCCTATGTGCCGCTCGAAGGCGAGGGACACGGCTTCCGCAAGGCGGAAAACATCGTGCGCACCCTGGACGCGGAACTGTATTTCTACCAGCGCGTGTTCGGCCTGCCTGTGGCGGCCGGCGAGCCTGCCGTACATATTGCCAATTTGCCCGCATGACCGAGCCGCATCCAGACCAGCTGCTGCTGGACGAATTCGCCGCCCTGCAGCAGCACGAAAAAATGATCCTGGCCTTGCTGGCCATCGCGGGCGAACCGGTGGGCAAGCATGCCGTGTATGAACACTTGCAGCGCGCCAATATCGTCGAGCCGGACGGCACGCCATTTTCCCTGCTCACCATCACGGGCATGCTGCAACATTTGGCGCGGCATGCGCTGGCGTTGGAAGTGGTGGGACGGGGCTTTGCCTGCGAGGCGAAGCTGCGCTGGCCCGCCATGCGCGCCGCCATCGAGCACCTGGCGTTTCGCGACCTGTGCCAGGCTATCGAGCTGATCAACCCCGTACGCCGCAACTGGGATGGCTATGTGGAGCTGCGCAGCTACCGGCAAGGCGTGGCGCGCCTGCGCATCGCCCTGCTGCGCAATGACGAAGTGCGCCACGTGAGCGCCATCCTGGCCGCCTGCATGGCCTGCTATGAAGCGCAGCAACTGCATCCGCTGATCGAGATCTTCGGCCGCCCGTTCGAGCCGGAAATGCTGTCTTTCGTCATGCCGCAGCTGCAAGACGACATCCTCGCCGTGCTGCTGGGCAACGCCCCGCGCGAGCCGGCCACGGCGCGCGCCATCCGCGCGTATGCGCGCGCACACCATGCGCGCCAGGCGGCGGCCGGCGACCATATCGGCGCCGCGCTGCCGTTGGCCGTGGCCGAGGACGCCCTGCTGTGCGGCGAACTCGACGCGGCCGCCAGCTACCTGGCGGGCCAGCAGGGCGCGCAAGCGCTGTTTGTCGACAGCAGCATCGTGCTCTTGCGCGGCGAACAAGCGCACGCCATAGCGGGCTTTGAAATCGCCCTGAAAGGGCTGCGCAAGGAGGCAGGCAAGCGCAAGCTGTGCTTCAGCGGCATCGGCGGCCACCTGTACGTGCTGGCCCTGCTGCGCGGCAACGACGCCAAGCTGCTGAAAAGCGCGGAGGCTTACCTCGATATCGCGCTGCATGCGCAGCCGAACCACGACAGCATCGTCTACCAGCAGCTCAACACCTTGCGCCTGGTGCGCGCCGGCGTACTGCTGGCGCAAAGCATCGCCACGCGCAGCTGGGAAACGGGCTTGCAGGCGCAGTTGTTCCAGGCCTTGCTGTACTACTGGCTTGCGCTACCGCAATTGAACGAACGCAAGGACCAGCTGCACTTGCTGGTACAGCAAGCCGATGCCGCCGGCTACGATTTGATCGCGGCGCAGGCGGCCGGCTTGCTGGGCTTGATGGGCGAGCCGCAGCAGGAGCGCTATGCGACGGCCAAGCGGGCGCAGCACGGCTTGACCGATATGGCGCCGTGGTTCGAGCGACAGGAAGCGTGGCAGCGCCAGCTGAGCGCACTGATCAATCTGCAGCAAGATGCTCCCGCCGAGGCCATCGGCAGCGTCTCGCGCCTGGTGTGGCTGGTGGCGTTCGACCCGCGCTTCGGCCTCACGGCCGTGGAAGTGCGCGAGCAGAAACGCGACGCGCGCGGCGGCTGGAGCAAGGGCCGCGCCATGGGCTTGAAACGCCTGGCCGAAGCGGCAGGCGACATCGATTTCCTCACGCCGCAGGACGCTCGCGCGGCTGGCAGCATCGCGCCCTTCAAACAGTATTATTCGTCGGCAGCGCGCTATGAAATCGAACTGGACAAGGCCGCCCTCTTGCTGGTCGGCCACCCGCTCGTCTTCTGGCTCGACGCGCCCGAGACGCGCGTGGAACTGATCGCCGGCGCGCCCGAACTGCTGATCAAGTCGCACGAGGGGCAGCTCTGGCTGGGCATGCAGCCCCCCTTGCCCGACAACGGCAGCAATGTGGTGCTGCAGCGCGAAACGCCAACGCGCTTGCGCGTGGTACACATCCTCGACGAGCACCGGCGCATCGGCGCCATCGTGGGCCTGGGCCTGTCCGTGCCGCTGCATGCGGAAAAACAGGTCATGCAAGCAATCGGCGCCATCTCATCCATGGTCACGGTGCAATCGGATATCGGCGGCGGCGAAGCGGAAACGATCACGGCCGACCAGCGTCTGCATGTGCACCTGCTGCCCTACCAGCAGGGCTTGAAAATGCAGATTTTAGTCCGCCCGCTGCTCGATAACGGCGCCTATTACGCGCCCGGCAGCGGCGCCGAAAGCGTGTTTGCCGACGTGGCGGGCCGCGCCGTGCAAGCACGGCGCGACCTGAACGCAGAACGTGAAGCGCAGCGCCAGCTGATCGGGCGTTGCCTGGTACTGGAAGAGGCGCAAGAAGAGCATGGCGAGTGGCTGTTGGGCCAGCCTGCCCTGGGCTTGCAATTGCTGCTGGAATTACAGGCGCTGGACCCCGCCGCTGTCGGCTCCGGCATTGTGCTGGCCTGGCCCGAAGGCGAAACCATGCGCGTGTCGAAACGCATCGACAGCGGCCAGATGCGATTGAATATCAGGAGCGAAAAAGACTGGTTTGCCGCCAGCGGCGAGGTGCAGATCGATGAAGACAAGGTGATGGATTTGCGCGCCTTGCTGGACTTGATGCAGAACAATAAAGGCCGCTTCGTGGCCCTCGGCGACAACCAGTTCCTGGCCCTCAGCGACGAATTGCACCGGCGCCTGTCGGAATTGGCCGCCTACGGCGAAACGCAGGCCGATGGTGTCCGCGTCCACCCGCTGGCCGCCTTCGCGCTCGAAGAGCTGGCCAACGATGCCGGCGGCGTCAAGGCCGACCAACTGTGGCGCGAGCACTTGCTGCGCCTGCGCGCCCTCGACGACTATCAGGCACAACTGCCCAGCACCCTGCAAGCCGACTTGCGCGACTATCAGCTGGCCGGTTTCGAATGGCTGGCGCGCTTGGCGCACTGGGGCGTGGGCGCCTGCCTGGCCGACGACATGGGCTTGGGGAAGACCTTGCAGGCGCTGGCGCTGATCCTGGCGCGCGCACCCAACGGCCCCACTTTGGTGGTGGCACCCACGTCCGTGTGCATGAACTGGATCAGCGAAGCGCAGCGCTTCGCGCCGACCTTGAAGATCAAACTGTTCGGTAGCGGCGACCGGGCCGACATGCTCGATACCTTGCAGCCATTCGACGTGGTGGTGGCCAGCTATGGCTTGCTGCAGCAGGAAGCGAGCATGTTTGCCGGCGTGCGCTGGCATAGCATCGTGCTTGACGAAGCACAAGCGATCAAGAATGGCGCCACCAAGCGCTCGCAAGCCGTGATGGCCCTGCAAGGCGATTTCCGCATGGTAGCCAGCGGCACGCCGCTGGAAAACCATTTGGGCGAATTGTGGAACCTGTTCCGCTTCATCAACCCAGGCTTGCTGGGCACTCTCGATCAATTTAACCTGCGCTTTGCCGGTCCGATTGAAAAAGATCAGGACAAGCGGGCGGCGGCCGGCGCGCGCTTGCGGCTGCGCCGCTTGATCGCGCCATTCATCTTGCGCCGCACCAAGACGCAAGTACTGTCGGAATTACCGTCCCGTACGGAGATTGTGCTGGAAGTGGAACTGTCGCCGCAGGAAACGGCGCTGTACGAATCCTTGCGCCGCGAAGCACTGGAAAAGCTGGCCATGCTGGAAGGGCCGGCGTCAAAGAAAGCCATCCAGATCCTGGCGGAAATCATGAAGTTGCGCCGCGCCTGCTGCAATCCGCAACTGGTGGCGCCGGAACTGGGCCTGGCCAGCAGCAAGCTGGCGGCCTTCGCCGAATTGCTCTCGGGCTTGCTGGAAAACCGCCACAAAGTGCTCGTCTTCAGCCAGTTCGTCGATCATTTGACCCTGCTGCGCCAGCACCTCGAACAGCATGGCGTCAGCTACCAGTATCTCGACGGCAGCACGTCCATGCAGGAGCGCAAGCGCCGGGTCGACGCCTTCCAGGCAGGCGAAGGCGATGTCTTCCTGATCAGCCTGAAAGCGGGCGGCATGGGCATCAACCTGACGGCGGCCGATTATGTGATCCACATGGACCCATGGTGGAATCCGGCCGTGGAAGACCAGGCCTCGGACCGCGCCCACCGCATGGGGCAATTGCGCCCCGTGACGATTTACCGGCTGGTGGCGAAACACACGATCGAGGAAGGCATCGTCGAATTGCACCAGCATAAGCGCGACCTGGCCGACAGCTTGCTGGAAGGCAGCGACGCGGCAGCGCGCATGTCGGCCAGCGACATGCTGGGCATGCTGCAGGAGGGCATGAAGCAATGAGATTGAAAAAATGAACGGGGGAACCGCGTTCCATGCGATGATCGTTTTTCCCCGTTTTTATCCGACCCCATGACCGACTTTATCGCCACCAGCGCCGGCCAGCGCGCCACCTTTTTGTGCGGCAAATCCTGGACCGCCTACGTCAGCACTTTCGTCGTTGCCGTGCTGCTATTTTTTGCCGCCCTGCCACTGGCTTTCAAGTACAACACGCGCGCCGCCTTGGTGGTGCTGATCGGCTCAGCCCTGATCGTCACCTATCGCCTGCTGACCATCCGCAGCTATCAGCTTTACATTGATGAGGCAGGCGTCTGGCTGGCGTCCGGCATCTTGCCGTGGAAAAAGAAACTGATGGGCGTCAAATGGCGCGACATGGACGAAGCCGTCTATGAAACCAATTTCTGGAGCTGGCTGTTCCAGTCCTACACCGTGCGCGTCAGCCAGCGCTACACGCAAGACATCGGCATCCATGCCACCGGCATGGCGCGCGGCAAGGATGCTGTCGCGACCCTGAATGCGCGTCACCAAGAAATGCTGCAAGGCAGCGCCATCGTCGTCTAGCGGGATTGGCAGAAAGGCAAAAAACTGCGCAAGCGCGGCAATTAATGCTAATCTTTGGCCGCCCTGGCAAGCAAAGCCAACCTTTCAATAGTTGTTTGTTACTTATATTATCAGTTTATTATTTTCTGATTAAAACAAACGACAATATATTCAAGAGATAAACTATGCAAATAAAAAATAAAGTTGTGCTCGCCGCATTGATGATGGCCTTTACCCTGACACCGGCCAGCGCCGCCAAGAAGCCGCAGAAAAGCAGCAAGGCCAGCACCAGCAGCAGCAAGAAAAAAACCGGCGTCAAGAAAGCGGCCGTCGTCACGGCAGCCACGGCAGCGACGGTCGCGGCAGTCGCCAGCGAGAACAGCAGCGACCGCTCCATGAATAACCTGAGCGGCCAATTCCTGACGGCGCTGTGGCGCCTCGACCCGGAAAGCGCGATTTCGGTCGGTAAATACGATGGCGCGGCCAACCTGAGCATCCCCGACGCGGCCAGCCGCCAGAAACAACTGGCCTTCATCGAAGAATGGCTGGGCAAGTTCGGCAAGCTCAATGCCAGCAAAATGTCGGACAAGCAACGCACCGACCTGGCCTTGCTGACGAATAAACTGCAATCGGACCGCTGGAATCTGACCACCTTGCGCGAATTCGAATGGAACCCCGCCCTATACAACGTGGCCGGTTCCATCGACTTCATCCTGAACACGGAATACGCGGCGCAGCCGCAGCGCCTGCGCACCTTGCTCAAGCGCATCGCCAGCGTGCCGCAATACTATGCGGCCGCGCGCGCCAGCATCGTCAACCCCACGCGCGAACACACGCAGCTGGCCATCGCCCAGAGCGCCGGCGTGCTCAGCGTGCTCGACGACCTGAACAAGACGGCACAGGGCTCCATCCTGACAGCGACGGAAAAACAGCTGTACAACGCCCACATCGCCGCAGCCCGCACGGCAGTGCAAGGCTATGCGGCCTGGCTGACGGAGCAAGATGGCGCGCTGGCGCAGAACGGCAACGCGCGCTCCTTCCGCATCGGCAAAGACTTGTACGAACAGAAATTCGCCTACGATATCCAGGCCAGCGTGAGTGCCGAGCAGATGTACCAGAAAGCCCTGGCCGCGCGCGAAAAGCTGCTCGAGCACATGGATAGCCTGTCCGACGAGCTGTGGCTAAAAACCATGGGCGCCACGGCCAAGCCGGCGGACCGCACGGCGAAGATCGGCATGGTCATCGACAAGCTGTCCAGCAGGCATGTGGCAGCCGCCGATTTCGTGCCGGAAATTCGTCGCCAGATCCCACAATTGCAGGAATGGGTCAGCAGCCACAATCTGCTGACGATGGATCCGAAAAAGCCGCTGGTCGTACGTGAAACGCCCGCTTACCAGCGCGGCGTGGCTGGCGCCAGCATCGAGGCGCCCGGCCCGTATCGCCCGCAGGACCGCACCTATTACAACGTGACGCCGCTCGACGGCGAAACGCCGGAACAGGCGGAAGCAGCTTGCGCGAGTACAACCACTGGATCTTGCAGATCCTCAATATTCACGAAGCCATTCCCGGCCATTACACGCAGCTCGTGTACGCCAACAAGTCGCCCTCGCTGGTCAAGTCCATCTTTGGCAATGGCGCCATGATCGAAGGCTGGGCCGTGTATGGCGAACGCATGATGCTCGAATCGGGCTATGGCGATAACGCGCCGGAAATGTGGCTGATGTACTCGAAGTGGAATTTGCGCAGCGTCACCAATACGATACTCGACTACAGCGTGCACGTACTGGGCATGACGCAAGCACAGGCACTCGACCTGCTGACGCGCCAGGCCTTCCAGACCAAGCGTGAAGCGACGGAAAAATGGCGCCGCGTACAGTTGAGCTCGGTGCAACTGACCAGCTATTTCAGTGGCTATAGCGAAATCATGGACTTGCGCGAACAGCGCAAGCAGGCACTGGGCAGCAAATTCGTGCTGAAGGATTTCCATGAGCAATTCCTCAGCTACGGCAGCGCGCCTGTGAAAGTCATCAAGGAATTGATGAATTAAGCGCTACGCATCGTCTGCAGGCAAAGGGCGCTGCGGCGCCCTTTTTGCATTGGTTTGTATCACCGCAAACTACCGGCTACCCTGTCTATGAAAAAGCCGCTGCTCCCGGGAGAGATCAGCGGCTTTTGCCTGGGTATCGTGCGCGTGTCAGCTTGCTGTCTAGGACGCTTCTTCCGGCGCCTGGGTAACCTTGACGAAGATGGGCGCCACCAGCAGGCCCAGCTCGAACAATAGGCACATCGGGATGGCCAGCGAAAACTGACTGACCACGTCCGGCGGTGTGACGATGGCGGCAATCACGAAGGCGCCGACGATGACGTAGGGGCGTACTTCCTTGAGTTTCGCGACGCTGACCAGGCCCATGCGCACCAGGATCACCACCACCACCGGCACTTCGAACGTGGCGCCAAAGGCCAGGCACATCGACATGACGAAGTCGAGGTAGTTTTCGATATCGGGCGTGACGGCAATCGAGGATGGCGAAAAGTCACTGATGAAGTGAAACACGCGGCCAAAGACAAAGAAGTAGCAAAAGGCCACGCCGGCCATGAACAGCAGCGACGAAGAAATAACGAGCGGCGCGATCAGGCGCTTTTCATGCGTGTACAGGCCGGGCGCGATAAACGCCCACATCTGGTACAGCACCCAGGGCAAGGCGACGATGAAGGCGATCACCAGGGTCACTTTCATCGGCACCAGGAACGGTGAGATGACGCCGGTGGCGATCATTTTCGAGCCGGCCGGCAGCGAGGCGATCATCGGTTCGGCGATAAAGTCGTAGATCTGCGCGGGACCGGGCCAGTAGAACAGCACAGCGCAGACCACGGCGATGCCGATCGAGGCCTTGACCAGGCGGTTGCGCAGCTCGACCAGATGCGAGATAAAGGTTTCTTCCACCGGGGATTTGCTACTCATGAGTAAAAGGAGGAGGAATTGGCGCGCGGACGGAAACGCGCCACGCGGGCCGCTGCCGACTGCACATGCAGCTTGCCGCCATGGCGCTGCTTGTACCAGCCGGGAATGGCGGAATTGCGCACCAGCTTCTTGCGGCGAAATTCGCGCGCCTTGCGGGCCAGGTCATCGTTGGTGGCGCGCAGCATGGCTTCGTGAGGATCGTGCTGCCCATCGTCCGCGCTGGCATCGCCGCGCCAGGCGTTTTCCACCTCGGCCAGGTTGCCGGAGATCGAGTTTTCCACGCCATGGATGGATTTCTCCACGCTTTGCTTGACTGAATGGGCGGCATCCTGCACTTCCTTCTGCAGGTTTTTCAGCTCTTCCATTTCAATTTCGCGCGAGACTTCGGATTTCACCTGGTTCAGGTAGCGTTGCGCGCGGCCGTACAGGGTACCGGCCATGCGCGCTACTTTCGGCAGCTTTTCAGGGCCGATGACTATCAACGCTACCACGCCGATGATGGCGATTTTAGAGAGACCGATATCGATCATAAGCGCACAAGAGCTGTTACCGGATGAGGCAAGCGCCCCACCACGCTATCAGAACTTGCTTTTCTCTTTCGTCTCGACGTCGATGGTGCTTTTATCGGCCACTTGCGATGGCGCAGCAGGAGGGGTATTGGCAGCCGGGACATCATCTCCACCCTTGACGCCATCCTTGAAGCCTTTGACGGCCTTGCCGATATCACCGCCCATATTGCCCAGTTTCTTGGTGCCGAAGACCAGCATCACAATGACCAGAACGATCAGCCAGTGCCAAATACTCAATGAACCCATCACATTCTCCTTGCGGGACGGTGCCCGAATAGCGTCAACCAATGCCGATAGTATACACGCGAACCCGGCGCACGGCGAAATCAGTGCTGGCCGCGCCAGGGGCGGGGACCACCATACACATGCATGTGCAAGTGATACACCTCTTGCCCGCCATCGGGACCGCTGTTGATCATGGTCTTGAAGCCGCCGGCGGGCGTGCCATCGACGTCATAGCTGACGGCGCAACCGAACTCGGCTGCGAGCTTCGGCGCCAGGCGCAGCAGCTTGCCCAGCATTTCCGTATGGCGATCGTCGCAGTCCGACAGGCTGGCCACATGGTGCTTGGGAATGAGCAGCAAATGCACGGGGGCGGCGGGATTGATGTCTTTGAAGGCGAGCAAGTCTTCGTCTTCATACACGATGGAAGAAGGAATTTGTTTTGCCACAATCTTGCAAAAAATACAGTTATCCATGCACGCTCCAGTAGGTCAGTGTTTGTCGGTGTCGCCGGCGTCGCGCAGCTCGTCCTTGCGCGCCGCCTTTTCTTCGAGGCCGGACAAGCCCTCGCGGCGCGCCAGCTCGTCGAGCACCTGCTGCGGCGTCAGGTCGAACTGGGCCAGCATCACCAGCGAGTGAAACCACAGGTCGGCGCATTCGTACAAGACCTTCGATGGGTCGTTGTCGCGGCGCGCATCCTTGGCGGCCATCACCGTTTCCGTCGCTTCTTCGCCAATTTTTTTCAAAATGGCATCATCACCCTTGGCAAACAGGCGCGCGACGTAGGAAGTGGCGGGGTCGCCGCCGTTGGCCAGCTTGCGCGATTCGATCACGGCAGCCAGGCGCTTTAAAGTTTCACTCATTTGTTCTTGGTTTCCGCGTAAATCGTCTCAGGGTCTTTCAGGACGGGGGCGGTGATATGCCATTCGCCGGTTTTTTCGTCGCCTTCAAATTTCTGGAAAAAACACGAATGGCGGCCCGTATGGCAGGCGATGCCGCCAGCTTGCTCGATTTTCAGCAAGACCACGTCTTCATCGCAATCGAGGCGAATTTCCAGCACTTTTTGCGTGTGGCCCGACTCTTCGCCCTTGTGCCAAAGTTTCTTGCGCGAACGGCTCCAGTACACCGCTTCACCGAGCTCCACCGTGCGCGCCAATGCATCGCGGTTCATCCAGGCGAACATCAGCACGTCATTGCTGCCCGCTTCCTGCGCGATCACCGGCACCAGGCCGTGCTCGTCCCATTTGACTTTTTTCAGCCACTTGGCATTGCTTGCTACGATGCTTCCGTTTTGCATGTTCTGTATCCTGCTTCTGTATCTTGCTGACTATTTTTGTTTAGGCCAGGCGCATGGGGATGCCCTGCTGCGCCATGAAACGCTTGGCTTCCTGCACCGTGTGCTGGCCATAGTGAAAGATGCTGGCGGCCAGCACGGCGTCTGCGCGACCCACCTTGATGCCATCGGCCAGGTCTTGCAAGCTGCCCACGCCGCCCGAGGCAATGACAGGGATGTTGACGGCGTCCGACACGCCGCGCGTCAGGCCCAGATCGAAGCCGACCTTGGTGCCATCGCGGTCCATGCTGGTGAGCAAGATTTCGCCAGCACCCAGGCTTTCCATCTTTTTGGCCCATGCGAAGGCGTCCAGGCCCGTCGCAGTGCGTCCGCCATGGGTAAATACTTCCCACTTGCCGGGCGACACCTGCTTGGCATCGATGGCCACGACGATGCATTGCGAACCGTGCTTTTGCGATGCCTCAAACACCAGTTGGGGATTCGTCACGGCCGAGGTGTTGATGCTGACCTTGTCGGCGCCCGCATTGAGCAAGCGACGCACGTCTTCCACCACGCGCACGCCACCGCCCACGGTCAGCGGAATGAACACTTGCGAGGCCACCGCTTCGATGATGTCGAAGATCAGACCGCGGTTGTCGCTGGACGCGGTAATGTCGAGGAAAGTGATTTCATCGGCGCCCTGCTCGTCATAACGGCGGGCAATTTCCACCGGGTCGCCGGCATCGCGCAATTGCGTGAAGTTGACGCCTTTGACAACGCGACCATTGGTCACGTCGAGGCAGGGAATGATACGTTTTGCAAGCATGATGGTATCCAGATTGTTGCCAGGCCCGCGCATGCGGCTGCATGCCAGGGCCGGGCAGGCTTAAACGGCAGCGTCGGTCAGTTCGTCGGCGCGTTCCTGCGCCTGCGCCAGGTCGATCGTGCCTTCATAGATGGAACGGCCGCAGATCACGCCTTCGATGCCTTCGGCCTGGACCGCGCACAGCGCTTCGACGTCGCCGATATTGTGCAAGCCGCCCGAGGCGATGACGGCAATCTTGACCGCTTGCGCCAACTTGACGGTGGCTTCGATATTAATGCCGCCCATCATGCCGTCGCGGCCGATGTCGGTGTAAATAATGGATTCGACGCCATAGGCTTCAAATTTTTTCGCCAGGTCGATGACTTCGTGGCCCGACATCTTGCTCCAGCCGTCCGTTGCCACTTTGCCATCTTTGGCATCGAGACCGACGATGATATGGCCGGGGAAGGCGCTGCAGGCGTCATGCAGGAAGCCGGGGCTTTTCACTGCCGCCGTGCCGATGATGACGTAGCTGATACCGGCGTCGAGATAGCGCTCGATGGTGTCGAGGTCGCGAATGCCGCCACCCAGTTGCACGGGGATTTCCTCGATATCGTTTTCCACGGCGAAGTCCTGCACCGCTTTCAGGATGGCCTTCACGGCGCCTTCGTTCTTCGGCTTGCCGGCAAAGGCGCCATTCAAGTCGACCAGATGCAGCCGGCGCGCGCCTTGCATCAGCCAATGGCGGGCCATTTCGGCCGGGTCTTCGGAAAATACGGTGGCAAGTTCCATATCGCCTTGTTTTAGGCGTACGCAGTGACCGTCTTTCAGGTCGATGGCGGGAATAAGCAGCATGGTCAGTGTGGTGTCAGAGTGAGTGAGAAGCGAAGCCGGAAAGGCCACGAAGATACATCAAAAAATACATCAATACGCGACGTCAGGGTTGCCAGTGAACGAAGTTCTTGTACAACTGCAAACCAGCGGCAGCGCTTTTTTCAGGGTGGAACTGTGTCGCGAAAATATTATCACGCGCGACGGCGCAGGCGAACGGCGCGCCGTAGACAGTCTCGCCCACCGTGTGCGCCGCCTCTTGTGGCTGAGCAAAATAGCTGTGCACAAAGTAAAAATAGGCATTGTCGGCAATGCCATCCCACATCGCATGCGACGCCGTTTGCCGCACCTGGTTCCAACCCATTTGCGGCACCTTGAAGCGCGAGCCGTCCTGCTGCACCTGGCCGTCGAGCTGGAAACGCACGACTTTGCCGGGCAACAAGCCCAGACCGGCGGCGTCGCCCTCTTCGCTGGCCTCGAACAACATTTGCTCGCCTATGCACACGCCCAGCACGGGCTTGCTATCGGCGGCGCGCAGCAGCGCTTCGAGCACGCCTGATTCGCGCAGGCTGCGCATGCAGTCGGGCATGGCGCCCTGGCCCGGCAAAACGATGCGGTCGGCGCTATCGATGTCGGCCGGCACGCCGGAAATGCACACATCGGCATCCGGCGCCACGGCACGCAGGGCCTGCGCCACCGAGCGCAGGTTGCCCATGCCATAATCCACCACCACAATTTTATTCATGTGTTTATTTAATCTCAGAATTGACAGTGTAATCGACCAGCGCTTACAGGCTGCCCTTGGTCGATGGAATGATGCCAGCGGCGCGCTCGTCGAGCTCGGCAGCCATGCGCAGCGCACGACCAAAGGCCTTGAACACGGTTTCGCACTGATGGTGGGCATTCGTGCCGCGCAAGTTATCGATATGCAATGTCACGCCCGCATGATTGACGAAGCCGCGGAAGAATTCCAGCGTCAGGTCGACGTCGAAGCCAGCGATCATGGCGCGCGTAAACGGGATGTGATATTCGATGCCAGGACGGCCCGAAAAATCGAGCACCACGCGCGACAGCGCCTCGTCCAGCGGCACGTACGCGTGGCCATAGCGGCGGATACCCTTCTTGTCGCCGATGGCCTTGGCCACGGCCATGCCCAGGGTAATGCCGACGTCTTCCACCGTGTGGTGGTTGTCGATATGCACGTCGCCGGTCGCTTCGATATCGAGGTCGATCAAGCCATGGCGGGCGATCTGGTCCAGCATGTGGTCGAGGAAGGGCACGCCCGTATTGAGCTTTTGCTGGCCGGTGCCATCGAGGTTGAGGGCGACGCGAACTTGCGTCTCATTGGTATTGCGCGTGATTTCTGCGGTGCGGTTCATGGGAGGCTCTGGCGATAGGCTAAACGAGGGATGCCTTGAAGGCATCGTAAAAAAGGGAATTCTCTTCCGGGGTGCTAACGCTGATACGCAGACAATTGAGCAGCGCAGCATGCATTTTACTCATATTTTTAATTAAGACTCTGCGGGCAAGCAGTTTTGCGCAAACATCGTCGGAATCGGCCACACGAATCAAAAGAAAATTTGCCTTCGAGGGGAAGACCGTCACGCCGGGCAATTCCGCCAGGCGCAGCGCCAGTGCATCGCGCGCGCTGTTGAGCAGGTCCGCCTGGGCATTGAGCACCTCGATGTGCTCGAGCGCGAATTCGGCCGCTGCCTGCGTCAGCACATTGACATTGTACGGCGGACGCACTTTTTCAAACTGCGCCAGCAGGGCCGGCGCGGCCGACATATAGCCGAGGCGAATCCCGGCCAGGCCCAGTTTCGACACGGTGCGCATCACCACCAGATTCTCGAACTCGGGCAGGCGGCCCATGAAACTGTGCTGCGCGAACGGCTCATACGCTTCGTCGACGACGGCGATGCCCGTGTCGCCCAGGGCGGCCAGGATGCGTTCGATATCGACGCTGGCAAACAGATTGCCGGTCGGGTTATTCGGATACGCGAGGAAGACCAGCGACGGGCGGTGCTCTTCAATGGCCGCCAGCATGGCCTCCATGTCCAGGCTGAAATCGGCCTGCAGGGGCACGCCGACGAAATCCATGCCGGCAAACTGCGCCGAGCGCGCATACATGACGAAGGCCGGCACGGGTGCCAGCATCACGGCGCGCTGGCCCGCTTCCTGGCGGGCGCAAGCCATGGCCAGGATGGAAATCAGTTCATCGGAACCGTTACCCAGCATGACGTCGTAAGCGGCTGGCACGCCCAGCTTGGCGCAGATGGCCGCCTGCAGGCTGGCGTAGGACGGCGGATAGCGGTTCAGTGCCACGGCGGTCAGGCGCGCGCCCAGTTCCTCGCGCAAGTGCTGCGGCAGCAAATACGGGTTTTCCATCGCATCGAGCTTGATGTAGCCACTGGCATCTACTACCTGATAGCTTTTGACGGCCCGCACATCGGAGCGCACGGTGTTGCTGATTAACTGATCGAGGAAAGACATGCTGCAAACACTCCTGATGGAATTAAATGGAGACTCAATGGTGACTAAATGAGGACGTCTTCCGGCGCGTCGACGCTGAGCGCCTGGCGGGCCGGTGCTTTTTTTACTGCCGGCGTTTTTTTCGCCTTTGCTGGCGGCTTGTCCGCCAACGGCTTCTTCACGGCCGCCTTGGCCGCCTTGGGTACAACGGCGCGGCGTTTGGCCTGCGCCTTTTTCTCTGGCTGCGGCGCGGCCGGTTCGGCCAGCTCCTGCGCCAGTGCCGCCAAGCGCTGTTCGATGATGGCGCAATAAGCGGGATTCAATTCAAAACCGACGAAATCGCGCCCGCAGCGCTTCGCCGCCAGCGCCGTGGTGCCGCTGCCCATGAACAAGTCGAGCACCACGCCGCCGGGCGGGCACGAAGCCTTGAGCATGCGCTCGATAATTTCCAGCGGCTTTTGCGTCGGATGGTCGGCGCGTTCCGGGTGTTCCTTGTGCAGGCGCGAGACGCTCCACAAGTCTTTCGGGTTGTAGCCCACCTCGAGCCATTTCGCACCGATGAAGATAGAGCGCGAACGCGCTTTCTTGGTAGCGGCGTCGTAGGCGATGCGCACGGCGTCAAGGTCGAAGTAATAATCCTTGCGCTTGACGAAGAAACCGATGGTGTCGTGCACCGATGAAAAGCTGCGCACGCTGCCGCCCATGGACGGTACGCGGCGATCCCAGATGATTTCATTCATCATCGCCATCCGTTGTTTCAGCATGACAAAAATCTCTGGCGAATAACGCCAGGTGAGAAAGATGTACAGGCTGCCGTTGGCTTTCAGCTTGGGCAGCGCCGCATCGATCCACGCCTCCGTCCAGCGCAGGTAGTCGGCCACCGACTGCTGGTCCGAAGCGTTGCCATAATCCTTGCCCAGGTTGTATGGCGGATCCGTCAGGATCAGGTCTACGCAAGCATCGGGAATACGCGCCAGCCCCGCCAGCGCGTCTTCGCAATAGACCCGGTTGACCCAGTCCGGCCGCTCCGCCATCTGCGTCATGGCTGCGGCGTCAAACGCAGTTCAGCGCTGCGCGCGTGGGCTTGCAAGCCTTCGCCATACGCCAGAGTGGCGGCGACACGGCCCAGGGTTTGCGCGCCCGCTTCGCTGACGTAAATGATGGACGAACGCTTCTGGAAGTCATACACCCCCAACGGCGACGAAAAACGCGCGGTGCGCGAGGTCGGCAGCACGTGATTGGGACCGCAGCAATAATCGCCCAGCGATTCGGACGAAAAGCGCCCCAGGAACATGGCACCCGCATGGCGGATCTGCTCGGCCCACTGCTGCGGGTTTTCCGCCGAGATTTCCAGGTGTTCGGCCGCGATGGCATTGGCGATTTCACACGCTTCTTCCATGCTGCGCACCTTGATCAGCGCGCCCCTGTCCTGCAGCGAAGTGCTGATGGTGGCCTGGCGCGGCATCGTCGGCAGCAGCTTGGCGATGCTCGCTTCGACCTTGGCGATATAGTCGGCATCGGGGCACAGCAGGATCGCCTGCGCCAGTTCGTCGTGTTCGGCCTGCGAAAACAGGTCCATGGCGACCCAGTCCGGGTCCGTCGTGCCGTCGCACAGCACCAGGATTTCGGACGGTCCGGCGATCATGTCGATGCCGACGATGCCGAACACGCGGCGCTTGGCGGCGGCCACATAGGCGTTGCCCGGGCCGACGATCTTGTCGACGGCGGCAATCGTCTGCGTGCCGTAGGCCAGCGCGCCGACCGCTTGCGCGCCGCCGATGGTAATCACGCGCGTCACGCCGGCGATTGCAGCGGCGGCCAGCACCATCTGGTTTTTCACGCCATCAGGCGTTGGCACCACCATGATGATTTCGCCCACGCCCGCCACATGGGCGGGAATGGCGTTCATCAGCACGGACGACGGATACGCTGCCTTGCCGCCCGGGACGTAGATACCGACCCGGTCCAGCGGCGTGATCTTCTGGCCCAGCAGCGTGCCATCGGGCTCGGTGTAGGTAAAACCGCGCAATTGCTCGCGCTGGTGTTCGTGGAAGACGCGGATGCGCTGCGCGGCGATCTGCAGCGCTTCACGCTGCGCCGACGGCAAGCCATTCAGGGCCGCCTGTAATTCGGCTTGCGAAATATCAAACGCCGCCATTTCCGCCGCGCCGCCATGCGGGATACGGTCGAAACGGTTGGTGTATTCGAGTACGGCTGCGTCGCCGCGCGTTTTCACATCGGCCAGGATTTTTGCGACCGACGTTTCAATCGCGGCGTCGGTGCCTGCCTCGAACGCCAGCAGTGTATCGAGCGATTGTTGGAAACCATCCTGGCTTGAATCGAGCTTGCGTATCTGTATGGACATAATCGGCTTTCTGCTACTGAGATTGTCTAGGCTTGCGAAGCGGTTTGCGAGGCGCGTTCAAACGCCTCGATGATAGGCTGCAAACGCTCGCGCTTGAGCTTGAGCGCCGCCTGGTTGACCACCAGGCGCGACGAAATTTCCATGATGTGCTCGACCTCGACGAGGTTGTTCGCACGCAAAGTACTGCCCGTGCTGACCAGGTCGACGATGGCGTCGGACAGGCCCACCAAAGGCGCCAGCTCCATCGAACCATACAGCTTGATCAGGTCGACGTGTACGCCCTTGGCGGCGAAATGCTCGCGCGCCGTGTGCACGAACTTGGTGGCCACGCGCAGGCGCGCACCCTGCTGCACCGCCTTTTCGTAGTCAAAGCCAGCCTGCACCGCCACCGACATGCGGCAGGAAGCGATATTCAGGTCGATCGGCTGGTACAGGCCTTCGCCGCCGTGTTCGAGCAAGACATCCTTGCCCGCCACGCCGAAATCGGCCGCGCCGTACTGTACATAGGTCGGCACATCGCTGGCGCGCACGATGATGACGCGCACGTTCGGATCATTGGTGGCCAAAATCAGCTTGCGCGAGGTCTCTGGGTTTTCCAGCACCTTGATGCCGGCCGCTTCCAGCAGCGGCATGGTGTCCTCAAAAATACGGCCTTTTGAGAGCGCCAGGATCAGCTGGGAGCTGTCACCGTTATTCGATCCGTTCATGCTCATTGCTTTTCCTATTTTTATTTGATGCGCACGATGTTGGCGCCGACTGCAGACAATTTGACTTCCATGCGATCGTAGCCACGGTCCAGGTGATAGATGCGGTCGATCAGGGTTTCGCCGTCGGCCGCCAAGGCGGCGATCACCAGCGACGCCGAGGCGCGCAGGTCGGTCGCCATCACGGGCGCGCCGCGCAGCTGCTTGACGCCGGCGATGATGGCCGTATTGCCCTCGATGGTGATGTCAGCGCCCAGGCGGTTCATTTCCTGCACGTGCATGTAGCGGTTCTCGAAAATCGTCTCGGTGACGCGGCTGGCACCGTTGGCGAGCGTGTTGACAGCCATGAACTGCGCCTGCATGTCGGTCGGGAAGCCCGGATATTCCGTGGTGCGGAAGCTGACGGGGTTCGGACGGGCCGACATCTCGGCGCGGATCCAGTCGGCGCCGAAGGTCATCGTCAGGCCCATGGCGCGCAGCTTGTCGAGCGCCGCGTCGAGGATGTCGGTGCGCACATTGCGCAGCGTGATATCGCCGCCGGTGGCCGCCACGGCGCACAGGAAAGTGCCCGTCTCGATACGGTCGGCAATGACCGCGTGCGACGCGCCGTGCAAAGCGTCGACGCCCTGGATCACCAGGCGGCTGGTGCCGATGCCGTCGATCTTCGCGCCCATCGCCACCAGCAGGTGCGCCAGGTCGGTCACTTCCGGTTCGCAGGCAGCGTTTTCCAGGATGGTCTCGCCTTCGGCCAGGGTCGCGGCCATCAGCAGGTTTTCGGTGCCGGTGACGGTGATCATGTCGGTGACGATGCGCGCGCCTTTCAGCTTGGCGCACTTGGCGTAGATATAACCTGCTTCGATACGGATCTCGGCGCCCAGCGCTTCGAGTCCCTTGATGTGCTGGTCGACCGGACGCGAGCCGATGGCGCAGCCGCCCGGCAAGGAGACCTTGGCTTCGCCAAAGCGCGCCAGCATGGGGCCCAGCACCAGGATCGAGGCGCGCATGGTCTTGACCAGTTCATACGGCGCTTCCAAGGTGTCGATGGCGCTGCCGTTGAGAACGACGCGGTCGCCATCCTGCTGCACCTTCAGGCCCGTCTGGCCCAGCAGTTTCAACATGGTGGCGACATCGTGCAGGTGCGGCACGTTCGTCAGGTCCAGGTCGCCTGCGGTCAGCAAGCCGGCGCACAGGATCGGCAAGGCGGCGTTCTTCGCGCCGGAGATGGCGATGTCGCCGTTCAGGCGGTTGCCGCCGTTGATGAGGAGTTTGTCCATGTACTTATCCTTGGAATTCTTCAGGTGTCAGGGTTTTCATCGACAGCGCGTGGATTTCCTCGCGCATGCGGTCGCCCAGCGCCGCATAGACGATCTGGTGACGGGCGATCAAACGCTTGCCAGCAAACGCCGGCGAAACGATCACTGCCTGGAAGTGCTGGCCGTCGCCCTCCACTTCGAGGTGCGTGCATTCGAGGCCGGCCGACAGGTAGCCGTGGATCAGTTCTGGAGTGGTGGTCACGATAAGTCCTTGATATTGAATAATGTAGTGATGTGATGTGCCGCAATCAATGGCGCAATGAGTGTCGTCACTAGTGACGCAAACGATAGCCACTTTTCAGTAGGCGGATCGATGCCAGCGCCAGTATCACGAGGAAGCCGGCGACGATGAAAAGACTGAGCCAGGGGCTGACGTCGGACACGCCGAAGAAGCCATAGCGGAAGCCGTCGATCATGTAAAAGAAGGGGTTCAGATGCGATACCGACTGCCAGAACGGCGGCAGCGAGTGGATCGAATAGAACACGCCCGATAAAAAGGTGGCCGGCATGATCAGGAAATTCTGGAAAGCGGCCAGCTGGTCGAATTTTTCGGCCCAGATGCCGGCGATCAGGCCCATGGTGCCCAGCATGGCGGCGCCCAGGAGCGCAAAGATGACGATCCACAGCGGCGCGACAAACGACAAGTCGGCGAACCAGCAGGTAATGACAAACACGCCAAAGCCCACGGCCAGGCCGCGCGCGACGGAAGCGAGTACATACGCCGAGAAGATTTCCCAGTGCGACAGGGGCGTCAACAGCACGAACACCAGATTGCCCGTGATCTTGGATTGGATCAGCGAGGACGAGGAATTGGCGAATGCGTTTTGCAGCACGCTCATCATCACCAGCCCGGGGATCAAAAAGGCCGTGTAGCTGACGCCAGGGCTGGGCTCCACGCGGCCGTCGAGCACATGGCCGAACACCAGCAAGTACAGCATCGAGGTAAGTACGGGCGCAGCCACGGTTTGCGTCGCCACTTTCCAGAAGCGCAGCGTCTCTTTGTAGACGAGGGTGCGAAATCCTGTCGAAATCATACGGTACCTTTATCCATGATCTGCAAGAAGATATCTTCCAGGTCGGCTTGTTGCAATTGCATTTCGTCGATCTCGACGCCGGCTTCGCGCAAGTGGGCGAGGATTTTCTCGACTTCGCTGTATTCGTTGATGCGCAGGCTGAACTTGTTCGGCGCCTGCTGTTCTTGCGGGTGCAGCAGCAGGTGCTGCAGGTCGGCCGGCAGGCCGCCATGTTTGAGGTGCAGCTGCAACTGCGAACCGGCGATGCGCCGGATCAGGGCCGACATGGTGTCGAGCGCCACCACCTTGCCCGCCTTGAGCATGGCCACGCGCTGGCACATCGCTTGCGCTTCTTCCAGGTAATGGGTGGTCAGCACGACCGTGTGGCCGCCTTCGCGGTTCAGGCGCGAGATGAACTTCCACAGGGTCTGGCGCAGTTCCACGTCAACACCTGCGGTCGGCTCATCGAGCACGATCACGGGCGGCTTGTGCACCAGCGCCTGAGCGACGAGCACGCGGCGCTTCATGCCACCGGACAGGGCGCGCATATTCGTGTCGGCCTTGCCGGTCAGGTCGAGGTTTTCCATGACCTCGTCGATCCACTTGTCGTTGTTCGGCAAGCCGAAATAGCCGGACTGCAGGCGCAAGGTTTCGCGCACGGTGAAAAACGGGTCGAATACCAACTCCTGCGGCACCACGCCCAAGTTGCGGCGCGCATTGCGAAAGTCGCTGACCACATCGTGGCCGTGGATCTTCACGCTGCCCGCATCGGGGCGTATCAGGCCGGCGATGATGGAGATGAGGGTGGTCTTGCCGGCGCCATTCGGACCGAGCAAGCCGAAAAATTCGCCTTCCTCGATGGCCAGTGACACGCCGCCCAGCGCCTTGAGCGATTTATAGCTCTTTTCTACATTCGTGATTTGAATTGCGGTCATGTGCTTGTTTCAAGTGTAATGCGTCGGGTGTGATGCGCCAGTTGCCGGAGAGATCGAGGCCGGCAGGCCAGTGCAGGGCGTCCCCTTCATACGAGGGTGACGCAACAGTCAATTATAGTTGGAAAATTCGTGAAACACTTGGAGATCAATCCGGCGGCGCTACTGTCCTGCCGGCTTGAAAGCTACTGCTGATGCGGGGAGTGGGACAGGATCAATGATGATGCAGGTCGGACGGGCTGCGTTCGGCGCTGCCGCCGGCGCTGCCGCAATCGTCGGCGCTGTCGGCACTCAACGTGCTCGACACGAGCGAGCACACGCCATACAGCTTGGTGAGGTTTTTCAAGTTATTCGGCAGGTTTTTCAGTTCCAGCACGCCGCCGGCATCCTGCGCGGCGCGCTGCCACGTCAGCATGACGGAAACGGCGGCCGAGTCGACAGCCTTGACGTTGCGCAAGTCGAACTTGGTCTGACCCGAGCGGATGGCGTCCAGGCCCTGCTCCAATGCCGAGGTGGCATTGTGCACGGTCAGGGAAGTCAGGGACTGCAAGGTGTCGAGAGAATCGGGCATGGCGTCGGGCTGTGCTGGTCTGGATCTGGTTCAGGAACTATATGATAGCCGATTATTTGGCTTTGACAGCGGGACGGCTGGCCAGGGCCTTGTTTTTTGCCTGCAAGGTCTTGATCAGGCCATCGACGCCGCCCTTGCTGATCTCGCTGGCGAAGCTGCTTTTATACGTTTCCACCAGCCACGCGCCCAGCACGTTGATGTCATAGATCTTCCAGCCGGACGGGGTTTTCGCCACGCGGTAGTTCAAAGGCACGGGTTCGCCGCGCGCCACGTTGACCTGCGAGCGCACTTCCACTTCCACATCGGCCGGGTCGGCGCGCATCGGCTTGAATTCCACGGTTTCGTTCTTGATCTGCGACAGGGCGCCCGAATACGTGTAGATCAGCAAGGTGCGAAATTCTGCGGACAGCTGCTTTTGCTGGTCTGGCGTAGCGTCGCGCCAGAAGCGGCCGGCAGCCAGCGCCGTCATGCGCTGAAAGTCCACGTACGGCAAGATCTTGCTTTCCACCAATTCGGTGACGCGCTTGATATCGCCAGCCTGAATCGCCTTGTCGTTCTTGGCGGTATCGATCACGTCCTGGCTGATGCGTTTGACCAATACGTCCGGCGCTTCTGCCGCAGGGGCAGCCTGGACGGCGGTGGCGAAGGCGATGGCCGCCATCGCCAGCAGTTGTTTCATCAATTTCATGGTTCTACCTTTCATGGTGTTGCTATACACCGGCTGGCGTTGATCGCAGCCGTGGTGTTTCTATACCGCAGTTTACTGCTGGGAGCCAGCCTCGGAGGCAACGGTATTGCTACCAGATGTTACGCGCTCCGCAGGTGCCAACACGGCGAGCTCTGCCGGCGCGTCACTCTGCGCTGGCGGCTTTGCCTCGTACTGCGGCGCATAATCGCTGCTGTCGTTTTTTGGCACTTTGCGGTCGCGGCGGTCCGTGTCGCCATCGAACACCTTGCTTTCGCGCGCCTGCAGGAAACCGTCGCGGATGAATTCATAGCGGTCCAGCGCGGCCGCTTCCATCAGGTTGGTCGCGTCGAGCAGCGCTGCGCGCTTGTCGACCACCCGCGTCACCGTGCCGATAGTGCGCACTGCCGCAGGGTCCTTGTAGCGCCATGGATCGCCCGTGATATCGAGCGGCAGGGCCACCGTATCGCGCACGGTCGATGGACCCAGCAGCGGCAGCATCACGTACGGACCAGGCTCGATGCCATACCAGCCCAGGGTCTGGCCAAAGTCTTCGTTATGCTTCGGAATACCTGCCTGCGAGGCGATGTCGATCAGGCCAAGGAGTCCGAAAGTCGAGTTCATGCTGACGCGCACGACGTCTTGCAAGCCCGCTTCACCCTTGCCTTGCAGCAAGTTGTTAACGGCGCTCCACACATCGGACAAGTTGCCGAAAAAGTTGCCCACGCCCGTTTGCACGAACGATGGCGTAACCGTCTTGTAGGCCGTGGCGACCGGCTTCAGGGCCACCTGGTCAACGGTGTCGTTGAACTTGAACATGGCGCGGTTATACCCTTCGAGCGGGTCGCGCGGATTGGTGCCGGTGGCGCAAGCGCTCACGCCTGCGGCGATGGCCAGGGCCAGGCCGATACGCACAAGGCTGCCTTGGGATTGCTTGGTCGACTCGCTCATTTGCTGTCCTTTCCTTCCGCTGCCTTGCTGTAGATGAACTGATTGATCAGGTCTTCCAGCACTGTGGCCGATTGAGTACGGGCGATCTTGTCACCCTCTGCCAGGTTCGCCAAATCGCCGCCTGCTTCCAGGCCGATATATTGCTCACCGAGCAAACCGGCCGTCAAAATCTTGGCCGAGCTGTCTTTCGGAAATTTGTAACCATCTTCGATGTCGAGTTTCACCAACGCCTGGTACGTTTTGTCGTCAAATCGGATCTCCGCCACGCGTCCCACCACCACGCCAGCACCCTTGACGGGTGCCTGCGGCTTGAGCCCGCCAATATTGTCGAACTTGGCATTGATGGTATACGTCTTGCTGAAAGACAGCGAGCTCATATTACCTGCCTTGAGCGCCAGAAACATCAATGCCGCCACTCCCAGCAAGACGAACAAGCCAACCCAGACATCCAAAGATTTACGTTGCATAAACAATCCTAAATAATTTTTACTTGCTGCCGCCTGCGCAAAATCGTGCCCAGGCCCGCTGTTGTGGGCTGATCGGCAATTACTTGCTAAACATCAACGCCGTCATCATGAAATCAAGCCACCACACCATCAACGATGAAATCACCACCGTGCGCGTGGTCGCGCCGGAGACATCTTCCGGTGTCGGCTGTGCCTGATAACCCTGGAACAGCGCAATGAATGTCACCGCGATACCGAAGACCATGCTTTTCACATAAGTACCATTGGCGATGTCTTTCCAGATATTCACACCGCCCTGCATCTGCGACCAGAACGAGCCTTCATCGACGCCGATCAGCACCACGCCTACCAGGTAGCTGCCGATGACGCCGACGGCCGTGAAAATGCCACCCAGGATAGGCATGGCGATCACGCCGGCCCAGAAACGGGGCGCCAGCACGCGCTGGATCGGGTTCACGGCCATCATTTCCATGGCCGACAACTGCTCACCCGCTTTCATCAGACCGATTTCCGCCGTCAGCGAGGTGCCGGCGCGGCCCGCAAACAGCAGCGCCGTGACGACCGGACCCAGTTCACGCATTAACGATAGCGCCACCAACTGCCCCAGCGACTGCGTCGCGCCAAAGGTACTCAGTGTGTAATAGCCTTGCAAACCCAACACCATGCCGACGAACAGGCCGGATACGGCGATGATCAGCACCGAGCGGCTGCCGATGTAAAAAAGTTGCTCTATTAGCAAATGTGGACGTCGCCACAGGCCGCCCGAGGAGGCAATGATGAGAAAGAACGAGCGCACGGCAAAGCCCAGGTCTTGTACCGAGCGCCGCAACCATGCTCCGATCGCCGCCAGGAAACGCGCGATCATCGGCCAGCTCCCGCTTGCAGTCCCAGGTCGTCGGCCAGCGACTTGCCAGGATAATGGAACGGTACGGGGCCATCGGCATCGGCGTTGACGAACTGCTTGACGTAGGGATGCGTCGACACGGCCATCTCGGCCGGCGTGCCGTGCGCCACGATCTTGCCCGATGACAGAAAATAGACGTAATCGGCGATGGCGAAACACTCCTTCACGTCGTGCGATACCAAAATAGACGTGGAACCCAGCGCATCGTTCAGATTGCGGATCAAATTGGCCGTGACGCCCATGGAAATCGGGTCCAGGCCGGCGAATGGTTCATCGTACATGATCAGCTCAGGGTCGAGCGCGATGGCGCGCGCCAGCGCAACGCGGCGGCCCATGCCGCCCGAAATCTCGGCCGGCTTCAATTGCGCCGCATTACGCAAACCCACGGCGTTCAGCTTCATCAGCACCAGGGTACGGATCAGCTCTTCATTCAAGTCCGTGTGTTCGCGCAGGGGAAACGCCACGTTCTCGAACGCCGTCAAGTCCGTAAACAGGGCGCCGTGCTGGAACAGCATGCCCATCTTGCGGCGCAATTCATATAGTTGGTCAGTCTCGAGCGTATGCACGATCTGGCCGTCGACATTCACGGAGCCGCTACTGGGGCGCAATTGCCCGCCGATCAGGCGCAATACGGTCGTCTTGCCACTGCCAGAGCCACCCATGACGGCCACAACTTTTCCACGTGGGAAATCCATTTGAAGGCCCGATAAAATCGAACGTTCTCCATAGGCAAAGTGTAAATCACGGATTTCAACAAGATTTGGCACGACGAAACTCACTATTTTAATGGCGTATTGTAGTGCAGAAACGCCAACCTCTGCTGAGACACCCCTAGAGACAGCCGCGCGAAGGCGAAGAATACAACACTAATGAACTAAAAGTCAGCTATTGTAGTGGATATTTGACATCTGCATTGCGCCCCCACCCAAAGCCATTCAGGCGCGCGACTGGACACGTAAAAATAAGAAAAGCCACGTCGCAAGCCGCGCCGTGGCCCTGTCGAAAAAACAACAATTGCTGCTTGATTAGCGCGGCAGCAAAGATGTCCCCATCAGGAACTCATCGACGGCGCGCGCACACTGGCGCCCCTCGCGGATCGCCCACACCACCAGCGACTGGCCACGGCGCATGTCGCCGGCAGTAAACACCTTGGCCACCGAGGTCTGGTAGCAAGCGGCACCGTCCGTGCTGGCCTTGACGTTGCCACGCGCATCCGTATCGACGCCGAACGCTTCCAGCACTTGTTGCACAGGGGAAACAAAACCCATGGCCAGGAAGACCAGGTCGGCCTTCATCTCGAATTCCGAGTCCGGCACTTCGCTCATTTTGCCGTCTTTCCACTCCACGCGGCAGGCGATCAGCTTTTCCAGCTTGCCGCCCTTGCCTTCGAAACGCTTGGTGGCCACGGCCCAGTCGCGCTCGCAGCCTTCCTCGTGCGAGGACGAGGTGCGCAGCTTGGTCGGCCAGTATGGCCAGACCAAGGGCTTGTTTTCCTGCTCCGGCGGCTGCGGCATCAGTTCAAATTGCGCCACCGAGGCCGCGCCATGGCGGTTCGAGGTACCCACACAGTCAGACCCCGTGTCGCCGCCGCCGATCACCACCACGTGCTTGCCCGTCGCCTTGATCTGGTCCTTGAGCTTGTCGCCTGCATTCACCTTGTTTTGCAGCGGCAGGAAATCCATGGCGAAATGCACGCCTTTCAAATCGCGGCCCGGCACGGGCAAGTCGCGCGGCTGCTCGGCGCCACCAGCCATGATGACGGCGTCGAATTCTTTTTCCAGGTCTTCCGGGAAAATGGTTTCCTTGGCCCAGTTGTTGACATGGGCAGGGAAATCCTTGCCCACGAGCACGCTGGTGCGGAACACCACGCCTTCGTCCTCCATCTGCTTCACGCGCTGGTCGATGTGCGACTTTGCCATCTTGAAGTCGGGGATGCCATAGCGCAACAAACCACCGACCCGGTCGCTCTTTTCAAACACAGTAACGGCATGGCCGGCGCGCGCCAGCTGCTGCGCTGCCGCCAGGCCGGCAGGACCGGAACCGACGATGGCCACTTTCTTGCCGGTACTAAAACTCGCCGGCTGCGGCGTGACCCAGCCGTGCTCCCAGCCCATGTCGATGATTTTATGCTCGATGGACTTGATGCCGACCGGATCTTCATGAATACCCAAGGTACAGGCCGATTCGCACGGCGCCGGGCAGATGCGGCCCGTAAATTCCGGGAAGTTATTGGTCGAATGCAAGGTGTCGAGCGCTTCGCGGTAAGCGCCACGGTACACCAAGTCATTCCAGTCGGGGATAATGTTATTCACGGGACAACCCGTGGTGCAGAAGGGGATGCCGCAATCCATGCAGCGCGCACCCTGCACCGTGGCTTGCGCATCCGACAGGTGCAGCACGAATTCCTTGTAGTTCTTCAGGCGCGCGACAGGCTCCAGATAATGCTCGTCCTGGCGCTTGAATTCCATGAAGCCGGTAATTTTACCCACGATAGTTCCTTTGTATTTGGCTGGCGGGGAGCGGCTGGGCCGCTCCCTGGTCATGCATTAGGCAATGAGCTTAGCTGGCTCAGGCGGCGACGGCTTGTACTTCCATGGCGGCATCGGCAGCCATCTCGATCAGCGCGCGCTTGTATTCGTTCGGGAAAACTTTCACGAACTTGCCGCGCGCCGCGGCCCAGTCGTCCAGCAAGACGCGGGCGCGCGTGCTGCCCGTGTGCTTGAAATGGCGCTCGATCAGGCGCTTGAGAATGACTTCGTCGGCTTCCGGCACGCCGTCGCGGTGCTGGGTATGCCAGGCATCGCGCTCGATATGCTGTTCCGCTGCGGGCACGACCTTGTCCAGGCTGACCATGGCCGTGTTGCACTTGCTGGCAAAGTCACCGGCCGGATCGTATACATAGGCGATGCCGCCCGACATGCCGGCCGCGAAATTGCGTCCCGTGCTGCCCAGCACCACCACCGTGCCACCCGTCATGTATTCGCAGCCATGGTCGCCCAGGCCCTCGACCACCGTGGTGGCGCCCGAGTTGCGCACGGCAAAGCGTTCTCCGGCAACGCCATTGAAAAAGGCTTCGCCGGCAATGGCGCCGTACAGCACCGTGTTGCCGATGATGATGTTGTCCACGGCCCAGCCACGGAATTCCGTATTCGGGCGCACGATGATGCGCCCGCCCGACAAGCCCTTGCCCACGTAATCGTTGCCCTCGCCCACCAGGTCAATCGTGATGCCATGCGCCAGGAAGGCGCAGGCCGACTGGCCCGCCGTGCCTTGCAATTGAATGTGGATGGTGTCGTCCGGCAAACCGGCATGACCATATTTCTTTGCCACTTCGCCCGACAGCATGGTGCCCACCGTGCGGTTCAGGTTGCGCACGGGCGAAATGAAGGAGACACGCTCGCCCTTTTCCAGCGCCGCGCGCGCTTGCGCGATCAACTTATGGTCGAGTGCTTTCTCCAGCGCATGGTCCTGGAATTCCACATGGCGGCACGCTTGCCCATCGGGTGTTTCCGGCTTGTAGAAAATGGCCGAGAAATCGAGCCCTTGCGCCTTCCAGTGCGAAATCGCCTTCGATTTGTCCAGCAAGTCCACGCGGCCGATCAATTCGTCGTACGTGCGTATGCCCAGCTGCGCCATCAATTGACGGGCTTCTTCGGCAACGAAGAAGAAGTAATTGACGACATATTCCGGTTTGCCGCTGAACTTGGCGCGCAGGATGGGGTCTTGCGTGGCTACGCCCACGGGGCAAGTATTCAAATGGCATTTGCGCATCATGATGCAACCTTCGACCACCAGCGGCGCCGTGGCGAAACCGATCTCGTCGGCGCCCAGCAAGGCGGCGATGACCACGTCGCGGCCCGTCTTCATCTGGCCATCGGCTTGCACACGGATACGGCTGCGCAAGCCATTCAAGACCAGCGTTTGTTGCGTTTCTGCCAGACCCAGCTCCCACGGCGTGCCCGCATGTTTCACGGACGACAGCGGCGAGGCGCCCGTGCCGCCATCGTGGCCGGCAACAACCACATGGTCGGCCTTGGCCTTGGTGACGCCGGCCGCTACCGTGCCGATGCCCACTTCCGACACCAGTTTCACGGAAATCGAGGCGCGCGGATTGGCATTCTTCAAGTCATGGATCAGCTGCGCCAGATCTTCGATCGAGTAAATATCGTGGTGCGGCGGCGGCGAAATCAAGCCCACGCCCGGCACGGAGAAGCGCAAGCTGGCGATGTATTCCGACACTTTATGGCCCGGCAACTGGCCGCCTTCGCCCGGTTTCGCGCCCTGCGCCATCTTGATCTGGATCTGGTCGGCGGAATTGAGGTAAGCGGCCGTCACGCCGAAACGTCCCGACGCTACCTGCTTGATGCGCGAACGCATGGAATCGCCTTCCTGCAGAGGAATATCGACGACGATCTGCTCGGCGCCCACGATGGAAGCCATGGTATCGCCCTGGCGAATCGGGATGCCCTTCAATTCCTGCGTGTAGCGATTCGGATCTTCGCCGCCCTCGCCCGTGTTCGACTTGCCGCCGATGCGGTTCATGGCGACGGCCAGGGTGGCGTGCGCTTCCGTGCTGATCGAGCCGAGCGACATGGCGCCGGTGGCGAAACGCTTGACGATTTCCTTGGCCGGCTCCACTTCATCGAGCGGTATCGCCTTGGTCGGGTCGAGCTTGAACTCGAACAAGCCACGCAGGGTCAGGTGGCGACGGCTCTGGTCGTTGATGATTTGCGCGTACTCTTTATAGCTGGAGAAATTGTTGCTGCGCGTGGAGTGCTGCAGTTTGGCAATCGCGTCCGGCGTCCACATATGCTCTTCGCCACGCACGCGGTACGCATATTCGCCACCCGCGTCGAGCTTATCGGCCAGCACGGGATCGTTGCCGAAGGCCAGCGCGTGCAAGCGCAGCGCTTCTTCCGCCACTTCAAACACGCCGATGCCTTCCACATTCGAGGCCGTGCCCTTGAAGTATTTGTCGACCAGCGACTTGTTCAAGCCGATGGCTTCGAAGATTTGCGCGCCGCAGTAGGACATGTACGTCGAAATACCCATCTTCGACATGACTTTCATCAAGCCTTTGCCGACCGCCTTGGTGTAGTTATAAATGGCCTTGTCGGCCGACAAATCGCCGGGCAAACCGTGCGCCATCTCGGCCAGGGTTTCCATCGCCAGGTAGGGATGAACGGCTTCCGCGCCGTACCCTGCGAGCAAGGCGAAGTGGTGCGTTTCGCGGGCCGAGCCCGTTTCCACGACGAGGCCGGTAGACGCGCGCAAGCCCTTGCTGACCAAGTGCTGGTGCACGGTGGAGGTGGCCAGCAGCGCAGGGATCGCCACCTGGTCGGCGCACATCGCGCGGTCCGAGACGATCAGGATATTATGGCCCGATTTGACGGCATCGACGGCTTCCGCGCACAGCGAGGCCAAACAGGCTTCCACGCCTTCCTTGCCCCAGGCCAGCGGGTAGCAGATATCGAGTTCATACGACTTGAACTTGCCGCCCGTGTGGCCGCTGATATTGCGCAAACGCGCCATGTCGTCAAAGCCCAGCACCGGCTGCGCCACTTCCAGACGCATCGGCGGGTTGACGTTGTTGGTATCTAGCAAGTTCGGTTTCGGGCCAATGAACGACACCAGCGACATCACCATCGCTTCGCGGATCGGGTCGATCGGCGGGTTCGTCACTTGCGCGAACAGTTGCTTGAAGTAGTTATACAGCGGCTTCAATTTGTTCGACATGACGGCCAGCGGCGAGTCATTGCCCATCGAGCCCGTCGCTTCTTCGCCGGCCACCGCCATCGGTGCCATGAGGAATTTCAAGTCTTCCTGCGTGTAACCGAACGCCTGCTGGCGGTCGAGCAACGATGGCTGGGCTTTTTCGCCCTGGGCGCGGTCCTGTTTCGCCTGTCCTTCGGCCATCTTGATCTCGTCGAGCTTGATGCGCACCGAGTTGATCCACGCTTTGTACGGCTTGGCGTTGGCGTAGGTGTTTTTCAGCTCCTGGTCATCGATGATGCGGCCCGCTTCCAGGTCGATCAAGAACATCTTGCCAGGCTGCAAGCGCCATTTCTGGATGATTTTCGACTCGGGAATCGGTAGCACACCCGATTCCGACGCCATCACCACCAGATCATCATCGGTGACGATGTAGCGCGCCGGGCGCAAGCCATTCCTGTCGAGCGTGCCGCCGATATGGCGGCCATCCGTAAACGCCATGGCGGCAGGGCCGTCCCACGGTTCCATCATGGCCGCGTGGTATTCATAGAAAGCGCGGCGATTGTCATCCATCGTCGTGTGGTTTTCCCACGCTTCCGGAATCATCATCATCATCGCCTGGGCAATCGGGTAGCCGGCCATCAACAGCAATTCGAGCGCATTGTCGAAGCACGCCGTATCGGACTGGCCTTCATAGATCAGGGGGAACAATTTTTGCAAGTCATCGCCCAGCACGGCCGACTTCATCACGCCTTCGCGCGCGCGCATCCAGTTGAAGTTGCCTTTGACGGTGTTGATCTCGCCATTGTGCGCGATCAAACGGTAAGGGTGGGCCAGCGGCCATTCAGGGAAAGTATTCGTCGAGAAACGCTGGTGCACCAGAGCCAGGGCCGAGATGCAGCGCGCATCCTGCAAGTCCTTGTAATACACGCCCACCTGATCGGCCAGCAGCAAGCCTTTATACACGATGGTGCGGGCCGACATCGATGGCACGAAGAATTCCTTGCCGTGCAACAGCTTCAAGGCCTGGATGGCGTGGCCCGACGATTTGCGGATCACATACAGTTTGCGCTCGAGCGCGTCGGTGACCATGATGTCCGGGCCGCGGCCGATGAAAATCTGGCGGATGACCGGCTCCTTGGCGCGCACGGTAGGCGACATCGGCATGTCCGTATCGATAGGCACGTTGCGCCAGCCCAGCACGACTTGGCCTTCGATGCGCACGGCACGTTCGATTTCCTGTTCGCAAGCGATGCGCGAGGCGTTTTCCTTGGGCAGGAAAACCATGCCCACACCGTATTCGCCAGGCGGCGGCAATTCCACGCCCTGCTTGGCCATTTCTTCGCGGTAGTACTGGTCGGGAATCTGGATCAGGATGCCGGCGCCATCGCCCATCAGCGCATCGGCGCCCACGGCGCCCCGGTGATCGAGGTTTTTCAGAATCAGCAAACCCTGTTCGACGATAGAGTGGGTCTTGTTGCCCTTGATATGGGCGACGAAACCGACGCCGCAGGCATCGTGTTCATTGGCTGGGTCGTACAGGCCTTGCGCTTTCATGGGCTTCTCCGCTGCATATGACTATCGAAAAACTAGAGTAGTGCAACGCAACAAAAAACTCAACCAGAATAATTAGGGTCGGAGTCGGATTAAATCCGATCAATTCTCATGAAAAATTTAATAGGGACATAGTAAAAGGAAGCGCATTGAAACATCGGCAAGCAACGATGTTTTCACTGCGCCTGCGTGTCAGCCGGCGTCCGCTGCGGCTGCGACTTTGCGGGGTCGGCCCCGCTTGGCAGGCAGCACTTGGCGCTGCATTTTTTGCTGCAGCGCCTGCTTGAAGGTCTCGGAACCCAAGGGCCAGCCCTTGAGTACGGCCTCTTCCAGTACCTTTACCTGGCTGCTGCCCAGGCCTTGCTCGACCAGGCGCAGATAGGCCGCCTCGCGCTCGAACGGCGTGTTGCCCAGCGCCCAATACAAGGCGTGGTCGGTGATCAGGGGATCGGGGCGCATCCCCGCATGGTGGGCATAACTGGACCACGCATGGTCGCGCGCCTGACCCGCCAAGCCCGCTTGTACGGGCACGCATTCCAGATAACGGCAGCACGGGAGGAAGAAGTTGTCTGGATCGATGACCGAAGTTTTGTAGCGTCCCTGCCACAAGCCACCTTCGCGGCCGTATTTTTGATTGAAATAAGGCACGTAATAGCGTCCCAGCCACTGCATCAGCTGTCCCAGACCTGTCGCATCGCTGGGGGTGGCCAGTAAATGTAATTGATCTGGCAATAAAACATAGGCATGGATGGCCACCTTGAACATTTTCGCGCCCGTTTTCAGCCAGGACAACAATTGTGCGTAGTCAGCCGCATCCAGGAACACGGGCTGGCGGTTGCTGCCGCGCTGGATCACGTAATGGGGCAATGCTGGAATGATGAGGCGGGGTAAACGGGCCATGGCAGAGTCGCTAAATAGAGGCTAAGACCTTGATTTTACACACTGCGCAGCGCAAGACGCGACTCTGACCCTATTTTATTAAAAATGCGAGGAGAAGCGCTTGACTCTGCCCCTTTTATTCGCCACTACGCTCGCGGGTGGCTGGCGTCCCGGTATCAGGACAAATTAAAGCTGGCCGACAGGCTGTAGCCCTCGCCATACGCGCTACGCAGCGGCAAGTCCTGGCCCAGGCCCGTCTTGGCCTTCTTGCGCAAGCGATACACGAGCATGTCGACGCGACGGCCCGCATCGGGGTCTTCGCCGCCCATGCCGGCCACGATGACATCGCGCGGCACGGGGCGGGTGTTGATGGTCAACAAGTGCAGGAAATTAAATTCCTTTTCCGTCAAGGCGATGACAGCGCCCATCAGCTCAAGTTGGCGCGCGCTCACTTTCAAGGTCCATTTGCCAGGTTCGGGCATAGGATCTTGCGGACCGACGCGACGGTCGAGCGCCTCGATATGCGCGGCCAGCTCGGGAAATTTGATCGGTTTGGTCAGGTAATGGTCGGCGCCCAGGCGCAAGCCCAGGATACGGCTGTCGAAAGCGACACGCCCCGTCAGCACCAGCACGCCTATGTGCGGATACAACTGGCGCATGCGGGGAATCACGTTAAAGCCATCTTCGTCGGGCAAGCCCAGGTCCAGTACGACCACGCCAATATTGCCATGGCTCAACGCCGTCCACATCGCGCCAGCGGAGCTGGTGATATCGACTTCGTGTTCGAGCTCAACGAGAAACTCCGCCATGTCTTCTGCGTAGTCCAGATTGTCTTCGACGATCAGTATTTTCGTCATTGCTACGCCATTCTTCTGTTAGTGAGCTACCGTGGAGGAACCATGCCATTCACTTTTTACAGCATGATGGACGGCACAATAGGTTTGCGTCAAGGAATTATCACGGTTGCCTTCAGAGGAAGCAAGGCTTTTCATTGTCTAGACAGGCAGCGGCAAGCAAATGCGGAAAATCGCCCCACCTTCGGGCAGATTATGCCCCTGCAAACTCCCGCCATGCACCTCCACAACGGCGCGCGCCATGTACAAGCCAAGGCCCGCGCCTGGGTGCGTCGCATAGATTCCACGGCTGCCTTTTTCAAACAATTGCGGCAGTTCTTCTTCCCGCAGGCCGGGCCCTGCATCGCTGACGCACAGCGCCACACCGCCCTCGGGCACGAGCTTGCCCGACAGCATGATGGCGCTGCCCGGCGCGCTGAACTTGACGGCATTATCGAGCAGGATTTTCAGGCACAGGGCCATGCCGGGTACGTCGCAGCGCAGCTTGGCAGGCAAGTCCTCGTCGAGCTCCAGTTGCACGCAGTGGCTGGCCGGTACGGTGGCCGCTGCCTGCTGCAGCAAGGCCAGCGGCGCGATGCCGTCGGCGGCCCGCTCGCGGCCGATGGCCGCCATGCGCTCAGGCGACAAATACTCGTCTATCATGCCCAGCAAGCGGTCGACGGCTGCCTGGATTTTCACGTAGCGCTTGCGCGTGGCATCGTCGGCGTCTTTCGCGGTCGAGACGAGGCGCTGGATAGCGCCGTCGATGGTGGCCAGCGGCGTGCGAAATTCATGCGACAGCATCGACGCGAAGCGCTTTTGCTCCCTTTCGCGCTCGGCTTCCTGCGCCTGGGCCGCGCTGACGTCGCGCAGCGAGCCCGCCAGCGTGACGCCGCGCCCCGTCGCCGCAGCGGCCGGCACGATGGTCGAGCTGATTTCCAGCGCCAGCGGATGCCCGTCGGCATGCGGCAGTTGCACTTCGCGCAGCAGGGTCAAGCGGCTAGTATCGCCCTCGCGCCAGCGCTGCAGCCGGGCCGGCATGTCTTGCGCCAGGCGCGCCGCGTGTTCGCGCAAGGTGGGCAAGTCGTACCCCGTCAGGGCTTGCGCGGCGGGGCTGATATAGATCAATTCAAGGGTGGCGGCATCGAGCAGGAAGACTGCGTCGCGGCCATGTTCAGCCAGCAGGCGGAACTGCGCTTCGCCCGCCCGCGCGCGCAGCAGGGCGCGACGCAACTGGACGAAACGCAGCGCCATGAGGATGGCGCCGGCAAGCAGCAAGAGGAGAAAGGGCAGCATGCTTTATACCTGGCAAGAATGAATCGCCAAGTATACGCGTACGGCGCGCTTAATCTTCCAGTGGAGCAAAAATCTGTTGCAAGTCTTCCTGCGTCAGCGCCATCTTCTGTGCTTCGCCCTCGGCCAGGATCGATTGTGCCAGTTCCGATTTCTTTTGCTGCAGCAACTGGATTTTTTCTTCCAGGGTGCCCTTCGCGATCAGTTTGTACACGAACACGGGCTTGTCCTGGCCGATACGCCAGGCGCGGTCGGTGGCCTGGTTTTCCGCCGCCGGATTCCACCACGGATCGTAGTGGATCACCGTGTCGGCCGCCGTCAGGTTCAAGCCCACGCCGCCCGCTTTCAGGCTGATCAGGAAGATCGGCACGGCCCCCTGCTGGAAGGCCGCCACTTGCGCGCCCCGGTCTTTCGTTTCGCCCGTCAGCAAGGCATACGCGATGTCGCGCGATTCGAGCTCTTGCTCGATCAATTCCAGCATGCTGGTAAATTGCGAGAAGACGAGAATCTTGCGCCCTTCGTCAAGCAAGTCTTCCACCATCTGCATCAGGTCGAGCAGCTTGGCCGAGCCGGCCGACTGCTTCTTCGCCGGCAAGGATTTCACCAGGCGCGGGTCACAGCAGACTTGCCGCAGTTTCAGCAGCGCTTCGAGGATGACGATCTGGCTGCGCGCCACGCCCTTCTTGTCGATTTCTTCGCGTACTTTTTGATCCATCGCAAGACGCACGGTTTCATACAGGTCGCGCTGCGGACCCGTCAATTCCACCTTGCGCACCATTTCCGTTTTTGGCGGCAATTCCTTGGCCACATTGTCCTTCGTGCGGCGCAACAGGAAAGGCTTGATGCGGCGATTCAGGAGCATGCGGCGCAGCGGATCATCCTGGCGCTCGATCGGATGGCGGAACTGCGTGTTGAAGGTCTTCTCGTCGCCCAGCAAGCCCGGCAGCAGGAAGTGGAATTGCGACCACAATTCACCGAGATGATTTTCCAGCGGCGTGCCGGACAAGCACAGCCGGTGGCGCGCACGCAGCAGGCCCGCGCTTTGCGCCGCCTTGCTGCGCGTATTCTTGATGTAATGCGATTCGTCGAGGATGACCAGGTGGAAGTCGTGCTCGCGCAAGGTTTCCTCGTCGCGCGGCAACAGGGCGTAGGTGGTCAGCACCAGATCGCATTGGTCGATCTGGTCGAATTGCTGGGCACGGTCCTTGCCCTGCAGCAGCAACACTTTCAGGCTGGGCGCGAACTTGGCCGCCTCGTCCTGCCAGTTGCCCATCAAACTCGTCGGTGCAATCACCAGGGCCGGATGCGTCAAGCGGCCCGCTTCCTTTTCCACCAGGATATGCGCCAGGGTTTGCACGGTTTTGCCCAAGCCCATGTCATCGGCCAGGATGCCGGCCAGGTCATGGTCGCGCAGGAATTGCATCCACGCCAGGCCATCGGCCTGGTAATCGCGCAAGGTCGCCTGCAGGCCGGCTGGCGCCGCCACTTTTTGCACGGAACCAAACTGGCTCAGCTTGCGGCCCATGGCGCGCAGTTGCTCGCCGCCCGTCCAGCGCAAGTCCAGGCCCCGCGCCAGCTCTTCCAGGCGCGCCGCGTCCAAGGTCGACATGCGCACCGCATGTTTGATCTTGTCGCTGAAATACAGTTCCCCCAGCGTGTTGAGGATAGGACGCACGCGGCCCCACGGCAGGGCCACGCGCCTGCCGTCGGACAAGGTTGCCAGCATCTGGTCATCATCGGCATGCGCGTCGATGACTTTCGGGTTGAAGTCGTTGGGCGCGCTGCGGATCAGTTGCACCAGCACGGGCAGCAGCGGCACTCTTTCCTGGTCGACGAAGATGCCCAGTTCCAGCTCGAACCAGGCGTTGCCGCTGTCCGGGTCCTGGTCGTCAATCTGCGCATACCAGTCGCCGACCTGGCTCACATCGTAGCGGTACTTGGCCGTCTTTTCGACGATCCAGCCCTGCGTGCGCAAGGCGTCGATGCCGTGCTCGGCAAAACGCAGCCACTGCGCCTGGGAAGGCAGTTGCAAAGCGCCCTTCAAGCCGCTCAAGGGGGCGGAGCCGGGCTTCTTGAATTGCAGCTCCGCCAGGGTGGCCAGGGCACGCGCTTCATCGACCGTATTTCTCTGGATAATCTCTGTCACGTCGCCAACTTGCCGCACCACGCGTTGCGACGGGTCGAACGCGACGCGCTCGCCATCGTAGTCATACGACAGCACGGCGAAATCGCTCCAGCGCTGCGCGCTGCCATCGGCCAGCATGGCGCTATCGAGCAGCAAGACCGGTTGCGCCGGCACGTCCTTGCGCAGGCGCTGCGGCAACGGTTGCGGCAGCGGCATCAAATGCTGCAAGCCTTGCGCCAGCAGCAGTTGCGACACGCGCACCTTGTCGTTCGCGTTCAGGGGCGGCGCCTGCGCCACCAGCGCCTGCAAGTCCGCCAGGGAAATATCGGAGCCGCCCTGGTTCAGTTCCAGCACGCCGCACGACAGATTGTCGATGTACCACGGCGGATCGGTGGGCAACATGTAATCGATCTGGTCGGCACCATGGTGCTTCGCGCCTTCCGGCGGGTCCACTTGCCAACCCAGGCGCATGGTCTTGCCTTCATCGCGCCAGAACAGGCGCGCGGGACGCACGGGACCTTCCCTCAATGGATACACGAGACCATTGCCCACATCGGCCCAGGAATTGGCCCACAACAGTTTGTCTTGCTCGGCCAGCATTTTCAGCAGGGCCGCGCCCACCTTGCCCTTCGGCTCCGTGGCGCTGCCCGTCTGCGAGCTTTGGCCGCTGCGCATGGCCACGAAGAAACGCACGAGGTCTTCGTCGGCTGGCGTCAAGAAGATGGGGGGCGCCGACAGCAGGGAAAAGATTTCGCTGATGGGACTCGCCGCCGCCACATCGCCATTCGCCCGCAGCCGCGCCTTGTACAGGCACAGGGCCACGTGGCGACCACCGCTGGTGGGCGCCAGCACGTAGATCAAACGGTGCTGGTTGAGTTTGGGGTCCGGCTCGGCAATGCTCAGCACAGCCTTCGGATGGGCAGCCGCCTCTACCCGCTGCAGCCAGGTGGCGACGGCATACGGCAAAGGCGCTCCCGGCGCGCTGGCCGGGGCAACTGGGGTTTCACTGGTTTCGTCGCGGGTAAAATCCATGGGGCGCATTTTTGTGTAAAGGTCGTATCCAAATCGGCAACAGGCAATATTATCCGCCATACAGGCCTTGCTGGCTTGATTCACACACGCTCTTTGCGCAGTTTTAATACATGATGCCTAAAAAATAAGTATTTAATACGACACTTGCGGCCCACAAGCGGCAAAAAAGGTCCGTCAACGGCCATTTACGCAGAAACAAGAAGAATCGGCCCATCGTCTGCATCCACATCGGCCGATTGATCATCGCCGGCCACCAGCCCACAGCTGTGGCTCCGTCGATGCTGCTGGCAACGCACAGTCCATTTGCGCTGTCAAGATTGCGCAATCGCGCCGATTGCGTATCATCCCAGGCTTGATCGCTCTGGAAACAACCATGCTGCCCACTATCGAACAACGCCTTGCCCTTGAACTTGTCGCCAAACCAGTGCAGGTTGCCGCCGCCATCGAACTGCTCGACGAAGGCGCGACCGTCCCCTTCATCGCCCGTTACCGCAAGGAAGCGACCGGCGGCCTCGACGATATCCAGCTGCGCCTGCTCGAAGAGCGCTTGCGCTACCTGCGCGAACTCGAAGAGCGGCGCGCCGCCATCGTGGCGTCGATCACGGAACAGAACAAGATGACGCCCGAGCTGCTCGATGCCGTCATGCACGCGGAAGATAAGACGCGCCTCGAAGATTTGTATTTGCCCTACAAGCAAAAGCGCCGCACGAAGGCGCAGATCGCCATCGAAGCGGGCTTGATGCCGCTGGCCGACGGCTTGCTGGAAAACCCGGAACTGACGCCGGAAATGGAAGCGGGCAAGTTCCTGCGCGAAGCATTTACCAGTGCCGACGGCAACAACCCGGGCGTGGCCGACACCAAGGCAGCTCTCGACGGCGCGCGCCAGATCCTGATGGAACGTTTCGCCGAAGACGCAACCTTGCTGCAAACCTTGCGCCAATACGTGCAGGAACACGGCATCGTCGAATCGAAAGTGGTGCAAGGCAAGCAGGACGAAGGCGAAAAGTTCGCCGATTATTTCGACTATTCGGAAACCATTTCGAGCGTGCCATCGCACCGCGCGCTGGCCCTGCTGCGCGGCCGCCGCGAAGGCATCCTCGACGTTACCCTGCGCCTCGATACGGAAGCGGAAAAACCGAAATGGGATGCGCCGCACAACCCGTGTGAAGGCCGCATCGCCGTGCGCTTCGGCATCAAGAACCTCGGCCGCCCGGCCGACAAATGGCTGCTTGATACGGCACGCTGGACCTGGCGCGTGAAAAGCTTCATGCACCTGGAAACGGAACTGATGGGTGCGCTGCGCGAACGTTCGGAACTCGACGCCATCAACGTGTTTGCCACCAATTTGAAGGCGCTGCTGCTGGCCGCGCCGGCCGGCCAGCGCGCCACCATGGGCCTGGACCCGGGCTTGCGCACGGGCGTGAAAGTGGCCGTGGTCGATGCCACCGGCAAGGTAGTCGACACGGCCGTTATCTACCCGCACCAGCCGAAGAATGACTGGGATGGCTCCTTGCACACTCTGGGCCGCCTGGCCGCCAAACACAATGTTTCCTTGATCTCGATAGGCAACGGCACCGCTTCGCGCGAAACGGACAGGCTGGCGCAAGACTTGATCAAGCAGCACCCGGAAGCGAAGATGACGAAGATCGTCGTCTCGGAAGCGGGCGCGTCGGTTTATTCGGCGTCCGAGTTCGCCTCGAAAGAATTGCCGGACATGGATGTGTCCTTGCGCGGCGCCGTCTCGATTGCGCGCCGCCTGCAAGATCCGCTGGCCGAGCTGGTCAAGATCGACCCGAAATCCATCGGCGTGGGCCAGTACCAGCATGACGTGAGTCAAAGCCAGCTGGCGCGCTCGCTCGATGCGGTGGTGGAAGATTGCGTAAACGCCGTCGGCGTGGACGTCAATACGGCCTCGGCGCCGCTGCTGGCGCGCGTCTCCGGCCTGTCGGCCAGCGTGGCGCAAAGCATCGTCAGCTACCGCGACATGAAAGGCGCGTTCACCTCGCGCGCGGCGTTAAAGGCCGTCCCGCGCCTGGGCGATAAAACCTTCGAGCAGGCGGCCGGCTTTTTGCGCGTAACGGGCGGCGACAATCCCCTGGACGCCTCGGCCGTCCACCCGGAATCGTACCCGTTGGTGGAAAAGATTTTGGCCGACATCAAGAAGGACATCCAAGCCGTCATCGGCGAAACGGCGCTGCTGAAAACCCTCAACCCCGCAAAATATGCGGATGAAACGTTTGGCGTGCCAACTATTTCCGACATTTTGAAGGAACTGGAAAAGCCGGGCCGCGATCCACGCCCGGAGTTCACCACCGCCACCTTCAAGGAAGGCGTGGAAGAAATCCGCGACTTGCGCCCGGACATGATTTTAGAGGGCGTCGTCACCAACGTGGCCGCCTTTGGCGCCTTTGTCGACATCGGCGTGCACCAGGATGGCCTGGTGCATATCTCGGCCCTGTCGAGTACCTTCGTCAAGGACCCGCACACGGTGGTGAAAGCTGGCCAGGTCGTGCGCGTGAAAGTGCTGGAAGTCGATGAAAAGCGCAAGCGCATCGCGCTGACCATGCGCTTGACGGACAGCGCGCCGCAAGCCGGTAGCAAGCCCGAGCAAAAGGGCGACCGCAACGACCGTCGCAGCATGGCGCAGCACCAGTCGCAGTCACGCAACGCGCCCGAACCGGCCGGCAGCATGGCCGCCGCGTTCGCCAAGCTGCGCGGTTAAGCCCATCATGGCCGCCAGGCATGACCTTGTCATCCTGGCGGTGGACGCCGCCAGTGCCGGGGCGCAGTTACTGCTCGGCGAATGGTTGCAGCGCATCAATGGCGACAGCGGCCGTTCCTGCTTCGATGGCGCGATAGCGTGGCGACGTTTTATGCAAGACACGACTAAGCACCATGGTTGTCTGGGGCCGCTACGTGGGCGCGGCGCAAGCGATCTGCCTGGGAGGGCAGTTATCAGTAGCAACGTGCACAACGTGGCTGGCTTGACCGATTTATGACTTGAGCCCATACCCGTAGCGTCGTTTTCTTATAAAATGACGGCATCTATTTATTTACCCATCAGAGGCAGCTATGAGCGACGTACAAACCTGGATCAAAGAAACCGTGACAAGCACGCCGGTCGTGCTGTTCATGAAGGGCACGGCCCAGTTCCCGCAGTGTGGCTTTTCCGGCCGCGCCATCCAGATCCTGAAGGCGTGCGGCGTGGAAAACATCGCTACCGTCAACGTGCTCGATGACCCGGAAGTGCGCCAAGGCATCAAGGATTACTCGAACTGGCCTACCATCCCGCAACTGTATGTCAAAGGCGAGTTTATCGGTGGTTCCGATATCATGAATGAAATGTTTGAATCGGGCGAACTGAAGTCCCTGCTCGATGCCTGATCTTCCACTTGCGCGGCCGCGCCGTATCGTCATCGCCATCACGGGTGCCACAGGTGCCGTATATGGCTTGCGGCTGCTGCAATTGCTCGGCGCCATTCCAGGCGTCGAGACGCATCTGGTCTTGTCGGATGCGGCTGTACTCACCCTGCACCAGGAAACTGGCTTGGGACGCAAGGAAATCGAAGCGCAGGCGCACGTGTTGCATAAGCAGCGCGATATTGGCGCGAGTATCGCCAGCGGCTCGTTTCAATCGGACGGCATGGTCATCGCGCCGTGCTCGATGAAGACCCTGGCAGCCGTGGCGCATGGCTTGTCGGATAATTTGATTACGCGGGCAGCCGATGTGGCGCTCAAGGAACGCCGGCGCCTGATTTTGATGGTGCGCGAAACGCCATTCAACTTGGCACACCTGCGCAATATGACCGCCGTGACCGAAATGGGCGGCATCATCTTCCCGCCACTCCCGAGTTTCTACCACCACCCGCGCAGCATCGCCGAGATGGTTGACCATACGGTGGCACGCATCATCGACTTGCTGGGCATCGAGCACGGCCTGGCGCCACGCTGGAATGGTTTGAAAACCCCAGACCAGCCGTCACAAACTGACTAACTACGTGACAAGCTGCGCACATCACGATGCCTGATAAACGCGTAGCGAGCGCAAGGAAGAGGTGCTGGAGAAGCGCAACCGTGCTCAAGCATAGTGAGCACCGCTGACCGTCTCTGCCGACGCGCAGCAGTTTTGCTCAGGCATCGTTTATCGTTGGTCGAATTGGTGCGCACTCGCCCGCTTCAAATCCCTGGCTTCTTCAACCATCCTGCGGTGGGCGATCCGTTTGCGCATCACTTCCGCATGTTGTGCGGCAGTCATGGGGGGCACGGTCATCAAGTCCTTCAGCTGCGCGGTATTGCTGTAGTTACTTTTCATAGGATGGCTCAAATGCTCGGCTCCGTCGTGGATGAACTGGCTACTTCTGCGCTGATTATGCGCTGGTATTAGCCGCTGCGCCGCTGCGTACGGGATTATCATCAAATAATTCCGCTGCAGCGCAACATGCGAGGTCTTATTATTCGGCACAATCATGTCTCCAGTATGACGCTGCACAAATAAAAGGACAGGGGGGAGCAGCGCCAGCGAAAAGCCGACGGCGCCGACCGGAGTGGGCCTGTATACTTACTTTTGGTAGTTAACTCTGACCAGCATGCGAATAAATTCTCGCGCGATTTGACGGTGATGCTCATCTAGTCTTTGCAAATCAGCAATTAATTTCACGTCGGCAGATTCAAAACGTGATAAAGCACTGCCCGCTTCGCCCTTCGGCGTAGCGCTTTCGGGGCCGCCAAAACGCAACCATTCCGCCGGAACGCCCAGCCATTGGGCAATCATGCGCAATTTTTCTTGCGTGGGAATTGCTTCACCTACTAACCATTTCCTAGCTGCATGCACGGTAATCGGGCGTCCGTCGAAACGGATGTTGAATTCCCGAGCCAGTCTGGTCGGGCTGTCTGGAGAGTAATGGGCGTTTTTGAGAGCCAACTGAAGTCGCTGGCTAAAGCTTTCGCGTTCGTTAGAAGAATTCATAGGTGTACTATTTCATGTTGTAACATGAAAGTCAGTTTCTTGAATGACCAGACAGATTGTTACATTATCAAAGAGAACAAATTAACAATTAACACTCCGGCCGGGCTTTTCGGATACAAATATAGTCCGAATTTTCTCTTGCGATTCTGCATCACGTCAGTCAGATTCGCGGCTATCCTTGATTTTTGCACACAGGCACGATTCAAAGATTCGGTTTGGCATGACAACGTACGGTATCGCACGATGCCCTCCTCTGCCGATACATGCGATGCCCATGCCATACAATTTCTTGTAGACAAAATTTCCAGAAGGGTCATGTTATTTTCAACATGGAAATAATTTGCACAAGTTGCCTATAGTAAACGTTGTTTTTTGATCGTTCCTAATGGAAAGAATCTGTGCCAAAAAATTTTACTGCCATCACAGCGAAAAGAATGTCGCCGTTGTGCCAGGAAAGCTCTTTTTGCTGTCATCTTGGCCACCAACTCTCGATCTTAAGCGTGTTTGCGTAAGAGGAATCAATTTATTTTCAGTAACTGTTATCCAATTAACCAAATTCCCATGTTCATCGCCTCACCTTTCTTTATTGCAGCACGGCCAGGGCGCGCTACAATAGTATTGACGTTAACGTCAACGGTACTTTGCCACCCGCCTGCCCCGCAGCACCCCATTTAGCGACAGATCACCCATGCAACCGACACCGTCCGCAGCAATGACGACCTATACCATCACCGAACTGGCGCGGGAATTCGACATCACGGCGCGCGCCATCCGTTTCTATGAAGACCAAGGCTTGCTCAGCCCGAAACGCGAAGGCGCGGGCGGGCGCAGCCGCGTCTACACGCCGCGCGACCGCACCCGCCTCAAACTGACCCTGCGCGGCAAGCGCCTGGGACTGGCGCTGTCGGAGATCAAGAGCCTGGTCGACATGTACGAATCGCCAAAGGACACGCGCGCGCAGATGGACCGTTTCCTGGGCGTGCTGGCGCAGCACCGGCAGACCCTGGAGCAACAGCGCATCGATATCGAAATGGCGCTGGCGGAAATCAGCGCGCATGAAGACGCCTGCGCGCGCATGCTGGCAGACTTGAACATGGACGCGGCGCCAACAAACTGAATGGCCGGGCGGCAGGCGCTGGCAGCACGCGCAGCGCCTGCCGCGCTTCACTTTATGCGTCTCACTTTATGCGGCTCACTTTATACGCTTCACTTTACGCGCTTCACTTTACGTTTACGTAAACGTCACAACTGAGTATCATAGCTTCACTGACCCGGCATCCATGACCGCCACACTATAACGACGAGGACGACATGCTCCATCTCCCAGGCTTGACCTTTGACCACGGCGACGACATCGCTTCCCTAAGAGAAGCAATCCAACAATTTGCCGCCGCTGAAATCGCGCCGCGTGCGGCCGAAATCGACCGTACCGACCAGTTCCCCATGGACCTGTGGCGCAAGATGGGCGAGATGGGCTTGCTCGGTATCACCGTCAGCGAAGAATACGGCGGCGCCGGCATGGGCTACCTGGCGCACATCATCGCAATGGAAGAAATCTCGCGCGCCTCGGCCTCCGTCGGCCTGTCGTATGGCGCCCACTCGAACCTGTGCGTCAACCAGATCAATCGCAATGGCTCGGCCGAACAAAAGGCGAAATACCTGCCAAAACTGATCACGGGAGAGCACATCGGCGCCTTGGCCATGTCGGAACCGAATGCCGGCTCGGACGTCGTCAGCATGAAACTGCGCGCCGACTTCAAGGGTGACCGCTGGGTCTTGAACGGTACCAAGATGTGGATCACCAACGGCCCCGACGCGGACGTGCTGGTGGTGTACGCGAAAAACGACCTGGAAGCGGGCTCGCGCGGCATGACGGCTTTCCTGATCGAAAAGAATTTCAAGGGCTTTTCCATCGCACAAAAGCTCGACAAGCTGGGCATGCGCGGCTCGCACACGGGCGAGCTGGTATTCCAGGATTGCGAAGTGCCGGCCGAAAACGTGCTCGGCGGCCTGGGCAAGGGTGTCAACGTGCTGATGTCGGGCCTCGATTTCGAGCGCACCGTATTGTCCGGCGGTCCGCTGGGCATCATGCAGGCATGCATGGACCTGGTCGTGCCCTACGTGCATGACCGCAAGCAATTCGGCCAAGCCATCGGCGAATTCCAATTGATGCAAGGCAAACTGGCCGACATGTATTCGACCATGATGGCGTGCAAGGCCTATGTGTATGCCGTGGGCCAGGCTTGCGACCGCGCCACCACGCCGGAAGCCGTGCGCCAGTTGCGCAAGGATGCGGCCGGCGCCATTCTGTATAGTGCAGAGAAGGCGACCTGGATGGCAGGCGAAGCGATCCAGGCCCTGGGCGGTAACGGCTACATCAATGAGTATCCGGCCGGCCGCCTGTGGCGCGATGCCAAGCTGTATGAAATCGGCGCCGGGACCAGCGAAATCCGCCGCATGCTGATAGGCCGCGAATTGTTTGCGGAAACCAAGTAAGCCTGGGCGCGCGGCAATCGACTGGGTGATGCGCCATTCATGCGAGCACAACTATGACGCAAATTGCCTTCCCAAAATTGCTTTCTTCACAGATTGCATTCGATATCGCGCGCACCATCCGCGACGGCTTTGACAAGCATTACCGTCTGTTCCGCGCAAGCAGCCAGCACGCCAAGCGGTATTTCGAGCAAGGCGACTGGGCTGCGGCACAGGCGGCGGCCCGCGAACGCATCGACTTTTACGACAAGCGCGTGCAGGAATGCGTGCAAATGCTCGAAGATGAGTACGAAGAGTCGGAGTTGAGCGATGAAGTGTGGCGCGAGCTCAAGCTGCACTACATCGGCATGCTGAGCGAGCACAAGCAGCCGGAACTGGCGGAAACTTTCTTCAATTCCGTCTGCTGCAACATTTTGCACCGCACGTATTTCAACAACGACTATATTTTCGTGCGACCCGTGGTTTCGACGGAATACATCGAAACGCACGATCCGCTGCCCACCTACCGCGTGTATTACCCCGGCAAGGATGGCTTGCGCCACACCCTGACGCGCATGCTCAGCAACTTCCAGCTGGACTGCGAATTTGCCAACCTGGAGCGTGACGTAGCCCAGGTGGAAGCGCGCCTGCAGCAACTGTTCGGCGAGGACAGACTGGAGCCGAACCACCAACTCCAGGTCTTGACCAGTTTGTTCTACCGCAACAAGGGCGCCTATCTGGTCGGCAAGGGCATCAACGGCAACCGCGAATACCCGTTTGTCGTGCCTATCCTGCACAACCGCCACGGCAAGCTGGTACTCGACACGGTACTGTTCGAGCAGCAGCACATTGCCCTACTGTTTTCGTTCACGCGTGCCTATTTCATGGTCGATATGGAAGTGCCGTCGGCCTATGTGCAATTCCTGCGCAGCTTGCTGCCACGCAAACCGCGCAGCGAAATTTATACAATACTGGGCCTGCAAAAACAGGGCAAGACGCTGTTTTACCGCGACTACCTGCAACATCTGAAGCACTCATCGGACCACTTCGAAAGCGCGCCCGGCATCCGCGGCCTGGTGATGCTGGTGTTTACCCTGCCGTCGTTTCCCTATGTCTTCAAGGTCATCAAGGATTTTTTCCCGCCGCCCAAGGAAACCACGCGCGCGCAAGTCCAGCAAAAATATTTGCTGGTGAAACACCACGACCGCGTAGGCCGCATGGCCGACACGCTCGAGTATTCCAACGTGGCCTTTCCCCGCGCCCGCTTTGCCGAAGAACTGCTGGCCGAGCTCAAGCAGTTCGCCCCCTCGCTGATCGAAGAAGACCAGGAGCAGCTCATCATCCGCCACCTGTACATCGAGCGGCGCATGGTGCCGCTGAACATGTGGCTGAGCAATGCCGAGAAGGAAGGCCGCGATGACCTGGTCGAGCACGCCATCATGGAGTACGGCAACGCCATCAAGGAGCTGGTGGCGGCGAATATATTTCCGGGCGACATGCTGTATAAAAACTTTGGCGTGACCCGTCATCAACGCGTCGTATTTTACGATTACGATGAAATCGAATACATCACCGATTGCCAGTTCCGCGTCATCCCCCAGGCGCGTACGGAAGAAGAGGAAATGTCGGCCGAAGCGTGGTATCCCATCGGCAAGCATGATGTGTTTCCGGAGCAATTCGGCACCTTCCTGCTGGGCAATCCCCGCATCCGCAGCTATTTCATGCAGCACCATGCCGACCTGCTGACGGCGCAGTATTGGCAGGCGCGCAAGCAACGCATCGAGGACGGCCATATCGAGGACGTCTTCCCGTATCCGCAACATCTGCGTTTTTGTATGCAAGCACCACCCCAAACCCCAACCGGAGATCCAATATGCATGATCCAGTCGTAATCGTCGGTGCCGCGCGCACCCCCATGGGCGCCTTCCAGGGCGATTTTGCCAACCTCAGCGCCAGCGATCTGGGCGCCGTGGCCATCCGCGCCGCCGTGGAACGGGCCGGCGTAGCGCCGGAAGCCATTGAACACGTGTATTTCGGCAATTGCCTGATGGCCGGCCAGGGCCAGGCGCCCGCGCGCCAAGCCTTGCGCAAGGCTGGCTTGCCGGACTCCACGGGCGCCGTGACGCTGTCGAAAATGTGTGGCTCGGCCATGCAAACGACCATGTTCGCGCACGACACCTTGCTCGCCGGCAGCGCCGACGTGGTGGTGGCCGGTGGCATGGAATCGATGACCAACGCCCCCTACCTGGTGCCGAAGGCGCGCGGCGGCTACCGCATCGGCCACGGCATGATCTACGACCACATGATGATGGATGGCCTGGAAGACGCCTACAGCCGCGATGAAAAGGGCAATGCACGCTCGATGGGCACGTTTGCCGAAGAATGCGCGAGCCAATACAGCTTCACGCGCGAAGCGCAGGATGCGTTTGCCATCGAATCGGTAAAACGCGCGCAGGCGGCCACCAAGGATGGCAGTTTCGCATGGGAAATCGTGCCCGTGACCGTCTCCGGGCGCGGCGGCGACACCATTATCAGCATCGATGAAGGCCCGCAAAAAGCCCGCCTGGAAAAAATCCCGACCTTGAAAGCCGCTTTCAAGAAAGATGGCACCATCACGGCCGCCTCGTCTTCATCGATCAACGATGGCGCAGCAGCCCTCGTGCTGATGCGCGAATCGACGGCGAAAAAGCTCGGTTGCACCGTCATCGCAAAAATTCACGGCCACGCCACGCACGCGCAGGCACCGAACGAATTCACCACGGCACCCATCGGCGCCATCAAGAAGCTGTACGCCAAAACGGGCTGGAGCAGCAGCAAGGTGGACTTGTTCGAGATCAATGAAGCCTTCGCCGCCGTGCCGATGGCCGCCATGCACGACCTCGACATTGCGCACAGCAAGATCAACATCCACGGCGGCGCATGCGCGCTGGGCCACCCGATCGGCGCCTCGGGCGCGCGCATCATCGTCACCCTGCTGGGCGCCTTGAAGAAAACCGGCGGCAAGCGCGGCGTAGCAGCCCTGTGCATCGGCGGTGGCGAAGCGACGGCGATGGCGATCGAACTGGTATAAGCTGCACGCAAGCACGGGCGCGCACGGCCATCATTGCCCGGTGCGCGCCCTTTCATTCATTCCAGGGAGAACACATGCCTACCGCCTTGATCATCGGTGCCTCGCGCGGCATCGGCCACGAAATCGTCCGCCAATACCGCCACGATGGCTGGCGAGTGATCGCCACGGCGCGCACAGCGGACGCTTGCGATGCCCTCAGGCAAATGGGCGTGGAAGCGCACCAGCTTGACGTGACGGATATGCGGGACTGTGCCGGCCTGGGCAGGAAGCTCGACGGTGAAAAGCTCGACGTGGCTATCCTCAACGCAGGCCTGTATGGCCCGCGTCAGGACGCTTGTCCTGCGCAAGCAGATTTTGATGCCGTCATGCACACCAACGTGCTGGCAGCCATGCGGCTGCTGCCGATATTGGCACCACTGGTGCTCGATGCCAAAGGCAAACTGGCCGTGCTGTCCTCGCACATGGGCTCCTTGGGCGAGCGCAGCAACCCCAACGGTTCGCTGTACCGCGCCAGCAAGGCTGCCTTAAATTCCGTGCTGATCGACACGGCCCTCGTGCATGGCCCACTTGGCGTCAGCTGCGTGGCGTTCCATCCGGGCTGGGTACGCACCGACATGGGCGGGGCTGACGCCGATATCTCGCCAGAGGAAAGCGCTGCCGGCATGCGCGCCACCCTGGCCAGCCTGCCGGCCACGGACAAGGCCGTGTTCTGCAATTACGATGGCAAACCCATCGCCTGGTAATACGCACGCACACCCTATAAAAACAACGAGACGACGTCCCATGATACTCAATGAAGAACAGACAATGATCCAGGAAGCGCTGCGCAGTTTTTCGCGCGAGCGCCTGGTCCCCAACGCGGCCCGCTGGGATAAGGAACATCATTTCCCGAAAGAACAATTGCAGGAACTGGCCGCGCTGGGCGCTTTTGGCGTAGCCGTGCCGGAAGCGTTGGGCGGCGCCGGCCTCGACTACGTATCGCTGGCCCTGGTGCTGGAAGAAATCGCCGCCGGCGATGGCGGCACCTCGACCATCATTTCCGTCAACAATTGTCCCGTGTGCAGCATCGCCATGATGTACGCCAACGAGGCGCAAAAGGAACAATGGCTGCGGCCGCTGGCGCAAGGCGCCATGCTGGGCGCGTTTTGCCTGACGGAACCGCATACAGGCAGCGACGCCTCGGCCCTGCGCACCACGGCCACCCGCGAAGGCAATGAATACGTCCTCAACGGCACGAAACAGTTCATTACCAGCGGCAAGTATGCGGACGTGGCCATCGTCATGGCCGTGACCGACAAGACGGCCGGCAAGCGCGGCATCAGCGCCTTCTGGGTAGCGACGAACACGCCCGGCTACATCGTGGCGGGACTGGAACAGAAGATGGGCCAGCACTCGTCAGACACGGCGCAAATCCTGTTCGACAACTGCCGCATCCCGGCGGAAAATCTGATCGGTGAAGAAGGGCAAGGCTACAAGATCGCCCTGTCCGGCCTGGAAGGCGGACGCATCGGCATCGCCTCGCAAGCGGTAGGCATGGCGCGCGCCGCGTATGAAGCGGCCCTGCACTACGCGCGCGAACGGGAAAGCTTCGGCAAACCCATCTATGAGCACCAGGCCGTGCAATTCCGCCTGGCCGACATGGCCACGCAAATCGAAGCAGCACGCCAGCTGATACACCACGCAGCGGCCATGAAGGATGCAGGCCTGCCCTGCCTGAAGGAAGCGGCCATGGCCAAGCTGTTTGCCTCGGAGATGGCGGAAAAAGTATGCTCGGATGCGATCCAGGTACACGGTGGCTATGGTTATGTGTCCGACTTCCCCGTCGAGCGCATTTACCGCGACGTGCGCGTGTGCCAGATTTACGAGGGCACCAGCGATATTCAGAAGATTTTGATTGCAAGGGCGTTGTAAACCCAACGGCAAATGCCGGGGTCGTACCCTTCAGGGTACGACCCCGGGGCTACGCCGCTGGGTTTTCAATAGACGAAAAAAAAGCCTACTCAGGGTAGGCTTCGTTCCAATGTATTACCAATGCTTTAATCGTGTCATGGATGCCAGTGCTATCTGCAAAGTGCATCTTGATTGTCGGACTCCCATGCTATCTGCATAGTGACTCCAAGGTGTAGCGACCATCGTATCCGGAATTACAAAATCCATTCTTCGCACTGTCACGCCATCGACATTACACCTGCCGCTCGCCGCGCTGAACTGGATAGTGAGATAATTTGCTGCCAAATCTCAATCACTGAACGGAGTATAGCACAGCCTTTTGTGCAGCGCAATAATCTTTTTAAATCAAGTCCTTAGCGCCAGCGGCTTGTCTTCTTCGCCACCGCGGGCCACTCTTTCGTATTCGGAAATCACTTGCGCGCCCAGCAGCAGCAAGGTGGCGCCGATTTCCAGGCTGAACATGACGACGATGGCCGTCGTCATCGAGCCATACACAACATTGACCTGCGACAAGGTAGAAAAATACCAGACCAGCACATGGCGCGCGATTTCCCACAGCAGGGCCGCCGTCACGCCGCCGATCAGCGCATGCGTGATCGACAAGCGCCCCACGGGCATGACCAGGTAAATCGCGCTGAGCACGAGGATTTCGCCGACCAGCCCCAGCAAATACAGCAGCACGCCGGACACGCCTTGCAAGCCCCAGTCATGGCGCAAAAAACGCACGCTTTCCTCGCTCATCACTTGCAGACTGCCCGCCACCACGGTGATGAGCAAAATACCCACGCCCAGGCACAGGATGAAGCAATACGGCAGCACGGCGGAAATGAGGAAATGGCGGCGGCGGATGGCCACGCGGTGAATAAAGATCACGCTCATGGCGTTTTCCAGCACGGTAAACGCCAGCGAGCTGAAAAACAGCATGGTCAGCAGCAGCAGCCAGCCGATCACGCCCCGATTCTGGAGGAAATGCGCGACTTCGGCCACGATGGCCTTCGATTGCCCCGGCACCAGCCACTCCAGGTAATGGCCCATGGTTTGCAGCAATTCATCCTGTGCAATCACATGCGACAAGGCGACCACGACCAGCATCAACAGGGGTACGATGGACAGCAGCGAGTAATACGCGACGGCGCCCGCCAGCAGCAAGCCCTGGTTGGCGCGGAAACCCTTCAACACCTGCAGCGCGAAGGCCAGCGGATGGCTGAGGATGTAGCTACTGGCGTGGCGCTTGATCATGTCGGGTACGCTAAAGAAGGCGGCGCAGCCTTGTGCCGCGCCCGTCATCACACGAGCATACTGACAATCGCCGTGCCCCACCGTACGCTAGCAGACGGCCGACACATTCAAGGGCGGCCCCTGGCGGGATCAACGTCCAGGTAACGCCAGGAGGTGAATTCGACGGGGTGGCGCCTGTAGTTTTTTAGCCATGGTTGCTGCAGGTCGGCAGAGATGGGATGCGTCAGCAACACCCACGGCGTGTACGCGTGGATCAGCTGGAACAGGTCGAAGTACAGGCTGCGTCGGCGCGGCGTATCCGATAGCAGGCGCGCCTCCTCATAGCGCTTATTGTAATCGGGCAAGTTGAAGCGGGCATAGTTGGCGCGGCCAACGTTGCCGCCATATAACAGCTGCATAAAGTTATCACCATCGGGGAAGTCGGCGATCCAGTTGGTCTCGAACATTTGCACCTTGCCCAGGCGCGACGCCTTGATGATTTCCGTCTTCTTATCGCTCTTAAATTCGACGCGCAAGCCGATAGCGTTCAAGTTGCGGCGCCACAGCTCATCGCGCAGCCGTCCCACCGTGCTCGGCTCCGTGTGCATGGTCAAAGTCAAGGGCGTGCCATCGGGCTGCGTGCGAAAACCGTCGACGCCCACCTTGTAGCCAAAGCGTTCCAGCAGGGCGCGCGCCAGCACCGGGTCGTAGCCGACTGGGCTGCGGTAGTGCTGGTCGTAACCGAGCACATTGGGCGGCAGCGGCGATTGCGCCGGCAAGGCCAGGCCATTTTTGAGCAGCGCGATGTCTTCACGGCTGTTGTAGCTGAGGGCGATGGCGCGCCGCAGGGCCAGCTTATCCTTGCTCTTGCCGCCCAGCACAGGGTCGTCCATGTTCATCCACATGTAATACGTTTGCAGCACGGGAAAGCGCGTCAGCTGCAAGCCCTTGGCGGCCAGCGCCGGCTTGAGCGCACCGTTTTCCAGCACCATGTCCGTCATCGATTCCGGCACTTGTTCCAGGTAATCGAATTCGCCTTTCAGAAAACCCAGCATGCGCGATTGATACTCCTCCACGATGCGCACCTCGATGCGCTCGACCAGGGGCAAGCGCTTGCCTTCCAGCGCGGCGGCGATGGCGCGCGCATCGGGCGGCAAGGCAGCCAGCGCCTTGGCATCCGTATGCAACACGGTAGGACGGAACGTCGGATTGGCTTGCAGCACGATCTTGTCGCTGTGCTGCCATTGCTTCACCAGGAACGGCCCCGTGCCGACGGGATGGTTGCCGATCTGCCCCGGCGCCGCATACGCTTCGGCCACTTCGCGCGCCACCACGGCGGTCGCTGGCATGGCCAGGTAAAACAGGAAGTTCGGGTCGACGCCGTTCAAGCGGATGCGCAAGGTATATTTGTCCAGCGCCTGCAAGCCGGCGATCGGCGTGTCGTAGCTGAATTTGGTTTTCAAGGCCGCGTCGCCGACCAGCTTGTCTTCCAGCAAGAACAGCCACGGCGACTTCAGGCTGGGGTCATACAAGCGCGTCAGGCTGTAGACATAATCTTGCGCCGTCACTTCGCGCGGCTGGCCCTTGAAGGCGGGGTCGGGCGTGAAGAAAATACCGGGCTGCAAGTGAAAGGTATAGCTGCGTCCGCCATCGTCCACACTCGGCAAACCACGCGCCGTATTGCCCTGAAGCTGCACCGGGCGCGCCAGGTAGTCATAGCGCAGCAGCGGGTCAAAGATATTTTCCATCAAGTTCAAGCTGGCCAGGTCGGACGCCACGGCCGGGTCCAAGCCCGTCTCGCTGGTGCTCAAAAACAAATGCAGGGTCTTGTTCGCGCGCGCGCGCGCATCGGTGGCGGCATGCGCGGGCGCGGTGAAGAGCGTCAACAGGGCCAGGCTGGCGGCGCAGGCGGTTTTGCGTAAAAACATCATCAGTGATCCAGTGCAGACAGGGCTAACAAACAAACGTGAAGAACGGGCATCACCGGCACTACTCGGGCACAGTACGGGGCGCCAATCAAAACAGGCTGCCAGCTTATAACTTTTTGGCAGGTGATTGCTGCATTCTTTCATCAACGGGTGTCGGGCTGCCTCTATACTTTGCTTGCAGCTCCTTTCACCTCTCCGTCACACCAAACTGATCGCATATGGCACTTAATTACATCTGGTCCGGCTTTTTCCTCGTTGGCTTCCTGGCCGCAGTGCTGCAATGGCTGTTTCTCGGCGATACCGATATCTTCAAGCGCATCATCGATGGCACGTTCGAGACGGCGCGCATGGGCGTGATGGATATCGCCCTGCCGCTGGCGGGCGTGATGACCTTATGGCTGGGCATCATGAACATCGGTGAAAAGGCAGGCATCGTCGGCTGGCTGGCGAAAGTGATCGCGCCTTTCTTTTCGCGCATCTTCCCGGAAATTCCAAAAGACCATCCGGCCACCGGCCACATGGTGATGAATTTCTCGGCCAACCTGCTGGGCCTGGACAATGCGGCCACGCCCTTCGGCTTGAAAGCCATGGAAAGCCTGCAAACCTTGAACCCGAACAAGGAAGAGGCGACGAATGCACAAATCATGTTCCTGGTGCTGCACACCTCGGGCCTGACGCTCATTCCGCTGGCCATCATGGCGCAGCGCTCCATCCTCGGCGCGGCCGACCCGTCCGACATCTTTATCCCCTGCATGATCGCCACCTATGTGGCCACCATGGTCGGCATCATCACGGTATCCATCAAGCAACGCATCAACCTGCTCAACCGCGTCGTGCTGGGCTGGATGGGCGGCATGACGGGCGCCATCGTCGCCATGATCTGGTACTTCACGCAATACCTGACGAAACAGGAAATCGAACTGGTGTCGAAAGTGGTCAGCAACCTGGTCTTGATCAGCGTCATCGCCATCTTCATCATCGGCGCCTTGCGCAAGAAGGTGAATGTGTATGACGCCTTCATCGAGGGAGCGAAAGGCGGCATACAGACCTCGATTACCGTGATTCCCTACCTGGTCGGCATGCTGGTGGCCATCAGCGTGATCCGCAACGCGGGCGTGTTCAATTTCCTGATGAGCGGCATGAACTGGTTCTTCGCCAACCTGGGCATCAACACGGATTTCGTGCCCGCCCTGCCGACCGCCATGATGAAGCCGCTCAGCGGCTCCGGCTCGAAAGCCATGATGATCGACGCCATGAATACCTACGGCGTCGACTCCTTCGTCGGTCGCCTGGCATGCGTCTTCCAGGGTTCGGCCGACACCACCTTCTACATCGTGGCCCTGTACTTCGGCTCGGTGGGCATCCGCAAGACGCGCTATGCGATCACGGCCGGCCTCATCGCGGATCTGGCTGGCGTGGTCACGGCCGTCTTTGTCGCCTACGTCTTTTTCCACTAAGGAGCGCCATGATTCGTCCCCTCCTCATCGCCGCCTTGCTCACGGGTATCGGCCTGTCCCATGCACAGGCGCAATTGCCCGAATCCGTCAGCCTGCTGCTGCGCAGCGCGAATATTCCCGAAGACGCCATCGGCGCCATTGTCTTGCGTGGCAACACCAGCGTGCTGTCGCATGGGGCCGAACGCAGCATGCAGCCCGCATCCACCATGAAGCTGGTGACGACGGCCGTGGGCCTGGAGCAACTGGGCCCCATCTTCCGCGGCCGCACGGAGCTGCGCACCAGCGCCGACGTCATCAATGGCGTGCTGAAGGGCGACCTGATCCTGCGCGGCGGCGCCGACACGGATTTCAATGCGGACGCACTGACACACATGCTGCAAACCCTGCGCAATCAGGGCATCGTGAAAATCAAGGGCGATCTGATTCTCGACCGCCAGCTCTTCCAGCCAGCCCGGCCCGATGTTGGCGCGCAGCCGTTCGACGAGTCGGCCGAGTTCCGCTACAACGTCATCCCCGATGCCTTGTTACTCAATACCAATTTGCTCGATATCAGCATGAGCTCGACGGACCGGCAATTGAGCATCCTCATGCAGCCGCCGCTTGAGAATGTCAGCATCAGCAGCGACATGAAACTGATCAAGGCCAGCTGCGCCCGGTGGGAAGATGGCTGGCGCCCACCCGAATACCGGCGCGATACAAGCGGCAAGTTGCAAGTGATACTGCACGGCAACTTCCCGCAAAACTGCAGCAAGGCCACCAGCATCAATGTGCTCGACCGCAACGATTATGCGGACAGGCTATTTCGCGCCACCTGGAAACGCCTGGGTGGCACGCTCACGGGTACGGTGCGCGAAGCGCCGTATACGGGCTTGCCGCCGACGGCCGAACCGGTCGGCACGCGCATACTGGCCGATCATGTGTCACGCGCCTTGCCAGAGGTCTTGCGCGACATCAACAAGACCTCCGACAACACCCTGGCCCGCACCCTGTTCCTGAGCCTAGGCAGCTTGCAAAGCGATGGCTGGCTGGGCAGCCGTCCCGTCGCCCTGGCGGCGCCGGAAGACACCGCCAACCGGGCGCGGCTAGTCATCGAGCAATGGTTCCAGCGGCACCATATCGACACCCAGGGCATGCTGGTCGACAACGGTTCCGGCTTGTCACGCACGGGACGCATTACGCCAGCGCAACTGGCCGGCGTGCTGCAAGCGATGCAGCAAAGTGCGTGGGCGCCCGAATTCCAGTCCAGCCTGCCCATCGTCGCGCTGGACGGCACCATGCGCAAGCGCCTGTTGAACAGCCCGGCCGCCGCGCGCGCGCGCATCAAGACGGGCACATTAAAAAATGTGGTGGCCATCGCCGGCTATGTGCCCGATGCCAACAATCAACTGTGCGTGGTGGTCGCCATGATCAATAGCGACCTGGTGGGCAACGGCAATGGCCGCGCAGCCGTCGATGCATTGATCGAGTGGGTCGCCAGTAGCGGCACCACGCCGGTGGTGACGGGCCAATAAGCGGGCGCAGCGGCCTAGTTTCGCGGCGTACGTGCTGCGCTGGAAAAGGCCAGGCGCAGCACGTACGCGGCAACGGTACTGAGCAGCAAGACCGTCACCAGCGAAGCTTCCACACCGACGGCGCCGCCGGTCAGCATGGCATTGCGCAGCAAACCGCCCGTCCCCTTGTCTCAAAGTCGGTTTTAGTTTCGCAATCAATGACTTCACCCGACACTGTGTGAACGCTGCACTTCACAGGCCGAAGTCTTCTCCTTCACTGCCGTTAATCACAGGCAAGATGTACAAGCCATACGACTTATTTTCCAGCACATCAATCAATGTCCGGTTGTCATACCCATTCCCCGAAATGATCTTGTAAGGAAACGCAATCAGCCAGCCCACTTCAGTTTTCATTTTTGGAATTTTACAAGGATGAACATTGCCTAATAGACACATACCTACTACCCGGATACACTGAACCGCCGATAAAAAACTTAAAAAAAAGAAAACATGAATCCAGAACCGTTCCGTAAAAGCCCTATGTGCATCGTTTTGATGGTTGCCGTTGCCGTTCTTGGCATCGCTACTGTCACCCTCGCAGTTCTGTACGGTCAGGCAAGCCAAAACCTCGAAGCGCAAAAAGCAACCGTAGCCACGCTACAGATGGACATTGCCAAGGAAGCGTCTCACGCTGCCGAGTTGAAATCAGACCTCAATGCTGCCCGTACTACCGCAGAAACGCTTGCCACCAAGTCGGCACAGTTGAAGTCGGAAGTGGAAAGCAAAGAGCAAGACCTAGCAGCAGAGAAGGCCAAGACAGAATCGACACAAGCCGCACTGGAACAAGAAAAGGCAGAGCTGCCTGCTGTCCCGGTACGCATCCAATGCGACCTTCCGCAATGGGCCGTGGACTCGTTGCCATGTTCACCAACACATCAGCACGCCACCTGTCGCTACTCATGGCTACCAGCAACCCAACCACCCAAGCCGTCAAGCAGCTATCGTTGCAAGTCGCTCCGGGCGCAAAGGTTGAAATCGGCTTTCGTGAAGGTGTTCAATTTGCATCGGGCGATCAAGTAATGCTGCGCAGTGCAGGGTACGAGGATTTGCACTACACGGTGCAGTAAATGCTCGTTTGAAGCTGCTTACTTATCGCTTACTTATCGCTTGCTTGGAAAGTCCATGAGCAACTCAACGCCAAGTAAACATCGGAAATTTCGATGCGAATCGTTGATTTTATTGAAGATTTTTGGTGCGGCTGGCGGGGATCGAACCCACGACCCTTGGCTTCGGAGGCTCGTTAGACGATTACGAAAACTGGCCTATTTTACTGTAACTCCTTGAATCTACATCATATTCCCACCTGCAGAATTAGGCAAGCGAAGGAAAGGTTGGGAAGAAAATCGGGGATAATTTTTCCCAAGATTTTTCCCAAGCTCCCACTGCTACCAAGTTGCTCACCAGAAAGACGAGTAGCGGCTAGAAACGCATCTTAGTAGGCTCCGAGCAGAGACAATGCCGAATGCCGAATAGCACAGAACTGGGCAAAAAACTGCGGACTGCCTAGGAGGAAGTCAAAAGAACGACGGGCTTCAGATTCCCTTCATCGTGCTCAAACACACTATTGCCACATGGAAATAATGCATATATGCTGGCGAAATAGGCAACACAATCACTTCAACCAACATAACTAAAGCCATGTCCAGCGCCCCCAACAATGCAGACCCTCTTCGCTCATCAAAAACCGACCGATTAGTTAAGGTCGTGGTTCCCATTGTCACCTGTGTCGTCGCGGCTATAACGCTCCATTACACTGTATTGCGCGATGCTGACCAGTCCCGTGACAAGAAAACCGAATTGCAACAAAAGGAAGCTGACCTCTTCAATAAACAAAGCGACCTGCAGCGCGCCAAGGACGTAGGCAAGGCCGACTTTCTACAGAAGAATATGATGCTCCTGGCCTCCTCCCAGCCAAGCGCAATGCGACAGGCTGAAGCACTGATCGATACGACATTTGCCTCACCAGAGGATGCTCTCGATGTCAAAACCAAAGCACGCCATATTCATGAAAGTGCGATCGAGCCAACCTCCCAGGTTGCTAACGGCACTGGCCAGCTTAAAGCACTCGGCTTTCAATATGCTGATGGAGGCTATTTCGCCGAAGCAGCGCTTAGCTTCAGAAGTGCCGTTACGCTAGCGCCTGATGATATCCAAGCTTGGAACGCACTCGCTTATGCGCAATTGCGCCTCGATGAAATAGACGAGGCGTTCCAGAGCATCAGTCGTGCCATTGAAGCTAAAACCCACAGAGGAAAATCTGAGCCGCGTGGTCGTGATTAACGCCACGAAAATTCTATGTGCGCAAGGCAAAGAGGACCGTGCACGTACTTATCTCAACGTTGCAATCGGTATGAATCAGCAACTGCTTTCGGCAGCCAAAGGCGATGGAGAACTGTTGCGTATATGCGGATTCCATTTCAGTAACGTCCCTTGGCGGTCGTTATCCGACAAAGGAACACACCTATCGAAGTGCCCGTCATGATGAAGAAAGGTCATATTACGCTTAGCACGAGAAGCGAGTCCAATGTCCTCTGTGTAAATGACCGTGGCATCCCGTGCAATAGCCATAGCAATGATCTGCTAATCGAACTTCACTTTTTGCCTTCGTTTCGCTTTCCAGAACAGCATGAAGTCTCTACTCCCACTACTTCAGTAGGCATTCCGTCCCTATGCCGGCCGAGCCCCCATCAAGCACACAGCAATTTTTGATGTAACCTCAGATGTGGTACTGGTTCCCTAATCAAAGCTTGACTAACGCGGCTAGAAACCTCGAAATAATAGTCGCATATCCGTTCCCATTCCTATATTTTCATATAGCATCCAGATGTCGGAATTTTCGTTGACTGGGACCCTTAGCTCCAGTAGCATTAAATAAATTTCGTAGCTCACGATGTAATTTATTATTACTATGAAATAATTATAATCATCTACGTAATATAAGAATAGAGGAGTAACTAATGATATTCGTTGCCGGAATTCATGGCGCAGGAAAAACGACATTCTGCCGGGCCCTTTCAGAGGTATTGGACATACCTAATTTCTCCGCCAGTGAGCTTATAAAATCTTGGAGAAAAACATATACCTGGGAAAATGAAAAAGACAGTACATCAGATCGATGAAAATCAGACGGCACTTATATGTTCGGTGCATGAATTAAAAAACTACAAACCTACTTTATAGTAGACGGCCACTTTGTATTATTAGATTCATCCCTGAAATATGTTAATGTTGAATTTTCGATATTCGACAAATTAGAAATTCGTGGAATAATTTTGATTGAATCGAGTCCAGATATTGTCGCTATGCGTCTTAAATCACGAGACAAGACAAATTGGGACGTCGGACTGATTCAAAAAATTATGATGGCAGAACGAAAACGAGCACTTGAATATAGCAAGTACAGTGGGGTGCCATGCGTAATAAACAAAACGATGAAGTAATTAAAATTGAAGGTAGCTTGCTATATGAAACATTAAGTTGGAAAAATAAATAGTCTAAGGAGCTAGGAATTGAAAGACCTCAAGTACGAAAAATTTCAAAACATTGATATTCATGAAGAATTTTTTTCCTCACTAAAAGAAGACTATTCCGAATTTGAAACATGGTTTGACAAAAAATCTGGTGATGATGCAGAGGCTTACGTATTCTTCAACTCTCGTCAGCGCCTTGATGGCTTTCTTTATCTAAAGCGGGAAGATCAGGTTGATCCAGCAATTTCTCCATCACTGCCCATAGGAATTAGTATAAAAATTGGAACATTGAAGATCAATGCGCATGGCACAAAGCTTGGAGAGCGCTTTATAAAAAAAAGCATTTGATCACGCCATGGTCGAAAATGCAGATTACATGTACGTAACCATATTTGAAAAACATCACTCTCTAATTTCCTTATTCGAGCGGTATGGCTTTATAAAGTATGGCACTAAAAATGGAAACAATGGCTCTGAAATTGTCTACGTTAGAACGCTAAAAAATATCACAGGCAACATCGTGAAAGACTTCCCCCATTTTAGTCTTCGTGACAGAAAATACTATCTTCTGGCTATCTATCCAGAATTTCATTCTGCGTTCCTCCCAGATTCCATTTTAAATAACGAAAATCATGACATTGTTCAGGACGTTTCGCATACAAATAGCATACACAAAATATATATTTCTGGAATATCTAGACAAAAGGTATGAGACCTGGAGATGTCGTTGCTATTTACCGTACGTCAGACGGGAAGGGAAAAGCATTTTATCGTTCAGTTGTTTCTTCAATCGGGGTGGTCGAAGAAGTTAGGCAAATAAAATCATTTGATTCCGAGCCACAGTTTATTAAATACACAAGACCTTATAGTATATTTACCATAGAACAATTAAAAGAATACTTTACTAATAAAAGAAATCATATATAATAAGGTTTACGTATAGCGCCGCATTAAAAAAACGAATTATTCGTGGTCGCCTGATTGAAGAATGCAATATTAGCACGCGAACCAGGTGGGATTTTATCTCTCTCAATGAAAATCAAATTAGATGGATCGCGGAGAAAGGTAGAAATAAATGAAAGTATTATTATCGATAAAGCCTGAATACGCACAAAAAATTCTTAGTGGTGAAAAAACAGTTCGAATTTCGAAAAGTCGGCTTCACCGATAGCAGCGTAAGGTCTGTTGTTATTTACGCGACAAAGCCGGTCGGTAAATTAGTGGGGGAGTTTGAGATTCTAAGAATTTTAGTAGATTCTCCATCACAAATATGGGAACATACAAAGAAACACGCTGGCATAGATAGGCATTTTTTCGATTCGTACTATCAAGGAAAAAAGCAAGCATTTGCCATTGCCGTTGGTAAAGTAGAGTCCTACGCTGAGCCAAAATGTCTTTCAGAGCTTGGAGTTGGAATTACTCCACCTCAATCTTTTCGATACATCCCCAATAATGATGTCATAGATTATAAGCAACGAGAGTTTGAGTTATAACATGACCAATGATTCAGTACATACTATTAGTCCCGAACTTAGTCTGATACTTAAGGCTAGTAAGATCATAGATCGTAATTTTCTTCTAGCCAACCCTGTGGCTTTAGAGGACATAAGTAGCTTTATTAGATCATCATTATTTGGATTATCTGACTTCTACCCTCTGTTTGATCGATGGCTAAAGACAAAAGTTTTACCTGGGTTAGTAACAGGTGAACGCAGTATTCTACTGGAGCAAAATCGTGGTCGATTTTCTGGTTTGGCAATCGTTAAAGATGATGGATTAGAGAAAAAACTTTGCTGCTTGCGTGTTATGCCTGAGTTTCAAGGGTCTGGTGCGGGCCTTAGGCTTTTCGAAAGAGCATTTGAAACCTTAGATAATGATATGCCACTTCTCTCTATTGCAGAAGAGCAAAAAGATACTTTTAATAAATTGTTTTCTTATTATGGTTTTGAGTTGGCAAAGAAATACAAAAATCATTATCGGCCATTAAAAGATGAGCTTAGTTTTAATGGCCTAATAGATCAATATTTTGAACCTATTTCCACAAAAAATCACCGATCCCCTAGCGGTTTGATTCTCCCCAAGCGCTAAGCTTAGGCACAACCAAGTTCCATAGGTATTTAAGAAACGGCATTGTGCATATCATCAGCGCGCAAAAAATTAAGTATGAAAATATAGTCTTATATTTACGAGTACATGTAACACCTTCGGGCACCTGTTCTACAAACACACAAGATGTACCTATATCCCAAACACCACTACCTGTTGCTCCCAGAATAATCACCAAAATGACAAATCTTGCAATTGACCAGTAGTTAGAGCGTAGTTTAGTAAAACGTCCTAATACGATCAAATCTTTGGCATATGAATCGTCCTCTTTACCGGCAGAAGCCGTCCATTGGTATCCCAGATAATTTCTTACATTATTTGAGCTAGAGATTGCCACAGAGCGGTCAAGACGAATATATTCATTCCAAACATCTTCATCCATCAGCGAACGGTAACCTTTATAATTATTAGTCACTGAGGCACATTCTTCATCTCTACAAAGTAGTAAAGAAAACAATGTATTCGTTACTAAATTTTAGGAAAGCTCGAAACGGTATGCTATTTGTTATTAGCTCCTCTGGAACTCCACGTAGAACTATTAAGTAACGGAAATCGATGATACGTGTCTCATTATTAGAACTAATAAGGGCCCTGTCCCTTTGATTGAATTTTAAAGAGTAAACTGACGGTGGTATATTTCGAATACGAAATCGAATATATGCAGACTTTCGCATGTCTTCAGATTTTACTAATTTCATATCTATTTCAGGTATTTTTACTGTAAGCCGAGTGCAACACCCACTGTCAATCCGATATGTTTGCGTAATACTAAAAGAGTTTGAATTCAGCCTTAAAAGTGAAAAAGGTTTATAATCAAAACCATCTTTTCTAAAACTTATATTCGCAAAATTTCCTTCAGCAAAACCGTCGTAATGAACAACCTCATTGAAGATAGCGGCGACACTTTTCTCGCCATTTAAACGTGCGCCAAGATCACTAACATGTTTCTGATCTAACTCCCAAGGTAGATCGACTACAACGGAATCGACCTCTGATCGCATACCGATCATCACTCCGATATCGAGGAAAGGTCCATGATGTCCCTTTCCTGTTTCCCATAGGTTAACATGCAGCTCATCTTTCCTAAAATTAGCTGGCTGGGAAGCTTGCAGGTCAGAAGTATTTTACATCAACCTCTTGCGTATCGTTTTAGTAAGGGTTCGGTGGTTCCTTTTTTTTTAAAAGATAACGTACCAAAATACCAGAGAATGAGTGATCCACGGGGTCCCTTCCGTCGCGAGTTGAAATTTTTACAATGATACATATGACTACAATAATCGTCAATGTTTACTCAATATTTTATATTTATTGCAATTTACAGTTGGGTCAGTGAAATTTATCAGTTAAGTTAATTTAACCTTAAAAAGTCAATTTATTGACATTGTTCATGTAACACCAGCGCTGCTGACCTTTACTGGGTACCTCTCAATTTGAAATATTTCCTTTTGAAGGAAAGACTTTTACTGGCCCTCCCCTCCCCCGTGACGGACTATTTCGATAGGTATGATGTCACTATCGCTGGTATTCAATGACACGCGAAAGACAGTTGTTTTCTGAAGAGTTTATCCACCCGTGGTTCGAAACCTTATCGACGCTGGCCGCTTTTGCAATGAGAACCCTGTTGCACGGCTGATACAGGCCGACGGTATCCCGGCATAAGAGCCATCGCACACCAGGGCAGCTTGAAATGACACTGCACGCAATTACGCCCAATAGGCTATACCGGCAGTTTGAAGCTACTGGCCCCAATCAGAAGTGAGCACGTGCACGAACGGCGGACAAGCATGGAGTGACGCGGAAGACCACCTGTCAGCCATCATCAGGAAGACAAACGAGTTGTTTTCCAGCCACCTATCTTTTCTTTGTATGACATCTCGAGTCTGATAGATGAGAGCAGGCTGCGTCGCTCACGGACTGTTTCAATCACCTTGCTGACAATGACCAGTCCTTCAGCCTCAGCCCTCAAAATTCGTGTTCAACATTTTCAGGGCCGCACCCGGCATTTCGCGCTACTACCTGAGCGATGATCGCCATATTTAACTTTCGCGCTATGCCTAATACCACATCAACGGGAAAGAGCTACATGAACACCGAAATCTTCATACCTCCGATGGAAGACCAACTCGCCACTCTTGAACTGCGCCAGGCGGCGTATCACTAGGCTGGACACCACGCCTTGTACCGGCGCTACGGCGGCGATGGCGATGCATTTATTTGGAAGAACACAAGCGGCGATCCTTATGAAATGGCATGGATTGGTCATTTTCGTCCGCGCACCTGCCCACAAGCGAGGCATGATCTAACAAAAATCCATGGACGGCCCCCGGCCGATCTGCCTAACAACTGGAGAGTGTTATACGGCATGGTAGCGGAGGAAATTCTGCGCGGCGACACAATCGATGTCGATCTTATCCATGAGAACATCTATGAGCGAATCTATAACGGCGATGGCTCAGTATCAGACCTCTCCTCGATGAACATCACGAATATAGTCGATTTTGAACTGCTGTGGTCTAATTTGCCCGGACACCTCAATAGGTGGAAAATCCACCATCTGAGGAAAAAGCATGACAACAAGAAAACGTAGAACCTTCGAGCCGAGCCTGAAACTGGAAGTGGTCCGGCTGATCAATGAGCAGGGCCAGAGCGTCCAGAACGTCAGCGAAAGCATGGGCATCGGCCAGACCGCGATCCGTCGCTGGCTGCAGCAGTACAGTGCCGAGCAAAACGGGCAGCCCGGCATCGGCAAGCCGCTCACTGCCGAGCAGCAAAGAATCCGCCAACTGGAGCTGGAAAATCAGCAGCTACGGCAGGACGTCACCATCTTAAAAAAGGCCTCGGCCTTCTTTGCCCGCGAAATGAAGTGACCCATACGCTTATTCGCCAGCTGCAAAAGGAGGCCATCCCAGTCCAGCACAGCTGTCGCCTCCTGGACGTGAGCCGATCTGGCTTTTACGAGGCGCAGCGTCGTTCTGCTAAACCAGTTTTGTGCAAAGCGAGCGTTCATCTGCGGGCCGCGTTTATGGCGAGCCATCAGAGCTACGGAAGCCGCCGACTGGTCACTGCCATGGCCAGCGCAGGGTTCGACATCGGGCGCTACAAGGTGCGCAGTTTGATGCGCCAGCAGGCTTTGAAGCCGGTCTGGAAGCGCAAGTTCGTCCATACGACGGACAGCAAGCACGACCTGCCAGTGGCCGCCAACGTGCTGAACCGACAGTTCAATCCTAGCGCGCCGAACCTGGCGTACGTCAGCGACATCACGTACATCCGTACCGGTGCGGGCTGGCTGTATCTGGCAACCGTGCTGGACCTGTACGCGCGCAAAGTGGTGGGCTGGGCCATGGCACCAAGCATGCCAGCCAAGCTGGTCTGCGATGCGTTGACGATGGCCATCCAACAGCGCCGGCCGGCAGCTGGACTGATCGTCCATTCCGACCGGGGCAGTCAATATGCGGTAATCCCCCCATTTTTAGAGCGCTCTAAAAGTAGAGGTCAAGCGGCCAAGGCAAGCTTCTGTTTTGGTGTGATGCCGCCAAGTGCCATGTTGGGCCGGTCGTGATTGTAAGTCCACAGCCAGCGAGTTGCAAAATCCTGGATCTCATCGAGTGTTTCGAACAGGTGATGTGCCAGCCAGTCGTAGCGCACCGTGCGGTTATAGCGCTCGACATAAGCATTCTGCTGCGGCTGTCCAGGCTGGATGAAGTCGATGCGAATGCCGCGTTTGGCGGCCCAGGCCAGCGTCACGGCGCTGATGTACTCCGGGCCGTTATCACAGCGAATGACCTGGGGTTTGCCACGCCATTCGATGATCCTGTCGAGGGAGCGGGTGACGCGTTCGGACGGCAAGGAGAAATCGACCTCGATGCCGAGCCCCTCACGGTTGTAGTGTAAGCGTAAAGCCAGCGCCGTCTTGAGCCCGGCAATGAATTAGAAGATGATGGCATCACACCGCTGGGAAGCGGCGTGTTTTTAAGCCGAGGGAAGCGGCGTGGCGCAGTTCCAGGGCAGGAAGTCGTCGACCCGGTTGACCGGATGATCGGCGATGTTGGTCAGCACATGGCGCAGCCAGGCCTCGGGGTCAACACCGTTGAGCTTGGCCGTGCCGATCAGCGAGTAGATCGCGGCGGCACGCTCGCCGCCGCTGTCGGCACCTGCGAACAGGTAATTGCGGCGGCCGATGGCGACACCGCGCAACGCCCGCTCGGCGGCCGAGTTGTCGATCTCAATGATGCCGTCGTCGCAGTAACGCAGCAACGCCGGCCATAGGTTCAGCGCGTACTGGATTGCCGCCGCCGTGTCCGACTTGCGCGACAGTTTTTCGAGCGTGGCGCGCAGCCAATGGTCTAAGTCGTCGAGCAAAGGGCGCGCTCTTGATTGGCGAACCAGCTGTCGTTCGTGCGGTGGTTTGCCGCGAATCTCGGCTTCGATCACATACAGTTCGGCGATGCGGCGCAACGCCTCGGTCGTGATGGCAGATGGCCTGGCCGCGTGCAGGTCGTAGAATTTTCGCCGTGCGTGCGCCCAGCATGCCGCCTCCTGGATGGTGCCGTCGACGTACAGCGCATTGAAGCCGGCATAGGCGTCAGCCTGCAGCACGCCGCTGAAGCTGGCCAGGTGGGTTTGCGGATGGATACCCTTGCGGTCCGGCGTGTAGGCGAACCAGACCGCAGCCGGTGTCGTGTCGCCCGACGCGCTATCGTCACGCACGTAGGTCCAAGCCGCGCTGTTTTCGTCTTGCCATTGCCGGGCGCCAGGACCGGAATCGGGGTGTCGTCGGCGTGCAGCTTGGCGCCAGCGAGCACATGGCGCCGGATCGCCTCGACCAGCGGGCGCAGCAGCGCGCTGGCCGCCCCGACCCAGTTCGCCAGCAGCGCACGTTCCAGTTCGACACCTTCGCGGGCATAGATGACAGACTGCCGGTACAGCGGCAGATGGTCGGCGAACTTGGCCACCAGGATATGGGCCAGCAGCCCCGGTCCGGCAATGCCGCGCGCGATCGGCCGGCTTGGCGCCGGTGCCTGCACGATGGTGTCGCAGCACTTGCACGCCAGCTTCGGACGTACATGACGGATCACGCGGAAGCTGGCCGGACGAACTCCAGTTGCTCGGCGACGTCCTCACCCAACTTGCGCAGCCCGCCACCGCACGCCGGGCAAGCCTCGGCCTGCGGTTGATACACGCGCTCGTCGCGCGCCAGGTGCTCCGGCAGCGGTTTGCGCGCCGACTTGGTGCGCGGTGCCTTGTCTGCCGGCGGCCGCTCGCGCTCGGCCTCACCCTCGGTCGCTTGCAGGTCTTCCAGTTGTAGTTCCAGCTGTTCGATCTGGTGGTCCAGCTTCTCGGATTTGCGACCGAACTGCATACGACGCAGCTTGGCAATCATGAGCTTCAGATGCTCGATCTCGACCTCGGTCGTCTCAGTTGCGCGCGCAGTCCTGAACCAGCTCGTCGTGCGCGGCGATGACGGTGTCGCGCTCACGCAGCGTCTGCTCGGCCGCCAGCAGCAACGCCTTCAGGGCATCGATGTCGTTGGGCAGATCGGCTGAATTGAGCATGGGCCAAGTTTACGCGAGGGCGCCGACGTTTACAAGCCCGACGATGGTTGCCAGGTGCGTACCGGCTGGCGCCAGTCGATGCCTTCGAGCAGCATCGACAGTTGGGCCTGCGTCAGCGTGACCGTGCCGCTGCTGGCCTGCGGCCAGATGAAACGGCCCCGTTCAAGCCGCTTGGCCAGCAGGCACAGGCCGTCGCCAGTCCACCACAGCAGTTTGATGATGTCGCCGCGCCGGCCACGAAATACAAACACATGGCCGTTGAATGGATCGGCCTGCAGCGTCGTCTCTATCTTGGCGCCAGGCCGTTGAAGCCGCAGCGCATGTCGGTGATGCCAGCGACGATCCAGATCCGGGTGTGGGCCGGCAGGCCGATCATGGCAGCAGCCGCTGCAACACTAGGTGCAGCACGGCAGTGTCAACGGCGCCTTCCAGCCGCAGCCGCGCTTTGCCAACGGTCAGTTCGATGATGCCGCCGCACGCTGGTGCCTGCTCGGCCACGGGCTGTGCTATGACCGGCGCCACCACCGTCACCGGCAGCAGTGTGCAGACATTATTGCCAGATTCCTGCTGGCCTTCTCCGAACAGTTTACGCCAAGCGAATACCTGATTGGCGTTGAGGTTGTGCTGGCGGGCGATGCGCGAAACGGATGCGTCAGGCAGCAGCGACTGGGCGACGACGGCCCGCTTGAATTCATCGGAGTGGCGCCGGTAGCTGCCACGTTTTGAGGGTCTTGCGACTGGTTGAATTATTGTGTCCATAATCGAGTTTGTGGACACAATCGATTTGTGTCTCAACCTCAAATCATGCTGGCAGGAGTAGTCGAGGTAAAGACGGCGCTGGCTTTACGCTTACGATTGAAATGCT
>AHHB01000046.1 GCA_000242815.2 Janthinobacterium lividum PAMC 25724
AAAGACGTCTTACAACCGAGGCCTTCTTCACTCACGCGGCATTGCTGGATCAGGCTTTCGCCCATTGTCCAAAATTCCCCACTGCTGCCTCCCGTAGGAGTCTGGACCGTGTCTCAGTTCCAGTGTGGCTGGTCGTCCTCTCAGACCAGCTACTGATCGATGCCTTGGTAGGCTTTTACCCTACCAACTAGCTAATCAGATATCGGCCGCTCCACGAGCATGAGGTCTTGCGATCCCCCACTTTCATCCTTAGATCGTATGCGGTATTAGCGTAACTTTCGCTACGTTATCCCCCACTCTAGGGTACGTTCCGATATATTACTCACCCGTTCGCCACTCGCCACCAGAGCAAGCTCCGTGCTGCCGTTCGACTTGCATGTGTAAGGCATGCCGCCAGCGTTCAATCTGAGCCAGGATCAAACTCTTCAGTTTAATCTCTGTTACTTTGCCTTTTTACAGGCATGGTCGAACTATTTAACTAGTTCAAACCCCTCGCATTGCGAGGTGTTTGCTCACTCAAAAAACTGACAGGCCACTACTTTCGTAGCGCCTATTTCATTATTTCTTGTGAACATTTGATATTTTAAGTTTTACAGCGATCCGAAGATCGCTGCTGCACTTACATCAAATGCCCACACTTATCGACTGTTAATTGTTAAAGAACGTATTCGGTACTACTTATTTACCACTCTCGCGCTATCGACAAAGCGTTGTGTTTGTCAGCTGCGAAGAAGAAAGAGTATGAAGCATTTCGCTAAATTCGTCAATCTTCTTTTTTACCCTGCTTTACTCTGCATTTACATGCGTCGTTCAGCGAGGGGGCGAATTATAGCCCTGGCCCGCTCGCCCTGCAAGGGGTATTTTTCCACTCCATAAAGTAGCCCTTATACCGTACTCGCTTGGCGTGTCCATGAAGTGCCCACTAGGGGGAGCAGCTATGGGACTGACAGCAACACTGAATATAGCCCAGTTCACTTTGCTTTGCTCCCTTCTGTGACCGGTGCTACATTGTGTAACACTCTCGATATTCAAAAGAGCGCCGCAGTACAGGGCCCAACGGAGGCAAGGAGATCATGTATCAACCGTCAACTACTTACCGTAGCGCGCCGTTTTCATCCATAGCGGATGGGAACGCCATGCCAGCAGGACTGGACAGGGTCCCCGTCATCATCGAAACTTCCCATCAACGCTCAGTCGCCTTTGGCTTGTCGCCCACGGCCACGCCCGACTTTACGCCGGCAGGCAAATCCGATCTGTCGTTGTTGATCGAGCAAAATCGCATGCTGCACACGCACGCGTTGCCCGCGATGGAAACCCTGTACCAGCAAATCGTCAACACGCACAACATGGTGATTTTGACGGATGCCCATGGCGTGATCGTGCATTCGCTAGGCGACGATGATTTTCTGGAGAAAGCCAACCGGGTGGCCCTGCAACCCGGCGTAGCGTGGTCTGAACAAAGCCGCGGTACGAATGCCATCGGCACGGCCATCACGGAAAAAGTCCCCACCCTGGTCCATGCGGACCAGCATTATCTGGCCGCCAATCATTTCTTGACCTGCTCTGCAGCGCCGATCACCGATCACCGCGGCAAGGTCATCGGCGTGCTGGACGTGTCGAGCGACCAGCGCAGCTTTCACAAGCATACGATGGCCCTCGTGCGCATGTCGGCGCTGATGATCGAAAATCAGCTGTTTTCCGCCACCTTTGAAGATGCCATCACCGTGCACTTTCATGCACGCCCCGAATTCATCGGTACCTTGATGGAAGGCATCGCCTCATTTACGCCGGGTGGACGGTTTTTATCCGCCAATAAGAACGGTTTGTTTCAGTTGGGCCTGTCATTTGCCGCGCTGAAATCACATACCTTCAGTTCCTTGTTCGGCTTACCCGTGTCCGCCCTGTACGACCATTACCGAACGGCCGCACCAGGTCTATTGAACCTGTGCATGCACAGCGGCGTGCGCGTCTACGGTCGCGCACAATTGCGCCTGGCCAATACTGTCTTCCAGCGCGGTTTCAATATCAGCACCGAGCATGGCGATATTCACGCCGTGCCGGCCCAGGTTCTCGCACCGGCCAGCCATGCTGCCAACGCGGCGCGCCGCCTGTCCGGCTTGCGCTACCTGCGCACGGGCGATCCGCAACTAGAGTTGGTGATCGACAAGGTCAGCAAGGTATTGGGCCGCGATATTCCCATCCTCGTCATGGGTGAAACGGGGACCGGCAAGGAATTGCTGGCACAAGCCATTCACAACGACTCGCCACGCGCCTTGGGGCCGTTTATCGCTGTCAATTGCGCATCGATCCCGGAAACTCTGATCGAGTCCGAGCTGTTCGGCTATGAAGACGGGGCGTTTACGGGGGCGCGCAAGAAAGGTGCTATCGGCAAGATTTTGCAAGCCAATGGCGGCACTCTATTTCTCGATGAAATCGGCGATATGCCCTTTGGTTTACAGGCGCGCCTGTTGCGCGTGCTGCAAGAACGCATAGTCACGCCGCTAGGTAGCAGCAAGTCGATTACCGTGAATGTGGAACTCATTTGCGCTACGAATCATAACTTGCGAGAACGCATGGCCAAGGGCTTGTTTCGCGAAGACTTGTATTACCGCCTGAACGGCTTGGTGGTCAAACTGCCGCCGCTACGCGAGCGCACGGACCTGGACACGGTCGTAAAAAAGATACTCGCAACGGTAGCGCCCGACACGCGCTATACGCTGGCACCGGACATCCTGCGCATGTTCCACCTGCATAAGTGGCCTGGCAACTTCCGCCAGTTGACCAATCTGTTGCGCACGGCCATCGTCATGGCTGGCGACGAGCATGAAATCTGTTTGCGCCACATGCCAGATGATTTCCTCGACGATATTGAGATGACGCAAGCCCATGCCGCCAGCCCAGGCGCGGATTGCATGATCGCCGCCGGCGCCAACCTGGAAGAGATGGAACAAAACGTGATCCGCAGGTCGCTCGATGCGCATGGAGGCAACGTCTCGGCCACGGCCAGGGCCCTGGGCGTATCGCGCAACACGATCTATCGCAAGCGTCCACATCTGAAATAGTTTATAGCAGATGCGGAAAGAAGTGCGACGTCTTGCGCTGCCCATACTGATGAGCATAGGTGTATCAGGTCTTGCTGTGCTCTAGCGGCTGGGCATGCAACAACGCGCACTCATCATCGGTGAACAGGCGTGAGCGCGTCAAGAAGCGCTTGCCCGTGCCGTTATCGAGTGAAAACATGCCGCCATTGCCATCGACCACATCGATAATCAACTGGGTATGCTCCCAGTAAGCGAACTGCTCGATTCCCATGTAAAACGGTGTGCCATTCAAATGACCGAGATAGATATCGGTATCGCTGACATCGAACTCGCCCAGCGCATAGCACATGGGCGCACTGCCATCACAGCAACCGCCCGACTGGAAAAACATCAATGGGCCGTGACGCTCGCGCAACTTGTCCATCATTTCAAGCGCCGCTTCGGTGGCGACTACCCGGGCAATTATTGCATTCATGGCATCCCTTTCTGCACGCCGCGCCTGGCTAAGAGCGCGGCGCGTGTGCCGGTTTAGAAGAAACCCAGGGCTTTCGGGCTATAGCTCACCAGCAAGTTCTTCGTTTGCTGGTAGTGATCGAGCATCATCTTATGGTTTTCACGTCCTATACCTGATTGCTTATAGCCACCGAATGCGGCATGGGCTGGATACAGGTGGTAGCAATTGGTCCATACGCGGCCGGCCTGGATGGCGCGTCCCATGCGAAAGGCGCGCGAACCGTCACGCGTCCACAAGCCGGCGCCCAGGCCATACAAGGTATCGTTGGCGATAGCCAGCGCTTCGGCCTCATCCTTGAAGGTGGTCACGGAGACGACAGGCCCGAAAATCTCTTCCTGGAAGATACGCATCTTGTTGTTGCCCTTGAACACGGTCGGACGCACGTAATAACCGCCCTCCAGGTCGCCTGCCTGTGTATTGCGCTCGCCGCCAGCCAGCACTTCGGCGCCTTCCTGGCGGCCGATATCGAGGTAGGACAGGATTTTTTCCAACTGCTCCTGCGAAGCCTGGGCGCCGATCATGGTGCTGGCATCGAGCGGATTGCCCTGCTTGATGGCAGCCACGCGTTTCAATGCACGTTCGATGAATTTTTCGTAGATTGATTCCTGGATCAGCACGCGCGATGGGCAGGTACACACTTCTCCCTGATTCAGCGCAAACATGGTGAAGCCTTCCAGGCACTTATCGAAATAATCATCGTCGGCATCCATCACGTCTTCAAAGAAGATGTTCGGCGACTTGCCGCCCAGTTCCAGGGTGACGGGAATCAGGTTTTGCGCCGCGTAACCCATGATCAAACGGCCCGTGCCCGTTTCGCCCGTAAACGCGATTTTGGCGATGCGCTTGCTCGACGCCAGCGGCTTGCCCGCTTCCAGGCCAAAACCATTGATGATGTTCAACACACCAGGCGGCAGCAAGTCGCCTATCAGTTCGATCAATACCATGATAGAGGCGGGAGTTTGCTCGGCCGGCTTCAAGACGACGCAATTGCCGGCGGCCAGGGCTGGCGCCAGTTTCCACACGGCCATCAGAATCGGGAAATTCCAAGGGATGATCTGGCCCACGACACCCAGCGGCTCATGGTAATGATAAGCATAGGTCTCCGCATCGATTTGTGCGACGGAACCTTCTTGCGCGCGGATACATCCGGCGAAGTAACGGAAATGGTCGATGGCCAGCGGAATGTCGGCATTCATCGTTTCACGGATCGGCTTGCCGTTATCGATGGTTTCCGCCGTGGCGATCAGGCTCAAATTCTGTTCGATGCGATCGGCGATGCGGTTCAAGATGTTAGCGCGTTCGGCAGGCGAAGTCTTGCCCCAGGCATCTTTGGCGGCATGGGCGGCGTCCAGCGCCAGTTCCACGTCTTCCGCCGTGGAACGGGCGATCTCGCAAAATGGCAAGCCGGTGATGGGCGTAATATTGGAAAAATATTCACCTTTTACTGGTGCAATGAATTTTCCGCCTATGTAATTGTCATAACGTTGCTTGAAAGGGTTGGCGACGCCCAGTTTGCTGATGTCTGCAAAATTCATGTCATCCTCTATCGGCTTAATTAGAATGGAATTACTGAAATAAATATCAAACGTCTTGGTACAGATGGGGTGAGTACAAGAAGTCTTGAGCAAATGCCGTGCCAGCTCACCGCCACACGCCGGTGATTCTGCCCGGGGGACTGTGCGCGCGTCTTGAACAAGGCAGGTGTATCCTGCGCCAATCCACGCCAGCCCTGCTGCGTCGCCCCTTTGTTGCGGCACAATGGAACAGGTGTACCAAACTGCAACACCTGCTCCTGTGCCACGAAGGAATCACCATGCCCCATGGCAATTTGCGCACGGCAATACGCACACGCGACTAAGCACGCTTTTATTCAGATTGGAGAACCCGCATGCAGCATCGTTTCCGCTTGAACGCCATTGCCAGCCTGTTTGTCGCTGGCAGCGCCACCCTCGCCCCCCACGTTTTCGCCGCCAAGTCCGCTGACCTGGCCGCCGGACAAGTCATGGATACGGTGGTCGTCAGCGGTAGCCGCATCGCCCACCCCAGCCAGGAAGTGCCGGCCTCGATCGATGTAGTCGACAGCACCCGCATCCAGGAGGGCCAAATCCGCGTCAACGCTTCGGAAGCATTGGCTGGCGTGCCGGGCCTAGTGGTGCAAAACCGCCAGAACTACGCGCAAGACTTGCAAATTTCTTCACGCGGCTTCGGCGCCCGCTCGGCCTTTGGCGTGCGCGGCATCAAACTGATCAGCGATGGCATTCCCGCCAGCATGCCCGATGGCCAGGGCCAGGTCGCCACTTTCAACCTCGATACGGCCGAGCGCATCGAAGTGCTGCGCGGCCCCTTCTCTGCCATCTACGGCAACCACTCGGGTGGCGTGATCCAGCTGTTTTCCAAGGTTGGGAAAAATCCCCCGTCCGTGGAGCTGAACGTCACGGGCGGCAGCGACGGCACCAGCAAGCTGGACCTTTCGGCGCAGGGACAAGCCGACGGCATCGGCTACGTGCTGGACGGCTCGCGCTTCCGCACGCAGGGTTTCCGCGACCACAGTGCTGCCACGCGCGAACAGGCGTTCGGCAAGATCACGCTCAAGCCAAATGTGAACAGCAAGCTGACCATCGTCGCCAACAGCCTGCACCAAGGCAATACACAAGATCCCCTGGGCGTCACCTGGGCCACGTTTGCCGCAAACCCGCGCGCAGGCGAAACCGACACCACCGATACGCAAAACCCGAAGCGCACATTTGCCGAACGCTACAACACGCGCAAGAGCATTGACCACCAGCAAATCGGCGCTACCTATGAACAGTCGTTCGGCGACGACCGCCTGCATGTGACGATGTATGGCGGCAACCGCGATGTGATCCAGTACCAAGCTTTTAGCAGGGTGTTCCAGGCGCCAGCGAGTCATTCGGGCGGCGTGGTCGACTTTCAGCGCCAGTTCTATGGCATCGATAGCAACTGGCTACACGTGAACCAGTTGGCCGGCGGCACGCTGAGTACCACCATCGGCATCGACTATGGCCGCTCCAGCGACAAGCGCACCGGCTATGAAAATTACATGGGCAATAGCTTGGGCGTAAAAGGCAAGCTACGCCGCGACGAGCACGATGTCGTCTCCAGCCTCGCTCCGTATATTCAGGCGCAATGGCAAGGCGGACCATGGCTGCTCAGTGCAGGTATGCGCTACAGCAAGATGAAAGTGGCAGTCAATGACCACTTTCTCAGCAATGGCGACGACAGCGGCAAGCTCGAGTTCAGCCACACCACACCGGTGTTGGGCCTGCTGTATAAGCTGACGCCGAACGTCAACGTGTACGCCAGCGCCGCGCGGGGCTTCGAAGCACCGACCCTGAACGAACTGTTTTACTCGGGCATGGGCGGCGGCTTCAATTACCAGCTAAAACCTGCCACCAGCAGCAACCTGGAAGCGGGCGTCAAGACCAGGCTCAACAACAACACGCATGTAAACGCGGCCGTATTCCAGATCAAGACCAGCGATGAACTGGTGGTCGACAACAAGAATTCAGGCAATGGTCGCACCAGCTATATCAACGCCAGCAAGACCTTGCGCCGGGGCATGGAAGTGTCTCTGGACGCCAGCCTGGCATATGGCTTCACGACAAAAGTGGCACTGACCAGCCTGCACGCCGTGTATGACCAAGCCTTCGGCAGCGCGCGCAAAGGCAGCCGTTTGCCGGGTGTACCCAGCGCCAACCTGTTTGCGGAACTGGGGTGGAAAGATACGCTTGATCGCTTCGGCGCGGCGCTGGAAAGCGTGGCCAGCAAGCAAGTGTACGCGGAAGACAGCAACAGCGAAAAACCGGCACCCGGCTACACGGTGTTCAACGTACGCATGAATGCCAAACAAAGCACGGGCAACTGGCACTTCAAGCAATTTGTCCGCCTGAACAATCTTTTCGACAAGACCTACGTCGGTTCGCTCATCGTCGGCGACAGCAACAAGCGCTACTACGAAGCGGCACCAGGCCGTAATTGCTTGCTAGGTTTCAGCGCCCAATACAGTTTCTAAAAAAAAGCCCGCACCTCTTGCGAGGCGCGGGCTTTTTATCTTGCTGCTGAATAGCTGGGGCTAACACTAAAACCAGCAGACGAAAAAAAACCCCACCATCACTGGCGGGGTTTTTCTCAAGGTGGAACAGCCGGGGGCTGTTGCACCAAATAACAAGCCTGACGATAACCTACTTTCACACTGGTTGCAGCACTATCATCGGCGCAAAGTTGTTTCACGGTCCTGTTCGGGATGGGAAGGGGTGGGACCAACTTGCTATGGTCATCAGGCATAACTTGTACTGGCACTTGTTCTCGGTAGAGCAACAAGGCCTGAATCTGGAAGAAGCAAAGATTTTTGGGTAATGAATGGTATCAACAAACTCACAACGTTGTACCGTCTTATCCTCTGTACCTGCTAAGGTTATAGGGACAAGCCGTACGGCAATTAGTACTGGTTAGCTTAAATGCATTACTGCACTTCACACCCAGCCTATCAACGTCCTGGTCTCGAACGACCCTTCAAAGAGCTCAA
>AHHB01000045.1 GCA_000242815.2 Janthinobacterium lividum PAMC 25724
CGCCGCTACTTTGGGAATCTCGGTTGATTTCTTTTCCTGCAGCTACTTAGATGTTTCAGTTCGCCGCGTTCGCCTTGCATACCTATGTATTCAGTATGCAATACCCTAAAAGGGTGGGTTGCCCCATTCGGAAATCTGCGGATCAAAGTGTGTTTGCTCACTCCCCGCAGCTTATCGCAAGCTACTACGTCCTTCATCGCCTGTAATCGCCAAGGCATCCACCATGTGCACTTATTCGCTTGTCCCTATAACGTTAGCCTCTCATCATTTGCATGATGAAAGAGCGCTACAGGGATAAGAAAGTACAACGTTGTTGCTTGTTTGTTGATACATACAATCATTACCCATCGATTTGCCTTTTACGGCAAACCGATCAATAAATAATCTTTACTTCTTCCAGATTGTTAAAGAACGAAACAGCTTTGATCGCTAAAAGATCAAACCTAAACCACAGTCTTGTTGACTGGCTTACGTTTGTACTTTCGAGTAGAACTTGGTGGAGGATGACGGGATCGAACCGACGACCCCCTGCTTGCAAAGCAGGTGCTCTCCCAGCTGAGCTAATCCCCCTGAGATCTTACTAATTAGCTGGTAGGGCTGGTTGGACTCGAACCAACGACCCCCGCGTTATCAACACGGTGCTCTAACCAGCTGAGCTACAGCCCCAACGCGGTGCTACTACGACTACTGTTTCTTCTTAATTAAACAGCCGATAAGTGTGAACATTTGATGCGTGAATCATTGCTGATTCGTGCAAACTCTAGAAAGGAGGTGATCCAGCCGCACCTTCCGATACGGCTACCTTGCTACGACTTCACCCCAGTCACGAATCCTACCGTGGTAAGCGCCCTCCTTACGGTTAAGCTACCTACTTCTGGTAAAACCCGCTCCCATGGTGTGACGGGCGGTGTGTACAAGACCCCGGGAACGTATTCACCGCGACATGCTGATCCGCGATTACTAGCGATTCCAACTTCATGCAGTCGAGTTGC
>AHHB01000044.1 GCA_000242815.2 Janthinobacterium lividum PAMC 25724
CCTATCCCCTGTGTGCCTTGGCAGTCGAAAGAAAACGAAGTGCGCGCCATCTTCCGCCAGCGCGCACAAAGCTACCAGGCGCGCATCGCCGGCTTGCCCGGCTCCTGGGAGCAAGGCCGCCTGACAGCCCAGCGCCAGCTCGATACTTTACGCCAGCGCAATACCTCGCTATTCGATATCCGCAACGCGGAGCGCTATCTGATTGCCTATCCGAAAAGCCCGGAGGAGGCACGCGTGCTGTGGCAGGCGATGCAGGCGCAGAATCAGAAACGCGCCGAACCGATCATTCCGCACGCGCAGCCGTTTCCCGCCGCCGACCGCGAGCAGTCCGACATCAAGCGCAACAATTTTCTGGCTCTCGTGTTTTGCATGATGCTGGGCACGGCTGCTCTGCCGCATATCCTGATGCGCTCCTACACCACGCCATCCGTGCACGAAACGCGCGTATCGGTCTTCTGGACCCTGTTTTTCATCTTGTTGATCTACCTCACGATTCCTGCGCTGGCCGTGCTGGTCAAGTACGATATTTACTCGGCACTGGTGGGCACGCAGTACACCAATCTGCCCACCTGGGTGTCGTACTGGGCCAATGTGGACAAGCTCAGTCCGCTGATCAGCATCGTCGACGTCAACCGCGACGGCATCGTGCAATTGGCGGAAATTTCTATCGACGCCGACGTGCTGGTGCTAGCCACGCCCGAGATCGCCGGCCTGCCCTATGTGATTTCCGGCCTGGTGGCGGCTGGCGGCCTGGCCGCCGCCCTGTCGACGGCGGACGGCTTGCTGCTGGCTATTTCAAATGCCCTCTCGCACGACATCTATTACAAGGTGGTCGATCCCAGCGCCTCGACGCAAAAACGCGTGACGATTTCAAAATTGCTGCTGCTGGCCGTGGCCTTCATCGCCGCCTATGCAGCCTCGCAAAAACCGGCCGACATCCTGTCGCTGGTGGGCGTGGCTTTTTCGCTGGCCGCCTCGACCCTGTTCGCGCCGCTGGTGCTGGGTGTCTTCTGGCAACGCGCCAATTACCAGGGCGCACTGGCCGGCATGCTGGCCGGCTTTGGCGTGTGCCTGTATTACATGCTGCACACCAGCGCCATGCTCGGTGGCAATGCCAGCGGTCAATGGTTTCATATCGCGCCCATTTCCGCCGGCATCTTCGGCGTACCGGTTGGCCTGGCCGCCGCCATCGTGGTCAGCTGGCTGACACCGGCACCGGCGCGCCGCAGCAAGGGACTGGTGGAGCATATCCGGGCACCGGAATGAACCTCTATATTTAAATTTTTCATTCCAGCTTAAAACACACTATGCCCCAGTCTCTCTTGCGTCTGCTACATGCCTTGGCCGCCTGCGCCAGCCTATTTGCCATCTCCGCACAAGCGCACACCGCCGTCGTACCGCCGCTGCCGGCTTTCTTCGCCAACCCGGAATTTAGCGCCCCCCAACTGTCACCCGATGCGCGTCACCTGGCCGTAAAAGTGAGCGGCGCGAACAAGCGCGAACGGCTGGCCATCGTCAACCTGCTCGATAACAACATCAACATCGTGGCGCAATTTAGCAACGTCGATGTCGGTGACGTCGAATGGGTCAACAACGAGCGCCTGATCCTGAACACGCGCGACCGCCAGACGGCGCCCGGCGACCTGCGTTTCGGGCCGGGACTGTTTGCCGTCAACCGAGACGGCAGCAACTTTCGCCAACTGGCCGCGCGCAGCGCCACGCCCGACGCCTCCACCTCGGTCTATAAATTGCTGCCATGGCATACCTACCTGATGGGACAGCGTGGGGCGCAGGATTCCCAGGCCGTGTATGTGCGCAGCACCGTGTACACCTCGACGGGCGAAGTCGACTATGAGGGCTTGCGGCAACTCGATACGCTCACGGGCCGCAGCACGAGCGTCAAGCCGCCGGGCAAGGTGCGCCGCTGGCTGCTCGACCAGCATGGCGAACCACGCCTGGCCGTAACCCGGGAGCGCAATATGGAAAGCATCATGTACCGGGAACCGGACGGCGGCGCCTGGCGCACGCTGGCGCAGTTCGACGCCTACCTCGGCGGCCCAGATGCCTTCACCCCGCTCTCCTTTGGCCCGGATGGCGCCCTGTACGTGAGCGCCCGCATGGGCAGCGATACGCTGTCCGTGCATGCCTACGACCTCGCCAACAGCCGCATCACACCCACGCCCATCATCTCGCTCGACGGCTATGATTTCAGCGGCAATCTGATCGTCCGGCAAGGCAAGTTGCTGGGTGTGCGCCACCTCAGCGATGCGCGCGCCACGCGCTGGTTCGACCCCGCCATGGCAGCGACCCAGGCGCGCATCGACGCCCTGCTGCCAGCGACAATCAACCTGGTCTCGCTGGCGGCCCGCCCCACCACGCCCTTCATTCTGGTAACCTCGTATTCCGATCGGCAACCGGGCAAATTCTCGCTGTTCAATAGCGACACGGGCACGCTGAGCATCATCGGCGAAACGCAGCCGCTGATTCAGCCGGCGCAGATGAGCGAGCAGCAGTTGGTGCGCTACAAGACGCGCGATGGCCTGTCCATTCCAGCCTGGCTCACCGTGCCCGCCACGACTTCCGGCAAGCAGTTGCCGCTGGTCGTGCTCGTGCATGGTGGTCCGTATGTCCGCGGCAACTCCTGGCAATGGAATGCCGAAGTACAATTTCTTGCCTCGCGTGGCTATGCCGTGCTGCAACCGGAATTTCGCGGCAGCACAGGCTTTGGCGCCAAGCATTTTCGGGCCGGCTGGAAACAATGGGGCTTGAAGATGCAGGACGATCTTGCCGATGGCGCGCGCTGGGCCATCACCGAAGGGATCGCCGATCCGCGCCGTATCTGCATTGCCGGCGCCAGCTATGGCGGCTATGCTGCCCTGATGGGCCTGGTCAACGATCCCGACCTGTTCCGCTGCGCCGTCGACTGGGTGGGCGTGACCGACATTAACCTGCTGTATAGCGGCCATTGGAGCTTCAAGTCCGATCTCGGCGATGACTGGAAACAATACGGCATGCCCGAACTCATTGGCGACCGGACGGCCAACGCGGCCCAGTTCCAGGCCACCTCGCCCATCGCCCAGGCGGCGCGCATCACCCAGCCCCTATTGCTGGCATACGGCGCCGCCGACCAGCGGGTGCCGCTCTACCACGGCAAGCAGTTTTATGCGGCCGTCAAACAACACAACCGCGATGTCGAATGGGTGGTCTATGACGAGGAAGGCCATGGCTGGACGCTGCCAAAGAACCGCATCGACTTCTGGGGCCGGGTGGAAAAATTCCTCGACAGAATGATCGGAAAAGACAGCGCCGTGGCAAAAAAGGAGTAGGCTGGAAGGCCGTACCGTTTGCGAGGAGACCCCATGCCATCTGGAAAAATTCTTGTTGCCCAGGGAGGCGGCCCCACCGCCGTCATCAACCAGTCGCTGGTGGGCGTGGTGCTCGAATCGCGGCGCTTTCACCATGTCACGCGCGTGTATGGCGCGCTGCACGGCGTGCGCGGCATCGTCAATGAAGAGTTTGTTGATCTGACACAGGAAACCAGCCATAACCTGGAACTGGTGGCCGCCACGCCCTCATCGGCCCTCGGCTCCACGCGCGACAAGCCCGATATCGCCTACTGCCAGCAAATCTTCGAAGTGCTGCGCGCGCACGAGATCGAACACTTCTTCTATATCGGCGGCAATGACTCGTCCGACACGGTGCGCATCGTCAGCGAGGAAGCGCACAAGGCCGGCTACCCGCTGCGCTGCATCCACATCCCGAAAACCATCGACAACGACCTGGTGGGCAGCGACCACACGCCAGGCTTTCCCTCGGCCGCGCGTTTCGTCGCCCAGGCCTTCGCCGGCGCCAACCTCGACAATGCAGCCTTGCCTGGCGTGTACGTGGGCGTGGTGATGGGCCGCCACGCGGGCTTTTTGACGGCCGCCTCGGCGCTGGGCAAGAAGTTCCCCGACGATGGCCCACACCTGATCTACCTGCCCGAACGCGTCTTCGTGCTCGATCAATTTATCGCCGACGTGAAAGCTGCATATGAAAAATACGGCCGCTGCGTGATCGCCGTCTCGGAGGGCATCCACGATGCCTCGGGCGAACCCATCGCCAGCCTGCTGGCCCAACAGGCTGGCGATGCGGTGGAGCGCGATGCGCACGGCAATGTGCAATTGTCGGGCACCGGCGCACTGGCCGACCTGCTATGCGATGCCATCAAGGCCAAGCTGGGCATCAGGCGCGTGCGCGGCGACACCTTCGGCTATCTGCAGCGTTCCTTCATCGGTTGCGTCTCTGATGTAGATCAACGCGAAGCGCGCGAAGTGGGCGAGAAGGCGGTGCAGTTCGCCATGTGGGGCGAGCGCGATGGCTCGGTCGCCATCAAGCGTACGGGCTTTTATTCCGTTGACTACGAGTTGCTGCCGCTGGCGGACGTGGCGGGCAAGACGCGCACCATGGAAGACGAATTCATCAGCGCCAGCGGCACGGACGTCACCGATGCCTTCCGGCTGTATCTGCGCCCGCTACTGGGTTCGGGCATGCCGGACGCCTTCCGCCTGCGGGCGGCCAAGGTGGCCAAGGTGCTGAAGCCCTAAATGCTTCTGCGCCAGCGATGGTAGTGACAGTGGCCGCAATGGTTGCTGACCACTGATCATGCTGCTCGATGGCATGCCGATGGCGCTTTGGCGGACGGGCACGCTACGCACCAAAAAAATCGCCCCGACAGTTGTCGAGGCGAGATGCCCTGCATGGCCGGCGTCAGCAGCCGTGCATCAGAAGCAGTGTTCCTGTGCCGGGAAGCTGCCATCCTTGACCGCTTGCACATAGCCGGAGACGGCGGCGTCGATGCTGGCAGCGCCTTCCATGAAGTTGCGCACAAAACGCGCCTTGCGCCCTGGGAACACGCCCAGCATGTCGTGCATGACGAGTACCTGGCCCGAGCAGTCGGGACCGGCGCCGATGCCGATGGTCGGTATCGTCAGCATGTCGGTCACTTCCTTGCCCAGCTGCGTCGGCATCGCTTCCATCAGCACGATGGCGGCACCCGCGTTTTGCAGCGCCAGCGCGTCATTCTTGAGCTGTGCGGCACTTTCCGTGCTCTTGCCTTGCACTTTATAGCCGCCCAGCTGATGCACCGATTGCGGCGTCAGGCCGATGTGAGCGCAGATGGGGATGCCGCGCTCGGTAAGGAAACGGACAGTCTCGGCCAGCCAGGCACCGCCTTCGATCTTGACCATGTGCGCACCGGCTTGCATCAGGATGACGGCGTTGGCATAGGCTGTTTCGGGCGTGCCATACGCACCGAACGGCAAGTCGGACATGATCAAGGCCGACTTGGCGCCGCGCGCCACGGCAGCCGTGTGGTAGGCCAGTTCAGCCACGGTGACGGGCAGGGTCGAGTTATGGCCATTGCAGACCATGCCGAGCGAATCGCCGATCAGCAAGATCTCGACGCCGCAACGGTCCATCAGGGACGCGAAGCTGGCGTCATAGCAGGTCAGCATGGAAATCTTTTCGCCGGCGGCGCGCAGCGTGGCCAGCGTGTGGATGGTCACAGCCTTGTTGGCGACAGTCTTCGATGGCGCCGGCGCCGGGGTGGCAGCCTTGTCTTTTGCGGCCAGATCTGTTCCTTGCAAATAAGCGGACATAGGTATTCTCTAGAGTGTAAAGGGGGTGGTGCGACGACGATGCCGCTAGTGTAGTACTTTATGCGGCGTGCTGCAGCAGCGCCATTGTAGAGGATGGGCGCGAAACGGCTCAGAGCTGACTGATGGCCTGCTCAGCGACGCTTGCCAGGTAATCCTGCGCTGGCCCGAGGCCGGGCACGACGATGGCGGGCGCCAAGGCCAGCAGCGGCACCAGCACGAAGGCGCGCTCGGTGATGCGCGGATGGGGCACCGTCAGCGTGGCGCTGGCGATCTGCGCGTCGCCGTACAGCAGCAAGTCCAGGTCCAGCGTGCGCGGGGCGTTGCGGTAGGGCCGCTCGCGCCCGTGCGCCGCCTCGATGGCATGCAGCGCCAGCAGCAGCTCTTCGGCCGGCACTGTGGTCGAGATGCGCGCCACGGCGTTGATGTAGTCGTCACCGCTGGAAGCTATGGGCGCCGTGCGGTAGCTGGCCGAGGCGTCGAGCAAGCTGGTGCCGGGCAGGCGCGCCAGGCGCGCAATCGCATCCTGCACATTGGCCTGCGCCTCGCCCAGGTTGGCACCGATACCGATGTAAGCGGTGACGGGGGCAAGTGCGTCCATCATTCGTCGCCAGTGCTGCCCGTGCTGCTGCCGCCCGTGCCGCCCGTGCCACTCTTGCTGCGCGTGCTGCGGCGTGGCGGACGCTTCTTCTTGATGGCGCCCGGCGCGGCATTCGCGCTGACCAGCAAGGCTTCGCGCGTTTCCTCGTCGCCTTCATAAAACGCGGTCCACCATTCGCCGATCTCCATGTCGATCTCGCCCGAAGCGCAGCGCAGCAGCAGGAAGTCGTAGCCAGCACGGAAGCGCAGGTGTTCCAGCAATTTGTGCGGCGCCTTGCCGACGCGGCGCTCGAAGCGTGGCTGCATCGACCAGATGTCGCGCATGTCGGAGCCGATCTTGCGTTGCAAGGCCAGCTTTTCCGTTTGCGAGTCGAGCACGTCGTCGGCCGCCAGGTGCAGCGCGGGGATCGTCGACTCGCCGGCGGCGCGGTAAGCCGTCCATTTTTCCAGCACCTGGTGCCACAAGAGCGAGGCAAACAGAAAGCCTGGCGAGACGGTCTTGCCGGCGGCGATGCGGGCGTCCGTGGCGTCCAGCGCCAGGGTGACGAATTTCGCTCCCAGCGGCTGCTCCAGCACCACGTCGAGCAGCGGCAGCAAGCCGTGATGCAAGCCTTCCTTGCGCAGCTGCTGCAGGCAGGCCAGCGCGTGGCCGCTCATCAGCAGCTTCAGCATTTCGTCGAACACGCGCGGCGCGGGCACATTGTTGATCAGCGGCGCCATGATGGGAATCGGTGCCGCCGTATGCGGCTCGATGGTGAATTTCAGCTTGGCCGCAAAGCGCACCACGCGCAGCATGCGCACGGGATCTTCGCGGTAGCGTTCTTCCGGCTTGCCGATCATGCGCAGGGTCTGGGCGCGGATATCTTCCACGCCGCCGTGGTAATCGAGCACTTCCTGCGTGGCCGGGTTGTAGTACATGGCGTTGATGGTGAAGTCGCGGCGCAGCGCATCTTCGTGCTGCAAGCCGAAGGTATTGTCGCGCAGGACGCGGCCATGTTCATCCTTGGGCGCGGAATCGGCGCCGGCGCCGCGGAAGGTCGTCACTTCCAGCAAATCCTGGCCGAACATCACATGCACGATCTGGAAGCGCTTGCCGATGATGAAGGCGCGGCGGAACAAGCGCTTGACCTGTTCCGGCGTGGCGTTGGTGGCGATATCGAAGTCTTTCGGCTTCACGCCCAGCAGCAGGTCGCGCACGGCGCCGCCGACGACGAAGGCTTCGAAGCCCGCCTCCTGCAGGCTGCTGGTGACGCGGATGGCATTCGACGATACCAGTTTCGGGTCGATTCCGTGTTGCGCAGGACCGAGCACGACGGCGGCCGTGGTGTCGCGCGCTGCCTCTTTTTTAACGCCGAGGATCTTGCGGATGAATTTTTTAATCATTGAATAAGTGGAGTGATGGCCAGCCGTGGACGGTTGCATGTGCGCTCAAAGCGGTGTTGGGATTGGTCGCGACCGGATGGGTAACGACCGATAGCAAGGGAATGTCGTTGTGTGAATCGCTGTAAAAGTAGCTGCGCTCGAACTGCCCCAGCGCCTTGCCCATCTTGTCCAGCCAGGCATGGGTGTGGGTCAGCTTGCCCGCGCCCAGGGTCGGCGTGCCCAGCAGCTTGCCCGTGACGTTGCCTTCAGCGTCATATTCGGGCATGGCGGCCAGCAGGTGTTCGACACCCAGTGCCTCGGCGATGGGCTTGGTGATGAAATAGTTGGTGGCCGTGACGATGGCCAGCAAATCGCCTGCGTCCCGGTGCTGTTTCAGCAGCGCCAGCACTGCGGGGCGGATCGCCGGCAAGACCACTTCGGCCATGAATTGCTGGTGCAGCGCGTCCAGGCGTTCGCGCGGGAATTGCGCCAGGGTGCCGAGGGAAAATTCCAGGTACTCCACCGGGTCGAGCGTGCCGGCCTGGTATTGGGCGAAGAATTCATCGTTACGGCGGGTGAATTCGGTGGCATCCACGGCACCGATGCGTACCAGGAATTCGCCCCACTCGTGATCCGAGTCGATGGGCAGCAGGGTGTGGTCGAGGTCAAACAGGGCCAGATTCATCATTCTTTCGCTTCCGCCTGCAGCAACTCGCGCAACAATGGCAAGGTGATCGGGCGTTGGGTTTCCAGGGAGTAGAGGTCGAGAGAGTCCAGCATCGTCGACAGCGAACGCATGTCGCGCCGGAAATGGGACAGCAGATAGGGTAACACGCCCGGCGATAAGGTCAAGCCGCGGGTGGTGGCCGCCTGGGTCAGGGCGGCGATTTTTTCATCGTCGGTCAAGCCCTGGATCTGGTAAATCAAGCCCCAGCCCATGCGCGTGCGCAAGTCTTCGCGCACGGGCAGCACGGCCGGCGGCACGGCGCCGCTGCACACCATATAGGCTTTGTTGGCGCGGATTTCATTGAACAGTGCAAAGGCATCGATCTGCGCCAGCGGCGAGAGCTTTTCGCAGTCGTCGAGCAGATACAAATCGACCTCCGGCGAATACACGAATTCGGACTCGATCGAGAATGGAGAAATGTAGCGCGCGCGCTCGGTGCTGGCCAGGGCCTTGAGCAGATGGCTCTTGCCGGCGGCCAGTTCGCCCCACAGGTAAGCAAAATGTTCGCGCGCAGTGCGCGCGGCGAACTGACGCATCAACTGCGCCACTTCGGCATTCTGTCCCACCTCGAAGGTATCGAGGCTGTGCGCCTGGTCTGTGCCTAAATCGAGCACCAGTTGTTTCATGGCGTACGCCTTGTCCTGTTTTTCATTACTGCTTGAGCGTCGTCGTCGCTGTTGTTAGTTCGTTGTTAGTTTCGCATTGTAGCCGTATCGGGTACCCTGTCATGCATTATAGAAGCTGCTGGACAGGTAGTGGCGTCTTAGATGCTTAAAAGCGACCATCAGGACGGCCGAAGCGGGCAAAGCGAGCAAAACGCCGACGAAACCGAATAATTGTCCGAAGGCCAATAAGGCGAAGATGACGGCCAGCGGGTTCAGGCCGATGCGCTCGCCCACCAGGCGCGGCGTGAGGAAAAAGCCTTCGATGACCTGGCCACAGCCATAGATGACGGCCACGGCGATGACGCCGCTCCAGTCGGCAAACTGCAGCAGGGCGGCGATCAGGGCCAGCATCAGCCCCAGGCCGAAGCCCAAATAGGGGATGAAGACCAGCAAGCCGGTGATGATACCAACAGGCAATGCCACTTCAAAACCGGCGATGGCCAGCGCCACCGAGTAATACGTGGCCAGCACCAGCATGACGAGCAACTGGCCGCGCAGGTATTGCGCCAGCAGCGTATCGACTTCCTGCGCCATGCCCACCGTGCGCCCGACCCAGCGGCGCGGCACGGCGCCGGCGATGCGCGCCAGCATCGGATGCCAGTCCAGCAACAAGTAAAACAGCACCACGGGAATCAGCACCACGGTGGCCAGCCAGCCCAGCACGGCCGTGCCGCCGATGCGCGCCGAGGCCAGCACGGTGCTCCAGATTTCATCGCCGCTGGTCGCCATCTGCTGGCTCAGCATGCGTTTGATGCCCGTGCCGTCGAGGCGCACGCGAATGCCCAGGTCGCGCAGTTTCGGCGCCAGCAGCTCATTGGCCTTGCTGAGAAATTGCGGGATCTGCGCCTGCAGCAGGGGGATTTCCTTTTGCAATACCGGCACGACGATCAGTACCAGCGCTGTCATGGCGAGGAAAAACAACACGACCACGAGCAGCACGGCCAGCGGACGGGGCACGTAAAAACGCTTGTAATGCAGGCGTTGCAATCGGTCCACGCCCGGATTGAGCACATAGGCGAGGATGGCAGCCGCCAGAAAGGGCGTCAGGATGGGGCCCAAGCTGACGAGCAGCAGCAAGAATGCCAGCCAGACCGCGATCCAAAATGCTGTTTGCTTCTGCTCTGCGCTGATCGGGAATGGCATGGCGTTGTACTTTTGCGTTAAAAAAAGGCAGTTAATTACGAAATAGCGGGGGCAGTTTGATAAAATAGCGTCTTGATCGACCGAATTCACCCGCTGGCACCCTGCCGCATGATGTTGAAAAACATGCTTGCGCGCGCGTGCCGGCGGGTATCCGCCTTCTATTTTACCGCCTCCGCTGCCACCACACCATGAACCAGACTTCTAATGTTTCCCTTTCCTACCGTGACGCTGGCGTCGATATCGACGCAGGCGACGCTTTAGTCGAAGCAATCAAGCCGTTTGCCAAGCGCACCCTGCGCGAAGGCGTGATGGGCGGCCTGGGCGGTTTTGGCGCCATGTTTGAAATCAGCAAGAAGTACAAGGAACCGGTGCTGGTCTCGGGCACCGACGGCGTGGGCACGAAATTGCGCCTGGCGTTTGAACTGAACCGCCATGACACGGTCGGCATCGACCTGGTCGCCATGAGCGTAAACGACATCCTGGTGCAAGGCGCCGAGCCCCTGTTCTTCCTCGACTATTTCGCTTGCGGCAAGCTCGACGTGGCCATTGCCACCGACGTCATCAAGGGCATCGCCCAGGGTTGCGAACAAGCCGGTTGCGCGCTGATCGGCGGCGAAACGGCTGAAATGCCGAGCATGTACCCGGCCGGCGAATACGACCTGGCAGGTTTTGCCGTCGGCGCGGTGGAAAAATCGAAAATCATCGACGGTAGCAAAATCGCCCCCGGTGACGTGGTGCTGGGCCTGGCTTCGTCGGGCGTGCACTCGAACGGTTACTCGCTGGTGCGCAAGATCATTGAAGTGGCGAAGCCTGACCTGGAAGGTGACTTCCACGGCCGCAAGCTGGCCGACGTGCTGATGCAGCCAACGCGCATCTACGTCAAGCCGCTGCTGGCGCTGATGGATGCCATGGAAGTGAAGGGCATGGTGCACATCACCGGTGGCGGCCTGGTCGAAAACATCCCGCGCGTGCTGCAGCCTGGCCTGGTGGCCGAACTGGACTCGAAGGCGTGGACCATGCCACCGCTGTTCACGTGGCTGCAACAGCACGGCGGCGTGGCTGACGCCGAAATGCACCGCGTCTTCAACTGCGGCATCGGCATGACCGTCATCGTCTCGCAGGAAAATGCAGACGCCGCCATCGCACAATTGCAAGCGGCCGGCGAAAGCGTCTCGCGCATCGGTACCATCCGCGCACGCGTGGGTGACGAGCATCAAACGATAGTCATCTAAGCTGCAGCTTGAATGGCCGAGGCAGGCGCTCGCAAGAGGCCTGCCTTTTTTTCTTGGCCATAAAAAACTGTGTTAATCGACGCAGAGTATTCATCCGCTTTTTTACTTACCCTGGTAGCAACTAAGCCACCTAAATCAGCTAAGCCACCTAAGCCACCTAAGCCACCTGTATCCAGGTCGTCTTCAATTCCGTGTACTTGTCCAACGCGTGCAGCGACTTGTCGCGCCCGTTGCCCGACTGTTTATAACCACCGAACGGCACGGTGATGTCGTCGCCGTCGTACTGGTTGACATGCACGGTACCTGCACGCAGCGCGCGCGCCGTCAAGATGGCCTTGCTGAGGTCCGACGTCCACACGGCCGCCTGCAAGCCATAGGGCGTGGCATTGGCCTGTTTGATGGCATCGGCGATATGCGTAAAGCCCAGCACCGACAGCACGGGGCCGAAAATCTCTTCGCGCGCAATCGTCATGCCCGCGTCCACGCCACCGAACACGGTCGGCTGCACATAGTAGCCGCCCGTCTGAGTGCGTACGGCCTCGCCGCCGCCCAGCAGTTGCGCGCCTTCGCTCTTGCCCGCCGCGATATAGCCCATGACCGTGTTCATCTGCGTGGCGTCGACGATGGCGCCCATGACGGTGGCTTCGTCGAGCGGGTCGCCAGGCTGGAAGCGGGGCAGCATGGCCAGCGCCTTGGCCAGGAATTCTTCCCTGATCGATTCTTCCACGAACAAGCGCGAGGGCGCGTTGCAGCTTTCGCCCTGGTTGAAAAAGATGGAACCGACGGCGGCGGCCACGGCCTTGTCCAGGTCCGGGCAATCGGCGCAGACAATGTTGGCAGACTTGCCGCCCAGTTCCGTCCACGCCCGCTTCAGATTCGACTGACCCGCCATCTGCACGATCAACTTGCCCGTGCGGGTGGAACCGGTGAAACCGATGCAATCGACATCCATGTGCAGCGCCAGCGCCGCACCTGCCTCGTTGCCAAAGCCAGGCAGCACGTTGAAGACGCCCGCCGGCACGCCTGCCTGCAGCGCGATGTCGGCCAGGCGCAGGGCCGTCAATGGCGATTTTTCCGATGGTTTCAGGATAACGCTGTTGCCAGCCGCGAGCGCGGGTGCGATCTTCCAGGCGGCCATGATCATCGGGTAATTCCACGGCACGATGGCGGCGACGACGCCCACCGGTTCGCGCGTGATCAAGGCCAGGCTGCTGGACGGCGTAGGCGCGATTTCATCGTAGACCTTGTCGATCGCCTCGCCATACCAGCGCAGGCAATTGGCCGTGGCACCCACATCCACACTCTGGCTGTACTTGATCGGTTTACCCATGTCCAGGGTTTCCAGCAGGGCCAGTTCGGCGCCGTTCTGCTGCACCAGGTCGGCGAACTTGATCAGTATGCGCTTGCGCTGCGCCGGGGATTTGCCGGCCCAGCGGCGGTCGTCAAAGGCGGCGCGGGCGGCCAGCACGGCCGCATCCACGTCGGCGCTGTCGCAGCGCGCCACCTGGCCCAGGAGACGGCCATCGATGGGCGACAAATTATCGAAGCTCTGGCCAGACCTGGCCGCCATCCGTTCGCCATTGATGAAGGCGCGTCCATCGATCGTGAGCGCTGCTGCGCGTGCGTGCCAGCTGGTGTTTTCCGTCATGCTCGTCTCCCGCAAGGTAAAAACGCCAGCTTACTCCTAGTCGGCCAAATAGGCCGCAGAGATCTGCTTGCGCCGTCTGCGGTCGGCGCGCGCCAGCATCACGGCATACACGATCACGGCAATCGTCACGACGAGGATGGTCAGCGCGGCAATGGCATTGACGCGCGGATCGAGCCCCAGGCGCGCGCGCGAAAAGATCACCAGCGGCATGGTCGTCGAACCGGGGCCGGACAAGAAGGCCGACAGCACCACATCGTCCAGCGACAGCGTAAACGTCAGCAGCCAGGCCGAGGCCAGCGCCTGCGTGATATTCGGCAGGGTCACCAGGAAGAAGACCTGGTGCGCGCGGCAACCCAGGTCCATCGCCGCCTCGGCCAAGGATTTACTCATCTCCTGCAGGCGCGATTGCACCACCACGGCCGCATACGCCATGCCCAGCAGGGTATGCCCCAGCCACATGGTGAGTACGCCGCGCTCGGGGAAACCAAAGACCTTTTGCATCGATACCAACATCAGCAACAGCGATAGGCCGATGATCACTTCCGGCATCACCAGCGGCGCGCTGACCATGGCCGAGAACAAGGTACGCCCGCCGAAGCGCTGGTAACTGGTCAAGACAAAGGCGGCGAAAGTGCCCAGAATGACGGACGAGGTGGCCGACATGAAGGCGATCTTCAGCGACAGGCCGAAACCCGAGATGATCTGCGTATCGCTCATCAACTCGCTGTACCAGCGCAGAGAAAAGCCGCTCCACACCATGTCCTGGCGCGAGCTGTTGAACGAGAAGACGATCAGCACGATGATCGGGAGATAGAGGAAAAAATAGCCGAGCGAGAGCCAGCCGCGGCCGAACCAGCGCTGCAGGAAGGTAGCTTTATTCATGTGCGCTGCTCCGCGTCCTGGTGTGTCTTGTATCGGTTGAAAATGGCCATCGGCACGAGGATCAGCAATATCATCAACACCGTCACGGACGAGGCCATGGCCCAGTCGTTATTGGTGAAATACTCATCCCATAGCACTCTGCCGATCATCAGGGTTTCCGGACCGCCCAGCAGCTCGGGGATCACGTACTCGCCCACGGACGGGATGAACACCAGCATGGCGCCGGCGATGATGCCCGACTTCGACAGCGGCACCGTGATGCGCCAGAACGCCTGCAATGGCGTCGCGCCCAAGTCGGCCGCCGCTTCGAGATAACGCACGTCCATCTTCACCAGATTGGCATACAGCGGCAAAATCATGAACGGAAGATAGGCGTAGACCATGCCGACTACCAAGGAGAACGAGGTATTCATCATGTGCAGCGGTTCGCTCACCACGCCCAGCGCGATCAAGAGGTCGTTGAGCAAGCCGTGGTTGGCCAGGATGCCCTTCCACGCATACACGCGCAGCAGGAACGAGGTCCAGAACGGCAGCATCACCAGCATCATCAGCACAGGGCGGATCGATGGCCTGGCACGCGCCATGAAGTAGGCGAATGGGTAGCCGATAAACAGGCAGATGGCCGTAGTGATGGCCGCGTACTTGATGGAACTGAGGTAGGTCAGCAGATACAGTTCATCGGCGGCGATGAATAGGTAGTTGGCGATTTTTACCTTCAGCACAACGATGCCGTCGACATACGACAGCAGGCCGCCAAACGGGCTGCCCGCCGTGTCCATGTCGGACAGGCTGATGCGCAGCACGATCAGGAAGGGTAGCAAAAAGGCCGCCGTCAGGAACAGCGCAGGCACGGCGATGATGGCGTTGCGGCCCGCATTTCGCCCCGTTATCGAGCGCAAGGTAAAGAAGTGGCACAGCGATTGCAGGAGGGATGTCATGATGGCCTCAGCTGGTCAGCACGACGATGTCGGCGCCATCCCACCATAGCCACACGCGCTGTTCGCGCTCCAGGCGCGAGACATCGTGGCGGGCGGCGTTGGTGCGCGACACTTTCACCACCGTACCGCTATCGAGGCGCACATGGTAGCTGGTTTCGTTGCCAAAATACGCCATGGCGACGATCACGCCTTGGGCGCAGTTAAAACCGTGTTCGGCCGACGACGCGCGTTCTTCCAAGGCAGGCGGCGCGATCTGAATGCCGATTTTCTCGGGCCGCACGGCCACCGAGACATCCATGCCCAGGTTGCCCGTGATGCCGTGCGAGACATACTGGCGGCCGTCCGGCGTGTCGATGACCACGTGATCGGGTTCGTCTTGCGTGATGTGGCCGTCGAACAGGTTGACGCTGCCGATGAAGTCGGCGACGAAACGGCAGTTCGGCGTTTCATATATTTCACCGGGCGCGCCCACCTGCAGGATGCGCCCTTCGCTCATGACGGCGATGCGGGTGGCCATGCTCATGGCTTCATCCTGGTCGTGCGTGACCATCACGCAGGTCACGCCCACCTGTTCGATGATGTTGACCAGCTCCATCTGCGTGCGCTCGCGCAGTTTCTTGTCGAGCGCGCCCAACGGTTCGTCCAGCAGCAGCAACTGCGGACGCTTGGCCAGGCTGCGCGCCAGCGCCACGCGCTGCTGCTGGCCGCCCGACAGCTGGTGCGGCTTGCGCCGGGCGTATGGGCCCAGTTGCACCAGCGCCAGCATCTGTTCGACACGCGCCGCCACTTCCGCTTTCGGCAAGCCATCGCGGCGCAGGCCGAAGGCAATGTTATCCCACACCGACAGATGGGGAAATAGCGCGTACGATTGGAACATCATGTTGATGGGCCGCTGGTGTGGCGGCACATCGACGATGCTATTGCCCGCCAGGGCAATGCGGCCCGAGGTCGGCATCTCGAAACCGGCCAGCATGCGCAGCAGGGTCGACTTGCCGCAACCGGAACTGCCCAGCAAGGCGAAAATCTCGCCCTTGTTGATCGTCACGGAAATCGCATCGACGGCGCGCACGCCATCGAATTCCTTGACCAGCTGATCAATCAGCAAGAAAGGCGCTTGGGCGTCGCTGGCCGACGCGGCAGGTGTTGCTATCGTCATGTATGGGTAGCTTCTGGGTAAGAGTGTGTCAGAGTGTCTCAAAAAGAAAAACTGGCCGCTGTAGTAGCGGCCAAGACGGAAGTTTAGCGGAACTGCCGCGATTCTGGTCCAAAAAAACTTGAGTTAGCGCCTATTTGGGTGAAAAACTGACACCAACCCAAGAGCAAACCCTGGGGTCGTACCCTGAGGGTACGACCCCAGCCCTTGCGTTTGGGTTCACTACACCCAGCCCTTCGCTTTCACATCCGCATAGGTCTTGTCCAGGCACACGCGTATCAGGCCTACCATTTCATCGATCTGCGCGCGCGTCATGACCAGGGGCGGCGCAACGATCATGCGCTCGCCCACGGCGCGCATGATGACGCCGTTGTCGAACATGTGCGCGCGGCATAGCATGCCCACGCCCTGGTCCTCGTCGAACAACACATTTTCATGCACGCTGGCGCCCTTCTTGCGCACCAGGTTCAATCCCGCGACCAGGCCACAGCTGTCCGCGTAGCCCACCAGCGGATGTTCGCCCAGGCTGGCGAAGCACTGTTTCAAATACGGCCCTGTGTCCTCGGCGACCTTCGCCACCAACTGCTCTTCTTCGATGATGCGGATGTTTTCCAGCGCCGCCGCGCAAGCGACGGGGTGGCCAGAATAGGTAAAGCCATGCGTAAATTCGCCGCCCTGCTCGATCAGCACCTTGGCCACCCTGTCACCCACCAACACGCCGCCCAAGGGCACATAGCCCGAGGTGACGCCCTTGGCAAAGGTGATCAGATCGGGCTTGATGCCGAACAGTTCGGAGCCAAACCAGCGCCCCAGACGGCCAAAGCCGCAGATGACCTCATCGGCGATCAGGACGATGCCGTACTTGTCGCAGATGCGCTGTATTTCGGGCCAGTAAGTGCCAGGCGGGATGATCACGCCGCCGGCACCCTGCACCGGCTCGCCTATGAAGGCGGCCACCTTGTCGGCGCCGATTTCCAGGATTTTGTCTTCCAGCCAGCCGGCCGCCTTGATGCCGAATTCCTCGGGGCTCAAGCCATGACCCGACTCCAGGTAGTTCGGCTGGCCGATATGCACGATGCCCGGTATCGGCAAGCCGCCCTGCGCATGCATGCCGCCCATGCCGCCCAGAGACGCGCCGGCCACCGTGCTGCCGTGGTAAGCGTTGTGGCGGCTGATGATGGTATGGCGCCCCGGGTAACCGAGGATATCCCAGTAGCGGCGCACCATGCGCAGGTTGGTGTCATTGCCTTCGGAGCCGGAACCGGTGAAAAACACATGCTGGAACTGCGGCGGCGAAATTTGCGCCAGCTTGGCCGCCAGTTGCACGGCCGGCACGTTCGTCGTGCCAAAGAAGCTGTTATAAAAAGGCAGCGTCTCCATCTGCCGGTACACGGCTTGCGAAATCGAGGTGCGGCCATAACCCACGTTCACGCACCACAGGCCTGACATGCCGTCGACGATTTTCTTGCCCTGGCTATCCCACAGGTAGACGCCATCGCCGCGCACCATCACGCGGGCGCCCTTGCTTGCCAGGTCCTGGAAATCGGTGAACGGATGCAAATAGTGGGCCGAGTCCATCTGCTGGATGGCAGCCGTGTCGTATAGCTGCGGCGCTGCATTTTTTTGCGCCACCGAGGCGACCAGCGCGGCGCTTGGCGCCAGCGGATTATTGGATGTGCTCATTGCGATCCTTTCTCTGAGTGCCTGACAAAATGTTGAGAGCTAGACGCGTTGCCGAGGCAGTACAAATGTACGACGAGGCTAGGCAACAGCGCCATGGACTTTTTGACGGAAACTCATACGTGCAGTAACAAGTGTTCGCGCTCCCAGGGGCTGATGACCGTCATGAACTCCTGGTGTTCGAGGTCCTTGATGGCCGCATACACGTCGATGAAGCGCTCGCCCAGCACCGTGCGCAGCTTGTCTTCCGCGCGCAGCAGTTGCAGCGCTTCGGGCAAGCCTTGCGGCAGCTCGAATTTCATGTCGTAGGCGCTGCCCTCCATCATCGGCGTCGCCTCCAGCTGCTCTGTCATGCCCAGATATCCGCAGGCCAGCGTCACGGCCAGCGCCAGGTAAGGATTGGCGTCGGCGCCGATGATGCGGTTTTCCACGCGCCGGTCCTGCACGCCCGACTCGGGCACGCGAAAGCCCACGGTGCGGTTATCCAGGCCCCACTGGATGTTGATAGGCGCCGCTGTATGGCGCACGATGCGGCGGTAGGAATTCACATACGGTGCGACGATGGCCATGGCCGAGGGCATGTAGCGCTGCAGGCCGGCGATGTAATGCTTGAAGATGGGGGCAGCCGAACCATCGTCATTGCTGAAGATATTCAAGCCCGTCTTCGCATCGACGACGCTCTGGTGCACATGCATGGCGGACCCAGGTTCGCCGGCCATGGGCTTGGCCATGAAGGTAGCGTACATATCGTGTTTCAGGGCCGCTTCGCGCAAGGTGCGCTTGAAGAAGAAAACCTTGTCGGCCAGGCCCAGCGGGTCGCCATGCAGGAAGTTGATTTCCATCTGCCCGGCACCGATCTCGTGGATCAAGGTATCGACGTCGAGGTTCATCAATTCGCAGTAATCGTAGATATCCTCGAACAGGGGATCGAATTCGTTGACGGCGTCGATGCTGTACACCTGACGGCTGGTCTCGGCGCGGCCGCTGCGGCCGATAGGCGGCTTCAATGGCAAGTCCGGGTCCGTGTTTTTCGCCGTCAGGTAGAACTCCAGCTCCGGCGCCACCACCGGCTTCCAGCCCTTGTCCGCATACAGTTTCAAGACGCGCCGCAGCACCGAGCGCGGGGCGAAATCGACCAGCATGCCATCGGAAAAATAACAGTCGTGGATGACTTGCGCGGTGGGATCGGTGGCCCACGGCACCATGGTGATGGTAGTCGGATCGGCCTTCAAGATCATGTCGCGGTCGGTGCTGGAAATGGCGCGGTCATAGCCGCCATCGTCAAGCGGGTAATTGCCCGTCACGGTCATGCCCAGCACCGCCTCCGGAATGCGCATGCCGCGCTCTTGGGTAAATTTTCCGCGCGGCAGGATCTTCCCGCGCGCCACGCCCGTCAAGTCGGGCACCAGGCATTCGATTTCCGTGACGCGCTTTTCATTGAGCCACACATCCATATCCGTATAGGTGAAATTTTCGCGTATTGCCATGTTTCCCTCTCGTTGCTGTTGCGCTTTTCTTGAATAAGCGCCGCGTGCTGCGGGCGGCGCGCCCCTCTACTATGCTGTCAAGCTGTCCTGTGATTGTTTCTGGGCTGCTGTTGCTGGTAATCGCGGCACGCCTGGCCAAAGGCGCCGAACAGGCGCATCGACTGCGGATGGTCTTCCACCTGCCATTCCGGGTGCCATTGCACGGCTAGCGTAAAACCGGCGGCGCTGGCCAGGGTATAGGCTTCCACCAGGCCGTCGTCGGCCCAAGCTTCCACCAGCAAGCCCTCGGCCAGCCGGGCAATGCCTTGGCCATGCAGGGAATTGACCATCATTTCGCTGGCGCCGCCCAGCAGGCGCGACAACAGGCCCTCCGGTATCAACTTGATACGGTGCGCGCACGCGTACTGGCGTGCCAGCGGATCGAGTACGTTCTCCCGGTGCTCCAGCATGCCCGGCAGCGCATGTACGGCCTGGTGCAAGCTACCGCCGAGGGCCACGTTGACTTCCTGGAAGCCGCGGCAAATGGCGAGCAAGGGCAGCTGGCGCGCCAGCGCAGCGCGGATCAAAGGCAAAGTGGTGGCGTCACGCGCGGGGTCTTGCGGCAGGTCCGGGTGGAGAATCTGTTCGCCATACAGGCGTGCGTCGACGTTCGAGGCGGAACCGGTCAGCATGACGCCATCGGCGATCTGCAACGCCGCCTCCAGGTCGGCTTCAGCACCCAGGGCGGGCAGCAGCAGCGGCATGCAGCCGGCGCCGCGCAGCACCGCGTGCAGGTATTTTTCCTGCGCCATGTGCCAAACATGGTTCCCCAGCGGGCGCTGGCAGGCGGGAACGAGAACGATGGGACGGCGCATAGAGTGCTACCTCGCTGGCGGGACGATCCAATGACAGCGCCATGACAGCGCCGCCGCTCGCTACACTGTACAGCAGAGCCCGTAGCAATGGCCACACGTGGCCAGCGGCGGCGCACATGGCTTACACTACGGCTTTGCAAGCTTGCGTTTACTAAAATCATCATATGCCCGTCCGGCGCCAAACACCAGCGCCACCGGCAAAGTGCCCTTACTTTCCCATGCATCCACAGCGTTTTCCGGCCTTCCGAAACTCTATTTGCTCCCTGCGGGGCCAGTCATGAAGAGCATGCCATGGCGTGATTTCTTCGCTCTTGTCATCAGCATCGGCGTGGTCGGCCTGGGCCTGGGTGCCACCATGCCGCTCACCGCACTGACCCTGCACCAGCGCGGCGTCGGCACGGACATCATCGGCATGATCACCGCCATCAGCGCGCTCGGCATCCTGGCAGTCTCGCCGTTCGTCTCGCGCTGGGTCGGTCGTTTCGGCGCGCGCGCCACCATGCTGGGCGCCGTCTGGGTGGCATCGCTGGCGACGATCTCCATGCAGTTCACCGACCACCTGCTGGCGTGGAGCGTGCTGCGCTTCCTGTTCGGCGGCGCCATGGGCGTACTGTTTACCATCGGAGAAGCATGGGTAAACCGCCTGGCGCCCGATAATTCGCGCGGGCGCGTGGTGGCCATGTACACCACCAGTTTTACCTTCTTCCAGCTGATCGGCCCCGCGCTGGTGGCACTCTTCAACGACAAAATCAGCTGGAGCTTTGCCGCCTGTGGCCTGCTATTCCTGCTCGCCGTGCCGGGATTGATGCTGATCTCGAACAGCGGGCCGGAACGCGAAGCGGAAGAACAGGGTGTGAAATGGACCCTGATCCTGCCACGCATGCCGATGATCGTGCTGGGCGCCGCCTTCTTTGCCCTGTTCGACACGCTGGCATTGAGCTTGCTGCCCCTGTACGCGATGGAGCACGGCATCAGCACGGACCTGGCCCTGCTGTCAGCCACCGTGGTGCTGGTGGGCGACACGGGCTTGCAATTCGCACTGGGATGGATGGCCGACCGCTACGGCCGCGCCAAAGTCCACGCGGCCTGCGGCCTAGCTGTCTGCCTGCTGCTGCCGCTGCTGCCATTGGCCGTCGGCACGCCGTGGCTGTGGTGGACTTTGCTGTTGTTGCTGGGCGCAGCGGCAGGCGGCATCTACATGCTGGCGCTGGTGGCCTGCGGCGAGCGCTTCACGGGCTTGTCGCTGACCAGCGCCAGCGCCATCGTCAACGCTACCTGGGGCGTGACCAGCGGCGGCGGTCCCCTGCTGACGGGGGTCTTGATGCAATCGGTGGGCGTCAACGCCCTGCCGGCCGTGATGTGGATGTGCGCCGCCATTTTCGTCGGCAGCGCCGTGTGGGAGCGCCGCAAGGGCATCGTGTAGGGTGCGCTACTGCCGCGTGTTCTGTTGACGTTGCAGCGGCTCGCCGGCCAGGCGACAAGCTACGATAAGCTACGCTAAGTTACGCTAAGCTAAACACGCCTGCCTGAACGCAGCCCATTGCTGCTGCGCCTGAAAATAATGACGGCGTTGCCGCCCTATTCAAAGCCGCGTATGCGGTCGCCATTAAAATTGGGCAAGCGCCACTCGAAATGCAAAGCCAGAAAACGGAACAGGAAACCGGCGCCGATGGACACCAGCTGCGCCACTGCGCTGTCGACCCGGAAGTACAGCAAGCCCACATACAGGCTGCCCGTAAACAGCGCCACAGTGGCATACACTTCGCGCTGCAGCACGAGCGGAATCTGGTTGCACAGGATATCGCGCAGCAGGCCGCCGAAGACACCCGTGATCATCCCGGCCAGCACGACGATGGCAGGATGCATCTTGGCCGACATGGCGATGTCGCAGCCAATCACGCAAAACGCCACCAGGCCGAGTCCGTCCACCAGCAAGAAAATGGCGCGCAGGTGGTGCAGGTAGCGCGCGACAAACGCCGTGACGATGGCCGCGCCGATGGTAAACAGCAGGTACTCGGGATGCGCGATCCAGCCCAGCGGATAGTGCCCCAGCAGCACGTCGCGCACGGTACCGCCGCCCAGCGCCGTGACGGTGCCGATCATGCAGATGCCGAACAAATCCATGCCGCGCCGCATGCCCATGATGGCGCCGGACATCGCTTCGGCGACAATCGCCACCAGGTAAATCGTATATAACAGCATGGTCTTGCTCTTCCGAAAATGATGTGAGAATTTGTTCGCGTTCGCGCGCTTCGCTCAGGGTGCGCCTCGTTCGTGGCCGTACTGGAGCCGCCACTGCCAGCGTCACCGTCGAACAACGCCCGTCAGGTCGGTGCGGCCAGCACCTGCGCGCGCCGTTTCAGCTTGCACACCAGCTTTGATGGCGACTTGCGGGCCGTCATGTAGCTCGGCTGTGCTTGCTCGCCTGTGCTTGCTCGGCTGTGCTGACATGCTGGTATTTCCTTGCTGCCAAGAGCCCGCAGACGGCTAGCTTGCACTTCAGCAATTGAATGCATCCGCGATTGTGCATTGTGCACTGCAACACACGCATCCTTATGAAAAGTAAGTATTATTTAGTATTGATAAAATTTTCTTATGTTAGGTATGCGCCATGGATCTCAATCCCAAGCACACGGAAGCGTTCCGCGCCGTCGTCGAAACGGGCAGCTTCGAGCAGGCGGCGCTGCGGCTGCACCTGACCTCGCCGGCCATTTCGCAGCGCGTGCGGGCACTGGAAAGCCAGCTCGGCAATGCCTTGATCGTGCGCAGCCGTCCCGCGCGCGCCACGCGCATGGGGCAGCGCCTGATGCAGTATCTGAAGCGCGCCAAGCTGCTGGAAGCGGACTTGCAGGCGGAACTGGCGGTGCAGCAAGATGCCCCGCTGACCCTGGTACTGGCGCTGAATGCGGACTCGATCGGTACCTGGTTCTTCCCCGCCCTGTCGGAAGTGCTGATACGCGAGCGCGTGCTGCTGGACTTGACCGTGGAAGACCAGGACCACACCTACACTTTGCTCGAGACGGGCATGGCCATCGGCTGCATCAGCACCGAGCCAAAGCCCATGCGCGGTTGCACGGCCGAGCCGCTGGGCGTCATGCGCTACTGGCTGGTGGCCACGCCCGCGTTCCGCCGGCAATGGTTTGCGCACGGCCTCACGCGCAAGGCGGCGCGCACGGCGCCCGTGGTCGCCTACACGCGCAAGGACACCTTGCAGTCATCGTTCCTGCAAGAAGCGCTGGGCTTGCCCGAAGGCGCCTACCCCTGCCATTACGTACCGGGCGCCACCTCGCACTTCAACGCCATCCGCTACGGCCTGGGCTACGGCATGGTGCCGGAGTTGCTGCTCAAAACCAATACGCATGGCGAACTGGTGGAAATGCTCACGCCCAACACCCCGGCCGACGTGGCACTATACTGGCATACGTGGAAAGTACAGTCGCCGCGCATGGAGCAGCTGTCACGGCAAATCATCGCGGCGGCGCGCAGCATGCTGAATTGACTAGCGCTGCACGCCCCAGCGCTGGCCACGGCGCTGATGCGACGCGCTGCACCAACGGCGCTTACGCCGTTGCTTCGTAGCGGGCCAGGCGGGTCGCCATGCGCGGCGCCAGCTCGTGGCCGGCCTGAACTGTCACTTCCAGGTCGTTGAGCAAGCCATCCTTCAAGCCATAGACCCAGCCATGGACGCTCAGTTCCTGGCCACGCTCCCACGCATCTTGGACGATGGTCGTCTGGCACACGTTCAAGACCTGTTCCACCACGTTCAGCTCGCACAAGCGGTCGCCGCGCTGGCGGCTGGTCAGCACGTCACCGAGGTAGCGTTCGTGCTTCTGGCCCACATCCTGCACGTGGCGCAGCCAGTTGTCGACCAGGCCGATGCGCGTCCCCGTCATGGCCGCATGCACACCCTTGCAGCCGTAGTGGCCGACGATGATGACATGTTTGACTTTCAGCACGTCCACGGCAAATTGCAGGACGGACAGACAATTGAGGTCGGAATGCACGACCACATTGGCAATATTGCGGTGCACAAACACGTCGCCAGGCGCCATGCCCAGCAGTTCGTTGGCGGGCACGCGGCTGTCGGAGCAGCCGATCCACAAGTATTCGGGCGACGTTTGCGCTTCCAGGTTCTTGAAATAGCTGGGGTCTTTCGCCACCATAGCATCGGCCCAGCGGCGGTTACGCTGCAGCAGCTCCGCCAGGGCCAAGCCATTTTTCGGTTCGGTCATCTCGTTCCCATTGTATAAGTACGGCTGAATCGGCGGCAAATCGCGCCCGTAGGCCGGCGATGTGCCCGCATTTTTCAGTCGCGGTAAAAAAACGCCGGGATGTTTAAGCATCCCGGCGCATGGTGTTATCAGTGCTTACTCAAAAAAATCCTTGACCTTGTCTTTCCAGGTCTTGCTTTGCGGACTGTGCTTGGCACCGCCCTCGGTGGTCGACTTTTCAAAGTCGCGCAGCAGGTCTTTCTGTTTTTCAGTCAGCTTCACCGGTGTTTCGATCGCCACGTGGCAGAACAAGTCGCCCGCATAACCGGAGCGCACGCCCTTGATGCCCTTGCCTTTCAGGCGGAAGGTCTTGCCCGACTGTGTGCCTTCCGGGATCGTAAACGACACTTTGCCGTTCAGGGTGGGCACTTCGATTTCGCCGCCCAAGGCCGCCTTGGTGAACGAGATCGGCATTTCGCAATGCAGGTCGTCGCCTTCACGCTGGAACACGGCGTGCGGCTTGATGTGAATTTCCACATACAGGTCGCCTGCCGGGCCGCCATTCGTGCCCGGTTCGCCGTTGCCGGACGAGCGGATGCGCATGCCATTGTCGATACCGACAGGAATTTTGACTTCCAGCGTCTTGTTGCGCTTGATACGACCGGCGCCGCCGCATGGCGTGCACGGGTCGGTGATGACCTTGCCACTACCATGACATTTCGGGCAAGTTTGCTGGATGCTAAAGAAACCTTGCTGCATGCGCACCTGGCCATGGCCACCGCAAGTACCGCAGGTGGTCGGCGACGTGCCAGGCTTGGCGCCGCTGCCGTGGCAGGTATCGCATTTGTCCCAGCTCGGCACGCGGATGGTCGTGTCGAAGCCGTGCGCAGCTTGCTCCAGTGTAATTTCCAGGTTGTAGCGCAAGTCGGCGCCACGGTACACCTGTGGACCCGCATTGCGGCTGCGTCCACCGCCACCGCCAAAGATGTCGCCGAAGATATCGCCGAAGCTGTCGGCAAAGCCGCCCGCACCGCCGCCGAAGCCGCCACCGCCGCCCATGTTCGGATCCACGCCAGCGTGACCATAGCGGTCATACGCTTCGCGCTTTTCCGGATTGGTCAGCATCTCGTAGGCTTCTTTGACTTCCTTAAACTTTTCTTCCGATTCTTTGCTATCCGGATTGCGGTCCGGATGGTATTTCATCGCCAGTTTACGGTAAGACTTTTTGATCTCTTCTTCCGAAGCATTTTTTGCGACACCGAGTGTCTCGTAAAAATCACGCTTTGCCATGTTGTCGGCACCTTGCAGTCTATCTACTGATGTAAAAATTACACGAAAAAGCCGAGTCGAGTGTTGCACGGGGCAACGACTCGGCTCGGCCGGTCTTCGCGGCTAATCCCGCGATGTAGCGTTCAGCCCGGCTGCCCCCACTCTATGGGAGCGCAAGACATTACTTGCTGTCTTTGACTTCTTTGAAGTCAGCGTCAACAACGTCGTCTTGCTTGGCGCCTGCGTCCGATGCGCCAGCAGCTTGCTGTGCACCTTCTGCGCCGCCGGCAGCTTGCTGCGCTTGCATGTCGGCATACATTTTTTCGCCCAGTTTCTGCGATGCGCTCGACAGTGCTTCCACCTTGGCGTCGATCTCAGCCTTGTCGCCCGCCTTGATGCTTGCTTCCAGGTCGGTGATAGCCGCTTCGATCTTCTCTTTCTCGCCCGCATCAAGCTTGTCGCCGTATTCGGTCAAGGATTTCCGGGTCGAGTGTACCAGAGCATCGGCTTGATTGCGCGACTCGGCCAATTCTTTGACCTTTTTGTCTTCTTCCGCATTCAATTCGGCGTCTTTTACCATCTTCTGGATTTCCGCCTCGGTCAAGCCGGAATTGGCCTTGATCGTGATCTTGTTTTCCTTGCCGGTAGCCTTGTCTTTCGCGCCCACATGCAAGATGCCGTTGGCGTCGATGTCGAAAGTCACTTCGATCTGTGGCGTGCCACGCGACGATGGTGGAATGCCTTCCAGATTGAATTCACCGAGGCCTTTGTTGCCGGCGGCGATTTCGCGCTCACCCTGGAAGACCTTGATGGTCACTGCAGGCTGATTGTCGTCGGCCGTCGAGAACACTTGGCTGAACTTGGTCGGAATCGTCGTGTTCTTGTGGATCATCTTGGTCATCACGCCGCCCAGGGTTTCGATACCCAGGGACAAAGGCGTTACGTCCAGCAACAGCAAGTCTTTGCGTTCGCCCGACAGGACCGAACCTTGAATCGCTGCACCCACGGCGACGGCTTCGTCTGGATTCACGTCTTTGCGTGGATCTTTGCCGAAGAATTCCTTCACTTTTTCCTGCACCTTCGGCATACGCGTCATACCGCCGACCAGGATGATGTCATCGATGTCGGATACTTTTACGCCGGCGTCTTTGATAGCGATACGGCATGGTTCCATCGTCGCGATGATCAGCTCTTCCACCAACGATTCCAGCTTGGCGCGGGTCATCTTCAGATTCAGGTGGACCGGTGCGCCGTTCGCCATGGCGATGTACGGCTCGTTGATCTCGGTTTGTTGCGACGACGACAATTCGATCTTCGCGCGCTCGGCCGAGGCCTTGATGCGCTGCAGAGCGATCGGATCTTTTTTCAGGTCGATGCCGTTGATCTTCTTGAACTCGTCGATGATGTAATCGATGATGCGCTGGTCGAAGTCTTCGCCACCGAGGAAGGTGTCGCCGTTGGTCGACAGCACTTCAAATTGTTTCTCGCCATCAACATCTGCGATTTCGATGATCGACACGTCGAACGTACCACCACCCAAGTCATACACGGCGATTTTACGGTCGCCTTTTTCGGTCTTGTCCAGGCCGAATGCCAGCGCTGCTGCGGTTGGCTCGTTGATGATGCGCTTGACGTCCAGACCAGCGATACGGCCGGCATCCTTGGTCGCTTGACGCTGCGAATCGTTAAAGTAGGCCGGTACGGTGATGACGGCTTCGGTGACTTCTTCACCGAGGTAGTCTTCTGCCGTTTTCTTCATCTTGCGCAATACTTCAGCCGAAATTTGTGGCGGCGCCAGTTTTTTGTCGCGTACGCCGATCCATGCATCGCCGTTGTCGGCTTTCATGATTTGATACGGCATCAGCGCGATATCTTTTTGTACTTCTTTTTCGTCGAACTTGCGACCGATCAAACGCTTGACTGCATACAGCGTGTTTTTCGGATTGGTCACGGCCTGGCGTTTTGCTGGCGCGCCAACGAGAATTTCGCCATCTTCTTGATAAGCAATAATCGACGGCGTCGTGCGTGCGCCTTCAGCGTTTTCGATTACCTTTGGTTGACCGTTTTCCATGATGGAAACGCAGGAATTCGTGGTTCCCAGATCGATACCGATAATTCTACCCATGATTTTTTTCCTTTTATTTGCTAGATTTCAGATGGTTCTTATATGTGGCAAAGCGGCATGGTTTCAAGGCTTGCTTGATGCCGCACTCTGATTATTTTGCTTGCGCGGCCGTGACAATGGCTGGACGCAGCAGGCGGTCCGCAATCATATAGCCCTTTTGCAGGACTGACACGATGGTATTGGCTTCCTGTTCCGCTGGTACCACGGCAACCGCCTGGTGCTTCATCGGATCGAGCTTTTCACCCTGCACTGGCAATACTTCCACCAGGCGATTGCGTTCGAACGCCGCGTTCAACTGCTTCAGGGTCATCTCGACGCCTTCTTTCAGCGATTCGATGGTCGGTGCTTCCACCGTCAGCGCCATTTCCAGGCTGTCTTTTACCGGCACCATGGCTTCGGCAAAGCTTTCCACTGCAAATTTATGCGCTTTGGCAACATCTTCCTGCGCACGGCGGCGAATATTTTCACCATCGGCCTTGGCGCGCATGAAGGCATCGTGCATCTCTGCAAGACGCGCTTCGGTACTCGCCAGCTGCTCTTCCAAAGTAGGCTCTGCGGGAGTCGATGGGGCAGCCGCCGCGGCGTCCGCTTGCGGATTAGGTACAGCTTGGTTTTCCTGATCTTGCATCTAGAAAGCTCCTACAATCAATGACTTAAATGAGTTAGTCTAAAATCTTCACAACACTAACCGGCAAATGGGGCTATATCCTACTGTTTCAAGGGGTATTCATGCTAAAACCAGCGATTACCGCATTTCATGTTACAGCTTATTACAAATCACTTCCCATTTCTGGACGCGAGCCGTGCGCGCCCCCTTGATTTTCCAGGCTTCCCACGGCAAAGCGGGCATTCTACCAGCCCCGCCGCAGCCATCGCCACTGGCAGTGTGGCGATCTGGATCGCACTGTGCTCGCACCAGACATGACAAAGCCGCGCAAGCGCGGCTTTGAACTGTTGAAAATGCAGATAGCTTAATTCGCCGCGCCCAGTGCCAGCGCCGCCGCGCGCGCGTGTTCGCACGCTTTCTTGTCCGCTTCGCGCTGCGCCGCCGTCTTCATCGTCGGCCAGCCTATCATGTGTTGCTCGGCAATTTCCGCCATGCCAGCAATCCAGGCCGGCGTCTCGTTCAGGCAAGCAATGTAGTGAAACTGCTCGCCACCGGCCGTTTCGAAATCATGCTTGGCTTCCATGGCGATCTCTTCCAGCGTTTCCAGGCAGTCGCTGGTAAAGCCGGGACACAGCAGGTCGATGCGCTTGACGCCCTGTTGCGCCAGCGCCACCACGGTGGGCGCCGTGTAAGGCTGCAGCCACTCGGCCTTGCCAAAGCGCGACTGGAAAGTCACTACGTATTGATCTTTAGATAATTTTAACTTTTCCGCCAGCAGACGCGCCGTTTTCAGGCATTGGCAGTGATAGGGATCGCCCGACATCAAGGTACGCTTGGGGACGCCATGAAAACTCATCACCAGTTTTTCCGGACGACCATGCGCTTCCCAATGGTTCAAAACAGAATCGCGCAAGGCGTCGATATACGTGTCGTGTTCGTGATACTGCTTGATTAAGCGTAATTCCGGCACATTGCGCACCGTGGCGTAATGGGCGAATACGGCATCATAGATGGAACCCGTCGTCGGGCCCGAGTATTGCGGATACGCGGGCAAGATGGCGATGCGCTCGCAGCCTTCGCTTTTCAGCTTGGCCAGCACCTCGGGCAGGGAAGGCGAACCGTAGCGCATGGCCATGGCCACCGTGAGGCCGTCATGGCCCCGCTCGGCCAGGGCGGCGGCCAGCAGTTTGGCCTGCTTTTGCGTATGCACTTTCAGGGGCGAGCCCTCGCGCGTCCAGATCGATGCATATTTCTTGGCCGACTGGCCCGAGCGAAATGGCAAGATGATCAGGTTCAAGATAAACCACCAGATCACGCGGGGAATCTCCACCACGCGGGGGTCGGACAGGAATTGCCTTAGGTAACGCCGTACAGCCGACGAAGTCGGTGCATCGGGCGTGCCCAGATTGACCAGCACCACGGCGCTGCGGTCGATGCTGCCATGCGTGTACGGCGGTTCTGTTTGAAATGACATGAAGACCTTTTATAGCGTTGGATGGATTAGCTAGTTATTATAGTTGCATTAGGTTAATGGCGAAGCGCTGGGGTCTGACCCTCAATGCCGCTAACGACAAGCTCAGCGCTAACGCATCCGGGGGTCTGACCCCGGATTTAAGCCTGCGCTTAAATCGCCAGCAGTTCGCGCGCGTGCTTGCGCGTGGTGGCCGTGATTTCCAGGCCGCCCAGCATGCGCGCCACTTCTTCCACGCGGGCCTTGGCATCGAGCATGTCGATGCGCGAAGCCGTCTTGCCATTGTCCAGGGTGCTTTTTGCCACCTGAAAATGTTGATTCGCCTGACTGGCCACTTGCGGCAAGTGCGTCACGCACAACACTTGCCGTCCCTGCCCCAGGCGTTTCAGCAGGCGCCCCACGACTTCGGCGACGGCGCCGCCGATACCGCTGTCGACTTCGTCGAAGATCAGGGTCGGCGTGGTAGTGGCATGCGAAGTGATGACAGAAATGGCCAGCGCGATACGCGCCAGCTCGCCGCCGGACGCCACCTTGGCCAGCGAGCGGGGCGCCGAGCCCGCATGGCCGGCGACGAGGAATTCCACTTGTTCGAGCCCATGAGCGGCCGCTGCACACGGGTGCAGGGCGATCTCGAAACTGCCGCCCGTCATGCTCAGTTCCTGCATGGCGCGCGTGACGGCTTGCCCCAGCTCCAGCGCGGCGGCGCGGCGCGTCTCGGACAAGCGTTCGGCAACGCTGCGGTATTCGGCCTCGATCTTCACTTCCTGGCGCAGCAAGCCCTCGATATCGGAAGCGTCGGCCAGGTGCTGCAGCTTCTCCGACAGCTTGGCATGTTCCTCTGGCAACTCTTCAGGCGCAACACGAAATTTACGCGCCGTGCTGTGCATGGCTTCCATCCGCGCGTCGAGCTGGTGCAGACGCTCCGGGTCCAGTTCGACCCGGTCCAGGTAATCGTTCAGCGCGTACACCGATTCCTGCAGCTGGATGCGCGACGATTCGATCAAGTCGACAATCGGCTGCAATTGCGCATCGACGGACACCAGCTTGCCCAGCTTCTGGTTCAGGGTCGACAGCTGTGACACGATGGGATGGTCTTCTGACTCGGAAATGAGCGACAGCGCCTCCTGCGCCCCTTCCAGCAGGCTGGCGGCGTGCGACAGGCGGCTATGCTCGTTCGTGATATCGGTCCACTCGCCGGGCTTGGCAGAGAGTTTTTCCAGTTCGCCCACTTGCCATTCCAGGCGTTCGCGCTCGTACAGCACGTTGGCGGCATTCGTTTCAAATTCTTCACGCTGGCGCACGAGGGCGCGCCAGCGCTTGTGCAGCGCCGCCACTTGCCGCACATCGTGCTCCGCGCCCGCTTCACGCGCCGTCGCCTGGCCGTCGAGCAAGGCGCGCTGCGCTTCACTTTTCAGCAGCGACTGGTGCGCGTGCTGACCGTGGATATCGACCAGCATATCGCCCAGTTCGCGCAAATGCGCGGCCGTCGCGGGGATGCCATTGATATACGCCTTCGAGCGGCCCGCATTGTCGATCACGCGACGCAGCAGGGCGCCGCCATCGTCGTTGGCAAATTCATGCGCCACCAGCCAGGCCTGCGCCACCTCGCTGACGGAGAAGTCGGCCGTGATGTCAGCTTTGGAGGCGCCTTCGCGCACCACGCTGGCGTCGCCGCGCCCGCCCAGCGCCAGGGTCAGCGCATCGATAAGGATGGACTTGCCGGCGCCCGTCTCACCCGTCAGCACGCTGAAGCCGGCGGAAAATTCCAGTTCAATGGTATCGACAATGACAAAATCGCGAATGGACAGTGTATGGAGCATGGCTTCTGTGGTTAGGCGGCGCACCGCGGGTTAGCGTGGAGAAAACTTGTTAGCTGAGCTTGCCCTCGCCCGACGGGTACTCATTCCAGTGCAATTTTTCACGCAGGGTGTTGTAATAACTCCACCCTTCAGGATGCAGGAAGGTAATCGTATGCGGCGAACGACGGATGAGGATGCGGTCTTGCTGGGCCAGGCTGGCAAAGGTTTGCATGTCGAAATTGACGCTGATATCGCGCCCGCGCACGATTTCCAGCACGATCTGGCTGGAATCGGGCAGCACGATGGGGCGGTTCGATAGCGCATGCGGGGCAATCGGCACGAGCACGATGCCGCCCAGGGTCGGGTGCAGCAAGGGACCGCCGGCCGACAGCGCATACGCGGTCGACCCCGTGGGCGTGGCGATGATCAAGCCGTCAGAGCGCTGGTTGTACATGAAGTGGCCATCGACTTCAACGCGCAATTCCGCCATGCCGGCGCCGCCGCCGCGCGAGACGACGACATCGTTGACGGCCATGCCCACGTGTATCGACTCACCGTCGCGCAACACGCTGCCTTCGAGCAAGGTGCGGCGCTCGGCCTTGAAGCGGCCGCCGAGGATTTGCGCCAATACCGGCAACATGCGCTCGAGGGGGATATCCGTCATGAAGCCCAGCCGCCCTTGATTGATACCGATCAAGGGGACGTCGAATGGCGCCAGCTGGCGCGCAATGCCCAGCATGGTGCCGTCGCCGCCCATGACGATGGCGCAATCGGCGGCAGCGCCAATCTCGGCCGGCGTCATGGCGCGCACGCCAGGAAACGCCAGATTCAGGTGCACGGCCGTCTCTGCCTCGAAGACCACCGTATGGCCCAGCACCTGCAGGAAGTCAACGATGCTTTTCACCGGTTCAGCGATGCCATCCGTATTTTGGCGCACGACCAGGGCGATGGTCTTGGCACCCAAATTGAAGCCCTCGCCCGGGGCTGGCAAGGTCGTGGCTGGCTGTTCGCCGCGCTGTTCGGCGTATGTATCGACGGGCATAAGAGTCTCGGAAGTAAATTCAGTGGCAAGCCGCCCCAGGCTGTCGCGTTGCACACCGCCATCGCATGATACTGTATATATGCACAGTATAGTGCGACCGCCGTGTGCCTGCAAGAGGCGTTCTTGGTGTTGCACGCAGTGTAGCGCAGAAAAAGAATCGCTCATGCGTGCGCCAGCGCTCACTACATGGAAAAATTCGCTTGCAGACGGCCTGCCTCGGCACGACACTGAACTCACGTCATCTTATTGTCAGGAGGCCATATGCTTACCCCACCAAGTGAACGCAAGATCAATACCGATGCCAAGGTCAGCAATGACGGTGTCGAGCGTCTGCCGCACGAGCGCGATGCATCGCCCGATGCACAAGATGTGCGCCCGCGTAAAATCATGCGACAGGCTGCCAGCGATCTGCAACGCGGCCTGGTCGACACGGACTGCCATGCCCAGCCCGGCGTAGAAAAGGTCAAGCCGGCCGCGCCACAGCAAGCTGACCCCGACGCGCAACTGGAACCAAAGAAGGCGCGCTGAATCGAATTATCACGCACTGCTATTGTTCCGGAGTACGCATGTACCGCTACGTCTGTTCCTTCCTGCTAGCCGCTGCCTGCAGCACCACGCTCGCCCGTGCCCAGGCGCCCGCCATGCCCGTGGGCTTTGGCCCGCAACCGGCCCTGCCTGCGCCAGACAGGCAATTCATCCCCACCGTCAACGTGGCGCCGGTACAGCGCTGGGCGGCTGCGCAGCGCCCCGTCGTTGCACCCGGCCTGACCATCGAGGCGTATGCGCGCGAGTTCGACCATCCGCGTTGGCTGTATGTCTTGCCGAATGGCGACGTGCTGGTGGCGGAAACGAATGCCCCGCCAAAACCGGATGACAGCAAAGGCATCAAGGGCGCCATCATGCAGATGCAGATGAAAAAAGCGGGCGCCGCTACGACCAGCGCCAACCGCATCACCCTGCTGCGCGGCGTCGATGCGAACGGCATGGCGCAAACGCGCAGCGTCTTCCTGCAAGGCTTGCACTCGCCATTCGGCATGGCCCTGGTCGGCAACGCGCTGTACATCGCCAACTCGGACGCACTGCTGCGCTTCCCCTACGAAACAGGACAGACTACCATCACGGCGCCGGGCGTGAAGGTGATGGATTTGCCTGCCGGCAGCATCAATCACCACTGGACCAAGAACGTCATCGCCAGCGCCGACGGAAAATTTCTCTATGTTTCCGTCGGCTCGAACAGCAATGTGGGCGAAAACGGCATGGCGGCTGAAGACGGCCGCGCCGCCATCTGGCAATTCACGCGGGCAACGGGCAAGGCGCGCGTCTACGCCACGGGCTTGCGCAATCCGAATGGCATGGCCTGGCAACCCGGGACGCAGACTCTGTGGACGGCCGTCAATGAGCGCGACGAGCTAGGCAACGACCTGGTACCGCACTACATGACCTCGGTCAAGGAAGGCGCCTTCTATGGCTGGCCCTACAGTTATTTCGGCCAGCACGTCGATGCACGGGTCAAGCCGCCACGCCCCGACCTGGTGGCCACCGCCATCGCGCCCGACTACGCGCTCGGAGCGCACACGGCCTCGCTGGGACTGGCATTCTATGACGCCACCTTGCTGCCCGCCCGCTATCGGGGCGGCGCCTTCATCGGCCAGCACGGTTCATGGAACCGCAAGCCCTTCAGCGGCTATAAAGTCATCCATGTTCCGTTCGCCAATGGCGTGCCCAGCGGCCCGCCACAGGATGTCGTCAGCGGCTTCCTGGACGAGAAAGGCAAGGCGCAGGGGCGCCCCGTCGGCGTGGCCATCGACAAGGCCGGTGCACTGCTGGTGGCGGACGACGTGGGCAATGTCATCTGGCGCGTGACGCCGGCGCGGTGAGCGCATAGACGCCAAGCTTACGCGCCCTGCATGCGCCCCCTGTGTGACGCAACGAACGGAAGCGCAAAGGTGGGACGCGCATGATGGATGCTCGAACCCACGCAAGGAGTACATCATGAAAAAAACTGGATCAGCCGTCTGGAGTGGCGGTCTTAAAGATGGCAAAGGGTTTATTTCGACCCAAAGCGGTGCGCTCGACAATGTGGCATATGGTTTCAACACGCGCTTCGAAGACGGCCCCGGCAGCAATCCGGAAGAACTGATCGGTGCCGCCCACGCCGCCTGCTTCACCATGGCCCTGTCCGGCCAACTGGCCGAGGCGGGCCTGCGCGCCACGGCGCTGAAAACCACGGCCGATGTCAGCCTGGAAAAAATCGATGGCAACTATGCCATCACGGCTGTGCACCTGAGCATGGTGGCCAGCATTCCCGGTGCCACCGATCAAGCGTTCCAGGATGCGGCCCTGCGCGCCAAGCTCGGCTGCCCCGTGTCGAAGTTGCTGGCCACGGAAATCACCTTGGATGCCCGCCTGGAGTAAAGCCACAGGCACCAAGCTCATCGTCCGCGCTTACATCCCCGCCTTGACCGACGGGGTTTTACGCACAAATCTGATAAAACGCCTAAAATCCTGCCATTCCCCCATCATTTTCAAGGATTTAAGATGCGTATTTTGCACACCATGTTACGGGTCGGCGACCTGCAGCGCTCCATCGATTTCTACACCAAGGTCCTGGGCATGAAGCTGCTGCGCACCAGCGACAATCCGGAATACCAGTACACGCTCGCTTTCGTCGGCTATGGATCGAATCCCGACCACGCGGAACTGGAACTGACATATAACTATGGCACCACCAGCTACGAGCTGGGTACGGCGTATGGTCATATCGCCATCTCGGCCGACGACATCGTCGCCGCCTGCGACGCGGCGCGCGCCAATGGCGGCAACGTCACGCGCGAACCGGGCCCCGTGAAGGGCGGCAATACCGTCATCGCCTTCATCACCGACCCCGATGGCTACAAGATCGAATTGATCGAACGCAAGTTCGACGGCCAGGGCGGCGGCCTGTAAAACATCAGCCCCGGCCCTGTGCAAGTGGCGCCGTGTGAGCACAGCGCCAGAATCGACAGTGAGTGCGCCCTGCCGGGCGCACCGAAAAAAAAACCAGCGCCGTTGCCGGTGCTGGTCTTCATTTGCAACAATTCCGCGCTTACTTGTCGAGCAAGGCATTGACGGGCATCAAATCCGTTTCCTTCAAGGTGCCGGCAGCGGCCTTCAGGCGCAAGCCATTCATGATGGTGTCGTAACGTGCTTTCGACAGGTCTTTTTGCGTCGAGAACAATTGTTTCTGCGCGTTCAAAACATCGATATTGATGCGTACGCCCACTTGATAGCCGAGCTGGTTCGACTCCAGCGCCGACTTGCTCGACACCTCCGCCGCTTCCAGCGCTTTTACCTGGGCCAGGCCGCTGTTGACGCCCAGGAAAGCCTGGCGCGCGCCTTGCGAGGCCGTGCGGCGCGCCGTTTCCAGATCGTTGCGGGCCTTGTTTTCCAGCGCAATCGATTCGCGCACCTTGCTGGTGACGGCAAAGCCGCTGAAGATGGGGATGCTCCACTGCACGCCGATGGCATTGTTATTGTTGCCATTGCCGTTGCCACCACCGGAAGTGTAGCTATGGCCCGTGTTGGCGATCAAGTCCAGGGTCGGGTAATGGCCGGCGCGGTTGCGGCCGATGTCGCGCTTGGCCGACTCCACGTTGAACTGGGCCGTGACGACGCCATAGTTCTGTTCTTCCGCCGAGCTCACCCATGGCTCGATGGCGGCCGGTTCCGGCGCGCTGATGAGCACACCCGTGCGCATGGGCGCCAAATTCGTTGGCGCTTCACCGATGATGGTTTGCAAGGCGCTGCGTTTGTTGGCCAGGTCATTGATGGCGGCAAACTCCTGCGCCACCACCAAGTCGTAGGCTGCTTGCGCTTCGTGCGTATCGGTAATCGTTTGCGTGCCGACCTCGAAATTGCGCTTGGCCGATGCCAGCTGCTCCGTCGTGGCGACTTTTTGCGCCCGCGTAGCGCCCAGGTTATCCTGCGCGCTCAGCACGTCAAAATACGCCTGCGCCACGCGGGTGATCAGGTCTTGCTGCACTTGTGCAAATTGCGCTTCGGCAATCGCCTGCACCAGTTTGCTTTGCTGATAGGTTTCCCAACGATCCCAGCGGAACAACGGCTGCGCCAGGGTCAGGTTGTAGCTGTTCGTGCGCACGTTCACGGATGGCGAAGTGATCTTGTTACCGCCATTGTTCTGGATGATTTGCTCCTGATTGCCGCGCGTATTGCTACCCGAGGCGGAGATTTGCGGCAACAAACCTGCCATCGCCTGCGGCACCCGCTCCATCCCGGCCGACAGCGCAGCGCGCGCGCTGGCGTATTGCGCGTCATTGGCCAGCGCCTGCTGGTATACCTGGATAAGATCGGCCGCCTGCGCTTGCAGCGAGCATGTCATCGAGACAAAGGCGCTGGTCATCAGCACGGCGATAAGGGGTTTCCGCATTGCATTTCTCCGTTGGAGTCGTCAAAAGTTGATGGAATCAAAAATCTGCTACCGCCTGCCTTGCGCCCACCGGATAAGCGGGGTACAGGCGTCCGCGGCATGCAGGAAAACATGCCTGGGTGCATCTATTGCAAAAGAACTTAGTATTGGGCCATAGCGCTATCGACTTGCAGCGCCCAGGCATGCACGCCGCCCGTCAAATTACTGATCTTGCTAAAACCATTGCGCTCCAGGAAGGCCGCCACTTGCATGCTGCGCATACCGTGATGACAGATACAGACGATCTCGGCGTCTTCATCGAGGTCATCGATGCGGGCAGGAATCGAGTTCATCGGCATCAGGGTGGCACCATCGAGGTGGCACAGATCGAACTCCGACTGTTCGCGTACGTCGAGTAAAAACGGGCGCGGGCGGGAAGGGTCAGCCAGCCAGGCGGCCAGCTGCGGTGCACTCAAATGCTCCATCGAATCGGTCGCCTCAGAACTGGAAATGCGACGGTGCCACGGCTTGCAGCGGCGTGACATTGGTTTCAAACAGCTTGCGCGTGTCGTATGCCTTGTCCGAGCTGCGCGTGATCAGATGCGCCGACATGATCGGCGCTTCGCCGATGATGGCCAGGATGCGGCCGCCGACTTTCACTTGTTGCAACATCGCTTCCGGCAGCACGGCCAGGGCGCCGGAAACGACGATCACGTCATACGGTGCACCCTTGCTCCAGCCCTGGGCGCCGTCGCCCAGTTCCACGGTCACGTTCGTCACACCGTTGGCGGCCAGGTTCTGCTCGGCCAAGGTTTTCAATTGAGGAACGATTTCCACGCTCGTCACATGACGTGCCTTGTGCGCCAGCAAAGCAGCCATGTAGCCGCTGCCGGTACCAATTTCCAGCACATTTTCATGCTTCTTGACGGCTACGTCTTGCAAAATGCGCGCTTCCAACTTTGGTGTGAGCATGTATTCGCCGCCACCCAGTGGAATGTCGGTATCGACAAAGGCCAAGTTTTTATAAGCGACCGGCACGAAATCTTCACGCTTGACCACATTCAACAGCTCCAGCACGTCGATATCCAGTACGTCCCAAGGACGGATCTGCTGTTCGATCATATTGAAGCGGGCTTGTTCGATATTCATCTTTGGACTCGGTAAGTGAAGTAATAATCCGCCATTTTATCGTTGAACTGGCTGAAAGCACATGTTAACCATAAAGATGGGGAATGGAGGGAATTTGCGACGATCTGCAGATTTGAGGGGACGAACCTTGGAAAAAGGGCAACTGAGCGGTAGTCCCCAGGCGACGCACATCAGCTTTTCCCGGGCGCTGCCACCTGTAGGCTGCGCAAGCTCATGTCGATAAAGGCATCCATGTAGGCGAGCGGATCAATATTCTTGACCTCGCATGGCAGGAAGGAATGCGTCCACATCATCAGCATCGTGACGGGCGCGCTGAGAATGGTGCTGACCAGCACGGGATCGACCTGGCGAAATTCGCCGCGCTGCATGCCCCGTTCCAGCAGGCTGACGATCAATCCATTGCCGCGCGTGACGACTTCTTCGTTGTAAAACTGCGCCAGTTCCGGAAAGTTATTTGCTTCGGCCAGCATCAGCTTGGTCAAGCCCGCCAGTTTGGTGGCGCCGAACTCTTCCCACCACTGCATCATCACCTTGCGCAACAACTCGGCGCTGCTGCTATCCGAGGCGGCCATATTGTCTTCCGCCTCGCCGATCGACTGCACGATATTGTCGCGCACCACAGCCTTGAACAGCTCTTGTTTATTCTCAAAGTACAGATACAGCGTGCCTTTCGACACGCCAGCCCGCTTGGCCACATCCTCCAGGCGCGTCGATGCAAACCCCCGTTCGACAAACAGGTCGAGCGCGGCGGCGAGCAACTCCTGCGGGCGGGCATCCTTGCGCCGCTCCCAGCGGGGCTTGGTATCAATCGGGGCTTGCATGTATCTATCCAAGTAACTTACTTTTGAGTCATTAATAGTAGGCCTGTCTACCGCCAAGGTCAAGCGCAGCCAGCTAGGCAGCCAAGCAAGCAGGAAGGCAGGTGCATCCTGCTGCCAGGCGAAGAACGCAGAAGTGGACCGGCACGTAACATATAAGTGGCAACTCGCCTGCCGGCTGCCGTGCACACGCGCCATTGTAACGCGTCGCAGTTGCCACACGCCCATCGGCCGGGAGTGCCTGGGGCTGTCGCCTGCCTCCGGGAGACGCAATCCCATCTCAATGGCGCAACGCTGCCAGCGGCAAGGCTCACGCGGGCGATGGCGGGCAGGCAAACCATGGTGCAGTAAGCGCCAATGCACAGCGCATCTGGCGCACGTGGACGCTTCGATGTGCGCAACAACGATGCGGGCAGCAGTAGCAGCAGCGCCAGCGGTTCCGGCAGCATGACCTACACGGCGATCCTGCCCGCCGCACCCTGTCGGGCAAGCGCATCAGCATCGTGCCCTAATGCGGCCCAGGCAACGCATGGGGGCCGGCTTGCTATACTGTCGGTTCCTCACCCGCTCGTCTGAAATCCCATGTCACCATCTGCCACCCTGGCATGCCGCCCATCCTGCGGCGCTTGTTGCACCGCACCGTCCATCACCAGCCCGATTCCCGGCATGCCGAATGGCAAGCCTGCGGGCGTGCGCTGCGTGCAGCTGGCCGATGACAACCGCTGCAAGATCTTCGGCCGGCCAGAGCGGCCCGCCTTTTGCGGCGGCTTGCAGCCGTCCGAGGACATGTGCGGCAGCAGCCGTGAACATGCCATCAGCTGGCTGGCAGAGCTGGAGCGACTGACGGCGCCCTGAACGCCGGCGCCAGCCCTCTCCCTTTAGCGCTCATCTTCGAGAGCTGCCGACGCTTCTTCCGCGTCGCGCAGGCGCTTGTACTCCAGCAGCATGGCAAGGCCCAGATAGATCAGCAGCAGGAACAGGGAATCGCGCGCATCGCGCCAGCCCAGCGTCGCGTAGCGCATCAAGTGCATGATATTAAAAAACAATACCGCTCCCAGAATCCCCCATCCATGGCGACGCATGGCACGGCCCAGCAGGGTGGGAAGCAACGATGTAGATGACGGCATGATGTCCCTTTTTCATTCTATTTTTTTCAACACTAGCAGAAATTATGTCTTTCCGGCAATGTTTTCCTGGACCATACATCCAGCTTGACTCCAATTGTACGCTTACGTATATTCGTGCACATTCCTGCGCGTTTGCCGGATATGGCGGCGCCCTGGCGCTGCGCAACGTCGAACGCATGCATCCACGGCCTGTCATGATGACGAAGCCGGCTTCAGGCGCAGCATCGCCGTCGCCGGCACCAGCGCCAAGCTGGGTACGGCCGTGCCCTTCGGCGTGCTGACCACGGACATGCTGCAGCATCTGGTGCTGGAAGCCAATGCCGACGCGGCCCACATTGCCGCCTTTGAACGGCAGGGCCTGCAACTACTGCACGCCCGCGCCTGATGTTATCCACCCCGCATATTGAAGAGTCTGAAGAGTCTAGCCATGCATCCCACCGGCCCCCTGCAGCAACGCGCCACGCGCCTGGTCTTCTTCGCCGCTGGCCTTGGCATGGCCGCCTGGGCACCGCTGGTACCCTACGCCAAGTCGCGCCTGGGGCTCGACGAAGCCAGCCTCGGCATCTTGCTGCTGTGCCTGGGTGCCGGCTCGCTGTGCGCGATGCCGTGTACGGGCATGCTTGCGGCCCGCTTCGGCTGCAGCAAGGTAATCCTTGGCGCCGGCCTGCTGTTGATCGCCATCCTGCCCGGCCTGGCGCTGGCTGCCACGCCGCTGCAACTGGGCCTGGTGCTACTGGTATTCGGTGCGGCCATGGGCACCTTCGACGTGGCCATCAACATCCAGGCCGTGATCATCGAAAAGGCCAACGGCGGCGCCATGATGTCGGGCTTTCATGCGCTGTTCAGCGTGGGCGGCTTCGCCGGCGCGGCCTGCATGGCCCTGCTGCTGTGGCTGGGCCTGACACCGGCCTGGTCCTGCGTGGTGGTGATGCTGCTGCTATGCGCCGTGCTGGGCGCGGCGCAAGCCCATCTGCTGCCGACGGCGTCCGCCTCGGGCGAAAAGACGCCGCTGTTCGTCATGCCGCACGGCGCCGTCATTGTCATCGGCTTGCTGTGCTTTATCGTCTTCCTGGCCGAAGGCGCGATTCTCGACTGGAGCGCCCTGTTCCTCACCACCACGCGCGGCGTGGAGGAAGCCAAGGGCGGCCTCGGCTACGCCGCCTTCGCCATCGCCATGACGGTGGGCCGCTTCACCGGTGACAAGGTGGTCAGCCGCTTTGGCGGAAAGCGGGTGCTTACTGTTGGCGGGCTGTGCGCGGCGGCCGGCTTCTTCCTCACCGTGCTGGCACCGCACGCCAGCCTGGCCATGGCCGGCTTCGTGCTGATCGGCCTGGGCGCGGCGAACATCGTGCCCATCCTGTTCACGGCCGCCGGCAAGCAGCGTGCCATGCCGGCCAGCTTGGCGGTGGCGGCCATCACCACCATCGGCTATGCCGGCATCCTGGCCGGTCCCGCCGTCATCGGCTTCGTGGCCCACGCCACCAGCCTCAATCTCGCCTTCGCCATGCTGGGCGCCGCGCTGCTGCTGGTGGCAGCCAGCGCGCGCCTGGTGGCACCGGCAAAACAGCGATCCTGATCGCGCCTTCTGCATGGCGGGCGGCGCTAAAAAAGCGCCGCCCGCCAGCGCCCAAATAAGATCGGCAAGCCTGTGTCGTGGTAAGCTTCGACCCCGCGCACATTGCTGGCGCCACGCGCTTCTCCCATCCTGTCACTTATACCCGTACTTATACCCTTTTATACATCTATGGATCTCATTCTTGCGTTAAAAGCCATCATCATGGGGCTGGTTGAAGGTTTCACCGAATTTTTGCCAATTTCGTCCACGGGGCATTTGATCCTGGCCGGCAGCCTGCTCGACTTTACCCAAGATGTCTCCAAAGAAGTCATGGATGTATTCGAGATCGCCATCCAGGCCGGCGCCATCCTGGCCGTCTGCTGGGAATACCGCCAGCGCATCGGCAGCGTGCTGTCCACCTTCAGCACCGAGGTCAAATCGCGCAAGTTCGTATTGAACGTGGCCATCGCCTTCATCCCGCTGGCCGTTATCGGCTTAGGCGTAGGCAAGATGATCAAGCATGCGCTGTTCAAGCCCGTGCCCGTGGCCATGGCCTTCATCATCGGCGGCATCATCATCTTGCTCGTCGAGCGCCGCGCACGCACCAATCCCGTCACCGTGCGCGTCAATTCGGTCGATGAAATGACGCCGCTCGACGCCTTGAAAGTGGGCTGCGCGCAGGCGTTTGCGCTGATTCCCGGCACCAGCCGTTCCGGCTCGACCATCATCGGCGGCATGCTGCTGGGTCTGTCGCGCAAGACGGCCACCGAATTTTCGTTCTTCCTGGCCATCCCCACCCTGCTGGCCGCCACCGCCTATTCTCTGTACAAAGCGCGCGACATCCTGTCGGCCAACGACGTGCCCCTGTTCGGCCTGGGCACCGTGGCCGCCTTCATTTCCGCCTTCCTGTGCGTGCGCTGGCTGCTGCGTTACATCAGCTCGCACGACTTCACGTTTTTTGCCTGGTACCGCATTGTGTTTGGCTTGCTGGTCCTGGCCAGCGCCCACTACGGCTGGGTTGTTTGGGCAGCATAAGGCACTATGAATCAAGATCTTAACCAGCGCGCGCTACACCTGCTGCAAACCGTTTTTGGCTATCCGGCCTTCCGCGGCCATCAGGCCGACATCGTCGACCATGTCAGCCATGGCGGCGACGCGCTGGTGCTGATGCCCACGGGCGGCGGCAAGTCGCTGTGCTATCAAATTCCCGCACTGCTGCGCGATGGCGTGGGCGTCGTCGTCTCGCCGCTGATCGCGCTGATGCAGGACCAGGTGGACGCGCTGGAGGAAGTGGGCGTGCGCGCCGCCTTCCTCAATTCCACGCAAACGTACGAAGAAGCGAGCCGCATCGAGCGCCTGGTGCGCACGGGCGGGATCGACGTCGTCTACGTGGCGCCCGAGCGCCTGATGACGCAGCGTTGCCTGGACCTGTTCCAGGCCTCGAAGATTTCCCTGTTCGCTATCGACGAGGCGCATTGCGTGGCTCAGTGGGGGCACGACTTCCGCCCCGAATATATCAAGCTATCGGTGCTGCACGAGCAATTCCCTGACGTGCCGCGCATCGCGCTCACTGCCACGGCCGACCCGCAGACGCGCGCCGAAATCGCCCTGCGTTTGCAACTGGAAGACGCGCGCCAGTTCGTCTCGTCCTTCGACCGTCCGAACATCCGCTACCAGATCGTGGAAAAGGCGAATGGCCGCAAGCAGCTGCTCGACTTCATCAACACCGAGCACACGGGCGACTGCGGCATCGTCTACTGCCTGTCGCGCAAAAAAGTGGAAGAGACGGCGGAATTCCTGAACCAGAGCGGCATCCGCGCCCTGCCCTATCACGCCGGCATGGAGTACGCCAAGCGCAGCGCCAACCAGGCGCGCTTCCTGCGCGAGGAAAATATCGTCATGGTCGCCACCATCGCCTTCGGCATGGGCATCGACAAGCCCGACGTGCGCTTCGTCGCGCATCTGGATCTGCCGAAAAGCATCGAGGGCTATTACCAGGAAACGGGTCGCGCAGGCCGCGACGGCATGGCCGCCAATGCCTGGATGGCGTATGGCTTGCAAGACGTGGTGCTGCAGCGGCGCATGATCGACGAATCGGAAGCGGACGATACTTTCAAGCGCGTGCTGGGCGTCAAACTCGACGCCATGCTGGGTCTGTGCGAAACGCTGAGCTGCCGCCGCATGCGCTTGCTCGAATACTTCGGCGAACCGGCTTCGCCGTGCGGCAATTGCGACACCTGCCTGGTACCGCCCGTGTCATTCGACGGCACGGTGCCCGTACAAAAACTGCTGTCAGCCATCTATCGCGTCGACCAGCGCTTCGCTGGCGGCCATGTGATCGACGTGCTGCGCGGCATGGAGTCGGAACGCATCAAGACCTGGCACCACGATGCGCTGTCCGTGTTCGGCATCGGCTCGGACCTGGGCGAAGCGGAATGGAAATCGATACTGCGCCAGGCCATCGCGCTGGGCCTGGTGGCGGTTGACCACGAACAATACAGCTCGCTGAAACTGACGGATGCCTCGCGCCCCGTGCTCAAGGGTGGCCAGAAAGTGCAGCTGCGCCAGTACCAGAAACCGGTAAAAACCAGCAAGCGCAGCACCAGCGTGGCGAAAGGCTATGTCGAGATGGACCTGTCCACCAGCGAGCAGGCGATTTTCGACAAGCTGCGCTGGTGGCGCGTGGAGACGGCGCGCACGCACAATGTGCCAGCCTACGTGATTTTCGTCGACGCCACCCTGCGCGAAATCGCCAAGGCCAAGCCTACCTCGCTCGAGCAGATGCGCGGCGTAAGCGGCGTGGGCGAGAAAAAACTCGCCTCCTACGGCGACGAAATCGTCGCCATGATCCTGGAAATGATGTGATGCAAGCGCTGTCGTCCGACCTGAGCTATCAGGCCGTGAAGACCTGCGGCCGATCGCAATTCCTTGCTGTCGGCCATCGGCCAGGCCCTGAACGCGGACGGCTCGCCCGACGGCACAAGGCTGGCTCCGCCGTCCTTCTTCGACCTGCCCGCCGCGCTGTACCAGCCGGCGGCATCAGCCGATACGCACTGACCACTGCACCTTGCCCCTGCCCTTGATAACGGAACGCTGCCGCGATGGAAACCAAATGGCTGGAAGACTTCATTTCGCTCGCTGAAACGCATAATTTCAGCCGTTCTGCGGCCCTGCGCCACGTCACCCAGCCGGCCTTCTCGCGGCGCATCCAATCGCTGGAAAACTGGCTCGGCATCGACCTCGTTGACCGCACGTCCTACCCCACGCGCCTGACGCCGGCCGGCGCCGTGTTTTACGAGCAGGCGCTGGAAATGCTGGGACAAATCAACGGCGTGCGCGCGCTGTTGCGCGGCAAGCGCACAGCGGCGCAAACGAGCGTCGATTTCGCCGTGCCGCACACCTTGTCGCTGACCTTTATGCCGAAGTGGCTGACGGTGCTGGAGCAGGGCTTTGCGCCGATCAACAGCCGTTTGATGGCGCTCAACGTGCATGACGCCGTGCTGCAATTGGTCGATGGCGGCTGTGACCTGCTGCTGTGTTACCACCACCCGCGCCAGCCGGTGCAGCTCGATCCGGGCCGCTACGACATGCTGGTGATGGGCCGTGAAACCCTGCGCGCCTATGCGCGCTGCGGCCAGGACAAGGTGCCCGATTTTGTCCTGCCCGGCAGCGCCAAAGAACCGCTGCCCTTCCTCTCCTACACCAGCAATGCCTACCTGGGACGCATGGTGGAACTGCTGGTGGCCGACGCCAAGGCTCCCCTGTTCCTCGAAACTTGCTACGAAACGGACATGGCCGAAGGCTTGAAGATGATGGCACTGGAGGGGCGCGGCATCGCCTTCCTGCCCGAATCGGCCGTCATGCGCGACGTCAAATACAAGCATCTGGCGCGCGCCGACGGCGGTGCGCCAGGCTGGGAAATCGAGCTGGAAATCCGTTTGTACCGCGAGCGCCCGTCCAGCCAGCGCCCCGGCAAACCCATCGTCGAAAGCCTGTGGCAATACCTGGTGCAGGCGCAGGAAAACGCTGCACGCGGCGGGAAAAAGCGCCGTCGTGCAAGCTTCATCACACTTCCATCCTAAGCTCCAATCTATGCAATAAATGCATAACCGGATGCGCACAAAGCATTGGCCCGGGCATGAGGCTATCGCCTACGATGCGGTTCCGCTGCGCGCAGCTGCATCTCGGCTGCGCCTCTAACGTATTCGTATTGTCCAGGAGCTTATCAAGCATGACCAGCAAGCACGCACTTCCTTCCTACCTCAATCCTGAAGACCTGGGCCCATGGGGCGTCTACCTCGAGCAGATCGAGCGCGTTACGCCGTACCTGGGCAACCTGTCGCGCTGGGTGGAAACGCTGAAGCGTCCAAAGCGCATCCTGACGGTCGACGTGCCTATCGAGCGCGATGACGGCACCATTGCCCACTACGAAGGCTACCGCGTGCAGCACAACCTGTCGCGCGGCCCGGGCAAGGGCGGCGTGCGCTTCCACCAGGACGTGACCCTGTCGGAAGTGATGGCCCTGTCGGCCTGGATGACGGTCAAGAATGCCGCAGTCAACGTGCCATACGGCGGCGCCAAGGGCGGTATCCGTGTCGATCCGAAGACCCTGTCGCGCAACGAACTGCAACGCCTGACCCGCCGCTACACGAGCGAAATCAGCATGATCATCGGACCGAACAAGGATATCCCGGCACCGGACGTCAACACGAATGAACAAGTCATGGCGTGGATGATGGACAGCTACGCCATGATCGGCGGCAATATGTCGACCGGCGTGGTGACGGGCAAGCCAATCTCGCTGGGCGGCAGCCTGGGTCGCCGCGATGCGACCGGCCGTGGCGTGTTCGTTGTCGGTTGCGATGCAGCCGCCAAGGTCGGCATGTCGCTCGAAGGCGCGAAAGTTATCGTGCAAGGTTTCGGCAACGTGGGCGGCGTCGCTGCCCGCATGTTCGCGGAAGCCGGCTCGAAAGTCGTTGCCGTACAAGACCACAAGACCACCGTGGTGCATGCGGGCGGCTTGAACATCCCGCAATTGCTGGCACACGTGGCAGAAGTGGGCAGCGTCGAAGGCTTCCCGGGCGCCGAAGCATTCGTGCCGCGCGAAGATTTCTGGGGCATCGATTGCGACATCCTGATTCCAGCCGCGCTGGAACAGCAGATCACGGCCGAACGCGCACAAGTCATCCGCGCCAAGATCATCCTGGAAGGCGCCAATGGCCCTACCCTGCCGGCAGCGGACGATATCCTGACCGACCGCGGCGTATTGATCGTGCCGGACGTGCTGGCCAACGCCGGCGGCGTGACCGTCAGCTACTTCGAGTGGGCGCAGAACTTCTCGAGCTTCTTCTGGACCGAAGAAGAAATCAACAGCCGCCTGACGCGCATCATGCGTGAAGCATTCGACGCCGTATGGCAAGTGTCGCAAGAGAAGAAAGTGTCGATGCGTACCGCCACCTTCATCCTGGCGTGCACGCGCGTGCTGCAGGCTCGCGAAGTACGCGGCCTCTACCCTTAATGGCTGCCTGAGAAAATGCCTGGGGCGTTGTTGCTTCGCCTCGCCGTACTAGCGTACTGTCTTCGGCTTTGCGCCTAGCCCCAGACATTTTTCAGGCGCCATTGGGTTGCAGGCGCTCTAAAAAAAATCCCGCCACACTTTTGTGTGAGCGGGATTTTTTTGATTCTGACAGACTTTTTTACGCCGCGTAGCCTTGCGGGTTCTGGTGCTGCCAGCGCCAGTGATCGCGGCACATGTCGTCAATGTTTTTTTGCGCTTGCCAGCCCAGCAATTGCTGCGCCTTGTCGGCCGAGGCGTAGCAGCTGGCGATGTCGCCGGGACGGCGCGGCACGATGTGGTACGGCACGGTGCGGCCGCTGGCGGCCTCGAAGGCGCGCACGGTATCGAGCACGCTGTAGCCGTGGCCAGTACCGAGGTTGACGGTAAAGCCGCCTTCTGTAGAAAACAGGCGATTCAACGCCGCCACATGGCCCAGCGCCAGGTCGACCACGTGGATGTAGTCGCGCACGCCCGTGCCATCCGGCGTGTCGTAGTCGTTGCCAAAGACGGCCAGACGCTCGCGGCGGCCGACGGCCACCTGGGCGATGAAGGGCATCAGGTTGTTCGGAATGCCGGCCGGATCTTCACCGATCAAGCCGCTGGCATGCGCGCCCACCGGGTTGAAATAGCGCAACACTCCGACTTGCCATTGAGCATCGGCATGCACGAGATCGGCCAGAATTTGCTCGACCATCAGCTTCGAGCGGCCGTAGGGGTTGGTCACGGACAGGCGCGATGTTTCCAGGATAGGCAAGGCTTCAGGATCGCCATACACGGTGGCCGACGAGCTGAACACAAAACGCTTCACGTTCGCCGCCGCCAGCACTTCCAGCAATGCCACGGTGCCCGTCACATTATTGTCCATGTACATCAGCGGCTGGGCCACGGATTCGCCCACGGACTTCAGGCCCGCGAAATGGATCACCGCATCGATGGCATGCTCGCGCAAGATGCTGGCCATGGCCGTGCGATCACGCACGTCAGCTTCATAGAAAGGGATGCTTTTCCCGGAAATACGCTCCACGCGCGCCATTGCCTCGCGTGCGCTATTGCACAGATTATCCACCGCGACCACATCAAAGCCGGCAGCCAGCAATTCGACGCACGTGTGCGAACCGATGAAACCGGATGCGCCGGTGACGAGTATTTTCTTGGTCATAATATCAATCAATGCAAAAAAGATCAGACTACCGCAATTCCCCCACCTTGCCTAGCCAGCGCACGCTAGCGCATCATGAAAAAAGCCTGCAGCGTCACCGCGGCAGGCTTGTTCTCGTGCCAACGGCACAGGTGGGCAAAGCACCAGATTTATTTCTTGATGAACAGCAGATCCCACACGCCATGCCCCAGCTTCAAACCACGATTTTCAAACTTGGTCAGCGGACGATACGCCGGCTGCGGCGCATAAGCCTCGGCACTATTGCGCAACTGCGGCTCGGCGCTCAACACGTCCAGCATTTGCACCGCGTAATCTTCCCAATCCGTGGCGCAATGCAGATAGCCACCCGGCGCCAGGCGATCAGTCAATTGCTTGACGAACGGCGACTGTATCAGGCGACGCTTGTTGTGGCGCGCCTTATGCCATGGATCGGGGAAAAACACATGGATACCGGCCAACGAATTGACAGGAATCATGTGCGTCAGCACTTCCACGGCATCGTGCTGCAGCAAGCGCAGATTCGTCAGCGACTCTTCGCCGATCAGTTTCAACAGACTGCCGACGCCCGGCGTATGCACTTCGACGCCGATAAAATCCTTCTCCGGCATGGCCTTGGCGATATGCGCAGTCGTCGCCCCCATGCCAAAACCGATTTCCAGGATAACCGGCGCCTTGCGGCCGAACACTTGCTCGAAGTCAGTCGGCTCCTTGGCGAAGGGCAACAGGAACTGCGGCCCCAAGGTCTCAAGCGCGCGCGCCTGCGCAACAGACAGCCGTCCCGCGCGGGTCACGAAGCTGCGGATGCGGTGTTCGGTCGGATCGTACATCATCGGCCGCGCCGGGCCGTTTGCTGGGGTATCAGAAGACATGGGAATGGAGAAATAAGTAGCCGCGCCGCTTAAAACCAGACGCCAGCGAAAAATGGAGCGGGTGAAGGGAATCGAACCCTCGTCGTAAGCTTGGGAAGCTTCTGCTCTACCATTGAGCTACACCCGCGAAGCCTGTATTTTACGCGGGTTTCACTGCTATTGGCAACGTTGCAGGACGTTCTCACAGGTCAAGTCCCACACCTTTTCCTGTAAGGTGCCGCCATGGCAAAAATTGATCAACATTTGACCACCCAAGAGCGCGCAGTCGGCATGACCATGCGCGACGACCTATGTGTATACTCAGCAAATAGCCTCGCTACAACACCCGAGCAATACTGTTAATTAACCCAATGTAGCGCTTGGAGTTTAGAACTGCCCGTTCAGTCAGGTCGTCCATCGACGCTTGCACACTCGGGGACGCCTGTGAATTCGTTCAAGTGAGCAAAGGAAAGTAAAATGATTTTAGTGACCGGCGGCGCCGGCTTCATCGGCTCCAACTTTGTACGCGACTGGCTGGCGCTCAACGATGAGCCTATCATCAACCTCGATAAACTGACTTACGCTGGCAACCTCAGCAATCTGGGCAGCCTTGAGCAAGACCCACGACATATTTTTGTACGTGGCGATATCTGCGATACCGTTCTTATCTCGCGCTTGCTGGCAGAACACCAGCCGCGCGCCGTCGTGCATTTTGCGGCGGAAAGCCATGTCGACCGGTCGATCCATAGCCCCGGTGAATTCATCGCGACCAACGTCAACGGCACTTTCAGTTTGCTCGAAGCGGCGCGCGCTTACTGGTCTGGCCTGACAGGCGAAGCCAAGGACAACTTCCGCTTCCTGCACGTCTCGACCGACGAGGTATATGGCACCCTGGGACCGAATGACCCGCCATTCACCGAAACAACCCCCTATGCGCCAAACAGCCCATATTCGGCCTCGAAAGCAGCGTCCGACCATCTGGTACGCGCCTATTTCCATACGTATGGCATGCCGATGCTGACGACGAACTGCTCGAACAACTATGGCTCTTTCCATTTCCCGGAAAAACTGATTCCCCTCATCATCAGCAACGCCCGTGCCGGCAAGCCCTTGCCTATCTACGGCGATGGCATGCAAGTACGCGACTGGCTGTATGTGGGCGACCATTGCGCGGCGATTCGCCGCGTGCTGGAAGCAGGACGCCTGGGCGAGGTCTACAACGTGGGCGGCTGGAATGAAATGGCCAATCTGGAAGTCGTGCACACCCTGTGCGACATCCTCGATGCGCTAGACCCGAAAGCATCCGGCAGCTATCGCGAACAAATAACCTATGTACAAGATCGCCCCGGCCATGACCGCCGCTATGCCATCGACGCGCGCAAGATCGAGCGCGAACTGGGCTGGAAACCGGCTGAAACTTTTGCCACGGGCATACGCAAGACCGTACAGTGGTACCTGGACAACCAAGCCTGGGTGCGCGACGTGCAGTCGGGCGATTATCTGAAGTGGGTAGAGAAAAATTACGCCGCACGTGACACGGCCCAGGAGCAGCAATAATGAAAAAAAATATCGAACGCAAAGGTATCATCCTGGCAGGTGGCTCAGGCACGCGCCTGTACCCCGTGACCATGGCCATATCGAAGCAACTGCTGCCCGTGTATGACAAGCCGATGATTTATTATCCGCTGACCACCCTGATGCTGGCAGGCATACGCGATATCCTGATCATCTCCACGCCACAAGATACGCCACGCTTCCAGGAGTTGCTCGGTGACGGCAGCCAATGGGGCATCAGCCTGACCTATGCCGTACAGCCCAACCCCGACGGCCTAGCGCAAGCGTTCATCATTGGCCGTAAATTCGTCGGCGATGCACTATCGGCGCTTATTTTAGGCGACAACATTTTTTACGGTAACGACTTCGAAGCGCAATTGCGGCAAGCATCGACACGCACCAGCGGCTCGACCGTGTTCGCCTACCATGTGACCGACCCGGAACGCTATGGCGTGGTCGACTTCGACGCTCAACGGCGCGCCGTCAGTATCGAGGAAAAGCCGCTCAAGCCAAAATCGAACTATGCCGTCACCGGCCTGTATTTCTACGACAGTCAGGTGTGCGATATTGCCGCCGGCATCGCACCATCAGTGCGCGGCGAACTGGAAATTACCGACGTCAATCGGGTTTATCTGGAACGCGGCCAGTTGAACGTTCAAATGATGCGGCGCGGCATGGCCTGGCTCGATACCGGTACGCATGAATCCTTGCTGGAAGCGGGTCAGTTCATCGCCACCATCGAAAACCGCCAGGGTTTGAAAGTGGCTTGTCCTGAGGAAATCGCCTATCGCAAAGGCTATATCAATAGCGCCCAACTCGAGAAATTGGCCCTGCCATTGAAGAAGAACGCCTATGGTCAATATCTGTTGCGGCTGCTCAACGACAAGATATTCTAAGGTGCGCAGCGCTTTCTACCTAGTTCATACCATGCCGAAATACCATGCAAATCCAGAACACAACCATTCCTGACGTGCTCATACTCGAACCGACCGTGTTCGACGACGACCGCGGCTTTTTCTATGAAAGCTTCAACCAGAAGCGCTTTGCCGAACTGACCGGCGTTACACGACCTTTCGTGCAGGACAATCATTCCAAGTCGACCAGGGGCGTCTTGCGCGGCCTGCATTATCAGATCCAGCAACCGCAGGGAAAATTGGTACGCGTCATCGCTGGCGCCGTGTTCGACGTCGTCGTTGACCTGCGCAAAAGCTCGCCAACCTTCGGCCACTGGGTTGGCGTAGTCCTGTCGGCCGCCAACAAACGCCAGCTATGGATACCTGAAGGTTTCGCCCACGGCTTCCTGGTCACCAGCGACAGCGCAGAGTACCTGTACAAGACCACCGACTATTGGGCGCCGCAATTCGAGCGCAGCATCCTGTGGAATGACCCGGCAATCGGCATCGACTGGCCGCTGGACGGCGAACCACTATTGTCGGGCAAGGATGGCGCTGCGACATTGCTGGCCAATGCCGACCTCTTCGCCTAAGTACGATAAAACTGCCGCTCCACCACTCACGCGAGCAAATATGAGCCGTATCTTAATAACAGGAAAAACCGGCCAAGTCGGCCACGAACTCGAACGCAGCCTGCAAGGTCTGGGCGAGATCATCGCGCTAGAGCGCAGCCAGATGGACTTGGCCGATCTGGACCAGGTGCGCGATGTGATCCGCCGTATCAAGCCGACGCTGATCGTCAACCCGGCCGCCTACACCGCCGTCGACAAGGCCGAAAGCGAGCCTGAACTGGCACTGCGCATCAATGGCGAGGCGCCGGGCGTGATGGCGGAAGAAGCGAAAAAGCTGGGCGCCGCGATGATCCATTACAGCACCGACTATGTGTTTGATGGCTCGAAAGATAGTCCCTACGTCGAAACTGATCCAACCTGCCCGATCAATGTCTACGGCCGCAGCAAACTGGCCGGCGAACAGGCGATCCAGGCCACCGGCATTGCGCACCTTATTTTGCGCACAAGTTGGGTCTATAGCACGCACGGCAAGAACTTTCTGTTGACCATGCTGCGCCTGGCAAAGGAGCGCGAAGAACTCAGTATCGTATCCGATCAGTTTGGTGCACCGACATGGAGCCGTACCATTGCCGATACCACGGCGCAAATCGTGGCGCAAAGCCTGGCGGCAAGAGACCTGCAAGCATGGTGGCAAGCACACTCCGGGCTATATCATTTGACGGCACAGGGAAAGACCAGTTGGTTCGGTTTTGCCGAGGCAATCATGGCCCATGCACCGATCAGTAACAAACCCAAGCTCAAGCCTATCCTGGCCAAAGACTATCCGGTTCCCGCGAAACGCCCGGGCAATTCGCTACTGTCGTCGCAACGCCTGATCGATACTTTTTGCGGTCTGCCTGAATGGCAGGAAGCGTTGAAGCTGTGCCGGGACTGAAGCGGTAGCCGATCTAAAAGATCGCTCACCGAATTTCAACATTGTTTTCTTGTAGTAAATGCTTAACTTGCCCCCCTATTTCCTACACCTGTCAGTGCGGGGCAAACGCAGCCTGCGGCCATACAGCACGCTGTAACACTCACTTCAAGCTGCCAAACACTTTGCCGATTATCTTGCTGCCGTAAGCGAGCGGATTACTGCGGATGGCTTTTTCTTCCTCGCCTATCATCAGGTACAGGCCGTCAATCGCCCGGTCGGTCACGTAAGCTTCCACCGTCGATTGCTGCGGTGGCACCAGTCCGGTCTTGCCGATCTGGCTCATGGTACTGTTGTATTTGCTGGCCAGACCGGAACGGTCGGTGACGGATTTCACGATGGGCATGAATTTGACAGCGAGCGGCGCCGATGTTTTCTGGCGAAAAAAGTCCGTCACCGATGTATCGCCACCGGACAGGATATTTTTCGCATCGCTCACGCTCATCGACTTGACCGCATCGAGCAGCAAAGGCTTGGCCATGGGCACGGCCGATTCGGCGGCACGGTTCATCGCCACCACCAGATCGTCCAATTGCTGGCCGCGGCCCGTCATTTTCAGTAAAGGCTGGGCTTGCTCCAGGATACCGGGCAGCTTGATCTTGACCTTGTCGTTGTTCAGGAAGCCGTTCTCGACGCCCAGTTTCGATACGGCGGCAGCGGAACCGGTTTCCAGTGCCGCTTTCAAGCCATTGCTGGCATCCTTGTTGCTGAGGGCATCGAAGACATTGGCGGCGCTGGTGCCAGACGACAGCAGCGCCAACGCACACAGGATGACGGCCGGACGGCCAGGGAAAGGGTTCAGGCGCATGGTTTTCCTATTGTAAAGAATGTATAGACCACCTTCTTGTGGAACCTTAGCACATCAAAACTGCAAATGCTGCGGCATTTTTTGTGAGCGGAACAAACAAGGGGGCTGCAGATGGCGCAGGGGCAGGACACTACCGCACCTGCTGTTATAGCCGCGCACGCTAACGGCGGCGGCGAAGCTTAGCCGGCGATCACCGCCAGATGTTCGCGCACGCGCGCCAGATCCGTTTCACGCATGCGCGCCGCTGTCTGGCGCAAGGATTTTTCCGCACCGGCTACGCCGGCCGCCTCGGCCATCGACAACCAGATATACGCCTGCTGCAAGTCGAGCGGACCGCCCTGGCCGCTGGCCGCCATTAGGCCCAGGTTCATTTGCGCCCGTGCATGCCCCTGGCGCGCGGCCAGCGCATACCAATCCCAGGCGGCAGCATAATCCTGCGGTACATCCTGGCCATTATCATGCCGCAGGCCAAGCGCAAACTGGGCCAGGCTGTGGCCCTGCGCGGCGGCGCGGCAATAGCAGGCGCAGGCCAGCTGGCTATCGGGCGCCGGGCCATCGTCGCGGTCGTGCAAGACGCCCTGCATGTATTGCGCCGGCGCGTAATCTTGCTCGGCGGCGCGGCGGTACCACTCCAGCGCCAGCGCCAAATCCTGCGGCACACCCTGGCCATGTTCATAGCGCAGGCCGAGGTCGAACTGCGCTCGCACGTGTCCCTGGTCGGCTGCCTTGCGATACCAGAAGATGGCTTCCTGCGCATCGACTGGCGTACCCTGCCCATGCTCATGCAACAGTCCCAGCTGATACTGCGCGGCGGGAAAGCCCTGCGCGGCCGCCTGGCGGTAGAACACCTGCGCCTGGGTATAGTCTTGCGCGCCATGTTCATGGTGCAGGCCCAGGTTGTGCTGGGCCGCCGCGTGGCCCTGCCCTGCCGCCTTGCTATACCAGTCGAGTGCGGCCTGCTTATCGCAGGGCACGCCCTGGCCATTGTCGTAAATCAGGCCCAGATTGAACTGTGAACTGGCGTGGCCTTGCTCGGCGGCGCGCCGGTACCAGCTGATCGCCTGTCCGCTGTCCTGCGCCAGCACGTCACCGTTTTCATAGCGCAGCGCCAGGTTGAACTGGGCCGGCGCATAGCCCTGCTCGGCCGCTTTGCGCAGCCAGGCAGTCGCCTGCTGGCGGTCCTGTCGCACGCCCTGACCATTGTCATAGCGCAGGCCCAGGTTGAACTGGGCGCGCGCATAACCCTGCTCGGCCGCCTTGCGGTACCAATTGATGGCTTGCACGAAATCCTGCGGCACGCCCTTGCCATTGTCATACATCATGCCCAGATTATTTTGCGCGCCGGCGTCGCCCTGCTCGGCCGCGCGGCTGAACCACAGCATGGCTAGCGCGCTATCTTGCGCCATACCCTGGCCCTTGGCATACAGCCAGCCCAGGTTGTACTGCGCCGCCGCGTAACCCTGCTCGGCCGCCTTCTGGTACCAGTGCGCAGCCTGCACAAAATCCTGTGCCACGCCCTGCCCCTTCTGGCACATGACGCCCAGGTTGTATTGCGCATGCTCGAGCCCCTGCGCGGCAGCCAGGCGATACCAATGCAATGCCTGCGCATAGCTTTGTTCGATACCCTGGCCGTTGAAATACATGAAGCCCAGGCTGTGCTGGGCATTCGCATTGCCCTTCTCGGCCAGTCCTTTCAGGCGCAGGTAATCGGCAGTGTAGCGAGGGTCGGCTGGCGGCATGGATCAGGCCTCGATAGCCAGCGGCTGTAGTGTGTCCGATCCAACATCGGCGATCAGGCGGTTCTGCTCTTGCAGCACGCCGATGAAGCTGCCCAGGGAAATTGGCCGGTGGTACAGATAGCCCTGCATCGTGGTGCAGCCCTTGTCCTGCAGATAACGCGCCTGGCTTTCCGTTTCCACGCCTTCGGCAATCAGGTGCAGGCCCAGTCCGCGCGCGATCGAGATGATGGCCAGGATGACGGGATAGTGTCCGTGCTCGTCGTGGACTTCCTTGACGAAGGACTGATCAATCTTGATGGTGTGGATGGGGAAGCGGTGCAGATACGACAGCGAGGAATAGCCGGTGCCGAAATCGTCGATGGCGACCGACACGCCCAGCTGGCATAGCTTGTTCAACTGCTCGATCGCATATTGCGGATTGCGGATGCAGATGTTTTCCGTGATTTCCACTTCGATCTTTCCCGGCGCGATGCCATAGCGCGTCAGCGCGCCGCGCATCTTTTCGAAAAAGTCGCCCCGGTCCAGGTATTGCGGCGACAAATTGAGCGACAGGCGCACGGCTTCGCCACCGGCCGCGTTCCACTGCACCAGATCGCGGCACAAGGCGCCCAGCATCCAGTCCGAGATCGGCAGCATCAAGCCGTTTTCCTCGGCAAACGGCAGGAATTCGCCGGCCGTCAGCAAGCCCCGCTGCGGATGGTTCCAGCGCATCAGGCCTTCGGCACCAACGATGCGGCCCGTCGTCACATCCACCTGCGGCTGGTAATACATTTCCAGCTGGTTCAGCTCCAGCGCCTTGCGCAAGCTCTGCTCGAGCGCGATCTTCTGGTGCGACACATCGAGCATCGATTCATGATAAAAACTATGGCCGTTCTTGCCCAACGCCTTGACCTGATACATGGCAATGTCGGCATGGCGCAACAGCTCGTCGATGGTCTCGCCGTCGCCCGGATAGATGGCGATGCCGATGGACGCCGAAATATGCACCTGGTTGCCATCGAGGTCGAAAGGCTGGTGCAGGCATTCAAGGAATTTGTCGGCGATCAGGCGCGCATCCTGGCGGTCGCGCAGTTCCGGCAGAACGATGGTGAACTCATCGCCACCCTGGCGCGCCAGCGTATCGCCGCGGCGCAAACAATCCTTCAGGCGCAGCGCCACCTGCTGCAGCAACTCATCGCCCTTGACGTGGCCCAGGGTATCGTTGACCAGCTTGAAGCGATCCAGATCGATGAACATCACGGCCAGTTCCGTCAGCTTGCGCCGCGCCTGGATCACGGCCAGGCCCAGGCGATCATTGAACAACATGCGGTTCGGCAGGTCCGTCAGGATATCGTGATAAGCCTGGTAAGAAATGACTTCCTCGGCGCGCTTGCGGTCGGTGATGTCGCGCGCCACGCCGTAGGTGCCAAAGTATTCCTGCTTCCGGGCCTCGTGATCGAGGCTGTGCATGCCGATCGAATTGAGCGGAATCGTCATCAGGGTATTGTTGAAGGTGCGGTCGCTGCCGCTGCCGCTATGGCACTTCAGGCGCAGTTCCACATTGCGCGAGGCGCGCTCGTCGAGACGGCGCTCATTGAAGGCATAGCGCGCCCGCTCCTGATCTTCATCGTGCACGAGGATCGAATAATGGCTGCCGATCAGCTCTTCGCGGCTAAAGCCCAGCAACTGGTGCACCCTGTCGTTGATGAAGGTAATGCGGCCTTCGTGGTTCAAGGTGTAGATGATGTCGGGCGAGCTGTCGACCAGATAGCGGTACATCTTTTCCGAGTTTTCCAGCTGCAGCGCGATGCGCTCGTTCTCCAGCGCCAGCTTGCGCTTTTGCAGCGCGTTCTCCACCGTCTTGAGCAGCTCCTCGCGGCTATAGGGCTTGCGCAAATAATCATAGGCGCCACGTTTCAGGGCGCCGATGGCGGCTTCGATGCCAACGTCGCCGCTCATGACGATCACGTCGCCCTCGATGCCGCGCCGGTTGATGTGGTCCATGATTTCATGGCCGCTCATGTCGGGCAGGCGCAAATCGAGCAGGATCAGGTCGAAGCGCAGTTTCGACAACTGCGCCAGCGCCTCGCTGCCACAGGTGGCCGTGTACAGTTGGTAGCCGCGGTCTTTCAGCAATTCATGGAGGGAGGCGAGCAGGCGGGGCTCGTCGTCGACCAGCAGGATGCGCGGGCTGTTTTTCAGGTCAAATGGAATGGCAAAGGAGTTCATGGACATTACGCAGACAAGGCGGCCTTGCCGGGCGCAGGCAGCGCGGCTGCAGCGCTCGTCGGCACGGGAATGGGAAGTAAAATTTCAAACGACGTGCCGGACTTGCTGCTGCGGCAGCCAATCACGCCATGCAGGCGCGTGACCAGGTCATGCACGATGGACAAGCCCAGGCCATGATGCGCTCCCTCCTTGTTGCTGCGCACGGGAGAAAACAGATTAGCCAGCACTTCCGGCGCCAGGCCAGCACCATTATCGCTGACGCACAATTCCAGATACAGACGACGGTCCCGGTTGATGTGGCCCCGGTTCACCACTTCGATACGCCCGCCATCGGGCAGTGCTTCGACGGCGTTTTTCAGCAGGTTGAGCAGGATTTGCTTGAGCATGTCGGCATCAGCCTCTACCTCGCATGGCGCGTCGCGCATGCGCGTGACCACCTCGATTTTCGGCGGCAGGAAGTCGGTGACGCGGAACAAGCGCAGCACATCGTCGACCACGCGCGCGCAATCGGTGACGCTGCCCGCATCCACGGGCTGCAAATCAGCCAGGCCGCCGATCAACTGCCCGACGCGGTCGATTTCCTCGTTCAAGATAGCCATCTCGCCGCTGACCGGCTCGCGTTTCTCCAGCTTGTGATCGAGTACGCTCAGGTAGTTCTTGATGATGGACAGCGGATTATTCACTTCATGCACGACACGGCGCGACGCGGCACGGTATTCCTCGGCCACATGGTCGAGCTGGCGCCGTGCCTGGCCGCGCGCATTGACGGCCGTTTCCAGCGCAACGGCGGCCTGGTTGGCATACGCGCGCAAGAAACCTTGGCGCTTCTGGCAAGCGCCAATCTGCCACGCCGCCACACCGCCTATCAGCACCCCAAGGCTGCGCTGGCCCGCCACCAAGGGCAGGCAGACCAGGCTGTCGGTGCCGAGGATGCGGAATAGCTGCTCCTCGACAATGCCCAGCGCCGGCATGTCGCGCTTCAAGAACGCCAGTTGGCACTCGAGTGCCGAAACGGCCAGCGGACCGCCCTTGGCCAGCGGGATAGAGAAGCCGGCCAGACGCTGCTGATGTTCGCCGGCCGCCACACCCACCAGCGCATGGCCGGTAGAGTTTTGCAGCAGGATGACGGCAGTTTCAAAGTCAAACAGGATGCGCGCCGAGCGCGTGATGGCTTCGAGCAGGCTGCTCTCGCTCTGCTGGCGGGCAAAGGTCTGGCCCACTTCGGATACCAGCACCATATTGCGCACTTCGTCGGACAGGCGCTGCTGCACCGGATCGACGGGTGGCGAAGCATACGCCGGCGGGGTGACGATATCGTCTGCGCCGGCCAGGTCAATACCCAGGTGCTGCGCCGCCTGCTCCACCTGACGCGCGACGCTGCCGGACAGATTTTCCAGTACCTCCACTTCCAGCGCGCATAGCTGCGCCGCCTGCGCAATCGATTCCGCATCGTCGGCGTGGCAGCACAACAGGTGCGCCAGGCGCACGATGCGTATCAATGGATGACTGGCCTCCAGGCGCGCCAGCGGCTCATGGTGATACAGCACGCTGTCGGCCAGGAAGGAATCGAGATGCCAGCGCTCGATCAGCCAGGCACCCGCTTCGGCATGCGTGATCTGCAAGGTGCGCTGCTCGACAGCGCACAGGGCGGCATCGTCGCGCGCCGTAAAATTGAACGCGTATTCCTTCGGCGCCGCAGCGAGCAAAGCCAGTCGACCGACATTGTGCAGCAAGCCCGCCAGGTACGCTTCTTCGACGTGCGGATAGGCCATGGCCTTGGCAATCGCGCGCGTCATGACGGCGGCCGACAGAGAGCTTTTCCAGAAAGCACGCAAATCCGTGCTGCCGGAATGGGGAAAACTGTTGAAGGTCTGGAAGACCGATTCGCTGATGACCAGGGTCTTGATCATATCCGTACCCAGCGACACGAGCGACTGTTCCAGGCTGACGACCTTGCCATGACGATGGTAGGCCGAGCTGTTGGCCACGCCGAGGATCTTGCTGGTCATGCCCGCATCCTTGGCGATCAGGGCGGCCAACTCTGGCATGCCGACATCGTCGGCCTGCAGGTGGGCGATCAGCTTAATGAGAATCTGCGGCATGGCCGGCAGGCGGGCAATCAGCAGGCGATTGCGAATATCTTGATCAGATTGATGCATCGTATCAGGCATTACCGGTTCGAAAAGGAAGAGCGCTCAGCAGCAAAGCGCGGCCACGTTCAGAGCAATCCCCCACTCCTGTAACCCAAAAATAGACTGCCTGAGAGGATGCCGGGAAAAAAATCATCTTATCATAAGCGCTCGATATTACTTGCAATACAGAAAATTAAGTTGAAAAAAATCCAGCGTTCCATCAAGAAAACTTATGCCTTGAATGTACCCAGCAAACGCTGGCGAAAGCGCCGCGAGATCAGCCACAGGACCAGCGCCAAGCCCGTGAACGCCAGTTGGCCCGACGCCAGCCACAGCACGGAACCGGACAGCAGCGGCGAGATCACGCCAGCCACCACAGCGCCCAGCAAGGTGCTGGCGAACGACTGGCACGAGGCGACAGTGCCGCGGATATGCGGGAACAGGTCGAGCGCCAGCAGGGTCGCGCCCGGCCCCACCAGCGACATGCCGAAAGTGTAGAAGAACAACGGCAGCACTGACCAGGGCAGCGATGGTGGCAAGAACAGATGGTAAGCGACATTGACGCTGGCCGCGCACAGCAAGAAGGTGAAGCCGATGCCGATCTGGCGCGCGAACGTCACCTTGCCGGCGATACGGTTGGCCGCCAGGGCGCCCATGAAAATCCCGCTCACGCATGGAATGAACAGCCAGCCAAACTGCGATGGTCCCAGGTGCAGCTGCTTGGGCAGCATTTCCGGCGCTGCCGTGATGAACAGGAACAAACCGGCGAAATTGAGCGCGACGATGCCGGCCTTGATGTGGAACAGGGGCGAGCGCAGGATCTGTCCATAGCTCGATGCCAGGAAACGGGGATTGAAAGGCTGGCGTTTGGCCAAAGGCAAAGTTTCAGGCAGGCGCCAGTAGCAAAAGGCCAGCAAGATCACCGTGTAAAGGGCGAGGAACAGGAAGATCGAGCGCCAGTCGAACCAGATGACGATCCAGCCACCCAGAATCGGCGCCACGGCCGGGGCGATGGAAAAGATCATCGTCACCAGCGACAGCAACCGCGCCGCTGCAGCATCGGCATACAGGTCGCGGATGATGGCGCGGCTGATCACTACGCCAGCGCCGGCTGACATGCCCTGCATCATGCGGAAGAACCACAGATAGTGCACCGTGTGCGCCGAGGCACAGCCGAGCGAGCCGATGGCAAACATCAGCAGCGACACCAGGATGACATTGCGCCGGCCAAACGTGTCCGAGATCGCACCATGCCACAGCACCATGCCGGCAAAAGCGAGCATGTAGAACGTCAGCGACTGCTGCACTTCCAGCGGTGACGCTTGCAGCGAATCCTGGATCGCGCCAAAGGCCGGCAGATACGTGTCGATCGACAGGGGGCCGAGCATCGACATGCCGGCCAGCATCATGGCCAGCGCACCACGGCTCAGCGGCGCCATATGGCTAGGGGCGGGCGGCGGAACGGGCGTGACCGGGTCGGGCGGCACGTTGGCCGGAGGGATGGGAAACATGGCGGGTCCAGGGTGACACATCCGGCTTTCTCAGCTGCCAAAATATCTGAGAAAGCCGTAGCGAGCGCAAGTCAATTGTGGCCCAGAGCGCAACCGTACTTCAGTACGGTGAGCACCACAGGCCGCAAGTCACGACGCGCAGTAGGTTTAATCAGATATTTTTAGGCTTTGCTTCTTCGCGGCGGTTGTAGCCTGCCACCATATCGAAACGGAACAAACGGCATTCCAGCGCACCGTTGAAGAATGGCGTCTTGCGCGCTTCTTTCAGGCGCAGCAGCTTGGGCAGGCCCAGGTCGGCCGTAAACAGGAATACGGTCCAGCCAGCGAAGCGCTGCTTGAGCGTCGTGCCCATGGCCGAATAGAAGGACGTCGACAGTTCATCTTCCGGAATGGTGCTATCGCCGCGCACGCCGATACGCTCGCCGTATGGCGGGTTGGTCAGCATGATGCCCGGCACGTCGCTTGGCGGCTTGACTTCCTGCGCCTCGATCTGTTTCAAGGGTACGTCGAAGCGCACGCCGGCACAACGCAGGTTATGGCGCGTCATGGCCACCATGTCGCCCGAGATGTCGCTGCCGAAAATGGTCGGTTCGGCAGGCAGCGGATTGACCTTGATGGCGTTTTTCATGGCATTCCACGGCGCTGGGTCGAAGTCGTGGAAGTTTTCGAAGGCGAACTGGCGCGAGGCGCCCGGTGGAATGCCTTGCAGCATCTGCGCCGCTTCGGCCAGGATGGTGCCGGAACCGCACATCGGGTCAAACAGCACCATGCCCGGCTTCCAGCCCGACACGCGCAACAGGCCAGCGGCCAGGTTTTCGCGCAGCGGTGCGTCGCCCGTCTCTTCACGCCAGCCGCGCTTGAACAGGGCTTCGCCCGAGGTGTCGAGGTAGACCGTAAACGTGTGCGCGTCGAGGAAGCCGACGATGCGCATGTCCGGCGTCTTGGTGTTGACCGATGGCCGTTCGTTGAACTGGTCGCGGAAGCGGTCGCAGATCGCATCCTTGATCTTCAGGGTGGTAAATTCCAGGCTGCGCAGCGGCGACTTCACGGCCGTGACGTCGACACGGATGGTGTGGTGCACGCCGAACCAGTCTTCCCAGGATTGCGCCAGGGTCAGGTCATAAATATCGTTTTCCGTCTTGTAGCCGGAATGGGCCATGCGCATCAGCACGCGCGAAGCGATGCGCGAATGCAGGTTGATGCGGTAGGAATCGAGCAGGTCGCCCGAACAGTGTACGCCGCCCGGCACCTGGTTATGCACCTTCATGGTCGTACTATCCTGGGCAATCTCGCCCAGTTCCTCGGCCAGTGCCGCTTCCATGCCACGCGGGCATGGGCAAAAATATGAAGCCATGGTGTACCTTTTATCCGTTGAAAAACAATTAACTAAAAATTTCAAAACTTGTCGGATTACGCGCGCAGCGCTAATCCGACCTACAACTACAACATCTCCAGCGCGCGCTCGACAAAATCGAGGCGGTCCTGGCCCCAGTATCCTTCGCCATCGACGATGTACCACGGCGAGCCGAAGACGCTGGCGGCAGTCGCGGCCTCCGTGTTGGCATCGTACTCGGCCTGCACGCTGGCCGTGTCCGATGTTTTCAGCAACTGGCGGCCATCAAGACCGGCATCGAGCGCGATCTGCACCAGGGTTTCCTCGTCGCCGATGTTGCGCTCTTCGGCCCACAGGCCGCGCATGATAGCGTGCGCCAGCTTCAGCGATGCTTCCACGCCATGCGCCAATCGCGTCGCGATGATGAGCTTGGCAGACGCTTCCGGCGACACGGGGAAGAACTTCGGCTGCAGGGTCAGCGGCACTTGCAGGTAAGCCGACCAGCGCGCCAGTTCGGCCAGGCGATACGCCTGGCGCTGCGGCGCGCGCTTGGCCAGCGGCAGGCCGCCCGAGACGCTGAAGACCTTGCCCAGGTCAAAGGGACGAATGTCGATCTGTGCGCCGGTCTTCGCGGCGATGGCCATCAGGCGCGCGTGACCCAGGTAGGTCCATGGCGAGTGGGGCGCGAAGAAATACTGCACGACTTTGCTCTGGCTTGCACTCATCTCGATTCCCCTAGAAAGGCTTGACCACGACCAGCACGACAACGACCAACAGCATTACCACCGGCACTTCATTGAACCAGCGGAACCAGGTATGGCTGCGCTTGTTGAGACCTTTTTCAAACTTGCGCAAGATAGCGCCGCAGGCGTGGTGATAGCCGAGCAGCAGCACCACGAAGGTCAGCTTGGCGTGCATCCAGCCCGGTATCTTCACGCGGCCTTCCCCGCCACCAAACATCATCCACATCAACACCAGCCCCAGCACCATCGCCGGCAGCGCCAGCACCGACATGAAGCGGTACAGTTTGCGCGCCATCAGTAACAGGCGCTCGGTGGCTACCGTTTCCGTCTCCATCGCCAGGTTCACGAAAATACGCGGCAAATAAAACAGGCCGGCAAACCAGGATGTGACAAAGACGATGTGCAAGGCTTTGATCCAGAGATAGAGCATGGGGTTCCCAGTGTCAGATAGCTACAGAAATGAGAGCACGGGCCACCTTGTGGGCCGCCCGCGAAGACGTACTACATACCATTCTTACTTGCGCACTTCACCGTGGCCAAAGACCACGTACTTGAGTGATGTCAGGCCTTCCAGTCCCACCGGGCCGCGCGCGTGCAGCTTGTCGTTCGAGATGCCGATCTCGGCGCCCAGGCCATATTCAAAACCATCGGCGAAACGCGTCGAGGCATTCACCATCACCGAGGCGGAATCGACTTCGCGCAGGAAGCGCAGCGCATCGCTGTAGTCTTCCGTGATGATGGACTCCGTGTGCTTGGACGAATACTGATTAATGTGGTCCATCGCTTCGTCGATGCCGTCGACCACCTTCACCGACAGGATCGCCGCCAGGTATTCGGTGCGCCAGTCTTCCTCGGTGGCCGGCACCAGATGCGGATAGGAAGCGGCAGCCAGAATCGCATGGCTTTCAGGATCGGCACGCAGTTCCACCTGCTTGCTCAGGTACAGTTCGGCCAGCTGTGGCAGTACGCTGGCGGCGATGGCGCGCGACACCAGCAGCGTTTCCATGGTGTTGCAGGTACCGTAGCGATGGCACTTCGCGTTGAAGCCGATATCAATCGCTTTCCTGACATCGGCCTTGGCGTCGATATACACGTGGCAGATGCCATCGAGGTGCTTGATCATCGGCACGGTCGCCTCTTCCATCAGGCGTGCGATCAGTCCCTTGCCGCCGCGCGGCACGATGACGTCCACGTATTGCGGCATGGTGATCAGACAGCCGACGGCGGCGCGGTCGGTGGTGTCGATCACTTGCACGGCATCGGCCGGAAGACCTGCTCCCAGCAAGCCCTCTGCCACCAGCTTGGCCAGCGCACGGTTGCAATGAATCGCTTCCGAACCGCCGCGTAAAATCGTCGCGTTGCCGCTCTTGATGCACAGGCCGGCGGCGTCTATCGTCACGTTCGGACGCGCTTCATAGATGATGCCGATGACGCCCAGCGGCACGCGCATCTGCCCCACCTGGATGCCCGTCGGACGATATTTCATGTTCGATATTTCGCCGATCGGATCGGCCAGCGCAACGATCTGCGTCAAGCCTTCAACCATGCTGGCGATGGCGGCGTCGGATAAGGTCAGACGGTCGAGCATGGCTGGCGCCAGACCGGCGGCGGCCGCCGCATCGAGGTCGCGCTGATTGGCCGCGCGCAGCAGATCGGCATCGCGCACGATGGCGGCGGCGATCAGGCTCAAGGCGCGGTTGCGCGTGGCGCTGTCAGCACGCGCCATGGCGCGCGATGCCGCGCGCGCGCGCATACCGACGTCCTGCATATATTCAGAGATATCCATGCTCGTATCCGCTTCCATCCATATTTATAAAAACCTAGCCTCGGGCGATCTTCAGGCCCAACTGCAGCATGGCGTCCCAGGCGTCGCCCGCGTAGCCCTTGGCGCGCAAGCCCTTGATCATCTTGTCAACCTGCGCCGCCTGCTGCAGCGCCGCTTCCAGCACCGGCAGCGAAATGCGCCGCAGGGCCGGTTCCATCATCCGCTCGCGCGGTCCCCAGATGCGGTATTCCTTCAGCAGCGCGCCCAATGGGCGCCCTTGCGCCATGCCGGCCTTCAATTTTAACAGCGTGCGGATTTCCTCGGAGACGGCCCACAAGACCAGCGGCAGCGCCTCGCCCTCGCCTTTCAAGCCTTCGAGCATGCGCACCAGGCGCGCCGGATCGCCGGCCAACATGGCTTCGGACAGCTTGAAGACATCGTAGCGGGCCACGTTCAGCACCGCATCCTGCACTTGTTCATACGTCAGCTTGCCCGCTGCATGCAGCAAGCCCAGTTTCTGAATTTCCTGGTGCGCTGCCAGCAAATTGCCCTCCACCCGCTCGGCAATGAAGTCGATGCTGGCCCGTTCGGCACTCTGCCCCTGCGCGCCCAGACGCTGGGATATCCAAGCCGGCAACTGTGCCCGCTCCACATTCGCAATCTCGATATACACGGCCGCCTGCTGCAGGCTGGCCACCCACGCCGCCTTCTGCGTGGCCCAGTCCAGCTTGGGCAAGGTGATCAGTGTCAGGTTATCGGGGCTGAGGTTTTTGGCATAGCTTTGCAGCGCGGCGCCGCCATCCTTGCCAGGCTTGCCGGTAGGGATGCGCAGCTCGATCAGTTTTTTATCGCCGAACAGCGACAACTCCTGATTCGCCGCCAGCAGTTCGCCCCACTTGAAGCTGCGTTCCACCGTCAGCACGTCACGCTCGGAAAACCCTTGCGCGCGCGCCGCGCGGCGGATCTTGTCGGCCGCTTCCAGCGCCAGCAAGTGTTCGTCGCTGGTGATCACATACAGCTGCGCCAGCGGCTTGGCCAGATGCCCATCGAGCGCGTCTATCCGCAATTGCATGGCGTCCCCGTTACTGCTGCGGGGCTGCCGGCGCGACCGGGGTCACTGGCGCCACCGACATGGCCGGCAGCACCGGCTTGATGGCCGCCAGGCGGCGCATGATCTGCTGCACCAGATCGTTGCGCATGTCGCGGTACAGCGCCGCCTCCTCGGTTTCCTTGGCCAGTACCTGCGATTCATCGAAGGTGATCGGACGCACCAGGTTGATGGTCGTCGGTGCCAGCAGCTGATTGCCGGCCTTGTCCACGACGCGGAAATTGATCGAATAGCCGAGTTGGTACTCTTGCACGCGGCCATTTCTATTCAACGACAATATGCTTTTAGTACGATTACTCTCCGGATCGCTGAGCACCTCAAGGACAGCGTCGGCGCCATCCTTGGTGTCGACCACCTGGGTGCTGCCAATGGCGCGGATATAGCGCTTCAGGCCAATCGCCAGCGGCGATGTCTCGGGCAAACCGATGTACATCGTCGCAAACGGCAGCATGAAACTTCCGTTCGATCCGCGCAAATGAAAGCCGCAGGCCGACAGCAGCACGGTCAGGGCGATGGCCAGCATGGCGCGCCAGGCGCGCCCGCCGAACAGCGAAACGGAAAAGGAAGTCGTCATGATTACACCACGATACTGATTAATTTTCCTGGCACGACGATGATCTTCTTCGGCGTGGTCTCGACGTACTTTTGCACACTTTCGCACGCCAGCGCAGCCGCTTCGATGCTGGCCTTGTCGGCATCCTTGGAGACGGTGATCGAGCCGCGCAGCTTGCCGTTCACCTGGATCATCATCTCGATCTCGGACTGCTCCAATGCTTGCGGATCGACTTGCGGCCACGGCGCGTTGAGCAAGTCGCCCTGCACGCCGGCGTAGCCCAACTCTTGCCACAGCACGTGGGTGATGTGCGGCGCGACAGGATTGAGCAAGCGCAGGAAGATGGAAAAACCTTCGGCGATCAATGCCTTCGACTGCGCGCTATCGTCTAACTTGGCCGATTCGAGGGTGTTGAGCATCTTCATGCAGGCCGACACCACGGTGTTGTACTGGACGCGCTTCAAGTCATAATCGGCTTGCTGCAGCAGCTTGTGCAATTCGCGGCGCAGATGTTTCTGCGCGTCGCCGGTGGCCGGTGCGGCACCGCCAGCCAATGCGGCTTGAATCGTGGCCGACTGGGCGTAGCCGAAGGTCCACACACGGCGCAGGAAACGGTTCGCTCCCTCGACGCCGCTGCCCGACCATTCCAGGGTCTGTTCCGGCGGCGAGGCGAACATGGTAAACAAACGGGCCGTGTCAGCACCGTACTGCTCGATCTGCGCTTGCGGGTCGATGCCGTTGTTCTTCGACTTCGACATTTTTTCCGTGCCGCCGATTTCCACCGGCTGGCCATCGGCTACCAGGATGGCGCTTTGCGGACGGCCCTTGTCATCGAGCGACAGGCGCACGTCGTCCGGATTGAACCAGGTGGTCTTGCCCACGGCATCCTTTCGGAAGTAGGTTTCGTTGAGCACCATGCCTTGCGTCAGCAGGTTCACAAAAGGCTCGTCGAACTTGACCAGACCGAAGTCTCGCATGATCTTGGTCCAGAAGCGCGCGTACAGCAAATGCATGACGGCGTGTTCGATGCCACCGATGTACTGGTCCATCGGCATCCAGTAATCGTTGCGCGCGTCGACCATGGCGTCGTTCGAGCCTGGCGAGGTATAGCGCATGTAGTACCACGACGAATCGACGAAGGTGTCCATGGTGTCCGTCTCGCGGCGCGCCGGTTTGCCGCACTGCGGGCAGTCGCACTGCAGGAACGCTTCGTACTTGTTCAAGGGATTGCCCGTGCCGTCCGGCACGCAGTCTTCCGGCAGCACCACCGGCAAGTCTTTTTCCGGCACTGGCACCACGCCGCAGTCGGCGCAATGGATCATCGGGATCGGCGTGCCCCAGTAGCGCTGGCGCGAAATGCCCCAGTCGCGCAGGCGGAACGTGGTTTTCTTTTCGCCCAGGCCCAGTTCGGCCAGGTCGGCGGCCACCGCATCGACGGCGGACGCGAAATGCAGACCGTCGTATTTGCCGGAGGCGACACAGACGCCATCCTTGCTGCCATACGATTCCTGCCAGGCGTCGGTCGAAAATTGCTGGCCCTTGACTTCGACGACTTGCTTGATCGGCAAATTGTATTTCTTGGCAAAGCCGAAATCGCGTTCGTCATGCGCCGGCACGCCCATCACGGCGCCGTCGCCGTAGGTGATCAGGACGTAGTTGCCGACCCATACTTCCACTTGCTCGCCCGTCAACGGATGCGTAACGAACAGGCCGGTCGGCATGCCCTTCTTCTCCATTGTCGCCATGTCCGCTTCGATCACGGAGCCCAACTTGCACTCGGCGTTGAAGGCAGCCAGTGCAGGATTGCTTTGCGCGGCGTGGATGGCCAGCGGGTGCTCGGCGGCCACGGCGCAGAAGGTCACGCCCATGACAGTGTCAGCGCGGGTGGTAAACACATACAGTTTGCCGTCGCCGATCAAGGCGCCATGCGCATCCTTGATTGCATGCGGGAAAGCGAAGCGCACGCCCGTCGACTTGCCGATCCAGTTGGTCTGCATGGTGCGCACGCGCTCGGGCCAGCCCGGCAGCTTATCATCCACATAGGCCAGCAATTCTTCCGCGTAATCGGTGATGCGCGCGTAGTACATGGGGATTTCACGCTTTTCGATCAGCGCGCCAGAGCGCCAGCCACGGCCGTCGACGACTTGCTCGTTGGCCAGCACGGTCTGGTCGATCGGGTCCCAGTTCACGGTACCGGTCTTTTTGTAGATGATGCCTTTTTCCAGCATCTTCAGGAACATCCACTGGTTCCATTTGTAATATTCAGGCTTGCAGGCGGTCATTTCGCGCGACCAGTCGATGGCCAGACCCATCGATTCCATCTGCTGCTTCATGTGGGCGATGTTCGAGTACGTCCATTGCGCAGGCGGCACATTGTTGGCCATGGCCGCGTTTTCCGCTGGCATGCCGAACGCATCCCAGCCCATCGGCATGAGCACGTTGTAACCGTTCATGCGCAGATAGCGATACATCACGTCATTGATCGTATAGTTGCGCACGTGACCCATGTGCAGCTTGCCCGAAGGGTAAGGTAGCATCGAGCAAGCAAAATACTTGCCTTTTGGGAAACGCGGGTCGTGTTCGACGGCTTTATAGGCGTCGATCGCCTTCCAGTGCGATTGGGCGGCTTGTTCGACGTCGGCGGGACTATATTTATCTTGCATGATGTGCGGCCAATAGTGGATATGAACCGAGCATTATACTGGTTGTCGCCGCCCGATAGCGCGGCGCGCTGGCGGCCCGGGCTGGCATATTTTGGCCGGCAGGCAATTTTGCTGTGTAATATCTGTGCAATATCTGTGTAATATAAAAGCAATCTTGTTCTTTGCAGCAAAGCCGGCCATGCTCGCCTGCCAGGAATACATACCCATTCCCGCCCTGCGGACCTGGCTGGACTGCGTCTGGACGTGCCGGACAATTGCATCGACCGCCTGTGCCAGGACCAGCGCGATGCCAGTTTTTCCGCTGGCATGATGGCAGCAGGTATTTCGCCGACTTTTTCGACCAACAGGAGCACAATATGATCAAAGGCTTACGCACAGTCACCTATCCCGTCCCCGACCTGGACAAGGCCAAGGCCTGGTACAGCCAGGTATTTAATACGCAGCCGTATTTCGACCAGCCCTTCTATGTCGGCTTTAACATCGGCGGCTTCGAGTTGGGCTTGCTGTCGGACGGCCAAGCTGGCGCGCAGGGCAGCGTGACGTACTGGGGCGTGGACGGCATCGAGCAGGAAGTCGAGCGCATTATCGCGCTAGGCGGCAGCCTGCACCATCCGATCACGGATGTGGGCGACGGCATCCGCACGGTGGAATTGCTCGACCCGTTCGGCAACCAGATCGGTTTCATCGACAATCCCCATTTCGATGCCGCCAAGGTCGTTTAAGCCGCCTCGTCCTGCAACCATCGCCGCAACTGCTGCAAGGCCAGCTTTTCATGCGCCGCTTCGGGCGTGATCAGGTAATACGCGCGCTGGCCGCGCAGTGGGCGCTCGCATGCGATGCATAGCTCGCCGCGCGCCAGTTCCGCCTCGACCAGCATACGCGGCAACAAGACCACGCCCTGCCCCTGCACGGCCGCCATGGCCAGCATGGAAAACAGTTCGTAGCGGGCGCCATAGCGTGCCAGTTCCCCATCGACCTGCATGGCGTCAAACCACTGGCGCCAGGCGCCCGGTCGCGTACTTTGTTGCAACAAGGTCAGTTCCAGCAAATCCTGCGCCTGCCAATGGCTGCGCGCCGCCAGCAGGCGGGGGCTGGCGACGGGCACGATTTCTTCATGCATGAGCAAGGTGGCGCGCGTGCCGGGCCAGCGCGCCAATTGCTCGGGCGTGCCCGCGTACAAGGCGCCGTCGTATTCCGTATCGGCAAACATGAACGGTTTCGTATAGGCGTCGATATGCACGACGATCTCGGGGTGCAAGCGCGCCAGCGATGACAGACGCGGCATCAGCCAGCGCGTGGCAAACGTGGGCACGGACGCGAGCTGCAAGGCCCCGCCGCCGCCCTGGCGCGCCATGGTGTCGAGCGTATCGCGCTCCAGGCCATCGAGGCGGGCGGCGATCTGGCGCGCATACGCGGCACCGGCACTGGTCAGCAGTACACCGTGGCGCGTGCGCTGGAATAATTGCACGCCAAGAAAGCTTTCCAAGGAAGATATCTGCCGCGATACGGCGCTTTGCGTCAACGACAGTTCGCGCGCCGCATGCGTGTAGCTTTGGTGGCGCGCCGCCGCCTCGAAGCAATTCAAGGCTTGCAGCATGGGGATTTTGCGTGACATGGGGATATCCGGCCAGTAAAAGAACCCTAGTATGGCGCAAGATATGCGTAATACGCATGTCTGGGTGCGAAAATATCGTTTGCGCAAGGCTAGGCAAAAACCTACCATGAGGCATATTCAATCTTGCGCCGATCACCGGCGCTCACCTGCGAGGCCTGTGATGAGCAAAACCGTATTCGACTGGAATTCCCCCCTGCTGCTGGAAGATCAACTGACAGGCGAGGAACGCGCCGTGCTGGAAGCGGCCCGCGACTATTGCCAGGGCAGCCTGGTGCCACGCGTGCTCGAATCATTCCGCCATGGCCGCACGGACGCCGCCATCTTCCGCGAAATGGGCGAGCTGGGCTTGCTGGGCAGCACGATACCCGAACAATACGGCGGCGCCGGCCTGAACTATGTCTGCTACGGCCTGGCGGCGCGCGAAGTCGAGCGCGTCGATTCGGGCTACCGCTCGATGATGAGCGTGCAATCGTCGCTGGTCATGGTGCCGATCAACGCCTTCGGCAACGAAGAGACCAAGCAAAAGTACCTACCGAAACTGGCGACGGGCGAATTCATCGGCTGCTTCGGCCTGACGGAACCGGACCACGGCTCCGATCCTGGCAGCATGGTCACGCGCGCGCGCAAGGTACCGGGCGGCTATAGCCTGTCCGGTGCCAAGATGTGGATCACCAACAGCCCCATCGCCGACGTGTTCGTCGTCTGGGCCAAGGACGATGAAGGCGCGATTCGCGGCTTCGTGCTGGAAAAAGGCTGGAAAGGCCTGTCGGCACCGGAAATCCACGGTAAGGTGGGCTTGCGCACCAGCATCACCGGTGAAATCGTCATGGATGAAGTATTTTGCCCGGAAGAAAACGCCTTCCCGGACGTGCGCGGCTTGAAAGGCCCATTCACATGCCTGAACAGCGCCCGCTACGGCATCGCCTGGGGCGCGCTGGGCGCAGCCGAAGACTGCTACCTGAAGGCACGCCAGTACACGATGGACCGCAAGCAATTCGGCCGCCCTCTTGCTGCCAATCAATTGGTGCAAAAGAAACTGGCTGACATGCTCACGGAAATCACCATGGGCTTGCAAGGCTGCTTGCGCCTGGGCCGCATGAAAGATGAAGGCTCGCCTGCCGTGGAAATCACTTCCATCATGAAACGCAACAGCTGCGGCAAGGCACTCGATATTGCCCGCGTGGCGCGCGACATGATGGGTGGCAACGGCATTTCCGACGAGTACGGCGTGATCCGCCACCTGGTCAACCTGGAAGTGGTCAACACCTATGAAGGCACGCACGATGTGCACGCGCTGATCATCGGCCGCGCCATCACCGGCATCTCCGCCTTCAGCAACTGATGGACGCCTTGGCCTCCACCCTGCGGCCCGCGCCGCTGACCGGCTTGCGCGTACTGGACCTGTCGCGCGTGCTGGCCGGTCCCTGGGCCGGGCAATTGCTGGCCGACCTGGGCGCCGACGTGGTCAAGGTGGAACAGCCGGGACGCGGCGACGACACGCGCTCCTGGGGGCCGCCGTATCTGAAAGATGAAGACGGCCGCGATACGGCCGAGGCCGCTTATTTTCAGTGCGCCAACCGCAACAAGCGCTCGCTGTGCATCGACCTGGCTGCCCCTGAAGGCCAGGCGCTGGTGCGCAAGCTAGCTGGCGAAGCGGATGTATTGCTGGAAAACTTCAAGCTGGACGGTTTGAAGCAATACGGTTTAGACGCGGCCAGCCTCATGGCGCTCAATCCTCGCCTGGTCTACTGCTCCATCACGGGCTTTGGACAGGATGGCCCGTATGCGGCGCGCGCCGGCTATGACTTTTTGATCCAGGGCATGGGCGGCCTGATGAGCATCACGGGCTTGCCCGATGGCCAGCCAGGTGCCGGGCCGCAAAAAGTGGGCGTGGCGCAAACGGATATCATGACGGGCCTGTATGCGACCATCGCCGTGCAGGCAGCGCTGGCCGAACGGCAACGCTCGGGCCTGGGCCAGCATATCGACCTGGCCCTGCTCGACGTGCAAGTGGCGGCCCTGGGCAACCAGGCGGCTAATTACTTGTGCGGCGGCAAAGTGCCTCAGCGCATGGGCAATGCGCATCCGAACATTGTTCCATATCAAGACTTCCCTACGGCCGATGGCGACATGATTTTGGCGATCGGCAACGATGGCCAGTTTTCCCGCTTTTGCGCCATCGTCGGCCATCCGGAGTGGGCGCTGGACGAACGCTACGCCACCAATCCGCAGCGCGTGGCGCACCGGGCCACCCTGATCCCCTTGCTGCGCCAAGCTACCGTCATGCGCACGACGGCCGAGTGGATCAGCGCCTTCGAGGCACAGGCCGTGCCGTGCGGCCCCGTCAACCGCATCGACCAGGTGTTTGCCGACCCGCAAGTGCTCGCGCGTGGCTTGAAAGTGCAAATGCCGCATCCGACGGCGGGCACGGTGGCGCTGGTGGCCAATCCCGTGCGCCTGTCCGGCTCGCCGGTGCAGTACCGCTTGCCGCCGCCGTTGCTGGGGCAGCATACGCAGGAAGTGCTGCACGAGTGGCTGGGCCTCGATGGCTGCCAGATCGACGGCTTGCGCGAACGCAAGGTAGTGTAAATGTTGCTCGTCTGGACGTCGGATTAGCGCTTGCGCGTAATCCGACTTTCACAGCCAACAATGTTGTCGGATTACGGCCCGCAGGGCCTAATCCGACCTACGATTCTATTCACTTGAGTACCAGCTTCAACGCCGGCTTTTCACCATAATCTTCGTAGCGCTCATTGATGCCGGCGATACAGAACGTGATCTCTTCCAGCAAGTCGGGCACCTGCGCCTTCATGGCCTGCGCGTCTTGCACGACAATTTCCAGCACTTCGTTCGGTTTCAAACGGAACTGGGTCATGTTTTCATCGTCGCGCAGATAGCTGAGGCAATCGACCCAGGCATCCATGCTGTTGCCGTAGAACGCGGGGAAACCGAAGGCTGGCGCGCATTGCGCGTGAAAGCTCGCTTCGTCGGTGATGTCTTTTCCATTCAGGATCGCAGTGGCCATAATGTTCCTCAGTTCTTCAGCGACAACACGTCCTGCATGTCGAACAGGCCGCTCGACTTGTCGGCCAGGAAGCGTGCGGCGCGCAGGGCGCCGTGGGCGTAAGTGATGCGGCTGCTCGATTTGTGGCTGATCTCGATGCGCTCGCCGATGCCGGCAAACAGCACCGTATGGTCGCCGACGATATCGCCACCGCGGATGGTGGCAAAGCCGATGGTCGACGGGTCGCGTTCGCCCGTCACGCCTTCGCGACCATACACGGCGCAGTCCTTCAAGTCGCGGCCCAGGGCGCCGGCGACCACTTCTCCCATTTGCAGGGCGGTGCCCGATGGCGCATCGACCTTGAAGCGGTGATGCGCTTCGATGATTTCAATGTCGTAGCCTTCGGACAGGCTTTTCGCCGCCAGCTCCAGCAACTTCATGGTGACATTCACGCCCACGCTCATGTTCGGCGCGAACATGATGGCCGTCTTTTCGGCGGCAGCGGCAATCGCCGCCTTGCCCACGTCATCGAAACCGGTGGTGCCGATGATCATCTTGATGCCGTGCTCGGCGCAATACGCCAGATGCTGCAAAGTGCCTTCGGGACGCGTGAAATCGATCAGGTAATCGGCGCCGGCCAGGCCGGCAGCCAAGCTGGACTCGATCAGCACGCCGGCAGGCTTGCCGAGGAAAGCGGCCGCATCCTGGCCCAAGGACGGCGAGCCAACGCGGTCGAGCGCGCCAACGAGCACGGCGTCAGGAGCATTGCTGACCGCTTCGATCAGGATATGGCCCATGCGGCCACTGGCGCCAGCGATGGCGATTTTCAATTCAGTCATTTTATTCTCTTACAGCAACTTATTTGGTGGGCTCGGCAATGGCTGCCGGTACAGTGTCAGGCTTGCTCACAGGAATGGCGGGGGTGGCATCGGCCGGCGTTGGCACGGCGCTTGGCGCCGCCGGCGATGGCAGGGCAGCGGCAGGCACGTCGGCCTTGGCAACCTTGGCGAATGGCGACGGACCGGCGATACGGTTGATGTATTCTTTCTCGGTCGGCAAATTGCCGCCTTCGACACGTTCAACTTTGCCATCTTTGCCGAAGTAGACAACCACGCGGCTGCTGGTGGTTTCGCCATTGCCCCGGGCCAGGCGGAATGGATAATCCCAGCGGTCGGCATGGAAAATATCGGTCAGCAGCGAGGTGCCAAAGACGAAACGCACTTGGTCGCGCGTCATGCCCACTTTCAACTGGGCCAGCATCTCTTCGGAGACAAAGTTACCTTGTTGAATGTCGGGACGATACGGCGAGAAAAACCACATGAATTTTTGCAGCGGCGTAACGGTAGTCGTTTGTGCACCCTGCTCAGGGACCACTTCCTTGCCTTCTTTTTGGCTGGCGGCCGGCTTTTCGCCAAGGATGCCGCGGCTGGCGCAGCCAGACATGGCGAGCGCGACACAGACCATGCCTGCCACGACTGGGGCTCGAAATGAAATACGGTGCCAGAGAGATGGCAATACAGCCGGTGTTACGCGCATAAATGACCTCAATTGGATGAACAAAACGCCAGGAGTGACCGGCCTGCCAAAAAATGCATATTTTGGCACTCCCCGACAAAACGCTATATGATAAAGCACCTGACCCACATACGAGCAACAAACATGAGTAACAATCCTAGTGATCTCAAGGCAAGCGGCCTGAAAGCCACCCTGCCACGCCTGAAGATACTCGATATCTTCCAGAGTAGCCCGGTACGTCACCTGACGGCAGAAGATGTCTACAAGATCCTGCTGGCCGAAAATATGGATGTCGGATTAGCAACTGTCTACCGTGTCCTGACGCAATTTGAGCAGGCGGGCTTACTCAACCGCAACCATTTTGAAACCGGCAAGGCAATTTTCGAACTCAACGAGGGCTCCCACCACGACCACCTGGTTTGCCTCGACTGTGGCCGGGTCGAAGAGTTCTTCGACGAAGAAATCGAAATTCGCCAGCAAAAAGTGGCCGAAGAGCGCGGCTTCAAGATCGCCGAACACGCCTTGGCCATTTATGGCAACTGCGTCAAGACGGCTTGCCCGCATAAAACTGCCTGAGCCAAGCTTGGCGCTCCTGCGGGAGCGGGCGGCGCTGCAGGCAATACGCTCAATGATGGCTGAGCGCGCTCGACAGTAATTTAGCCGTAATATCGACGATCGGAATGACGCGCTCGTAAGCCATGCGCGTCGGTCCGATCACCCCCAACGTTCCCACGATCTTGCCGTTGACTTCATATGGCGCCGTCACCACGCTCATCTCATCCATCGGCACCAGGTTCGATTCGCCGCCGATAAAAATCTGCACGCCCGTCGCCTTGCTCGACACGTCGAGCAGCTGCATCAAACCGGTTTTTTGCTCGAACATGTCGAACATCTGACGCAGCGAATGCATATTCGATGACAGATCGCTCACGCTGAGCAAATTGCGCTCGCCGGAAATGACCATGTCATCGCTATGGTCGGCCATCGCTTCGCTGCCCGCTTCCACGGCCGCCTGCATCAGGCTGCCCATGTCGTCGCGCAACTGGCGCAATTCGCCCTGCAAGCGCAAGCGCACGGCATCGAACGACAGGCCGCCATAATTCTGGTTGATGTAATTGGCCGATTGCACCAGTTGCGCCGGCGTGTAGTCGGCCTGCGTCAGCAACAGGCGGTTCTGCACGTCGCCCCCCGGGGCAACGATGACGAGCAAGATGCGCTTTTCTGACAGGCGCAAGAATTCAATTTGCTGGAACACCGATTCCCGGCGCGGGCTGAGCACCACGCCGGCAAACTGCGATAGTGACGACAACATCTGCGCCGCATTGGCGATGGTTTTCTGCGGCTGCGGCGTCTGCAGAAGCATGCGCGACTCGACCATGTGCTCATCCAGATGCCGCACGGTCAGCAAGGTGTCGACAAAGATGCGGTAGCCGCGCGGCGTGGGGATGCGGCCGGCCGAGGTATGCGGGCTGGAAACATAACCGAGCTCTTCCAGATCAGCCATGATGTTGCGGATCGTGGCCGGCGACAGGTCCAGGCCGGAGATCTTCGACAAGGCGCGCGAACCGACCGGCAAGCCGTCGGCGATATAGCGCTCGACCAGGGCTTTCAGCAGTGTTTGGGCGCGTGTATCGAGTTGCATGGTGTAATTAATTAGGCCAATTTTCTATAAAACAAGTAGTCATACCAGGAGTGATGCAGGCCGTGGCAGAGGTCGCAATACAAGTCGTAAGCGCCGTAGCAAGCGCCGCATGCAGATTTGCGCCGACAGCGCCAGCCAACTTGTATTATGCACGTTCGCCCGTCCGGCAGCGATCAATCTTCCAGTTGCTGCTGCAGCCATAGCAGCAACTCGTCAAAGTTGGCGCAGATGGCATCGGGCTGCACGCCGGCAGCCAGGTGGGCGTCGCTGCCCTTGCGGTTCATCCAGACGGCACGCATGCCCGCCCCTTGCGCTCCCGTCACATCGAAATACAGGTCATCGCCCACATACACGGCTTCATGCGGCGCTACGTCCAGCGCGGCGCAGGCGGCCAGGAAGATGCTGGCATCGGGCTTGGCCACGCCAAAGTCGCTGGCGGCGATGGACACTTTGAAATGCTGTGCCAGGCCGATAACTTCAAGGTCCGCATTGCCATTCGAAATCGAACCGACCAGCATGCGCTGGCGCATCCAGGCCAGGCCAGGCAGGACGTCGTCATACGGCTCGACGCGGTTGCGCGCGGCGAGAAAGTGCACGAGGGCTTGCTCGACCAGGGCGCAGTCCTCGCCGACGCTCTCGAAGGCGGCCAGCAGGCCGGCGCGGCGCAACTCGATCAAGTTGCCATGGAAATGCGGTTGCTCCTTGAGCATGAGCAGACGCTGCTGGCGCAGCACCTCGATGGAAAACTGCTGCGCCACCTTGGGCGCGTGCGTCGCCAGCCAGTCGTGTAACAGGGTTTCGGCGGCGACAATCACGGGCGCGATAGGCCACAGGGTATCGTCGAGATCGAACAGGATGGCCTTGGGCGGCACAGCCGATTTTAGAGGGGCAAGGGACATGGGATTCACAGTAGATGCCGCGCCACGGTGCGCAGGCTGACGGTATTGTCGCACCGATCGGCGCCGCCGGCATGGCTGCGCTTTCACGTAATGGGGCCAGGCCAGCGCTTCGCGGCGAAAAATTGTTACAGGGTGATACAAGGCAAGGTCATTCAGCTTGCCAGATAGACTAAAATAGGCGCCATTCCAATGCGGCGCCAGCGTCCGCGTTGCGCTACCCAACCTAATTCGTTTTGGAGAATGTATGAAAAATTTGTACCTGCGCTCGATGCTGGCGGCGGCTTGCGCCGCCACACTGGCAGCCTGCGGCGGCAGCGGCGGCAACCTGTATCTGCAAGGCACAGTCAGCGGCCTGACCAAAGATGGCCTGATTCTGCTGAACAATGGTGAACGCTTGCCTGTTAGCGCAAACCAGAGCAGCTTTGTTTTCACCAAGCTGATCAACACAGATGAGCGCTACGATATCACCATCGCGCAGCAGCCCAAAGGCGCCGTTTGCAGTATTAGCAGTGGCAGCGGCAAAGCATCGCGCTATTCCGTCAGCACGGCCTTTGTCAGCTGCACGACCAACACCTACGCCCTGAGCGGTACGATTACGGGCCTGAGTGCTGGCGGCTTGCGCCTGGTCATGGGCGCCAACGGTACCAGTCCATTGGCTGGTGTCAACTTCTATAAATTCGATGCGATAGCTGACGGCGCCCCATACGGCATTTCCATATTGACTCAGCCAACGGGCCTGAAGTGCCGCTTCCAGGGTTCAAAGAGTGCCGACGGCAGCGATACGGTCGGTACGATGGGTTCGAGCGCCACAAGCGCGGCCACAATCGACTGCACGCCGCAGTAATCCTTGCGATTCGTCACCTATTTTTTGGAGAAATACATGAAGTTATCCTGCTTGCGCCCACTCGCCGCACTGCTGTTGACCCTGGGACTGGCCGCTTGCGGCGGCAAGGCCTCGTATGACGTCAGCGGCACGATCTCAGGCTTGAACAATGAAGGACTGATACTGGCCAATGGCAGCGACACCTTGCCGATTCCTGCTGGCAAAACGTCATTCACCTTTGACAAGCGCATCGACTATGGTACCGACTACAACATCACCGTCAAACAACAACCGGCCCACATGACTTGCGGCATCCGCGGTGGTTCCGGGTCGGCTGGTCACTACATCAATATCAGCGCTGCGGTGGTTTGCTCGCAAAACAGCTATAGCGTGGGCGGCACGGTTTCCGGCCTGACGGTGGATGGCTTGGTGCTGATTAACGGTAACACAATCACTGCGGTGACCAAGGACGCCACGGCCTTTACCATGGCCGGCTCTGTCAACTATGGCGATCCGTATGGCATCAGTGTCTCAGTTCAGCCGAAAGGTTTGCTGTGCGTGGTACAGCCAGGCACGGGCGGCGGCACCATGGGCGAAGCGAATGTGACGACGGTGAAGATCGCCTGCAATCCGGCCTGAGGTGCGGGAACGGTAGCGGTTGCGCGGCTACCGGGAAGAGATATCACTGAAACCTATAGTTGATATTAGAAAGATAAATTGGAGTTATATGTGGCGATGCAGCATAATGCATCTGTCTCCTCCAACTCTTCCAAGAATTGGATTTAGCCCGCTTTTACCAGCGGGCTTTTTTTTGCCCAAAATTTCTCAGGCAACAGGCGTTTGCAAAGCAGGCTGCAACATTTGCACGATGCTGGAGAAATCCTGCTGCGCATAACCGGCTTGCGCATGCATCTGGTACAACTGGCGCACCAAGGCGCCCAATGGCGTGGGCGCGTTTGCCGACAAGGCCGACTGCTGCGCCAGGCCCAGGTCTTTCAGCATCAGCGCCGTGCCGAAGCCGCCCGTGTAATGACGCGAAGCGGGCGTGCCGTCCATGACGCCGGGCCACGGGTTGTACACTTCCAGGGTCCAGTTGCGGCCCGAACTCTTGGCCATGATATCGGACAACACTTTCGGGTCGAGGCCATGCGCCACGCCCAGGTTCAGCGCCTCGGCCGTACCGGCCATCAAGATACCCAGTAGCATGTTGTTGCAAATCTTCGCCACCTGGCCCGCACCCGCCTCGCCCGCATGGAAAATATTCTTGCCCATCTTTTCCAGCAGGGGCCGCGCCTGCTGCAAGGCCGCTACGCTACCGCCGACGATGAAGGTCAGGGTGCCCGCTGCCGCGCCCGCCGTGCCGCCCGAGACGGGCGCATCGAGCATGGCAAAGCCGCGCGCGCTGGCTGTCTGCGCCACCTGGCGCGCCACGTCGGCGGCGATGGTGCTGCAATCGATGAACAGGGCGCCGGGCTTGGCCGAATCGAGCACGCCGCCTGGCGCCAGATACAAGTCCTGCACGTGCTTGTTCGCGGGCAGCATGGTGATGACGGCATCGGCCGTCTGCACGGCCGCGCTGGCCGAAGCGGCCGCCGTGGCGCCTGCCTCGACCAGCGAGGCCACGGCGGCCGGCGCCAGGTCGAAGACGGACACGTGGAAGCCGGCGGCCACCAGGTTGCGGGCCATCGGCGCGCCCATGTTGCCTAGGCCGATAAAAGCGATATGTTGCATTTTTATAGTCTCCTGTCGCGCCTAAAAAAGCCCATGGCGTTGTTGCCTTGCCTAGTCGTACTGGGCGTACTGCCTTCGGCGAGGCGCCTAGCCCTGAGCATTTTTATGCACTACTTAAATGGTTAAATGGATAGGTCGGCCAGCGGATGCTGTCTCCACGGCGCGGCAAAATACTCGTCCAGATACGTCTCGCTGACCTCGGCCAGGCTGGCCGGCTGCCATTGCGGCGCGTTGTCCTTGTCTATCAGCAGGGCGCGCACGCCTTCGCTGAAGTCGGCATGGGCACAACATTGCACGGCCACAATCAATTCCTGCTGGAACACTTGCGCCAGGCTCAGATGACGCGTGCGTACACGCATTTCCCACACCAGGGCGGCCGAGCTGGGCGCGCCCTTGGCCAGCGAGTGCGCCGCCTTTTGCAACCAGGCCGAATCGCCATCGTAGGCGGCAATGGCGGCCACCACTTCGGGCAATGTGGGCGCTTGCGTCAAGGCAGCGATGGCGTCAAAGTTGGCGCGCACTTCGGAGACGGGCAGCATCGACACCGGGGCCGAGAAACCGCGCAGCAAGCGGTTCAGTTGCTGGTGATTCGCCGGCGCGCTGGCCTGCCATGGCGCCAGCGTCAGCGCGTCGAGCAGCATGGCACGCTCTTCCTGGCGCAGGAAGTAATCGCCGAGGCCAGCAAACAGCGCATCGGCCGCGTTCATCGGTGCCCCCGTCAAACCCAGGAACAGGCCGCTGCGCCCCGGCATGCGGCCCAGGAACCAGCTGCCGCCCACGTCGGGGAACAGGCCTATGCTGATTTCCGGCATGGCGATGCGCGTGCTTTCGGTCACAACGCGATGGCTGGCACCGGCCATCAGCCCCAGGCCACCACCCATGACGATGCCGCCGCCCCACACCAGCAGCGGTTTGACGTAGGTATGGATGCGGTGGTCGAGCCGGTATTCCTCGGCAAAAAAGGCCAGCGCCTGCGGGTTCGGCACGACACCGGGCTGCTCGGTCACGGCCGCACGCAAGCTGCGCACGTCGCCACCGGCGCAGAAGGCCTTGTCGGTCGACGATTGCAGCACCACGCAGGCAATCGCGTCGTCACCGGCCCAGCGCACGAGGGCGCCATCGATGGCGCGTATCATGTCCAGCGTCAGCGCGTGCAAGGACTTCGGCGCATCGAGGGTGATGACGCCCAGCTTCATGCCGCCGGGACAGCCGCGCTCCTCGATCTTCACTGTTTCAAGCGTTGTTTCAAGCATTTTTTCAGCCATTGTTTCATTGATTGTTTCAGCCATTCTTCCACTCCGCCTGACGTTTTTCCAGGAACGCTTGCACACCCTCTTTCTGGTCTTGCGTATCGAACAGGCCCAGGAACAGGGTGCGTTCGTCGGGCAAGGAATTGACCAGCGGATGGCTGCGCGCGCCCTGGATCAGGGTCTTGCACGCCGACACGCTGCTGGGGCTCTGGCGCGCCACTTTGGCAGCCAGGGCCAGCGCCGTAGCGGCAGCCTTGCCAGTTGGCACAACTTCCTCGACCAGGCCGATGGCCAGGGCCTTGGCCGCATCGACGCGCTCGCCGCATAAAATCATGCGCTTGGCCCAGCCTTCGCCCACCAGCCACGGCAAGTGCTGCGTGCCGCCCGCACACGGCAGCAAGCCGACGGACGCTTCGGGCAAGGCCATCTGCGCGTGTTCTTCGGCAATGCGGATGTCGCAGGCTAGCGCACATTCGAGCCCGCCGCCCATGGCATAGCCATTGATGGCGGCAATGCTGACGCCGCGAAACGCCGACAGCGCTTCGAAGGCCTCGCCAAACGCGGCGGCCATGGCGAACGCCGTGTCCTTGTTGCCGTCGGCAAATACTTTCAAATCGGCACCGGCCGAGAAGAACTTCGCACCGCCACCGGTAATGACCAACGCGTACACGTCCGGGTCGGCATTGAGGTCAGCCACCAGCTGCGTCAGCGCGTTCAGGCTGGCCAGGGTCCACGTATGGGCCGGCGGGTTATCGAGGGTCACCAGGGCCGTGTGGCCACGGCGTTCCAGCAACAGATTGGCATACACTTTGCTCATCGTAAGGTCTCCGTCGCGCCATCTTTCAAAATCGCTCGCGCGACGATCAGGCGCATGATTTCATTCGTCCCTTCCAGGATCTGGTGCACCCGCGTATCGCGCACATGGCGTTCGAGCGGGTACTCGCGGATGTAGCCATAGCCGCCGTGCAGCTGCAGCGCATCGTTGGATACATTGAAGCCCACGTCGGTCGCAAAACGCTTTGCCATGGCGCAATATGCGGTGGCATCCGGACTTTCCTGATCCAGCTTCCAGGCCGCCAGGCGCACCATCTGGCGCGCCGCCACCAATTCCGTCAACATATCGGCGAGCTTGAATTGCAAGGCCTGGAATTGGGCTAGCTCGCGGCCGAACTGCGTGCGCTCCTTCATGTAGGCTTGCGCGCGCGTCAGGGCCGCTTGCGCCGTACCCACCGAGCACACGGCAATGTTGATGCGCCCGCCGTCGATGCCCTTCATGGCGATGGCAAAGCCTTCGCCTTCCGCGCCCAGCAAGTTACCAACAGGTACTTTTACCTGGTCGAAACTGATGATGCGCGTGGGCTGGCTATTCCAGCCCATCTTTTCTTCTTTCTTGCCATACACGATGCCGGGCAAATTTGCCGGCACGGCAAAGGCAGAAATCCCGCCAGCACCCTCGCCGCCGGTGCGCGCCATGACGATCAGCATGTCCGTCTGGCCGGCGCCGGAGATAAACGCTTTCGTGCCGTCCAGCACGTAAAAATCGCCATCCCTGACAGCTTTCGTGCGCAGGGATGCCGCGTCGGATCCCGACTGCGGTTCCGTCAGGCAATAGCTGGCCAGCTTCTGGCCGGCGGCCATGGCCGGCACCCACGCCTCGCACAGGGCTTCCTGGCCCCAGCGCGCCAACATCCAGGTGGCCATGTTGTGGATCGTAATGTAGGCCGTGGTTGAGGTGCATCCAGCGGCCAGTTCCTCGAAGACGATGGCCGCATCCTGGCGCGACAGACCCATGCCGCCCCAGCGCTGCGGCGTGTACAGGCCGCAAAAGCCCATCTCGCCCGCCTTGGCAATCGTTTCCACGGGGAAGATCGATTCCGCATCCCAATGCGCCGCGTGCGGCGCCAGTTCGCCTTCGGCAAACGCGCGCGCCGCCTGCTGGAACTCGCGCTGCTCGTCGCTCAATTCAAAGTCCATGCCAGCTCCTTACTTGAGGCTGATGGTGGTGTTGACCTTGCCGACCGAGGCCGCATCCGTAAACCAGCGCTGGGTAATCGTTTGCGTCTGCGTATAGAACAGCACGACTTGCTTGCCGAACGGCCCCAGATCGCCGAGCTTGGAGCCGCGCGAACCGGTGAAGCTGAACAGCGGGACGGGCACGGGAATGGGCACGTTGATGCCGACCTGACCCACGTCGATTTCTTCCTGGAAATGGCGCGCCGCCGCGCCGCTTTGCGTAAACAACGCCGTGCCGTTGCCGTTCGGATTCGCGTTCACCAGGGCAATGGCTTCATCGAGCGTGTCGACTTCGACGACGATCAGGACGGGTCCAAAGATTTCCTGGTCATATACGACCATGCCCGGTTCCACGCCAGACAAAATCGTCGGACCAATGAAATTGCCGTTCGGATAGCCGTCGACCTTCACGTCACGGCCATCGAGGGTCAGCACGGCGCCCTGTTCAATGCCCTTGGCGACCAGGCTGAAAACGCGCTCTTTTGCCGCGCAGGAAATCACGGGGCCCAGGTCGGGATTATCCTTGCCCGCGCCCACGCTCAAGCCTTGCGCCTTGACGGCCAGTTCCGGCAGCCACTCACGCGCGGCGCCCACCAGCACGGCGACCGAGGCGGCCATGCAGCGCTGGCCAGCCGCACCGAAACCGGCACCGAGCAACTGGTTCAGGGTTTGCTCTTTATTTGCGTCCGGCAAGACGACGGCGTGATTCTTGGCTCCCATCATGCATTGCGCGCGCTTGCCGTTCAGGCTGGCGCGCTGGTACACATGCGTGCCCACTTTGCTCGATCCGACAAACGAGATCGCCTTGATGTCCCGATGGTCGCACAGGGCGTTGACCACGTCTTCGCCGCCGTGTATCACGTTCAGCACGCCGGCCGGGATGCCCGCTTGCAGCGCCAGGCGCACGAGTTTTTCCGTCACCAGCGGGTCTTGCTCCGATGGTTTCAGTACAAACGTATTGCCGCAGGCAATCGCCATCGGGAACATCCACAGGGGGATCATGGCGGGGAAGTTGAACGGGGTAATGCCGGCGCACACGCCCAGCGGCTGCATCACGCTGTAAGTGTCGACGCCACCGGCCACGTTTTGCGCATATTCGCCCATTTGCAGGGTGCCGATGTTGGCTGCGTGCTCGACCACTTCCAGGCCGCGGAAGATATCACCTTCCGCGTCGAGCAAGGTCTTGCCCTGCTCCATGGTGAGCGTTGCGGCCAGGTCGGCCATGTTTTCGCGGATCAGCTGTTGAAGTTTGAGGAAGATGCGGGCGCGCGCGCCGATCGGCGTCTTGCGCCAGGTTTTGAAGGCGCGCTGGGCGGCGGCGATGGCGGCATCGACTTCGTCCGGCGTGGCAAACGGCACACGCGCCAGAACTTCCTGCGTGGCGGGGTTGACGACATCGCGCCAGACGGTGGTCTTCGATTCCAGCCACTCGCCGTTGATCAGCAGTGGAACGGTCGGAACATTCATAGCAGCAGCGTTTTGCATGGTCACTCGGTGTCTCCTCATTGGGGTAGTGGTCTGTTTGCATTATTCGCACAATACGGGCCGCAAACAAGGCGTGAAAATGCGAGATAATGCAAAGCTGAATCTGTTAATCTGCAAATATTGTAAATTTGCAGATTCCACAAACCGGCGAAGAGGAAACGCGATGGCGAAGGTTTTCATGGGCGTGCGCCTGCAGCGACTGCGCGAGGAACGGCGCATGACGCAGGTGGCGCTGGCCAAGTCCCTGGGCATCTCGCCCAGCTATCTGAACCAGATGGAGCGCAACCAGCGTCCGCTGACGGTGCCGATTCTGTTGCGTATCGGCAGCGTGCTGGGGGTCGATCCGCAAATCTTTTCCGAACATGACAGCGCCAGCCTGGTAGCCGACGTGCGCGACGTATTGGGCGAATTGCCCGACGCGCCACCCACCTCGATGGCCGAGCTCAAGATGCTGGTGGAAAACATGCCGGAACTGGCCCGTTCCATCCTGCTACTGCAGCGGCGCTACCGGGTGATGGCGGAGCGGGCCGATACGCTGGCAGCGCGCCTCGATGACGGCAGCCGCGGCGCCAATTCGGCCGCGCCCTCCACGGACGAGGAAGTGCGCGAATACCTGAACCGACGACAAAACTATATCGATGAACTGGACCGCGCGGCGGAGCTGGTGGCAGGCGAACTTGATGCGCAGTTGCGCACGCTCGATGCGTTGCAAAGCCGCTTGCTGGAGCGCCACGGCATCGAGGTCCGACTGTCCGATGGCGACGCAGGCATGGTGCGCAAGCATCGCTACGATGCGCAGCAACACATACTGTGGCTGCCCGACACCCTGACGGGCGGCCAGCGCGCCTTCCAGATGGCGGCGCAAATCAGCCTGCTCGAGCATAGCGACCTGATCGACGCCCTGGTGCTGGCGGCAGGGTTTTCGGGCGCGGCCGCGCAAACGAGCGCACGCTTGGCGTTTTCCAATTATTTTGCGGGCGCCTTGCTGATGCCGTACCAACGCTTCTTGCAGGCGGCGGAAACGCGCGCCTACGATATCGAGCGCCTGGCGCACCAGTTCGGCGTGGGCTTTGAGGCCGTGTGCCATCGCCTGAGCACCATGCAACGCCCGGAGGCGGCGGGACTGCCGTTTTTCTTTGTCAGAGTCGACCGCGCGGGCAATGTCTCGAAGCGCCAGTCGGCCACGGACTTTCACTTTTCAAGGGTGGGTGGCACCTGCCCCCTGTGGATCGTGTACGACGCCTTCAGCCATCCGGGCCAGGTGCTCACGCAAGTGGCCAGCATGCCCGACGGTTGCACCTACCTGTGGATCGCGCGCCAGGTCAGCACCGCCTCGCCGGGCTTTCGCGCACCGGGCAAGACGTTCGCCGTGGCGCTGGGCTGCGACATCTCGCAGGCGCACCGGCTGATTTACTCGAAGGGACTCGATTTGCACGACCCGTCCAGCGCCACGCCGATTGGCACCGGCTGCAAGGTGTGCGAGCGCCAGGCCTGTCCGCAGCGGGCGTTTCCCTCGCTGCTGCTGCCACCACCCGCTTCGGCTTAGGAGGCGTCGACCACGCGCGCGCGCAGCGCATCGAATTGGCGCGTAAATTGCGCGCGCCAGTCGCGCCGTGTGGACTCGTCTATCCAGGCTGCGTCGAGGCCATTGAGCATGAAGCCGCGCATGTCGTCGAGGCCGAAACCGAACTCGCGCATCATCATCCAGGCGCCCGTCGGCGTCACATGGTGCAGGGTCGGGTCGTCCGTGTTCGGATGCAGTTTAAGTCCCAGCTTGGCCATGGCGCGGATCGGGTGGTCGAGCGCCCAGCGCTCGGGCGCCAGAGTGCGCAAATAATACGAATTGGTGGGCACCACCGTGAAGACCAGGCCGCGTTCGACGCAGCGCTGCGCCAGTTGAGCATTATCAACGATCGTGTAGCCATGGTCGACACGGTCCACCTGCAACTGCTCGATAGCCGTTTCCACGTTTGTCCACGGCATGCCGAATTCGCCCGCATGCGCCGTGCACTTGAAACCGGCCTCGCGCGCGGCCCGGTAGGCTTCGATAAAGAGCTCTGGCGGGCGGTCGTTTTCGCGGTAGTCGATGCCGATACCGATTACTTCCGGCGCGCGGTGCGCCTTCATCCACGCCACCACCTGCACCGCTTCCGCAGGAGCGGCTTCACGGTCGATACTGGGGATCAAACGGCCGATCACGCCAAAGTCGCGCTGTGCGTCGCGGATGGCGGCCACGATGGCGTCTTGCGCTGCATCATAGCGGATGCCCGAGACGCGCACGGTACCGGTCGGATTCCAGAAGAACTCCGCATAGCGCACGCCGTGGCCATGCACGTCTTCCAGGTATTCGTAGGCGAGGCAATACAGGTCGGTCGGCGTAACGATCAGGTGCGCGTCCAGCGCGCGCAGCACGCGCAGCACGCCGACCGGTTTGTCGCCACGCGTATAGAACGCGTCGATTTCCTCGGGGCTGACGACATTGCCCGTCTTGGCGGCCAGCGCACGGAAAGTGGCTTGGCGCACCGTGCCAAACAGGTGGCAATGCAGCTCCACCTTCGGCATGGCGCGTAAAAACTGTTCGATGCTCAAGGCTGGCAAGGGGTCGGCAAGGTGTCGCATGAAGCTCGCTTCGTTAGTGGAAAAAAGGTCAGGCCAATATGGCGGCCAGGCGGCGCATCAAGCGCTCGATCGCCGCTGGGCCATCGGCCAGCATCGCCACTTGCACGTTGATGGCGGCGCGGCGCGGCACGCGAAATTCGCACACCGTCATGCCGCGCGTCAGTTCGCCCGTCAATTCGATGGCCACGTGGGCGCTCTGGAACTGGAATAGCTGTGGCGCTTCCAGGTACAGGGCCACCACCGGGTCATACATGGGCATGGGCACGCAACCGTCGCTGCTGCGGATGCGCACATATGCTTCCAGGTAGCCGGCCAGAAGCTGTGCGCGCGGCGTGCCGATGGCGCGCAGGCGTTCCACTTCAGCGTTCGTCACCAGCAACTGGCGGCACAGGTTCAAGCCGAACATGCGCAGCGCAATGCCGGACTTGAACACCGCGCTGGCAGCTTCCGGGTCCGCATAGATATTGAATTCGGCCGCCGCCGTATGGTTACCCTGGTCGGTGGAGCCGCCCATCAGGATGATTTCGACGATTTTTTCCGCGATATCGGGCGCCTTGGCCAGCGCCGTGGCCAGGTTCGTCATCGGCGCGATGGCCATGATGGTGATCTGGCCAGGGTGGGCGCGCACGGCGGCGATCAGCGCGTCGACGGCGTGGCCCGGCGCATCCGTGGCTGCACCGGGCGGCAAAATATCTCCCGTGGTGGGCATGCCGCTGTCGCCGAGGATGCGCTGCGCCGTCTCGATAACGCCCGCCAGCGGTTCTTCGCAGCCCCGATAAATGGGCACCGTCAAAGCGTCATGGGCCTTGATGCGCAAGGCATTGTCATAGGTGATATCGACCGGCGCATTGCCCGCCACCACGCTCACGCCCAGCCACTCGATAGCGGGATTGCTGCCCAGCAGCAGCATCGTCAGCCAGTCGTCAAATCCGGGATCGGTATCGAGCCAGATCTTTTTCAAAGCTTGCGTCATCATCGTTTCCGGTCGGGTGGTAGGAGAACGCAGACGGCCATTAAGCCGCCAAACACAGGGCGCTGTCGGACGGCAGCACGAACGAGACCGCCGTGCCTTCGCGCCAGGCGGCGCTGCCGGCCGCGCAAATGCCCTTGACCTGGCCCAGCGGCGTTTGCAGCAGGTATTCGACGGTGTCGCCTAGGAAGCCGCGTGCCAGCACGGTGCCCGGATATTTGCCAGCCGCGTCGTCCGGCGCGCAGACGCGCACCTTGTCCGGACGCCAGCCCATCATCGTGGTGCCGGAAGTCACCGGCGCCGTGTATGGCAAGCTGGCACCGGCGTGGTGCAGCGCGCCATCGCGGTAATCGAACAGGTTTTCAAAACCCATGAAGTTGGCGACGAAGCGCGTCGATGGCGTGTTGAAGACGGCTTCCGGCGCGGCCAATTGCTCGATGCGACCGCCGTGCATGACAACGATGCGGTCGGACAAGGCCAGCGCCTCTTCCTGATCATGCGTCACGTAAAGCATGGTGATGCCCAGTTCGCGCTGGATGCGGCGCAATTCTGCGCGCATCTGCACGCGCAGCTTGGCGTCCAGGTTCGACAGCGGTTCATCGAGCAGCAGCAGGGCCGGTTCGACGACGATGGCGCGCGCCAGCGCCACGCGCTGCTGCTGGCCACCCGACATCTGTGCCGGCAAACGGGTTTCAAAACCGGTCAGTCCCACGGCGGCGATGACCGCTTCCACCTTGCTTTTCAACAAGGCTGGCGCGACCTTGCGCAGGCGCAAACCAAAAGCGATGTTGTCGTACACATTCAAATGCGGGAACAAGGCGTAGGACTGGAAGACCATGCCGATATTGCGCTTGTTCGGCGCCAGCTTGCCGATGTCGCGGCCATCGAGCACGATGCGGCCCGACTGCAGCGGCATCAGGCCGGCGATGGCGCGCATGGTGGTGGTCTTGCCGCAACCGCTGGGGCCCAGCAGGGAAATCAGTTCGCCCTGCTCGACGTGCAAGTCCAGGTCTTTTACGGCGTCGTATTCTTGGCGTAGCCGAGGTTCAGCTTGTGCAGTTCCAGATAACTCATCGTGTGTTGCCTCTTACATGTATTTTGAAATGCCCAGCACCTTCTCGGTCACCATCACGAAAACCATGGTGAACAAGACCAGCAAGGTCGACAGGGCAGCGATCGACGGATCGAAACTGTTTTCCATGTGCCCCAGCATCTCGATGGGCAAGGTGCTGATGCCCGGTCCCGTCAGGAACAGCGAGACGGGCACCTGGTTGAACGAGGTGACGAAGGCGAGGAAGAAGGCGGCGATCACGGCGTTGCGGATATTGGGCAGCACGATCATGAAGAACGCCCGCAATCGCGACGCGCCCAGGGTGATGGCCGCATCCTCGATATCCACGCGCAGGTTGACCAGGCTGGCGTACACCACGCGCACCGAATACGGAATCAACAACGCGATATGGCCGATCAGCAGGCCCACATACACGGGTGCGTTGATGCTCAGGACCAGGTGGTGCAGCAAGCCCAGGCCGACCAGGATGGCGGGGATGATCAGCGGCGACGTCAGTATCTGGCGGATGACGCTGATGCCAGGCGGCGGCATGCGCGAAAAAGCATAGGCGACGGGAATGCCCAGCAGCAGCGCGATGACAGTGGCGATCAGGCCGATCTCCAGGCTGGTCTGGAAGGCGCGGCGAAATTCGGGCGCCGACCATACTTCGACGATCCAGCGCAGCGAATACGACTCGGGCGGGAACGCCAGCGTTTCACCGCCGGAAAAACCGGCCAGCACGACGATGGCAAAAGGCCCCAGCAAGAACAAAAACACCAGCCACAGGACGGCGCGCGAAAACAGGCTTTCTTTCATACGGAGCTCCGGCTCGAGGAAATACGTTTAAGGCCGGCATTGACCAGCAGGGTCATGCAGACGAGGATGACGGCGATCACATTCGCGGCACCGAAATCGCTTTCCACGCTGACCTTCTGGTACAGCAAGGTTTCCAGCATCAGCACCTTGGTGCCGCCCAGCAGGGCCGGTGTGACATAGGCCGTCACGCAGCCCGTAAACACCAGGGTGCCGCCGACCACCAGGCCTTCCTGCGTCAGTGGCAGGGTGACCTTGCAAAACACTTGCCATGGATTGGCGCCCAGGGTGGCGGCTGCCGGTTCTACGTCGCGCGGCAAGTTTTCCAGTGCGCCAGCCAGCGACATCAGCATCAGCGGCAGCAGCAATTGCAGCAGGCCGACAAACACGGCGAACTCGCTGAACAGCAAACGCAGCGGCTCGTCCGTGAAGCCCAGGTTGACCAGCGCCGCGTTGAGGGCGCCATTGCGCCCCAGCAGTACGATCCAGGCATAGGTGCGCGCGATCGGCGAGACCATCAGCGGCAAGATCATCATGCCGACGACCAGGCCGCGCCACTTCGGCGACACGCGCGCCACGGCTTGCGCGGCCGGATAGCCGAGGACGATAGCGGCGAGCGTGACGAGCGCGGCGATGCGCAGCGTGCGCCAAAAGATGGTGCGGTTGAATTCCTGCGAGAAAAATTCAATGAAACGGTCGAAGCCCCATTGCATGCCGTCGCCGACGCGAAAGGCGTCGACCAGCAAGGCCAGCACGGGCAGCAGGAAGCAGACGACGATAAAGATCAGCGCCGACAGGACCAGCAGCAGTCCCAGGCGCTTTTTTGGATCAGCAAACATGGTGTTTTCTCCTCGTCACCACTATTTGCTCATGGCCTTGTTCCACTGCGTCATCCAGCTGCTGCGCTGCTTGAGGACGGTTTCCGGCTTGACGAACTTCAGCGAATTGATCTGCTCGGCGCCATAGGTATTAAATTGGGCGGCCGCCACCGACAGGCGCACGTCCTTGTTGACGGGCGAATCGACCAGGTTGGTCGCCAGCTGCGTCTGCACTTCCTTGGAGAGCCAGAAATCCATCAACTGATACGCCAGGTCCGCATTCTTCGAGCCAGCCACGATGCCCATGACGTTCATGCCGGCCGCCTGGCCTTCGGCCGGGATGCTCCATTTCAGGGGCAGGCCCGTCTTGAGCATTTGCGACCAGGTAAAGCGCGCCACGGGCGCGGCCCAGATTTCATCCTGGGCGAACAGGGCAGCGAGCTGCGCGCTGTTTTTCGAGAACGTGACGACGTTGCCCTTCATGCCGACGATCTTGGCAAAACCGGTCGCGTAGTCGTCGGTCTTGCCGCCCCAGGCCGCATCGGCCATGCGCAGCATCAAGGGACCCTGCGTGGTGCTCACGTCAGGGAAAGCCACGCGGCCCTTCAGCTCGGGGCGCCACAGGTCTTTCCAGGACGTCAGCGGGGCGATCTTGTCGCTGCGGTACACCAGGCCCACCGAGTACAAGGTGTAGCCGACGGCGTAGTTGCCGCCGATGGGGTTTTTCGCCACATCATACAAGGCTTTGTAATTGCTCAGCTTGGAGTAATCCATGGGCTCGATCACGCCCTTTTGCGCCGCTTCCAGCATGCCGGAATCGGACAGCAGCACCAGGTCGATCACCGGGTTCTTGCTATGCACCACCAGCTTGGCGATGCGGTCCGCATTATTCCCCGTTTCCACCTTGATATCGCAAGCGCATTTGGCCTTGAACGGCTCGTACACATACTTCATGAACAAGGGCTGGGCAATCGGATAGGCCGAAATGACCAGCTCGCGTTTTTCCGCGTGGGCGGCGTTGGCCAGCAAGCCTAGGCTCAACGCCAACATGAGGTGCTTTTTCAAGATGCTTCCTTTCAGGGGACGGCGCTGCGGGACAACACCGGTAAAGATGAATCAGACTCAGAAATAATGTCGCATGCCGACGATCAGCACACTTTGCGTCTTGCCGCCGGACGCGCCGAAGCCGAAGACGCGGGCAAAGGTAGCATCGCCGGCCGCTTTCTGATAGCTCCAGGTGACGGCAACGTCGGTGCGCTTGGAGAGGAAATAATCGGCCTGGAAGTTGAGCTGATGCCATTTCGGCGTCTTGTTGATGACGTCGTATTTTCCGCTAGTAAAGAAATACGACGCGCCCAGGTTCAGCGCCTGCGTCAGCTTATGGTTCACGTTCAGGTCCACGTTTTGCACAGTCAGATTGCTTTGATCCAGGTAGTGGTAGCGCACGTTGGTGTACAGCGCGCCAAACTTGGTCCTGCCCACATGATAAAAGCCTCCCGTGCCGGCGATGGCCTGGCTGTCCACGCCGGCGCCCTTGACGGCGCTTTTATTGAAGATCAACAGGGAACTGCCATAGTCATTGCCGATGGCGCCATTCGGCGCATCGGGGCTATTCGGGTGATACATCTTGGTATAGGCGACGGCCCAGCTGAAGGCATCGACCTTATAGCCGGCGCCCATGCTGTAGACGCGGTTGCGGTGGGAATCTTCCGGGTTCTCGCTGAAACCGTACAAGCCCGTGAACGACAAGTTGCTGATGTTCGGGCTGACATACTTGACGGCATTTTGCACGCGCAAGTTGTTGTAGCCGTTATCATTATCGCCGATGTGCACGCCGTTACTGGCGATGACCACCGGGCCCAGCAGATCCTTGACGGCTTCGTACTGGCGGCCCAGGGTCAGCGTTCCCTTGTCATCGCTCGACAGGCCCACATACGACTGGCGGCCGAACAAACGGCCGCTTTGCGCGGCCGTGCCCGTCATGACGTTAAAACCGTTTTCCAGCACGAAGACGGCCTTGCTGCCGTCGCCCAAGTCTTCCTGGCCGCGGAAACCGATGCGGGGATTTTGGTTCGTGCCGCTCAGCGCATGCGTACGGCTGCCGGTCCCCTCATCCGACACATAGCCGATACCGGCCGACAGCAAGCCATACACTTGCACGCTGCTTTGCGCTTGCGCCGCGCCCTGTACCGCCAGCAAGCCACCGAGCACCACCGTTCCCGTCATCCATTTGTTCATCGTCGCAGCCCTAAAAGAATACACCCTGAGTTTTTGGAATTATTTTGTGTCAGCGTCCCTTGCCTGGCGCACCGCCGCGAATGTCGCGAATGCAACTACCGCATGCCAGGCTCTGCTCCTGAATATTATTGCATTCAAGACAAGTAAGACCAGTCCAGAATATGGTAAATTGAGGGATAAGAAAATTTGTTTATTTTTATAAATCCATTACTTTTTTTAATAAGCCACGGCCATGCATGCGCTGAGCAAGAAGATTTCCTTACGACATTTGCAAGCATTTTCCACCCTAGCCCGTGTAAACAGCTTCAGCAAGGCCGCACAAGAATTGTGCGTGACCCAACCAGCGCTCAGCGCATCGATCAAGCTGCTGGAAAATCAGTTGGGAAAAAGGTTGTTTAATCGCACAACCCACCAGCTGGAATTGACGCGCGAAGGCAAGCTGGCGCTCGACTACGCCACGCATTTACTGAATACGGCAAGCAACACTTTTGCCGATATCCAACGCGCCATCGGCAGTGGCCGGCACCGCATCCGTATCGGCGCGATTCCGTCCGCCATGGCGATGACGGCCGTCGTGGTGGCGCACTACAACGAGCAGCATGGCGATGAAGTGGAAATCGTTCTGTCCGACATGCCCAATGACGGCTTGCTGCAGGCGCTGCATTCGGGCCAGCTGGACTTTTGCGTCGGTATCGAGGTGCCCGGTTCCATCTCGCTGGAAAGCGTGGGCTTGTTCGAAGACGAGCTGGTGCTGGTGACGGCGCGACGCCATGCACTGGCGCCGCTCAAGGAAGTGCGCTGGGAGCAACTGGCGGGACAGGAAATCGTCGTCTTTACCAAGGGCAGCATCTGGGAGTTCGCCTCGAGCGCGCTGCGCCAGCACGGCTTGAGCCCGTCGAGCCTATACCAAATGATACACAGCGAGTCGCTGTACGGCGTGGTGCGCGCCGGCATCGCCGTAGGCATCATGCCCAGCCTGTACACGACTTTCCTCAACGACGACGATCTGCATGTGGCGCCTTTGCGCCACCCCACCTGCAAGCGCAAGATCGCCTTGATGCGGCGCAATGAAATCAGCCGCAACCACCATGTCGACGACTGCTTTTCTGCCCTGCGGCAGGATTTGCAGCAGGTCGACCAGTGGTTTTAATTATCACCGCCGGGGTCAGCCCCCCACTCACGTCGACGCCTGCTCAGGCGCTAGTGGTGGAGAGGGTCTGACCCCAGCCTTGGCGATTACTGCGGTGCCTTGAGCAAATTGGCCAGCGCCACATACTGCTCCAGCCCCACGGTTTCCGGACGCTTGGTCGGGTCGATCCCGGCCGCCTTGATCTGCTCTTCCGTAAACATGCCGGCCAGGCAGTTGCGGATCACCTTGCGGCGCTGCGAGAAGGCCTTCATGACCACCGCTTCCAGGGTCGCCTGGTCGCAAGCCAGACGTTCGACCACGGGGATCATGCGCACGATGGCCGATTCCACTTTCGGCGGCGGGTCAAACGCCGTCGGTGGCACGATGAACAGCAGCGACATGGTATAGCGCCATTGCAGCATCACGGACAAACGGCCATACGCCTTGCTGCCCGGTTCTGCCACCATGCGTTCGACGACTTCCTTTTGCAGCATGAAGTGCTGGTCTTTCACCAGCGGCGCGAAGTCCGCCAGGTGGAACAGTAGCGGGCTGGAGATGTTATACGGCAAATTACCCACGATGCGCAGTTTCTGGCCGGCCGGCACGGGAATCTGCGCGAAATCAAACTTCAGCGCATCGCCCGAGTGGATCGTCAGCTTGGCCGGATTGAAGGTTTTTTCCAGGCGTACGATCAGGTCGCGGTCCAGCTCGACTACATGCATCTGTGTCAGGTGGCGCAGCAACTGCTCCGTCATGGCGCCCAGGCCGGGGCCAATTTCGACCATGGCATCGTCCGCCTGCGGCGCGATGGCTGCCGTGATGTCGTTGAGGACGAAGCGGTCATGCAGGAAGTTCTGGCCAAAGCGTTTGCGGGCAACGTGTTTCATCATGTGTTTTCTATCAATGCGGTAAAGCCGGCACAGGCCGGCGGGATCGGTTGAGCAAGCAGCGTCGGGTTACGCCGTGCCGGCTAACCCGACCTACGCTCTATGCTCTGGTCGTGGTGCTGGCGCGCAGCATGTCGAGCGCCGTTTGCAGCGCTTGTTCCATGCTGTGGCAATCGGCCAGCCCCAGCCCTTGCGCGGCCAGGTCCAGCGCCGTGCCGTGGTCGACCGAGGTGCGGATCAGTGGCAAACCCAGGGTGATATTGATGCCGCGCCCGAAGGTTGCGTATTTCAGCACGGGCAAGCCCTGGTCATGGTACATGGCCAGCACGCAGTCGGCGTCGGCCAGGTATTTGTGTTGGAACAAGGTATCGGCCGGATACGGCCCCCGCGCATCGATGCCGCGCGCTTGCGCCGCGGCGATCGCCGGGATGATGACATCGATTTCCTCGCGTCCCAGATAACCGCCCTCGCCCGCATGCGGGTTCAGGCCGGTAAGCAAAATACGCGGCGCGGAGATGCCGAATTTCTGTTGCAAGTCCGCCTGGACGATATCGAGGGTGGCGGCCAGGCTATCCATGGTGATGGCAGCAGACACGTCCTTCAATGGCAGGTGCGTGGTCGCCAGTGCCACGCGCAAGGTCGGTTCGCCATGCCCGGGTTCGCCGGCCAGCATCATCACCACTTGCGCTGTGTTGGTTTTTTCTGCCAGGTATTCCGTATGACCGGAAAAGGCCACGCCGGCGTCGTTAATCGTGCTCTTTTGCAAGGGCGCAGTCACCATGGCGCCAAACCAGCCGGCGGCAATGCCTTCCAAGGCCGCGTCCAGAGTCGCGAGCACGGAACGCCCATTTTCCTTGTCGAGCACGCCAGGGGTGACGTTATTGACGGTAGGAATGTCGATCACGGCCAGGCGGCCGGGGCCGAACTGCGGCAGGCCGCTGTTGCGCACGGCTTGCAGCGACAGCGCCGCCAGGCGGATCTCGGGGTCGATCAGGCTGGCCGTCAGCGCCAGGTAGGCCGCGTCACCGAGCAAGATGCAGTTGACCTCGTGCCGCCTGGCCCAGGCGGCGCGGATCGAGATTTCGGGGCCGACACCGGCCGGTTCGCCACAGGTAATCGCGATGGCCGGGCGGCGTGCTGGGGGCAAGTTACTCATGTGCAAATAGTGGGCAGCATTACTGGTCGTCCGCGCGGAATTCGACGTAAGCACGGTCGCGTACTTCGCGCGCCCAGTTTTCCGTCGCTTCTTCCAGCTTGCGTTCGCGCAAGGCGTTGCGCGCGGCGCTGCGCTGCTTCTCTTTCGAGACGTCGTCGCTCTTGCGTTCCAGCACTTCGATCAGATGCAAGCCAAAGCTCGATTCGATCGGCTCGCTCACTTGCCCCGGTTTCAGCGCATTCATCGCCGTTTCAAATTCTGGTACGGTGTCGCCCGGATACAGCCAGCCCAGGTCGCCGCCCTTGGCCGCCGAACCGTCATTCGAGAACAAACGCGCCAGGTCTTCGAACTTGGCGGCCTTGTTATCGAGACGCTCTTTTAATTCCGACAATTTGCGCTTGGCTTCGGCAGCCGACAAGGTCGGCGTAATTTTCAGCAAAATATGACGGGCACGCGTCTGCTGCACGGCAGCGACGGCTTGCGCCTCGGCTGCACTACGGCGATCCGTCAGTTTGAGGATGTGGAAGCCGCTGTTGCTCTTGATGATGGGCGTGATCTGGCCCGGCTTCAATTTCATCAACTGTTCCGTGAACAGGGGCGGCAAGCGGTCGCTCTGGCGCCAGCCGATATCGCCGCCGCTCAGTGCATCGCTAGCGTCCGAATAAGTGGCTGCCATCTTGGAAAAATCGGCGCCCGTGCGCAACTGGCGGCTGACTTCTTCGGCGCGCGCGCGGCGCGCGGCGATCTGTTCGGGGCTGGAGTTTTCCGGAATGCGCACGAGAATCTGCGCCAGGTTCAGCTCGACCTGTTCGCTGGCCGCCGCTTTTTCCGCTTCCAGGAAGTTATCCACTTCGGAATCGGAGATCTGGATCTTGGCGTCGACTTCATGCTCGCGCAAGCGCTGCATGATGATTTCATCACGGATTTCTTCGCGGAAGGCTGCAAACGGCGTGCCTTCTTTTTCCATCTGGTTGCGCAGCTCTTGCACCGTCATCTTTTGCTGTTCCGCAATACGACCGATCGCGCGGTCCAGGGTCAGGTCATCCACGCGCACGCCCATTTCCTTGGCCAGCTGCATCTGCGCGCGTTCAACAATCATGCGCTCCAGCAATTGACGACGCAGGTCGGCAGGATCAGGCAAAGGCACATTCTGCGCCTTCATGCGCTGCTGCACGCTCTTGATACGCGCCGCCACTTCATTGCGCGTAATCACATCGTCATTGACGACGACGGCGATGGAGTCGATGCTCTGGCCACTGCTCGAGGCGGGGGGCGTGAAGCCCTTGGCCGGTGCAGGTGCGGGTGCGACCACTGCGGCTGCGGCAGCGGCAGCGGGCTTGGCCGCAGGAGCTGGCGCAGCCTGTTGCGCCCAGACACTACTAGTCGTGGCGCCGGAAATGGCGCACAACAAAACCGTTGCAATTTTGAATTGGTGCATACTGGCATTACGCATAATGTGTAGAGCGCTCATGAGTTCAGGTGAATAAAAAAACCGGTTTGTGCCAGCGCCGGGAACACCGGCGGCGGCAACGGTGCCTATCTTAACGGAGTGGCTGGCTCAGTGTCTGGTAGCCAGGGATGGTTTTGGTAAAAGTTTCCAGGCCATTCGCTCCCAGGCCCAGGCCATTCGACAAGCCCGTCAATTCCAGCTGGAAGAAGATCGGCGTCGAGACAGTCTTGTTCGTCGTCACGAAACGCTGCGCGCCCATGCGGAACACCCAGCAGTCGCCCTTGTATTCCAGACCGACCAGGCTTTCCAGCATGCTACGGTCCTTCACGGAGTAACTGATGCGGCCCACGCTATACAGACGGTCCGTCAACGGCCATTGCGTCGAGATCTCGACATTACGCAGGGCGTCGCGCTGAAAACGATTGCTAAAATTCAATACTTTCTTTGCACCGGGCTGATATTGCAAGGTGTACGAAGAGCTCATCAGGCGGCGGTCGCTGGGATTGTACTGCACCAGGCTATCCACGGTCCAAGTGTCGGACACGCGGCCCGTTGCGGCCAGCAAGATATCCGAACGCGACTGGTTAACCGGCGTGGCCGATGTGAGCTGCACGCGCTGGTCGGCAAAGTAGAAACGCTGACCGAAGGTCAGGCGCATGCGCTCCGTGCCGTCCGTCTGCAGGAAGCGCGATACCAAGGCGGCAGTGACTTGATTGGCATCGCCGATGCGGTCGCTGCCGACGAAACGGTTTTCCGTGAAGATCTGTGTCAGGTTGAACGTCCCGGCGGCCGTATCGAAACTCGGGAACTGCGACTGGTCGCGGTACGGCGTGTAGACATAGAACAGGCGCGGCTCCAGGGTTTGCGTGCCGCCCTTGGCGCCAAACAGATGCGTATCGCGTTCGAACACTAGGCCGCTGTCGACCGAAAAGGTGGGCACGGCGCGCGTCAACGACGTATCCGGGAAAAGTGGCTTGCTCCCGGCATGATTGTCGAGTTGGTACGCGCTGGCATTGAGCATCAGCTTGGGCGTGATGAAATAGCCAGGACGCAGGATGGGGAAACTCAGCTGCGGCACGGCCACGAGACGCGACCCTTGCACCTGTGTCGGGTGCGCGAAGCGCGTCGCTTCCGCATCGAAGGTCCAGTCGAAGCCGCCCCAGACGTCGTATTTGCCAGCGTGAAAGTTCAGCGCGGGCAAACGGTCATACGGCCGCGTCACGCTCAGGCTGGGATTATTGATGGCATCGGGATCTTGCAGCACCTGATAATTTTGCACGCGCGCCGTCAAGCTCCAGTCCTCGGTGCGGTAATCGGTGCGCAATTCGCGCAGCAACTGACGCTCGGTGGCGGTGGCGACGGTTTTCGAAAAATCGTTCGGGTAATTATTGTCGGACGCCTCACGCAGATCCCAGCTGTAAGTCCAGCCCTTGGCCAGCGCCTGCTCGTGCTTGGACTTGATCATGTAGCGATTGGACTTGGTTTGCTTGTCATTAGGCAAGAACTCAAACGACGTTACGCCCTGGTACAGGCCTGCATCCGTCTCGCCCATGTAGCGGCCCGTTGCACCGAGCTGTATGCCGCGCCGCTGTATGTAGCGCGGGTACAACGTCAGGTCACGGTTCGGCGCGATGTTCAGGTAATACGGCATCAGCAGCTCGAAACCATTCTTCGAAGCAAAGCCCGGCGTAGGCGCCAGCCAGCCCGAGCGGCGCGCGCCCGACAAGGAAAACGAGATGCCCGGCGTGCCCAGGATCGGCACGTCCTTGAAATAGATGATGGTCTTGCTGCCGGTACCCACGTCGCGGCCCGTATCGAGATTCAAGGTACTCGATTTCAAGTACCAGTCCGGATTCGGCCCTTCGCACGTGCTGTACGTGCCGTCGATGACATTGGCTTCATCGGGATTGATGAAGTCGATGCGCTCGGCCTTGCCCCGCCCGCCACCGGCGTCAAAGCGGTACGTCGGGTTGAGCAAGAAACCCTTGCCGGTCTCCATGTTCAGCTTCAAGACGTCACCAGTGTAGTAATCGCCGAAACGCCACATCTTGATATGGCCCTCGGCGTCGAACTGATCTTCAACTTGTTTGTAACAAGCTGTGTCGGCCGTCATTTTTGTGGTTTTTCCCCGCTCAATCACGACATTTTGATCGAGATTGATCTCCCTTTCGGGCCGTCCGTTCATGCTGTTTGCCGTCATGACGGTGGGCGCGTCGGGATCTTCCACATGAACCGTACGCGGTGCTTTCTGGGCGTGAACGGGCACCGTCGTGGCGGCGACGAGCGCGCTGATGGCGAAAGCCCAGCGCTGCGAAGGGGGGGAGGCCGAAAACCAGCTCATGAATTGGAAGGGGCAAGCACCATTGAGAGGCGATTTTTTAATTTGAATCCCTTATTATATGGGAATCTGCATCATCAACCCGATTCCACAGGCCGCTTAATGTCATTCTCTTCCAATTCCTCCACCGCGCCGGCCCAGGCCGACGCTCGCCTGACCCTGTTGAAAGCCTGGTTAAGCTCGCTTAACCTCGTCGCGCCCGAGTCCGCCCGCCCCGCTTCCAGCGATGCCAGCTTCCGCCGCTACTACCGTTTTGATAAGCTGGCTGGCAATGCAACCTTGCCAGGCAGTACACTGATTGCCATGGATGCGCCGCCCGAGCGCGAAAACGTGGCGGCCTTCGTCAAGGTGGCCGGCTTGCTGAAAGGCGCCGGCGTGTCCGTGCCCGAGATCATCGCGCAAGACCTGGACAACGGCTTCCTGCTGCTTTCCGACCTGGGCACGAGCACGTATCTCGATGCACTCAATCACGACAACGCCAGCGTGCTGTATGCCGAAGCGCTCGAGTCGCTGATGAAAATTCAGCTGGCCAGCCAACCCGACGTGCTGCCCGAGTTCGACCGCGCCTTCATCCTGCGCGAAATGAACTTGTTCCCGGAATGGTTCATCGGCAAGCATCTGGGTGCAACCTTAACGGATGTGCAACAAACCCAGCTGGACAAAGTCTTCGAGGCCATCACGGCAAATATTTTGTCGCAACAACAAGTATTCATGCACCGCGACTACCATTCGCGCAACTTGATGCACATCAACGATGGTTCGATCGCCAATCCCGGCATCCTCGATTTCCAGGACGCCGTCTTCGGTCCCGTCACCTATGACATCGCCTCGCTGCTGCGCGACGCCTACATTCAGTGGGATGAAGAGCTGGTGCTCGACTGGGTCATCCGCTACTGGCAGCGCGCCAAGCAACTGGGTTTGCCAGTCAATCCCGACATCGACGCCTTCTACCGCGATTTCGAATTCACGGCCCTGCAACGCCACCTGAAAATGCTCGGCCTGTTTGTGCGCCTCAATTACCGCGACGGCAAGGATCTGTACATGGGCGACCTGCCAACCGTGCTCGACTACGTGCGCAAGACGGCCAACCGCTACACGGAACTCAAGCCGCTGGTGCGCCTGCTGGACGCGCTGGAAAACAAGACGCCGCAAGTCGGCTACACTTTCTGAGGACACCGGCCAAAAATCACTGCCGCCCGCTACGGTTTTGTCCGGTGTCGTAACTGCAAAAAAATTACTGAACAAATCAGAAAAGAATACCCATGAAAGCCATGATCTTTGCCGCAGGCCGCGGTGAACGGATGCGTCCGCTTACCGATACCTGTCCCAAACCGCTGCTGAAAGTGCGCGGCCGTCCGCTGATCGTCTGGCATGTGCTCAACCTGGTGCGCGCCGGCATCACGGACATCGTCATCAACCATTCCCACCTGGGCCATCTGATCGAGGAAACCCTGGGCGATGGCAGCGCGTATGGTGCGCGCATCGCGTATTCGCCAGAAAGCACGCCGCTCGAAACGGCGGGTGGCATCGCCCAGGCGCGCCACTTGCTGGGCGAGGAAGCGTTTCTCGCCATTTCAGGCGACATCTATTGCCCTTACTTTGATTTCAAGCAAGTACTCGATGTGCTGGCTGACAAAGATGTGCTGGGCGTGCCATATCCGGCCGACCAGCGCGACATCGCCTGGACTTATCTGGTGCCCAATCCCGACTTCCATCCGCAAGGCGACTTCGGCCTGACCTTGTTTGCGATCAACAATACCGACGACACCAAATGGACCTTCGCCAATATCGGCGTTTACCGTCCTGAAATGTTCGATGGCATCGCGCCGGGCAGCCACGCCAAGCTCGGCGATTTGCTGCGCCAGTATGCGGACCAGGGCCGCGTGGGTGGCGAAGTCTATACTGGCGAGTGGACCAATGTGGGCACCCCAAAGCAACTCGATGCACTCAATGGCCTGGCGGCCAAGGTGGACGCCGCATGATGGCCAATTACGCGGCACGGCGCGCGGCGCTGATGGCGCAGATGCTGCCCGGTAGCGTGGCCATCCTCGCCACGGCGCCCGAAGTGGCGCGCAACAGCGATTGCGATTATCCGTATCGCCACGACAGCTATTTTTACTACCTCAGCGGTTTTACGGAACCCGACAGCGCCGTGGTGCTGCTGGCCGCCAGTGCCACGGCACCCGCGCGCGCCATCCTGTTTTGCCGCGCCAAAAACACAGAGCGCGAAATCTGGGATGGCTTCCGCCATGGCCCCGATGCGGCGCGCGCCAGCTTCGGTTTTGACAGCGCCTTCCCCATCGAAGAACTTGACGTGGAAATGACGCGCGTGCTGGCCGACGCCACCGCCATCTACTATGCGCTGGGCGGCAGCCTTGATGCCCAGGTCAAGGTCTGGCTGCACAATGTACGCAAGAAGGCGCGCAGCGGCGTCACGGCGCCTGCCATCGCGCACGACATCAACGGCATGCTCGACGCCATGCGCTTGCTGAAAGACCCGCAAGAACAAGGCCTGATGCGCCACGCGGCCGCCATCTCCAGCGCGGCCCACGTGCGCGCCATGCGCGCCACGCGGCCCGGCCTGCACGAATACGCGCTGGAAGCGGAACTGCTGTACGAATTTCGCCGCAGCGGTGCACAATTTCCCGCGTATTCATCCATCGTGGCCAGCGGCGACAATGCCTGCACCCTGCATTACAGCGCCAACAACGCCGTCTTGAAAGAAGGCGAACTGGTGCTGATCGACGCCGGCTGCGAATACGCTGGCTACGCTTCCGACATCACGCGCACCTTGCCCGTCAACGGCCGATTCAGTCGTGCGCAGCAGGCGCTGTATGAGCTGGTACTGGCGGCGCAGCAGGCAGCACTGGAGATGGTGCGCCCCGGCATGCCGCACAGCGCCATCCACGAGGCGGCGCTACAGGTGCTGGCACAGGGCATGCTGGATTTGAAACTGCTGGAGCGGGAAAAGTGCGGCAGCGTACAGGACGTCATCGCCGACCAGGCCTACCTGCCCTTCTACATGCATGGCACCAGCCACTGGCTGGGCATGGACGTACACGACGTGGGCGCCTACCGCGACACCGGAGCACCCGGCAAGCCATGGCGTGCTTTGGCACCGGGCATGGTGCTGACGGTGGAACCGGGCATCTATGTGCGCCCTGGCGCGGACGTACCGGAGCAATTCTGGCATACCGGCATCCGCATCGAGGACGATGTGCTGGTCACGCCGCAAGGCCATGAAGTCTTCAGCACGGCGCCCAAAAGCGTCGCTGAAATCGAACAACTGATGTCACAGGATTAAAGCCGCCGCATGCATACACCGTCCACTTTCGATCTCGCCATCTGTGGCGCCGGCCCTGTCGGCATGGCGCTGGCCGCCCTGCTGGTGCAGCGGGGCGCGCGCGCCGCCGGCATCGCCCTGCTCGACGCCAAATCCATCGAGCAAGCCAGGCGCGACCCGCGCACCATCGCCCTGTCGCACGGCAGCCGCCAGATTCTCGAGGCCGCAGGCGCCTGGCCCGTCGAAGCGACGCCTATCCACCAGATTCACGTCTCGCGCCGCGGCCAGTTCGGACGCAGCCTGATGGACCGCGGCGAACATGGGGTTGAGGCGCTCGGCTATGTGGCGCGTTACGGCGCCGTCGTCAGCGCGCTGGCCGATGTATGCGAGCGCCTGGGCGTGGCCAGCTTGCGCCCCGCCCAGGTAACGGGTAGCGCAGAGGATGCCGATGGCCTCAGCGTGCAAATAGAACAGGCCGGCGCCACATCGAGCTTGCGCGCCAGCCTGCTGGTACAGGCTGAGGGCGGTCTGTTCGGCCAGCAAGCGGAGCGCGCTGTCAGCCGCGATTATGGCCAAAGCGCCATCATTGCCCATGTGCGCGCCAGCGCTCCGATCGCCCATCGCGCCTATGAGCGCTTCACCGACGAAGGCCCACTGGCGCTACTGCCGCAGGACGATGGCTACGCGCTGGTGTGGTGCGTAGCGCCGACGCGCGCAGAACAATTACTGGCCCTGGACGACGCGGCCTTCCTGGCGCGCCTGGGCGCCGCCTTCGGTAGCCGACTGGGACGCTTTACCCACACGACGGCGCGCCTGGCCTATCGGCTGGGGCTGAACGCGCAGGCGGCAGGCACGGCGCGCACGGTTGCCATCGGTAATGCGGCGCAAACCCTGCACCCGGTGGCAGGGCAAGGCCTGAACCTGGGCTTGCGCGACGCCGCCGCGCTGGCCCGCGTGCTGGCACAGGACAGCAGGCCTGACGCACTGGAACGCTACGCCAGCCTGCGCCAGGCAGACCGGGGGCTGACCGTGCGCGTGACCGACACCATGGCGCGCATTTTTACGGGCAGCGCTCCCGCGCAAGGCTTGCTGGGCCTGTCACTGGGCTTGCTCGATGCCATCAGCCCGGTGCGCAAAGGTCTGGCAGAACTGATGATGTACGGCCGGCGCTGAACCTCATTCATCGCTCAGCCACCGTGGAATGGGCGAAAAAGAAACAGGGAACATATCCGGCATGGAGTAAACCGCCTGCGGGTGCGACAATGGCTGTCACCTGGATTTCAGAGACCGTTCCATGACAGAAGCTTTGCCCCCGGCACCGCCTGCCACGCTTCCCGAAGTACTTCTTTCCCGCCTGCTGGAAGACTCCCTTGACGCCGTGATCATCATCGATGAACATTGCCGCATCCGCTATATCAATGACGCCATGCAGATGCTGTCGGGCTATGCCAGCGGAGAATTGCTGGGCCAGCCGCTGAACGGCCTGCTGCCTGACGCCTTCAGCACGCAGCACGACAACCACGTCATGAACTACATCCGCAACTCGTGTACCTCCAGCAAGCTGGGCAAGATACGCGAATTCGCCATCCGCCACCGCGACACGCAGATAATCCCTATCGAAATGAAGGCGCTGGACCTGGGCGTAGCCGACGGCATGCGCTATTTTGGCGCCCTCTTGCTCGATATGCGCGAACGGCGCGAAATGGCGGCAAAAAACGCCAGTCTGCTGGCACAACTGGAACAGCAGGCACTGCACGATGTGCTGACGTTGCTGCCCAACCGGCGCGCCTTTGAAGCCCAGGCCGAGCAAGCCATGGCGCGCGCAGCGCGCAGCGGCACCGCCCTGAGCGTGGGCGTGGCCGACCTCGATCACTTCAAGAAGGTCAACGACCGCTATGGCCATGCGGTCGGCGATGCCGTGCTGCGCACGGTAGCGCAAGCGCTGCGCGACACGGGCCGCATCACCGACGTAGTAGCGCGCCTCGGGGGCGAGGAATTCGGCCTGCTATTGCCCGATGCCAGCGTACAGCAGGCACAGCAGGTAGCCGAGCGCATCCGCGCAGCGGTAGCTGCCGCTGTCACCCCCTTGCCAGATGGCAGCCAGTTGCAGGTAACCATCAGCATCGGCGTAGCCTCCTTGTCGGCTGGCGCCAGCCTGGACGCGGCCATGTCGGATGCCGACAAGGCCTTGTATATCGCCAAGCATCAGGGGCGCAATCAGGTCATCGCGGCAGCGGCCAAGGCATAAAGATGGCCCGCGCAGGCGGGCCATCTTCAGTCGCGCAAGATGCTATCTGACTCAACTTCCTCCTACTCAACCGCCTTGAGCATATCCTCGATCACCTTCTTGGCGTCGCCAAATACCATCATCGTGTTCGGCTGGTAGAACAGTTCATTGTCCAGGCCCGCATAGCCGGAAGCCATCGAACGCTTGTTGACGATGATGCTCTTGGCCTTGTAGGCTTCCAGAATCGGCATGCCGGCGATCGGCGATGTCGGGTCTTTCGCCGCCGGGTTGACCACGTCGTTCGCGCCCAGCACCAGCACCACGTCCGTCTGGCCGAATTCGCCGTTGATGTCTTCCATCTCGAAGACCTGGTCGTACGGCACTTCCGCTTCAGCCAGCAGCACGTTCATATGGCCCGGCATGCGGCCCGCCACGGGGTGGATCGCATACTTGACGGTGATGCCCTTGTGCGTGAGCTTTTCCACCAGCTCCTTGAGCGAATGCTGTGCGCGCGCCACGGCCAGGCCGTAACCGGGCACGATGATGACAGTTTCCGCATTGCCCATGATGAAGGCGGCATCATCGGCCGAACCCGATTTCACGGGACGCTGCTCCTGCGCGCCGGCCACGCCTGCCACCGGCGCAGCGCCGCCAAAGCCACCGAGGATGACATTGAAGAACGAGCGGTTCATGGCCTTGCACATGATGTACGACAGGATCGCACCGGAGGAGCCCACGAGCGAGCCGGCGATGATCAGCATCGAGTTATTGAGCGAAAAACCGATGCCGGCTGCGGCCCAGCCAGAGTAACTGTTGAGCATCGACACCACCACCGGCATATCGGCGCCGCCGATAGGAATAATGATCAGCACACCCAGCGCAAAGGCGATGACGGCCATGACGATGAACGGCGTCCAGGCCGGCTCCACCGCCTCGGCGAAGCAGAACACCAGGCCTAGCGCAAGCATCACCAGCGCCAGCACCAGATTGAGCATGTGCTGGCCCTTGAAGCTGACAGGCGCCCCCTGGAACAGGCGGAACTTGTATTTGCCCGACAGCTTGCCAAAAGCGATCACCGAACCGGAGAACGTGATGGCGCCGACAAAGGTGCCGATGAACAGCTCGAAGCGGTTGCCGATGGGCAACGCCTGACCCTGCTGGGCGATATTGAAGGCCCATGGCTCGGACACGGCCGCCACGGCGATACACACGGCCGCCAGGCCGATCAGCGAATGCATGGCCGCCACCAGTTCCGGCATCTTCGTCATTTCCACGGTTTTTGCCAGGTAGGCACCGATGGCGCCGCCCGTGACGATGCCGATAATGACGAGGGTCAGCCCCATGCCGCCCGTTTGCTGTTCCTTCAGCTTGAGGATCAGCGCCACGGTGGTGACGGCGGCAATTGCCATGCCACTCATGCCAAAGGCATTGCCACGGCGCGCCGTCGAGGGCGACGACAGGCCTTTCAAGGCCTGGATGAAGCACACCGAGGCGATCAGGTACATCATCGTCACCAGGTTCATGGTGACGAAGCTCATGGCGTGACTCATTCTTTTGCTCCTTGCTTGGCCTTCGGTTCTTTTTTGCGGAACATCTCGAGCATGCGCTGCGTGACGAGGAAGCCGCCAAACACGTTGACGGCGGCCAGCGCCACGGCCAGGGTGCCTGCCACCTGCGCCAGCGGACCTTGCGTCAGGCCGGCCGCCAGCATGGCGCCGACGATGATGATGGCGGAAATGGCATTGGTGACAGCCATCAGCGGCGTATGCAAGGCCGGCGTGACGGTCCAGACGACGTGGTAGCCGACATAGATGGCCAGCACGAAAATGATCAGGTTAATAATGGTGTGACTGATTTCCATGATGTTGTTCTCTCCGGCGCTGCATTATTTACGTAAGATTTCGCTGCCCGCGCACACCAGGCTGGCCTTGATGATTTCATCCTCGCGGTCGATCAGCAACTGGTCGCCCTTGTCGATGATGAGCTTTAAAAAGTCCAGCACGTTGCGCGCATACAGGGCCGAGGCATCGGCCGCCACCAGGGTCGCCAGGTTCGGCTCGCCCACGATGTAGACGCCATGCTTGAGCACCGTCTTGCCCAGTTCGGACAGGGGGCAGTTGCCGCCCTGTTCGACGGCCAGGTCGACGATGACGGAACCTGGCTTCATGGCTTTCACCGTTTCTTCGGAGATCAGCACGGGCGCGGCGCGGCCAGGGATCAAGGCCGTGGTAATAATGATGTCAGCCAGTTTCGCCCGTTCATGCACCAGTTCGGCCTGGCGCCGCATCCAGTCGGCCGGCATGGCGCGCGCATAGCCGCCCGAACCCTTGGCGATTTCTTTTTCTTCATCGGTCAGGAAGGGCACGTCGAGGAATTTCGCGCCCAGCGACTCGACCTGCTCCTTGACGGGCGGGCGCACATCGGACGCTTCGATGACGGCACCGAGGCGCTTGGCCGTGGCGATCGCCTGCAGGCCGGCCACGCCCACGCCCATGATCAGTACGCGCGCTGCCTTGACGGTGCCGGCCGCCGTCATCAGCATGGGCATGAAGCGCTGATAGGTATTGGCCGCCACCAGCACCGCCTTGTAGCCGGCGATATTCGCCTGCGAGGACAGCACGTCCATCGACTGCGCGCGCGTAATGCGCGGCACGGCCTCAAGCGCAAAGGCGGACAGGCCGGCCGTGGCCATGGCAGCGATATTGTCGGCGTCAAACGGGTTGAGCATGCCGATCAGCACGGTGCCGCTGGCCATCAAGGCCCGTTCAGCGGCATCGGGGGCGCGCACCTTAAGTACGATGGCGCAGCCATAGGCTTCCTGGGCGCTGCCGATCTGCGCACCGGCGGCGGCATACGCATCGTCGGGAATCGACGCTTGCAAGCCCGCTCCGGCCTGCACGACGATCTGATGCTTGGCTGCCAACTTCTTGACTGTCTCGGGCGTTGCTGCCACCCGCGTTTCACCAGGCCGTGTTTCGGCCGGTATGCCTATCCTCATGATGCCTCCGCTAATTAATAAACTGACTAGAATCTAACACGGAAAGCAGCGCGTTAAACGTTTATGAAGCAGCAACTTTTAGTTGTACGATACTAATTTCACCAGCATCCCCCAATTCGTTTCACCATGCGGCGCTGCGACCATATTGTGGGAAAAGTGTATCAATATCACCACAGTCTAGCGTGCGTGCATGCTTGTTTTGACCACGCGGAAAGCCTATATTAGCGGGCGTTTCCTGCCATCTTGCCGACTCAGCCCCCATGCTAGTGCGCGCCCCGGGAAAGACGTAAGTACCTCCCACCGCTGTTGACTAAAACGTTGTCATTTATCAATATCTCCGCGTAACAGAAGGCAGGGTTCCAACTGCGCGCGCAGAACAAGATAAAATGTCGGCTCTTTCAAGGATGGAATCATGCCGAGAATCTGGAAACCCTCTGTCACCGTTGCCGCCATCGTCGAGCGCGACGGCCTGTTTTTATTGATTGAAGAAGAGACCAGCGAAGGCATCAAGCTCAATCAGCCGGCCGGTCACCTCGACCCGTTCGAGTCGCTGGAGCAGGCGGTGATCCGCGAAACGCTGGAAGAAGCGGCCTACGATTTCATCCCCACGGCACTGGTCGGCATGTATATGTCGCGCTATCAGTCACTGCGCACGGGCGAGGACGTGACCTATTTGCGCTTCACCTTTTGCGGCACGGCCGGCGCCGAGCATGACCGCCCGCTGGACGAAGGCATCATCCGCACCCTGTGGATGACGCGCGACGAACTGGCGGCATGCCAGGAACGCCACCGCAGCCCTCTGGTGCTGCAGTGCGTGGACGAATACCTGGCTGGCCGGCGCGCACCGCTGGCCCTGCTGCACACGCATGCGTCTGTCTTTAACAGCGCATAGCAACATTATCTAAAGTACACTGGAAAGCAAGATGAGCAAGAAGAAAGTCGTTATCGGCATGTCCGGCGGGGTCGATTCCTCGGTTGCCGCATGGATGCTGAAGGAACAAGGCTATGAAGTCATCGGCCTGTTCATGAAAAACTGGGAAGATGACGACGATTCGGAGTATTGCTCCACGCGCCAGGACTGGATCGATGCGGCCAGCGTGGCCGATGTCATCGGCGTCGATATCGAAGCCGTCAATTTCGCTTCCGAATACAAGGACCGCGTGTTCGCCGATTTCTTACGCGAGTACCAGGCCGGCCGCACGCCGAATCCGGACGTGCTGTGCAACGCCGAAATCAAGTTCAAGGCTTTTCTTGACCACGCCATGACCCTGGGCGCCGACCTGATCGCCACCGGCCATTACGCGCGCGTGCGCCAGGCGCCCCAGGATGCCGGCCGCTATGAGCTGCTCAAGGCAGTCGACGCCAGCAAGGACCAAAGCTACTTCCTGCACCGGCTGAACCAGGCGCAATTGTCGAAGACCCTGTTTCCGCTCGGTGAAATCCCGAAGACGCAAGTGCGCAAGATCGCCGAACAACTGGCACTGCCGAACGCGCAAAAGAAAGATTCGACCGGCATCTGTTTTATTGGCGAGCGCCCGTTCCGCGAATTTTTGAACCGCTACCTGTCCTACCAGCCGGGCCCCATGAAAACGGCCGACGGCAAGACAGTGGGCGAGCACGTGGGCCTGAGTTTTTATACGCTGGGCCAGCGCAAGGGCATCGGCATCGGCGGCGTGAAGTCCTACCAGAATGCCGATGGCAGCAGCGACGCATGGTATGTGGCGCGCAAGGATATCGCCAACAACACCCTGTGGGTGGTGCAGGGCCATGACCATCCGTGGCTGCTGTCGCCCGCCTTGACGGCGGACCAGGCCAGCTGGGTCGCCGGCACTGCGCCCCAGGCAGGCACCCTGTCCGCCAAGACGCGCTACCGCCAGGCCGACGTGGCTTGCCAGCTATTGCCGGATGGAAATGAACACTTCAGCCTGGCGTTTGACCAGGCGCAATGGGCCGTCACGCCGGGCCAATCGGCCGTGTTGTATGATGGGGATGTCTGCCTGGGCGGCGGCATCATCGCCAGCGCCACGGGCTTGCCCTGATCATGGACTGAAAGGATACGCTGATGCACACACTGCACGCCCGGATTGTCACCGCATGGAATGCCTTACCCGTAGTCTTGCGAGCCAGCTTGCTGCTGGGTGCCACAGCGTACTTTTTGCTGAACCTCGGCAAGTCATTGGGCCAGGCACTGTACTACCTGACCCATTAAGCTGTCGCCGGTTCAATCGGCCGAGTTCGACGATTGCGCGGCGGCCAGCGCCTGCTGCTTGCGCACCATGGCAATGACCGTGTTGCGCACGGTTTTCAATACGGTGTCGGCCATGAAGGGCTTGACGATGAAACCCGACACGCCCATCGCATGGGCCGCCTGCAGCGAGGCGGCGTCAATGCCGCCCGAGACCATGAAAATGAGCGTCTTCGGGTACTGGGCGCGGATGGTTTGCACCACGTTGCTCCCGTCTTCCACCTGCTCGCGCGCGATGCAGACGAAATGCGGGTGGTGCTTGACCAGCAGCGCCAGTCCCAGCGCACTGGTATGCGTCTGCCCGCAGACATCGTAGCCGCCATCGGTCAGGACCGTGTTTAACAGGCCGCGTGCCACCGCGCTGCTATCGATCAGGACTGTTTTTAACATCATGATTTACTTCCCTTGCTTGATTGTTCTTGTCTTGCGCCGTGCCTTACTTTTCCCACACCAGCTTGTTCCAGGTCACGCCTAAAGTCACGTCCGTCTTGAGCGCGACTAACTTTCTTGAAAGATACAGTATTTCCCGCTCTTTTCGCAGGCTTTCGCCCAGCGCACCGGGCAAAATCCCCGCGCCGGCCATCACGGCGTCGATATTGCCGTAGGCGCGCAACAGTTTCGCGCCCGTTTTCAGGCCAATCTTCGACACGCCGGGGATGCTGTCGGTGACGTCGCCCATCAGCGCCAGCAGGTCGGGCAGCAGTTCCGGCGGCACGCCGAACTTTTTCTCGACCCAGGCGCGGTCGTGCCAGATACCCTTGAAATGATCCCACACCAGCGCGCCGTGGGCGATCAAGCCATGTAAATCCTTGTCCGTGGTGGCGATGACGGCCGCGCCGCGCCCTTCTTGCAGCCAGCGCATGACGGCAGTACCGATCACGTCGTCGGCCTCGACTCCGGCAATACTCACGACATTTAGGCCGAAGCTGGCCAGGGTGGCATAGAAGCCGGGCAAGGCGTCGCGCAGCACCTGTGGCATGGGCTGACGCCCCTCGCGGTAACCGGCATACAGGGCGTGGCGCCAGGTGTTGCCGCCAAAATCGAAGGCCGGCAAGATGTGCGTCGGCTCATGATCATTGATAAGGGTGCGCAAAGACGACAGCGCATGGCGCAGCGCGATCTCCGCCTTTAGGTCGGAATCGGGTTCAGGACTGGCTTCGTAGACGCGGCGTACGATATTCAAGCCGTCGATAGCGAGGAGTCTGGCCATGCGGTAAATGGATACTGTTTGAATCGCGCATTTTACCGTATGACGCAAGCACTATTGCCAGCCAATTCCGCTTGACAGGTTTTACGCGGCGCAACAACGCCTAACAAAACCGTCGCGAGCGGAAGTCAATTGTGGCTAAGAAGCGCAACCGTACTCAAGTAAGGTGAGCATCGCAGGCCGCAAGTGGCGACGCGCAGTAGGTTTGCTTAGGCATTCTCATTTGGCGAAATCGTAGGGCCCGCCACGCTCCAGGGCACGCTGGTAGGCGGGCCGCGCGTGGATGCGCTGCAGGAATGCCGTCAACTTTGGCAGGCGCTCATCGAGTCCGCCGCGCATGGCGGCCGCTTCCAGCGGAAAGCTCATCTGGATGTCGGCGGCCGTGAATTCATTGCCGGCAAACCATTTGGCGTTCTCCAGCTGCGCTTCCATGTAAGCCAGCTGGCTGTTGAGATTGGGCATGATGAAGCTGCTCTTGACCTTGCTGACGATGGCGCGCGCTATCGGCTTGACAAAAAACGGCATGGGCGACGATTCGACCTTGTCGAATACCAGTTTCATCAGCAGCGGCGGCATGGCCGAGCCTTCCGCGAAATGCAGCCAGTAGGTCCAGCGCAGCTTCTCCGGCGTGCCCGCCGCCGGTATCAAGCGGCCATTGCCGTAGCGTTCGACCAGGTACTCGATGATGGCGCCCGATTCGGCGATCGTGTTGACGCCATCGGTGATCACGGGCGACTTGCCCAGGGGATGGACGGCTTTTAAAGAAGCCGGCGCCAGCATGGTTTTCGGATCACGCTGATAGCGCTTGACCTCGTAGTCGAGGCCCAGCTCCTCGAGCAGCCAGAGTACGCGCTGCGAGCGCGAATTGTTCAAATGGTGGACGACGATCATGGTTTTTCCCGTTAGGCGGTGGTTGAGTTCTAGTATAGCCGGGACGGGAAAATCGCGGTGGCGCGGGCGGCAGAGCAATCTAAATTACAAAAAACAATATTTTTAATTGATAACTTCTCAATCTTGCCTTATCTTGTTTTGTTTCCAATAAGCAAGGAAGCTCTCTGTGGATTTCGACACCAACAACAGCACGCCGCAACGTGCAGCCGTTACCTTCAGCGCCACCGGCAGCGAATATTTCCGCATCTGGATCGTCAACCTGCTGCTGAGCATCGTCACCCTCGGCATTTACTCGGCCTGGGCCAAGGTGCGCCGCAACCGCTACTTCTATTCCAGCACCCACCTGGCCGGCAGCAGCTTCGAATACCATGGCAATGCGCTCGCCATTTTGAAGGGCCGTATCGCGGCCTGGTCCTGATCGGCGGCTACAACCTCGCCTTCCAGATCTCGCCCGTCGTGGGCTTGGTCATGCTCGTATTGATGATGGCCGTCATGCCATGGCTGGTCTGGAAAAGTCTGCAATTCAAGCTCTACAACACCAGCTACCGGGGCATCCGCTTCGGTTTCGGCGGCAGCGCCAAGGAAGCTTACACATACTTCCTGTGGCTACCCATCCTCAATACCTTCACCCTGGGCTTGATGACGCCTTTCCTGCACCAGCGCCTGAAGCGCTTCCAGCATACGCATAGCCGCTTCGGCACCAGCAACTTCAGCTTCGACGCCAGCGTCGGCAGCTTCTACAAGACCTATCTGCTGTTCTTCGCCCTGCTGCTGGCCGGTTTCCTGGTACTGATCTTTGTCGTCTTCGCCAGTGTCTTCGCCGCCTTCAGCACCAATGCCAATGACGTCACCAAGGCTGGCAGCATCTTTGGCGCCGTGGCCGCCCTGTATGCCTGGGCCTTCATCGTGCTGCCACTGTTCCTCACCATGATCCAGAACCTGATCTGGAACCACACGCGTTTGCAGCAGCACCAGTTCCAGTCGCAGCTGACATGGGGCCGCACCACCTTCATCATGCTGACCAACTTGCTGGGCATCGTCGTCACCCTGGGCCTGTTTTCGCCATTCGCCCATGTGCGCTGGCTGAAATACCGGCTGGAAGCGACTTCCATGCTGGTGTACGGCAGCCTCGATGCCTTTGTCGCAGCCACCGGGGAGCAGGTATCTGCCACTGGCGAAGGCATGGTCGACCTGCTGGACTTCGACCTGTCGCTGTAAGCATGGACGCCAACACGCAAGCGAACCACGCGCCCCTGGCCGCCCGCTATTTCGACGGCCAGAGTTCGCGCCTGTACCACGTGACACTGTCCGTGCGCGATGGCGTGGCCGTGCTGGCGGGCGACGTCGAGCGCAGCTGCCCGCTAGGCGAGCTGCATGTGTCCGAACGCAGCAGCCACGCCGTGCGCAAGGTCAGCTTTCCCGACGGCGCCTATTTGGAAATCGCCGACCAGACGGCCTTCAACGCATTGCTGCACGACACGGGCCACCGCGACGGCTGGGTGGTGCGGCTGCAGCAAAGCTGGCGCGGCGCCCTGCTGGCCACGGTGGCCACCGTGCTGGCGCTGTGGCTCAGCTATCAGTACCTGCTGCCGGTCGTGGCGAAAGGCATCGCCTATGCGATTCCCCAGTCCGTCGAGCGCCAGCTGGGCCAGGGCGTGCTCGATATCCTCGACCAGCACGTGTTTGCCGCGAGCAAGCTCGATACGGCACGCCAGCAAGCCTTGCGCAGCCAGTTCGCGCGCCTGTCCACGCCCGGCGACAGCACGCCCGAGCACCGCATCGTTTTCCGCAAGAGCAAGATCGGTCCGAACGCGTTTGCCCTGCCGTCGGGCGATATCGTGCTGACCGATGAAATGGTGGAACTGCTGCCGGACGATGTCGCCATCATGGGCGTGCTGGCGCATGAGCTGGGCCATTTGCAGCAGCGCCACCTGACGCGGCGCATCATCCAGACCTCGGCCGTGGGCGCCGGTGCGGCACTGCTGTTTGGCGACGTGTCGACGCTGGTGGCAACCGTGCCGCCGCTGCTGCTGGACTTGAAGTATTCACGCGACGTCGAACGCGACGCGGACGACTACGCCATTACCATGCTGCGCCAGAACGGCATAGCGCTGGAACACCTGGCGCAAGTCTTTGTCGCCTTGGGCAAGCTGGAACAGGGCACGCCTTACCTGTCGAGCCATCCGGCCAGCGCCGAACGGATCGAACGCATCCGCGCCGCACAGCGTTGAAGCCGCGCGGCGTCCAGCGGGCGCCGCGTTTTTTCCGCCATCACCTTGCGCAAATCAAAGGTAGCGTCGACCTTATCATTCCGACTTCACCGCAGTGCCCATGCGCCCAATACCCTTTCGCTAGCTGACCTTCATTGCCACGGCCGCCATCTTTGCCCTGTGCCGGGCTTACTATGCATATTAATGACGATCCCCGCTGGCCGGTGCGCTGCCTGCAGTCGCAAAGCTGTCGCACGCAACTGCCGCCCGTATTCGGCAGCTACTGCCCCAAGGCCCAGCCAGCGTCGTTCCAGCGCCTGGGTCGATACGGTCGCTGCGCAAGCGAAGCAATACCACTTAATAACCACTTGCGCAAAAACCCAAATCCAATACAATACCAAAACAAATACAAAACCAAGGCAGCTTTTGCGGTGAGCGCCACGATGCGCCACCACGGTGCCAAAATGCGTATGCCGTCGTCAAAATAAATACCGGAGGAGTTGCAGCATGGAGCAGGGTTTGCGCGAGAAAGCAGGACAGTTGTTCATGGTGGGCTTCGACGCCCTGCAGGCGGACGAGCATATCAAGACCTTGATACGGCAAAAGAAGGTGGGCGGCGTGATCCTGTTTCGCCGCAACGTGCACACGCCCGCGCAGGTATCGGCCCTGTGCCGCGAGCTGCAGGAAATCAACGCGGAGGTATCCGATACGCCGCTGCTGATCGCCATCGACCAGGAAGGCGGCATGGTGATGCGCATCGAGCAGGGCGTCACGCCGATACCTGCGGCCATGGCCTTCCAGGCAGCGGGCTCCATCGAAGACTGCGAGCGCATGAACCAGATCAGCGGCGATGAGATGCGCCAGCTCGGCATCAATATGCTGCTCGCCCCCGTGCTGGACGTGAACAACAACCGCAACAACCCCGTCATCGGCGTGCGCGCGTATGGCGAAGATGCCGCTACCGTCATCGACTACGGCATGGCTGCCATGCGCGGCCAGCGCGCCAGCGGCGTGGCCGTCACTGCCAAGCATTTCCCCGGCCACGGCGACACGGCCATCGACACGCATTACGCCATGGCGCTGGTGCCGCACGACAAGGAACGCCTGCACGCCGTGGAACTGGCACCCTTCCGCGCGGCCATCGCCGGCGGCGTGGACGCCATCATGACGGCGCACGTGGTCTTCCCCGCTTTTGAGGCCGATACCAGCGTGCCGGCCACCCTCTCCAAAGGCGTGCTGACGGACTTGCTGCGCGGCGAATTGAAATACCAGGGCGTGGTCATTACCGATTGCCTGGAAATGGCAGCCATTGCCGACGGCATCGGCATCGCCCAGGGTGCCATCGCGACCTTGCAGGCAGGCGCCGACATCGTCCTGATCTCGCACCGCGAAGCGCAGCAGACGGCTGCCATCGAGGCCGTCATCGCCGCCGTGGAACGCGGTGACATCGCCATGGCGCGCATCGACGCAGCGCTCGCGCGCGTCGCTGAACTCAAGCGCAACCGCGCCGTGTGCGACTGGCGCACGCGCCCCGTGGCCCCGCCGGCACTGATGCAAGCGCCTGCCATGGCACTGTCGCAGCGACTGCAAACAGCGGCCTTGCGCGTGCAAGGCGCGTACCGCCCGCTTGACCCTGGCCTGCCCGTGACCCTGCTGACGGTAGAAGTGCGCTCGCGCAGCGAAATCGACGAAGTGGCGCTGGGCCGCAACAAGGAAGCGCGCAGCTCGATGCTGCCGGCGCTGCTTGAAGCTGGCCTGGACGTGCGCGAATATGCGCTGTCGGCTGAAGCGCTGGACGAGGAAGTGGCTGCCGCCATTGCTTTTGCGCAAGGCGCGCAACAAATCGTGCTGCAAACGTATAACGCCATGTTCATCGACGGCCAGCGCCGCCTCATCGACGCCCTGGCGCAAGATAAACTGTGGCTGGTAGCGGGCCGTTTGCCCTACGACCTGGATCTGGCGCCACAGGCGCAAGGCCGCCTGGCTGCCTTTGGCTGTCGCCCGGCCGCGCTGGCACCAGTCGTCGACAAGCTGGCCGGCAAGACCTAGCGCTGTAGCGGCGTAAAAAAACCCGCAGCAGCGGGTTTTTTTCGTTCAGGGCCGCGTGACAGGCGGCAAGGCAGCCACCGCCAGCAAGGCAAAGGGCCCGAGGAACAGGCCGATGCAGAACCAGAATCGCGCGTGGCGGCCACGCCGGCTGGCCAGCAAGCAGGCAGCAAGCGCAAACAAAAACATGAAGATCAAGAGTATCGCCATTGCCACTCCTTGCTATGCGCACAGTCCAGTGTAGCCGACGGGCGCACCGGTGGCTACACGTATATCAGCCTTAGCGCCGCACCTGCATCAGGATCACGCGCTTGCTGCTGCCATCGGCCGGCGGCGTGGCGGACGGCGGCGGGCTGTCGCAAGAGCCACAGGAACCGCAGCCGCTGGCGCAACCGGCTGCCACCTTGAACAAGGTCGACATCTTCGCCTCATCGAAGCTGCAGCGCACCAGGCCACGCACGATGGCGCGGCGCACGCCAGCGGGCAGATACCTGGTCGAAAAGTGCAGCAGCGCGGCGGCGACGATCAGGGCGACGATGAGGGTTTGCCACATGCTTTTCTCCTAAGCGCCCAGCAACAGGGCGAGGCGATACGTGATGAACGAGGCGGCGTAAGCGAGGGCGAACATATAGCCGGCCATCAGCAGCGGATAGCGCCAGCCACCCGTTTCGCGTTTCACCACGGAGAGGGTGGACAGGCACTGCGGCGCGAACACATACCAGGCCAGCAGCGACAGTGCGGTGGCCATCGACCACGAATGGGCAATCAGCGGCTCCAGAGTAGTGGCCAGCGCGTCGCCCGTTTGCGACAGCGCATACACGGTGCCCAGCGCGCCGACGGCCACTTCGCGCGCCGCCATGCCCGGCACCAGCGCGATGCAGATCTGCCAGTTGAAACCGATGGGCGCGAAGATCACTTCCAGGCTGCGGCCCAGAATGCCGGCCAGGCTGTAATAGATAGGCGGATGAATCGCATTGTCCGGCGCGCCGGGGAAGGTGCTGAGGAACCACAGGATGATCATCAGGCTCAGGATGATGGTACCGACGCGCGTCAGGAATATCTTCGCGCGCTCCCACAGGCTGACGGACAAGTTCCGCAGATGCGGCCAGTGGTAGGCCGGCAGTTCCAGCATCAGCGGCTGCTTGCTGCGCACACCCATGCTGCGCTTCATGACCCAGGCCACGGCCATGGCCGAGATGATGCCGGCGAAGTACAGGACAAACAGCACCAGGCCTTGCAGGCTCAGATAGCCCCACACCTGGCGCTGCGGGATGAAGGCGGCGATGATCAGCGCATACACGGGCAGGCGCGCCGAGCATGTCATCAGCGGCGCAATCATGATGGTGACCAGGCGGTCGCGCGGGTTCTGGATGGTGCGCGCCGCCATCACGCCGGGAATGGCGCAGGCAAAGCTCGACAGCAGCGGGATGAAGGCGCGGCCCGACAGGCCCACGCCACCCATCAGACGGTCCAGCAGGAAGGCCGCGCGCGGCAGGTAGCCGCAGTCTTCCAGGCTGAGGATAAAGAAGAACAAAATCAGGATTTGCGGCAGGAATACCAGCACGCTGCCGACGCCGCCGATGATGCCTTCCACCAGCAAGCTTTTCAGATGGCCGTCGGGCATGTTCGCTGTCAGCAAGGCGCCCAGGTGGCCCACGCCATCGGTGATCATTTCCATCGGCGTGGCGGCCCAGGCAAACACCGCCTGGAAGATCAGGAACATCAGCACGGCCAGGATGATGGGGCCGAACACGGGGTGCAGCACCACGTCATCAATTTTTTCTGTCAGGTTGCCCGTGTCGGCGCTGTCGTTGCTGACGGCGGCCAGGATGCGGCGCACTTCGCGCTGGGTTTCTTCAACGGTGATGGCATCGATGGCGGCCAGCGGTTTCGCTTGCACGGCCGGCAGCGGCAGCATGGCGTCAATCGCGCCCAACAAAGCTTTTTCGCCATCATGCTGCACCGCGACGGTTTCCACCACAGGCATGTCCAGTTCCCGTGACAGCTTGGCCGTATCGATGCGCATGCCGCGCTTGCGCGCTACGTCCGTCATGTTCAGCGCCAGCAGCATGGGCAGGCCCAGGCGTTTGACTTCCAGCACCAGACGCAAGTTCAGGCGTAAATTGGTGGCGTCAACCACGCAGATGATGGCGTCCGGACGCGCTTCCCCCTTGCGCACGCCTCCCACCACGTCGCGCGTGATGGCTTCGTCGGGCGTAGTGGCGGACAGGCTGTAGGCACCCGGCAAATCGAGCAGGCGCACGGGCTTGCCAGCGGGCGAAGTGAAATGCCCTTCCTTGCGTTCGATGGTCACGCCAGCGTAGTTCGCCACTTTCTGGCGCGCGCCCGTCAGGCGGTTGAAGAGGGCAGTCTTGCCGCAGTTCGGATTGCCCAGCAAGGCAATTTGTGGCTGATGCAGCGGCTTATGCAAGCCCGCATCGACAATAGTTTCGACAGCACCCATGGTCATTCCGGTTGAAGCAGCGGTTGAATCGTCACCAGCGCCGCTTCGAAGCGGCGCAGTGCGAACGTGGCATTGCCGACCTTGATGGCCAGCGGATCGCCGCCGGGAATGCCGCGCTTGAGCATGCGCAGTCGTTCGCCAGGAACAAAACCGAGCTCCATCAAGCGGCGGGCGAGGTCGACGCCGTCGTCCGTCTGTCCTGCCGTGTAGGGAGTGATATGCAACACCGTGCCGCTCTGGCCGACTGCCAGCGCGTCGAGCGTCATCGAGGGTGGAACTAGAGTCATGAGCAAATTCCGTTCAAATTAAACACACCGGGGACATACTGCGGCGCGCGGCGCATCGCGTTTGACTTGGCTGTTGTGAGGTAAACGCAACTGTTGCGCTTTACCGACAAGCGGCCTTTCAAACTGTCCAGACGGCGACCATCCGAAACAATACCAGCATTATAAACATGAATGCGAATTGTTTTTATTTGCCCCGGAGAGTAGCCCCTGTCAAGGGCTAGGCCATGGACCAGAAGCACATATCGACATGCCACACCTGGCCGCCAAGCGCCGCACGCCAGATCAAAATCGCTTGCATTGTCCTGCGCTTTGCGCGACAATGAAACTTAATGATAATGATTCTCATTAAAACACTAGCAACAATGCTTGAGGAACCTAGTGTCCATTCATCATCCAGCCAGAAGGTGCATCAATGATTGTATGTGTCTGCAACAACATATCTGATCGTGAAATCCGTCAAGCCGTCGATCTTGGCCTGTCGAGCATGGCCGAACTGCGCCGCGACCTGGGCGTGGCCACCTGCTGCGGCAAATGCCACACCTGCGCGCGCGACGTGCTGAACGATCACCTGGGCGCCACCGCAGTGATGCAAGAAACAGTATTGATGCGAGCGTAATGATGCGAGCCGTACTGACAAACTGAAGAAAGCGACGACCGCCATGACGATGATGCCCCCGCCCGTAACGGTGCAGGCCGTGCAACAATTTGCCGACTTCGACAAGAAGCGCAACAAGTTTGCGCCGCTGATGGCCATCGTCGTTCTGCATATCGCCGGCTTTTACGCCATCCAGAGCGGCCTGCTGAGCCGCGTCGTCACGGCAACCATACCGACCATCACCACCATCAGCATCATCGCCCCGCCAGCGCCGCCCAAGCCGCCGGCAGCGTCGGTGCCAAAAACCGTCGAACTGAGCGCTCCCGTGCCGCGCGCGGTGATCCCGCCACTGCCGCTGATCGCCGTGGCGCCGAGCGAACCGACGATCACGCCGCCGCAACCGACGCGTGCCGAAGCAGCTCCCGTGGCCGCAGCCGCGCCGGCAGCACCATCGACACCGGCGCCTCCAGCACCGGCGCCAGCGGCACCGCGCACCGTCAACAGCGTCGAATACGTCAAGGCGCCGCAACTGATCTACCCGAATTTGTCGCGCCGTCTGGGCGAGAGCGGTACCGTGGTATTGCGCATCCTGATCAATGAAAAGGGCTTGCCCGAGCAAATCCTGGTGCATAAATCTAGCGGCTACGGCAATCTCGATGAAGCGGGCCGCCAGGCTGCGCAGCGCGCGCTGTTCAAGCCGATGATAGAGAACGGCAAACCCATGTCCGTGTATGTGCTGGTGCCACTGACCTTCCAACTGAGCTAACCTTCCGGCAGGCAGCGCAGCGGGTGTGCCCTGCTGGCTTTTCTGCAGCGTGTTTTCTGTACTAGTCAAGCAACTGCTTGTTTCAGTCTGCCAGCCTATATCCCCGGGCCAGGCAGACTTTTTTTTGGGGTCAGACCCTTTGGGTCTGACCCCAGCCGTTCAGGTCTAGGGTTAGAGCATGCAAAAACTGTATTCTCTTTTTAACCCTAAAAAAACTGGGGCCGGACGGGGACGCCTAGTCCCGCAGGGTCCGACCCCCTTTTTTAGATCTCCGCCCACATCCTGAGCAGGTTGTGATAATGGCCCGTCAAGCCCACCGTCGCCGGTGAGTCGCCGTGCTCGCCACGCACATTCTGGATGTTCTGATCGAGCTCGAACAGCATGCTGCGCTTCCAATCCTCGCGCACCATGCTTTGCGTCCACAGAAAAGAGCAGATGCGCTCGCCGCTGGTGACGGGCAGCACCTGATGCACGCTGCTCGACGGATACACGATCACGTCGCCGGCCGGCAGTTTCACTTCATGCGTGCCGTAGGAATCGACCACCACCAGTTCACCGCCTTCATACTCGTCCGGCTCGCTCAGAAACACAGTCGACGAGACGTCGGCGCGCATCGACTGCATGCCGTTTTTCGGCGTGCGGATAGCGCCGTCAATATGCAGGCCATAGTGCTCGCCACCGGCGTAGCTATTGAAGAATGGCGGCAGGATGCGCAGCGGCAGCACGGCCGAAAAAAACAGTGGATTGGCCATCAATGCGCGGCTGACGATCTCGCCCAGCTCCAGCGCCAGCGGCGAGCCCTCGGCCAGTTGGCGGTTGCGCTTGACCTGCGCCCCTTGCGCCCCGACGCTGGCGCGCCCATCGACCCAGTCCGTCTGCGCCAGACGCTGGCGAAACTGCGTGACCTGTTCCGGCGTCAGCACGCCGGGTATATGCAGCATCATTTTGCTATCCTTTTTTCAGTAAAATCGCTGCCCGATTATCGCATCGCCGACGGCGGCCAAGAATACGTCAAAGCAAGAACGGCGCAAATATTTTCGCCCGTTTCAAGGCCGCCAAGCACACACGCCAACGGCAACAAAGTGGCAGCAGGAACGCGAATGAGAATGGCCTTCATTTTCCTTCACAAATAAAAAACGGAAAGATCGGACAATCCATTTGAGAATGGGTTTTATTCGCACGTTATTTACGTTAAAAAGACGGAAAAATACCGTTTCCCGCCCGAAATCGCCGATATTTTGCGCTATTATGCGGGCATAGCGAGACCGAAAAACTGCGCGCCACCAGGCAGCCATGTGCCACCCGGCAGTGAACGCCAGCAGCCTGCGGTTTCATCATCAAACGCGACACAGAACAAAGGACATCCCATGAAGGGCGATAAAGAAGTCATCCGTATGCTCAACGCACAGCTCACCAATGAACTGTCGGCCATCAACCAGTACTTCCTGCATGCACGCATGTACAAGCACTGGGGCCTGGAAAAGCTGGGCAAGAAAGAATACGAAGAATCGATCGGCGAAATGAAACACGCCGACAAACTGATCGACCGCATCCTGATGCTCGACGGCCTGCCGAACCTGCAAGCGCTGCATAAGTTGCTGATCGGCGAGAACACGCCGGAAATGCTGGAATGCGACTTGAAACTGGAACGCGCCGCGCACGCCACCGTCAAGGAAGGCATCGCCATCAGCGAAAAAGCCGGCGACTACGTCTCGCGCGACCTGTTCCTGATGATCCTGGAAGACACGGAAGAGCACATCGACTGGCTCGAAACGCAGATCGACCTGATCGCCAAAGTCGGCATCCAGAACTACCTGCAAAGCCAGATGGCTGTGGAAGAGTAAAGCTTCGGCAGTAGCGTAAAAAAACCGGCATGCGTGCCGGTTTTTTTACGCCTGTACTCAGGGCTGTCCGGCGCCTTGGCGCCCGGTGTCGGCGACTGCCTGGCCTTCGACGCGCGACCGCTCAGCGCACGCTCACTGCGGCACGGTATCCTTGAACGATTGTCGCTCGGACAGTTTGTCGAACAGGCGTGCCAGCGCCGGATGCGCGGCGCGCCAGTCGATTTCCGGGAAGCGGAAGCTGAGCCAGTCCAAGGTGCAACCCACGGCCACGTCGGCCAGCGTATAGTTCTTGCCGGCGCAATACGCACTCTCGCCCAGACGCGTTTCCAGCGCTGCAAGACCCAGGATGATCTTGTCGAGCTGGCGCGCGATCCAGGCCGCGCTTTGCTGCTCGGGCGGACGCTGCGTGCGCTCCAGGCGCACCAGCACGCCTGCATCGAGGATGCCGTCGGCCAGCGCTTCCCAGTTCTTGATATCGGCGCGCTCGCGGCCATTGCCGCCGGCAGGCAGCAGCTTGCACACTGGCGTCAGCGTGTCGAGGTATTCGACGATGACTTTCGAATCGATCAAGGTGCTGCCATCCTCCATCACCAGGCAGGGCACCTTGCCCAAGGGATTGGCCTGCGCGATGCGGGTTTCTGGCACCCACACGTTTTCCAGCTCAAAAACATAGTCGAGCTTTTTTTCCGCCAGCACAATACGGGCTTTGCGGACATACGGGCTGGCGAGGGAGCCGATCAGTTTCATAGGTACTTTAAGGTAAAGGAGCAGCGAGCAGTATAACATCGGCGGCAGCGGCGTTTGGTCGCACGCGCCCAGCGGTCCGCATAGTGTGGCAGGCATGCCGCATCGAGTCCGGATTCGTCCGAAATGGCGGCCATCGGCAGCCGACCGACGGCTAGCGAACGGTCAGCGGTGGTAAAATCGGCATTTATCTGTGGCGCCGAAAAATTGCTTAATTGCAATAATCCTACCCTCCCCGCGCGCCACACACCAACCGTTTCTTTAACTTGCGTCCGCTCTCATGACTTCTATCACTCCGTATTCCACGCTGTCGGCCCTGTCTCCGCTCGATGGCCGCTATGCCAGCAAGACCGATCTGCTGCGCCCGATCCTGTCCGAAGCCGGTTTCATGCACCACCGCGTGAAAGTGGAAATCTCCTGGCTGCAAGCACTATCGCAAGCCGGCTTCGCCGAAATCAAGCCTTTCTCGGCAGAAGCGAGCGCCCTGCTCGACAAGATGGCGGCGGATTTCTCGGAAGCCGACGCGGCCCGCATCAAGGCCATCGAAGCGGTCACCAACCATGACGTCAAGGCCGTCGAGTACTGGCTGAAGGAACAAGTGGCGGACGTGCCGGAACTGGTGGCGGCATCGGAATTCATCCATTTCGCCTGCACCTCGGAAGACATCAACAACACCTCGCACGGCATGATGCTGAAAGCCGCACGCGATGGCGTGATGCTGCCCGCATTGCAGGGCCTGGTGGCCAAGCTGACGCAGATCGCGCACGACAATGCCGACGTGCCGATGCTGTCGCGCACGCACGGCCAGACGGCCAGCCCGACCACCCTGGGCAAGGAGTTTGCCAACGTCGTGGCACGTTTGCAGCGCGCGGTGAAACGCATCGAACAGGTGGAAATCCTCGGCAAGATGAATGGCGCCGTCGGCAACTACAACGCCCACCTGTCGGCCTACCCCGGCTTCGACTGGCCGGCCTTCTCGCAGGCCGTCATCGAACAGCGCCTGGGCCTGGTCTTCAACCCGTACACCATCCAGATCGAGCCGCACGACTACATGGCCGAACTGTTCGATGCCTTCGCGCGCGCCAACACGATCCTGCTGGACCTGAACCGCGACATCTGGACCTACGTGTCGCTGGGCTACTTCAAGCAAAAACTGAAAGCCGGCGAAATCGGTTCGTCGACCATGCCGCACAAGGTCAACCCGATCGACTTTGAAAACTCCGAAGGCAACCTGGGCCTGGCCAACGCCGTGCTGAAACACCTGTCGGAAAAACTGCCCGTCTCGCGCATGCAGCGCGACTTGACCGATTCGACCGTGCTGCGCAACATCGGCGTGGGCCTGGGCTACACCCTGCTGGCGTATGACAGTTGCCTGCGCGGCCTGAACAAGCTGGAAGTGAACCACGCGCGTCTGGCGCAAGACTTGGACGCCACCTGGGAAGTGCTGGCCGAGCCCGTGCAAACCGTGATGCGCCGCTACGGCATCGAAAATCCGTACGAGCAACTGAAAGAATTGACGCGCGGTAAGGGCATCTCGAAAGAGGCGCTGCAAACCTTCGTCAATGGCCTGGCCATCCCGCAAGACGCCAAGCAAGTGCTGCTGAGCATGACGCCAGCTAACTACATCGGCATCGCAGCGCAATTGGCCAAGGCGATCTAAGCGAGCACCGCGATCCGCATCAGGCAGATCCACTCCCGCAGGGCGGCCAGCGCACAAACGCCGCCCGCCCTGTAATGCCGTTCAGTTAGTGTGTTAGTGATGCTATTTTTAGCCCAAGAACCAGGACAGGGGTCGGACCCTGAGGGGGAATGTGCTTCAATGGAGCACATTCCGATCACGAAGTGACCGACCCCAGCTCTTTGCCTCTGGGGTTAGCGAATTTACTGGCGCTCATCAATCACGCCAAAATCCTTAACTGAACGGCATTACCGCCCGCCCTGCGGTTTTTCCAGTCATCTTTCTTATAGAATCAGCAGCACGCAGCGCAATTTGATTTTCTTTGGTATATTAAGGCTAATTAGTCCTGACACGTACTACTTTCAAGAAAGCCGCCGATGCAACGCTACACGACCACCGCCATCCTCCTGCACTGGCTAAGTGCCCTGCTGATCATCAGCGCCTTTGTCATGGGCCTGGTCATGACAGACATTCCCGGCCTGACGCCCACCAAGCTCAAATATTTCTCCTGGCACAAATGGCTGGGCATAACTGTGCTCGCCGTCGCCGCCATCCGCCTGCTGTGGCGTAAGGCCAACGTGCCGCCGCCGCACCCGTCCAGCATGCTTGCCTGGCAAAAAAAGGCGGCCGACGCCGTGCACGTGCTGCTGTACCTGCTGATCTTCGCCGTACCCATTTCAGGCTACCTGTACACCCTGGCGGCCGGCGTGCCGGTCATCTATCTGGGCCTATTCCAGCTGCCGGTCATCATGGCGCCGAACCCCGAGCTTAAGCCACTTCTAAAAGAGATTCATTATGTTCTGAACATGACGATGGCCGCCGCCGTGGCCGCCCATGTGCTGGCAGCGCTGAAACACCATTTCATCAACCGCGATGGCGTACTTAAACGCATGCTGCCATAACGTCCTCCCTTTGCTCACTGAAACACAGGAAAAAACAAGATGAACACCACCCAACGCATCGTCCTCGCTTCCCTGCTGGGCCTATCCGTGGCCGCCACCGCGGCCACCGTGCTGAAAGTCGATCCCGCCAAGACCAGCGTGTCGGCCGCGTTCAAGCAAATGAACGTCCCCGTGGAAGCGAAGTTCAAGAAATTCAATATCGCCATCGATTACAACCCGGCCACGCCGGATGCCTCGAAAGCGTCAGTTGAAATCGACACGGCCAGCATCGATATCGGCGACCCGGAGTACAACAAGGAAGTGGCCAAGAAAGAATGGTTCAACTCGGCCCAGTTCCCGAAAGCCACGTTTGTCTCGAGCAGCATCAAGGCCGCCGGCGCCGGCAAGCTGACCGTGAGCGGCAAACTGAGCATCAAGGGCAAGACCAGCGACGTGAGCTTCCCCATGACGGTGAAAGCCGATGGCGGCAAATACGCATTTGACGGCGCCCTGCCGATCAAGCGCCTGACCTACAACATCGGCGAAGGCGAGTGGAAAGACACCAGCATGGTTGCCGATGAAGTCACCATCAAATTCCACGTCGCCGCCCAGTAACACCTGAGAAAACGTCCATGGCTGCGTTGCTCTTGCCCGGTTTTCCACCTTGTGCTTTTCGTACTGCACCAGGCAAGGCGCCTTGTCCTGAACGTTTTTCAGTCGTTACCAAAAACAACCCCACCACCTGTTCAACTATAGGATCTGCATGAAATTTTCGCACTTGATGATCGCCGTGCTGGCCGCTGCCAGCACTGGTTCGGCCATGGCCGCCGCCGACACCTACAACCTCGACCCGACGCATACCTTCCCCAGCTTTGAAGCCGATCACATGGGCCTGTCCGTCTGGCGTGGCAAGTTCAACAAAACCAAGGGCAGCGTGACACTGGACCGTGCCGCCAAGACAGGCAGCCTGGACCTGGTCATCGATGCCGATTCGATCGATTTCGGCTTCGACGCCATGAACACGCACGCAAAAAAAGCGGACATGTTCAACGTGGAAAAATTCCCGGCAATCACTTACAAGAGCACGTCGCTCAAGTTCAACGGCGATCAGCTGGTGGAAGTGAACGGCGAACTGACCCTGCTGGGCGTGACCAAGCCCGTCACATTGAACGTGAGTAAATTCAAGTGCATCATGCACCCGCGCTACAAGCGCGAAGTGTGCGGCGCTGACGCCAGTGCGCAATTCAAGCGCAGCGACTTTGGCCTGAACTACGGCATGCCGGCGTTCTCGCCGGAAGTCAAGCTGGCCATCCAGGTCGAAGCGATCAAGGCCGATTAAGGTCGATTAAGCACGGCCTTGCAGCATGACAAGCCCGCCTCGCTGCACGCAGCCAGGCGGGCTTTTGCATGCGCGACGCAAGGGCGCTGGACTTTTTATGCTGCGGCTTATGCTGCGGCATCAATATCACCTGGCGCCAAGGCAAGTACGCACAAATACCACGGCGCTGGCACGGGGAAAATGACACTGGCAAGCGGCTCCTGCCACTGCACCACTGGAAGTTGTGTCCATTAAAACAAATAAATGCAACCATGCCGCCCGGAAAATGTGATTGACTAGTGCGAGTTCGATACGGATACTATGCCTCGCCCGCTGAGAAAAACACTGGGTACACGTTGGTTCCGCCTTCCCACCATGTAAAAAGACTAGAACTCGAATGAAAAAATCTTTAATCGCGCTCGCCATCCTGAGCAACTTCGCACACGCCGACGAAGGCATGTGGATGCCCCAACAGCTGCCACAAGTAGCCAAGGAACTGAAAGCGGCCGGACTGAAACTCGATCCGACCACCCTGACCAAACTGACCGAGTTCCCGATGGGTGCCATCGTCAGCCTGGGCGGCTGCTCGGCCTCGTTCGTCTCGCCGCAAGGCCTCGTTGCCACCAACCACCATTGCGTCTACAACAGCGTGGCGGTCAATTCGACCAAAGAGCGCGATTTGCTGGCTAACGGCTTCCTGGCCAAGACGTTCGCGGAAGAATTGCCGGCCGCTCCTGGTAGCCGCATCTTCGTCACCTCGGCCGTGACCAATGTCAGCGACAAGATCATCAGCGCCGACGTAGCCAAGCTGCAAGGCAAGGCACGCATCGACGCGATCGAGAAAAACCAGAAAAAACTGGTTGCAGAGTGCGAAAAAGAAGCCGGTTTCCGCTGCACCGTGTCGGCCTACTACGGCGGCCTGGAGTTCTACCTGATCAAGCAACTGGAAATCCGCGACGTGCGCCTGGTGCACGCGCCTCCAGCGGGCGTGGGCAAGTTTGGCGGCGACGTCGACAACTGGATGTGGCCACGTCACACCGGCGACTACGGTTTCTACCGCGCCTACGTCAGCCGCGACGGCAAAGCTGCCGACTTCAGCAAGGACAACGTGCCTTACCAGCCTAAACACGTGCTGAAACTGGCCAAGGATGGCTTAAAAGAAGGCGATTTCGTGATGGTCCTCGGCTACCCTGGCCGCACCAACCGTCACCGCCTGCCATCGGAAGTGGCTTACACGTTTGACTGGAACTATCCAGCCTTCGTAAAAGCGTCGGGCGAAACCCTGGCCATCATCGCGCGCGAAACCAAGGACAACAAGGATGTGGCCCTGAAATACGCGGGTCAGGTCGCTGGCGTCAATAATTACTACAAGAACCGCCAAGGCATGCTCGATTCCTACGCCGGCAGCGACTTCCTGGCGCGCAAGACGACGCAACACAATGACATGAAAGCATGGGTCAACGCCAATCCTGCACGCAAGGCTGAATTTGCCGGCGATATCGAGCAAGTGGAAAAGCTGATCGCCGAGCGCGATGCCGACACCAAGCGCGACTTCTTCCTCAGCTACGCACAGCCGCGCCTGCTGAGCACAGCACGCAGCTTGTACCGCCTGTCCAACGAGAGCACCAAGGCCGACACGGAACGCAAGTCCGGCTACCAGACGCGCGATTTGCCGCGCCTGGCCTCGGGCATCACGTCGGTCGAGCGCACCTACGATGAAGCAGTCGACAAGGCATTGGTATTGAACAGCCTGAGCAAGTACGCCGCGCAACCGGCAGCACAACGCCGCGCCAGCTTCGACGCCGCCATCGGCATCAAGGATGGCATGTCGGCCGCCGAACTGTCCACCGCGCTGGACAAACTGTATGCCGGCAGCAAACTGGGCGACAAGGAAGAACGCGCAGCATGGCTGAAACGCACGCCAGCCGAATTCCAGGCCAGCAAGGATAGCTTCATCCAGGCAGCCGTTGCCATGTATCCCGATTCGCTGAAAAACGAAGCGGAAGACGAAGAACTGGCCGGCAAGATCCAGCAAGCCTACGCCAACTACATGAAAGCAAAAATTGCCTTCATGAAGAGCAAGGGACTGGCCGTCTATCCTGACGCCAACAGCACCTTGCGCGTGACGTTCGGCAAAGTTGCCGGCCGTGACCACGGCGCCGACGGCACCACCTGGAGCGCGTTTACCACCGTCAAGGGCATCACTGCCAAAGCCACGGGCGAAGGTGAATTCAATGCACCGGCGAATCAACTGGCCGCAATCAAAGCCAAGGACTTCGGCAAATTTGTTGATCCGAAACTGAAAACCGTGCCGGTCGACTACCTGGCGACTCTGGACATCACCGGTGGCAACTCCGGTTCGGCTGCCCTGAATGCAAAAGGCGAATTCATCGGTCTGGCCTTCGATGGCACCTTGGACTCGATCATTTCCGATTGGGACTACAACAAGGCCAACACCCGTTCGATCCAGGTCGACCTGCGCTACATGCTGTGGAACATGAAACACATCGACCGCGCAGACAACCTGCTCAAAGAAATGGGCGCTGAGTAACAAGAAACGATCAGCCGCTCACGCGCGCTTGTCAGCTGAGCCACTCCTGCGGGAGTGGCTTTTTTTCGTCTAGCGTTTGATCTTTGAAAACCGGTAAGGTACGCCTTGCTGCGCGCCAAACACCTGCGCTCGAGGGTTTCCCAAGGGCAGCATCACGCGCCGTCCATCCTGCAGCAGCAGGGCCAGGTCGGCGCCGGGAAAACGCTGCGCCAACAGCCGATAGGCTGGCCGTGCTATGGCAGCGGCGGGAATCACGATGCGGTAATCGGCATCGCCAAAGTCCAGTAACAGCGCGGGAACCTCGTCCGGCCCGGGCAAGGCCGTGATGCGCAGGTGCGTGCGTCCCTTGACCAGCTCGATGGCTGACCAGGCGGGCAAGGCGCGCTCGGTGGCGCCGATCTGCAACTGCGGCGCCTGCCTGCCATCCGCCGAACGCAGCAGGACATCGGGCCGCGCCGCCGGCGCTGCTATATCGACGGCCAGCAACCAGCCCCGGTAGCGTATCAGCGCGCCTTGCGCGCTGGCAGTGACGGAGCCGCCAGGTGCCACGGGGTCCTTGCTCGCCTGCAAACGCAGCGGCGCCGCCTGCGCTGCCAGGCAAGCCCACCACACCAGCGCCGCCAGCATCATCTTGTCCATGCCGCCTCCATCCTTGCACCTGAAACGTATTCATAACACAGGCGCCGTCGTTGCCTGCTGTTGCGCCTCAAGGCATCAGCGCCGGTGCTACAATTACCCTCTTGTGGGCGTACTTACCCGGCGCGCCTTCCCCCTCCCAGACTCAGACCGCTATGCCACCAGACTTGCGCACGACCTACGAACTCGGTAACCACAACCAGACCACGACCTGGCTGGAATGCATCACTTTCTACAAAGATCTCGCCGCACGCTACCCGCAGGTGCTGCATTTCGAACAAATCGGCCTGTCCGATTCGGGCGTGCCCATCCATGCTGGCGTCGTCAGCGCCGATGGCGTGTTTGACCGCGAGCAAATCAAGCGCGCAGGGCGCAGCGTTTTCTTCAACAATAATGGCATCCACCCGGGTGAACCGGAAGGCATCGACGCTTGCATGGCCATCGTGCGCGACCTCTGCACGCAGCCGGAACGCCTGGCGGCCCTGGGTAGCACCGTGCTGCTGTTCATTCCAATCTACAACGTCGATGGCAGCCTGAATCGCGCCAATACCTCGCGCGTGAACCAGGATGGCCCGGAGCAATTCGGTTTCCGCGGCAACAGCCGCCACCTGGACCTGAACCGCGACTTCATCAAGTGCGACAGCCTGAACGCGCAAGTATTCAACCGTCTGCTGAGCAGCTGGGACCCGGACGTCATGGTCGACACGCATACCTCGAACGGCGCCGACTATCCGTACACGATGACCCTGATCCACACGCAGACGGATAAACTGGGCAATGGCCTGGGTCCGTTCCTGCAACAGACCATGCTGCCGCACATCTTTGCCGCAATGGAAAACGCCGGCTGGCCCACCTGCCCGTACGTCAATCCCGTCAAGGACAGCCCCGACCACGGCATCGCCGAATTCCTCGAAGTACCGCGTTTCTCGACCGGTTTTGCGGCCCTGCACCATGTCATCGGTTTCATGCCGGAAACGCATATGTTGAAACCATTTGCCGACCGCTACGCTTCCATGCGCGCCCTGCTCGACATCACCCTGGCGTTCACCATCGAGCATGGTGAACAGATCAAGCAACTGCGTGCGCAAGCCAAGGCGGCTAGCCGCACGCAAGCACAATGGCCGATCCACTGGGTCATGAACGAAGAGCAGCCGTCGACTTTCCCCTTCAAGGGCTATGCGGCGCAATACACGCCTAGTATCTTGGGCAACTACCAGCGCCTGTCGTATGACCGCTCGCAACCGTGGGAGCGCGATATCGCTTACTACAACCGCTTCGATGCGGACGTCACCGTGGCCGCGCCGAAAGCCTATGTAGTGCCGCAAGCCTGGCGCGAAGTCATCGAGCGGCTGCGCTGGAACGGCGTTGAAATGTCGCGCATCACCGAAGAACAGACCTTAACGGCGCGCTACTACCATATCGCCAACGTCGGCACGCGCACCACCCCCTACGAAGGCCACATGTTCCACGAGACGGTGGAACTGGAGGCACGCATGGGCGAATTCACGGTGCAGGCGGGCGATTATGTGATCAGCCTGGAGCAGGACAAGGCGCGCTATGCGGTGGAAACGCTGGAGCCGCAGGCGCACGACAGCTTCTTCCGCTGGGGCTTTTTCAACAGCGTGCTGGAGAAGAAAGAAGCATTTTCCGATTACGTCTTCGAAGACATGGCATCCGAGTTGCTGCGCGATGAGCCAGCGCTGGCGGCCAAGTTTGCCGACTGGAAAGCAGCGAACCCGGCCTTGCTGAGCAATCAAGGAGCCGTCCTCGACTTCATTTTTGAGCACTGCCAGCGCTTCGCCGAGCCTGAATGGCGGCGCTACCCCGTCATTGCCCTGATGTAAATCAAGGCCGTAGCAACTGCAACATCCTGGCGCCGCAGCGGAGACCCCGGTGCGGCGCCTCTTTCTGTGCCCTGCCCACAAGGTAATCCCATGCACTACGCACTGAACCTGCGCACCTTCATTTACAGCCATTATTTTTACCTGGGCTTGCGCGTGGCCATCGGCCTGGTCGGCCTGGCCTTGCTGGTCCAGGAAATCAGCGACAGCGCCACCGCCATGACGGTATGCATCGGCGCCCTGTGCACGACCCTGATGGACATGCCCAGCCCGCTGCGCCACAAATTGAACGAAATGCTGGCCTCCGTGCTGTTGTGTAGCGCCGTCACTCTATTGATCAGCCTATGCGGGCCGGTGCAGTGGCTCTTGATGGCGGTGCTCGTGCTGGTCAGTTTCCTCGCCAGCATGATGGTGGTGTATGGCAAGAAATCCATGCCCTTGCAACTGGCCGCCCTGTTCATCATGACCATGTCGATGGAGCATCAGATGACGTGGCAGCAATCATTTCACCATGCAGGCCTGTTCATGCTCGGTGGCCTCATCTATCTGGCCTACGCCATGGCCATCGCCTGGGTCTTGCGCCACCGCATCAAACAGCAAGTGCTGGCCGAAGCCCTGTTCGACTGGCCACCTACATCGACATCAAGGCCGACTTCTACGACACGCGTTTCAATTTGACGGCGCAATTCAACAAGCTGGTGCGCCACCAGAGCATATTGGCCGACCGCCAGCAAGCGTCGCGCGACCTGATTCTGCGCAGCCACAAAAACAGCAAGGATGCCATCGTGGTGCAAGTGCATGTATGCATGCTCGATTTATACGAGCTGATCCTCTCCACGCACACCGATTACGCGCTGCTGCGCCAGCACCTGGCCGATTCCGACGTGCTCAAATCCTTGCACGACCTCGCTTACAAGGCAGCGCGCGATATCGAATCGGTCGCCTACGCCGTCACGCGCAAGCGCGCCTCGTATGCGCAGATCAGCTATGACAAGCAATGGTGTGATATCGAAGCGAAGATAGCCAGCCTGCATGCGCAAGGAGACAAGGCGCAGGAAGCGCTTGCCACCCTGCGCGCGCAGCGCAACAAGATCCGCGCGATTCTGAAGATGATCGTCGAACTGCACTTGGCCACGCAAAAAGTCTACGCCGACGTGCCGTTCTGGAACGGTGCGGACATGGCGCCATTTTTGTCGCAGCAGAAATACGAACTGAAGACCTTGCTGGCTAACCTGCGCCTCGATTCGCCCATATTCCGCTTCGCCCTGCGCGTCTCGATGGCCATCTCGGTGGGCTTGGCGATAGGCCACTGGCTGCCGTATGCGGCGCACAGTTACTGGATCGTGCTCACCATCGTCATCATCTTGCGCCCCACGTTCAGCATGACGCGCCAGCGCCGCGCCGACCGCATCATCGGTACCATCATCGGCTGTGTCATCACGGCGATCGTGATCCGCTTCGTCCACAGCAATATCGTGCTGATGGCCATTCTATTTTTATCCATCGTCGCCACGCCCACCTTTATTTACTTGCGCTACCGCTACACGGCCATCGCCGTGAGCCTGATGATCTTGCTGCAGATGCACCTGGTAGCGCCCAGCAACCCGAACCTGGTCAGCGAGCGCCTGATCGATACCCTGATCGGCGCTGCGGTGGCGACTATCTTCAGCTTCGTGCTGGCCAATTGGGAATACCAGAGCCTGCCACGGCTGGTGCGCCAGGTACTCAATGTGAACCTGAACTATATGCGGGCCAGCTTCGCGCTGTTGCAGGGGGAGTGTTGCGATGACTTCGCTTATCGCATCGAGCGCAAGCGTTTGATGGACAGCCTGGCCGCGCTCAGTTCGGCGCTGGTGCGCATGCTCGATGAACCGGCCAGCAAGCAACGGGCGGTGGAAGACATCAATCTATTCATCGTGCAAAATTACTTATTGGTGGCACACGTGGCGGCGCTGCGCTCGATCCTGGGGCGCCACGCCAGCTTGTTGCCTGTCGTCCGCGTCAATGCCTTGCTCAGCCACAGCCACGCGCAAGTGTGTCTGACCCTCTCGCGCGCGCTGGAGCAGCTCGATAACAAGGCCGCCATCAGCGCCCCGCTGGCCGCGCCTGCCACACCACAGGTCAGCGAAGTGGCCTGGTCGGGCTGGCCACTGGTGCAGCGCCGCATCCGCTTGTTGCAGGCCGATGCCGACAAGATCGTGGTACATAGCGCGGCGATCGTACACATCGTCTCACCGCGCGGCTGAAAAAAAGTCCATGGCGTTGTTGCCGCGCCTCGTCGTACATTCGTACTGCCTTCGGCACGACGCCTAGCCCTGAACATTTTTTCAGCCGCTTTATGCAGGCTGGCCTGCCTGCGGCAGGCTACCAATCACTACTTCAGATACTGCTCAAACCAGCCGACGGTGCGCTGCTGCAAGTCGCGCTGGTGTTCGATCTTGCGTAAGGAGTGACCTTCGCCTTCATAGATGACCAGGCTCGATGGCACGCCCATGGCACGCAAGCCGTGCCAGAATTCCAGCGACTGGGCAGCTGGCGTTTCCACGTCGCGCTCGCCCACATAAATCAGGGTCGGCGTCTTGGCCGCCTTGATCGATTCGATGGGTGAAGCCTTGCGATAGACAGCTGGATTGTCATACGCGGAAGCGCCAAAGAATGGCATCATCCACTGATTGATGCCATTCTGGCCGTAATAACTGATCCAGTTCGACACGCCCGCCCCCGCCACGGCGGCCTTGAAGCGGTCGCTGTGCGTGACGCCCCACATGGTCATGAAGCCGCCATATGAATGGCCGATCAAGCCCAGGCGCTGGCCGTCGACGGGGGCCACTTTTTGCACCGCATCGATGCCGGCCAGGATGTCGCGCCAGTCGCCGCCGCCAAAGTCGGCCATGTTGGCACGCGTGAATGCCTGGCCCTGGCCAAAGCTGCCGCGCGGATTGGGCAGGAAGACGAAATAGCCTTTTTGCGTCAATTCGTGGATCAGGGTGCTCGCGGCCACATAGCGGGGCGAGGCGGCCGCGCCCGGGCCGCCATGCACGTTGACGATCAACGGGTAGCGCTTGCCGGACGCCAGTGACGACGGTCCCAACAGCCAGCCCTGCACCTTATATTGCTCGTTATTCCAGCCCACATTCTGCACCGTCAGTTGCGGTGCGAAGCCGTCATTGTCGCGCGTGATTTTTTTCAGCTGGGCCACCGGACCGGCCACCAGGTAGCTGGCATGCGTAAAGTCTTCCTGTGCAGCAGCGGCTCGCAGCCCATCGGCGCTGAACGACAAACGGCCGTCGCTGCCGCTGCTGCTGATCTCACCGAGCAGCACCGGCTGGGCCGGACCGGTCTGCGCATCGACAGGCACCAGCGCAAGTTGCGCATCGATCAGCGCAGTGGCCAGCAAGCCGCTACCGCGCCAGACGACGCCATTGAAGGTACCGCGATAGTCTTGCGTGAGATTGCGCGGCGTGCCGCCCGCCAGCGATACGGTATAGATATCGCCGCCGATAGAGCCGAAATCACTCATCAGGCCGCCGATGAAAACCACCGTCTTGCCATCTGGCGAGACAGAAGGCAGATTCAGCTGCATGGCTGGCGCGGCGATCACGCGCAGCTCGCCGGTGAGCGCATCAATATGGCTGAGCTTGGCAACCCACCAGTTGCTGTCGCCATTGCCCTGCGCGCTGGTGGCGACAAAGCCGCGGCCATCCGGCGTCCAGCTGTATTCATACACATAGGTGTCGTTGGGTGACAGCAAACGCGGTGCGCCGCCACTGGCAGGCACGACGGCAATGCGCTGGGCATCGTCTTCACTGCCCACCTCACCCACCTGGCGCACACCCGCTTCCACGGCACCGGCCAGCTTGCGCGCACCCAGCGTCGCGAGCAGGGCCAGCTGCTTGCCATCGGGCGACCAGCGTGCCGCACTGGCCACGCCCCTAATACTGGTCAACACACGCACTTGCGCCTGTGTCAACGTGGCCAGGTACAGCTGCGCCACGCCCGCCTTGGCGTCGTAGCCGACAAAGGCCAGCTGCCTGCCGTCGGGCGACCAGCTGGGCTTATCGTAGGAGCACACGGCGCAAGGATCGAATTGCTGCACGATGGCACCGGTGGCGGCATCGCGCACGACGATGGCTGCATGCGGACGCTGCGGCTGCTCATCGGCCTTGCTTGATTCAATGGCGGCAATGCGCTGGCCATCAGCCGACAGGGCGACGGCGCGATAATCGCGCAGCTCCTTGCTGCTGGCAGGAGCTGCCTGCAGCGCACTGCCCAGAAGGCTGCTTGCCAGCAAGCCACAGGCGGCAAGATCAGTTATTTTCATCATGTAAATTCCCGTTAAGAATAAAAAAACCGCCGACAAGCGCGGCGGTTTTGGAGCGAGCAGACTGTGTTAGCGAGCCTTCTTGCCCAGGTGCGAATGGCGCATGCTGTACAAGAAGTAAATGGCCACGGTCACCGTCATCCACACACTGAACACGACAAACGTCGTATGTGGCAAATCACGCATGATGTACAGGCAAGCCAATATGCTCAGGCCGGGAATCACATACGGCCCGAACGGCACGCTGAAGCCTTCGATGCGGTTCGCACCCTGCTTGTAGCGCAGTACGGGCACGGCCAGCGAGACCACCATGAAGGCGGTCAGGGTACCGATGCTGACCATGTCCCACAGGTAAGTTGCATCGACGGCGCCGGCTATCGCGGCCACCACCATGCAGACGATGATGGTATTGCTGACCGGTACCAAAGTACGCGGGTGTATCTTCTGGAACGACTTCGGGATCAGGCCATCGCGGCTGACGGCGAACAGGATGCGCGTCTGGCCATAAATCGTTACCAGGGTCACGCTGAAGACGGAAATGACGGCGCCAGCCGACAGCACCAGCGCCGGCCAGGACTTGCCTGTCACATTTTGCAGGATGACCGACAGTCCCGCTTCCTGGCCTTCGAACAGCTTGGCTTGTTGCGCTCCCAGGGCAGCGACGGCCACCAGCAGGTAAAACACGGTAACGATGATCAAGGCACCGAGGATGCCTCGCGGCACATTGCGCGTGGGATTTTTCACTTCGTCACCCGCCGTCGCCACCGTATCGAGGCCGATGAAGGAGAAGAAAACGGTGCCGGCGGCGGCCGTCACACCGGTCATGCCGGCAAAGCCCTTGCTGTTGTCGGAATTGAAGAAGGGGACGAAATTGTCGGCATTAAAACCGGAAAACGCGATGATGATGAAAAACACCAGAATGGCCAGCTTGATAATGACCATGATGGCGTTCATCAGGGCCGATTCCTTGGCACCACGCAGCAGCAAAAGGCCGCACATGCAGATCAGGAAGATAGGCGGCAAGTTGATGTGGCCGGCATGAAACTCCATGCCATGCGGACCGGAAACGATCATCGGCGTGCGCAGCATGGCGGGAATATGCCAGCCGAAGGCATTTTCCAGGAAGTTATTCAGGTAGGACGACCAGCCGATGGCCACGGCACTGCCCGCCAAACCGTATTCCAGCAGCAAACAGGCGGCCATGATGAAGGCAAGGAACTCGCCCACGGTGGCGTAGGCAAACGAATACGAGGAGCCGGAGGCGGGTATGCGGAACGACAATTCCGCGTAGCACAGGGCCGTCAAGCCGGCAGTGATGGCGGCGATCAGGAAAGATAGCACGACCGCTGGGCCGGCCTTGGGAACGGCTTCGACCATGGTAAAGAAAATGCCTGTGCCGATGGTGGCACCGACGCCGATCATGGTAAGGGAAAACAAGCCGATGGAGCGGCTCAAGCCACTACTGCTGAGGCCTTCACCATATTCGATCGTGGCATCGATCGGCTTGGTGCGGCAAAGTTTCTGGACCAGGGTTTGAATCACTAGACTTCCTTTGTGAGGCATGCGCAATGTCATGAGGACTGAAAAAGAGAGCAAACGAGGCGCCAGGCACCTTGCATCGCATCGACTTCTGTTGGCTATAAATTCGCAATAATTTTCTGGTGATTACTCGCCTGCGAAAAAACCGAAAAGAGCTGGTCCATTTTAAATGCCTAAATGATTATAGAGCTTTCATCGGCTCTGCTAAACAGAGCTTTGATGCAAAGAAACAACGCTGAGCATGCACCGGCAAACCTGCCAGCGTGCTGGCGATAAAGGAAAGTGCTTTCAAGAAATAAAAAGCGCGCCGCTGGGATCAGAGGCGCGCTTTGAGCTCGGCACAACTACGCTGCTTTACCGCTTGACATGTGGCGCATCAGCCGGCGGCCAGCCTGCCTCGTAGCCTTGCGGCACGTCATCGCGCCGCTCTTTCGGCGCCAGGCCCAGCACGTAGTACAGCAGCGTCAGCAAAATCAGCCAGGCCGGTCCCACCATCAAGGCGATGCGCGTATCGGGGAAATACGCCATCAGACCAATCACCAGCACCAGGAAGGCCAGCGAAATCCAGGAACCGTATGGCGCGAACGGCATGCGGAAGGCCAGATTCTTGATTTCCAGCGGGCTCAAGGTCTTGCGGAACTGAAGCTGCGTGACCAGGATCACGCCCCAGGTCCAGACGGCACCGAAGGTAGAGATCGAGGTAACCCAGATAAACACTTTTTCCGGCACCAGGTAGTTCAGCAACACACCCAGCAGCAGCGCGAAAACGGACACCAGGATGGCGCGGCGCGGCACGCCGCTGGCCGTGGTTTGCGCAAACGCCTTCGGTGCCTGGCCTTGCAGCGCCAGGTTGTACAGCATGCGGCCCGTGCTGAAGATACCGCCATTGCACGACGACAAGGCTGCCGTCAGCACGACGAAGTTGATGATGCCGGCTGCCGTCTTGATGCCCAGGCGTTCAAATGTCATCACGAAGGGGCTGCCGGTGGTGCCGATTTCATTCCATGGGTAGATCGACAGAATGACGAACAGTGCGCCGACATAGAAAATCAGGATGCGCCAGAACACTGAATTGATGGCGTCAGGAATCGATTTCTTCGGGTTCGCCGCTTCGCCGGCCGTCAGGCCGATCATTTCCACGCCCAGATAGGCAAACATCACCATCTGCAAGGACATCAGCACGCCCTGCGCGCCATTCGGAAAGAAACCGCCATGCGTCCACAAATTCGAAATACCGATGGCCACACCGCCGTTGCCGAGACCAAAGATAATCATGCCCGTGCCGCCGACGATCATCAGAATGATGGTAACGACCTTGATCAGGGCGAACCAGAATTCAAACTCGCCGTAGGCTTTTACAGCCAGCAAGTTGATGGCACCCATGGAGCCCAAAGCCGCCAGCGCCCAGATCCAGCGCGGCACGTCGGGGAACCAGATGCCCATATAGATAGCGACGGCGGTAATTTCCGCCACGCACGTGACGAGCCACAGGAACCAGTAGTTCCAGCCCGTCAGATAGCCTTGCAGGGGGCCCAGATAATCCTGGGCATAGCGGCTGAAAGAGCCGGCCACCGGATTGTGCACGGCCATTTCGCCCAGCGCGCGCATGATCATGAAAATGACCGCGCCGCCGATAATGTACGACAACATGATGCCGGGCCCGGCCATCTTGATAGCGTTGCCGGAACCCAAAAACAGGCCCACGCCTATTGCGGCGCCCAGCGCCATCAGGCGTATCTGCCGCTCGCCCAGGCCGCGGTGCAAGCCTTGTTCACTCGTTTTCATTACGTGTCTCCGTTTTTTCTTGAATACACCGATCCCTCCACCCCAATGGCGGTTGCGCTCTTGCTGGAAAGGAGGAAAGGATGCGCCGGCGGCAAGCGCCGGCATGCTCATGTGCTTAGACCACTGCGTCAGGCCAGTTCGGCGATCAGCTCGATCTCGACGCAAGCGCCCAGCGGGATTTGCGCCACGCCGAAGGCGGAGCGGGCATGCTTGCCGCTGTCGCCGAAGACTTCGACAAACAGTTCCGAGGCGCCATTGGTCACCAAGTGCTGTTCCGTAAATGTGGCGGTAGAGTTGACCAGGCTCATGACCTTGACGATGCGCTTGACCTTGTTCAAGTCGCCGCCGCACGCGTCTTGCAGGGTGGCAATCAGCTCGATGGCGATACCGCGCGCAGCGATCTTGCCTTCTTCCGTGCTCACGTCCTTGCCCAGTTGACCGACCCAGATCTTGCCATCCTTCTTGGCCAGGTGGCCAGACAGGAAGACGGTGTTGCCCGTGCGGGCATGCATCACGTAAGCGGCAGCTGGTGCGGCAACGACCGGCAATTCAATGTCGAGGGCCTTGAGTTTTTCGTAAAACGACATGCTATTTCTCCAAGAAAACAATATAAGCAAAACCGAAATTCATCAGCAGAAACAGGATGATGGCGCGATGATGGCGTCCTGGCAGCGCGGTAGTGAGCTACAACAACGCCAGATTAAACATCATCATATTGGTGAACCAGCAGTTTTAGTTCACAAATAGGCCCGGTTATTCAGTGGATTATACCGATAATCAAACAAAATTCAGCATCAGTTCGTGTAGCGTGTGCGGCCGGCATCGCGCATGACTATTTTTACTTGATTATCTTTTCTGCAGAGTCAAGCCCTCTGGGTCCAGCTTCAGGCCATCCAGAAATGCGCGGTCGTGCGACACCACAAGTAATGCACCCTGATATTGCAGCAGCATCTGTTCGAGCGCCTGCAGGCTGGCCAGGTCCAAGTGATTGTCTGGCTCGTCGAGCAGCAACAGTTGCGGCGGCACCTGCGCATACAATTCGGCTGCCAAGGCGACCTTCATACGCTCGCCCCCGCTGAGCAAACGACTGGGCATGGTGGCGCGCGCGCCAACAATACCGAGCAGCGCCAGCCGCGTGCGCAAAGCCCCTTCCGCCAGGCTGCTATTGCGTGCCTGCAAGCGCTGTACGGCACTCCACTCGCCATCGCGCAGTCCCGCATGCTGGTCCAGCCAAGCCACCCGTGCATGGCAACGCAACTGGCCTTGCGCCGCTGCCAGCTGCCCGGCGATCACGCGCAGCAAGGTCGACTTGCCGCTGCCATTGTCACCGGTCACGGCCAGGCGGCGCGGCCCGCTGAGTAACAACTGAATAGGGAGTGCCTGACCATGTGGCAAGACCACGTCGTGCAATTCCAGCAGCAACTTGCCATTCGGCACCAGGCTCTCGGGCGCCAGCAGCAACCGTTCGGCATCGGGCGCGCAGCGGGCGCTGGCATCCATCACCCTTTGCTGGCGCGCCTGCTGCGCCTCTTGCGCGCGCAGGTGCAGCTTGCCCTGGTATGCCTGGCTTTTTTCCTTTTTTGCGTCAAGCAGGAGCTTGCTTTGATTGCCTTCGCGGCCCTCGCGCTCACCACGTCCAACGCGGCGCTGCTGGCGCTCGGCTTGCTGTTGCGCCGCGCGCTGTTGGCGTCTGGCGCCAGCTTTTTCCGCCTGCAGGGCAGCGGCGTAGCCGGCCTGCTCCAGCGCGCGCTGCTGCGCATACAAGGAATAATTACCGCCATAGCTGCGCAAGCCCTGCGGCGACAACTCGACGATTTCATCGACGTGCTCCAGCAGAGCGCGGTCATGACTAATCAGCAGCAAGCCGCCCGGCCAACGCGCCATCTGCACTACCAGGCGGGCGCGCTGGCGCGCATCGAGATGGTTGCTCGGTTCATCGAGCACCAGCCAATCTGCCTGCGACAGCCAGGCCCCCTGCAAGGCGATGCGCTGGCGCTCGCCACCGCTCAGGCTACTCGTCGGCGTGTCGGCATCGACATGGCGTAAATCGAGCGCATCAAGCGCCTGGCGCAGGCGGGCGTGGGCATCCCAGCGCTCGCCCACCAAAGCGTAATCTGCCGCATCGACGCTGCCGGCGGCGATGCGCGCCAGTGCAGCCAGCAAGACCTCCATGCCGGCGAGCGCCGCCACGCTGGGATAGTGTTGCGGATCGAGTTCCTGCGCCACGTAATGCACGCTGCCGTCGCAGCGCACGGCGCCAGAAGACGGCTGCGCCTGGCCCGCCAGCAGGCGCGCCAGCACGCTCTTGCCCACGCCGTTATCGCCGACGAGGCCGATACTTTGACCAGCAAAGACAAATTGCACATCGGAAAACAGGGCGCGGCCATCGGGCAGCAGCAAGGAAAGACGGTCGAGTTGTAGTAATGCGGGCATGGATACTCCTGGTGCAAGGCTGGCGAACCCGCGCGGCGCAAGGCGCTGTGGCGGGATGGGCGAGGCCGTGCGCAGCACGGCAGTATCAATGGCGCATGTCGAAGCGTCCTGGAAGATGGGGAAGAAACGTCAGTGTAGCAGACGAGGTTCGTTAGCGCTGGCCCAGGGTTGTGTCGCCGAACAGGTTCTTGTACTCGCGCGGCTGCGAACGCCAGTACTGGGGTGGCGCCTGCACCTGCGCACCCAGCTGGGCCGCCGCATGCCAGGGCCAGCGCGGGTCGAACAGGATGGCGCGCGCCAGCGCCACCATGTCGGACTGGCCATTGGCAATGATGTCTTCCGCCTGCTGCGCCTCCGTGATCAAGCCCACGCTGATGGTGGGCAAGCCGCTGTCACGCTTGATGCGCTCGGCAAACGCCACCTGGTAACCGGGGCCCACGGGGATTTGCTGCTGCGGCGACATACCGCCGCTCGAGACGTGGATAAAGTCGGCGCCCAGTTGCTTGAGTTCCTGCGCGAAGCGCACGCTTTGTTCGATTTCCCAGCCGCCCTCGACCCAGTCGGTGGCAGAAATGCGCACGCCCACGGCGACGCTGGCGGGCACGGCGGCGCGCACGGCTTCATAGACTTCCAGCGGAAAACGCATGCGGTTGTCCAGGCTGCCGCCATACGCATCGGTGCGCTGGTTCGACAGGGGCGACAGGAACTGGTGCAGCAGATAGCCATGCGCGGCGTGCAGTTCGATACCCTCGATGCCGAGCGCATGCACGCGCTGCGCTGCGGCCACAAAAGCGCCCTTGATTTGCAGCAAACCCATCTCGTCGAGGGCAATCGGCACCGTTTCGCCGGGCGCATGGGCGATAGCCGATGGCGCCACCGTTTGCCAGCCACCATCGGCCAGATGCACGCAGGCGCCGCCCTGCCAAGGCGCGCGGCTCGACGCCTTGCGTCCTGCATGACCGAGCTGCACCACCAAGGGGATAGTGGCGTGGCGGCGGATCGCCTGCACCACCTTGTCGAGCGCCGCCTGGTTGGCATCCGACCACAGGCCCAGGTCTGCGGCCGAGATGCGCCCCTCGGGCGAGACGGCCGTCGCTTCCGTCATCAGCAGCCCCGCGCCAGACAGGGCCAGGTGCCCCAGATGTATCATGTGCCAGTCGGTGGCGTTGCCGTTGTCGGCCGAGTACTGGCACATGGGTGCGATGGCGATACGGTTGGCCAGGTGCAACGGCCCCAGTGCGTAAGGCGTGAATAGCTGGCTCATGACGGACTCCGGAAAAGGATAAGCACCGATTCTACTGCGCTTTGGAAAATGCGGCTTACACCTGCTTACGTTTGATACAGCGCAAGGTCTAGCCTTGTGCAGGCGCGGCAGTTAAGGTGGATGCATCAGGTGAAGATATCAGCTGGAAACATCAGTTGGAAACATCCGCTGGACCCATCAACAACACCGCAACACCTCGCCACCAGGAGTACACATGAACACCACCACTACCGCCAGCCGCATCCACCCCTTGATGGCCGGCGCTGCCATTTCCGTGACGGTACTGTGCCTGGTGGGCGCGGCATCCATCGCCGGTATCCTGCCCAATTCACGCGCGAATGCGCCTGCTGTAGCAGCCGAGGTGGCCGCCATGACGCCAGCGAGCGCGGCTTCCCTGGCCGCTCCTGTCGCCTCTCCCATGGCAGCACCGGTCGCCGCGCCCGTCGTCGCGCAAGCTGCCCCCGCTGCGACGCCGGCACCCGTCGTGCACAAGCGCATCGTGCACCACACGCAAGTGGCGCAAGCGCGCCCTGCCTACAATGACGATGGCTACCGCGAGGCAGCGTATCGCGAACCCGTGCGCCAGCCGCAGCCAGTGCCTGCGCCGGCCCCGGCACAACCCAACTACATGGGCATAGGCACCGGTGCCGTCATCGGCGGCTTGATCGGCAATCAGGTCGGTGGTGGCCGCGGCAAGGCACTGGCGACGGTGGCCGGCGTCATCGGCGGCGGCATGCTGGGCAATGCGGTGCAAGACCAGGTGCAGCAGCCGCAGCGATAATCGATATCCGTCGTATGGCCCCCGATAGTCGAGCTTACCCACGGCCATGCCATGGTTTCTTCAAATGGCGTGGCACATGGAAACGTGGAAATAAAAGTTCGGCATAGCTGAGCTGAGCTGATAATTTTCGCCAGAGCCGATGGCCAGCACGCGCACATTGGAGTTCAGCGAGTGCTCGCCGCCATCGAGCATCACGTCTTGGCCCAGTACAGCTTGTACGCATCCTTGCCATAGCGGGACTTTTCCGCGCAGTCCATCAAGTAAAATTTATTTCCATACGGCTTTTCCCCAAAAAAAACGCCAGCCGGGTTTCCCCGGCTGGCGCCTGACGCTGTGCGTGGCTGGCGTATCAGGACACGCGCACCACCATCAAACCGGCGCGCAAGCCCACCCGCACGTCCGGGTTCGGGAACACCACCAGCTCTTGCGCATGCTGCACCGTATAGACGTGCTCGCCATCGCTGGCGATCACGGCGTGCTGCGGCAAGGAAGTGAAATTTTGCGTGCTGCGATCAAAAGCCATGCGGAACTCATCACTGTGCTTGATAATCTCCTGTGCCACCTTGAACACGTGCGCTTGCGCCTTGATGGGCTGTGCCGGCAAACCGCGCAGCAAGCCGTCCAGTGCCCGCGACGCCTGGTCGAACTGGCTCAAATCGTTCTGCCCCAAAGTGCCCACACGGCCCAGCTCCACCGTGCTGGCAGCCGCACCGAAATGCTCGGCCGAATAATAACTATACGTGCCGGCCGATTGCGGGTTCATGATGATGGCGCCGATGGCCGCCTGCCCCAGCCAGTCGACCAGTTTCGCCTTGGCGTCGTCGGGCGCCAGGTCGGGCACGATGGCAAACGTGGGGTACACGGAAGGCCGGATGGCCGTGTGCAAATCCAGATGCCAGCGTACGGGACCGGCTGCGCTAAAAAACGCTGCCGTGGCGGCGATCATTTCATCGGCGCGCGCGCTTTCCGCAGCTTGCGCCAAGCTCCCCCGCACGGGGCGAAACATGCGATTCAGGTCGGCGTCGATGAAACGCTTGCCAGCCCGGATCGCATCGACATTGCCCACGCAAACGAGCAAGTCAACGGCCAACTGGGACGCATCGCGCGACAGCGCGTCGAGCAAATGCGCCAGCACTTCGATCGGCCCCGTTTCATCGCCATGCACACCGACGGAAATGGCCACACTGGCGCGGCCCGCGCCAGGCTTGAGCACTTGCAGCATGCCCGGCGCCGGCAAGGCCACCGTGAAGCCGGCATGGGCGAACAGCTGCGCCACAGCGCTGAAATCGGCTGACGCCAGCGCCTGCACCGCAGGCGGCAAGCCGCCTGCACCCGACACTGCCTGTATGACTGCTTGCGTCATTAGAGCGCCGCTTTCGCCGTGATTTTATTTACGGCCTCGGAGAGCGTCCAAACGTCCAGCATGGCTTGCTCCAGTTCCGTCGCCGCCACATAGGCCGAAAGGCCCAACGCGCCCGACACCGCATCGACCGCCTGGCCGGCATTGCCTTGCTCGGCACGCGCCAGCACCTGCGTCAGCAAACGCTGTTGCGTGCGGCGCAGGGCTTGCTGCGCGTAGTTGCGCAACTGTTCCTGCGACTTGCCTTGCGCGGCCAGCTTCAGGCCACGCTCCAGCGTATCGATGCCTGCCTGGCTGCGCAAGGCCAGGCCCACTTGCAGGAACGCTGCCAGGTCCATCGAGGCAGGACGCGGCACCGACAAAGCCGGGAACAGGAAGCCGGCGACGACTTCCAGCGCTTCGACCGCATCCCAGGCCTGCACGAAGGCAGGTTTCAGGCCAGGCACCAGCGCGGCCTCGGATTTGATGCCAACGCCTTGCAGCAGTTCGCGCTTCGATTCCGCACCAAACAAACACGTGAGTTCGACCAGGCCGGCGCCACGCAATTGCTCGGCCGGCACGGACAGCACGCCAGCGATCATGGTTTGCTGCAGCACGCGTGTTTGCGCATCGACCTTGATCGAAACCTCACGCGGGACCGTCAGCGCATCGGCATCGAGCGCATCAAACACGGGCGCCAGGTTCAGCGCCACCCAGGCCTGAGCCCAGGCCAGGATCACGCTCGACTCGTCCACGCCGTGCTCCGCCGCCAGGTTGCGTATCATCAGCGGGCCGCAGCGGTTGATCACTTCATTGGCCAGCACGGTGGCCAGGATGGCGTTGGCCAGCGGATGATCAAGCGCCGAACGCGTTTCCACCAGCAAGGATGGGAAGTAAGGTTTCAGGACTGGCTCGGCCCATGTTTCGTCCGTCAACGGCAGGCTTGAGAGGATGCGCTTGAAGCGGTTCTTGACGTTGGCGATCACCACCGCAAGTTCCGGCGTGGTCAGGCCGCGACCGTCGGCCTTGCGACGTGCCAGTTCGGCTACCGACGGCAATTGTTCAAGTTCGCGCGACAGGGCGCCCTCTTCTTCCAGACTGGCGATCAGGGCGGCATAGCCATCCTGCACGCCGCTCTCGCCTTGCGCCTGCAACTCGCGCACCAGCAAATGCGTCTGCTGCGTGTTGTCGCGCAAGACCAGACGCTCGACGTCGTCCGTCATCGCATACAGCTCGCGATTACGTTCTTCTTCTGTCAGCTTGCCGGCATTGACTTCCACGTCCAGCCAGATTTTCACGTTCACTTCATGGTCAGAGCAATCCACACCGGCCGAATTGTCGATCGCATCGGTAAAGATACGTCCACCAGCGAGCGCGAACTCGATGCGGCCAGCCTGCGTCGCACCCAAGTTGCCGCCTTCGGCGACGACCTTCACGCGCAACTCATTGCCATTGACGCGGATAAGGTCGTTCGCACGGTCCTTCACCTGGGCATGCGTCTCGCTGGAAGCCTTGATGTAGGTACCGATGCCGCCGTTGTAGAACAGGTCCACCGGCGATTTCAGGATGCGATGCATCAATTCTTCCGGCGCCAACGCGGTTTCCGCGATATCGAGCACAGCACGGATCTGCGGCGACAGTTCGATCATGCGTGCGGAGCGCGGATACACGCCACCGCCATTTGATATCAAGTCCTTGTTGTAGTCGTCCCACGAGGAGCGCGGCAAGGCGAACAGGCGCGCGCGTTCGTCGAACGAGACGCCGACGTCCGGTGTCGGATCGAGGAAGATGTGGCGGTGGTCGAACGCGGCCACGAGTTTCAGCTGACGCGACAGCAGCACGCCATTGCCGAACACGTCGCCCGACATGTCACCCACGCCGACCATGGTGATCGGGGTGGTATTCAGATCGTGGTCCATTTCATAGAAGTGGCGCTTCACGGCTTCGAATGCACCCTTGGCGGTGATGCCCAGCTTCTTGTGATCGTAACCATTCGAGCCGCCCGAGGCGAACGCGTCGCCCAGCCAGAAACCGCGCTGCACGGCGATGCCGTTGGCGATGTCGGAGAAGGTAGCCGTGCCCTTGTCGGCAGCCACCACCAAATATGGATCGGCATCGTCAAAACACACGGTGTCGACTGGCGGCACGATATTGCCCAACGAACGGTTGTCCGTCACTTCCAGCAAGCTGGAAATGAACAGGCGGTACACGGCTTCGCCCTCGGCCGCGATGGTTTCACGCACCGCATCCTTGGGCATCATCTTGCAGACAAAACCGCCCTTTGCACCGGCCGGCACGATGACGGCATTCTTCACCATCTGGGCTTTGACCAGGCCCAGGACTTCGGTGCGGTAGTCTTCCATGCGGTCGGACCAGCGCAAGCCGCCACGGGCAACCGGGCCGCCGCGCAGGTGCACGCCTTCAAAACGGCGCGAGAAGACGAAAATCTCGCGATACGGACGCGGTTCCGGTACCAGCGCCAGGCTGCTGGTATCGAACTTGAAGATGATCTTGTCGCCAGCTTGATTGTTCTGGAAATAGCTGGTGCGCAGCGTGGCGGCCATCAGGTTGGCCAGCGCGCCGAGGATTTCCTCGGTGTCTGCGTGATTCACCGATGGCAAGCCGGCCTTGATGGTGGCAATCGCCTCCAGGGCGGCGGCGTGCTGCGCATCGGACAGCGACGGATCGAAGCGCTGCAGGAAGGCATCGACCAGTGCCTTCACATGGGCCGGCTGCTTGCGCAGGCTTTCGGCAATATAGCGCACCGAGAAGCGGCTGCCCGTCTGGCGCCAGTAGCTGGTATAGGCGCGCACCAACTGCACTTCGCGCGTCGACAGGCCACCTTCGATGACCAGGCCATTGAGGCGACCATCTTCCGCTTCATCGTTGAACAGTGCGGCAAACAATTCCTGCGCCACGGCGACAACGGATGGCTGCGCCAATTTCGCTGCGCTGTCGGCGTCGACCGTCAGGCTGGTAACGAAATAGCGCGTGCCATCGAGCGGCGAAATCGAAAAGGCCTGCTCGCGGTCGATCGCCACGCCGGCGTTATGCAATGCCGGCAGGATGGCCGACAGCGGCGGCACCTTGTTGGCCGAATACAGGCGGATGGTGGTAACGGCGCCCGTCTCGATGCGCACGGCCACGTGCGATGGATCGGTGTTGCGCAAGATGGTGTCGAGGTCACGGAAGGCGACGGCCGGCGCGGTGGCGGCGACATAGTCGAGCGGCAGGGTAGCGCAGAGTTTGCGCAGGCTGGTGCGCAAGGTCACGTCGGGCACGGCATCGGCCACGGCGGCAAAGCCGTTATGCCAGCCATCGAGCACGCTAAGGAGCGGTTGTTCGATATCCGTTTCCAGGTCCAGCGGGTAACGTGCGGCGTGGGCGATCAGGTAAACGCGCGCCAGCGGACCGTCAGCGACCAGGGTTTGCGTGCTCACATGCGTGGCGCCGGAACTCGCTTGCAGGGCTTTTGCCAGGCTCGATGCCACGCTGGCGCTGTAGCGCTCGCGCGGCAGGTACACCAGCACGTTCAGGTGGCGTGCATACACGTCGCGGCGCGCGAAGACTTTGGTGCGCGGCTGCTTGTACAGCGAAACGACGGCACCGCATACTTGCGCCAGCCAGTCGAGCTCTGCTTCCAGTGCTTCGGTGCGCGGCAAGGACTCAAGGATTTCGCGGAATTTTTCGGCGCGGAAGCCTTGCTGGCGCACGCCGGCCAGACTCAGTACCTTGGCCACGCGGCCGCGCGCAAACGGCAGTGCCGCCAGCGGGGTGGAATTACCGGCGCGGGTAAACAGGCCGACGAAGCAATGTTCGCCCAGGATGGCGCCTTGCGCATCCATGTCGCGCACGCCGATGAAGTCCAGCTGCTGGTCGCGGTGCAGGGTGCCCGCCACGTCGGCCTTGACGATGGAGAGCGCCGATTCGCGCTTGGCCAGGGTGTCGAAGTCGCCCGGAATATTCGCCAGGCAGGTGCCGTAGACGGGGTGCGCCGTATCTTGCAGTACGCCCACACGGCTAGGAATGTCGCGTTCGAGTTCACGCACGCCCGGCTTGACGCGGTAATAGGCGTAGCCGAACACTTCAAAACCACCGCTGCGGGCCCACTCCAGGAAGGCGGCGACTTCCGCGCCTTCTTCCCCATGCTGGGCAGCGGCAGTGGCACCGGTAGCCAGACGCTCGCTCATGGCGGCGGCGTCGCGACGCACAACAAAGGCGTCATGCGCGACCATTTCCAATGCGCCGACCAGTGCGGCCAGGGCTTCCGGCGCCAGTTCTTCGTCGAGCAGCACCAGCACATACGATTCGAGCGGGTCGCCCGGCTGGCGCACCGCTGCCACGCTGCCGTCAGCGGCGCGGCGCACCGGCAGCACGGTATTCATCACGCCGCGCACAGCCAGGTGCTGGCGGCGCATGGCCATGACGATGGAGTCGACCAGGTAAGGCATGTCTTCGTTCAGGATCAGCAAGGCGCTCGCCATGCCGCCACGGCCATCCGCATAACGCAGGGTAGCGATTTGGCAGCCGCTGCCGCTGCGCTTCGCCGCTTGCGTAAAACCATCGACCAGCACTGGTGCCAGGCTGTCGGGCGCGATATCGGCCAGGTCTTCGGCGTCGAGCGAGTCCAGCCATGCCTGTACCAGTTGTACGACAGGTGCTGCCGCCTCTTTCGCACTGCCAGCGGCGTTAATCAGCTGCAGCGTTTGTGTGCGCAAATCTTGTGGCGTGTGATTCATCTTGCATCTCCATTACGGTAATGTGAATGTCCAACGCTGTCGTTCGGGCTCGTGGCTGCGCGGCAGCGGTGTCAAGGGACGGGGCGCGCCCGTCCAATTCTGTGTTGCGGATAGTTTGTCTCGAATTTTTTCTGTGTTTTTCTATCGCCTACAAGTCGTACAACCCAGGTAAGTTGAGGATGATCGTCAATTCTTCAAGCGCCGCATACACTTCCAGCGCCAGCTGCGGGTCAGCCAAGTCGCTCGGCTCCAGATGGTCGCGGTAGTGCTTCTCCACCCATTGCACCAGCCGATGGTACAGCGCTTCCGTCATGATCACTCCCTGATGCATGGCGCGCGCTTCGATCTCCGTCAGGGCGACACGCAAACGCAGACAGGCTGGCCCGCCACCGTTGCGCATGCTCTGGCGCAGATCGAAATGAATCAGCTCATCGACCGGGCCACCGCTGACCACCAGGTCTTCCAGGTAGCGCGACACAGCGCGGTTTTCCTGGCATTCCTGCGGAATCACCAACGCCATCTTGCCATCCTCTTTCGTCAGCAACTGGCTGTTGAACAGATAGCTGCTGACGGCGTCCGCAATCGGTACCTGTCCCGTGCCCACGCGCAGCGCCTGCAAATCGGCGCCCGTGGCGGCGACGGCACGGCGCAACTGCGACAGGCTCTCGTCTTCATCGACAAACGCCTGCTCGTGATAGAACAGCACATTACCATTGCCGACGGCGATGACGTCGTTATGGAACACACCCTGGTCGATCACGTCTGGATTTTGCTGCACGTAGACGGTGCTCTTGGCATCGAGGCCATGCAGGCGCGCCACGGCTTGTGACGCTTCCAGGGTTTGGCGCGCCGGATAGCGTTTCGGCGACGGTGCGGAAGAGTCGAACTCCACCCGACCATACACGAACAACTCAACCGACGGCGCGCCGTGGCTGGCGCCCAATCGCGTGTGGTTGGCCGCGCCCTCATCGCCAAAGGCGGGCGTCGATGGCAGCGCTTCATGCACGGCGAAGTGCTTGTCGTCGCTGAAAATGGCGCGCAGGCTGCGTGCGGACTGCGCATGCTCAAAGGCGCGATGCAGCTTGTTATTCAAATTGGCGGCCGTGAAATGCACGCGGCCGTCCTGGGTGTCCGCCGACGGGCTGACCGTGGCGGCATTTGCCGTCCACATGGGTGAGGCGGAATACGCGCAAGCCAGGATGACGGGCGACTCCTTGTAAGCGCGCGCCAGCACTTCAGCGTCCGTGCCAGTGAAACCGATGGAGCGCAGCAGGCGGAAATTGGGCCGATCCTGTGGCGGCAACAAGGCTTGCGCAAAGCCGCGCGCGGCCAGCGCCCGCATCTTGGCCAGGCCTTGCAAGGCCGCCTGCTTCGGATTCGAAGCGCTTTTCACATTGCTGAACGAGGCTACGTTGCCAAACGAGAGTCCGGCATAGTTATGCGATGGGCCAACCAGGCCGTCAAAATTGTATTCACGCGTGCTGTGCATGGCTAATCCTTAAAAGTTCAGGCCGGGCGACAGTTTGGCCGGCATTTCGAGTGTGCTGTTTTCGATCGAGGCGACAGGATAGGCGCAGTAATCGGCCGCGTAATAGGCGCTCGGACGGTGATTGCCCGACTTGCCTACGCCGCCGAACGGCGCCGTGCTGGCCGCGCCCGTGGTGGGACGGTTCCAGTTGATGATGCCGGCGCGCGCGCGTGCCTGGAAGCTTTGCCACAGGGCAGGATCGTCGGACAGCAAGGCCGCAGCCAAACCAAATTCGGTGGCGTTGGCAACCTTCAGGGCCGCGTCGAAATCGGCCACGCGGATCACTTGCAGCAGTGGACCGAACCATTCTTCGTCGGCAATGCCAACAGCGTTGCTGACATCGACGATGCCGGCCGTCACAAAGCCCGCTTCGGGGTTCAACTGGCGCATCTGCAGCAGGCTGGTGCCGCCCTTGGCCAGCATATCGGCTTGCGCCTGCACCAGGCGAGTGGCCACGGCGCTCGACACCACAGGGCCCATGAAGGGCTGCGGCTGGGCGTCGGATGCGCCGATGCCCAGCTTGGCCGCCACTTCCACCAGGCGCGCGACAAAAGCAGCACCGGCAGCATTGTCTTGCACCACCAGGCGGCGCGCGCAGGTGCAGCGCTGGCCGGCCGAGACAAAGGCGGAAAAGATCGCGTGGTGCACGGCGGCGTCGACATCCTTCACATCCCACACCACCAGGGCATTGTTGCCGCCCATTTCCAGCGCCAGCATCTTGCCCGGCTGGCCGCCAAACTGGCGGTGCAGGCTGATGCCGGTCTGGCACGAACCGGTGAACAGCACGCCATCGAGGTGCGCATTGGCACCCAGGGCCACGCCCGTGTCGCGTCCGCCATTGACGAGGTTAAGCACGCCATTCGGCAAGCCGGCCTGCTGCCACAGCTGCACAGTTTTGATCGCCGTGCGCGGCGCATATTCGCTGGGTTTGAAAACGATGGTGTTACCGGCGATCAGGGCTGGCACGATGTGGCCGTTGGGCAGGTGGCCGGGGAAGTTATACGGGCCGAACACGCCGAACACGCCATGCGGGCGGTGCCGCAGTACGGCGTCGCCGTCGGCGATCTTGCTTTGCGTGATGCCTGTGCGCGCGTTGTACGATTGCACCGAGATATCGATCTTGTTGGCCATGGTGGCCACTTCCGTGCGCGACTCCCACAAGGGCTTGCCCACTTCTTCCGAGATCAGCAGCGCCAGCGCTTCGGCATGCTCCTTCAACAGTTCACGAAAGCGCACGCAGATGGCGATGCGTTCATCGACGGGGGTAGCGGCCCATGCCTCAAAGGCGGCGCGAGCGGCCTGGCAAGCTTGCTCGACTTCGCTTGGCGTCGCTTCCAGGCTGGCCCAGGTCTGCTTGCCATTCGATGGATCGATGGTCAACAGTTCCCTGCCGGTGCCAGGCAGCCAGGCGCCATGGATGAAGTTCGATGCTGCGATAGATGAATTAGACACGTTAAGGCTGGACGATTTAGACATGGGGATGCTTCCTCGGGTTGAGTGATAAGGTGCGCACGGTGTCGCCGTTATGGCAACGCAGCAGGTGCAATTCATCGTCATCGAGCGCAATCTTTCCGCTGTGCGGATTGACGTTGGCGACGATCATGCGGAAATCTTTCAGGTCGGTGTTCGACACCATATAAGGCTCGGCTTGCGCCAGCTCGCAGCTATCTGCGGCGGTTGCAGGCTCAGCGTCGAGCACGGCCGACATGCTGTCACGCATGGCGCGCAGCTCGGAGACGCGCGCCTGCAGCACGGGACCGGCATCGAAAATATCGACATAGCCTTCGAAGTGCAAGCCTTCCTGTTCCAGCAGGCGGCGCGCGGGCGCCGTGCTCAGATGCACCTTGCCGATCACTTCCTGCGCCTCATCGGGCAGGTAGGCCACGTACATGGGCTGGCGCGGCATCAGCTCGGCGATGAACGATTTCTTGCCCAGGCTGGTCAAATCGTCGACGTGATGGAAATCCATCTTGAAGAAGTGGCGACCGAGTCCCTCGTAGAACGGCGAGCTGCCGTCTGGCGCCTGGTAGCCGCGCATTTCGGCGATCAGCTTTTCCGTGAACAGGTGCGGGAACTGCGCGATAAAAAGAAAGCGGCTTTTCGACAGCAGTTTGCCGTTGTTGCCACTGCGGTAATCAGGGTGCAAAAACAGCGAGCACAGTTCCGTGCTGCCCGTCAGGTCATTCGACAGGTACAGCGTTTCCATGCGCGTAAACACGTCGAGCTCTGCGCTCGAATGCACGAGGGTGCCGATGCGGTAGTTATAGAACGGCTCTTCCAGTCCCACGGCTCCCTTGATGGCGCACACGCCGGCCAGGCGGCCCGTGTCGGTATCCTCCATGACAAACATGTAGTCGCGTTTTTCGGGCGGGATGGTTTCGGCGAACGAGGCACAGGCAATGGCCAGGCGGTCGCCCAGCATTTTCATGTCCGGCTTGAGGGTGGTCATGCCTGTGCCGACCTGACTGGCCAAGCCGTAAAGGGCGTCCAGGTCAGAAGCGTTAATGGCGCGTACTACTAGCATAGTGTTCTCTCGGTTAGATGCGCACGCAGATGACGCTGTCGCCTTCGGCCACGGCCAGCGTTTCAAGCAACTCGGCCGGCAAGCCGACGCTGTCCTGCCCTTCGAGCGCATCGCAGGTGAAGGTAACGGCGCGGAAGTTGCGCTCCGCGCCCGAAGCGACCGCGTAATGCACTTTCAGGCCGGTGCGGCTCGGCGTAACGCCGGCGGTGACACGGCGTGTGAGCGAGCCCGTAAACGAGCGCAGCGCATTCTTGTGCGCCTGCAAAATGGGGCCACCGTCGAAGATATCGATGTAGTCGTCCGCTTCGAAACCTTCTTCCGTCAGCAAATTGAAAGTCAGTTCGCCGCTCGGGTGAATCTGGCCCATGGCCGCCTGCGCGTCGCCTGGCAAGAGCGGCACATACACCGGGTAATGCGGCATCAGTTCGACGATCAGGGTGCGATTGCGCGCACCGCCGATGACTTTTTCTGCATCGAGAAAATCCATCTGGAAGAACTTGCGGCCCAGCGCATCCCAGAACGGCGACTGGCCGTTGGCGTCAGTGATGCCGGCCAGCGGCACGAAGAAACGGTCGCCGAAACGGTGCGGCGCCAGTACGGCGAACAACAGCCGCGCGCGCGACAGCAAGGCCGCTTCCAGGCCGGCCTGCTCTATATTGTGCACGTAGAAGCCGGACAACTGCGAATATGCCGTCAACTCCGAGCACAGCGTCAGCGCATGCACGCTGTGGCTGATATTTAAGTCACGCGAGACTTGCTGGATGACGTCGTTGCGAAAGGAAAAATACGTCCCGTTCGAGCCGGCCGAGGCAAAGATGGCGGCCGTGCCGTAGATGCTCTTATCGAGCAGGGATTCAAGCACGAAGAGATACGACTCTTCGCTGGGGATGTCGACATGGGCGGCAAACGAGGCGATGGAGCGCTCGACGGAGGCGGCGATTTTTTCGCGCGTCTTCGGCAGGGTATGGACACCCGGCATGGTGACTGCGGCCAGCGCCTCGAGGGCGGCAATATCCGCAATTTCTACCGGACGGACAACATACATGGGTACTCCTTCAATCCAGACAATACCAGGGTAGATCCAAGCCGGCCCGCAGCAAAGCGGCGGGCCGGGGATAGTGGGCGGTAAGACTAGCCTTAGGCTTGCAGCAGGCTGTCGACGGCGGCGCGCAGCATGCGGCCAGCTTCGGCAATCTGCTCGTCCGAGACGATCAGGGCCGGCGCCAGGCGCAGCACGTCCATGCCGGCGATCAGCACCATCAAGCCTTGTGCTTCGGCCGCTTTCTGGATGTCTTTCGCGCGGCCTTTGTAGGCATCGCTAACTACCAGGCCCAGCAGCAAACCGCTGCCGCGCACTATAGAGAATACTTGCGGATAATCCGTCATCAAGCCTTGCAGCATGGCGATGGTGTTGACGCTCGCTTCCTTGACGCGCGCCAGGAAGGCTGGCGTATTGATGGTCTCGAGCACGCTCAAGGCAACGCTGGCAGCCAGCGGATTGCCGCCGTAGGTGGTGCCATGGGTGCCTACGGCCAGGGTTTTCGCCAATTCATTAGTCGTCAGCATGGCGCCGATCGGATAGCCGTTGCCCAAGGCCTTGGCCGACGTCAGAATGTCCGGCGTGACGCCATAGCCCATGTAGGCGAACAACGCGCCGGTACGGCCCATGCCGCACTGGACTTCGTCGAAAATAAGCAGGGCGCCGGTCTTGTCGCACAGGGCGCGCAGTTCCTTGAGGAACTCCGGATTACCCGGCACCACGCCGCCTTCGCCTTGTACCGGCTCGACGATCACAGCGCACACGTCGTCGCCGATGGCGGCACGCGCCGCTTCGATATCGTTGAAGGCGATATGGTCGATCGATGGCGGCAACGGCTCGAAGCCCTCCGTGTACTTGGCCTGGCCGCCGACGGACACCGTAAACAAGGTGCGGCCGTGGAAAGAGCTGAAGCACGAAATGATGCGCGACTTATGCGCGCCAAACTTGGTGTGGGCGTACCTGCGCGCCAGTTTCAGGGCCGCTTCGTTAGCTTCCGCGCCCGAGTTGCAAAAGAAGGCGCGGTCGGCGAAAGTCGCTTCCGTCAGGGCCAGTGCCAGGCGCATCACCGGTTCATTGGTATAGCCATTGCCCAAATGCCACAAATTATTGATTTGCTTGGTCAGCACGTCGACCAGTACCGGATGACAGTGGCCCAGGCTGTTGACGGCGATGCCCGAGGTGAAATCGAGGTAATGCTTGCCCGACTGGTCCCACAGGTCCAGTCCCGCACCGCGCACGGGCACCATGGCTGCAGGGGCATAAGTAGGAACGAGAACCTGGTCAAAGGTTTCCCGTGTGACTGGACGAGCCGTTACGGTCGAATCAAGCTTGGCATTCATAGCATTTCCCCATCAATATGTTAGGTACTCCGCAGCTACGACAGCTACGTGTGTACTGCATTATAAAAAGCGGGATGCTAAAACTCTTTTGAATCTGCGACAAGGATTTTCACAATTCATCACAGCTGCCTTTACGCTAGCTGAGCTGGCCAGGCTGGCTAGGCTGGCGGCATAAGCTTTCTTTGCCGCTCTTCGCGCGGGGTATGGCCAAACAGGGTGCCAAACGCCGTGGAAAAGTGCGAACCGGAGGAAAAGCCGCACATCAGGCCAACTTGCACGATGGAATAATGCGTATCGAGCAATAACTGCCGTGAACGCTGCAGGCGCAGCTCCAGGTAGTAGCGCGACGGCAGGCTGCCCAGGTATTGTTTGAACAGCCGTTCCAGCTGGCGCCGCGACAATCCCGCCAGGCTGGCGATGTCGTCGGTCGACAGCGGCTCTTCAATATTGGCTTCCATCAGGGTGACGGCTTCGGACAGCTTTGGCTGCAACAGGCCAAAGCGCGCCTGCAAGGCCACGCGCTGGCGTTCTTCCTTGCCGCGCACCTTGTCCACGCACAACGCTTCCTTGACGAGCGCCTGCACATCGGCGCCAAACACGGTCTCGATCAGGGTCAGCGAAAAATCGATGCTGGCGGCGCCGCCGCAGCAAGTGAGGTGGGGGCCATCGATATCGAACAGATGCGGCGTCAGGATGGCCCGCTCGGCCTTGGCTTCCGCATCGGCGTACAGGGCCCATGGCAAGGCGATGCGCACGCCATCCATGACGCCCGCGTCGGCCAGCCACAGCACGGCCGCTCCCACGCCGCCCCAAAATGGCGCCGAACGGCAGCGCTCGATCACGGCACGGCACAGCTCGGCGCGCAGCGGCGCCTCCGTTTCATCGGCCACCAGCAGCGCGATATGCCAGTTGCCGCCTTGCTGGGCCACCTGCTCGGGCGTGCGCACCTCCAGTTGCAGGGCATCCGGCCCCAGCGCCCGCGCACACAGACGCAGCGGCTGCACCAGACCCGCCCAGGTAATCGACTCGGCATCGCCGGCATGGATCAGCAGCAGGCGCAGCGGTTTGTCGAGGCCGATACGGGAGAGGTTAGCGAAAGACATCGGCGGGCGGGCTAGGAGCAAGGGCTGAGTTGCATACATGATACCGGAGTTCAGCCCCATCGAGCCCCATACGCAACTGCAGGGCCTGACGCGGCGGAAAAAAGCGCGATGGAAGGATATAATCACACCCCATGGCTGAACGATATTTAAAGAGTCTCCGGCTGCTGGCCGAATGCATGCAAGGCTTCGATAAGTTTGCTAGCGACTTCGTGCGCCAGTATGGCTTGACGCATGCGCAGTTCGACATCATTGCCACGCTCGGCAACACCTGCGGCATGCCCTACAAGGAGCTGGGCCAGAAAACCCTGATTACCAAGGGCACCTTGACGGGCGTGGTGGAGCGCTTGGAGCAAAAGGGGCTGGTAGTGCGCGAGCGTTGCAATAAAGATATGCGCTCCTACTCCGTGCGCTTGAGCTGCGAGGGTGAACAGGTGTTCCATGATGTGTTCCCCGAGCTGACAAAGCGGGGCCAGCACTTGTTTGACGGCTATACCGAAGACGATTTCATGCGTTTGGAAACCACCCTGGCGGAACTGAAACACGCCATTGCCAATGGCCACAATTGACAATTCACCAAGCACAGACATTCAAACAAGACAAAGGAAACTAACTTGAAAACCACACTGCTCGACGGCAAAAAAACCGCGCATTTCGATAAACACATCATCGGCAATCTGCTGCTCAACGCCAGCACGCCGGAACTGGTACGCCAGGAAAAACTGATCATCGGCGTGCGCAACGAAGATGGCGAAATCTACCGCCTGATCGGCGCCACCAAGCACAACAGCTTCATGAACGCCGTCGAGGAATTGTTCGACCTGGGACTGACGGATGAGCTGGAAGACAGCGACGAGCTCGTTGAAGGCTGCGACGCGATCTTCAGCGAAGCTGACTGATAACGCTGCCTAGCATCAAAAAAAAGCCTGCCGCTGATACAGTGGCAGGCCTTCCCCGTTGACCAGGCTTTACTTGCCTTTTACTCGCTTGTTTGCGAAAAGATCACGCTTAAAAAGTTCCGTACGGAAATATTACGAGTATAATTTTTTCAATGAACAGACTCGACGCCTTTAAAAGCATCGCCGCACAAGCCGCTCGTGGCGAGCTGACCTTTCCCGCCAATGTGGACGCTTCGCTCAAGCTGCAACAGGCGCTGGCCGATCCCGACTGCCACATCGAGGCCGCTGCCAAGTTGGTGCAAGCGGACCCGCTGCTGGCCGCGCGCACCGTGGCCATCGCCAATTCGGCGGCATTCAACCGTTCCGGCAACGACATCACCAGTGTGCGCAATGCCGTGCAACGGCTCGGCGTGCGCACCTTGCAATCGGTGGTGGCGTCGCTGATCGTGCGCCAACTGGGCAGCACCATCACCGATCCCGTCGTGCAGGCGAAGGCCAACCAACTGTGGGAACATACGGCCCACGTGGCGGCCCTGTCGCAGGTATTGGCGCGCCGCGTCACCAGGGTAGACCCGGATACGGCCCTGTTTGCCGGCATCATGCATGAGGTGGGCGGCTTTTATCTGCTGTCGCGCGCGGCCGAATTCCCCGGCATCCTCGACGGCGAGCCGCAGGACTGGATCGAACATGGCGAACAAGCCATCGGTCACGGCGTATTGACCAAACTGAAGGTGCCGGACGCGGTGATGAGCGCCATCGGTGCGCTGTGGGAAGGCTTGCGCGCCATCCCGCCTGAATCGCTGGGCGACACGCTGCTGCTGGCCAATGACCTGGCGCCGGTGGCCTCGCCCCTCAACGAAAGCCCGGCCGCCATTGCCGTGCGGGCCGCCCGCACCACCGGCAGCATCGATTGCGTGATCGGCGCTAATGCGACCCTGTCGAGCATCATGGAAGAGTCGGACGAAGAAGTGCAGTCGCTGCTACAGGTGCTGGTGCACTAAACTGCAGGCTTCTTGATCACTGGCGGCGCTGGCGACGCTGGCGCCGGCTTGACCGCGTCCACGATCAACACATGCTTGTCCATGGCCTTGCTCGCCTGCTTTTGCTGGACAACTTGCGTGGCGACCGCCCGGGTGCTCAACAGGGGCTTTGGATGGCGAGGCATAAACATGGCGTACCTGCTGAAAGTGGGAGACACCGCATATGTGCAGCGATGATCAATTTATCAAGCCACTTTTCAAACGCTGCACAAAAATCGCTCGAAACCAAAAAATCCGCTCCAAAGCGGAAAAAAACCCCGCTCGAAAGCGGAAAAAAAGAACCCGCTCGTAAGCGGGTAAAGTCCAAAGCTAGGGATGTCCTGAAAGAGACAGTCCTATCTTATGCGCTGCGCTGCGCCGCTTCCGTGCGCTGGCACACTTAGCGCGCACATTTTCCTGACTCGCGCTCAATCGTGCTTCCCGAAACACCGAGGACGGCAAGACCCCATTGCAGTTGCCGCAGGTAGCGCCCCAGCAGCATGGCTGCCTGCGGATCACCACCGTCGCTATTGACGCGCAATACGCTGATCCCGGGCGTGACCAGCTGGCGCAGCTTGTCCACGTCGCCCTCGGCAATGGCACCACGCAGGGTGATGGCATCGCTAGCCACACGGCGCAACTGCGCGCCGCTGGCCAGCATACTGAGGCCTGCCATGATGGCCATCACTATCCAACGTTTCATCGCCATCGGTTAAAAAAAAACGACCACCGCGGTGATCGTTTTTGAATTCGTCATGCAATCGACTGCGCTTAAACCACGGCGCCGTCGGTTTCGTCCTTTTCCTTGATCGGCTTGATCAAGTCTTCGCGCTTGACGCCCAGCCACATGGCGATCGAGGCCGCGACGAACACGGACGAGTAAATACCGAAGCAGATGCCGATGGTCAGCGCCAGTGCAAAGTGGTGCAGGGTCTGGCCGCCGAAGACCAGCATCGACAGCACCATCAGCTGAGTCGAGCCGTGGGTGATGATGGTACGCGAAATGGTGCTGGTGATCGCGCTGTCGATCACTTCATGCACGGAAGCCTTGCGCTGCTTGCGGAAGTTTTCGCGGATACGGTCAAAGATCACCACCGATTCGTTGACCGAGTAACCGAGCACCGCCAGGATCGCCGCCAGCACCGTCAGCGAGAATTCCCACTCGAAGAAGGCGAAGAAGCCCAGGATGATCACCACGTCATGCAAGTTGGCGATAATGGCCGAGACCGCGTATTTCCACTCGAAACGGATGGCCAGATAGATCATCACACCGATAATCACCACCACCAGCGCGTTCAAGCCGTTCTGCGCCAGTTCCTCGCCCACTTGCGGACCAACGAATTCGACTTTCTGCAACACGACTGCCTCGCTGCCAGCGGCGTCCATGCACGCGCTCTTGAGCACATGCTCACCCTTGGCCGTGACGGTGTCGATCGCCTTGCTCGTGCCTTGCTCGGCCTTGCACAGGGCGTCAAACACGCGCTGCGAGGTGTTGGCGGCGCTGACGCCCTTTTCCACCGGCAGGCGTATCATCACGTCGCGCGCCGTATCGAAGCTGGTCACGCCAGGCTCTTCATAGCCCATGGCGATGAGGGTACCGCGTATGCCTTCAAGATTGGCCGCCTTCGGGTATTTCACCTCCATCAGGGTGCCGCCCTTGAATTCAACGGACAGGTGCAAGCCCTTGTGCACCAGGAAGAAGACGGCGGCAAGGAAGGTCACCGCCGAAATCACGTTGAAAATCAACGCATGGCGCATGAAGGGAATATCTTTTTTGATCCGGAAAAATTCCATGAAATCCTCTGAGTTCTATTCTGTGCGTCCGGCTGGCCATGCCACCGGACGCTATCGCTGTTGACGCTATTGGGTGAGTCTGGGCCGTGGCTTATTTGCTGATGCCCGGCACCCACACCGTGCCGATCGACAAGGTCGTCAGTTTTTTCTTGCGGCCATACCAGAGGTTGACCACGCCGCGCGAAACGAAGACGGAGGAGAACATCGAGGTCAGAATACCCAGGCAATGCACGACAGCGAAGCCGCGCACTGGACCGCTGCCGAAGGCCAGCAGCGCCAGGCCGACGATCAGGGTGGTCACGTTGGAGTCGAGAATCGTGGCCCAGGCGCGATCAAAACCGGCAGAGATCGCTGCTTGCGGCGTATTGCCGGCGCGCAGCTCTTCGCGGATACGCTCATTAATCAATACATTGGCGTCAATCGCCATGCCCAGCGCCAGCGCGATAGCGGCGATACCTGGCAAGGTCAAGGTCACCTGTATCATCGACAGCAAGCCGACCAGCAGCAGCAGGTTGGTGGCCAGGGCCAGCACGCTGAAGGCGCCGAACAGCATGTAATAGGCGATCATGAAGACGGCGATAGCGATGAAGCCATACAAGGTCGAGTGGAAACCCTTGGCGATGTTTTCCGCGCCCAGTTGCGGTCCGATCGTGCGTTCTTCGATGACGGTCATCGGGGCCGACAAAGCGCCCGAGCGCAGCAGCAGCGCCAGTTCATTCGCGTTTTCCGCGCCGCCCATGCCGGTGATCTGGAAGCGCGAACCGAGTTCTTGCTGGATGGTCGCCACCGACAGCACTTCCGGTTTGCCTTTTTCAAACAGCACGATAGCCATGCGCTTGCCCACGCGTTCGCGCGTCGCTTCGCGCATCTTGCGCCCGCCGTCGCCGTTCAAGTCGATCGACACGGCCGCCTGCTGGTTCTGGTCGAAGCTGGCCGTGGCGCTGGAAATATAGTCGCCCGTCAGGATCACGTCTTTCGCCAGCACGACAGGCACGCCCTTGCCAACCGTAAACAATTCCGAGTTGAACGGAATTGCGCTCGACAATTCCGTGCCAGGCACGATGCTTTCATCGACCAGGCGCACTTCCAGGGTGGCTGTGCGGCCGATGATGGCTTTCGCGCGGGCCACGTCCTGCACGCCAGGCAGTTGCACCACGATGCGGTCCGGACCTTGTTGCTGGATCAGCGGCTCAGCCACGCCCAGCTCATTGACGCGCTTGGACAAGGTAGAGATATTTTGTTTCACGCCTTCGTCGATGGTCGCCTTCAGGGCCGCCGGCTTGAGACTGACGTTCAGTTTCAAGTCGCTGCCTTCGCCGGCATCGGCGAATGCCAGTTCCGACATTTGGTCGGACAAGACATTTTTTGCCTTCCCGCGCGTTTCCGCATCGCGGAAGTTGATCTGCACGCTATCGCCCACGCGCTCGATGCCGGCGTGGCGGATATTTTTGTCGCGCAAGACGCTACGCGCGGCGGACTGGACGCCCTGGACTTTCTTGTTCAGGACGGCTTTCGCATCAACCTGCATCAGGAAGTGCACGCCACCACGCAAATCGAGGCCCAGGAACATGGGCAAGGCGTGCAATTTTTGCATCCACATTGGCGTATTGGCTTGCAGATTGACCGTCACGATGTAGGCCGGATCGGTGGCATCGGGATTCAGGTCTTTTTCCAGCACCAGTTTTGCCTTGAACTGGGTATCGGGATCGGCGAAGCGCGCGCGCACGGAGGCGAGGTTGCCGGCGCCATCCATGGTGACACCTTCCGACTTGACGTTTTCTTTCGTCAAAATTTGCTCGACTTGCGTCATCAGCTCGCCCGTCACTTTGACAGTCGACTTGCCGCTGGTTACTTGCAGCGCCGGTGACTCACCGAAATAATTGGGCGCCGTATAGAGTGCGCCCAGCAATAAGGCGACGACGATGATGATGTATTTCCAGGCAGGATAGCGATTCATAGTGATTCAGCGTTCAGTGTTGAGCGTCGGAGGCGTCGGAGGCGTCGCGATAGGCGGCGGGTAGCCGCCCGGTCAGTCGCTACATGCGTAGCGACGGCGAGCAATTACAGCGCCTTCAGGGTGCCTTTAGGCAACAGGGTGGTGATAGAGCTCTTTTGCACCGTGATTTCGGTGCTGGTCGCCACTTCGATGGTGACGTAGGCGTCCACTACCTTGACAACACGGCCCAGCATGCCGCCAGCGGTGACGACTTCGTCACCCTTGGCCAGCGCGTCCATCATCGCCCGTTGTTCTTTGGCACGCTTTTGCTGTGGACGTATCATCAGGAAATACATCACCACGAACATCAGTACCAGCGGCAGGAAGCTGGTCAGGTTGCCGCCGAAACCGAGAGCGTCGGCAGGGGCTTGCGCATAAGCGTTGGAAATGAAAAACACGTTGACTCCAGTTCTAATCAGTTTGAAAAAACAGCGCTGTATTCTAGCATTGACAAAAGACCATCCCGCGAATTGCAGGCATGGCAACTTCAAATGGGGCTAAAAAAGCATTATGCAATGCTTTATCGCCCCAGTCCAAGCACCAATCTCGAAAACATCAGCTCAGGGCCTCGCGGCTCTTGAACCTAAGCATTTCTTAAGTTCCGCGTGCGCGCTCGGCATGGAATTGCAGCGTGAACGCGTGGAAACGGTCTTCGTCGAGCGCCTCGCGCATCTGGCGCATCAAGTCCAGGTAGTAATGCAGGTTGTGGATGGTATTCAAACGCGCGCCGAGAATTTCCTTGGAGCGGTGCAAATGGTGCAGGTAGGCGCGCGAAAAGTTGCGGCAGGCGTAGCAGCTGCAGGTGTCGTCGAGCGGCGCCTGGTCTTCCTTGTACTTGGCATTCTTGATCTTGATGTCGCCGAAACGGGTAAACAGCCAGCCGTTGCGAGCGTTACGCGTCGGCATGACGCAATCGAACATATCGATGCCGTTCGACACGCCGGCCACCAGATCTTCGGGCGTGCCCACGCCCATCAGATAATGCGGCTTGTTGGCAGGCAGGCGCGGGCCCACGTGGGCCAGCATGCGCATCATGTCTTCCTTCGGCTCGCCGACGGACAGGCCACCGATGGCGATGCCGGGGAAATCGATCTCTTCGAGCTTGGCCAGCGACTCGTCGCGCAGCATTTCGAACATGCCGCCCTGCACGATGCCGAACAGCGCGTTCGGGTTTTCACCACGGTGGAACTCGTCCTTCGAGCGCTGCGCCCAGCGCAAAGACATGCGCATGGACTTGGCCGCTTCCTCGATGGTGGCCGGGCGGCCGGCGATTTCGTATGGCGTACACTCGTCGAACTGCATGACGATATCGGAATTCAAGACGCGCTGCACTTGCATCGACACTTCCGGCGAGAGGAACAATTTATCGCCATTGATGGGCGAATTGAAATGCACGCCCTCTTCCGTGATCTTGCGCATGGCGCCCAGCGAAAACACTTGAAAGCCGCCCGAATCGGTCAAAATCGGCTTGTTCCAGCCCATGAAACCGTGCAAGCCGCCGAATTTCTCCATGACGGTGTTACCCGGACGCAACCACAAATGGAAAGTGTTACCCAAGATGATTTGCGCATCGATCTCATTGAGTTCCAGCGGCGACATGGCTTTTACGGTGCCGTAAGTACCCACTGGCATGAAGATTGGCGTCTGCACGACGCCATGGTTGAGTTTCAAGGTGCCGCGGCGTGCCTTGGTCAGGCCGCTCGTGTCGGTCTTGAGTAGTGTAAATTCCAGCATGGTCAGTCTTTCACGGGAGTATCAAGGTTCAGCGCAAGCGGAGCACGCGACTGCGTAGTGAGCAGCATCGCATCGCCATAGCTGAAGAATCGGTAGTTCTGCGCGATCGCATGCGCGTAAGCACTGCGGATCGGCGCATAGCCGGCAAAGGCCGACACCAGCATCAGCAGGGTCGACTTGGGCAAATGGAAATTGGTAATCAAACGCGTCACCGTCTTGAAGGCATAGCCGGGCGTGATGAACAGGGCCGTATCGGCACTGCCCGCCACCAGCTGGCCGCTTTGCGAAGCCGATTCCAGCGCCCGCAGGCTGGTCGTGCCGACGGCCACCACGTCGCGCCCGGCCCGTTGCGCGGCGCGCACGGCATCGACGGTGTCCTGCGACAGGGTGTACCACTCGGTATGCATCTTGTGTTCGGCCAGTACTTCGGTGCGCACGGGCTGGAAGGTGCCGGCGCCCACGTGCAGGGTCACATAGGCAAAGTTGACGCCCTTGGCCTTCAATTGATCGAGCAGGGCCTGATCGAAATGCAGGCCGGCCGTCGGCGCGGCGACAGCGCCGGGCACCTTGTTGAAGACAGTCTGGTAGCGCGTTTCGTCAAATTCATCCGCATCGTGCTCGATGTAGGGTGGCAGCGGCAAGCGGCCATGCGCCTCGATCAGCTCGAACACGTCGGCCTCGAAATGCAGCGTGAAGAATTCACCGGCGCGCTGGCCAACCGTCACGTCGAAGGCGTCGGCCAGGCGGATGCGGCAACCGGGCGGCGGCGACTTCGACGCGCGCACCTGGGCCAGCACGGTGCGCTCATCGAGTACGCGCTCGACCAGCGCCTCGATCTTGCCGCCGCTTTCCTTGACGCCAAAGAAGCGCGCCTTGAGTACGCGCGTATCGTTCATCACCAGCAGGTCGCCCGCGGCTAGCTGTCCGACGATGTCGGCGAACTGGCGGTCGATAAGGGCGTCGCCATCCAGATGCAACAGGCGCGAGGCGCTGCGCTCGGCCAAGGGAGTTTGCGCAATGTTTTCTTGCGGCAAATTAAAATCGAAATCGGATAGCGAATACATGCGTTTTGCTTCAAAAGTACGTCAAAAATGATTAGGAGTGCGCAATGGAACATCTGGCACTATACTGTGCGCCTATACAGGCATTACAATAATCCGCCGCAACAACGACGACTGCGGTACGCACGGGGTGTGCCGGACAACCCTCTATTTTACGCTAGCGGCATAAAAACCTGCGCTATTGGCACCAAAACCTTGCATATGCCCGATCCAAAGCCCGCTCCTCCTCCCACGGCCAAGCCCGCCGCGAAGCCGAAAGCTGCCAAAAAAGCGGTCAGCACGGAAAGCCGGCTGGCCAAACTGGGCTTGCGCACGGACATGGACCTGGTGCTGCACTTGCCGATGCGCTACGAGGACGAGACCAAGATCTACACCATCCGCGATGCCTGCCTGCGCGGCGGCGAGTCGTGGCAAGTGGAAGGTGTCGTCACCAAGTGCGAAGTCAATTTCAAGCCGCGCAAGCAGTTGCTGGTGACGATCGCCGACGAAACGGGCAACCTGCTGCTGCGCTTCATGAATTTCTACGGCAGCCAGGTCAAGCAACTGGCCGAAGGCACGCGGGTGCGCGCGCGCGCCGAACTCAAACACGGTTTTTTCGGCGCCGAGATGGTGCACCCGAACTACAAGGTGGTCAACCAGGGCGCGCCGCTGCCCACGGCGCTGACCCCCGTCTACCCGTCCGGCGAAGGCCTGTCGCAGAACGTCCTGCGGCGCGAGATCGCCGCCGCCATGCACCGCATCGACTGGCACGATACCCTGCCTGACGACTTGTTGCGCCAGATGCAGCTGTCGCCTTTCCAGGCTGCCGTGCGCCTGCTGCACTACCCGCCGCAGGACATCGATGAAAGCGCGCTGATGGACCGCTCGCACCCGGCCTGGGTGCGCATGAAATTCGATGAACTGCTGGCGCAGCAGCTGTCGCTGAAACGCGCCCAGCGCACGCGCCGCTCGAAAGGCGCCGCACAGCTACCCATCGTCGGCACCCTGTCGCATGCCTTTGGCGCAGCCCTGCCGTTCAAGCTGACGGGCGCGCAGGCCCGCGTGCTGGAAGAAATCCGCGCCGACTTGCACCAGCCGTATCCGATGCAGCGGCTGCTGCAAGGCGATGTCGGCAGCGGCAAGACGGTGGTGGCGGCGTTGTCCGCCACGCAGGCTATCGACAGCGGCTACCAGGCCGCGCTGATGGCGCCCACGGAGATTCTGGCCGAGCAGCACTTCCGCAAGATCGCCGCCTGGATGGAACCGCTGGGCGTGAAGGTCGCCTGGCTGACGGGCAGCCTGAAGAAAAAGGAAAAGACGGCGGCGCTGGCCTTGATCGAATCGGGCGAAGCGCAACTGGTGATCGGCACGCATGCGCTGATCCAGGACAATGTGCTGTTTGCCAAACTGGGCCTGGTGATCGTCGACGAGCAGCACCGCTTCGGCGTGGGCCAGCGCCTGACCCTGCGCAACAAGGGCGACAGCGCGGCCGTGCCGCACCAGTTGATGATGTCGGCCACGCCGATCCCGCGCACCCTGGCCATGACCTACTACGCCGACCTGGAAGTGTCGGTGATCGACGAACTGCCGCCCGGACGCAGCCCCATCGTCACGCGCTCCATCGACCAGAACCGGCGCGACGAGGTCATCGCCCGCGTGTATGCGGCCGCGCTGGAAGGCCGGCAGGTGTACTGGGTCTGCCCGCTGATCGAGGAATCGGAAGCGCTGCAGCTGCAAACGGCCACCGACACCTACATGATGCTGGCCGAAGCCTTGCCCGAGCTGCAGGTAGGCCTCGTGCATGGCCGCTTGAAAGCGGCGGAAAAGCAGGAAGTGATGGATGCCTTCATCGCCGGCCATATCCATGTGCTGGTGGCCACTACCGTCATTGAGGTGGGCGTCGATGTGCCGAACGCTTCGCTGATGGTGATCGAACACGCCGAGCGTTTCGGCCTGTCGCAGCTGCACCAGCTGCGCGGCCGCGTGGGGCGCGGCACGGCGGCCAGCGTGTGCCTGCTGCTGTACCAGGGCCCCTTGGGCGGTGTGGCGCGCCAGCGTTTGATGACCATGCGCGAGACGACCGATGGCTTCGAGATCGCGCGGCGCGACCTGGAAATACGCGGCCCCGGCGAATTCCTCGGTGCGCGCCAGTCCGGTCAGGCCATGCTGCGCTTTGCCGACCTGGAAACGGATCAATGGCTGGTAGATCAGGCGCGCGACGTGGCGCACGATTTGCTGCACGCCACCACGGCCGCCGCCGCGACTACCGTCGAGGCACACTTAGCGCGCTGGCTGGGTGGGAAAGAAGAGTTTTTGAAGGTGTAAATCTGGTATTGCATGCTTCAGGGTGTTGTCGGATTACGCGCTGTGCGCTAATCCGACTTTTCGCAAACTACCTTGCGCCCGCGCAGTCTACATGCACATCCAGAAGCGGTTCGCCAGGTCGAGCATGAAGTCGGGGCGCAAATACGCCATGAAGACGATGGCCAGCAGCGCGGCGCCAGCCAGGCGCCACAGCCAGTTGCGCCAGCTGCCCATTACGCCGCCACCGCCACACGCTTGACGGCGCGCTCGTCGATAGGCAGGTTGATCAGCGCGGCCAGCAAGCCCAGGCCGATGGTGATCATCCACACGACGTGGTAACTGCCCTGGTGCTCGTACAGATAGCCGCCCAGCCACGCACCGAGAAAACTGCCCACCTGGTGCGAGAAAAACACCATCCCGGCCAGCATCGACAGGTGCTTGACGCCGAAGATGCCGGCGATGATGCCATTCGTCAGCGGCACGGTCGACAGCCACAGCACGCCCATGCCGGCGGCAAACAGGTACACCGACCACGCCGACAAGGGCGCCAGCAGGAACAGCGTGATGACCACGGCGCGCGTCACGTAGATGGCCGACAGCAGATAGCGCTTGGCGATTTTTCCACCGAGTTTGCCCGCGTAGTAAGAGCCGACGATGTTGAACAGGCCGATCAGCGCCAGCGCCGTGACGGCGATGTTCGGATTCATCAAGCCCTGATCCTTCAGGTAGGCCGGCAGGTGCACGCCGATGAAGACCAGCTGGAAGCCACAGACAAAATAGCCCGCCAACAGTAGCCAGAACGAGCGGCTGGCGATGGCTTCATGGAAGGCTGCACCGATGCTTTGCTGCGCACCACTGGCGTGCGAGACGGGGGGCTCGCGCAAATAGAAGGCCATCGGAATCATCGCCAGCAGCACCAGCGCGGCCAGCACATAAAAGGCGTTTTGCCAGCCCACGGCAGAAATCAGTTGCTGCTCCACCGGCATCATCAGGAACTGGCCGAAGGAACCTGCTGCCGACGAGATGCCGAAGGCCCACGAGCGCTGCTCGGGCGGCGCGCTGCGCCCGATGATGCCGCTGATGGCACCAAAGGCCGTGCAGGCCAGCGCCAGACCGATGAAGACGCCGGAACCGGCGATAAACAGGATGGGTTGCGTCATCAGGGCCATCCACACTAGGCCCAGCATATAGCTGATGGCACCGACGATGACAACGCGCATGGTGCCGAAGCGGTCGGCCGCCATGCCGGCGAACGGACCGAAGACGCCCCACATCAGGTTTTGCATGGCCAGCGCCAGCGAATACGTTTCACGCGTCCAGCCATTGGCTTGCGAGATCGGCTGCATCCAGAAGCCCAGGCCGTGGCGCACGCCCATCGCCAGGGTCAGGACGACGCCGCTGGCGATCAGGACAGTTTTCAGGCTGGGACGCGATGAGTGCAGTGTCATACTACTCCTTAGGCCTTATCGGCGCTGTATATCAGCCCAATCTGGCCGCGTATGGTGTCAAGGTTGCGCATCAGCGCCAAGCTGTCCGCGTGCGGCATGACGGGGCTCTCCAGCAAGCCGGCGCGGATGCAGCGCATCGCTTCGATCGCCTCATGCGTGTAGCCATTGCCAAGATAAGGCGCGGCGACGACGCGGTGCCCGCCATCCATCGCTTCAACGATCAGATGATCTGGTTTGTAAAAACGGTTAGGCAGGCGGATGCGTCCCAGGCTGCCGGAAATGCGCATTTCTGTCGGCGTTTGCGCGCGCAGGCTGCAGGCGCAGGATGAAGTGCCGCCGTCCGCGTGACGCAATGAAAACACGACCTGCTCATCGACGCCAGTGGAGCCCATTTCAGCGAGTGCCTGAACCTGCGATACCGGACCGAGGAAAAACGCCGCCATCGACAGCGGATAAATGCCCACGTCGAGCAGCGCACCGCCTCCCAGTTCAGGATTGAATATACGGTGCTCGGGCGGGAAGTTGGCGACAAAACCGATATCGGCCTGCACCTGCTGCAGCACACCGATCTCGCCGCTGGCAATGATGCGCTGCGCTTCCTGCACGGCAGGCAGGAAACGGCTCCACATGGCTTCCATCAAAAACAATTTCTTGTCGCGTGCCAGGTCGACCACGGCCTGCGCTTGGCGCGCGTTCATGGTGAACGGTTTCTCGCACACGACATGCTTGCCGGCAGCCAGGCACATTAAGGCATTTTCCGCATGCAAGGTGTGCGGCGTGGCGATGTAGATCACGTCCACGTCGGGGTCCATGGCCAGCGCCTGGTAGGAAGCATGGCAACGCTCGATGCCGAATTGCGCGCCGAAGGCCTGCGCCCCGGCAGCGCTGCGCGAAGCGGCTGCCAGCAGCTGCGCGCCGGGCGCATCGCGCAAGCCATGCGCCATCGCATGGGCGATCTTGCCGGTGCCGAGGATGCCCCAGCGGACGGTGTTTTCCATGCTATCGATCTCTTTCTGGGTCAGCTGCCTTGCGCTTCGGGCGGAACACCGCCGCGTCATTGTAAAAATCGTCGTCCTGGCCCTCGCACCAGCCGGGCAAGCCAAGCACGGGCAGCGGCGTGAAGTCGGCTGTCGTCAAGCCATCACTGGCCAGGTCTTGCGCCACGCGTTCGTCAAGCCAGGCGCGCCGTGCCGCGGCATCAAGCGCAAAGTAAGCGTCGCCGGCAAAAATCACGCGCGTGTGCGCCGTGATGGCCTTGCGCGGCACCACCAGTTTTTCCATCAGCGCGTGGCCGAACAGCCATACTTCGGCGTCGGCGTCGGCGTCGCCGCCGGCGCCAAACTTGTCGCGCTGCATAATGAAAGCGCTGCGCCAGTCGTGGCCGCGCAAGGCCGCTTCCAGCGCGCGTCCGGCATCGCTGTCGCGCAGTACCAGCAGGGCGCAATTTTCATCAAAGATGGTGGCGCCGTCGCGTGCCGGCCCGCGCGATTTGCCGACGCCGGACAGGGCGATCTGCGCCGCCTGCAGCGCATTCAACTGTCGCTTGATGCGCGGGAAGGTCAGCCACACGAGCGCATTGAAAAAATCGTGCAGATTATCGCGCGTGGGCACGCCGCCCGTCGCGCCGATGAACTCCTCGTAAGCCATGCCTTCGGGCAGGTCGGCTTGCGGCACGAAGCACAGCGGCAGGCCGGAGGGATTGCGCAAGTCCAGCGCCCGCGCCTGAACGTTCAGCGCGGCAATCACCGTGTCGCGTTGCAGGTCCAGCTGCCGCCGCGCCGGCAGCACCGTGGCAAACCAGGGGCGGCTCCAGTCTATCGATGGCAACATGAACGCTTAGACCATTTTCCAGTTGATCTGCTCGCCCGCGTTGAGCGGAATGACGTGGCTGTCACCGAGCGGCAGCGAGTCTGGCAAAGTCCAGCTTTCGCGCTTCAAGGTGATGCTGTCCGTGTTGCGCGGCACGCCGTAGAAGGCAGGGCCGTGGAAGCTGGCGAACGCTTCCAGTTTATCCAGTGCGCCGGCCCGTTCGAACGCCTCGGCATACATTTCCATCGCATGCAGGGCTGTATAGCAGCCGGCGCAGCCGCAGGCCATTTCCTTGGCGCCTTGCGCGTGCGGCGCCGAGTCGGTGCCGAGAAAGAAGCGCTCGTCGCCGCTGGCGGCGGCCGTCATCAGCGCCAAGCGATGCTCTTCGCGCTTGAGGATGGGCAAGCAGTAGTAATGCGGACGGATGCCGCCCTTGAAAATCTCGTTGCGGTTGTACAGCAAATGATGCGCCGTAATGGTGGCGGCGATCGGACCTTCCGCTTCGGCCACATACTGCGCCGCATCCTTGGTGGTGATGTGTTCGAACACCACGGACAGGGCCGGAAAGGCGCTGCGCAGCGGGCGCATTACGCGCTCGATAAAGACGGCTTCGCGGTCAAAAATGTCGATCTCCGGGTCCGTCACTTCGCCGTGTACAAGGAAGGGCATGCCCACTTCCTGCATCACTTCAAGCACCTTGTAGCAATTCTTTAAATCCGTCACGCCCAGGTCGGAATTGGTGGTGGCGCCGGCCGGATACAACTTGACGGCTTGCACGATGCCGCTATCTTGCGCGCGACGGATTTCGTCGGGCGAAGTGTTGTTCGTCAGGTACAGCACCATCAGCGGATCGAAGTTCACGCCTTCAGGCACGGCGGCCAGGATGCGCTCGCGGTAGGCGCTAGCGTCCGCCGTGGTGGTGACGGGCGGTTTCAAGTTCGGCATGACGATGGCGCGGCCAAACTGGCGCGCGCTGTGTGGCAGCACGCTGGCCATGACGGCGCCGTCGCGCAGGTGCAAATGCCAGTCGTCAGGACGGGTGATGGTGATGGAGGTCGGGGTGTGATCGAGTGTGGACATGGCGGCAGCTCTCAGGCGGTCGTTGCGGATGACACCATTTTACCAGCCGCACGAGCGTCGCGCCGGTCGTGCGGGTGCGTGCACGCTTGCGGCCGGACGACAAAACGGCCAGTGTGCACTGGCCGTTTTCACTATCAGGAGTACGCGCGAATCAGGATGCAGCCAGTTGGCCGTCAGCTCCTGCTCGCGCGCCACTAGTTAATGAATGATCTTGGCAAGGAAATCGCGCGCGCGATCCGAACGTGTGGTGTTGAAGAAGTCATCCTTGCTGCAATCCTCGATGATCTTGCCCTGGTCCATGAACACGATGCGGTTGGCGACACGCTTGGCAAAGCCCATTTCATGCGTGACGACCATCATCGTCATGCCTTCCTGCGCCAGGCCCACCATCACGTCGAGCACCTCGTTGATCATTTCAGGATCGAGCGCCGAAGTGGGCTCGTCGAACAGCATGGCGATCGGGTCCATCGACAGCGCGCGGGCGATGGCCACGCGCTGCTGCTGGCCGCCCGACAGCTGGCCCGGGAATTTATCCTGCTGCGACAGCAGGCCCACGCGGTCCAGGTATTTCAAGCCCTTGGCATTGGCTTCGTCGGCGCTGCGGCCGAGCACCTTGATCTGGCCGATGGTCAGGTTTTCGCGGATCGACAAGTGCGGAAACAGCTCGAAGTTCTGGAACACCATGCCGATGCGCGCGCGCAGTTTCGACAAGTTCGTCTTCGGGTCGTTGACGGTGATGCCGTCGACGATGATCTGTCCCTGCTGTATCGGTTCAAGGCCGTTAACGGTCTTGATCAGGGTCGACTTGCCGGAGCCGGACGGACCACAAATGACCATCACGTCACCCTTGGCGACCTTGGTGCTGCAGTCGGTCAGTACCTGGAACTGGCCATACCATTTGCTGACGTTATTGAGTTCAATCATCTTGTTCTTTCTTTTTCGGTTAGCGAATGATGGCGACGCGTTTCTGCAGGCGTTTTACCAGGAACGACAAGGCATAGCACAGCACGAAATACACGACGGCGACAAACACATACATTTCCACCAGGCGGCCGTCGCGCTGCGCGATTTTCGAGGCGGCGCCGACAAAATCGGGGATCGACAACACGTACACGAGCGACACGTCCTGGAACAGCACGATGGTCTGCGTCAGCAGCACGGGGATCATGTTGCGGAAGGCTTGCGGCAGCACGATGCTGGCCATGGTCTGCCGGTAATTCATGCCCAGCGCCTGGCCGGCCCATACCTGGCCGCGGGGAATCGACTGTATGCCACTGCGCATGATCTCGCAATAGTAGGCCGCCTCGAACAGGATGAAGGTGATCAGCGCGGAAGAAAATGCGCCCACTTTCACGGGTTCGTTGGCGCCGATGACCCAGGCGGCAATGTACGGCACCAGGAAATAGAACCAGAAGATCACCAGCACCAACGGGATCGAGCGTATCAGATTGACGTAGCTCGACGCCACGCCCGAGATGAGGCGGTTGCTGGACAGGCGCATCAGCGCCAGCATTGTGCCCAGCACGATGCCGCCGACCATGGCCAGCGCCGTCAGTTTCAAGGTGAAGACCATGCCGGTCTGGAACAGGTAAACCCACGAGCGGGAGATGACATCGAAGTCGAAATTACCGAACATATCAGTGTCCTCCTGTCTTGGCGCCAGCGACGATGAAGCCGGGAATCGCGATTTTTTTCTCGATCAAGTGCATCAGCACCACCACCAGCAGATTGACGACGACGTAAATGATGGTGGCGGCCGAAAACGCCTCGAACACCTGGAAGGAAAACTCCTGGATGGCGCGCGCGCTGGCCGTCAGTTCGATCAGACCGATGGTCAATGCCACGGAGCTGTTCTTGATGATGTTCAAAAATTCGCTGGTCAGCGGCGGCATGATGACGCGCGCGGCCATCGGCAGCAAGATGAAACGGTAGGTTTGCGGCAGGGTCAGGCCGAGCGCGGTGCCAGCCAGTTTCTGCCCGCGCGGCAGCGCTTCGATGCCGGTCGTCACCTGCACCGCCACGCGCGATGAGGTAAAGAAGCCCAGGCACACAACGGCCGTAACGAATGGCGCGTTCGGCAGCGACTTGACCCAGGCGCCCAGGTCCGGCGGCAGCAATTCCGGCATCACAAAATACCAGAGGAACATCTGCACCAGCAATGGCACATTGCGGAATAATTCAACGTAGGCATTGGCCACGCCCACCAGCCATTTGTTCGGCAAAGTGCGCACGGTGCCGATCACCAGGCCCAGGATCAAGGCCATGATCCAGGCCACGCCGGCCGTGGCCAAGGTCCATACCAGGCCGGACCACAAAGTGTCCATATACGTGCCCACGCCATCGGGGGAGATCTCCCAGAAGATGCGCCAATTCCAGTTGTAATTCATGTTCACCCTTCCCATGCAGCTAAAGCAAAGCGGCCAACCAGCCGCCGTCCCGCAAATAAAACCGGGAGGCTCGCGCCCCCCGGTTTGTTACGCACTCTTGTTACTTTTTCCGTTTGTCCGATGTCTTCTGCGCTTCGGGTACAGCCGCATACGCAGCCGGGTCACCCGAGTCGGTCGGATTCGTGAACACGGCCTTCAATTGCGGCGGCATGGGGAAATTGAGGTTGATGTTTTTCGGTGGGATCGGCGAGGTGAACCATTTCGCATAAATGCGATTGATGTCGTCGCTCTTGTACAAGCGGGTCAAGGCATCGTCGACCACTTTCTTGAAGGCCGGGTCACCCTTGCGCAGCATGATGCCGTACGGCTCGACCGACAGCGCTTCTTTGGTGATTTCGTAGTCATTCGGGTTCTTCGAATTGGCCACTTGCGACGCCAGCAGGATGTCGTCGTTGGCTTCTGCCACCGCGCGCCCCGTTTCCAGCATCAGGAACGACTCAGGATGATCCTTGCCGACGGCGATGGTCATGCCCAGGTTCTTTTCCTTGTTCAAAATCGTCATCTGCTTGATGGTCGAGGTGCCGGCCGTGGCGACCAGGGTCTTGCCGCGCAAGTCATCCAGAGTCTTGATGTTCGAGGTTTTTTTCGACAGGATGCGGTTGCCGATGACGAACATGGTCGGCGCGAACGCCACCTGCTGCTGGCGCTCCAGGTTGTTCGTGGTCGAGCCGCATTCGAGGTCGATGGTGCCGTTGGCCATCAGCGGAATGCGGTTGGCCGACGTGACGGGGCTCATCACCACTTTCAGTTCGCTCATGCCCAACTGCTTTTGCAGGGCCGTCACGACTTTCATGCACAGGTCGATCGAATAGCCTTGGTATTGCTGCTTGTCATCGAGGTAGGAGAAGGGAACGGAGCCGTCGCGCACACCGAGGGTGACGGAACCGGACTTCTTGATCTTGGCCAAGGTACCGGTCAATTCCTGAGCCTGGACTGGCGACATGCTGCTGATGACACCGACGCTGAGCAGCGTGGCGAAGAGGTTGGTCAATTTCATAAATTCTCCTGGACGGACAAACCGGACGAAAAGCCGGACGAAACAACTGTGGTGCTAACGCCACCAAGGGGACCAATTTTATTTCATTTTCAGCACTGGACCAGCCGTTTTCTGCGATTGTCCGCAAATAGGGGCTGCGCGCGCGCCTGAATCAGCGCGCCTGTAGCATTTTTCCTACTGATTTCTTCCCTCCGATTTATTTTTCCGGCACCAAGCCCGCCAGCGCGTCATCCACTTGCGCCTCATCGTCCGTATTCGCCTGCTGGCGTTGCCACATCTGCGCGTACAAGCCCTGCAATGCCAACAATTGCGGATGCGTGCCTCGCTCGACGATGCGACCATGGTCGAGCACCAGGATTTGCTGGGCGTCGGCCACCGTTGACAGCCGATGCGCGATCACCAGCGTAGTGCGGTTTTTCGCAATATCCTTCAATTGCGCCTGGATCGCCTGTTCGGCCTTGGAGTCGAGCGCCGACGTCGCTTCGTCGAAGATCAGAATGGCCGGGTCTTTCAACAAGGTGCGGGCAATGGCCACGCGCTGCTTTTCGCCGCCCGACAGCTTCAAGCCCCGCTCGCCCACCATGGAGTTGTAACCATCTGGCAAGCTTTCAATAAAATCATGGATAGCCGCCGCTTTTGCCGCCGCCACGATGGCGTCCTTGCTGGCGCCCGGCTTGCCGTAGGCGATGTTGTATTCGATGGTGTCGTTGAACAGCACCGTATCCTGCGGCACGATGCCGATGGCGGTGCGCAAGCTATCCTGCCTGATGCTGCGCAAATCCTGGCCATCGATGGTGATGCTGCCGCCATCGACTTCATAGAAACGGAACAGCAAGCGCGACAGGGTCGACTTGCCCGAGCCGCTATGCCCGACCACCGCCGTGGTGGTGCCGGCCGGGATCTGGAAATCCACGTCGAACAAGATTTGCCGCTTGGCTTCATAGCTGAAGTCCACATGCGCGAAGCACACGGCCGCGCCCCGCGTAACGAGCGCTTTGGCATCCAGCGTATCGGCGATTTCGCGGTTTTCGTTCAACAGGGAAAATAGCCGTTCCATGTCAGCCAGGCTTTGCTTGATTTCGCGGTAAATGACGCCCAGGAAATTGAGGGGGATGTACAGCTGGATCATGAAGGCGTTCACCAGCACCAGGTCGCCCAGGGTCATGCTGCCGTTGATCACGCCCACCGTGGCGCGCCACAGTATCAAGGTGACGGCCGTGGCGATGATCAGCGACTGGCCCGTATTGAGCAGCGACAGGGATGTTTGCGATTTCACGGCGGCCGATTCATAGCGCTGCAAGCCTTCATCGTAGCGCTTCGCCTCGTAATCTTCGTTGCCAAAATATTTTACGGTTTCATAGTTGATCAGCGAATCGATGGCCTTGGTATTGGCCTTCGAGTCCAGCTCATTCATGGTGCGGCGGAAATGCGTGCGCCAGTTCGTCACCAGCACGGTAAACGTGATGTACGACACCAGGGCCACTGTCGTGATCACGGTGAACCAGATATCGTAATGCAAGACCAGATAGCCGAGCACCAGGGTAATTTCTACCAGCGTCGGCAAGATGTTGAACAAGGTATAGGAAATGAGCGAGCCGACACTGCGCGTGCCGCGTTCGATATCGCGCGTCATGCCGCCCGTCTGCCGGTTCAGGTGAAAGCGCAACGACAAGGCATGCAGGTGGCGGAACACTTGCAGGGCGATGGTGCGCACGGCCCGCTGCGTGACCCGGGCGAACAGGAATTCGCGCAACTCCGTAAACAAGGTCGTCGACAGGCGCAGCAAGCCATACGCTACCAGCAAGCCGACGGGCAACACCAGCAGTGCTTGCGGATGCGCCGCCGTAATCGTCATGGCGTCGACGAGTTTTTTCAGGATCAGGGGCACGCCGACGTTGGCCAGCTTGGCGCCCACCAGGCATAGCAGCGCCAGCAGGACCCGCCATTTGTAGACCCATAAATACGGCAGCAAGGTCTTGATGGTGGCGAAATCGCTGTGGCTGGCGGAGGCTGGCGAGCGGGGCGGAGGGGAAGTCTGGGAGGGGCGCATGGCGAAGGTCGGCTTTTTATGGTTCAATCAGGGCAATTGTAGCCTTTCATGAGAATAAAAGATGAGTACTTCCCCCGAGCGTCCCGACAACTGCCTCGCTTCCGGCCTGCCCGCCGGAAAAATGCCAGAACTGCGCATGATGCCCGCGCCCTCCGATGCCAATGTGTATGGCGACGTGTTCGGCGGCTGGATCATGGCGCAGGTCGATATCGCCGGCTCGCTGCCAGCCACGCGGCGCGCCAACGGTCGCGTCGCGACCATCGCCGTCAATTCCTTCGTCTTCAAAAACCCCGTTTTCGTCGGCGATCTGCTGTCCTTCTACGCTGAAATCGTCAAGGTTGGCAATACCTCGATCACCGTCAATGTCGAGGTGTATGCCGAGCGCAACCGCCTGCAGGCGTGCATCGTGAAAGTCACGGAAGCCACCCTGATCTATGTGGCGACCGATTCCGACCGCAAGCCGCGCAAGGTGCCGCCGATCGAGACCTTATTGTCGTCTTGATTGTCGTCTTGATTGTCGCCTTGCTTGTCACATTAGTTGCCGCCTTAGTTGCTACCTTAGTTGCCACCTTAGTTGCCACCTTACTCCGACGTTTCATTTTCAGACGATATGGATAGCCAGCGCCGCATCTTCCTGCAGAGGGCTGCGCGCATCGGCGCAGTCGCTGCCGCCGGCGGCGTGCTGTCCGGCTCCAGCGCGCGTGCCGCCACGCGCCTCAACAGCACGGGCTACCCGTTTGCGCTCGGCGTCGCTTCCGGCTCTCCCCTGCCGCACGCCATCGTGCTGTGGACGCGCATTTGCTACGATCCGCTGCTAGCAGCCGCCACGCCCGCCATCGCCCTGAACGTGCGCTGGGAAGTGGCCGACGATGAAGGTTTCAGACGCGTCGTCGCCAAGGGGCAAGCAACGGCTACGCCCGCCCTCGCGCATAGCGTGCACGTGGACGTGGATGGCCTGGCGCCCGGCCGCTGGTACTGGTACCGCTTTATGTTTGGCGACGCCGTCAGTCCCGTGGGCCGCACGCGCACGGCACCCGCCGCAGATGCCCTGCCCGCATCGCTGAAACTGGCCGTGGCCTCGTGCCAGCATTGGGAATTCGGCGCCTACGCGGCGCACCGGCACATCGCTGCGGCTGCGCCCGACCTGGTGGCCTTCCTCGGTGACTACATCTATGAATGGGGACCGTACCAGCTGCAGCACCCGAGCCGTGCCATGCGCACGCACGAAAGTTTCACTCTGGACGACTACCGCGCCCGCTACGCGCAATACAAGAGCGACCCGGATTTGCAGGGCGCGCATCTGGCCGCGCCATGGATCGTCACCTGGGATGATCATGAAGTGGCCAACGATTATGGCAATGACCGCGACGAATTACTCACGCCCACCTTTTTACAGCGCCGCGCGGCCGCCTACCAGGCATTTTATGAACACATGCCGCTGCGCCTGCTGCCACTGGGGCGACGCGGCTTTGTCGACATGCGCATCTACCAGCGCTATGACTGGGGCCGCCTGGCGCGCTTCCACGTGCTCGACGACCGCCAATACCGCGCTCATCACGCGTGCGCCAGGCCGGGCCGCGGCGGTTCCAATTCCGTCACCACGCGCAACTGTCACGACTTGCTGAAACCACAGCGCAGCATGCTGGGCGAAGAGCAGCAGCGCTGGCTGCAGGACGGTCTGGCTACCTCTCCGGCGCGCTGGAATATACTGGTCCAGCAAACGCTGATGGCGCAAGCGAGCCAGGTGCCCATCGCGCGCCCCGGCGACGAGCGCATCTGGACCGATGGCTGGGACGGTTACCCGCTGGCGCGCCAGCACCTGCTCGACGCCCTGCGCAGCAGCAAGGCCAGCAACCCACTGGTACTGTCGGGCGACGTGCACACCTTTTATGCGACCGAACTGAGGCGCAACGTCATGCGCCCCGCGAGCAACGATAATCGCGTGCTGGCCACCGAGTTTTGCGGCACGTCCATCACCTCGAGTTCCCGCCCGCAGGCGCGCACCGAGCAGTACGTGGCGATGAACCCGCACATCCGCTACGGCCGCAGCGACAAGCGCGGCTACATGCTGCTGGAAATCACGCCTGAGAAAACCACGACCCTGTTCCAGGGTTTGGACAATGTGCGCGACAGCACATCGGGCATCGCCACATTGGCCAGTTTCACCGTGCAGGATGGCAAAGCGGGCCTGCAGCCGACTTAGCAGGTACTTTTCAAGGCATCGCGATAGCGCCGGCTGACGGGCACCTCGCCACCTGTGCTCAAACTGGCGCGGGCATCGCCCGATTCCAGCGGCACGATGCTCTGTACAAAATCGAGGTTGACGATGTAGCTGCGGTGCACGCGCACAAAGCGCTTGCCGTCCAGGCGGTGCTCGATGGCGGCCATGGTCGAGCGCAGCGGATAATCGTGCCCGCGCACATGCAGGTTCACATAGTTGCCCCAGGCCTGTATCCATTCGATTTCCAGCGCGGGCAGCAAAAAATCCTTGCCCAGCTTGCGCACCAGGAAGCGCTCCGGCTGCTGCACCGGTTCCACGGGTGGCCCTTCATCGGGTTCGCCCAGCAGGGTCGCCTCGCCCTGCCAGCGCATCAGCAGCAAGCGATAGAACCCCACCGCCAGCAAGACCAGGAAGTAAGCACGTACATCTTTCATGTATTCATATGGCAGCTCGCGCCACCATACGCCGAAATCGTAGTCGCTGTCCTGGCTCCAATAAGCAATTTTGCGCAAGGCGACCATGGCCGCCACATGCACCAGGCTGTAGACGACCGACGCGGCCAGGTGCCAGCGCAAGTTTTGGCGCTGGAACACCAGGTGTAGCGGCCGGTACCGCTCCGCCAGGACAAGCACCGGCACCAGCGCCAGCAACACCAGATTGCTGCTCCATTCCCACACGGCCACTTCCCAGAAGGCCGTATCAATCCCGGCGCGCTGCAAGTCGAGCCAAGCCAGCGAGCTGTTCACGCTAGCCTGCATCAGGGTCAGCGCGATCCAAAATCCGGGCTCAGCCACGCGGCGCCAGCGTTGATAACGTTGCAACAGGTCGGTGGAAGAGACGCGCATGGCTTCGACAGGTAAATTAGTTGCACGATTGTAACGCCCCACCCCCGTCCCAGGCGATTCATTCGTCCCAGCGAGCTGTCCGCTGGTCCCATTTTGCTCGCTGGCGGTCTCGCCGATGCCTATGCTGGGACTTCCTTCACCACTCGCCCTCCGATCATGCACCACGACTCCCGCCGTCACGATATCGACGCCTTGCGTTGCCTCGTCTTCAGCCTGCTGATTCTCTATCACACTGCCCTGATGTACCTGGAAGGGTCGAGCTTTCATCTGCGCAGCAGCTATGCCACCGATGCCCTGAATATGCCGCTAGTGTTCATCAACCGCTGGCGCATGGAAATCGTCTTCCTCATTTCCGGCGTTTCCTGCGCCATGATGACGCCCACCTCGCGCGGCGCCTTCCTGTGGCGCAGGATCAAGCGCCTGCTGCTGCCGCTGCTGTTTGGCATGGCCATCATCATTCCCATTCAGCCCTATTGCGAAGGCGTCAGCCATGGTCTGGTGGAGCCCGGCTTTGGCCGCTTCCTGCTGCATTACTTTGGCGGCCACGCCTGGCCAGCCGGCGCATTCGCCGGCTGGCAATATGGTTTTACGTGGAATCATCTGTGGTACCTGGTGTACCTGCTGCTGTATATCATCGTGCTGGTGACGCTGCAGCCGCTGCTGCAGCGGATCACGCCATACTTCCGGCGCCTGCGCGGCTGGCGCCTGCTGGTCTTGCCGGCGCTACCGACGCTGGCGGCCATGGCGCTGCTGAAGATGCGCTACCCGGAAAACCACGCGCTGGTGGGCGACTGGTATGCGCACGCCATCTATTTCACGCTGTTCATGTATGGCTGGTGGCTAGGCAATGACAAGGGCTTGTGGCAGGAACTGGCGCGCTTGCGCTGGCATTCGCTGTGGCTGGCCTTGTCCGCGTTTTTTCTATATCAATATTTTGACAAGATTCACTCGGAAAATTTACTGACCTGGGCCTCGTTCGGCTCCTGGCCCATGCGTAATATGTACATGTGGCTGGCCATCTGCGCCATCCTGGGCTGGTCGCACATCCTGCTGAACCGCCCCTTCGCCTGGCTGTCATGGGCGCGCCAGGCGGTCTTTCCCTGGTACATACTGCACCAGAGTGCCATCGTGCTGCTGGCCTACTGGCTGGTGCCCTTGCAGCTTGGACCGGTGCTAGAACCGCTGCTGGTCCTGACCGGCACGGTGGCGATCTGCTGGCTGGGGACTTCGCTGCTGATCAGCAAGGTCAACTGGCTGCGGCCCTGCTTCGGCCTGCCCGCCCGACCACGGCAAGCCGTGGCGGCGGACACAAGCCTGGCGGCGAACTAAGCGGACTTTTTTTCGTCGCGCAATTGACGGCGCAAGATCTTGCCGACATTGGTCTTCGGCAATTCATCGCGGAACTCGATGTATTTTGGTTTCTTGTAGGCGGTCAATTCATGCTTGCAATGCTCGCGGATCTGTTCCACCGTCAGGTTCGGATCCTTGCGTACCACAAACACTTTCACGGCTTCGCCCGCGTTGGCGTCCGGCACGCCGATGCATGCGCATTCGAGCACGCCCGGGCACGACGAAACAACGTCTTCCACTTCATTCGGATACACGTTGAAGCCGGACACGATGATCATGTCTTTCTTGCGATCCACGATCTTCACATAACCGCGCTCGTCCATGACACCCACGTCGCCCGTCTTGAAGTAGCCGTCCGCCGTCATCGACTTGGCCGTCTCTTCCGGACGCTGCCAGTAGCCGGCCATCACTTGCGGGCCGCGTACGGCAATCTCGCCCGGCTCGCCCAGCGGCACTTGCACGCCATCGTCGTTCAAAATGGCCACTTCCGTCGACGGGAAAGGCAAGCCGATCGTGCCCGTAAATTCCGTGATATCGACACGATTGCCCGTCACCACGGGCGACGTTTCCGACATGCCATAACCTTCGATCAGCGGACAGCCCGTCAGTTTCAGCCAGCGTTCTGCCACATTGCGCTGCAAGGCCATGCCGCCGCCATTGCACACCTTGTAGCTAGAGAAGTCGAGCTTGGCAAACTCAGCATTGTTCAGCAGCGCGTTATACAAGGTATTGACGGCCGGGAAGACGACGATCTTGTGCTTGGCCAATTCCTTGACGAAGCCGGGGATGTCGCGCGGATTCGGGATCAGTACATTCAAGCCGCCCAAGCGCATGCCCATCAGGGCGCTGACCGTCAGCGAATAGATGTGATACAGGGGCAAGGCACACATGAAACCCATCGAGGTGGCGCGCATTTCAGCCGTCATCACGGGCGACATCCACGCTTCGTTTTGCAACACGTTGGCGATCACGTTACGGTGCAACAACATCGCGCCTTTCGATACGCCCGTCGTGCCACCCGTGTATTGCAGGAAGACGATATCGTCATGCCCCTGCTGCACCGGCTTCAAAGTCAGGCGCGCGCCTTCGGCCAGCATCTTGTTGAAACTGATGGCGCCTGGCAAGGAAAACGCAGGCACCATTTTCTTGATCTTGCGCACGACGAAATTGACGATGGTGCCCTTCAAGCCCCCCAGCAAATCGCCCATGCTGGCCACGATCACATGCTTGACCTCGGTGTGCGGCAGCACCTGTTCCACCGTGGTGGCGAAGTTTCCAGCACGATGATCGCTGTGCTACCCGAATCGATCAACTGGTGCTGCAATTCACGCGGCGTGTACAGCGGGTTGACGTTCACCACCGTATAACCGGCGCGCAAAATCGCCGCCATGGCTACCGGATATTGGAGCACGTTCGGCAACATGATCGCCACGCGCGCACCGGCTTGCAAGCCTTTGCTTTGCAGCCAGGCGGCCATGTGCAGCGACATTTGATCGAGTTCACGGTAGGTAATAAATTTATCCATGCACACGAAGGCATTGCGGTCCGCATATTTCTGGAACGACTCCTCCAGCAAATGGGTCACGGAACGGTATTGCGTGCAATCAATCTCTGCGGGAACGCTGTCCGGGTACGACTTCAACCAAATCTTGTCCATCTCGCCTCATCTTTATCTGTAAAAGAGATGCACCTCCTGGCGCATCTCACACTGTTTATGCTGCTATCTTCGTTTCGTCACGCAGGGCGCGACGCAAAATCTTGCCGACATTTGTTTTCGGCAATTCATCGCGGAACTCGATGTATTTCGGCCGCTTGTAGCCCGTGAATTGTTCCTTGCAATATGCGGACAGCGCTGCCTGGGTCAGGTTCGGGTCCTTGCGCACCACAAACACTTTCACGGCCTCGCCCGAATGCTCATCGGGCACGCCCACGCAGGCGCACTCAAGCACGCCTGGATGCGCCGCAATAACGGCTTCGACTTCGTTCGGATACACATTGAAGCCGGAGACGAGTATCATATCTTTCTTGCGGTCCACAATCTTCACGTAGCCACGCTCGTCCATGATGCCCACGTCGCCCGACTTGAAGTAGCCGTCAGGCGTCATGACCTTCGCCGTTTCATCGGGACGGTTCCAGTAGCCGCTCATCACTTGCGGACCACGGATGGCGATCTCGCCCGTCTGCCCCAGCGGTACTTGCTTGCCGTCATCGTCGAGAATCGCGATCTCGGTCGACGGAATCGGCAAGCCGATAGTGCCGGAAAACGCCGTACTATCGGCGCGGTTGCAGGTCGCAACGGGCGACGTTTCCGACAGGCCATAGCCTTCGATGATGGACACGCCCGTCGCTTTGAGCCACTTGTCATTCACCGCTTGCTGCACTGCCATGCCGCCGCCATTGGCGATCTTCAAGCCCGAGAAATCGAGCTTGGCAAAATCGGCGTGGTTGACCAGCGCGTTGTACAGCGTATTGACCGCTGGCAACATGTTGAACTTGTACTTGCCCAGTTCCTTGATCAAGCCCGGGATATCGCGCGGATTCGGGATCAGGATATTCAGGGCGCCCACGCGCGTGCCCCACATCGCGCATGCCGTCAGCGCAAAGATATGGTACAGCGGCAAGGCACAGACAATGATCAGTGGCTCCTGGCTATTTTGATCAAGCGCCGCACCCGACCACGCTTCGCTTTGCAGCACGTTGGCGATCACATTGCGATGGCTCAAGGTAGCGCCTTTCGACACGCCCGTGGTGCCGCCCGTATATTGCAAGAAGGCGGCATCGTTGATACTGAGCTCGACCGGCGTAAGTTTCATGCGGCTGCCCAGCACCAGCGCCTGCTTGAAACGCATGGCGTTCGGCAAGGAATACGCGGGCACCATCTTCTTGACGTTGCGCACGACAAAATTGACGAGCATGCCTTTCAAGCCGCCCAGCATTCGCCCATGCTGGCGACGATGATGTGCTTGACGGCCGTCTTGCTCAGCACTTGTTCGAGTGTGTGGGCAAAGTTTTCCAGCACGATGATGGCTTCGCTGCCCGAGTCGTTGAGCTGGTGTTCCAGTTCGCGTGGCGTGTATAGCGGATTGACGTTGACCACCGTGTAGCCAGCGCGCAGCACGGCGGCGATCGCCACCGGATACTGCAGCACGTTCGGCATCATCAGGGCGACTCTGGCGCCTTTTTTCAAGCCACGGCTTTGCAGCCAGGCACCCAGCTGGCGCGAATAGGTATCGAGTTCGGCATAGGTGAGAAATTTGTCCATGCAGACATAGGCATTGCGGTCTGCATATTTTTGAAACGCTTCTTCCAGCAAGTGCACCAGCGAACGATATTGATCTGGATCGATGTCGGCAGGGACGCCGGGAGGGTACGACTTCAGCCAAATTTTTTCCATCTTGTGCCTCTTGTCTCGAATCATCGTGGGGGAGCCGGCCCAGCTTGCCGACGCGGATCATTGCTGCGGATTCTATCGTCCTGCAGTCTATTTGAGCATTCTGACGAGCAAATGCTCTATGCTACTACTGCGATGCTATCGGGCGCAGCGCTTCCATGCAAGCGCTTTCAACAGTATTCTAGCGGCAACTTTAGGGGCTTTTTGTGCTGCACTGCAGCATAACAAATACACCATTGCAAGATCGTTCGCCTTGACGTACGAGACAATCTTTAAGGGTCAGGGGCTGGACAATTGTTCTAGCGCATGCCTGCGCTCAGGCTTCTTGAATTGGGCTATTGTGTGCACTGCAGCATAAAAAGCACGAAAGTTCTTTTTTTCTTCCAGCAATTTTTTGAAGGCAGGCAAGAATTCATTGTAGGTCGACACGGAAGCGAGGTGCGCATTGCTCAATGGCTGCTCGAACCAGCGGTCGTAAGCGGCAAAACCACCCCAGCGCTGCTTGAGTAATGGATATGCCTCTTGCAGCGCAGCAAACACCTGCGCCTTGCGCACGCGCTTGTCTGCGTCGCTGGCGTCACTCGCATACACGGCCTCCAATTTCCCCCGGTATGTCAGCAGCAAGGACAGGAAATCCTGGCGCCGCGCCGTGTACTGGGCGTATGACGCGCGCATGGCGTCATTGCCCTCGCTTGCCAGCCAGCGCTGCACGCCCGCCTCCTCCACGGCGCTGGCAAACGACTCATTAAAGGCCGAATCGCCTGGTACGTACACCACTTGGTGCGCCAGTTCATGGAAAATCAGGCGCGCCAGTTCCGCATCGTTGTAATGGATAAAAGTCGACAGCAATGGGTCGTCGAACCAGCCCAGGGTAGAATAGGCGGGCACGCCGCCCACCTGCACATCGTAGCGCTGGGCGCGCAACTCGTCGGCATGCGCAAGCGCCTCTTCCTGGCTGTAATAACCGCGATAATTCACGCAGCCGGCGATGGGAAAACACCATTGCAGCGGCTGCAGCGACAGTTCCGGCGCGGCCACCACGTTCCACAGGACAAACGGGCGCGGCAGGGCGGCGTAGTTCTTGTAACTGCCATTGTCGGGCAAGTCCAGCTCGCTGACGGCAAAGCGGCGGATCTGCTGCGCCCTGGCCAAGCGCGCTTTCAGCTTCGGCTCGGCGGCCGGATCGGCTAGCCAATCACCGATGGGGCGCGCGCCGGACCACACGGCATATTGCCCTTGCGCCGCCTGCGTGTAGTAGCGCAACTGCGTGCAGCCACCCAGCAGCAGGCATAAGGTAGCGACTAGCAAGCGGGCCGGCCAGCGCGCCAGGGCCATGGTCAGGCAACCTTTTCCACTTCGACCAGCGTATCGTAAAAGGTCGGCGCGCGGCCCATGTCCGTCAGGCGCTGGCTCGTCACCTCATTGGCGTTCTTGCCATCGCTGGCGAGTTTCTTCCACCACACGGACAAGCCCACCACCAGGCCCCGCCTTGCCTTGTCCGTGATCCTGGCCTTGGCGACAAAACTGCCGCGGTCATTGAAGATACGTGCCATGTCGCCGGCCGCCAGGCCGCGCGCGGCAGCATCGTCGGGATGCATATCGAGGTGCGGCTCGCCTTCGGCCGAGCGCAGGCTGGTGACGTTGACGAACGTGGAATTGAGGAAATTGCGCGCCGGCGGCGAAATCATGGCCAGCGGGAAACGCGCCGCCAGCGCAGGATTGCTGGCCAGCGATTCGTGCGGCGCAATATACGTCGGCAAGGGGTCGAGTCCCGCCTGCGCCATGGCGCTGGAATAAAACTCGCACTTGCCCGATGGCGTGGGGAACCCACCCTCGGCAAATGGTGCCTCAGGCATGGCCAGCTTTTGCCAGCCCGTGCGTTTCAGCGATTCCCAGTCGAAATGCACGGCGCGCGCATCCGTCGCATCGAAGGCCTTGGCCGCCAGCGCATCGTCGCTTTCCTGGAAACACGGGTCATCAAAGCCCATGGCTTGGGCCAGCAGGCGGAAAATTTCCGTATTTGCCTTCGCTTCGCCCAGCGGCGCCACGGCCGCGTTGTTCGCCATCATGTACAGATGGCCGTAGGTGGAGTGCGCATCGACGTGTTCCAGCTGCGTGGTGGCGGGCAGCACGATGTCGGCGTAATCGACGGTATCGGTCTGGAAGTGTTCAAGCACGACCGTAAACAAATCTTCGCGGGCAAAGCCCTGCGCCACCTTGGAGGAATCGGGCGCTACCGCCAGGGGATTCGAGTTGTACACGATCACGGCTTCCACTTGCGGGCCGAACTCGGGCGAGCTTTCTTTCAATAAATCGTCGCCGATGGTGCTCATGTTGATGGTGCGCGGCGTGCCTTTGAGCAAATCGGGGCGCTGCAGAGCCTTGCGATTGACGGGGAAGGAACCCGAGCTCGACAGTTGCATGCCGCCGGCCGGATGGCGCCACGCACCCGTCAGGGCCGGCAGGCAGGCGATGTTGCGCACGGCCATGCCACCGCCATGCACGCGCTGCACGCCGTAATTGGTACGGATGGCGGCGCCCTCGCCAGAACGGCAGGCCTGGCCGTACAGGCGCGCAAGTTCCACTACCTCGGCCGTCGTGATGCCGCACACCTCGGCCACGCGCTCGGGCTGCCATTCCAGCGCCCGCTGTTGCAAGGCAGCGTAGCCTACGGTATAGCGTTCAATGTAGTCATGATCGAGCATATCTTCCGCTATCAAGACATGCATCAAGCCCAGCGCCAGGGCCGCATCGGTCCCCGGCAGCAAGGCGATGTGCTGATGGCACTTTTCGGCCGTCAGCGAGCGATACGGGTCGATGGCGATCAGGGTGGCGCCATTGCGCTTGGCCTCCTGCGCGCGCATCCAGAAGTGCAAGTTCGAGGCGATCGGGTTACCGCCCCAGATGATGATCAATTTTGCATTCTGAAATTGCTCCAGGTCCGTGCCGATGCTGGCGCCCACCGTATAGCGGTAGCCCGTGGTGCCAGCCGAGGCGCAGATGGTGCGGTCGAGCAGGGATGCGCCGAGCTGGTTGAAAAAGCGCGACGACATCGACTCCCCCTGCACCAGGCCCATGGTGCCGCAATAGCTGTACGGCAAGATCGCCTGCGGATCGCGCGCGGCGATCGGTTTCAAGCGCGCCACGATGGCCTGCAATGCTTCGTCCCAGCTGATGCGCTCGAACTTGCCTTCCCCCTTCTTGCCCACGCGGCGCAGCGGATGCAGCAGCCGGTCCGCATGGTAGGTGCGTTCGGTGAAGCGCGACACCTTGGTACACAGCACCCCAGCCGTGGTCGGGTGGTCAGGATCGCCCTTGACGTTTGTTGCCACGCCATCGGTCACGGTGACGAGCAAGGCGCAGGTATCAGGGCAGTCGAGCGGGCAGGCGGCGCGCACTTGGGTGGTGGTCATGGTGCAATCCAAAAACGTTGGTGGAAGGCGTTACTGTAAACCATTGCGCGCACTTGCTGTTGGCGCTTTAGCAAGCTGAGCCGTCCGCTGGATTTACCCATCAAACAAGGGCTACAATGCATCATTAGCCGAGCCTGTTTTTGATCAAGCAGCTGCGGCCCGGTGCGCCACAGATGCCGCGCGCCAGCATCCACAGGAGAGTCCGATGAAATTAGTTGATCCCATCTTGGCGTTTCAATCCGAGCTGCAAAGTATCCGCCGCGATCTGCACGCGCATCCTGAACTATGCTACGAAGAACAGCGCACCTCGGACGTGGTCGCCGCCAAATTGACGCAATGGGGCATCCCCGTGGTGCGCGGCCTGGGCCGCACTGGCGTGGTCGGCATCATCCAGAATGGCAGCTCCAAGCGTGCCATCGGTCTGCGCGCCGATATGGATGCCTTGCCCATGCAAGAAATGAATACCTTCGAGCATGCCTCACGCCACCCGGGCAAGATGCACGCCTGCGGTCATGACGGTCACACGGCCATGCTGCTGGGTGCCGCCCATTACCTGGCGCAGCACCGGCATTTCGACGGCACCGTGTATCTGGTCTTCCAGCCGGCAGAAGAAGGCGGCGCCGGCGCGCGCGCAATGATTGCAGACGGCTTGTTTAGCAACTTTCCCATGGATGCCATCTACGGCATGCACAACTGGCCAGGCGCTGCAACAGGTACCCTGAGCGTGGTGGAAGGGCCGATGATGGCCTCCAGCAATGAATTCCACGTCACCGTCAAAGGCAAGGGTGCCCACGCGGCCCAGCCCCACAAGGGCATCGATCCCGTGATGGTGGCGGTGCAAATTGCGCAAAGCTGGCAAACCGTCATCACGCGCAACAAGAGCCCGCTCGACACGGCTGTACTGTCAATCACGCAAATCCACGCGGGCAGCGCGACGAATGTGATCCCCGATGATGCCAGCCTGGTCGGCACCGTGCGCACCTTCACCACGCCCGTGCTGGACCTCATCGAAGAGCGCATGCGCGAGATTGCCGTACACACGGCCGCCGCCTTTGGCGCGGAGGTCAATTTTCACTTCAAGCGCAACTATCCGCCGCTGGTCAACCACGCCAAGGAAACGGCGTTTGCCGTCGAAGTGATGAAAAGCGTGGTGGGGGCCGACAAGGTTAATGCGAATGTCGAACCGACCATGGGCGCGGAAGATTTCGCCTTTTTCCTGCAAGAAAAGGCCGGCTGCTACATCTTCATCGGCAATGGCGATGGCGAGCACCGCGATGGCGGCCACGGCCTGGGTCCGTGCGTCTTACACAATGGCAGCTACGACTTCAACGACCATCTACTGCCCATCGGTGCCAGTTTTTGGGTCAAGTTGGCCGAAGCGAGCTTGCCCGTCGCCTGATTCAACCCAGCTTATCCGGGCCGTCACCGAGGCGCTGGCCCGGATTCAACGCTTCCAGGGCCAGCAAGGCAGCCGCATGGTCCGCCGTCGAATACCTTTCGGCGATGGTTTCATAACGCTGTGTCACCAGTTGCGTCACCGGCAAGGTGATGCGGGCGGCTGCGGCCGCTGCGAGGATGTTGTGCATATCCTTGACCTGGCTTTTCACTTGCCCACCGGCAATAAAATTTCGCTCCAGCATGCGCTGGCCATGAACATCCAAAATCTTGCTTTCGGCAAAACCGCCACGGATGGCCGCCCGCACGGCAGCCGCATCGGCGCCGGCCGCCTGCGCCAGCAACAGCGCTTCGGCCACGATGGTCAAGGTGGCGCCGACAATCAGCTGATTGCACAGCTTGGCAACTTGCCCGCTACCGGCCGGCCCCACCAGCGTCGGGCGCCCCATGGCCGACAGGATAGTTTCGACACGTGCATAATCGACGCTGCTGGCACCAGCCATGATGGCCAGAGTGGCAGCCTGCGCGCCGCCGACGCCGCCCGACACGGGCGCATCCATGAAGGCATGGCCTGCAGCGTGCAAACTGGCATGAAATTGCTGGGCTTCGGATTGCTTGGTGGAACTCATATCGATCCACATCGCACCAGCGGGCAAGGCCGGCAACGCCTCTTGCAACACCTGCGCCACGATGGGGCCGGCTTCTAGCATCGAGATAACCACATCCGCGTCGCTGACCGCCTCAGCAATCGAAATGACGGCTTGCGCACCCGCAGCACACAGGACTTGGGCCTTGCTGTGCGTGCGATTCCAAACTGTGACAGAATATCCAGCGCGTAGCAGGCACCGGACCATAGGATCACCCATCAGACCGATACCAAGAAATGCGATTTTTGTAGAGAAGGTCAATTGAAATCCTGATATCAAAAAGTGACGAAAGCAGTATGCAAAACAAGGTGCCTGTACAACAATAGCCTATCGGCCAATTTTACGATGAAAGCCTCTATGTTCTTCAAAAAGAATCTCCTCAAATCCATTGCCGCCATTGCCGCGCTGATGGCCGCCAACGCCGGCTTTGCCGCCGACGACAAACTGATTGACTCCGTTTACGGCGAATATGCCAAGGGAGTCAAAGTGCAGATGCTGCGCGCTGGCGTAACGTCGAACTGGGATAAGGCCTGGTTTGTATCGAATGGCACACAACTGAGCGGTTATTGGGATGCCAGCATTGGCGGCTGGGATGGCAAAAGCTATCGCAACGTCCCTGGGCAGCATCAAAAACTGTGGGATCTGGGCTTCACTCCGGTGTTCCGCTTTGAAAACACGAATAAGCTGGGATTTTATGCAGAAGGCGGTATTGGCGTACACATGCTGTCCAAGCTGTACAACAACGACGATAATCGCCTGTCGACCCACTTTCAGTTCGGCGACCATATCGGCGTTGGCTATGTGTTCAATAACAAATGGGAAGTCGCTGCGAAAATCCAGCATTTCTCGAATGGCGGCTACAAAAAGCCTAACAGTGGCGTTAATTACATGAACGTCAAAGTCGCGTATCACTTTTAATCGATTGGATACATGACAAAGGCAGCGCATAGCGCTGCTTTTTTTCGTCTGCTGAATAGCTAGGCTAACATTAAAACCAGCAGACGAAAAAAAACCCCACCATTGCTGGCGGGGTTTTTCTCTAGGTGTAACAGCCGGGAGCTGTTGCACCAAATAACAAGCCTGACGATAACCTACTTTCACACTGGTTGCAG
>AHHB01000043.1 GCA_000242815.2 Janthinobacterium lividum PAMC 25724
CGGCCGCCATCGTCTCCCTCGCCTGTGCGCTGCTGGTACTGGGCGGCGCGGCCCTGCTGTACAAACCCTAGCACCATCGCTGCGCCAGCGACGAGCATGCCGCAGCGTCTCCCCTCACCTTCGCCTGGAAACATGCATGAAACCGATCAAACTGTTGGCCATTCCCGCCCTGATGCTGTCGCTGTACGGCACCCCGCTCAGCCTCGCCCAGGCCGCCGCTGCGGCCGCCGCGACGCCAGCGACGACCGTGCCAAATGTTGCCTACGAAAAATACACGCTGCCGAATGGCCTCGATGTGATCCTCGTGGAAGAGCATAAATTGCCCGTCACGGCTGTCAATATCTGGTACCACGTGGGGCCGGCCAATGAAGCGCCCGGCCTGACGGGCTTTGCGCATTTGTTTGAACACATGATGTTTGCCGCCACCAAGCATGTGCCACGCGGCATGGCCGATCAGTTGCTCGAAGGGGCAGGCGCCACCGATTCGAACGGCAGCACCGATTTCGACCGCACCAATTATTTCGACACGGTACCGTCGAACCAGCTGGAACTGGCCCTGTGGGCCCATTCCGACCGCATGGGCTATCTGCTGGACGTGCTCGACCAGACGGCGCTGACCAACCAGCAAGACGTGGTGCGCAACGAGCGCCGCCAGAGCGTGGAAAACGCGCCCTACGGCATCGTGCAGGAAGCCCTGTACCACCAGCTGTTCCCCAAGACCCACCCGTATTACGCCAGCGTCATCGGTACGCATGCGGACATCCAAAACGCCAAACTGGCCGACATCAAGGAATTCTTTAGCAACTACTATGGCCCCAACAACGCCAGCCTGGTGATCGCCGGCAACATCGACAAAGCGAAAACCAAGGAACTGGTCAACAAATACTTTGGCAGCTTCAAGAGCGGCCCGGCCGTGGCCAAGCCCGCTGTGGTGACGCCGCCCATCACGCAGGAACGCCGCCTCGTGGTGCAAGACCGGGTCGAGCTAGCGCGCGTCTTCATGGCCTGGCTGACGCCGTCCGCCTACGCCAAGGATGATGCGGAACTGTCGATGGCGGCGCACATCCTGGCCGGCGGCAAGTCCAGCCGCCTGTACAAGTCCTTGGTGTACGACAAGCAGATCGCGCAGGACGTGGGCGCCAACCAAAGCTCGAACGCCCTCACCTCCGTGTTTAGCATCGACGTGACGGCCCGCCCCGGCCACCTGCCCGAGGAAATCGAGCAAGCCATGCAAACGGAGCTGGAGCAATTGCGCACCCAAGGGCCTGGCGAGAAGGAAATCGAGCGGGCCCGCAACAGCATCGAGACCGCCATGCTGAGCCAGGTGGAAAAAGTGGGCGGCCGCGCCAACATGATGAACCAGTACAACCAGTACCTGGGCGATCCGGGCTACTTGGCCAAGGATATCGAACGCTACCGCCAGGTGACGGCGGCCGGCGTGCAGCGCGCCGTCGACACCTATCTGAAAAACCAGTCGCGCGTGGTCGTGTATGGCGTGCCCGGCACGCCGGACCTGGGCGAGGAAGTGCCGACGCCGGCACCGGGCAAGGTCAAGGCGGCGCCAGGCACGGCCATCAATGCGGACCAAGCATGGCGCCGAGCCGTGCCGAAGGCGGGTCCGGCGCCGAAGATTGTGCTGCCGCAAGCGACGTCCTTCACCCTGAGCAATGGCTTGACGGTGATCCACCATTACAACCCGGCCGTGCCGCTGGTGGCGAGCCAGTTGGTCATCAAAAGCGGCTCGGGTGCCAACCCGCTGGCGCAGCCGGGCTTGTCTGGCTTTACAGCGCAATTGCTGCAGGAAGGCACAGCCACGCGCAGCGCGCCGCAGATCGCCGATGATGTGGCGCAACTGGGCGCTTTCCTGGGCACCGGTTCCGACGCAGATGCCTCGTTCGCCCAGCTGACGTCGCTGAAGACCACCTTCCCGCAAGCGCTAGACGTGCTGGCCGACGTGGTACTGCACCCGCAATTCACCTCAGTCGAAGTGGAGCGCCAGCGCGCCAGCCGCATCGGCGAACTGGCACAGCAGCGCGAAAACGCGGCGGCCGTGGCGGCTCGCGTGGAAGCGGCGGCCCTGTATGGCCCGCAACATCCATACGGCACCACCGAGCTGGGCACGGAAGCGGCCCTGACAGCGACCAGCGGCGCCGACTTGCAGGCGTTCTGGCAGCAGCATTACGTGCCCAATAATGCGGCCCTGATCGTCTCGGGCGATATCGGCGCTGCCGAATTGAAGGCGCTGGCCGAAGCCAAGTTCGGCAGCTGGAAGGCGGGCCCGGTGGCGCCGTCCGTGACGGCGGCGCCGGTCACGACGCAAGCCCGGCTGATCCTGGTCGACAAGCCGGGCGCGCCGCAAACGGCCGTGCGCATATCGAGCATCGGGGTGGCCCGCACGACGCCCGACTATGCGCCGCTGCAAGTGATGAACGCGGCGCTGGGCGGCTTGTTTACCAGCCGGCTCAGTAATAAGCTGCGCGAAGAAAAGGGCTACACCTATGGCGTGCACTCGCAATTCCAGTACCGCAGCGAGCCGGGGCCGTTCTCGATTGCCGCCGGCGTACGCACCGACGTGACGGGTCCGGCCGTGTCGGAAACCTTCAAGGAAATCCGCGCCATGATCGCCCAGCCCCTGACGGCCAAGGAATTGTCGAATGCGCGCAATTCGCAGGTGCTGTCGCTGCCGGGCCAGTTCGAGACGAATGCCAGCATCAGCGCCAGTCTGGCCAACGCGTATATCTACGGCCTCGGCCTCGACTACTACGCAACCTTGCCGCAGCGCTTTGCCAGCGTGACGGACAAGCAGGTGCAGCAAGTGGCGAAGAAATACCTGCAGCCGGAAAAGCTGATCGTCATCGGCGTGGGCGACAAGGCGAAGATCGCGCCGCAATTATCCAAACTAAAACTGGCGCCGGTGCAATTGCGCGATGCTGAAGGTAACGTCAAATGATATTGATGGGGCTAGTCCTGTCAGGGGAATGTGTCCCAATGGGACGCATTCCGATTCCGAAGGAACTGGCCCACATATCAAAGCTTAGCGGCGCTTGAACAGCGCCGCTTTATCGACCAGTGCAGCGATCGCCACACCGACCGTGTAGGCGATCAGGTCGGCCCAGCCAAAGGTGGAACCCAGCACCAGGTGCCCCAGCGGATGCGCGCGCAGCTCGACGATCCATGGCATCTGGATCAACTGGCCAAATTCGACGCCAAAGCAGATCAGCAGACAATACAGCGCCAATTTCCACGTGCGCATGCGCGTGGCGATGGCACCGAGCGCAAAGACGATCATCATGGCCCACAGGGCGTCGCCCGGATACTTGCCGAGGGCGGCAGGAAGCAATTGGGGATAGGCGCGCGAGGCCAGGCCCAGCGCAATGACAGCCACGGTTGCGCCCACCTGCAGCAGGCGGCGGCGTTCAGGTTTTACCAGGAACATATTTCCATTCAAAGGCACAATACAGGCCGAACCATTACGGCCCAGTATGGCGGTATTGTACTGCGCCTGCCGCGTCTGCCTCGCGCATATTTCGCCGGGGTAAATTCAAGCGCTCCCCTGCGGCAGCGCCGGTGAGGCGCGACCACCTGCGCAGCCGCGCCCGACAGGCCCACACTCAGTCGCCCAAGCCCGCATACAGCGCCGTACTCAGGTAACGCTCGCCAAACGACGCGATGATGGTGACGATGGTCTTGCCCGCGTTTTCCGGACGGCGCGCCACTTGCAGCGCGGCCCATAGGGCGGCGCCCGACGAGATGCCGACCAGCAAGCCTTCATCGCTGGCGGCCAGGCGCGCGGTGGCGAACGCGTCGTCGCTCTTGACGCAAATGATTTCATCGTAGATGGCGGCGTTCAACACATGCGGCACGAAACCGGCGCCGATGCCCTGGATCGGGTGCGGCCCTTTCGTGCCTTTCGACAGCATCGGCGACGCTTCCGGTTCCACGGCAATCACTTGCAGGCCAGGCTTGCGTTCCTTGAGCGCTTCGCCGATACCGGTAATGGTGCCGCCCGTGCCGACGCCAGCGATAACGATGTCGACTTGTCCATCCGTATCGCGCCAGATTTCCTCGGCTGTCGTGACGCGGTGGATGGCGGGATTGGCGGGATTGTTAAATTGCTGCAGCATCAGGTAGCGCGGATCGGCTGCCACCATCTCTTCGGCCGTACGGATGGCGCCCAGCATGCCTTCGCTGCCGGGTGTGAGCACCAGCTCGGCGCCATAGGCGCGCAGCAAGATGCGCCGTTCGCGGCTCATGGTATCGGGCATGACGAGGGTGCAGCGGTAGCCGCGCGCGGCGCAGACCATGGCCAGCGCAATGCCCGTGTTGCCGCTCGTGGGTTCGACGATGATGGTATCGGGATGGATCTTGCCGGCCGCTTCTGCCGCGACGATCATGGCCAGGCCGATGCGGTCCTTGACGCTGTGCGCGGGATTATAGAATTCGAGTTTGGCCAGGATGGTGGCAACGCTGCCGGCGGCGATGCGATTGATGCGCACCAGGGGGGTGTTGCCGATCAGTTCAGTGACGTCATTGGCGATGTTCATGGAAGCAGTCTCCGCTATTTCAAGAAACTGCAGTCTACCGCGTTTCAAAGCGCTGATGGCGGCAGCGCGTGCATGCGCCGCCGCCAAACTGCATAATTACTTAACGTCCAGTAATTCCACATCGAAGATCAGTGCCGAGTTCGGCGGAATGTCGCCATTGCCGGCGCCACGCGGACCATAGGCCATGTCGCCTGGAATGATCAAGGTGCGCTTGCCGCCTACTTTCATGCCAGCCACGCCCTGGTCCCAGCCCTTGATGACCATGCCCTTGCCGAGCGGAAAATCAAACGGGCCACGGCCCACGGAGCTGTCGAACTTCTTGCCGCGCGAATCTTTCGCCAGGGGACGGTACAGCCAGCCCGTATAGTGCACGGTGACGTTACTGCCAGCGGAGGCTTCCTTGCCCGTGCCGACTTTATTGTCGATCAGAATCAATTTATCGGCGACGGGGCCGGGGCTCAGCGATACGGCGGCGGCGGGAACAGGCGCTGGTGCCTGTGCCTGTGCCAGCGACGCGGCGACGGAGCAGATCAGGGCAAACAAAACGGAGCTACGCGTCATGATGTCTTCTTTCAGTGAGTTTCAGTGGTATCCCTGCGCCAGCCAAGCGGCAGGGAAAGCCAATCATAGCAAACCGTTGCAGCGATAGGAAAAACTTGTCGCCCGCTACACACTGTCCCCGCCTGTGTTGCGCGCTTCGGCCCGATGCGGGTGGACTCGCTGAACAGCAGCGGCGACTCGCCCATCCTGGCCGGCCGAAAACTGACTTAGGCGGCCTCTGGCACTGACACTGGCGGGGGCAGCGCGACAGGCTTGTCCTGGCGCAAGCTTTTCAGCGCATGTGCGGCGGCCACCATGCCGAAGCTGGCCGTCACCACCACGCTGGAGCCGAAGCCGGCGCAATTGAGGCCCGTCACGCCGGCGGACGTGCCATCGATGGCGCACGCTTCGGCGCTCTCGGGCGTGCTCAACGGTTCCATGGAAAACACGGCGTCGACATTGAATTTGTTTTTCAGGCCACGCGGAAAACCATATTCGGTGCGCAACAGTTTTCGTACACGCTTGAGTAGCGGTTCCTGCTCCGTTTTCGCCAGGTCGCGCACGGCGATCAGGGTCGGGTCGGTCTGCCCGCCCGCGCTACCGATGGTCAGCATGGGCAACTGGCGCGCGCGGCAATAGGCGATCACGGCCGCCTTCGCCTTGGCATTGTCGATGGCGTCGACCAGGTAGTCGAAATCGCGCCCGCCCAGCAACTGTTGCAAATTATCGGGGGTAATAAAATCTTCGATCTGCGTGACTTGGCAAAATGGGTTGATCAGTTCGATGCGTTCGGCCAGGGCCGTGATCTTGGCCTTGCCGATGGTGTCGCTCATGGCCTGGATCTGGCGATTGATATTTGATTCGGCAACATTATCGAGGTCGATCAGGGTCAGGCGGCCGATGGCGCTGCGCGCCAGCGCTTCGACGATCCAGGAACCGACGCCGCCCACGCCGATCACACACACATGGGCGGCGCGAAAGCGTGCCAACGCCGGAGCGCCATACAGGCGGGCAATGCCGCCGAAACGCCGTTCAAAATCGATTTCGGTCAAGTCCATGGAAGTTAGTTCATTGGTGGAAGTATGCATGGCACCATTTTAACGGACACTGCGCCTGCAGATATTCTAAAATAGCCCAATAGATACAGCGACCAGGCATTTGTCGCCGCGTCCCCACACCGCCCACCACGAGAACTCGCCATGACCTCTCCCCTGTTCGACTCCGTTCCCGGCTTTGACCAGCCCATCGCCGTGCTCAAGCATTGCCACGACAAGATCCGCAAGCAGTTGACGACCCTGCAAAACCTGCTGGGCCACCTGGCGCAGCACGGCAACACGACAGAGGCGCAGCAGGCTGCCAAGGCGGTGTTGCAATATTTCAATAAAGCCGCGCATGTGCACCACGACGACGAAGAGCAAGACTTGATGCCCATGCTGCAGGCGACGGCTAGCGGCGACGACGCAGCGCTGCTGGCGACCCTGGTGCCGGAAATCCTCGCCGACCACCAGCGTATGGACCAGTCCTGGCTGACCCTGCGCCCGGAACTGGACGCCATCGCGACCGGCATGGGCACGCAACTGTCCACCGATGCAGTACGCGATTTCGATGCCGCCTACCAGGCCCACATGGTCAAGGAAGAGAGCCAGCTGGCGCCCATGGCCAAGCGCCTGTTCAGCGCGCAACAGATGGCGCAGCTGGGCACGGCGATGCAGCGCCGCCGCGGCATCGCGCCCGATGCGCCCGCAGCAGTCCAGCCAGACGCAGCAGCGGTGCTGGCGGCCATGCGCACCGATTACGCCCAGTCCAGTCTGAACGAGACGGATGTGCTGGCAGATCCCATCGCCATGTTCCAGAAATGGTTTGCCGAGGCCGTCAAGGCCCAGGTGATGGAACCGAACGCCATGAGCCTGGCAACCGTCAGTGCTGACGGCAAGCCCAGCTCGCGCATCGTGCTGATCAAGCAGTTCGACGCACGCGGCTTTACCTGGTACACGAATTACGACAGCGACAAGGGCCAGCATCTGGCACACAAGCCGCATGCCGCGCTACTGTTCTTTTGGGGCGAGCTGGAGCGGCAAGTACGCATCGAAGGCACGGTGGTGAAAACCACGGCGGCCGAGAGCGACGAATATTTCAATGTGCGTCCCCTGCAAAGCCGCTTGTCGGCCATTGCCTCGCAGCAAAGCGCTCCCATCGCCGACCGTGCCGCGCTGGAAAGCAATTACGAGGCTGTCGCCGCTGCTGTCGGCGACGCCCAGCCGCCACGCCCGGCCCACTGGGGTGGCTACCGTTTGCAGCCGGAACGCATCGAATTCTGGCAGGGACGCCGTTCGCGCTTCCACGACCGCATCGTGTTTACGCGTGGTGCTGACGGCCAATGGAGCATGCAGCGTTTGCAACCGTAAGCGCGCATCTAGGCAGCGCAAAGCAAGCGACTACTTATCGGTGTAGGGTAGGAGGCTGGAAGTGACTAAATAACATAGTTTCTCAATTTGCGGCCCCAACTGGGGCCGCCTCATTGGAGGCGATCTTGTTTATACAAAACCAACTCAAGTCCTGGATCGCCAGCATCGGCAGCAAGACCGCCTTGCCGCTGCGCATAGAATTGTGGAATGGCCAGCATGTTGATCTGTCCAGCGAAACGCCGCGCGTCACGATTCGGCTGCCGACCGTCGCCTCGGCCCGCTATCTGCTGAACCCGTCGCTGGCCAATCTGGGCTCGGCCTATGTGGAAGGCAATATCGAAGTCATGGGCAAGGCGCAGGACATGATTTCCATCTGCAATGCGCTGGCGCGCCATACCCTGAAAGCGCAAGGCAAGCTGGCGCGCATCGTGCGCAGCTTCAGGCACGACAAGCGCCAAGATGCCGAGGCCATCCGCTACCACTACGATGTATCGAATGGCTTCTACCAGCAATTCCTCGACCCCGCCCTCGTGTATTCCTGCGCCTATTTCGAACACGGCGATGAAACCCTGGCGCAGGCGCAAGTCAAGAAGATCGAGCATATCCTGAAGAAAATCCAGCTGCAGCCGGGCCAGAGCCTGCTCGACATCGGCTGCGGCTGGGGCGCGCTGGTGATTCGCGCTGCGCAGCAATATGGCGCCCGCTGCGTGGGCGTGACGCTGTCGGAAAACCAGTACGCGCTGGCGCGCGAGCGCGTGGCGGCGGCGGGCCTGGCGCACCTGATAGACATCCGCCTGCAAGACTACCGCGACGTCACGGGTCAGTTCGACCGCATCAGCAGCGTGGGCATGTTCGAGCACGTGGGCCTCAAACACTTAGCCGACTACTTTGCCATCATCAACAAGCTGCTGGCGCCCGATGGCATGGCGATGAATCACGGCATCACTTCCACCGACCCGGAAAATGGGGAAACGCCATACGGCGGTGGCGAATTCATCGAAAAGTATGTGTTTCCATACGGTGAGCTGGCGCACATCGGCAATGTGCTCAACACCATGCAGCAGGGAGGGCTGGAAGTGCTGGACGTGGAAAACCTGCGCCGCCACTATGCGCGTACCTGCGCCCTGTGGACGGAGAATTTCGAAGCCAACGCCGAACAGATCCGCCTGTTGGCGGGCGAGCGGCGCTTCCGCATCTGGCATGTCTACCTGGCTGGCTGCGCCTATGCCTTCGAGCAAGATTTGATCAGCCTGTACCAGATCGTTTGCGTGAAGGCGGGACGGCATTCCTCCAGCCTGCCCTGGTCGCGCCACTACATGTATGCGCAGGATGCCAGGCTGGCACGCGTGTTCGCGCCCTGACAGGCGCACCACTTGCGCCGCAAATGAGGGCATACTGGCCACGCTTGCACTGGCATCGCCGATCTTTGGCATAATGTCAGCAAATAGACAGGTCAACCATGAACACTAGCTTTCCCCGCGCACCCGCGCAAGAATTCGATACGGCACATTTCCGCCAGGCGCTGTCACAGTTTGCCACCGGCGTGACGGTCATTACGACGCGTCTGGCCGATGGCAGTTTTCGCGGCTTGACGGCCAGCTCCTTCAATTCCGTCTCGCTGTCGCCGCCCCTGGTGCTGTGGAGCCTGGGCTGCGAGGCGAACAGCATGCCCATCTTCAGCGGCAACTCGCATTACGTCATCAATGTGCTGAGCGCCGACCAGGCGGAACTGGCTATGCGCTTTTCACGGCGCACGCCGAATCCCTTCGACGACGTCGAATATGAACTGTCGCGCACGGGCCTGCCCATCCTGAAAGGTGTGTCGGCCTGGTTCGAATGCCACAACCGCAGCCGTTATCCGGAAGGCGACCACGTCATTTTCGTGGGCGAAGTGGAACAATGCGCATTTGCCGCGCAGTCGCCCTTGATCTATCACAATGGAAAGTTCAATACACCGCCAGCCTGAGCAGCGGAACAAAAAAAATCCGCCGAGGCGGATTTTTTGTTTTACAGGGTAAAGTTGTACCCGATGCTGATACTCACGGCAACCGGGTCAAGCTTGATGTCCTGCGTCTGCCCCGTCGAGAATTTCGCCTTGGTTTTGAGGTAAGTCTTGACCACGGCCACGTCGGCAAACCAGCGCTCGTTGAAAGCGAGCGTGCTGCCGATCACCAGGCTGCCAGTCAACTTGTTGTCCATGCGATAGGTCACTGGTTTTCCACCCGGATCGAGCAAGGCCGTCATCTGGCCCGAGCCTGTTTCTTTTTGGAAATATGCATACGTCAAGCCCGCGCCCACGTAGGGGCGGATCATCGCATTGGGCTGGAAGAAACGGTACTGGATGAAGGCCGTCGGCGGCAACACTTCCGACGTCCCCAGCTTGCCCGTACCTTTGATCGAACCATCGCCCATCAGGTCATGCTTGTAGGGCACGCCCAGGATCATTTCAGCGGAAATATTGTCCGTGAGCATGTAGGCAAAGGTCAGGATAGGCTTGGTATCGGCCTTGACGTCGGCCTTGGTGCCCGGCAGTGCCGGTGCAGAAATGTCACCACTATCGACATGTGGCGTGATCTTGTTGATGCCAGCCTTGGCCATCCAGGTGCCTGCACTTTGCGCCGAAGCACCCGTCGCCATGGCCATCGCGGCGGCGGCGGCCAGCACGCGTACAGCGGTATTGAAACGATTGTTCATCTTGTCTCCTGATCATTATGTGCGGATAGCTGAGCATCTCAGCTATCCAGTCTTGTCACTGGCAGCGCCAGCCACGCCGCGCGGACGCAGCCGACACGGCCATTCTTTACAGCCAGCCCCGCACGACCATGTCCTTGGCCACATAACGCGCCAGCAACAGGTTATTGAACGGCGTAGGGTGCACATCGTCGGCATACGAGTAATGGCTGACGTCGCCCGCTTTCAGGTTCGTGCCATTGCAGGCCAGCGAGCTTTCCAGGAAATTCTTCGCCGGCGTCAGGTCGCACGCCGTCTCGCGGACGTTGGTCAAGCCATACGGGCCGGGATTGGTGCCCTGGTCATTGCTGACTTTAAACACATCGACCAGCAAGACTTTCGCATTGCCGCCCAGACCGGTGCTGAGTTCGCCATTGAAGGCGCTGACCATGGCATTGATGAGCGCCTTGGTATTGGCATCCTTGCTCAAGCCCGATGGCGTGCCAGCCACGTCAGGCAGGTTATTGAGCACCACATAGTTGGCGCCCTTGGCGATGATCTGCTCTTTCACCAGCACCACCAGATCGCTACCCGCTTTTTTCAATGCAGCAATCAGCAACGGCCCCTGGGCGGCAGCGTAATCGGCACCGGCCTTGGCGCCGGCAGCATTGCCCGTCACCGTCGCATCGGCTTGTGCCTTGGCGGCGGCAGCGGCGGCCAGCGATGGGGCATTCGTATTGCCGGCCACAACGGCCGCTTGCACGGCGGCACCGACGATGGTCGTCGATGTCGCACCAGGCGCAGCGCTGGCCGCTTTGATGGCGGCACCGATGTCAACAGCGGCCGTGGCAGGATTGGTGGCGCCGGCCGCCAGGGCCAGTGCCAGGTTGGTAGCGAAGGCTTGTGCGCCCGCAGCCGCGCCTGCGGCCGCACCAGCGGCCTTCGCCCCTGCCTGCAATACGCCGAGCTGGTACAGCACGTCGTTACCACCGGCCATCACGAAAACGGCTTCCGTGCCGCTGAACTTGCCACCGGAAACAGCCAGGTGATTCTCGATCTGCTTCACCACGGGCACGGTCAGGGCACCCAGCGTGCTGCCTGTCAACTTATTGTTCGGGCCAACCGGGTTCGTCACGCGCGAACCGCCCATCGCATAGCCAAAGCAGCCGGCATGCTTGACGCGCGGGGCAGCCAGTGTCGGTATGCTGCTTTCCAGCCCCGTTTCGGCAGCGCATGGTGCCGGCAAGCCCAATTGCGCGGCCAGGTGCTCGGTCCAGTTCTTGCCCGTCAATTCGGGATTGATCTTGGTATTGTCACCATTGATGGTGAATTTGCCGCCACCGGCGGCGGCCACGCCTGCAACGGCATACGAACCGACGTCGGACAGGCTGTCGCCGAACGACACCTGCGCCGTGTATTTGACTTTCAAGGTTTGATCACCGCCGGTGGCGCCACCGCAACCTGCCAGGATAGCCGCAGCCAGCACGGCCAACGCGAATTTTGTTTGATGCATTTTGTCTCCTCGGTCTTTTTTCTGGTTTCTAAACGAACGGGCGTGCTATTCGCTACCCAGCTAATATGCCATCGTTCTTCAGGCTTGTATAGAAAATATGTTATAAAAATCAACGAAATAACAACACTGCCAGCGCCCTGGCACGACAGGGCACGCGCCTGAATTATGGAGGATTTAAGATGTTTTGTGGCAAGCATCTCTATTGCGCTGCATCAAGAAAAAGCCCCTTGCGGGGCTTTTCATTATGCGCACAGAAACTGCTGCAAGATACCGCTTGAGCCGAACGCGGCACGCCGCAATCGGTCATTCACACCCAACCACTCGGGGCCGGTGGGCGGTGCTTCGACGAGTATCAGCTCGGCGCCGACCTGGTCCATCGTGCGCAGCGAGGCATACAGCGCGTGTGCGTAATTTTCCGGGGTCGCGGCCAACAGCACGCTGGCGCTGGCCGGCGGCAGATCCGAGTAATGAATCAGGGCTACACGGCGCCCATCATTGAGCAAGCGGTTCAAGGTGGCGCGCACAGCGTCGCTATGCTGCATCGCAACAGGAGTGTGTGGCGCGTAGTGCGATTCCAGGGTACCCGAGGCACGCGGTGCGGCCGCATCGGCGATGGCCGGTGCGCGGCCTATGACGGCGGCGATCTGCGCGCTGCTGATATGGCCGGGACGCAACAGCACGGGACCGTGCGTGCGCAGGCGCGACAGGTCGACGATGGTCGACTCAATGCCGACCTCGCTCTGGCCACCATCGAGGACCAGGCCCAGCAAGCCGCTGCCCAGTTCCGCCGGGAATTCATCGCGCACGTGCTGCGCCGTGGTGGGACTGACATTGCCAAATTTGTTTGCCGACGGTGCCGCCAGGCCACCCTTGCCGCCCTTGAAGCTGCGTAGCAGGGCGATCGCCACCGGATGCGACGGGCAGCGCAGGCCTACCGTATCCTGGCCGCCAGAGACGGCATCGGGAATATGTGCGGCGCGCTTGACAATCAGGGTCAGCGGACCGGGCCAGAAGGCGGCCACCAGCTGTTCTGCTTCGACTGGGATGTCATCGGACCAGTGCCCCAAGTCGGCGCCAGGCGCCACGTGCACGATCACCGGGTGGTCCGATGGACGGCCCTTGGCTTCGTAAATGCGCGCCACGGCGACCGGGTTTTCCGCATCGGCGCCAAGACCGTACACGGTTTCCGTCGGGAACGCGACAAGGCCGCCCGCTTCCAGCACGTCAGCGGCCGTCGCGATGGCGGTCATATCGAAGTCTTGTGCAGGCATGCTCACGGTACGATTCCCAGGATCAGGCAAGCGTCGTGCAGGCGCTGCTGCGCCTGCGGCAAGCTGGCGGCGATGAAGGTCAGGTGCCCCATCTTGCGCCCAGGGCGCGGATCGTCCTTGCCATACAGGTGCAAACAGGCACCCGGCAACGCCAGTACCTGATCCCACGCCGGTTCGCAGGCGACATCGCTGCCGGCAGCAAACCAGGCGTCACCGAGAATATTGAGCATCACGGCCGGCGAATGCTGGCGCACGTCGCCCAGCGGCAAGCGCGCCATGGCCCGCACCTGCTGCGCGAACTGGCTGGTGGCACAGGCATCCATCGTGTAATGGCCACTGTTATGCGGGCGTGGCGCCATTTCATTGACGACCAGGCTGCCATCGTCGAGCACGAAAAATTCGATGCACAGCACGCCGACGTAGCCAAGTTCGGCAACCATGGCTTGCGCCGCCCGCTGCGCTTTGGCGGCGCAATCGTCCGATACGTTCGGGCCCGGCACGGTGGTAGTAAACAGCACGCCGTCGCGGTGCACGTTTTCGGCGATCGGATACACGACTGACTGCCCGTCCACGCCGCGCGCCGTGAGTACCGACACTTCATAGGCCAGCGGCAGCATCTTTTCCAACAAGCAAGTTACCTCGCCCATTTCGGCAAACGCGGCGCGCACCTCGTCGCGCGTGCGCACGCGGAACTGGCCCTTGCCGTCATAGCCCATGCGCACGGTTTTCAGTATGCCCGGCAGCAAATCGTCGACTATGCGGTCGATATCGTGCTGCGTGGCAATCACCATGTGCGGCGCTGGCAGCACGCCCGATTTGGCTGCGCAGTCGACAAAGAAACGTTTTTCCGCGATACGGTCTTGCGCCACCGACACGCCATGCGCATTCGGCGCCACGAAGACGTGGCCAGCCAGACGCGACAGGCTGTCGGCCGGCACGTTTTCGAATTCGGTGGTCACGGCCAGGCATTGCGCAGCGAGGGCGTCGAGACCGGCCGCATCGCTGTAACCGGCATTGATCAGGCGCTGCGCCACCTGCCCCGCAGGGCAAGCTTCAGACGGTTCCAGCACGGCAACCTGATAACCCATGCCTTGTGCGGCCTGGGCAAACATGCGGCCGAGCTGGCCGCCACCCATCACACCCAGCCACGCCGGTGGATTGGCGGCGGGCAACAATGGGGAAGTCGATTTACTATTCATTATTTTTCAAACACATTAATCAGGCAAGACCATGGCCTTGGCGGCGGCCGTTTGCGTGGCACGGAAGGCTTCCAGCTGGTCAGCCAGGGCGTCGTCATTGGCGGCAAGCATGGCCACCGCCGTCAGTGCCGCATTTGCCGCGCCCGCTTCGCCGATGGCGAAAGTGGCCACCGGCACGCCCTTGGGCATTTGCAGGATGGATAGCATGGAATCTTCGCCGCGCAAGTATTTCGATGGCACGGGCACGCCCAGCACGGGCACGATGGTCATCGCCGCCACCATGCCAGGCAGGTGGGCGGCACCGCCGGCGCCGGCGATGATGGCACGCAAGCCGCGCGCGCGCGCGCTTTTCGCGTACGCATACATTTCGTCGGGCATGCGGTGCGCGGAAATGACTTGCGCTTCGTATGGCACGCCAAACTGTTTCAGGATGGCAACCGCATTTTGCATCACGTCCCAGTCCGAGGACGAGCCCATGTGACGCCGACCAGCGGCTTGGCGTTCAACTTTTGCTCACTCATCTCAGGCCTTCAGCTTCTCGCCCGTCAGGCGTTCGATAGCTTCGAAATACTTGGCCTGGGTTTTTTCGATGACGTCGGCCGGCAGCGCAGGCGCCGGCGCGGTCTTGCCCCATGTCAACGTTTCCAGGTAGTCGCGCACGAACTGCTTGTCGAACGACGGCGGCGAGATGCCAGGCTGATAAGAATCGGCGGGCCAGAAGCGCGACGAATCGGCCGTCAGCACTTCATCCATCAAATGCATGACGCCATTATCGTCGAGGCCGAATTCGAATTTGGTGTCGGCGATGATGATGCCGCGCGTGGCAGCGTACTCGGCGGCAGCCTGGTACAGGGCGATGGCCACGTCACGCATCTTGGCGGCCAGGTCAGCGCCGATGCGCTGTTCCATGTCCGCAAAGCTGATATTTTCGTCATGCTCGCCCAGTTCGGCCTTGGCCGCCGGGGTGAAGATCGGCTGCGGCAGTTTTTCCGCCTGTTGCAGGCCCGCTGGCAGCGCGATACCGCAAATGCTGCCCGTGTCCTGGTAATCTTTCCAGCCCGAGCCGATGATGTAGCCGCGCACGACCGCCTCGACCATGATGGGTTTCAAGCGCTTGGCCACCACGGCGCGGCCCCTGACTTGCTCCACTTCCTCGGGCGCCACCACGGATTCAGGCGTCACGCCAGTGAGGTGGTTCGGCACGATGTGGCCCAGTTTTTCGAACCAGAAGTCGCTCATTTGGTTGAGCACCTTGCCCTTGCCGGGGATAGGCTCGTTCATGACGACATCGAAGGCCGACAGACGGTCCGTGGTGACGATCAGGATCTTGTCGTCGCCAACGGCGTAGTTGTCGCGGACCTTGCCGTGGCCCAGCAATGGCAGGGAATGGATGGAAGTCTGATAGAGGCTGTTCATAGCGGGGGAATAGTTGGATGATACGAAACCGGCAAGCAGGGGATGCCTGCCGGTCGAGAAAATCGGGCACCAGGACGCGCTGTATGCGCATGCCTGCTGCCCGTTCCAGATAGAATTTTACTTCACAATTTGCGACAGCTCGCCGGCCTTGTAGCGCTCGGCCATTTTTTCCATCGTGATGACCTTGATTTTCGAGGCCTGGCCTTCGCAGCCGAATGCCTGCATGCGCGCGCGCACGATCTGCTCGGCAGCAGTGCGGGCTGGCTTGAGGAAGTCGCGCGGATCGAATTTCGACGGATTTTCAAACAAATACTTGCGGATTGCGGCCGTCATCGCCAGGCGGATATCGGTGTCGATGTTGATCTTGCGCACGCCGTGACGGATGCCTTCCTGGATTTCTTCGACTGGCACGCCGTAGGTTTCCTTCATGTCGCCGCCGAATTCGCGGATGATGGCCAGCAATTCCTGCGGTACCGACGAGGAGCCATGCATCACCAGATGGGTGTTCGGGATACGCGCGTGGATTTCCTTGATGCGGTCGATGGCCAGGATATCGCCAGTCGGCTTGCGCGTGAATTTATACGCGCCGTGCGAGGTGCCGATGGCGATCGCCAAGGCGTCGCACTGGGTGCGCTGCACGAAATCGGCCGCTTGCGCCACGTCCGTCAGCAATTGCTCGCGCGTCATGGTGCCGTCGGCGCCGTGACCGTCTTCCTTGTCGCCCTTCATGGTTTCCAGCGAACCGAGCACGCCCAGTTCCGCTTCCACCGTCACGCCGATGGCGTGCGAGAATTTCACCACTTCACGCGATACTTCCACGTTGTACTCGTACGAGGCGACCGACTTGCCGTCCGCTTCCAGCGAGCCGTCCATCATCACGGAGGTGAAGCCCGAACGGATGGCAGCCATGCAGACGGCCGGCGACTGGCCGTGGTCCTGGTGCATGACGACAGGAATGTGCGGATACGCTTCGACGGCGGCGTCGATCAGGTGACGCAGGAAGGCTTCACCGGCGTACTTGCGCGCGCCAGCGGACGCTTGCATGATCACCGGGCTGTTGAGCGCATCGGCGGCAGCCATGATGGCTTGCACTTGCTCCAGGTTATTGACGTTGAAAGCAGGAATGCCATAACCGTTTTCGGCGGCATGGTCCAGCAGTTGACGCATGGATACGAGAGACATGGTAATACTCCAGAGAACAATAGAAACTGTTGCGGCGCTTCGCAGTCCATGACCGCGCCGGCGCCTGAATTCGGGGGCCTTATTCCAATTCGCCGACTGTGACGATTTTCAGGGCATTCGTACCGCCCACCTGCCCCATCGGCTCGCCCCAGGTGACGACGATCATGTCGCCCTTCTTGACGATACCCTGCGCTACCAGCAGCTCTTCGGCTTGCTTCAGCACTTGCGCGCTGGGGGCATTTTGCATCAGATGATACGCGCGCACATTGCGGTACAGCGCCGCTTTACGCAGGGTTGTCACACTCGGCGTCAGCGCATAGATCGGCGTGTCGATGCTGTGACGGCTCATCCACAGGGCGGTGGAACCCGATTCCGTCAGCGCCACGATGGCTTTCACGCGCAAGTGATGCGCCGTAAACAGGGCGCCATACGCGATCGACTGGTCGATGCGGGTAAACGTGACGTTGAGGAAATCGGCATCGAGCTTGTTGTATTCGGACTGTTCCGCCTCGACGCAGATGGCGGCCATCATTTCCACCGTTTCGATCGGGTACTTGCCCGAGGCCGTCTCGGCCGACGTCATGACGGCATCCGTGCCGTCGAGCACGGCATTGGCCACGTCGGACACTTCGGCCCGCGTGGGCACGGCGTTGACGATCATCGATTCCATCATCTGCGTGGCAGTAATGGCCAGCTTGTTCGACGCGCGCGCCATCTTGATCATGCGTTTTTGCAGGGCCGGCACGGCCGCATTGCCCACCTCGACCGCCAAATCACCGCGCGCCACCATGATGCCGTCCGAGGCATCGAGGATTTCCTGCAAGGCTGGAATGGCTTCCGCCCGCTCGATCTTGGCGATCATCATCGGCTTGTGGTGGTACGCTTCGCCCGCGATATTGGCCAGCTGGCGCGCCATTTCCATGTCGGTCGCGCATTTCGGGAAGGAAATGGCCAAGTAGTCGGCCTGGAAACTCATGGCCGTCTTGATGTCTTCCATATCCTTCGCCGTCAGTGCGGGCGCGGACAGGCCGCCACCCTGGCGGTTGATGCCCTTGTTGTTCGACAATTCGCCACCGATCTTGACGGTGGTATGGATTTCACTGCCCTGAATGCGCTCGACGATCAGCACGATGAGGCCGTCGTTGAGCAGCAGCACATCGCCCTTGTGCAGGTCGCGCGGCAGGGCCTTGTAATCGAGGCCCACGCGTTCCTGGTTGCCTAGTTCGCCATTCTCGCCCCACTTGGCGTCGAGGATGAAGCGCTGGCCCGCTTCGAGCTCGATGCGGGTATTTTCAAACTTGCCGACGCGAATCTTCGGCCCTTGCATGTCGGCCATGATGGCCACTTCGCGGCCGCATTCAAGCGCCGCCTGACGCACCAGCGCGGCGCGGTCGATATGGTCTTGCGCCTTGCCATGGGAAAAATTCAAACGCACCACGTCGACACCCGCACGTATCATCTTCACCAAAATAGCGAAGTCGGTGGAGGCAGGGCCGATGGTTGCTACGATTTTTGTACCACGTGGCATAGGAGTCCTTTTGCGCCAACAAGACGCTAGCTGAGCAAGACCTGGCAGCGACGCCGCCCGGCAAGGTAAAAGCGCAGCGATCAGGCTGCGCTTGCTACTGAACTGCTGACGACGGCTAAAAATTAAGCAGCGCGCTGCAGGAGAATGTCCACGGCGGGCAAAGTCTTGCCTTCCAGGAACTCCAGGAAAGCACCGCCGCCCGTCGAGATATAGCTGATTTTATCGGTGATGTCATACTTGGCAATCGCCGCCAGGGTGTCGCCACCGCCAGCGATCGAGAATGCTTTCGATTCGGCAATCGCCAGCGCCAAGGTCTTGGTGCCGTTGCCGAACTGGTCAAATTCGAACACGCCCACGGGGCCGTTCCACACGATGGTGCCGGCAGCGGCAATCTGCTGTGCCAGCAGGGCCGCCGTTTTCGGGCCGATATCGAGGATCATGTCGTCGTCAGCCACATCGGCCACGTCCTTGACGGTCGCGCTAGCGGTTGGCGAAAATTCCTTGGCGCACACGACGTCGACAGGAATCGGCACTTGCGCGCCGCGCTTGGCCATGATCTCGATGATGGCTTTGGCTTCTTCCACGAGTTCCGCTTCCACCAGCGACTTGCCGACATTCAAGCCAACGGCCTTCATGAAGGTGTTGGCGATGCCGCCGCCGACGATCAGATTATCGACCTTGTCGGACAAGGCTTTCAGGATGGTCAGCTTGCTCGATACTTTCGAACCGGCAACAATGGCCAGCAAAGGGCGGGCCGGCGCGTGCAAGGCTTTCCCCAGCGCATCGAGTTCGGCGGCCAGCAGCGGACCGGCGCAGGCGACAGGCGCGAACTTGGCGATGCCGTGCGTGGATGCTTCGGCGCGGTGGGCCGTGCCGAACGCGTCATTGACATAAATATCGCACAGCTTGGCCATTTTTTGCGCCAGCACATCGCTGTTTTTCTTTTCGCCCTGGTTGACGCGCACGTTTTCCAGCATGACCACCTGGCCATTGGACAGGTTTTCCAGGCCGGCGCCATCGGTCCAGTTTTGCTTCAGTACAACTTCTTGGCCCAGCAGCTCGGACAGGCGGGCCGCCACCGGCGCCAGGCTGTCGGCCGGCTTGAACTCGCCTTCCGTCGGACGGCCCAAGTGCGACGTCACCATGACGGCTGCGCCAGCGTCGAGCGCAGCGCGGATGGCCGGCACCGAGGCGCGGATGCGCGTATCTTCGGTGATCTTGCCACTCTCATCTTGCGGGACGTTCAGGTCGGCGCGGATAAACACGCGCTTGCCTTGCAGTGCATTTTGGGCGATCAAATCTTGCAGACGGATGAAGTTGAGAACAGCTGACATGGCGATCCAGATGACGAGTGGAAGGAAGTGCGCTATTTTACCGCAATGCCCAAGGCAAATCGCCGATTTGTCCGGCTTTACTGAAAAACATGCAACAGTCGCAAGCCCGTGAAAACCAGCATGCCAAACACAATGGTTTGCAGCATATTGCGGCGGAGCACAAAAAAGAGCGTCGCAGCAATACCCGACAAGAGTTTCAAATTCGACAATTCGAAATATACTTGCTGCCCGTCCATCAGCATATCGGGCGCGATGATGGCCGCCAGCGCGCAGGCCGGTGCAAAGCGCAGCATCTCATTGATCCTGCGCGGAATGCTGATGTGATGGCCGACCAGCCAGAAGGTGCTGCGCGTGGCAGCTGTGGCCACCACCAGCACGGCGATGGCGATCCACACGTCGCCCCTGCCCCAGTCTATACCGTCTATACCGTCAAACATGGCGTTTTTTCCATTTTTCCGTCAATTCTTCCACGGCCATGGCGCTGACCATACCCACCAGCACGGCCACCAGCAAGCCCAGCTTATACGGCAGGCCGTAGGCCAGCACGGCTACCGTGCCCGCCACCAGCACGCCGCACAGGGCGGCGCGGCTGAGAATCAGGGGTACGGTGACGCACAGGATCGCCAGAGTCCCGGCAAACCCCAGCCCCCATTCAGCCGGTACGACGGCGCCCAGCACGATGCCGATGAGGGAACCGGTTTGCCAGGCCAGCCAGTTAGGGTAGATCAAGCCCTTGAGGAAGGGCAGCTTGGCCGGGTCCGGCGTTTCATGGGGGTAGCGCTGCAAGAACAGGCCCACGGTGATATCGCCGGCCACATAGCCGAGCGCAAAGCGCTGGCGCCACGGCAAATGGGAGAAATGCGGGGCCAGCAGCACGGAAAAGATGACAAAACGCAGATTGACGACGAGGGCCGTGGCAAAAATCACCCACACGGGCGCGTGCGCGGCCAGCAGGGGCAAGGACGCCAGCTGGGCCGAGCCGGCAAAGACCAGCAGCGTCATCGCCCCTGCCTGCACCGGCGTCAGGCCGCTTTTCACCATGGCAACGCCCACCACCATACCCCAGGCGGCAATGCCCAGCAGGCTGGGCGCCCCCAGTTTCAGGCCAGCGCGCCAAGCGTCTTTCAGCAAGCCCTCGTCCTTGTCGGCGGCAACGGCATTCACGCGATGCTCCGGTAGGCTGAGTGTGGTAACTGCACAACATTTAGGCAGGGCGAGAGGGGCGGCAACGGTAATACCGGCAAGGCAAATCCAGTCAGTGTGGCGCTGCAGCCGCTATATTTGCGCAAAAAACGCGCCGCAGCCGCAAATAATCAAGCCGCCATTTTAGCCATGATTTTTGCTGTCTGCCTGAATCCGTTAAAATCGTACTTTTTGCAGCAGCCGACTTCCTTCCATATAGCCTCACGGAGCATGACAAGATGACAAAAACCACCCAGCCAGCGGTCGAACTCGACAGTAAAGACTTGCCAGCCCACTGCCCTAACCCGGCCATGCCGCTGTGGTCGTCGCATCCGCGCGTGTTTCTGGAGTTTAACCATGACGGTATCGCCAAGTGCCCGTATTGCGGCACGGCGTACACCCTGAAGGAAGGCGCCAGCGCCGGCCATCATTAAGCTGCCCAGCGGCGCGCACCGAGCGCGCCGTTTTCATTTGCACCTCTGAGTGTCATACTCTGAGTGTCATATATAGCGCTCAAGCCGGAGTCGTCATGAAACGTCTGAAAGAACTCAATGGCAGCGCCGCCGAAGTCGAAGCGGCGTTCTACGATGCCTTGCACCGCGCCGACCTCGAAGCGCTGATGGCGCTGTGGGCCGACGATGAAGAGATCGTCTGCATCCACCCGGGCGGAGCGCGCCTGATCGGCCATGCCGCCATCCGCGCCGCATGGGAAACTATCCTCGCCGGCGGTGGCCTGCACATCGTGCCGGCACAGCTGCATGAAACGCACAATTTGATGAGTTCGGTACACACCGTCATCGAAGGCGTCACCAATGAAGCCGGCGCTGCGGCGCACTTGCTGGCCACGAATGTGTATGTGAAAACGCCGCGCGGCTGGCGCATCGTCCTGCACCACGCCTCCGTCGCCCCCGGCGGCGCGCCGCCTGACGTCACGCGAGCGCAGATCTTGCACTGATGCCTATACCCTTTTCCACCAGCGCGCCCTACAGCGCGCCACTCTGGCTGCCCGGCGGCCACGCGCAGACGATTTATCCGGCCGTATGCCTGGCCAAGCCGGCCGTGCTGTTCCGCCGCGAACGCTGGCAAGCACCCGATGGCGATTTCGTCGACGTCGACCTGGTCGACGGCCAGCCGGGCCAGCCTTTCGTGGTGCTGTTCCACGGTTTGGAAGGCTCATCGAACAGCCACTACGCGCGCGCCCTGATGGCCGAGGTAGCCGCGCGCGGCTGGTCGGGCGCCGTGCCGCATTTTCGCGGCTGCTCGGGCGTAGCCAACCTGGCGCCGCGCTTTTACCACTCGGGCGATGCACAGGAAGTGGACTGGATCGTGCAGCGCCTGCGCCCGCGCGCAACGGGCAAGTTTTACGCAGCCGGCGTCTCGCTGGGCGGCAATGCCCTGCTATGCTGGCTGGGCCAGTCGCAGCACCAGGCCGAGATCATCGATGCCGCTGCGGCCGTGTCTGCCCCGCTGGACCTGGCGCAGGGAGGCAAGGCCTTGTCTTCCGGCGCCAACCGGCTCTATACGCGCATGTTCCTGAACACGCTCAAACCCAAATGCCTGGCCAAGCTGGAACAGTTTCCGGGCCTGTTTGCACGCGACGCCATGCTCGCTGCGCGCGACTTGCACGCCTTCGACAATGTCGTCACGGCCCCCCTGCATGGATACCGCGATGCCGACGATTACTGGCACCGCGCCAGCGCCAAGCATGTCTTGCAAGACATCACTGTGCCGACCCTGGTGTTAAATGCGCAAAACGATCCTTTCCTGCCCGGGCGCTACTTGCCGCGCAGCGCCGCAAGCAAGGTAACGCTCGAGTATCCGCGCCACGGCGGCCACGTCGGCTTTGCCGCTGGCAGCTTGCCAGGCAGTACGCGCTGGCTGCCGCAGCGCCTGATACATTTTTTTGAAGGCGGCAACACGGCGCCAGCGGCACCACAAAGCTGTCACGCTAGTGGCTCGCAAACGCACACGGAAAACCCTACACATGGATGAACTCGTCAAACAGGCGCTGGCCAAATGGCCCAACGTGCCCCACTGCTACGGCTGGCTGGGTCTGGATGCGCGCGGCAACTGGCGCATGCGCGACCAGCAGGCGCAACAGCAACAACTGCCAGGCGACAAGATCGCCCACGTGGCCCTGCTGGGATTTATCAACCGCAATTACGACCATGACGAACGCGGTTGCTGGTTTTTCCAGAATGGCCCGCAGCGCGTCTACCTGAACCTGGAAGCGACGCCGTATATCGCCCGCAGCGATCCGCAGCACGGTTTTGTCTTGCAGACAGGCGCGCCGCTGGCGGCCATCGATGCCGCCTGGCTGTGCGACAACGGGGCGCTCATCCTGCGCCAGGGCGACTGCGTGGCGCAGGTCGATGACCGCGATATGGCGCAGGTGCTGCCCGCGCTGCGCGTCGACGGACAGGTGGCCAGCGACGAGGCGATGCTGGACTGGCTGGAAAATAACCAGGGGAACTTGGTGTTATTGCATGACGGCAAGGAGATTGCCGTGCAGCCGCTGGCCTATGCCAGCGTAGCGCAAACCTTCGGCTTCCAGCGCGCGCCGCAAGCCGAATAAAAACTAGCCCTTCTGGTCCTTGATCTGTTCGCGGCGCTTTTCCTGCAGTTCGCGCTCGCGCGCATCGATCACGGCCTGGTCATAAAAAGTCGCGTCCGTCGATTTGCGGGCGATCGTCAACTGGTCCAGCGCGGCCATGGTGGCGCCCTGCAGCACGTAGGATTCGGCCAGCGCCATGTGCTGCAAGGTCATCTTGCCCTGGTCCGCATAAGACTTCGCCAATAAATCATACAGTTCCGGCTCTTCCTTGTAGAGCTGCACCTGGTCGCGCAAGTACAAGGTCGATTGCTCCAGCTTGCCCGCCGCCATCAACGCTTGCGCATACTGGTGGGCAATACCGCGCGAGAGCGGAAACTGCTGGCGCGCCGCCTCGGCCGCCTTCAGGGCTTGCTGCGCCACTTCCTTTTTCTGCGCCGGCATCAGCAACACTTCCAGCCCCATCGCGGCCAGCAGCGAATTGGGGCCCTGCGTGCCACCCGAGGTATACACATTCGGCCCGGCCGGCTGGTGCAGCGCGGCATTGGCCGCATCGAGTTCCTTCTGCGCCTCGACCGGTTTACCCTGCTTGACGGCGACGAAGGACAAGCCGTAATGGGCGGCCGTCACCTGGAAGCGGCTTTGCTGCTCCAGTTGCGTCTTGAAGATGGCCGCAGCATTGAGCAAGCCTTGCACGCTTTCATCTTGCAGCACGCGCGCGCGGGCGCGGGCCAGGTGGAAACTCAAGCTATCCGGACGCTGCTTGTAGGGCTGCTCGCGGATGCGTGCCTGGATGTCGGCGATGCGCTCCGTCGTCAGCGGGTGCGTCTGCAGATAGGCGGGCATCAGGTCACTGTACGAGCGGCTGGCGGCCTGCATGCGGCCGAAGAAGGCGACCATGCCGGTGGTATCGAAACCGGCTTCGCCCATGATCTGGAAGCCGATGCGGTCGGCCTCGCGTTCGGCATCGCGGCCGAAATTGAGCTGGCGCTGGATGGCCAGGCCCTGGCCCGCGGCAAACACGCCCAGCGCCACATCGCCGCCCGCGCGTGATGCCAGCGCCGCGAGCAGCATGGCCGCCAGCGGCATCAGGGCATCCTGGCGCTGCTGGCCCAGCATGCGCGCGATATGGCGCTGCGCCACGTGGCCGATTTCGTGCGACAGCACGGACGCCAGTTCGGCCTCCGTTTGGGCTGCCAGTACCAGCGCCGAATGGACGCCGATGAAACCACCGGGCAAGGCAAACGCGTTCAATTGCGGATCGCGCACGGCAAAGAAAAAATAGTCGTAATTCGTTTCGCCGCGCACGCTGGGGCGCGCCGCCACGAGGGCGTTGCCGAAGGTGTTCAGGTATTCCAGCAAGGGCGCGTCGTCGAGATAATCGCGGTCGCCGCGGATGCCACGCATGATTTCCTCGCCGATCTTGCGCTCCATCGCCGGCGACAGGTCTTCGCGCGAGGTGTCGCCCAGGTTCGGCAGATTCGGCGCTGACGGCACGGCCAGCGGCGTCCAGTTGCCGGCCGGCTTGGCCACCGCGCTGGCGGCCGACGCCGGTGCGGACGTGTAGGATTGCGCCAGCGCAAACGGCGCCGCCAGCCACAATGCAGCGAGCATGGTTGCGCGCCGGCAGCCGCACAGCGATGCTGCAGCGGCGTTTTCAAATACGCTCGGAAGGGTAGTTTTTGAATTCACGGGTGCTATCATACCTTGTTAGCGGCGCCCATTCCCACGCGACAAACATGCACCATGCCAAGACATGGCGTGCTGGCCTGGCGTGCCGCATCTCCACTCCTCACCTATTTTGACGCCATGACAACAGCAGACAAGCAAGCCCCCGCCGGGGAACTGAGCCATTTCGATGCCACGGGCCAGGCCCATATGGTCGACGTAGGCAGCAAGGAAGACACGCGCCGTAGCGCCGTGGCCGCCGGCACCATCCGCATGCAAGCGGCCACCCTGGCCTTGATTATTTCAGGCAACGCCAAGAAAGGCGACGTACTCGGCATCGCCCGCATCGCCGCCATCATGGGCGCCAAGCGCACCAGCGACCTGATTCCCCTATGCCACCCGCTCGCCCTCACCCGCGTCAGCGTCGATTTTGACGTCGATGAAGCGGCCAACAGCGTGCACTGCCGCGCCCAGGTCGACACCACGGGCAAGACCGGCGTGGAAATGGAAGCGCTCACTGCCGTGCAAATCGGCTTGCTGACGATCTACGATATGTGCAAGGCCGTCGACCGGGGCATGGTCATGACGAATGTGCGCGTGCTGGAAAAGCATGGCGGCAAGTCGGGTGATTGGCACGCCGAGGTGTAAGGCGACAGCGCCACCGCTACAGGCAGGCACTGGCTGAGCCAACTTAACGCGGCGCACACGCCCGCATGCAGGGATGCGCGCGCCGTGGCCATGCCGAGCCGGCCAGTAACACGGCAATAACTGCCAGCTTAGCTAGCCGCTTAGCTAGCCGCTTAGCTACCCGCTTAGCCACCAGGAAAGCCCGAATGAATTTCCGTAAAATAAGTGCTTTTTCATCAATAAATCATGCATACTGCGGTTCGCCAATATTGAGATGAGCATCGCATGACAAGCAACAAGCCCGCCGCGCAAAACAAGCTCCAGGATTACGAATTCGAGGCGATGAATCTACAGGTGGGCGGACGCATCCAGTTCATCACGCACCGCACCATCAAGCCCATCCAGCATTTCTCTACCCTGATCGGCTACGTGAAAGACGAGTACCTGATCGTCAAGATACCCATGGAAAACGGCGCCTCCATCGCCCTCAACGAGGGCGACAAGCTGACCATCCGCGTGTTTTCCGGCGTCACCGTGTGTTCGTTTGCGTGCAGCGTGCTGCGCATGTTCGGGCGCCCCCTCAATTATGTGCATCTGAGCTTTCCCGACGCCATCCAGGGCACCAGCCTGCGCACGGCGATGCGCGTGAAAGTGGACATTCCAGCGCAACTCAGTTACCGCGACGTGGCGCCCGCGCCCGTATTCATCGTCAACCTCAGCGTCTCGGGCGCATTGATCGAGGCAGCCAGCATGCTCACGCCGGACGACGATGGCGTAGCGCTCAGCTTTACCCTGCTGGTGCAGCCGAACAAGCATCAGATGCGCGTCAATACGCGCGCGCGCATCCAGAACGTCAGCGTGGGCAAGCCCTCGCATGGCAACGCCGCCGACAACGCCGAAATCTATACGTATGGCGTGCAATTCATCGACCTGGAACCGACCCACTATACCCTGCTGCAAAACCTCACCTATGAAGCGCTGATTGCAGACCGGCAAAAAATCGTCTGACACGGACACGTCAGGCGCCGCTCACTGCGTCGCCACCACCTTGGGAGCATTGTTCCTGATAATGGCTTCCCTGGCCGCCGCATTCGTCACGCTGGTGCTGTTGAACCAGTTCAGGCTGCTGCCGCTGTTGAGCTGCAGCTCCATGCTCACCGTCTGGCCGCCCAGGCCACTGCCCAGGTCAGCTGCCAGGGTCAACTCGATATCACCCTTGAGCACCTTGGCGCCGGCCACTTCGCGCGTCGGGGTAAAGGTGGGGATGGCGCTGGGCACGGCCGGGGTAGGTGTGCTGCAGGCATCTGCCAGTCCACCGTTTTCCTGCACGCACAGGGCCACGGCCGTCTTCAGCGGTGCAGCGGCCATCAGCACGTTGCTGACCTTGGCGCGCATCGTATAGTCACCGTACTGGGGAATGGCCACGGCCGCCAGGATGCCGGCGATGGCCACCACGATCATCAGTTCTATCAAGGTAAATCCGCTCTGCGCGCGCATCATATCCTCCCATGGTGCCGTTGCTCACGTCAGGTACACAGCAAGCGTCATGCCAGCCATGCGCCCGGGCAGCGGCAGTACCGGTGGAAAGAAAAGCGACACATTTGGGCAGGTTCGGACCAACGCCGTCGGTCCAGACCCGCAAGCGGACTGTCTTGCGGACAAAAAAAAGGAGCCGAAGCTCCTTTTTTGTACTACGTGCACCGGGCTGGAATTACAGCATGGCTTTCAGCAGACGCGCCATTTCCGACGGGTTTTTGGTCACGGTGATACCGCAAGCTTCCATGATTTCCAGCTTGGCTTGTGCCGTATCGGCACCGCCCGAGATCAGCGCGCCGGCGTGGCCCATGCGCTTGCCTGGAGGAGCGGTAACGCCGGCGATGAAGCCAACGACCGGTTTTTTCATGTTGTCTTTGATCCAATAAGCCGCGTTGGCTTCGTCAGGACCACCGATTTCGCCGATCATGATGACCGCGTCGGTATCTGGATCGTCATTGAACATCTTCATGATGTCGATGTGCTTCAGACCGTTGATCGGGTCGCCGCCGATGCCGACTGCCGACGATTGGCCCAGGCCCAGTGCGGTCAACTGACCCACTGCTTCATAGGTCAATGTGCCCGAACGCGATACCACGCCGATGCGGCCTTTTTTATGGATGTGGCCTGGCATGATGCCGATCTTGATTTCGTCTGGCGTGATCAAGCCTGGGCAGTTAGGGCCCAGCAGCAATGTTTTGCTGTTGGCTTTAGCCATGCGGTCTTTCAGAGCCATCATGTCACGTACAGGAATGCCTTCGGTGATGCAAATGGCCAGATCCATTTCAGCTTCGACCGCTTCCCAGATCGCCGCTGCTGCGCCTGCTGGCGGCACGTAGATCACGGAAACGTTGGCGCCGGTTTCTTTTTTCGCTTCGGTAACGCTAGCGAAAATGGGAATGCCTTCGAAATCTTCGCCGGCTTTCTTCGGGTTCACGCCTGCCACGAAGGCAGCTTTGCCGTTCGCGTAGTCGCGGCAACCGCGGGTGTGGAACTGGCCGGTCTTGCCGGTGATCCCTTGGGTTACGACTTTGGTATCTTTATTGATCAGAATGGACATGTTGATTCCTTAATTAAGCTTGACCGGCAGCAGCGGCAACGACGCTCTTTGCTGCATCTTCCATGGTGTCGGCTGCGATGATAGGCAGACCGGAATCGGCCAGCATCTTTTTGCCCAGATCTTCGTTGGTGCCCTTCATGCGCACGACCAGCGGGACGTTCAGCGAGACGGCCTTGACCGCGGCGATGACGCCTTCGGCGATCACGTCGCAACGCATGATGCCGCCGAAAATGTTCACCAGGATGGCTTTCAGGCCTGGGTTTTTCAGCATGATCTTGAACGCTTCGGTCACTTTTTCTGCCGTGGCGCCGCCGCCTACGTCGAGGAAGTTGGCTGGCTCGCCGCCGAACAGCTTGATGGTGTCCATGGTGGCCATGGCCAAGCCGGCACCGTTCACCAGGCAACCGATGTTGCCGTCGAGCGAAATGTAGGCCAGATCGAATTTCGACGCTTCGATTTCAGCTGGATCTTCTTCATCCAGGTCGCGCAGGGCGACGATTTCCGGATGACGGAACAGCGCGTTCGGGTCGAAGTTGAACTTGGCGTCCAGGGCGATGACCTTGCCGCTGCCGGTGACGATCAGCGGATTGATTTCGGCCAGCGAGCAATCGGTTTCCCAATACGCTTTGTACAGGCCTTGCAGGTTGACGCGGGCGTCGACGATGGAACCGGCAGGCACGCCGATTTTGCTCGCGATGTCATCTGCCTGGGCATCGGTCAGGCCAACGCCTGGATCGATGGTGACGTGATGGATCTTCTCTGGATGGCTCTCGGCCACTTCTTCGATGTCCATGCCGCCTTCGGACGACGCCATCAGGACGATTTTCTGCGTGACGCGGTCGGTGACCAGCGAAACATACAGTTCTTGTTTGATGTCGGCGCCTTCTTCCACCATCAGGCGGTTGACTTTCTGGCCTTCGGCGCTGGTCTGATGCGTGATCAGCTGCATGCCCATGATCTGGTCAGCATATTGCTTGACCTGCTCCATCGATTTCGCCACTTTGACGCCGCCGCCCTTGCCGCGACCACCTGCGTGGATCTGCGCCTTGACGACCCATACCGGACCACCCAGGGTTTCCGCAGCCTTGACGGCTTCGTCGACGGACATGCACGCAATACCGCGTGGTACCGTCACTCCATATTGCCGGAGGATTTCTTTGGCTTGATACTCATGGATTTTCATGCTGGCTTCCCTTCTGATACTGATGTATAAAAATACGGTTAGTGGTGCAAAAAAAACAGGAAAGCGCCGGGGTCACGCTTTGGCTACCCAGCGCGGGTAATACTGTGCAACCGCCCCACCATCGGTGCGCAGGGCGTGGCATTTGTCGAGTTGAAACGGCTTTTCATGCGATAAGTCAGCATTCTCACCGTCACGGGTCGACCAGACATCGCCGGCAAATGCCTGAACCGTCGCAGTCGGCAAGACTTGCGCCAGTTCGGTCAAATGGGTACAGCCAGCGATTCCCGCCAGGCGCTGTTTCAAGTCGCGGCGGAAATTCTTGAGTAAATTCAAACCGATCAGCGCCCTGTATGCGGGGCCGATGGTATCGCAAAAACCAGGATAGGGCACGGAATCGGAGGCGGCATCGGCCTCGACGATAGTCAGTGCGTGATCGACGGTAATGCGCAAGTGGAGGTCATGCAGGGGAGTGCCGGCGGGACGGGGGCCGGAGGCCAGCATCGCGTCATAGCTTTTGATATCGGTAATACGGGCGTCAATATCCCACAGGCCGTCGTCGCGCACATACGCTTGGACGTCGATAACGCGGGAGTGCCGTAAGGCGCGCCGGGATACGGGAGTTGACAGGGGCATAAGACCGATGCCGCTTGCGCGGCCGTAATTTAGTAAGCAGCAATGTGCATAAAGCACGCTGTTCGCAGCTTCTACGAACAGCAACCGCACCTGCGGCGCCGCAAAAACCCTAAAAGTGTAGCACACTGGACGCCGGTTGCGCCGCAACATAATTTTTCACTGCCTCGATAAAGACATTTCAAAGCATAAATAATGCACATGGAAATTGATGCCATTATCACCGATGGTGATGATTGATATGTCCGATGCACGCCGCGAAATACGCCAACGTGCCGCGCTTGCCCTGCAAACAGCAGCATGGGCAAGCCTGGCCCCACGCAGCGCAACAATAGGCCATCCAATGAACAGGCTGATGCCAGGGAAAGTGACTTGCCAGTAAAACCATGCTCTGGCGCGATGCGAGCGCGCGGGCAAGGCTCAGGGCAGCCATCGACTGTTGCAGAAGGAACACAACGGTGCCGGCGAGGAGTCGCGGCCAGCGGGACCGCTAGCGGCGCGCACCTAGTCGTCTTCGGGCTCCAGGCCCTTCAAGGCCACGTGCACGGCGCGCTGCGAAAAGCCGCGCTGCATCAAAAAGCGCATCTGCTTGTTGCGCTGTTCGGCATCCTGCGCCACCGTACCGAATTTGCGACGCCATACTTCGCAGGCGCGTGCGGTCTCGCCTTCGGCCAGGCCCGCCTTGAGTTCCTGCAAGGCCTCGCCAGCAATCCCATGGCTTTGCAATTCCGCCATGATGCGGCTATTGCCGAAACGGGCCGAGCGGCGGTGTATCAGCGACTCGGAAAAACGCTCCTGCGACAGCCAGTTGGCTTGTTCCAGGCTGTCGAGCAAGGCCTCCACATCATCGCCTTCCTGCGCATGGCGCTGCAACTTGCGCCGCAATTCCATGCGGCTATGTTCGCGCATCGACAAAAAGCGTAGCGCCCTGCCCTTCAGGCTTAGTTGTACTGCAGCCATACACCCACCTTGTCTTTCATTCCACGATCACAGCACCCAAATACAATCGCCGCCCGGCGCAACAGCGCGGGACGGCGATCAGGGTCCTACCTTGCGGCAAGCCATGCGTAGGTCGGATTAGGCCACCTGGGCCGTAATCCGACAACATTGTTGACGTCTGTGGTGTTGTCGGATTAGGCGCGGCTTTGCCGCGCTAATCCGACCTACTCTGACTTGGCTTCCGCCTTGGCAGCCTTGTCGGCGGCTTTATCCGCTTTTTCCGGCTTTTCAGCCGCCAGCGGTGGCAGTTCGCGCACGCCCAGCGAAGCGCGGACCTTGTTTTCGATCTCGCGGGCCAGCGCCGGACGCTCTTGCAAGAAGGCACGGGCGTTGTCTTTGCCCTGGCCGATGCGTTCGCCGTTGTAGCTGTACCACGAACCGGATTTTTCCACGATCTTGGCATCCGAGCCCAGGTCCAGGATTTCGCCTTCGCGCGAAGTGCCGGCGCCGTACAGGATATCGAAGTGCGCTTCCTTGAACGGTGGCGCGATCTTGTTCTTGACGACCTTGACCTTGGTTTCGTTGCCGATCACTTCATCGCCGGACTTGATCGAGCCGGTGCGGCGGATATCGAGGCGCACGGAGGCGTAGAATTTCAGCGCGTTGCCGCCGGTAGTCGTTTCCGGGCTGCCGAACATCACGCCGATCTTCATGCGGATCTGGTTGATGAAGATGACCAGGGTATTGGTGCGGTTGATGGAACCGGTCAGCTTGCGCAGGGCTTGCGACATCAGGCGCGCTTGCAAGCCTGGCAGGGAATCGCCCATGTCGCCTTCGATCTCGGCGCGTGGCGTCAGTGCGGCCACGGAATCGATGACGACAAGGTCGACGCTGCCCGAACGCACGAGTGCGTCGCAGATTTCCAGCGCCTGCTCGCCCGTATCCGGTTGCGAGATCAGCAACTCATGCAGGTTCACGCCCAGTTTTTGGGCGTATCCGACGTCGAGTGCGTGCTCGGCATCGATAAAGGCGCAAGTGCCGCCAATTTTTTGCATTTCAGCAATGGTTTGCAGGGTCAGCGTGGTTTTACCCGACGATTCTGGACCGTAGATTTCCACTACGCGGCCGCGCGGCAAGCCGCCCACGCCCAGCGCGATATCGAGGCCGAGCGAACCAGTTGACACGACTTGCACTTCTTCGATCACCGCGCTGGCATCCATGCGCATGACCGAACCTTTGCCAAACTGCTTCTCGATCTGCGCCAGTGCGGCGGCCAGCGCCTTGGCTTTTTCCGATGCGGGTACTACAGCTTTTTTATCGTCCATATGTTCTTTCAGCCGTTCTACAGTTGCAGATTCAGTTGAATCGTGCAGCCTGCGATAGCGCCAGTGGGTTAAATTCTTTATACAGACAGTACTGTATAAAAAAACAGTGATCAATGCAAGCGGAACGTGGATTTGTTTTGAAACAGATCAATACAAGCCTGGTTTTTCACAAAAACTATCCACCTTGCGGAAAATCAAACACAATACAGACTTCTGATGTCCTGAAGTTGCAAGCATAGGAAGTTCACCATGCGTATTTTACTTGCCGAAGATGACAGCGTGCTGGCCGATGGCCTGACCCGTTCGCTGCGCCAGTCCGGTTATGCAATCGACTACGTCAAGACCGGCCAGGAGGCCGATACTGCCCTGTCGACCCAGGAATTCGACCTGCTGATCCTCGACCTGGGCCTGCCGAAGATGTCGGGCCTGGAAGTGCTGCGCCGCCTGCGCGCGCGCGCCTCGCTGCTGCCGGTACTGATCCTGACGGCTGCCGATTCCATCGAGCAACGCGTGAATGGCCTCGACCTGGGTGCCGATGATTATATGGCCAAGCCGTTCGCCCTGTCAGAACTGGAGGCAAGAGTGCGCGCCCTGACGCGCCGTGGCGCCGGCGGCGGCGCGGCCATCATCAAGCACGGCCCCCTCAGCTACGACCAGGTGGGGCGCAGCGCCTACATCAACGAGCAGATGCTCGACCTGTCGGCGCGCGAACTGGGCTTACTGGAAATCCTGCTGGGCCGTACCGGCCGCCTCGTCTCGAAAGAGCAGCTGGTCGACCATTTGTGCGAATGGGGCGAAGAGGTGTCGAACAACGCCATCGAAGTGTATGTGCACCGTTTGCGCAAGAAGATCGAGGTCGGTGGCGTGCGCATCGCTACGGTGCGTGGCCTCGGCTATTGCCTGGAAAAATACTCGGAAGCGGCGCGCCTGAACGCCGAAGCGGGCGTGTCGGCCAGCCCGGCCAGCGGAGCCGCCAGCAAGTGAAGGCGCGCGAAGCGCCAGCGGACGAAGTGAACGACGACGACTGGTTCGAGCCGCCCACCACGGAGCAAGATGACAGCATCGAGCATTCGCTGTTCGGCGAAATCCTCGACTGGATGCTGGCGCCCTTGCTGCTGCTGTGGCCGATGAGCATCGCCATCACTTACCTGGTGGCCAAGGGCATCGCGAATCAACCGTTCGACCATGCGCTGGAAGACAGCGTGACGGTGCTGACGCAGCAGGTCAAGCAAGCCGATGGCGCGATGCTGCGCCGCATGCAGGACAAGAGCAGCAAGGGCCGCGACTTCCTGCGCGGCGACGATGTCGATACCTTGTATTACCTGGTAATGGGCGGACAGGCGAATACCTCGACGGCGACCGTGACTTGCCGCCGCCGCAAGAACCCGATAAATACCGCAGTGGCATGGTGCTGTTTCGCAACGACACCATACACGGCACGCCCGTGCGGGTGGCGTTCACCTATCTCGACATGCCCTCCAGCATCGACGATGAACCGCGCCGCACGCTGGTGCAAGTGGCCGAAACGCTGGAAAAACGCGCCCAACTGGCGAATGAAATCATCAAGGGCGTGATCTTGCCGCAGTTCATCATCCTGCCCGTGATCCTGGCCCTGGTCTGGTTTGCCCTGGCGCGCGGCCTGTCACCGCTGGCGCAATTGCAGGAACGCATACGCGCGCGACCACCGGATGACCTCTCCCCCATCGAATCGGGCCAGGTGCCCGAGGAAATCACGCCACTGGTCGCTTCGCTCAACGAGATGCTGGCGCGCTTATCTTTGTCCATCGACATGCAGAAACGCTTCATCGCCGACGCTGCGCACCAGATGAAGACACCGCTGGCCGGCATGCGCATGCAATCCGAACTGGCCCTGCGGCAAACCGACCACGACGAGATTCACCGCTCACTGCTGCAGTTGGCGAAAAGTTCGGAAGCGGCCACGCGCCTGGTGAATCAGCTGCTGGCCCTGGCGCGCGCGGAAAACCAGCCGCAGGCCGGCACGGCATTTGCTCCCATCGAGCTGAGCGAACTGGCGCGCGGCGTGGTGCAGGACTGGGTGCAAGCCTCGTTTGCCCAGCATATCGACCTGGGCTTCGAACAGCCCGCGTATTCGATCATGATTTCCGGCAATGCCATGATGCTGCGTGAACTGCTGAGTAATCTGATCGACAATGCCCTGCGCTACACGCCCACTGGCGGCAGCGTCACGGTGCGCGTGCGCAGCACCCTGGAACTGGCCATCCTGGAAGTGGAAGATACGGGTCCCGGCATACCGCAGGCCGAGCGGGAACACGTGTTCGAGCGCTTTTACCGCATTCTCGGCAGCAATGTCGACGGTAGCGGACTGGGCTTGGCCATCGTGCGCGAAATTGCTCAGCAGCATGGCGCCGAAGTCGATATTTTCAACAATCCGCGCGCCCACGCACCAAAGCTGCCGGGCACCCTGTTACGCCTGAGCATCGCCCTGCTGTTGCCCGATCCCCCCGAAGACGATGAGATCACGTATGGATAAGCCCAGCATTCCCGCGACACCGTTGCGGCCGGCGCGCGCACCGAGCCCCGAGCTGCAGGCACGCCTCGATGTGCATTGGCAACAGACGCGGCGCCTGACGGCCATCCTGCTGCTGATCTGGCTGCTGACGGGCTTTCTGACCATATTTTATGCGCGCGAACTATTGCATCTGAACCTGTTCGGCTGGCCGCTGCCCTTCTATATGGCGGCCCAGGGCGCCTCGCTGGTCTACCTGGCCATCATTGCCTTCTATGCCTGGCGCATGCGGCGCCTGGACCGTGCTTTTCATGCCGAGGAGCAAAAATGAGCGGCCAGCGCAGCTTCTTTGCGCGGCTGTGCCGCTACTACCTGCTGTTTACCGCCGGTTTTGCCGCCTTCCTGCTGGCCCTGTCGGTACTCGAACAGGAAGGCATGCCGCGCGCCTGGATCGGCTACCTGTTCATGTTGGTCACCATCACCCTGTACGCCACCATCGGCGTCATCAGCCGCACCTCGAACGTCACCGAATACTATGTGGCAGGGCGCAGAGTGCCCGCCATGTTCAACGGCATGGCCACGGCCGCCGACTGGATTTCGGCCGCCAGCTTCATCAGCCTGGCCGGTGGCCTGTACCTGAACGGCTTCGACGGCCTGGCCTTCATCATGGGCTGGACGGGCGGCTATTGCCTGGTAGCACTCTTGATCGCGCCCTACCTGCGCAAGTTCAGCCAATACACGATCCCCGATTTCCTCGCCGCCCGCTATGCCAGCGGCACCGACAAGCGCGGCGCCAGCGTGCGCGTCGTGGCCGTGGCCGCCACCATCATCGTGTCGTTCACCTATGTCGTGGCGCAGATCTACGCCGTCGGCCTGATTGCCTCGCGCTTCACGGGCGTGGATTTTTCCGTCGGCATCTTCCTGGGCCTGGCCAGCATCCTGGTCTGCTCTTTTCTGGGTGGCATGCGCGCCATCACCTGGACGCAGGTGGCGCAGTACATCATCATCCTGGTCGCCTTTCTGATTCCCGCCATCTGGCTGTCGGTCAAGCATGCGGATAACCCCGTGCCGCAGATCGCTTACGGCAAAGTGTTGCCGCAACTGAGCGCACGCGAACACGTGCTGGAAACAAGGCACACAGGGGATAGG
>AHHB01000042.1 GCA_000242815.2 Janthinobacterium lividum PAMC 25724
TGCCAAAACACCCATCCAGGCGCTCAAAGAATGGCAGCAAAAGAAGCCGGAACTATTCGTCAAGCGCGTTTATGATCAAACGGGACTGGACAGTTAGTAGATACCCGGCCGGAGGGAGCTACAGGCAAGAGGTATCGTAAGTCTTTTGACACGAAGCGGGAGGCGTTGGAGTACGAGGCATGGCTAAAGACAAATGCAACTCAAACTCCTGGATGGCAGCCTGCAAAGCGTGACGTTCGCAAACTTACTGAATTAATTGAAATTTGGTACAGCCAGCATGGACGCCAACTGTCCTCAGGTGAAGACACATACAGTCGCCTAAAGAAGATGGCAGAGGCCATGGGGAACCCCTACGCAGACAAAATGACGGGGGAGCTATTTGCGCAGTATCGTGCCGTTCGCATTGAGGCGGGGATTTCAGCCAGTAGCATGAACAGGGAAAAGAGTTACCTGCAGGCTATGTTCAACGAGCTCGCTCGGCTGGACATATGGAAGGGAGAAAATCCGCTTCAAAAGGTCAGGTCATTTAAGATCCCAGAACGAGAACTATCCTTCCTCACATACGATCAGATCGATCTGCTAATTACTGAGCTTAAGAAAGGGCGCAACGACCATGTGCACATGATTTCGCAAGTGTGTCTGGCAACTGGTGCCAGGTGGAGCGAGGCTGAAACGCTGAGACGTCCACAGGTGCGAAATGGACTGATTCAGTTTGCGCTGACAAAGTCTAAAAAAGTCAGAGCAGTACCGATTGATGCGCATCTAGAGTCAGAACTTAACAGCCACTATCAGAAACACTCTTCAACGATTGGAGACGAGCGCTTCTTCAGTACAGCTTACTCTGCGTTTATTGAAGCCTTGGAGAGGACCAGCATTACCCTTCCAGCGGGACAGGCTACACACGTGATGCGGCATACCTTTGCCAGCCACTTTATGATCAACGGCGGCAACATATTAGTACTGCAAAAGCTACTTGGTCACAGCTCACTGGCGATGACCATGAGGTATGCGCACCTAGCACCAGACCATCTGAATGAGGCACGGGAACTTAATCCACTAACGAAGTGGAGAAGTAATGGACAAAAAGTGGACAATGCTTTGTAGGGCAGAAATGAAAAAGGGTTAGCGCGAAGCTAACCCTTTGTTTTTACTGCAAATTCTGGTGGGCCTCCCGTGAGTCGAACACGGCACCAACGGATTATGAGTCCGCTGCTCTAACCAAGCATGAGCTAGAGGCCCGGGAACTGCTGCGCTGCGGCGTTATTGATGCACGCCTCGCGCGGCCGTTTTGGAAACGGACACGCGAGGATAGGGGTATCAGGGGCGTACGTCAAGCCCTATTGGCGACTAGTTGCCTTCCAAGAAGCTTTTCAGCTTGTCGGAGCGCGATGGGTGGCGCAACTTGCGCAGCGCCTTGGCTTCGATCTGGCGGATGCGCTCGCGCGTCACGTCAAATTGCTTGCCCACTTCTTCCAGGGTGTGGTCGGTGGACATCTCGATGCCGAAACGCATGCGCAGCACTTTCGCTTCGCGTGGCGTAAGGGAATCGAGCACGTCCTTGACCACGCCGCGCATGGATGCGTGCAGGGCGGCGTCGGCTGGCGCCAGTGTGTTGTTGTCCTCGATGAAGTCGCCCAGATGCGAATCGTCGTCGTCGCCGATCGGCGTTTCCATCGAGATCGGCTCCTTGGCGATTTTCATGATCTTGCGGATCTTCTCCTCGGGCATCTCCATCTTGACCGCCAGGGTGGCCGGATCCGGTTCTGCGCCTGTTTCCTGCAAGATTTGACGCGAAATGCGGTTCATCTTGTTGATCGTCTCGATCATGTGCACGGGAATACGGATCGTGCGGGCCTGGTCGGCGATCGAGCGCGTGATGGCCTGGCGTATCCACCAGGTTGCATAAGTCGAGAACTTGTAGCCGCGGCGGTACTCAAACTTGTCGACGGCCTTCATCAGGCCGATATTGCCTTCCTGGATCAGGTCGAGGAATTGCAGGCCCCGGTTCGTGTATTTCTTGGCGATCGAAATGACCAGGCGCAAGTTGGCCTCCGTCATTTCGCGCTTGGCCTTGCGCGCCTTCATTTCACCGGCCGCCATCTGGCGGTTGATGTTGCGCAAGTCCGGCAGCGGCAAGACGACGCGCGCCTGCAGGTCGATCAGGCGCTGCTGCAGTTCCTTGACGGTCGGGATGTTGCGGCCCAGGATGGCGCTATAGGCGTGTCCTGCGTTGACTTCGCCATCGACCCAGTCGAGGTTGGTTTCATTGCCCGGGAAGACCTTGATGAAGTGGGCGCGCGGCATGCCGCAGCGGTTCACGGCCACGTCGAGAATCTGCTTCTCGATATGGCGTACTTCGTCGACCTGGCCGCGCAGGGTGTCGCACAATTTTTCCACCACTTTGGCCGTGAAGCGGATGCCGAGCAACTCTTGCGAAATGGCTTGCTGCGCCTTGGCGTAGGGCTTGGAGTTGTAGCCTTCTTTTTCAAAGGCGCGGCGCATCTTGTCGAACTGCTGCGAAATGACGGCAAATTTTTCCAGCGCCGTGCGTTTCAGGGTTTCCAGCTGTTCGGCCGAGAAGCCGGCCGCGCCGGAAACGCTGGCTTCTTCCTCTTCGCCAACTTCCTCTTCTTCCGCTTCGCCTTCTTCCTCGTCATCTTCAACGGCAGCGGCCACGACAGGAGCGGCGGCGACCGGTTCGTTTTCATCGACTAAGCCGTCAACGATTTCGTCGATCTTGATTTCTTCGTTGGCGATGCGGTCGGCGGCGGCGATGATTTCGGCGATCGTCACTGGGCAGGCGGAAATGGCCTGGATCATGTCTTTCAAGCCATCTTCGATGCGCTTGGCAATCTCGATCTCGCCTTCGCGCGTCAGCAGCTCGACCGAGCCCATCTCACGCATATACATGCGCACGGGGTCGGTGGTGCGGCCAAAGTCGGAGTCGACGGTCGACAGTGCGGCCTCGGCCGCCGCTTCCGCTTCGTCATCGCTGGTGACAACGGCAACGTTATCGGACAGCAACAGCGTTTCCGCATCGGGCGCGTGTTCGTAGACAGCGATGCCCATGTCATTGAAGGTACCGATGATGCCTTCGATGGCTTCCGGATCGACGATGTTTTCGGGCAAGTGATCGTTGATTTCCGCATACGTGAGGAAACCGCGTTCCTTGCCGAACTTGATCAAAGTCTTGAGTTTCTGACGCCGGCGTTCGAGCTCTTCCTCGCTCGCTTCCGTGTCGGACGAGAAGGCGTCCTTCAGCAGCGCGCGCTCTTTTGCCTTGCGGTCCTTGGCCTTGGCCTTGTCGACGGCCTTCAGCTCGGCCCGCTCGACGGCGTTCAGGGCGGCGACTTCATCATTTTCTGGCTGGAATTCTTTTGGCTTGCGGCCGCGGCGGCCTGGTACTTTCACCGACGGCAAGACATAACCGGACGTATCGATGGCCGCCAGCGTGGCGGCGTCGGTGGTCTGGCTGACCACGGGCGCGCTGGTCACGCGCGTTTCGGGCCGGTCGAGCGCCTTTTCGGCTTTCGTGGTAACTTTACTGGGCTTTGCAGCCGCTTTGGATTCGGGTTTCTTGATTGGCACAGGCGCTTTCGATTACACAACGACTTGCTTTACGGTGGATTAGGATAAAGTTTGCTGCCAGTTCCCCCTCTGCCGGCGGGAACCACCATCTTCGAACCTGCCGACAACGCAAGTTCGACACTGTTACGTTACTTACACCTCATCGGCCACGATCCGCGGGAAGCGCAGCAATTCCTGTCCACCGGCTGTTGCCAGCCGCCTCGGCAAAAATTGCTGCATCGACCGCGTTGGGAGCGAGAGCCTGGCGCGGCTTGCCAGCGTCTGCGAGCCTTGCCCGCAACGCCGAAAACGCCATTTGGCTCTGGCTGCCGACACGATCCACCGCGCCGATCAAGAGCCTAACTTACTGAAAACAAACACTATTTACGAAATAGAACTAGCTTGCCAAAGCACACAATACTTAGCATTTAATTATAGCACGCGAAAAATGTTTTTCCAGTGCGCGCCATACCCCTAGAGCAAGATTAGCGATTCACCAACTCAGCATCGCGCTCACGCTCCAGCTCGCCTTGCTCTTGCGTGATTTCGCGGTAGCGTACACCAATTTTCTCCGATGGCAAACCCGACGCAAACAATTGCTGCAATTCCGCCTTCAAGGCATTCAATTTGATCTCGCGGATGGTGCTTACCAGCCACGACAACTCGCTGTCGTAATCGGATTCCGTGCCGGCCGCGATCTCGCCGATGATCTCGTCGTATTCGCTGCCCAGCTCCTTCAACTGCTGTGCCAAGGCGGCAAAACTGCCGTGCTCGCCCAGCGCCTGGCCCACGGCTACCAGCTGCCCCAGGCTGTGGGCTGCGTCCGGCCCCAGGTGCTGGAAAGCCGTCAGCGCGGCTTCGTCTATGCGCATGGTCAGCGGTGGATGCGCCACCAGCATGCGCATGATCTTCAATTCCAGCCCGACAGGAACAGGGCGACCCGATTTGGGTGGCGCGCGGCGCGCCACGGCGACGGGCTTGGCCAGCTCGAACAGGGCTTCGATCTCGGCCGGCGTGGACTGCGTCAGCTGCGCCAGGCCCCGCACGATCTGCAGGCGCAGGGATGACGGCGCCATCAGCTGCAGCAGCGGCTTGGCGTCAAACTGCACGCGGGCGCGCCCTTCCGGCTCGGACAAATCATGCTCGCCCGACACTTCTTTCAGCAAAAACTGCGACAGCGGCATGGCTTCATGCACTTGCTGCTCAAAACCTTCGGCACCGAATTCGCGAATATAGCTGTCCGGATCGTGTTCCGATGGCAAGAACAGGAATTTGATGGTTTTATTATCCGACACGTGGGCCAGGCTCGCTTCGAGCGCACGGCGCGCGGCGCGGCGGCCAGCCTTGTCGCCGTCGAAGCTGAAAATCACGCTATCGGTCTGGCGCAGCAGTTTTTGTACGTGCGTGGGCGTGCACGCGGTGCCCAGCGTGGCCACCGCTTGCGGGAATCCCATCTGCGCCAGCGCCACCACGTCCATATAACCCTCGGTCACCAGCACATAGCCGGCGTCGCGGATGGCCTGGCGCGCCTCGAACAGCCCATATAGTTCGAAGCCCTTGGAAAACAAGGGGGTTTCAGGCGAATTGAGGTATTTCGGTTCGCCATGGTCGAGCACGCGGCCGCCAAAGGCGATGACCTGGCCCTTGGTATTGCGAATCGGAAACATGATGCGTTCGCGGAAACGGTCATAGCGCTTGCGGTTGTTGCCATCCTCGTCGACCTTGTCGATCACCAGGCCGGCCTCGACCAGGGCCACGACGTCGTAATCGGGGAAGACGGAACGTAGGTTGTCCCAGCCACCGGGTGCAAAACCCATGCCGAAGCGAGCGGCCACTTCGCCCGTCAAGCCCCGGTTCTTCAGGTAAGCGATGGCTTCCGGGGCGTGGCGCAATTGCCCCCGGTAATAATCGCAAGCCTGCGTCATGGCGTCGGACAGGGCCATGCTTTGCGCCTGGATTTGCGCGCGCTGGGCGGGCGGGATCTTGTCGTCCGCTTCCGGTACGACCATGCCCACGTTCTGCGCCAGGTCCTTGACGGCATCGACAAAGCCCATGCCCGAGTACTCGATCAGGAAGCCGATCGAGGTGCCATGCGCGCCACAGCCGAAGCAGTGATAGAACTGCTTGGTGGGGCTGACGGTAAAGCTGGGCGATTTTTCACTGTGGAACGGGCACAAGCCCATGAAATTGGCGCCACCTTTTTTCAGTTGCACATAGCGGCCCACGACATCGACGATGTCGACGCGGTTGAGCAAATCGGAAATGAAGGATTGAGGTATCACTGGCTAGGGCGGGTCTTGTTATAGGTCAGACTATACTACCGCACGCGGCCTGAAGTTGAGCCAGGTCAACGTGTGGGCGATTTGAACGGCTGCCGGCATGGGCCGGCAGCCGCGTACTACTATTGTATGTTTACGCTGCCGGCGTCAAGGCTTGCTTGACCAGCGCGGACACCACGGTCATGTCGGCGCGGCCAGCCAGCTTCGGCTTGACGATGGCCATCACTTTACCCATGTCTTGCGGACCAACGGCGCCCGAGGCGGCCACGGCGGCAGCCACTTCAGCCGCCACTTCTTCGTCCGACAGGCCGGCAGGCATGTAGCCCGCCAGATGCACCAGCTCGGCTTTTTCAATGTCGGCCAGGTCGGCGCGACCACCGGCTTCGAACTGGGTGATCGAATCCTTGCGCTGCTTGATCATCTTTTCCACGATGGCCGTCACGTGGGCATCCGTCAATTCGATGCGTTCGTCGACTTCCTTGCGCTTGATTTCCGCCAGCAACAGGCGAATCGTGCCCAGCTTGCCCGCTTCCTTGGCGCGCATGGCGTTTTTCATGTCTTCGGTAATTTGTTCTTTCAAGCTCATGGCAATCCTCGTGTTGGTAAGTGGAATTCGATGCTGGTGTGCGCACACTAAGAGCACCTAATAAAAGTTACTGGCTACTGGCTACTACGGGTCGCGATTTGCGACCGCCTCGGCAGCCCCGTGCATTCGCGCAGCTGCGCTTCTCAGCGCAATTCACCGCGCTTCACTACGCTTCTGTTAAGCGCTCTCAGCAGGCAGCCACAAAAGCGAAAACCCGCTGCGGCGAACCGGAGCGGGCATGCGACTCATCTGAAGTATCACTTCAGGCGAATCAAAACAAAACCCGTGGCGTACAATGCGCCGAACTACCCGGGTTGGTTCTGACTGAACAGTCTTAGAATAATTTTTTCGGCAGTTGTTGGCTGCGGATGCGTTTGTAATGACGCTTTACGGCAGCTGCCAGCTTGCGCTTGCGCTCAGCCGTTGGCTTTTCGTAGAATTCGCGTGCGCGCAATTCGGTCAGCAGACCCGTTTTTTCGATGGTGCGTTTGAAGCGACGCATTGCGACTTCGAACGGCTCGTTTTCTTTAAGGCGAATAGTGGTCATGTAAAATTCAAACCGTTGAGGTGGTGTATAGGAAGAGATAGATAGTAGCAGCTTTTATTCGAAAAGGGAAGCCCCTCCCCCACTTGCATGCGGCATGCAGCGTGCGATCGCTGCCGGAATGTGGCGTAAACCACGCATGGGAGACGGCGCACCTTGCGCCAGCACCCCATGTTACAGATTAGCTTACTGCAAGGCAATACCAGCCGCCATGCCAGAAGCCCAAGCCCACTGGAAGTTGTAGCCGCCCAGCCAGCCCGTGACGTCGACCGATTCGCCGATGAAATACAGGCCCGGCACCTTGTTGGCCATCATGGTCTGCTGCGACAGCTCGCGCGTATCGATGCCGCCGCGCGTCACTTCCGCCTTGCGATAGCCTTCGGAGCCGTTCGGCACGATGGACCAGGCATTGATGGCCTGCGCCAGCTTGCGCAGCTGCGCGTCGGGCATGTCGGCGATGCGCGCGTCCGGCGCCAGGCCGTTGACGGCCAGCAGGCAATCGGCCAGGCGCTGTGGCAGCCACTGCGCGACGATATTGCCCAGCTGCTTCTTCAAGGTACCCTTGCCTTCGATCAAGGTCTGCGCCACATCCACTTCCGGCAGCAGGTTGATGACGATGGGCTCGCCGGACAGCCAGTAACTGGAAATTTGCAAAATCGCCGGCCCCGACAAGCCGCGATGGGTGAACAACAAATCTTCGCGGAAACGCGCGCCGGTCGCCTTGCGGCCTTTCAGACTGCCCGTCTCCACATCCACTTCCAGGGCGATGCCGGACAGTTCCGCGAACGGCGCCCAGCTTGCCGCATCGAAAGTCAGCGGCACCAGGGCCGGACGGGGCTCGACCATGCGCAAATCGAATTGCTTGGCAACGCGGTAAGCAAAATCGGTGGCGCCGATCTTCGGGATCGACAAGCCGCCCGTGGCGATGACGATGCTGGCCGTCTCGATGTCGCCGCTGTCCGTCTGCAGCACGAAGCCGCCATCGTCTTGCGGGATAATATTATCGATTTTGCATGGCATGCGCCAATGCACGCCGCCAGCGGCGCACTCGTCCTTGAGCATCTCAATGATCTGCTCGGCCGATTCATTGCAAAACAACTGGCCCTTGTGCTTTTCTTGATAGCCAATCCGGTGTTTTTTCACCAGCGCGAGGAAATCTTGCGGCGTGTAGCGCGAAAGCGCACTCTTGCAGAAATGCGGATTTTCCGAAAGAAAATTTTGTGGGGTGGTGCTAACGTTGGTGAAATTACACCGCCCACCACCGGAGATGCGGATCTTTTCGGCCAGCTTGGCCGCGTGATCGATCAACACCACGCGCTTGCCTTGCTGGGCGACAACAGCCGCACACATCATGCCGGCCGCGCCCGCGCCGATCACTGCCACATCAAATTGTTTTGCCATAGGAATTCCGCTCACCGCTGATTACAAAGACGCCATTGTAAACTGCGGCGACGCGGCTAGCGCGGCCGCGATGCAATCTGCCGCGATGCCATCAGGCATTGCTCCACCTGTTCGGCAATCGACGCCGGCACCGGCATCTCGCCGCGCAGCACGGCAGCGATCCAGGCAGCGGTGGTGGCCGCATCGCGCTCGGCGGGCAAATCCGACAAGCTCGCCACCAGCAACTGTTTTTCCACCAGCACAGTACGCTCAGCGCCATGGAACCAGTCGATCTGCTGTGCCTTGTTGGCATTGGCCACCGTCTCGCCTTCCGTGCCGCGCATCAGGAAAGCGTCGCCGCGCGCAGGATCAGAGGCGGTCAGGAAATATTCACCGAGCATTTCCAGGTATTCCGGATGCGTGTACGACACCAGGCGCAGGGCAGGCCCGGCGAAGGGCTGCATGATTTTCACCAGCGTATGCGTGCAATTGCGCACGCCCAGCACGCGCCGCAGCGACAGCATGTGTGCCAGACGCGGCGCCAGTGCATCTATCGGCAAGAAGGCCACTGCGCCGCGCGCCATGGCGGCCTCGGCTTGCGCATGGTCCAGCGAGGCCGGCACGCCCAGCGCGGCCAGCACTTCAGCCGTAGTGACGCGGCCCGGGTCGCTGGTGACGCCATGCACGAGCACGGGCGCGCCCGCGCGCGCCAACAGGAGCGCCAGCAAGGCCGTCAGATTGGCCATCTTGCGCGCGCCGTTGTAGCTGGGAATGATGATGGGCGCGAACCCGGATGCATGTTCACGTGACGGCGCAGCCACGGGCACAAAGGACGCTTCGGCTGCGTCGAGGAAACCGGCGATCTCGTCCACGGACTCGCCCTTGATGCGCATCGCCAGCAAGATGCCGCCCAGTTCCAGGTCCGACACGCGCTCCTCGAGCATGGCGCGGTACAGGGCGCGGGCGTCGTCACGCGTCATGCTGCGCGCACCGTTCTTGCCGCGTCCTATTTCCTTGATGAAACGTGCAGCAGGGAATGGCTCTCCGGCCACATCGGTATGGGGTATGGAAACAGTCGTCATGGCGCCAGCTTACACGCATTTTCCCGTGCCGACGGGCCCGCGCCGCGCTTGGACGCCTGTGCAAGGTCTTCACGCCATTTTTGCACGAGCGGCAGTGCGGCCGCAGCCAGACACGCCGCCAGGCGGCATTTCCGCTACACTAATGCCTCTTAAAGAACGCATTAGCGAAAGCCGAGCCAGAATCATGAATACGCCAGACATCGAAAATATCAACGTCACCTCCTTCGCGCCCATGCCGACGCCGGCCGAATTGCACGCCAAGCTGCCACTGTCCGAGAGCGCCTTCGACACCGTCAGCCGCGGCCGCGAAGCACTGCGTAACATCATCGACCGCAAGGACCAGCGCCTGTTCGTCGTCGTCGGCCCCTGCTCCATCCACGACCCCGCCGCCGGCCTCGATTACGCGCGCCGCCTGAAAGCGCTGCAAGAGGAAGTCAAGGATACGATGCTGCTGGTGATGCGCGTGTATTTCGAAAAACCGCGTACCACCACGGGTTGGAAGGGCTATATCAACGACCCGTACATGGACGATTCATTCAAGGTCAACGAAGGCATGGAAAAGGCGCGCCAGTTCCTGCTCGACGTGTGCGAACTGGGCCTGCCCACCGCCACCGAAGCGCTGGACCCGATCTCGCCGCAATACCTGGGCGACCTGATCGCCTGGACCGCCATCGGCGCGCGCACCACCGAATCGCAGACGCACCGCGAAATGTCGTCGGGCCTCTCGACGCCCGTCGGCTTCAAGAACGGCACCGATGGCGACATCAGCATCGCGGTAAATGCAATCCTGTCGTCGGCGCACCCGCACTCCTTCCTCGGTATTAATGCCGAAGGCAATGTGGCCATCGTGCGCACGCGCGGCAATGCATATGGCCATGTGGTCCTGCGCGGCGGTGACGGCCGCCCGAACTACGATTCAGTCTCGATCGCCATCGCCGAACAGGCACTGGCCAAGGCCAAGCTGCCGGCCAACCTGGTAGTGGACTGCTCGCACGCGAACAGCTATAAAAAGCCGGAACTGCAGCCACTGGTGATGGCTGACGTGGTCAACCAGATCTGTCAGGGCAACCGCTCGCTGGTGGGCGTGATGATCGAATCGAACATCGTTAGCGGCAACCAGAAGATCCCGCAAGACCTGTCGCAACTGACCTACGGCTGCTCCGTCACGGACGGCTGCATCGACTGGGACACCACGGCGACCATGCTGCGCGACGCGCATGCGCATTTGCTCAATCGCCCGAAGTAAACAGCTGGCGTCAGCCCCCCTCTTGCGTTGGCGCTGAACCTGGCGTTACCGGCATTGAGGGTCTGACCCCAAACACCTATGCCATCTGCACATGCGGCAGCACGGCGAACGCTCCCGCCAACGCCTGTTCGGCCTTGCTGGCCGGGATATTGAGTGCATTGACATCCAGATAGATGCGCCCGTCCATGATGCGCACTGCGTACAGGCGCGCCAAGCCCTGCACAGGGGCCACCAGGCGGCCCGATTCGAGCTCGATGATCCAGCTATTGTTGGGCCCCACCAGGGTTTTCCCCATCAGCACCCCGTGCGCCAGCGGGCCTCCCAGGCAGGGCAGCGTGTCGAGCAGCGCGTACACCGTGTCATCGAAGGCGCGCAACAGCGCCACAGCGGGCAAGTCCTGCCACGCCAGGCCGCGCTGCACCATGCGCGCGCGCGCCGGCGGCATGTCCTTCAGGCGGCATATCATTTTCCATTGTTCTGGCATCGCGAACTCCCGTGAAAAAGGCACACGCTAGCCTAAGCAAGAGCGGTGCCAGCTCCAGCACCGGCAGATAATGGGAAAAACAGGGAGTAAAACGGTACGGCTGCGCACTGCGCAAGTGCACACTGCCGCCGAAATGGTGCGCCTGCCACACGGTGGATTGCCCGGCTTTCCTTTACAATGGCGGATTACTCCTCCCTACTTAGCACCTTCATGATTGTTCTTGGCGTCGAATCCTCCTGTGACGAAACCGGCCTGGCCTTGTACGACACGCAACGCGGCCTGCTGTCGCACGCCCTCTATTCGCAAGTGGCCATGCACGAGCAATATGGCGGCGTGGTACCGGAACTGGCGTCGCGCGACCATATCCGCCGCGCCATCCCGCTGCTCGATGAAACCCTGGCCAAGGCCGGCATCAGCCTGGCCGAAATCGACGCCATCGCCTACACGCAAGGTCCGGGCCTCGCCGGTGCGCTGCTGGTCGGTTCTTCCGTCGCCTGCAGCCTGGGCCTGGCCATCAACAAGCCGGTACTGGGCATCCACCATCTGGAAGGTCATCTGCTGTCGCCGCTGCTGGCGTCCGAGCCGCCCGAGTTTCCCTTCATTGCGCTGCTGGTGTCGGGTGGTCATACGCAGCTGATGCGCGTCGATGGCGTGGGCCAGTACACGATGTTGGGCGAAACGCTCGATGATGCGGCCGGCGAAGCGTTCGACAAGTCGGCCAAGCTGCTGGGCCTCGGTTATCCGGGCGGCCCCGCCATTTCGCGCCTGGCTGAATTGGGCGACCCGCTGGCGTATAAACTGCCACGCCCGATGCTGCATTCGAAAGACTTCAATTTCAGTTTTTCGGGCTTGAAGACGGCCGTACTGACGGTGGTGAAAAACCATGAAGAAAAAATCATCGCCAATATCTGCGAGCAGGACAAGGCGAATATCGCGCGCGGCTTCGTCGACGCCATCGTCGACGTGCTGACGGCCAAATGCGTGGCGGCCCTCAAGCACACGGGCTTGAAACGCCTGGTGATCGCCGGCGGCGTGGGCGCCAACGCGCAGCTGCGCGCCTCGCTCAACGCGGCTGCCGCCAAGAAGCGTTTCAAGGTGTATTACCCGGAGCTGGAATTCTGTACCGATAACGGCGCCATGATCGCCTTTGCCGGCGCCATGCGCCTGCAAATCAACCCGCAGGCCGCCAAGTACGATTATTCCTTCAATGTGCGCCCGCGCTGGCCACTGGACGACATCCGCGAGATCTGATCGGCGCTTCACTCCCGCAAGAAATTGCGCGTGCCCGCCAGGGCCGCGCCCTCCACCAGCGTTTCATCCTTCTAGTCGACGCCCGCCAACTGCCGGTTGAACGCCTGCGCCAGCAAGTCCTGCAGCAAGTCCTGCAGCCAGTCCTGCAGCCAGGCGAAGGCATCGGCATGGCTGGCGCGGGGCATGGATTGAACGCGAATTCACCACCCATGCTCCCACTCTACGCCGCACTACAGGCTGCGCAGTGCGCCTTCGAGCTGCGGATAGCGAAAGACAAAGCCGTCGCCCAGCATGCGCTGCGGCGCCACGCGCTGGCCTTCCACCAGCAGGTCGGCTTGTTCACCCAGCAGGGCACGCATGAGCAATGCGGGCGTCGGCATGATGCTCGGGCGATGCAGCACCGCGCCCGCCACTTGGGCGAAGCGGCGCTGCTCGATGGCCTCTGGCGCGCAGAAGTTATACGCGCCGCTCACCGCGCCCTGTTCGCTGCGGCGCGCCAGGTGGGCGATGCCGCGGATGACATCGCGCACATGCACCCATGACATCCATTGCTTGCCGCTGCCGAGCGGGCCGCCCGCGCCGAAGCGTATCGGCAGCAGCATTTGCGGCAGCGAACCCTGGTGGCCGAAGACCAGGCCCAAGCGCATGCAGCCGACCTGCACGCCATATTGCTGCGCCTGGCGCGCAGCCGCTTCCCATTCCTGACACAGCTGCGACATGAAAATAGCTTGCGGTGCGCTGTCTTCATGAAGCTCGGTCGCGTCACCCTGCGGCTGCACGCCGTAGTAGCCGATGGCCGACGCCGACAGCAGCACGCGCGGCTTGTGCTGCGCGCGGGCGATCCACGCCACCAGGTCCTGCGTCAGCGCCACGCGGCTGCGGCGCAGGTCCGCCTTGCGCGCGTCTGTCCAGCGCAGCCCGACGATGCGGGCGCCGGCCAGATTGACCACCATGTCGATGTGCTGTGTGGCGGGCAACTCGTCGAACGCGGTGATGCAGCGCACCTGACCGTCGAACCGCCACGCGGCCTGCTTAGGCTGGCGCGTCAGCACCGTCACCGCGTGGCCGTCGGCCAGCAAGGCGGCCACCAGTTGCTGGCCAATGAAACCGGTGGCGCCCGTCACCAGCACGGACTGCGGCGCGGTGGCAAAGCTCAGCTGCTCTTTTTGCTCTGCCGTTTCCTGCACTGTGCGCCGCCCCAGCTGCCACACGGCATACGCGTCGCGCAGGCCGGACAAGCCCACACCCACGCCACATAGCGCGAGGAAGACGCTAAGCCAGCCATACGGCTGCCACACGAGGGCCGTCGGCAGGCTCGCCCATAGGCTGCTATTTAGGACCAACAGGACGATGAAGGCGCCCGCGTTAATCGCCAGCAGCGTGTGCGTGACGCGCTCCGTGGCGGGCAAGAGGCGGCTTTTATCTTCCACCACAAAATCCCACAGGGTCAGCACGATTTCTACGCCAAAGACGATCACCAGCACCCAAGCCCAGGCGCCATGCCATTCCCAGGCGGCCAGCCCGAGGAACAGCAGGCTGTAGATCAGGGCGCGCGTGGCATGGATGCTCAATTCCCGGCGCGCCGAAGTCTTTTGCGGCAGCGCCTCCGTGATTTCATGGTGGTAGATGGTGTCAAAGGCGCCAAGGCAGCCTTGCGCCGCCATCAGTTGCAGGGCCAGCAGATGCGTATTCATGGTATCTCCTTGTGATGGGCGGGCGCCGCGCTTTCGCGAAAAACGCCGACCTGGGTAAACGTGGTGCCGAACAGGGCGTGGCGAATCTCGATGCGGATATTGAACTGCTGTGGCGTATCGTTACGGTGCGACAGATAAGTCTTGCCGGGCGTGAGCACGCCGGGCAGCGGCAGGCGCCAGCCGAAAATTTCCCAAAAATAGCCATCGCTGGTGAAATGCAAATTGCCATCCTCGACGTGGAGCACGAGTTTCATGCCCAGGCCCATGCCCACGTATTCGAGCACTTCGCCGCGCTCGCTTTCAGCCATGTAGGAGGTAAAGCGGATCGGCGCGCGACCATGCAGGTGGTAGGTGCGCTGCTTGAAGATGAACGGACAAGCGGTGTGCGAATAGACTTCGATATCGACAGGGAAGTCATGATCGTCATACGGAATCAGGGTGCCGTCGATAAAGGGGCGCGTGAGCCAGCCCAGCACCTTGCCCAGGCGCGAGCTGGTCAGTTCACTGAGTTCGCCCCGATAATACAGGGGCTGGCCTGGGACGGGATTTTTCTCGAAGCGGCGGCGGATATCCGGATGCAGGGCCTGCCACTGCGTCCCCATCACTTTTTGAACAGCTCTCCCTCGGATGGAGCGTTCATGCGTTCCCCGGCTTATTTGGCTTATTTGGCTTGCCTGGCTTGCCTGGCTTGCCTGGCTTGTCTTCCGGACTGAGGAACTTGGCCACCTTGCCGCCCATGGACAGCATGTGCTGCAAGGTCGCCGGTGGCAGGTTTTTATAGTCGCTGTAAGTACTGCTGAGCATTTCCAGGAAGGCCAGCACTTCGCCCATGCGCGCCAACGTCTCTGGCGCTATCGCCGCATCCTGTTCGCCCTCGATCGCGCATTCGCGCAGCACCGTCAGGGTGGGATCGATCTCGCGCCGCTTGCGCTCTTCCATGATGACGCGGAAGATTGCCCACACATCCTGCAAGGCGACAAAATGGTCGCGCCGGTCTTTCAATACGTGCGTGATGCGCACCAGGCCCCAGCTTTGCAATTCTTTCAAGCTATTGCTCACGTTCGAGCGGGCCACGTTCAGGCTGGCCGCGATATCTTCCGCCGTCAGCGCTTCGTTGGCCAGGAACAGCAGCGCGTGAATTTGCGCTACCGTGCGGTTGACGCCCCAGCGGGTACCCATTTCGCCCCAGTGGAGAATATACTTCTGCGTGGTTGGACTCAGTTCCATGGCCTTATCTTATTTCTGTCTCTACAGAAATGTAAGACGAAACAGAAACCGAGTCAAGCACGATTCATCATAACTTGGCGGGCCGCTGGCCCATGGCGCGCAGGAATTGCTGCTGCGAAGCGTGCAGCTGGGCATAACTGAGTTCGCGGTAGACCAAGCCATGGCGCGGCGCCAGCTCGGCGATGATGCGCGCCAGCGCCGGGTAGTGGCGGTGGTTCCAGGTGGGAAACAGGTGGTGCGTCAGGTGCAGATTCAGGCCGCCCAGCCAGTAGCCGAGCCAGCGCAGGCGGCGCGGTTGCGGCGTCCAGTCGCAGGCTGTGTAAAACGTATGCTGGTACCAGTCGTGCGGCAGGGTGCCGTCCGCGCCCGGCTGGAAGAATGCCACTTCGGCCCAGTGCGTGCCCAGTATCAGCGCCACCAGAGCGCACGAGGCGATCATCTGGCCGACGAAATACGCGCCCAGCACCACGCCCCAGCCCATGCCGTGCTGCTGCAGCACCCACATGGGCAGCGCCAGCACCAGCGCCACGTGACCGAGCTTCCAGCCCAGGAAAGAGCGCCAGCCGCGCCAGCCCTGCAAGCGGCTGTGCGCCGCCACGGGCGTCTTGCCGAAGCGGTCCAGCCAGTCGCCATACCAGTTCAAATAAGGCAGCGACAGGGCCGCCACCACGGGCCAGTACAGGTATTGATAGCGGTACTGCGGCGACCAGCGTTGATAAGGCGTCTGGCGCAGGAAGGGGTTCGGCTGCGTGTCGAGGTCATAGCCTTCCACGTTGGCATAAGTGTGATGAAAGTGCACGTGGCGGATGGTCCAGAAATCCGTGTCCACGCCCACAGGCAAGCCCACCAGGCGGATCAGGATGCGGTTCAGGCATCCCTGGCGAAAGACGGCGCTGTGGGCCGCGTCGTGCAGGGTATTCATGGCCAGCGCCATGGCCGTGACCAGGCAGGCGACATAGCTGCAGACAAAGCCCATGGTGCTGTCAGCGCGCAGCGCCAGTACATACAACGATATCGTCAGCACGGCCAGGAAGACCGCTTTCGCATGCATGCGCAGGTCGCCAAAGCGGTGTTTTCCTTCGTCTGCCAGATAGGCGTCGGCGCGCGCGCGCAGTTCGCGGCGCAAGGCGGAGTCGCGTGCGCGCTGGAAGCGCAACGGCGGCAAGGGAGGCACAGGCGTCACGCGCGCGTCCCCGTCACTGCCGGCCACCACAGGCGGCGCGCGCCATCGAGACCATGCGCCAGCAGCGCGGCCAGGCAGGCCATGCCCCAGGCATCGCGTGCGCCGTACCAGCCGAGGAACAGCAGCGGCATGACCAAGGCGATGAACACCCAGGCGATGGCGCCCCAGCGCCGCGCATCCGACAGGCCGCCCAGCGCCAGCGTGCCGGCGAAGATCAGCGCGAACAGGATCGCTTGCTGTGCGACAGCCAGCGCCGCTTCGTGGTTCACGTAATGGATCACCAGGCCAAACAAAATCACGCCGCCAATGCCGATGAACAGCTCGGGCACGTGAAAGGTAGCGCGCGACTGGCAGTGGGGAAAGCGCGCGCGCAGCCAGCCAAATAATTTTCCATTACTGGCTAACAGGGGATTATGCGTGGCCGTCATGCCTTTCACGCCATAGCGCATTTCCACGCCCGCAAGTTCGGGCTGGAAGCTGCCGAACAGCTTATCCCACAGCAGCAGGGTGCCACCGAAATTGCGATTGAGGTAGCGCTTGTCGGTGCCGTGATGCACGCGATGGTGCGAGGGCGTGACCATGAACTTGTCGAGGATGCCGGATTTATTGACCAGCGCATTGTGGTTATACAACTGCACCGTGTAATGCAGGGACGAGACGACGAGGAAGATTTCCAGCGGTAGGCCCAGCACGGCCAGGATGGCGATGAAGGGGAAATTCGTCAGCGACGAATACCAGGAATTGCGCACGCCCAGCGACAGGTTGAAATGCTCGCCCTGATGGTGCACCACGTGCACGGCCCACAGCAGGGGGATTTTATGGTGCAGCCGGTGCATCCAGTAAAAGCACAGGTCCCAGGCAAAAAAGGCGAAGCCCCATTGCGCGGCCACGGGCCACTGGTCGACGATATGCAGGTTCACATGGCGCAGCAGCAAAGCAAACGCGGCCAATTCCACACCACGGAACACCCACATCAATATATGCCCGGAATTGAGGTTGAAAATGACGTCTTTCCACAGCACCGGCGTCTGGCGCAGCCATTTCAGAATCAGCAGTTCGGCCAGCACGCAGGCCAGCATGACAAGGAAAGAGAGGGCAAAGGGATTCATCATGATACGGTTTGACTGGAAACGGTGCGGCGGGCAGACCAGAATAGCGGCATTTTCGCCAGCATGCCGGCGGCCAAGCCCACGGCCAGGCCGGCGGCCAGGTCGATGCTGACATGCCGGCGCAGCGCGATGATCGCATAGCAAATGCTGATCCCCAGCAGCACGGCCAGCGCGCAGCGCAGCAGGTGGCGCCTGTCGCACAAGGCCCACACGCACAGCAGTGTCAGGGCGCCATGCAGCGATGGCAGGCAGTTTTGCGTGGAGTCCGCCGCCTGCAACATGCGCAGTGCCTGCGTGCTCCAGGCATTCCCGTCACCCACGGGCGGATACACGAGAGTGCTCGGGTACAGCAGGAACACTACGCCGCAGGCCAGCGCACAGAGCGCCATGGCGCGCGCCAGCCAGCGCACGCGGGCGGCATCGGCCACCAGGTAAGCGTACGGGATCAGTATGAAGAAGGATAGGTACAGCCAGATGGCGGCGTCGCTGTAGGCAATGGCGCGGTCAAGCGCCGTCTCGGGCAGCAGCATGCCCGGCCCTTGCAGCAGATCGCTGGAAAAATACACGAGGCCGACGCTGCCCCAGCCGGCCAGCAGGTGCAGCAGACGGCTGCGCAGCGTCATGCACGTGGCAGTGGAATTCATGCGCTCGCAAGGCGCCGGATGCGACGCCGTTTCATGCTGGGGTCAAACGGAGGCAGTTCGCTGCTCATCGTCCAGGCCAGGGCCTCGACCGCCACGCCCAGCCCGCGCAGCACTGCTGCCAGGTGTTCGCGCAAGGCGGCCAGGCCGGCGGCGTCCAGGGCCGCATGCAGTTGCAAGGCGCTCTCGCCCTGCTGCACCAGGCGGTAGTCGGCATCTGCTGGCAAGGCTTGCGCGAAGGCGCGCGTCAGCACGTCGGCAAACACGGCGACTGGGGCGCCACCGTTCGCCGATAACATGGATGGTAGTGATGGCAACAACAGCATATCATCACAGCGCCCTTCGATGCCGGCGATGGCGCGCGTGGCGCGGCCGCACGGGCATGGCGTGGCGCGCGCGAGCAGGATGTCATCGAGGCGGTAGCGCACGATGGGCTGCGTGATGCGCGTAAAGTCCGTAATCACGGGCACAAAACGACGTTCTTCAGCGTCGAGCCATTGCGGTTCGATGTGCACAAATTCCTCGTTCAGGTGCAGCACGCCGTGTTCGCAGCTGCTGGCCAGAAAACCCTCGGTGGCCTGGTAGATTTCATGCACGGCGCCGAACGCCTGCACGATCAGCGCGCGGTCTTGCGCTTCCAGCACTTCGGCAACCGAGATGACTTTTTTTGGCGCCAGCGCCAGGCTGCCATCGATGACGCGCAAGGCCAGCTGGCGCAGCACCTGGGCCGGCGCGACGATGACAGTTGCTTGATAGCGCGCCAACTGCGCGCACAGGCTGTCGAACGGTTGAAACAGATCGTAGAAGGCAAACGTGAGCCACGGCGAGCGCACGGCCGTATACAGATTGCTGTTCGCGCGCAGGAACAGGGCGACTCTTTCGCCGGAAAACAGGCCCTCGGGCAGCGCCTTGGCCAGCATCACACCCGCCCATTGGGCCTTTTCGCGGGGGCTGACGGTAAACACGGCGCGGCGCGACGAGGTGCCCGATGACAGACCCACGGTGATGTCGCCCACGGCGGGCGTGAAATCGCGGCTATGCTCGGCGGCCATGGCTGCGGCCATCGCCTGCGCCAGGGTGATGCCTGCCGTGTTCATGGTATCGAAATGCTCAAGCATCAGCGCCTTGTTCATGAATGGCCACTGCGCCAGGGGCAAGCTGCGGTAAGGCGCAAAGTAGCGGCTGCGCGCGCACAGGGTGTCGATGAAGCGCGCCAGTTGCTGCTGCTGGTAACTTTCCAGCTGCGTGCGGTCGGCAAAGCGCAGGCGGCGCGTGCGCCAGTACGACAATAACAGCCAGACGATGCGCTTCACGGGCGGCCCGCCACAGGCAAATAGTCGAGCGTATCTTCATGCGTGATGCGGATCTGCGCATTCCCCGACTGGTGCAACTGATGCAAGCGCTTCAGGGTCGCGTAATACGGCGCGCGCTTATGCTGGATGATAAACGACAACTCCGACGGCCCGCGCAGTTGCTGGAAGCTTTCCGGCACCCAGGCCGCGTCCGACGCCAGCAAGGTCCAGCCGCCCTCCTGCAGCACGAAGGCGCCGAGATGGCCGATGGCGTGGCCGGGCAAGTCGACGATGTAAATTTCGCCCGTGCCACTGACGTCGCGCCCGTGCGTAAACGGCAACAGGGACGCCGGCAAGGCCGACTCGGGCACGCTTTCAACAAAAGCCAGGCGCTCGGCGATATCGTCTGGCAGCAGTTCGGGCACGAAGGCCTGGCGCACGGCAGCCACGCCGGACAGGCGGCGCACGGCGTCCCAGCCGACTTTTGACGCCATCAGCCGCGCGCCAGGAAAGTCGCGCAGGCCGGCGATATGGTCGGCGTGAAAGTGCGACAGCAGCAGGGTATGGATATCGCCGGGCACTACGCCATGCGCGCGCAACTGGCCCCGCAGCGATTCATTCTCGTCGAAAGAAATCGGCGTCACCCACGCATACATCCGGTACACGCCCTTCGCCGTGGCGGCGCGGAAGTGTTCGGCGTAACCGGTATCCCACAGGTACAGGCCAGCGCGCGTTTCGATCAGGTAGGCGCGCGAGGGGAAGCAACGGCTGGCCAGCCCGCTGCCTTTCAAGACCATGCAGGACGGGTGGCTGCAGTGGCCAACGCGAAACGCAGTGATACTAGCCATTGCGTTCCTTGCCCACCTGCTGCGCGGCCGCTTCCTGGCGCACCCACTGGGCCGTCAAGGCGATGCCTTCTTGCAGGCTGACGATGGGACGGTAGCCGAGTACCTTGCGCGCCTTGGCATGATCGAGCGTCATGTCGAAACTGAGCGCGCCGACGCTGTAGGGCGTGAGAGCAGGCTCGCGCCGCGTAAAACGCGCAGTGAACTGCATCAGACGGGCAAGCAGCGCCAGCACGCGATATGGCACGCTAACGATCTCGAACGGCTGCTGCAGATGCTCGCAAAACAGGCTGCGCAAAATGTCGCACAGGCGCGCCGGTTCGCCGTTCGTAATATTGAAGGCGGCGCCCGAAACGATGTTCTTGTGCACGGTGGCCAGCCACATCGCGTGCACGACGTTGTCGACATAGGTGACATCGATGCTGACCGCACCGCCCCTGGGCAGTGGCAGCTTGCCGCCGCGCGCCTGCAGCACGCGCGCCAGACGCGGGATCAGCACCTGGTCGTGCGGGCCGAAGATGGCGCGCGGGCGCAGGATCACGCACGTCATGGCGCGATGACGGTCCACCGACTCCTGCACCAGCTTTTCCGCCATCGCCTTGGAGCGCGCATAGGCGTTGACGAAAGTGTCGGGGCGGAAGGTTTCCGGTACCTCGTAACGGTTGCGATAATCGAAATACATGGCCGGCGTGGAAATATGCACGAAGCGCGCCACGTGCACGCTGGCGGCCGCGCGCAGCAGCTGGCCCGTGGCCGTGACGTTGGCGGCGATGAAATCGCACTCGGGGCCCCACGGCGACGACAGCGCGGCGCAATGCCAGACAGTGTCCATGCCACGCACCAGCTCATCGACCTGGCGCGGCGATGCTTGCGCCAGGTCGAGCGCGACGAATTGCGCGCCCATTCGTTCGAGTTCGCGTCCCACGGCGACGTTACGGCCGGTGGCGCGCACTTCCACCCCCTGCGCCAGCAGGGTACGCACGGCATTGCGCCCCAGCCCGCCCGTCGCTCCCGTGACCAGTATCCGCCTCATCACATTACCTTCACAGATCAAGAATCATGGCACCGATGGTCAGGCCTGCGGCCGTGCCCATCATCAACAAACGCTGGCCCGCCACGGCCCGCCCCGTCATCACCGCCTCGTGCAGGGCGGTGGGCAAGGACGCGGCCACCTGGTTGCCATGCGTTTCAAATATCTTGATGATTTTAGCATCGGGGACATCGAGGATACGCGCCGCGTGCGCCAGGCCCAGCGGGCTGGCCTGGTGCGGCACAACCACATCGACGCGCTCCAGACCGGCACCCGATTCCTGCATGAGTTCAGCAAGGAAATCTGGCATCACCTTGACGGCCAGGCGGAACACGGCCTTGCCATCCATGCGAAACAGATAGTCGCCCGGTTCGCAGCCGTTGCGCGGATTGCGCTCGGTGCCGCCACCGCGGATTTCGCAGTAGCGCCGCCCTTCCGGATACGTGCCCATCTTGTAGGCGCGGATGCCGGCGCTGCCGTCACCACGCTCGACGATGACGGCGGCGGCGCCGTCGCCAAAGATCATCGACGCTTCCGGCTCGCTCCAGTCGACCCCGCGCGAGGCGAGGTCGGACGAGACGATGGCGATGCGCCGGTAGGCGCCGCCGGCCAGCATGGAGGCGGCCACGCGGAAAGCGGCCATGAAACTGAGGCAGCTGGCATTGACGTCGAAGCTTTGCGTACCTGACGGCAATCGCGCGTGTTCGGCAATGAAACAGGCGGTGTTGGGCAAAGCTTGCTCGGGCACGCCGCAGGCACAGATCAGCAAGTCGATGTCGGACGGACGCAGGCTGGCGTTCTTCAGCGCGTCGAGCAGGGCGGCGGCGCCAAGCTGGCTTTGCGACTCATCGGGCGCGGCGACAAAACGCGACAGCACGCCGCTCTTGCGCAGGGTGTAGCCGGCCGGATGGCCCAATTTCAGGTCCAGGCTTGCCGAGGTCACACTATGCGAGGGAACGGCTTTGCCCGTCGCGATCAGGCGAACTGGAATCATGTCAGCTTTTATAAGTTGGTGCGCTAAAGCGCAAAAACACCTGATGCCGCCTACTGCGCGGCGCGATTGATGGCCTGCGATGCTCACCGTGCATGCGCACAGCTGCGCGTCTCGGCAACCACTCAGCTGCGCTCGCTACGCTGGCATCAGGCGAGATTAATCGGGACTAATCGTGTACCAGCGGCGGCAAATCAACGCCGCAGTTCTTGCAGAAATTGGCATCGTCATCGAGCCCTTCTTTCAGGCACGTGGGGCAGGTGCGCGTGGTGACCAGCTTGGAACTGCGCTGTACCGTCATTTCGGCACTGATAATGCCGGTAGGCACTGCCAGGATGCCCCAGCCGAGCAGCATCATCAGGGAGGCGATAGCGCGTCCAGGATCGGTGCGCGGCGTGATATCACCAAAACCCACCGTGGTCATGGTGCTGATGGCCCAGTAAATCGACGTGGGAATGCTGCTGTAGCCGTGATCCGGCCCTTCCACGACATACATCACAGTACCCAACAGAAAGACCACCATCATGACAAAAGACAAGAAAATGAGGATCTTGCGCCGGCTCGCCACCAAGGCCCGCCCCAGCACCGTGTATTCATGCACATAGGACGTGAGCTTGAGGATACGGAACATGCGCAGCAGGCGCAAAATACGCACATCGATCAGCACATGCGCGCCCGGCAGCAGCAAGCCGATGTAAGTCGGCACGATAGCGAGTAAATCAATCACGCCGAAAAAACTCTTGGCGTAGCGTACCGGATGCTTCAGGCACGACAGGCGGGCACAGTATTCGATGGTAAATAAAATGGTGAAAAACCATTCCAGCGCCGTCAGCCAGGCGCCATAGCGCTCTGCCATGGCGGCAATGCTGCTCAGCACGACTACCGTCACGCTGAGCAGGATGGCGGCGATCAGCAGCAGGTCGAAGGCACGCCCCGTGCGCGTTTCCGCCTCGAAGATGACGGTGTACACCTGCTCGCGCCAGCCCCGCTCGGGCTTGCCAAATTTTTGCTGCGTTTCCTGCGCCGCCAGCTGCTGCGGCGTCAAGGGTGCCGCGCCACGCTTCGTCGCGGCTTTCATGTCGATAGTGTACTCATAGACTATTATTGTATAGATAATTGAGCGAGCATGGCGACACGCAAGTTTGCCGGACAAGTTTCACGACGACAACACTACAACAACTTCTGCGCCAGCAGCACCGCATTACGCCGGTCGCGCTCGGCTTGCACGATGTCTGCCGTGCGCGCCTCCGACAGTCCTACCGTGTGCAGCACAGTGGCCGTCAGCTGCAGCGCCGATTCCAGCGCCTCGGGCACGACCAGGGTGGCGCCCGCCTGTATCAGGGCCACCGCATGCGCCTCGTCGCGGGCGCGCGCAAATACGGGCAGCAACGGATACTCGCGGCGTATCGATTTCACGGCATGCAGCACGGAGGCCGCATGGTCCATCGTCAGCACCACGGCGGCAGCGCGGTCGGCGTTGACTTTTTGCAACAGTTCCGCGCGCGAGGCATCGCCGAAATACACGGGAAAGCCGCGCGGATGCAGGGTCGTCACCAGGCGCGCATCATTTTCAATCGCCACATAAGCGATATCGTGCTCCGTCAGCACCTTTGCCAGCAACTGCCCCACGCGACCGAAACCGGCAATGATGACGGTGCTGCCCTGCGGCGGCAGCGCCCCGCGCGACAGGTCTGCCAGTTGATGCTGGTGGCGCTTTTCCCACCAGTTGCCGAAAGCGCGCGCCGCCTTCGCCAGCGCCGGCGTGGCAAACAGGCTCAGGCCCACCACCAGCATGACGAACTGCGCCACCTGCGGGTCGACCAACTTCTTGCCCAGCGCATAGGCGACGACGATAAAGGCAAATTCGCCGCCCTGCCCCAGCAGCACGCCCGTTTCCACGGCGCGCCCCCAGTGAAAGCGGCCAATGCGAAAAATCACGCTGATGACCAGGGTTTTCACCGCAAACAGGCTCAGCACGGCCAAGGGAATCAAAATCGGTGACTTGATGATTTCGCGCACGTCGATCTGCATGCCCACCGACATGAAGAACAAGCCCATCAACAAGCCCTTGAAGGGCTCGATCGTCACTTCCACTTCGTGGCGAAATTCCGTCTCCGCCAGCAGCAAGCCGGCCAGCAAGGCGCCCAGCGCCATCGACAGGCCCGCCAGGTACGTCAATCCCGCGATGCCCAGGGTGCTGAGCAAGGTCAGGGCCATGAAGACGTCGGGCTGGCGTTTCTTGACGAAAAACTGGAATAGCGGACGGATCACGCGGCGCCCCAGCAGATAGATCAGCAAGATGGCGCCCGCCGATTTCAAGACTGCAAAGCTGAGCAGATACGCCAGGTCGTCGCTGCGCCCGCTGGCGAACACGTCGATCAGGATGAAGAGCGGCACCACCATCAAATCCTGGAACATCAACAGGGAAAAACCGGCCTGCCCGGCCGGCGTCTGCAAGGTGCGCTGGTCGGTCAGTAATTGCATCACCACCGCCGTGGATGACAAGGACAGCACCAGGCCCAGCACGATGGACGCTTCCAGCGACAGGCCGAAGTAATACGCGACGCCGCCGATCAGGCAGGCGCTGACGAGCACTTGTCCCACGCCAGCACCAAACACCCAGCGCCGCAGCGCCCACAGGCGTTCCGTCGACAGTTCCAGGCCGATCATGAACATCAGGAACATGACGCCCAGCTCGGCCAGGCCGCTGACCTGCTCGGCTCGCACGAAGGAAAAATGCGTCAGCCAGCTAAATTCAGCGGCCCACAGGCCAAAGCCGAAAGGGCCGAACAAGGCACCGACGGCCAGGAAGCCGAGCACCTGGCTGACTTTCAGGCGTTGCAATAGCGGAATAAAAATCCCGGCCAGGGCGAGAAACAGCAGGGTTTCTCGCAAGTAAGGTAAGGCGTGCTGCTCTTCCAAGATAATCCTAACTTAATGACATCAATGCTCAATGCCTAGTGTCGCATGGACGGCCACGGCAAAGTAAGTGCACAGACGATATTTTTCCGTAAGGCAATATCTATGCTATTCACCCCCATGAGCGGGCTGCGCCAGCATGTCGGCACGCGGGCGCTCCCAGCCCGGCACGTAGGCAGGACAAGCTCGGCCATGGAACTGTTGCAGTTCGACGGTCGTAAAATTGGGCAACATGCCGGGATTGAAACGCACATCCGTCAGCTTGTCCGCCTTCAATCTGGGCATACGGGCAAAGCGCAACCAGGCGTCCGCATAGCAATTGTCCGATTGCAAGGCGCGCAAGGTGGACAGGCTACCTTGCGCCTGGACGGCAACGGCGATGCCGGGTGCCAGTTGCTGGCCCTGCTTGCTGGTTTCGGCCAGGCCGGCCGGGCAGGCGGCAGGCGCCAGCAAGGTGGGCAGCAGGCTCAAGGTGCCGCGCCGCAAGGTATACACATCGGTCTTGCTGTCGAGCGAAACATAGATCCAGCACAGCGGGCTGCTGGGAAACGCCGTCATCGCCACATCCCACACGCGCGTGCCGGGGTCCAGGCGCTGCACGGCCGCCTCGATGCGGCCGCGCCCGATGGCCGAGGCCACGCCCTGCGTGCCGATGAAGGTGGCCGCCAGCGCGAAAGCCAGCAGCAGCGCTCCGCGTCCCCGTTCGCCGGCCCGCCCTTGCAGCACGGCCAGGAGCACGCCCAGTGCCAGCAAGAAAGCCAGCGAGGCGGGCGCCAGATAGGTTTTATAGGTGAAGAAACACAGGGCCGCCGCCAACCCTGCCAGCAGCACGCTTTTGACAATGCCGTAGCGCAAGGACATGATCACGGGCACGCCCAGCAACACCCAGAACATGGGTTCGACGATGAAGACCATGTCGCCGTACAGCCAGCGGCTGTTAAAGGGATAAAACGGGTGCAAGCCATAGGAATTGAGGAAATCCATACCCATGTGCAGACAGAATCCCAGCAGCAGACAGGCCGCCAGGCCCAGCCGGGCGGGGGCGCTGTCCTTGAGCAAGCGGCGCGCACCGGGCCACAGCAGCCACAGCAAGGCCAGCAACAGCAGCGCCTGCGGCAAGGCCAGCAGCAAGGTATGCGTGTGGCCGCGGTGATGCAACATATAACCGAACGGGCGCGGCAGCAGCGTGGTCAGTAGCAGGTCCAGGTCGGGCGCGTTGCTGGCAAACCAGGCCGAAAAGAGAAACAGCGCGCGCCGGGTGCGCTGGGCAGGGGCTTGCGGCTCGGGCGGCAGGCTGCGGTGTAGCAGTTCACCGACACCGAGGCCGATGACTGAGTGCGTAATATTATCCATCGGGCAATTTTACAGGATGCAGCCGGCCCAACAGCAAAGGCTGGGGGCGCACCCTCAGGGCACGCCCCCGGATTCTGCCATTGGGTTTGTTCACATCAAGCGTCTACAGCGCCTGTAAATCTTCCCCACGCATGCCTACCAGCAAGGCGCGGCCATCGGGCAGCACGCGGAACTCGCCATAGCGGGCCTTTTCCCAGCGCGCCGCCTCGCCTTCCTTGAAGAACCAGGCATCGCTGACCAGCACCCAGCTCCCACCCTTGGGCGTCAGTTCGAGCAGGAATTCGCCGCGCGCCAGCGCCTCTTTTGCGTACGGGCGCAGCAGTTCTGCCACGCCGCGCGCATCGCGCATAGCTACCACGCGGGGCCGCTCAGCTGCCCTGTCCACGCTGACCAGGGTGCTGAGGATGCCGAGGCCCTGGAAATTGAGGCGCATGTAGTCGCCCTGCATCAGCGAACGGGGATCGACGGGCGCCAGTTCCACGAACACAGGCGCGCCCTTGGCAATCAGCTGCTCTTTTTGCCAGATGCCGATATTGGCCACCAACAGCACCAGCAGCAAGCCTACCGGCAGGCCCAGGCGCACGGTGCGGGTTTCGGTCAGCGCGGCCGCTGGCGGGTTTTGCACCAGATGCAATACCGTGCCGCGCGTAGCCAGCCACGACAGCGCGCACAGCAGCGCGCCCGCCATGGCCAGCAGCGCCGCCTTGCTGGCCAGCGGCCAGGCCAGCTGGTAATAAAAGCTGCCGAGTATCCACGCCGCCGCCAGCGCGGCCGCCACGGCAACGCGCGAGCGCCCGCTCGTCAGGCAATACGCGAGGATCAGCAGCACGGGGCCCAGCGCCGGCATGCACCACGCCAGCACGATCAGCACCAACGCCACGCCGATGGCGGGCAACTGGCGCAACGCCGGCCAACGCCATCCCATCCAGGCAGCGGCCGCCATGGCCAGCACGAGCGAGACGCCATTCAACGCTTGCGCATACCAGGCAGCGGCTTGACGCCAGCTCGCTTCGCGCACCACGTCGCCTGTAAGGCCCATGCCCAAGGCACCGCCGAGCATGAAAGTCAGGCCAGACCAGAAGACCAGGCCCAGCAAGATGGCCAATACCCACCCCGTCGACAGCGATTCCAGGAAGGTGGCGACGGGCGCGCCACGGCCATCGTTGAAAGCCTGCTTCTGCAGCCAGTGGGTACCCAGCCAGCATGCCAGGGCCAGCATCCAGGCGATATACAGCTCGGTGGCATCATTGTGCAAAATCGCGTCGCTCACGCCTAAGGCCAGCAAGCCGCAAGCGAACAGTCCCAGCAGTACGCGCAGCCAGTCGCGCGGCAGGGCAGCAGCCACCACCAGGCATGCCAGACACATCAGCAGCGGGGCAATCTGCGTCGCATAGTCGCGGAACAGCGCGTAGCCCAGCAAGCCGCCGCCCACCAGCAGGCAGGGCACGGCCAGCTGCTCGACAAACAAGGCCACGCCGCGCATGCGGATCAGCAGCACGGCCGCCACCAGCACGCTGCCCGCCACGACATACGTGCCGGGACCGTGGCGCAACACGCTTTCCAGGCCCGCCCACAACGCAATCATCAGGGGAATGGCAGCCAGCCAGGCGCCGAAAGCCGTCATCAGCACCAGCGGCCACGGCCGCACGTCCTGCACCGGCCGGACAGCGCCGGGCGGCAGCAAGCCGGCGCGCGTGGCATCGTCGATCAGGGTCGCAAGCGCATCGGCGCGGTTTGCCTGCTTCATGCTGCCCCCTGGCGCGTGCGCCACAGGATGGCTTGCACGGTCAGCGCCAGCAGCACGGCCGCGAACAAGCCCAGTATCACCATGCTGCCGGTGCCATCGCCACTGCCACTACCACTGAACAGCGCGCGCGCCAGGCCGCCCACCAGCAAGATATTGACGCCCAGCGCGACGGCGCTCAGGCAAAAACCATCAAACAACTGGCGCGTGGCCAGCACGATTGCGGCGATGGCCAGCAAGCCCAGTCCAGCCCAGTAAGGCGATGCAACCTCGCTGCCAAACAGGGCGCTGACGGCCGTGCCGCTAATGAGAATGGTGGCCAGCACCAGGCCCAGGCGCAAGGCCCAATGGCCAGCCCCCGTCCAGCGTGCCAGCAGCGGCGAGACAAACGCACAGGCGGCCAGCATGGCCAGCCAGCCGCTGATGAAGATGGACAGATCGCTGGCATCGATGCGCCAGCTGTGGTGCGCGTGCGCCTGCATCCACAGGGCGGTGGCCGTGGCCAGCACCAGCATCCACGGCGTCCACAGCACGTCGCTGCGCGCCACCAGGCACAGGGGCAGCGCCAGCGCGGCCCACAGGGCGAACAGCTGCCATGGATCGGCGCCGGTCTGATAGGTTTGGCCGAAATACGCGAACAGGCCGCCGATGGCCAGCAAGGCCAGCAGCAGCAAGGGCACGCGCGCCTTGGGCGCAGCGAAGGCGCCCACGCAAGCGGCAACAAACATGCCTTGCAGCAGGGCAAAACGGCCCGTGCGGCCCAAGGTGTCCCAGTTGGCGGCGACCCAGCAGATCAAGCCCATGCCCAGCAGCGCGGCGCCCAGCACCGCCACACCGCGCGGCAGCCAGTAAGCCAGGCGTGCGGGGGCGCGCTGGAAACCGGCCGCTTCCTGCAACTGCCGGCTTTGTCGGGCATCGAGCGCATATTTCGAGGCGAGTTGATACACGGCGAGGCGTAGATCCATCGTCTGCTTTCTGCTGGTTTTTATTGACTATGCAATACGTCAACGCTCAACGCTCAACACTCACGCCGCGCCAAAAGGCGACGTGGCCGGCAATTTGCTTGGCGGCATCCTTGGGCTGGGCGTAATACCAGGCCGCGTTGGCATTCGTCTGGCCATCGACGACAAGGTCGTAATAGCTGGCCGTGCCCTTCCATGGGCAGCTGCTGCTGTGGCTACTGGGACGCAGGTAATCCTGCTTCACCTTGGACAAAGGAAAATACACATTGTTTTCAACGATTTGCACCTGATCGTCGGTAGCGTGCGCGATGACGGCACCGTTCCAGCTGGCTGTTGGCATTTGACTATCCTCCCTTTACAACGAGTGTAGCGCAAAAAGTCTGTCATGGCGCGCGCCGTTGGCGCCCCATTCAGGTACCGGCGATGATCTGGCGCAAGGCTTGCTCAAACACTTCGGGCGGCTGGCCTCCGGAAATCAGGTGGCGCTCATTGATGATGACGGCGGGTACCGAGTTGATGCCGTTCTGCTGGTAGAACTGCTGCTGTGCGCGCACCTCGTCTGCATACGCATCGGACGCCAGCACCTCGGCCGCCTTCACGCTGTCCAAGCCAGCCTGGCCGGCCACGGCCAGCAACAGTTCGTGTGACGAAGGGTTCTGGCCTTGCGTGAAATAGGCATCGAAGAGGGCCATCTTGAGTGCTTTCTGGCGCCCCTCGATGTGGGCCCAGTGCAGCAAACGGTGCGCATCGAAGGTGTTGTAGATGCGGCCGCGCTGGTCCATGGCAAAGGTAAAGCCCAGCTGCTCGCCGCGCGCGCGGATCGCTTCGCGCGATTGCGCCATCTGTTCCGCAGTGGAGCCGTATTTGCGGGCGATGTGTTCGCTGATATCCTCGCCTTCCGGCGGCATATTGGCGTTCAGTTCGAAGGGCTGGAAGTGGATCTCGGCCTGGACGGTACCGTGCAATGTGTCCAGCGCCTGTTCCAGCGCTTTCAAGCCAATCACGCACCAGGGGCAGGAAACGTCGGAAACGAAGTCGATACGGATGGCAGTGGGTGTGGCGGGAATGGAACTCATGGTCGACAGCCTTTGCGCGATTCGGTGGCGGCCGCACCGCGCGGCGGCGCAAGGTTGCGGGTCAGACCCGACGGGCCTGACCCCGGTATTTTACTTCTTCTTCGCAGGCGCCTTGGCCGCGTCCTTCTTGCCGCCAATTTTGCTTTCCTTACCAGAGAGCAAGTTCGCGATGTTCTGGCTGTGGCGGTAAGCCAGCAATACGCTCATGACGACAACTGCCAGCAAGATGGGATCGATGCCGAACAGCAAGCCATAATAAAACGGCGCGAACAGCGCTGCCACCAGAGCTGCCAGCGAAGAGTAACGAAAGGCGTAGGCAATGATCAGCCAGGTCGCCAGGGTCGCCAGGCCCAGCCATGGATTAATACCCAGCAACACGCCGAGGGCCGTGGCCACACCCTTGCCGCCGACGAAGCGGAAGAACACGGGCCACAAATGGCCGAGGAAGACAGCGATGGCGACCAGCGCCACGGCCATGTCACCCACGCCCAGCGCGCTGGCAAAATGGTCGGCCAGGAACACGGCCAGCCAGCCCTTGGCGCCGTCGCCCAGCAGGGTCATGATGGCGGCGCCCTTGTTGCCACTGCGCAGCACGTTGGTAGCACCCGGATTTTTCGAGCCATAGGTGCGCGGATCGGCAATGCCGTAGACCTTGCTCATCACCACGGCAAACGATATCGAGCCGAGCAAGTAAGCGGCCACTGTCATTGCCACAGTCGTCATTAGTGGATTCATTTCTTCCCTTTATTGTATTTTTAACATCAGCATCAAGGCTGGCGCAGCAGAATATACACCAGCGCTCAGTCCAGGGACAGGGCAGTGTATGGTTTTCTTAATCCTGCAACGCGCACTGCACCGGCTTGGCTTTGAGCAAATCGAGCAGCACCTGTGGCGCCAGCGAAATGAGAAAACCGCGCCGCCCGCCATTGATATAGATACGTTCGAGCGCCAGAATCGATTGCTCCACGTACACGGGCATGGCCTTCCTGGTGCCGAAGGGCGACGTGCCCCCTATCATGTAGCCGGAATGGCGCTGCGCCACCTCGGGCTTGCACGGCTCGACGGACTTGCAGCCGATGCCACGCGCCAGGTTTTTGGTCGATACCTTGCAATCGCCATGCATGAGCACGATCATCGGCCGCGCCGCCTCATCCTGCATCACCAGGGTCTTGATGACAGCATGTTCCGCCACCCCCAGCTCGCGTGCCGAGACGCTGGTGCCGCCGTGCTCCTCGTAGGGATACGGGTGTTCTTCAAAGGAAACTTGATGCTTGCGCAGCAGCTGCGTCGCCTGGGTTTCGGAAATATGCTCTTTTTTAGCCATGCGTGATACGCTGATCGTTCAGTGAGGAGTACTAATTATGCAGGAAGAAATCCGCTTTGCCACATTCAATGTCTGCAACCTGGCCCCGGCCGGGGAGAAATTATATGACAACCTGGAACCGTTAAGCCCGGCGCAATACGAGGCCAAGGCAGAGTGGACAGCGCGGCAAATCGATCTGCTCGACGCCGACGTGATCGGTTTCCAGGAAATTTTCTCAATAGCGGCCCTGCGCGACGTGTTGTCGCGCACGCGCCACTACCGCGACGCCACCCTGGCCGGCTACGATGCGCCCGATGCGGCAGGACGCATGCTACCCACGGTGGCGCTGGTGTCGCGGCTGCCGCTGGCCGGCGCTGGTGTCGCCTGGGAAAACTTTCCCCCCGGTGTGACCGTGTCTGCCGACAGCCATGCCGCCGCTGACAACAATGACCGTTTTGCCCGCGCACCGCTGCACGTGCAGGTGCACTTGCCCGGAGGGCAACTCACCGACGTCGTCGTGGTGCATTTGAAATCGCGCCGGCCCGATTACCGCCAGGGCGATGCCAGCGCGGCCGCCTACGCGCTGGCCGAGCTGCGTTCGCTGCAGCGGCGCGGCGCGGAAGCGGTGGCCCTGCGCGTGCTGGCAAGCGAGCTGGGTCGCAGCGGCCGTCCGCGCATCGTACTGGGCGACTTCAATGACATCGCCAATGCCGTCACCACCTCCATCGTCATGGGAACGGGAGCGCCGTGCGACGCCCATGGTGAGATGCCGGAAATGCGCGCGCGCCTGTACGATGCCAACGCCATCCAGTTGCGCCAGGATGCCGTGCGCCACGTGGGTTACACGAATATCCACAACAGCACCTATATGACGATCGACCACATACTCGTGTCCGAACATTTCCACGCCGCCTCACCGCGCGCCATCGGCGTGGTGCAGGAAGTGAGCTGCCTCAATGACCATTTGCTGCTGGACCTGCCGCACGCATCGGACCATGGCCAGGTGCTGGCGCGCATCAAGCTGCTGGGAAACATTAATTAATCAATCAATGCAATGACTGATGTCACCACGTCGCCCAGCGCAAGCAGCGTGATGCGCGCGGCATCCATGCCGGCAGTGGTCTTTAGTCGCCGTTTTTTGCATTCCAGCCCCGATTTTGTGCAATCTGTCGCACGGCGATGGCGGCCAGACTTGAATCTTCCTAAAGTGGCAACATGCGCATCGCCGTGAACGGCCGCAGCGGCAGGCGTGCTGCCTGCGGCCGCCACGGTGATGCGCTACCCGAATTCCCCCGGCTCGCGACAGGCCGGGTCCGCACCGAGACCTGGCGCCAAGCCCCGCGCCGCTCCTGACTAAACAAACTATGAAAAACGAGACCCTGCCCCCCGCCTCTCTCCTTGCCACCACACGCCGCAGGCGCTGGCGCACCGCGCTACTGATCCTGCTCCTACTGGCCCTGGCCGGCGGCGGCTGGACAGTCATGCAATCGAAGCAGCAAGCGGCCAAGGCGGCCCAATTGCAAGCGAGTAAAAATAAGGAACAGCTCAAGACGCCCGTGCATGAACTGGCGCAGGGCGACGTGGCCGCCATCAATGCGCGCGCGCTGAGCATCAGCCTGCCACTGGCCGGTTCGCTGACGCCCGTGACCCAGGCCACCATCAAGGCCAAGGTCTCCGGCGTGATCGAGGAAACAACCTTGCAGGAAGGCCAGCAAGTGGCGAAGGGGCAAATCCTCGTGCGCCTGGATGCGGCCGACCTGCGCGCCCGCCTGACGCAACAGCAAGCCATGCTGGACGAAGCGCAGGCGCGCCTGTCCATGGCGGCCAAGAATGAAGCGAATAGCCAGGCACTGCTGAAGCAAAAATACATTTCGCAGACGGCCTACGACACCACGCAAAACTCGGTCGACCTGGCGCGCGCCAGCGTCAAGTCCGCCGCCGCCATGCTCGATATCGCCCGCATCGCGCTGGCCGACGCGGTAATACGCGCACCGATGGCCGGCATCGTCAGCAAGCGCCATCTGCAGGCAGGCGAAAAAGTATCGCCAGACATGCCCGTCTATACCATCGTCAACCTGGCACAGCTGACCCTGGAAGCGCCCGTGCCCAGCGCCGAAATCCCCCGCATCAAACTGGGCCAGGACGTGCACTTCAAGGTCGACGGCTTCGGCGCGCGCGACTTTGCCGGCAAGGTCACGCGCATCAATCCGACTACCGAGAGTGGCTCGCGCGCCATGCTGGTCTACATTGCCGTCGACAATGGCGATGGCGCGCTGCGCGGCGGCATGTTCGCCAAGGGCAGCATCGTTACCGAACGATCAATCGTGGCGCCGCTGGTACCGCTGACGGCCGTGCGCGATGAAAAACAGGGCCCCGTGGTGTATGCGCTGGTCAACAACAAGGTGGTGGCACAACCCGTCACTCTGGGCTTGCGCAACGACGAAGAAGGCTATGCGGAAGTGAGGTCCGGCCTGGTGGCGGGTGCCAAAGTCATCGTCGCCAGGCTCGATGGCGTCAAACCGGGACACAGCGTGACCTTCGCCGCACAGCCAGGCACGCCCGCCGCGCCGGCGGCCGTACTGGCACGCAAGGATTAAGCCATGTGGATGACCAAAGTCAGTATTCAAAACCCCGTCTTCGCCACCATGGTCATGGTGGCGCTGGTAGTGCTGGGCATCTTTTCCTACCGGGGCCTGGGCGTGGAAAGCATGCCCAGCGTGCAATTTCCATTCGCCGCCATTGAAGTCAATTACCCTGGTGCTTCGCCCGAGGCGGTGGAAAACGATATCACGCGCCCCATCGAAGATGCCGTCAATACCGTCAGCGGTATCAAGACCATTCGCGCCAACTCGTGGGAAGGACGCGCCGGCGTGTACCTGGAATTCGAGCTGTCGACGAATATGGACAAGGCCATGCAGGACTTGCGCGACAAGGTCGCCATGGTGCGCCCGCGCTTCCCGAAAGAAGCCAAGGACCCGTTCATCGCGCGCGCCGAGGGCGACAATGAGCGCCCCATCGCCACCATCGTGCTGACCTCAAGCGGGCATGACCTGCGTTCGCTGTCGACCTTGACGGAGCAGATCATCAGCAAACGCTTCCAGGGCGTGGCCGGCGTGGGACAAGTCAAGCTGCGCGGCCTGCGCGCGCGTCAGATCCTCATCAGCATGAAGCCGACCGAACTCAATGCCCAGGGCATCGGCGTCGATGAAGTCATACGCGCCATCCAGGCCACGAATACCAACCTGCCGGCCGGTTCCATCAGCCATGGCGCGAGCGAACAACTGGTGCGCGTCGAAGGCAAGATCAAGGATGCGCGCGAATTCGGCAAAATCATCGTGGCACGCCGCGCCATCGGCCCCATCTACCTGGACCAGGTGGCCAGCGTCGTCGACGGCGAGCAAGAAGAGCTGTCGATCTCGCGCATGAACGGCCAGCAGGCCGTGACCATCGAAATCACCAAGGTACAAGATGCCAATGTGGTCGAAGTGGGCACCGGCATCCTGAAAGTGGCGGCGGATCTGCAAAAGACGCTGCCATCGGACATCAAGCTGCGCGTACTGGACGACGAATCGGAGCGCGTGCAAAGCCAGCTCAATAACGTCAAGCGCACCATCATCGAGGGCGCCGTGCTGACCATGGTGATCGTCTTCCTGTTCCTGCACTCATGGCGCTCGACCATCATCACCGGCTTGACCCTGCCGATCTCCGTGCTGGCCAGCTTCATCGCCATGAAGGCCTTCGGCTTCACGCTGAATTTTCTGACCCTGATGGCGCTGTCCTTGTGCATCGGCCTCTTGATCGATGACGCCATCGTGGTGCGCGAAAACATCGTGCGCCACTTGGGCATGGGGAAAAATCACTACAAGGCGGCCAACGACGGCACCAATGAAATCGGCCTGGCCGTGATGGCCACCACGTTCGCCATCGTCGCCGTGTTTGTACCGGTGGCCTTCATGGACGGCATCATCGGCCGCTTCTTCCTGCAGTTCGGCATCACCGTCACCGTCGCCGTGCTGGTGTCGCTGTTCGTCAGCTTCACGCTCGATCCGATGCTGTCGTCGGTCTGGCGCGACCCTGTTAAGGACCGCTTCAAATACGCACCGTGGCTGGGCCGCTTCATGGCTTGGTTAGAGACAGGCATCGACCGCCTGCACGTCTGCTACGGCAAGGTATTGAAAGTGGCGCTGCGCTGGCGCAAGACGACCCTGGCCACGGCCATGGCACTGTTCGTGGGCAGCCTGATGCTCGTCCCCATGATAGGCGGCGAGATGTTCCCGGAAACGGATCAGGGCTGGATCAACCTGCGCTTCAAGACGCCCGTCGGCTCCAGCCTCGAATACACGGACAGCAAGGTGCGCCAGGTAGAAGCGGCACTGCGGGAGTTTCCCGAGATCGACAGCGTGGCGGCCAACATCGGCACGCCGGATGGACGCAACGCGGCCGAGGTTAACCTGAAGCTGACAGATATCAAGACGCACAAGCGGCGCTCGCAGCAGGAACTGGAAAAGCTGATCCGCGAACGGCTGGCGCCGATTGCCGGCATCACCCTGTCGGTGGGCAACCGCCCCATCTTCATCGCCATCCTGGGCACGGACGAAGGCAAGCTCGATGCTGTGGCGCACAACCTGATGGACAAGATGCGCAGCATCAAGGGCCTGGCCGACATGGAATACAGCCAGGAAGGCGCCAACCCGTCAACCACCGTGAAGATCAACAACGAACTGGCCAGCGACCTGGGATTGTCGGTGCAGCAGATAGGCAATGCCCTGCGTCCATTCGTGGCCGGTGATACGGTCAGCCACTGGCTGGCCAGCGACGGGCAAAACTATGACGTCAACGTACAACTGCCCAAGTCGGGCCGGCAAAAAGTGGCCGACCTGGCCGACCTGTCGCTGGCGTCGAGCAAGCTCGACGCAAACGGCAAGCCGGTCATGATTCCACTGCGCCAGGTGGTGCAGTTCGTGCCGTCGTCCAGTCCACAGGTGTTGAAACGCCAGGCCTTGCAACGCCGCGTCGCCATCTATGCTGGCGTGCAGGGTCGTCCTGCCGGCGACGTCGACGCCGACGTGCAGAAAGCCATCAAGTCCATCGACCTGCCGGCAGGCGTGCGCTTCGACGTGGCCGGCAATGCGCAGCAGATGGCCGAGACCATGGGCGGCGCGATGATGGCGCTGGGCATCGCCGTGATCTTCATCTACCTGGTACTGGCGTCGCAATTTGGCAGCTTTTTGCAGCCGATCGCCATCATGGTGTCGCTGCCGCTGTCCTTGATCGGCGTGCTGGCAGCCCTCCTCATTACGGGCAGCACTCTGAACATTTTCTCCGTCATCGGCTTCATCATGCTGATGGGCCTGGTGACCAAGAATGCGATCCTGCTGGTCGACTTCAGCAACCAGCGCCAGCGCGAAGGACTGGGGCAATTCGAGGCGCTGATGGAAGCGGGACAAGTGCGCTTGCGCCCCATCCTGATGACCACCCTGGCGATGGTCTTCGGCATGCTGCCGATGGCCATCGGCATGGGCGACGGCGGCGAATCGCAGGCGCCGATGGGCCGCGCCGTCATCGGTGGCGTCATCACCTCGACCCTCTTGACGCTGGTGGTGGTGCCCGTCGCCTACACCTACCTCGATAGCCTGGGCAAGCGCGCCGCACGCTTTTTCGGTGGCAGCGGCGGCGAGCATGCTGAATCCGCCGACGACGGCAAAGCGCACGCTCACTGATGTACCAGTCGCCTTCAGCGTCCCCGCATTGGCGGGGACGGCGCGGCGGCTGCCTGAAGAGAGCTTCAGTTGACGCAAACGGCCCCACTGGCTAGACTGTCCCCGTTATCAATGATATGGAGTAACTCGTGGGTGCTTGTTCCAGTGACAGTAGTCGATTGACCATCGGCGATCGGCCTTAGGCAAGACGCGCGCATTACGCCCGCCTTGCCCGTGGCAAGGTGCGGTTTTACCAGCGGCGATACCCATTCGCCGCCACTTCCCTCCTCATCGTTCCAGCGTTACCGCCTGCTGCCCCCTTTCGGGGCGAATTGTCTTCGCCCTCGCACTCGCCTGTTGCTCCCCAGCCGGGAGAAACTCATGGTGGTATTTGACTTTGCGCTGCGCGTTGCCGCAGCTTTGACCCTGGGCGCCATGATAGGCGCCGAACGCCAGCTGCGCCAGCGCATGGCGGGCCTGCGCACGAATGCGCTGGTCGCCGTCGGCGCCTCGCTGTTCGTGATGGTCTCCGTGCTCGAAGGCGACCCCGATGGCCACCTGCGCATCGCCGCCCAGGTAGTGTCGGGCATCGGCTTTCTTGGCGCCGGCGTCATCATGCGCGAAGGGATGACGGTACGCGGCCTGAACACGGCCGCCACCCTGTGGTGCTCGGCCGCCATCGGTGTGCTGTGCGGCCTTGGCTTTGCGCTGGAAGCGGCCATCGGCACGGGCTTCGTACTGGTCGCCAACCTGGTGCTGCGCCACCTGGCGCAACGCATCAACGCCCACGGCAGCGAAGCGGGCATCGAGACGGAAAGCATTTACCGCGTCACGGCCGTATGCGAAGCGGAGCAGGAAGTGCAGGTGCGCAAGCTGATGCTGCGCTTGATCAGCGGCATGCCGGCGCTGATGCTGCAATCCTTGCACAGCGAAGACGCGGCACAGGCGGGACGCATTGAAGTGCGCGCCGACCTGCTCACACCTTTGTCCAGCCTGGGATTGCTGGAGCAAATCGTCAGCCAGGTCAGCCTGGAAGGCAGCGTCTCGGCCGTGCGCTGGGCGCTGGTCAACAACGCGGAATTTGTCGCCGAGCGGGGAGTGTGATGATGAAAAAATTCTTCCATTGGTTTACCAGGCGCGCTCCCATCGTGGCCACCTACCGCCTGAGCATCACCTGCCCTGCGGCGCAGGCCGACCACGTGGTGCGCCTGCTGCTGGCCGAACTCAAGGGCGCTGGCCTGGCGCCGTCGCAAATGCTGCGCAGCTGGGACGCAGCCAGGCAAGTGGTGCAGCTGATCGCCACGGTGCTGTGCCAGGCCGTACAGCGCGCCGTGCTGGTGCGCTTCGTCAACCGCGCGGGTGCCTGGCCACAAGTGCGGCAAGTGCGCTGGGAAGGCGTGGCACCCTCAATCTGACGCTGGCAGGCGTATGCTGAACAGCGCGCCGCCAGCGGGGAGATTCTGCGCCTCGATACTGCCGCCATACGCGTGCACGATGGCTTGCGACAGGGCCAGGCCCAGGCCGAAGCCGGGTGCCTCGCCCGCGCGCGCCTTGGCGCCGCGGTAAAAACGCTCGAACAGATGCGGCAAGTCTTCCACGCCGATGCCCGCTCCTGCGTCCGCCACGCCCACCAGCGCATGCTCGCCCTCGCGCCTCGCATGGACGCTGATGACGCTGTCGGGCGGCGAAAACTTCACGGCGTTATCGAGCAGGTTGGCCAGCACCAAGTCCACCGGACCGGCCGCCACCCGCGCGTGCACGGCCACGCCTTCATCGAAGACGATACGGATGCCGCGCTGCGCTGCCGGCCTTTCCAGGCGCTGCACGGCCGCGCGCACGAGCGGATTGAGTGCGATGGTTTCCACGGCATTGCGCTCCTGGCCCGCATCGAGGCGCGTGAGCATCAGCAATTCTTGCACCAGGGTCGTCAAGCGCTGCACTTCATCGAGACAAGAGGCCAAGGCATCGACATATTCAGCGGCCTCGCGCGGGCGGCGCAAGGTGATTTCGATTTCCGTGCGCAGGCGCGACAGCGGTGAGCGCAGTTCGTGCGAGGCGTCAGCCGTGAAGCGGCGCTGCGCATCATAGCCATGCTGCAGGCGTTCCAGCATGGCATTGAGGGTATCGACCAGGCGGCCGATCTCGTCTTGCGTACCGGGATGCGGCAGGCGCTGGTGCAAGCTCGCTTCGCCGATCGAATGCGCCTGCCGCACCACGTCGTCGATGGCGCCCAGCACACGGCGCGTGAGCATTTCGCCTGCCAGCCCCACGGCCGCCAGCAAGGCCAGCGCCATGGCGCCAAACAGCACGGTGGCCGCAGCCAGCACATGGTTGGCGTCGTCCAGCGAACCGGCCACCTGCACCGCCAGGCGCGAGCCGGATGTGGCTACGGGGATGGAAACCATGCGCAGCGGCTCCTCGCCAAACTTGGGTAGCGTTTCAAAGACAGTCTCGCCGGCCGCCAGGCGCGCCAGCAAGGCCGGTGGCGCCGGTAACTGCGCCGCTTCCAGGTTGCGGCTGCGCGCCAGCACGCGGCCTTCATTATCGATGATCTGTACCAGGCGATCGAGCCGCGTCAAAGAAGGCGGCGCCTGACCCGACGCCACCTCGTGCACCTGCACGGGCTGGCGCGGCGCAGCGGGCAGCATGGCCATTTCCGTCTCGGCCAGTGCCAGCAGGGCCGCGTCGAGCTGGCCATGCACGGCGCGCGACAGGCCCCAGTAGCCGGCCAGCGCGGTACAGGCGACGATGGCAAGGATGGCGGCCAGGTGCACCCGCAGCAGGCGCTTGCGAAAGCTAGCCACCGTTATTTTCCGCCAGCCGGAAACCGCGTCCGCGCACCGTATGTATCAATGGCGGCAAGCCAGGCGCATCCACCTTGCCCCGCAAGTTGCGTACGTGAACATCGATCAAGTTGTCGATACCAATCAGGTCCGCCTGCCATATTTGTTCGGCCAGGCGAGCGCGACTGACTACTTCGCCCGCCTGGCGCAGCAAGATCAATAGAATCGCATATTCCTTGGGCGTAAGCACCAGCGGCACGCCAGCGCGCGTCGCCTGATGGCTGACAGGATCGAGCGTCAAGTCGGCCAGCGCCAGCACCAGCGGGCGGCTGATATCGGAGCGGCGCAGCAAGGCGCGGATACGCGCCAGCAGTTCCTCGAATTCGAACGGTTTGGTAAGGTAATCGTCGGCGCCCGTGTTCAGGCCCGCCACCCGGTCGGCCGTGGCGTCGCGCGCGGTGAGCATCAGCACGGGCGTCTGAATGGCGCGCGCGCGCAAGTCACGGCAAAAATCGATGCCCTGCTTGCCCGGCAACATCCAGTCCAGCACGATCACATCGTAATCGACGGCGTAGCTTTCGTCCTCGCCTTGCTCGGCGCTGTGCACTACGTCGACCACGAAGCCTTCTTCCTGCAAGCCGCGCGCCAGCAGGCGCGCCGCCTTGCGGTCGTCTTCCACCAAGAGGATTCTCATGCCTGCTTTTCCTGTTGCGCTGCGTTTTACATGCTCGCATTTTACCGCGCCGCACCATCTGCGCACGGAACCTGAAGAATGATTCAGGCATTCTTGGGCGCTTCTTCAGGACGGCATTGCTATGCTTTCGCGGCGCTGTAGTGCGCCCGTTCTCATGACGCCACCCGCCCCCCTGACCGCCCGCCTGGGCATGGCAGCGACGCATGCCCCATCATCATCAACAAGAAGGAAACAAGGGATGAACACGACCACCCCCAACACCATCGGCGCCTGCTACGCGCTCGCCGTGGCCGTCAGTTGCTCACTGCTCTGCGGCTGCGAAAAACCGACGCTAGCGCTCACGCCGCCGGCCCAAGCGACGCATCTGGACGACGGCAGCATCGCCGTCGACAACATGTCTCCCCTGCGCCAGCGCTTGCAGATCGCCGCCGTGCTGGAACAGGATATCGCCACCCAGACGGAGGCGCCGGGCAGCATCGAAGCGATGCCGGAAAAAATGGTAAAAATCACCGCGCCCCTGGCCGGGCGCATCACCAGCTTGCAGCGTTTGCTGGGCGACAGCGTCAAGGCGGGCGACCCGCTGTTCACTCTGGACTCCGCTGAACTGAGCGCCGCCTACGCAGACGACAGCAAGGCGCGCTCCGCCCTGCTGCAGGCGCGCCAGGAATTGGCGCGCCAGAAAATCCTGTTCGAGGCGCAGATCGCCGCGCGCAAGGAATACGAAGCGGCGCAGGCGATTTACGACCAGGCCGGCAGCGACGCCCAGGCCAGCGCCGACAAGCTGGCCCAATACGGTGCCAGCGCGCGCGGTTCGCACCGCAACTACGTCCTGCACTCGCCCATCGCCGGCACCGTGATCGCCATGGATGGTGCCCAGGGCGGCTACTGGAACGATATCAATGCACCCATCATGACGGTGGCCGATCTGTCCACCGTGTGGCTGTCGGCCAACGTGGCCGAAAGGGACTTGGCGCAAGTGGCAGTGGGACAACAAGCGCGCATCAGCGTCGATGCCTGGCCCGGCAAGAACTTCGAGGGCAAGGTCGCTTATGTCGGCGCGGTGCTCGATCCCGAGACGCGCACGGTGAAAGTGCGCGTGGCCATCGACAACCGCGGCGGCACCTTCAAGCCCGGCATGTTCGCCCGCGCAAATTTTGCCGGCGCCAGCCGCCGCGCCATTCTGGTGCCCGCGTCCGCCGTGCTGCAAAGTGGTTTGTTGACGCGTGTGATAGTCGAACGCGACCCGTTGCACTTCGCGCCGCGCACGGTGGAAGTGGGTGCCAGCCATGGCGGGCAGGTGGAAATCCTCGCTGGCCTGAAGGCGGGCGAGCGCATCGTCGTCAAAGAAGGAGTGCTGCTCAATGATTGAACGTTTCATCGCTACCTGCTGCCAACGGCGCGGCATCGTCTGGCTGATACTGCTGTTCGTCGCCGCCTATGGCGTCTACTGCTGGAAGCAGCTGCCCATCGAAGCCTATCCCGACATCGCCGACGTCACCTCGCAAATCGTCACGCAGGTGCCGGGCCTGGGCGCCGAGGAAATCGAGCAGCAAATCACTATTGCGCTGGAGCGCGCCCTGCTGGGCACGCCGGGCATGCATGTGCTGCGCACGCGCAGCCTGTTCGCGCTGTCGCTGGTCACGGTGGTATTCGACGATGGCAGCGATGGCTACTTCACGCGCCAGCGGCTGCAGGAGCGCCTCGCCAGCATCAACTTGCCATACGCGGCCAAGCCGGGGCTAGACCCCTATACCTCGCCCACGGGCGAAATCTACCGCTACACGCTGGAATCGAAAACACGCTCCTTGCGCGAACTGTCCGAACTGCAGTTCTGGAGCGTGATGCCGCGCCTGCAGCAAGTGCGCGGCGTGGCCGACGTCAGCAATTTCGGCGGCCTGACGACACAGTTCATGCTGGAACTCGACCCAGAAAAACTGGACAGCTACGGCTTGTCGCTGGCGCAGGTCAAGGACGCCATCAACGCCAACAACATCAGCGGCGGTGGCAGCACCATCGACCGCGGCCAGCAATCGTACGTGGTGCGCGGCGTGGGCTTGCTCCATTCGCTGGGCGACATGGGCAACGTCGTCGTCAGCAGCAAGAACGGCGTACCCGTGCTGGTAAAGGACCTGGGCAAACTCGCCTACGGCAACGTGGAGCGGCGCGGCATCCTGGGCAAGGATGACAACCCCGACACCATCGAAGGCATCACCTTGCTGCTGAAGGACTTCAATGCGTCCGAAGCGCTGGCCGGCATCCATGCGGCCGTCGATGACTTGAACACCAATGTGCTGCCCAAGGATGTGAAAGTGGTGCCCTACCTGGACCGCAGTTCGCTGATCGACGCCACCGTGCACACGGTCGGCCTTACCCTGGGCGAAGGCATGCTGCTGGTCGCCCTGGTGCTGCTGCTGTTCCTGGGCAGCCCGCGCGCCGCAGCCATCGTCGCGCTGACGATCCCGCTGGCACTGCTGATCGCCTTCATCTTCATGCACCATTTTAAAATTCCCGCCAATTTGCTGTCGCTGGGGGCGATTGACTTCGGCATCCTCGTCGATGGCTCGGTGGTGGTGCTGGAAAACATGCTGCGCCGCCGTGAACGGGAACAGGAGCGGGCCCTCACGCTGCAGGATGCCATCGAGGCGACCCTGCAAGTAGCGCGCCCCATCATGTTCGGCATGGCCGTCATCATCGCCGCCTATTTGCCCCTGTTCGCCTTCCAGCGCATTGAGTACAAACTGTTTTCGCCCATGGCATTTACGGTGGGCGCAGCGCTGGTGGGCGCGCTGGTCGTAGCACTGCTGCTGATTCCGGGCCTGGCCTGGCTGGCTTTGCGCAAGCCGCAGCGCACCTTCCACAACCGCGTGCTGGAACAGCTGGCGGCCGCCTATAGCCGCTTCCTCGAACGCATGGTGGGTCGCAAGCGCTGGGTGGTGGTGGTGTGCGCCGCCTCGCTGGCAGGATTGGTGTTCCTGGGTGGCAGTATCGGACGCGACTTCCTGCCCTATCTCGATGAAGGCTCCTTGTGGCTGCAGGTGCAGATGCCGCCCGGCATCACCCTGGGCAAGGCCTCCGCGATGGCGAGTGAACTGCGCCGCGCCGCGCTGGAATTCCCGGAGGTGTCGAGCATCGTCACGCAGACGGGGCGCAACGACGACGGCACCGATTACTGGACGCCATCGCACATCGAGGCGAGCGTGGGCCTGCATCCGTACAAGAGCTGGAAGTCGGGCCTGAGCAAGCAGCAGCTGATCGCAAAAATGCAGCAGCGCTTCGCCCGCATGCCCGGCTATACGGTGGCCTTCATGCAGCCGATGATCGATGGCGTGCAAGATAAATTATCGGGCGCGCACAGTGACCTGACGGTGAAAATCTTCGGCAACGACCTCGACGAAGTGCGCGCCATCGCTGGCAAGGTGGCGCGCATATTGCAAGGCGTCCCCGGCGCCTCCGACGTGGCGGTGGACGTGGAGCCGCCACTGCCGAACCTGAAAGTGGAGCTGGACCGGGCCAAGGCAGCCCGCTACGGCATCAACGCGGCCGAGGTGGCCGACCTGATTTCCACCGGCATCGGCGGCGCGCCCATCGGCCAGGTCTACGTGGGCGAGAAAAGCTACGACATCGCCGTGCGCTTCCCGCCCGCCGCGCGCGCCGACCCGGATGCCATCGCCAAACTGATGCTCACCGCTGCCAACGGCGCCAGGATTGCACTGGCACAGGTGGCAAGCATTAGCACCACCTCGGGCGAAAGCGTGATCGTACGCGAAATGGGACGGCGCCACATCATCGTGCGCCTGAATGCCCGCGGGCGCGACCTGGCCGGCTTCCTGGCCGAAGCACGGCCCCTGGTGGCGCAAGCCGTGGCAGACGAGCACCAGCGCATCAGCGTCGAATGGGGCGGCCAGTTCGAAAACCTGCAACGCGCGCAGAGCCGATTGGCCCTGATACTGCCGATGACCCTGGGCGCCATGTTCCTGCTGCTGTTTGGCCAATTCGGCAACCTGCGCCAGGCCGCACTGGTCTTGCTGGCCGTGCCACTGGCGATGCTCGGTGGCTTGGCCGCGCTGCACCTGCGCGGCATGAGCTTGAATGTTTCGAGCGCAGTGGGCTTCATCGCCCTGTTCGGCGTGGCGGTATTGATGCCGTCCTGATGCTGGCGCAAATCAATCGCTTGCGCGCCGACGAGGGCCGCAGCCTGCGCGACGCCGTGCTTGAAGGCGCGCGTGAGCGCATGCGTCCCGTGCTGATGACGGCCACCGTGGCTGCCCTAGGCCTGACGCCGGCCATGCTGGCGACGGGCCTGGGCAGCGACGTGCAGCGCCCGCTCGCTACCGTGGTAGTGGGCGGGCTGGTGACGGCAACGGCGCTAACCCTGCTGCTGTTGCCAGCCCTGTATTACCTGATCGAGGCGCGCATACAAAAACGCCTGAACGACAAAGGAGTGAAGCATGACACGTTTTAATCTACTGCTGACGGCCTGGCTGATCGCGCCCAGCGCCATTGCCAGCCCCTTGAACTTCGACACCTATCTGGCTGCCGTGGAAAAAAATAGCCTGGAGCTGCAGGCGCAGCAGACCAGCATCGTCTCGGCCAAGGCCGGCATCGGTATCGCCGGCTTGCGTCCCGATCCCGAATTCACGCTCGGCGCCACGCGCGAGACGGTGCGCAGCGTCGAACACCGTCCCGTCACGTGGAACCCGGCCATCAGCATGGCTATCGAGACGGGCGGCAAGCGCGCTGCGCGCATCAAGGCCGCGCACAGCAATGTCGCGCTGGCCGAGGCAACGGTGGCCGGCTTCAAGTACGAGCTGTATGCGACGGCCGCCGCTGCGTTTACGCAAGCGTGCCGCACGCGCGAAGTCGCCGCGCGCAAGCAGCAGACCATGGCAGCGCTGTCGACAGTGGTGCAAGCGAACGCCGTGCGGCGCAAGGCCGGCGATGTGGGCGGTATCGAGCTGCTGCAGTCGCGCGTGGAACGCGACCAGTTTCAGGCCGACCTGGCGCAGGCACTCGGCGAGCTGGACAGCGCCATGCTGGCCCTGTCGCCGCCGCTGGGACGCCAGTTCGAGACGCTGTTTCCAGACGCCCAGCTGGCATGCGACTTCGCCGCGTATGAGAACAAGGATGCCAGCGTACTGGTGCCGCAGGCACTCGACGCGCGCAGCGACGTGCGCATTGCCCGCGCCACCCTGGACAAGCTGCGCGACGGCGCGGCGCTGGTGCGCGCCAACCGCTACGTCGATCCTACCGTCACGCTGGGCCTGGCAGCCGCGCGCGGCTACCATGACGGCGTCGATGGCAGCGGCAATCGCGTCGATGGCGCGGCACGTTCGCGCGCCCTCTCCCTCTCTTTGGCCATCCCCATCCCCCTGTCGCGACGCGACGAGGGTGACATAGTGCAAGCCGAAGCGGACGTGACGCAGGCGATGCTGGCCTTGCGCCAGGCGCAATTGCAAGCGGAAACGCAGGTGCGCACGGCGCAGCGTCAGCTGCGTGCGGCGCAGGACAGGCTGGCGCGCTACCGCGATGGCGTGCTGGTCGATGCGCAAACGGTGGTCGATGGCATGCGCCTGTCTTACGTCAAAGGCAATGCCTCGCTGCTGGAGTGGCTGGCGGCGCAGCGTTCGGCCGATGAAGCTTACCAGGGCTATGTGCAGGCGCGCGCCGATGCCGCCGTCGCCAGTACACAGCTGCAACTGGCGATCGGCCAGCGGCCGCGCTTGTAGCGGGGGAAGGTAGAAGGTAGAACGAAGAGATGCCGGCGCGGCGTGGCCGCACCGGTCACCAAGGACAGGCGATTACTGCGGCTGGGCGGGCGCGTCGCCTTCGGCCGGCGCATCTGCGGCGTCATCAGCGTCGTCCGCGTCCGGCTCATCGCCCTCGCTGCCGTCAGCTGGCTTGGGATTGTTTTTCGCTTCCAGCTTGCGCCTGGCTTTTTCCTCGGCTTTCTTCTTCTTTTCCAGCTCTTTTTGCCGTTTTTCGTATTGGAAATTTGTCTTGGCCATTTACTACCTCTTTAGTTTTTAGATGTTACAGATCAGCACATAAGACACATTATGACGTAGTTAGAGCAAACACCAAATGTTTAGCCTCGCGGATGATGCTGGGCATGCAGCAGTTTCAACCGTTCACGCGCCACATGCGTGTAAATCTGCGTGGTGGAAATATCGGAGTGCCCGAGTAACAATTGCACCACACGCAAGTCCGCGCCGTGGTTCAGTAAATGGGTAGCGAATGCGTGGCGCAGGGTGTGCGGCGACAGCGGCGCCGTGATGCCGGCATGCATCGCATGTTTCTTGATCAGCACCCAGAACATTTGCCGCGTCATGGCGCCCCCGCGCCGCGTGACGAACAGCGCATCATCCATCTGGCCATCGAGGATCACGCCGCGCGCCTGCTTCAGGTAGCGCTCGATCCACAGCCGCGCCTGCTCTCCGAACGGCACCAGGCGCGTCTTGCTACCCTTGCCCGTGATGCGCAGCACGCCATCGTTCAAGCTCAATTCCACCGACTTCAAGTCCACCAGTTCCGACACGCGCAAGCCGCTCGCGTACATGAGTTCGAGCATGGTGCGCTCGCGCAGGCCCAGCGGCGTGCTCACGTCGGGCGCCGCCAGCAGCGCTTCCACCTGCGCTTCGCTCAGGGTATGCACGAAGCGCGCGGGCTGCTTGGCCGAGACCATCTTCAGGCAGGGGTCAGCGGCGATATGCTTGTGGCACAGGGCCAACTGGTAAAAGCGCTTGAGCACGGACAAGCGCCGGTTCGACGACGTCGCCTTGCTCTCGTCGTGGCGGGCGGCGAAATACGCTGCGATATCGGCCGCGCAAACCTCGTACAGGCTCTCGCGCCCGGGCCGCGCCACTTCCAGCCAGCGTGCGAACAGACGCATATCGCGCCGGTAAGCGTCGAGCGAGTTTTTCGACAAGCCATCCTCGAGCCACAGGCTGTCGCAGAATTCATCGATGAGTGTCGTATTATCGGGTGCCAGCAAGCTGTTCATGATCGTTTTGACCATCCTATGCCCATGGCGCCAAATGGCGCGGCCACGATGGCGCTGAACAGCGCACTACCCTGTTGTTTTTTCATCTACTAATTAAAGTTTAAGTGTGGCAAATATACAACTTCATGCGCTTGGTACGCGCTGCCGATTATGCACCGTCTGCGGGCAGATGGGCGGACGTTATCCGCGCACGAAAAAAAAGCGCACCGTCGGTGCGCTTCAAATATTGCTTCACGTTCCCGGTCGTTTGAGCCCAGCTGTGCCGACTTGTGGCCGCAGACAGCGGTGACCCAACGACTTCTGTGAAACGTGTGTCTCCTCAATATATCCCCGGCATCAATACCGTTTTTATAGACCACTCCCCCACTAAGCTTGTTACCAATTCTGCATTTCAGCCTTGCTACCGAGACGCATAAGCATAGACGTTTTTCCCCTCAAGGCGCCCCATCATAGCGCATATATTCGGCGGAATCGACTTTTTTTGCGCCATGACGGGGACAACCATTTTAGTTGTAAATTAAATTTGGCAGCCACAGCGAGATTTGTGGTACGTAAGTAATCAGCATCAGGAAGGCCAGCATTGTCATCAGCCATGGCATCACGGCCACGGTCAACTCCGAGATACCCATCTTGGTGATGCCGGACGCCACGTACAGATTTAAGCCCACCGGCGGATGGCACATGCCGACCTCCATATTGACCACGATCAAGATGCCGAAGTGCACAGGATCGATACCGAGCTTCATCGCGACGGGGAATAAGATCGGCGCCATGATCAGCACGATGGACGACGGTTCCATGACGTTACCAGCCAACAACAACAGCACGTTCACTACGAGCAAGAAGCTGATCACGCCCAAGCCCTTGCCCGTGATCCACTCGGCCATCGCTTGCGGGATGTTTTCGCTGGTCATCAGGAACGAGAACAGCACGGCATTGGTGATGATGTATAACAGCATCGCCGACATGGCGGCCGAATCGAGCAAGACCTTGCCCACTTGCTTGATCTTCAAGTCCTTGTAGACGAAGACGGCAATGATGAAGGCATACACGGCAGCCATGGCAGCCGCTTCGGTCGGTGTGAAGGCACCCGAGTAGATGCCGCCCATGACGATGACGATCAGCAGCAAGCCCCAGGCGCTCTTCTTGAACGTGACGAAGCGCTCCTTCCAGCTGGCCTTCTTCATGCGCGGATAGTTGTTCTTGCGCGCCAGGAACCACGTGGTCAAGCCCAGCAGCATGGCCAGCATCAAGCCGGGAATCACGCCCGCCATGAACAGTTTGCCCACCGAGGTGTTGGTACTGACGGAATACATCACCATCACGATCGACGGTGGAATCAGGATGCCCAGCGCCCCCGAAGTGGTGATGACGCCGGCGCCAAAGCCGCGTGGGTAACCCTGCTTGACCATGGCCGGCAGGATGATGGAGCCAATCGCCACCACCGTGGCAGGGCTGGAGCCGGAAACGGCGGCAAACAGCGCGCAGGCCATCACGCCAGCCAGCGCCAGGCCGCCATGCCAGTGACCGACCATGGAGCTGGCGAAGTTGATCATGCGCCGCGCCACCCCGCCATGCGTGAGGAAGTTACCCGCCAAGATAAAAAATGGAATGGCCATGATCTCGAACTTCTCGATGCCCGTGAAAATCTTCAGGGCCACCGACTCGATGGGCACACTGGTCATCGTAAACAAGAAAGTAAGCACCGTCAGGCCCAGCGAAATGGAGATCGGCATGCCGGTCAGCATCAGCGCCAGCAGCAACACAAAAATAATCAGCGCGTTCATGCCTTGGCTCCTTTTTCTTCCGCCGTCAATTCTTCTTCCAGCCCCTCGACATGCGAATGGTCATGTTTTGGCAAAGCGCCGGTCTGGATGAAATGCACCATCACTTGCAGGAAGCGGAAGCACATCAGGTAGGAACCCAGCGGCACGGCCAGATAGACCAGCCACATCGGCACTTCCATGTCGGCCGAGGTCTGGTCCGTGTGGCCAATCGACCACACGAAGCTGGCGCCCAAGGTACCGACGATGCCCGTAAACAGGGCACCGGCGGCCAGGCCAAAGACGATGAAGCGGTCGCGCCAGCGCGGGTTCATGCGGTTGACCAGCACGTCAACGCCCACGTGAATACCGGTGCGCACGCCATACGCGGCGCCAAACTTGGCCATCCAGACAAACATGTAGATGCACAGTTCCTGAGCCCAGCTGGTGTTGATTTGTATCAGGAAGTCTTGCAGGCCAGGTATCGGCAGGCCTGCCAGGTAGCGGTGCACGACCGCGACGAAAATGATGAAGGTGGCGGCGCCCATCAGGGACGCAATCAGCCACTCTTCCAGATGATCCAGAAATTTCATGGTGGACTTTCAAAGAATGCGGGTACGCGCACTCCCGCGCAGGAGGCGCAGGAGCGGTTCATGCCATGGGCAGGGGCTGCCCTGCCTGCCGCGCCGGGAGGCGCAGCCAGCGCGACTTACTTCGCACTTTCCTTGTTGATGGCCGAGATCAGATCCTTGCCGATGCGCTCTTCCATGGCCTTTTGCACGGGCGCCAGGGCCTTGCGCCATTCCGCCTGTTCCTGCGCCGTCAAGGTATAGATCTGCGTCTTGCCGGCTTTCTTGATGGCGTCGATGGCCTGGTCGTTATCGCGCTGGGCGATGGCTTTTTCAAACGTGGTCGTTTCGCGCATGGCTTTTTCCAGCTGCGCGCGTATATCGGGCGGCAAGCCATCCCAGAATTTCTTGTTGACGATGACGGCATAGCCGAGGTAACCGTGGTTCGACACGGTCACGTGCTTTTGCACTTCATGCATCTTTTGCGTATACATATTCGATGGCGGATTTTCCGTGCCGTCGACCACGCCCGTCTGCAGCGCCTGATACACTTCCGAGAAGGCCAGCACTTGCGGATTGGCACCCAGCGCGCGCATCTGCGCGTCGAGTACCTTGGACGACTGGATGCGCATTTTCAAGCCCTTGAAGTCGGCCGGGTTGTGCAAGGGCTTGTTGGCCGACATCACCTTGAAGCCATTGTCCCAGTAGGCCAGGCCCGTGATACCCTTGGGCTCCAGCTTTTTCAGCAGACTCTTGCCGATTTCGCCTTCGGTGATGTTGTACAAGGCCGTCTTGGTAGGAAAGATGTAGGGCAAGTCGAAGGCTTCGAATTCCTTCACGCCCAGCGGGCCGAACTTGGCCAGCGATGGCGCCAGCATTTGCACGGCGCCCAGTTGCAGGGCTTCGAGTTCTTCCTTGTCCTTGTACAGCTGGCTGTTCGGGTACAGTTCGACCTTGACCTTGCCATTCGTGGCTTTTTCGGCCAGCTGCTTGAAACGCTCGGCGGCCTGGCCTTTCGGCGTGTCGGTGGCCACGACGTGGCTGAACTTGATGACGATGGGCGCTTGCGCGTAGGCGTGAACGCCGGCGGTGGTGCCGATGGCGGCGCACAGCGCGACGAACAGGGTTTTCATTTGTGGCAGTTGCATGCTTGTCTCCTCAATGGTTTTAAAAACACTTTATTATTTGTCTAATTCGATACTCTGACAAAGAAACCGCCCCGGCTATTGTGGTTAACCACAATAGCCGGCTGCCGATAAGCCGCTACCCTGCCAGCCATGCCGACACCCCCCACCCTTGCGCGCCGCTTCAAGCTATCGAGCCCGATGCGCTGGCTGCTGCCCGTTATCCTGCTGCTGCTGTTCCTCTCCATCCTGTTCTGGCTGCCCTGGCAGGCGCGCCAGATGGAGAGCAACGAGCGCCAGGAGCAGCTCATCGCCGACACGCTGTGGGTGGAGCAAACCATCCGCTTTCAACTGGCGCGCAACGAGGAAAGCCTGTTTAACCTGGGCGTCGATATCGCCAGCGCCTCGCTGGGTACGGAAAAAGTGCACGAACGGCTGCAGCAGATGCTGCGCAATGGCCGCGAATTGCAACGCGTGCTGTGGCTCGACGCCAGCGGCAAGATGCTGGCCAGCAGCGACAACAGCCTGCCCCCTGCCGTGTCGTTTTCGCCGGCCTCGCTGACGGCGTCCGACAATGCGCGCCGTTTGCACCGGGGCCAATATGCGCAGCCGGCGCAGCAGAGCGGCTTTCCCGATGCGCCGCCAGGCGCCATGCTGATGGATTACTACCAGCCCCTGTTCGATGGCCAGCGCTATGTGGGCAGCCTGGTGGCCACCTACCAAATCAGCAGCCTGCTCGATGAAATGGTACCGTGGTGGTTCGCCCAGGATAACCAGATTTCACTGATCGACCGTGACGACAAGGTGCTGGCGCGACGCGCCGCCGCCGGTCCCGGTCACGGCGTGTACACGCACAAGCGCGCGCTCGATGTGCCCGGCGCCAACATTATCCTGTTTACCGACAGCGTGAAAAGCCAGCCCAAGCTGCTACCCAATTTGCTGGTCGGCTCGGTTATTGCCCTGTCGCTGGGTTTGCTGTGGAGCTTGCTGGCCCTGTGGCGACATATTTCTCGCCGTCTGGTGGCCGAAGGGGCGCTGCGCCAGCAGATGCTGTTTCGCACGGCGATGGAAAACTCGCTGGTGACGGGCATGCGCGCGCGCGACCTGGAAGGCCGCGTCACGTATGTGAATCCGGCGTTCTGCCAGATCGTTGGCTACCCGGCCGAGGAAATCCTGGGATGCCTGCCGCCCATGCCCTACTGGGTACCGGAAGCACTTGAGCAATACCAGCAGCGCTTCGTCAAGGCGATGGCCGGCAATGCCACACCGCAGTTCGAAACCTATTTCCAGCGCCCCGACGGCACGCGCGTGCCCGTGCTGATCTTCGAAGCGCCGCTGGTGGACAAGAATGGCCAGCAAACAGGATGGATGGGCTCCGTGCTCGACATTTCGGAGCAAAAAAGAGTCGAGGAACTGAATCGCCAGCAGCAGGAAAAACTGCAAACGAGTTCGCGCCTGGCTACCATGGGCGAGCTGGCCTCGATGCTGGCGCATGAACTGAACCAGCCGCTGGCGGCAATTTCCAGCTACACCACGGGCGCGCTGAACCTGATCCAGCGCGCCATCGAGCATGGCGCGCCCGTTGATCCGAACACCCTGAAGCCGGCGCTGGAACAGGCCGGCGCGCAAGCGCAACGGGCCGGCCAGATCATCCGCAGCGTGCATGATTTTGTGCGCAAGAGCGAGCCGCAGCGCCAGGATATCGCCATCCGCACCCTGATCGACGGCATCCGCGCGCTGATCGACCTGCAGGCGCGCAAATACTATGTCAGTATCCAGGAAGACCTGCCACCGGACCTGCCGCTGCTGCGCGCCGACCCCGTGATGATCGAGCAAGTGCTGCTAAACCTGACGCGCAACGCCATCGAGGCCATGCAGGATGCCGCGCCCGGACGGCGTATCCTGCGCCTGCGGGCCAGCCACGATGCGCAGCAAGGCATGGTGACGGTGGACGTGATCGACCATGGCCATGGTATTGCGCAAGACGTGGCCGAGCGGCTGTTCTCGCCATTTTTCTCGACCAAGTCCGAAGGCATGGGCATGGGCCTGAACATCTGCCGCACCGCCATCGAATTTCACGGCGGCGCGCTGACCTTCAGCACCAACCCTGCTGGCGGTACGATCTTTACATTCAGCGTGCCGGCTGCGCCGTGTCCGCAGCACCAAGCACCAAGCACTGACGAATAACGAATAACGAATAACGACGAGCCGGAGACACCATGCTACACATCATCGACGACGAAGAGGTCGTACGCGACTCCCTGTCCTGGCTGGCCGCCTCGCGCAGCATCGAGGCGCGCATCTACGCCAGCTCCCAGCAATTCCTCGATAGCCTCGACGGCAGCTTCGACGCCGCCGGCGACTGCGTGCTGCTCGACGTGCGCATGCCCGACATGAACGGCATCGCCCTGTTTGACCAGCTGGTCAAGCGCGACCTGACGGCGCGCCTGCCCGTCATTTTTCTCACCGGCCACGGCGACGTGCCGATGGCCGTCGACAGCCTGAAGCGCGGCGCCTTCGATTTCTTTGAAAAGCCATTCAACGACAACGACCTGATGGACCGCGTGCAACTGGGCCTGGCCAACTCGCGCCAGGCGGGCGAGCTGGCCGCCGTGCACGCGCGTCTGGCCACCCTGTCGACGCGCGAACGCGAAGTACTGGAGCTGATTTTGACGGGCAAGATGAACAAGGTGGTGGCCGACAAGCTGGGCATCAGCATGCGCACCGTGGAAGTCCACCGCGCGCATATCTTCGACAAGATGCAGGTCAAGACGGCGGTGGAGCTGGCGGGGTTGTTGAAGTAAACCTCAAACCCAAGTTCTTGACACCGGGGTCGGACGGGGATGCCGAATCCCTCAGGGTCCGTCCCCAGTCTTCGCTTTGGGGCGCAGGCAGGTCCATCAGTCATGATGCAGCTGCGCTGCGCCTGCCGGCGGCGCAGGCGTGCCTGATGCTTGAAGCAGGTTTGCGCGCAGCCGATGGTGTCGCGGTCTAGGCGAGGTCCAGGTAAAGTCTAAGCGATGCCGTGCAGGGCCAGCGCCCATTCCACGTGCTCGCGCACGATGGCCGACGGGTGCTCGCGGCGCGATAGCAGGGCCGCGACGATATCCTCCTGGCCCTTGGCCTTGGCGGCCGCATTGCCCATGCCGACGGCCAGGTTGCGCAGCCAGCGTTCGTGGCCGATGCGGCGGATCGCGCTGCCTTCCATGCGGCGATTGAATTGCTCTTCGGTCCAGGCGAACAGTTCCAGCATGCCGGCGCTGCCCAGGCTGTGACGCTCATCGAAATCGGGCACCACGGCGCGCTGGGCGAACTTGTTCCACGGACAGACGGTCTGGCAATCGTCGCAGCCATACACCTTGTTGCCGATCAAAGGGCGCATCTCGACGGGAATGGCGCCCTTCAATTCGATCGTCAGGTAAGAGATACAGCGGCGCGCATCGAGCTGGTGCGGCCCCAGGATGGCTTGCGTCGGGCACACCGTGATGCAAGCCGAGCACTGGCCACAGCGTGGCGTTTCCGGAGGGTCGACGGGCAGCGGCACGTCGATGAGGATCTCGCCGAGAAAAAAGAAGGAACCGCCCTGGCGATTGATCAGCAAGGTGTGCTTGCCGCGCCAGCCCAGCCCGCCCTTTTGCGCCAGTTCGACTTCCATCACGGGCGCCGAATCGCTGAAGACGCGGTAGCCGAAGTCACCGATCTCGCCCTTGATGCGCTCGGCCAGCTGCTGCAGGCGCGAACGCATTACCTTGTGGTAGTCGCGGCCGCGCGCATACACGGAGATCACGGCGGCCGTGGGGTCAGCATCGCGCGCTGCTTCGTGCGCGCGCCAATCCTGGCCCAGCGCCGGCGGCAGATAATTCATGCGCGCGCTGATGGCGCGCACCGTGCCCGGCACCAGCTCGGCTGGACGCGCACGCTTCATGCCGTGGCTGGCCATGTAATCCATTTCGCCGTGATACCCTGCGGCTAGCCAGGCTTGCAAGGGCGCTTCCATGTGCGACAAATCCACATCGGCGATGCGCACCTCGGCAAAACCCAGCTCGCGCCCCCATTCTTTAATGGTGCGCGCCAGGGCGGCGAGATCGGTGACGGTGGCGGACATAGGGGACTTTACGGAAAACGGCAGGCGCGCGGGCGGTTACAATGACAGCAGCCTCTATTTTATGCGATATTACTCACACCAATCGACAATGACCGAACACTTCAAAGCCCACCTCCACGACGAAGCCGGTACCGCCGCGCTGGGCGCCGCGCTGGCGCGCGCGCTGGCGCCTGGCCTGGCAATCTACCTGCACGGCGACCTCGGTGCCGGCAAGACTGCCCTCACGCGCGCCCTGCTGCACGCAGCCGGCCATGCGGGCCATGTCAAAAGCCCTACCTATACGCTGTCCGAACCGTACACCGTGCAGCTCGATGGCCAGTCCATCAACGTCATCCACTTCGACCTGTACCGCATGGGCAGCGCCGAGGAGTTTCTCGACGCCGGTTTTCGCGAAGACTTCGACGGGCGTAATATCTGCATCGTCGAATGGCCGGAGAAAGCCGAACCGGTGCTGCCGCCGGCGGACCTGAATGTGTATTTGAGCGTTGCGGGGTCGGGACGTAATGTAGAATTGCAAGCGTCTTCTGAATTGGGTCTGTCATGCCTTCACCGTCTCAAATTCGCCCCCAACCTTTGATCTCCTCGCCCATCACCCGGCGCACGGCACTCAAGGCCGGCGGCACACTGCTGTTGTCCGTGTTCGCGCCCATGTCAGCGATGGCAGCGCAAATTCTCGCCGTGCGCGTCTGGCCGGCCGAGGACTATACCCGCGTCACGCTGGAGAACGACAGCATCCTCAAGGCGACCCACTTCATCGTCAAGGACCCCGAACGCCTGGTAGTCGACATCGAAGGGCTGGAACTCAATCCCACGCTAAAAGGCCTGGTGGCGAAGATCCAGTCGAACGACCCGTACATCAAGCAGGTGCGCGTGGGCCAGAACCGGCCCAACGTGGTGCGCCTGGTGTTCGACCTGAAGGAAGAAGTCACGCCGCAGCTGTTTACGCTGCCGCCGGCCGGCTCCTACAACCACCGCCTGATCTTCGATCTGTATCCCGTGCGCGAGCCGGACCTGATCGCGCAAATGATCGAAAAGGGCGACTGGTCGAGCGACCCGGCCAAGCCTTCTATGTCCGGCACGCATACGCCGCCACCGGCGCTACCCCTGCCCGACAGCGGCAAGCCGCCCTTGGCCGCAGTGGCGCCACCGGTCGCGCCGCTGGTGCCGCCGCTGCCCAATATGCGTCCGGAACAGCGCCCCGAAGCGCGTCCGCTGCCGGGCCAGAAAGTGCTGCGCATGATTACCATCGCGCTCGACCCTGGCCATGGCGGCGAGGATCCTGGCGCCTTAGGCAGCAGGGGCAGTCGCGAAAAAGACGTGGTGCTGGCCATCGCCAAACGCCTGAAAACAAAGCTGGAACTGCAAAGCAATATGCGCGTCATGCTCACGCGCGACGCCGATTTCTTCGTCCCGCTGGGCATGCGCGTGGAAAAGGCGCGCAAGGTACAGGCCGACCTGTTCGTCTCGATCCACGCCGACGCGTTCATCCAGCCGACGGCGCGTGGCTCGTCCGTCTTCGTGCTGTCCGAAAAGGGTGCTACCTCGACGGCTGCGCGCTGGCTGGCCAACAAGGAAAACCAGGCCGACCTGATCGGCGGCGTGAACGTGAAAAACCACGACCAGCAGCTGGCCAGCGTGCTGCTCGACCTGTCGACGACGGCGCAGATCAATGACAGCATGAAGCTGGGCAAGGCTGTGCTACGCGAAATCGGCGGCATCAACCGCCTGCACAAGGGCTCCGTCGAGCAGGCCGGCTTCGCCGTACTGAAAGCACCCGACATCCCTTCCATCCTGATCGAGACGGCCTTCATCTCGAATCCGGAAGAAGAGGCCAAGCTGACCGACAACGTCTACCAGGACCAGCTGGCCGACGCCATCGTCACGGGCATCAAGAATTACTTTGCCAAGAATCCACCGCTGGCGAAAAGCCGCCTGACCTGACATGGACACCCGCATGAGCAAGAGCACTTTTGGCCAGCTGCCGGCCGTGACCATCCGCGCCGCCGATGGCGCGCAGGCCAGCGTCACCCTGTATGGCGGCCATCTGGTGTCGTGGCAAACCAGCGACGGCCAGGAGCGCCTGTTTTGCAGCCGCGCCTCAAGCCTCGACGGCAGCCGCGCCATCCGCGGCGGCGTACCCGTGATCTTTCCGCAATTCGGCGCGCGCGGCACGGGCATGCGCCACGGCTTTGCACGCGTGGCAAACTGGCAGCTGGAAGCCAGCGGCGAAGCCGATGGCGCCGCCTATGCGCAATTTGTTTTGCACCACACGGACCTGCCGGAGGCGATCGGCGCCGCCTGGCCAAGGGCCTTCACCCTGCGCCTGCGCGTGGCAGTGCGAGGCCAATCGCTGCAGCTGAGTCTATCCGTGCACAACACAGGCGAGCAGGCGTTTGCGTTCTCGGCCGCGCTGCACAGCTATTTCGCGATTGATCAATTGAGCCTGGCGCGCGTTGGCGGCCTGCAGCGCGTGCGCTATTCGGACGACACGCCTCAAGAGGCATTACAGGCGCAAGAGTGGCTGCAATTTGACGACAAACTGGACCGCATCTACTACCAGTTGCCGGGGGCGATCAACCTGCAATCGGGCAGCCACACCCTGCGCCTAGAGCAGCAGGGCTTTACCGATGCCGTCGTGTGGAATCCGGGCGCGCAAGACGCGGCCGCCCTGCCCGACCTGGCCGACGACGAATACCAGCGCTTCATCTGCATCGAGCCAGCACTGATCGAGCCCGATATGCTCGCTGCCGGCGCCGAATGGACCGGCCACCAGCACATTGAGGTCAAACCCGCCGGGTCTGATCCCACCTCAATTTGATTCTTTGATGATGCGCCCATTAGCGGGCTGGATTGGCCGCGCATTCAAGGGGTACAAACGGCTGAACAAGGCCATCTGCGCTGGCGATGCCTGCACCGGCTGCTTCATCACCAGCCACAGCACGCCTTCGCTGCAAGGCGGCGACGTCAACGATCCCATGTAAGTATAGTAATCGCGCCGCGTCGGCAGCATCTCGGCCGGGTCAAGCAAGATGGTGGGCTGCATGGTCTGGAATTTTTCCAGTGGCAGATTGTTCCACACGGTCTGGATGGTCGCCTGCGGCGCGCCGCGTTCCAGCAGCAGCGCCAGCACGGCCAGCCGGCCTTCCGCGTCGCGGTGCACCAGGTGCACCACCATTTCAAAGGCCTTGCCGTTGATGCGTTCTTCGGACGGGCGGTGGAAATGGAATTGCTGTAGCTCGAACATGCGGTTCTGCACCGTGATGTAATTGCCGCCACTCACCCCTACCTGCACCGTGTGGCCATTGTCGACTACATTGAACGACGAAGGATGATAGTCAAAGCTGATCTGTTCGAGTTCCACCTTCATGCCATCGCGGATATCGATCGGCGACTGGCGGCTGCCATTGCCGCACCTGGCCCAGTCGACATTGATCTTGCCCCAGTTTTCCGGGCCGCTGTCGCCCTCGTACGACCAGTGCGTGGCGCGCGGCACGGAAGGTGGTGGCGGTGGTGCCGCTTTCACCACGGTGGCGCGCTTGGCGCGGGCGGCGGCGCGGGCGGCCTGGGTGGCGCGCATTTCTGCCAGGCGCGCCGCGATACGTTCGGACAAGTCGACTTCGGCTGCTTCTTCCTTCTCGCGCGCGGTGGGCGCGACGACGACAGGCGCCTTGCTCTCCTTGCCTTTGCCCTTGACCGATTCGGTCAGGGTTTTCATGGCGGCCGCGCGCGCCGACGCCGACATGGGCGCGCTCGCTGACGCTGACGCTGATGCGGCGGCGGTCGCCGAAGCGGGGGCATCTTTGGCGCTTGCCATGACCGCCATCGCGGCAAGGCTGCAAGCTAACAGGGCGCTCAAATGTCGCATGGAAATCCAGAAAGTGAGAATACCTTCTGGTTTACGGCTGGAAAGCAACAAAACTTGAATCAGGGGGAGGCAAAGCAGGAATGCAGAGAAGAATAAGCGAATCCGGGGCGCGCTGCGGGCTGTGCCACAGCGCGCTTGCCCCGGATCGATGAGCGCTTAAGCCGACTTGCCGAGCATGCGCTTGTAGAGTTTCCACATGCCGCCCAGTACCACCGGCACGACGGCGGCGCCAACACCGATCAGTACGATCAAGGTCAGGTGGTCGCGTATCCACGGGATATTGCCGAAGAAGTAACCGGCCGTCACCAGGCCAACCACCCACAACAGGGCGCCCGTCACGTTGTACATTTGGAAGCGCGCATGCGTCATGTCGGAAATGCCGGCCACGAAGGGGGCGAAGGTGCGCACCACCGGCACGAAACGCGCCAGGATGATGGTCTTGCCGCCATGCTTTTCAAAGAACTCATGTGTGCGACGCATGGCATCCTTGTTGATCCAGCGGTAATCGTGGGTAAACACCCTTTGCCCGATGGCCTCGCCTATCCAGTAATTGAGCGTGTTCCCCGTGACGGCCGCCGTCACCAGCAAGGCAATCAGCAAGCCCAGATGCATCTGTCCGGTCGCGCAAAACGCGCCGGCGATAAACAATAAGGTATCCCCAGGGAAGAAGAACAGCACCACGAGGCCGGTCTCACAAAAAATAATGGCAAACAGCACTGCATACACGAGGGTACCGTACTGCTCGATCAAAAGACCCAGCGTCTTGTCGACATGCACGATCATGTCGAGGAATTGCACAAAATCCATATATTTTTCCCTAAAGGTAGCGGCGGAATCATACACCACCCGGCCAGCGCAACGGCAGTCTCCGGCCCGATATTTCAGGATTAATTATGTGCTGCCCTTGAGCATCCGGCAATTTAAGTAAAGGTTAAGGAACTACCCGCGCCAACTTGCACAGGCCAGTCTTGCTGCGCGCATGCCCTGTTGGACGCGTACAAAGTTTTTTGTACGAAATATTGCCATTCCAGTCTACACTTTCTGACCGGTGCAATCCGCGCCGACCAGGAGAGAATATGTATCTGCATCCACTCAAGGGCCTGACGCTGGCCAGCGTGCTGGGCCTGGCCCAGTTGTCCGCCCATGCGGCGCCCATCCAGATCAAGGCGCCCGCCGAACTGCCCGCCAAGGCAACGCTCGCCGACGTGATCAAGGCTTCGACACCATCGGACTGGCGTGCGCTGGACCCGGACAATACCCTGTACATGGACATTCCCGCCGGCCGCGTGGTGATCGAGCTGGCACCCGAGTTCGCGCCCAAGCACGTGGCCAATATCAAGGCCCTGGTGGCAGAACAGTATTACGACGGCCTGGCCATCACGCGCGCGCAGGACAACTGGGTGGCGCAGTGGGGCGATCCGAACGAGAAAAACCCGAAGCCCATCTTGCATGCACAGCGCACCCTGCCCGGCGAATTTACCGCGCCCTTGAAAAACATCAAGAGCTTCACGCGCCTGCCGGACCTTGATGGTTATGCACCGCAGGTGGGCCATTCAAACGGTTTCCCGTCCGCGCGCGACCCGAAAACCGGCACGGCCTGGCTCACGCATTGCTACGCCAGCGTGGGCGTGGGCCGCGACAGCGCCAGCGATAGCGGCGGCGGCACGGAACTGTACGCTGTCATCGGCCAGTCGCCGCGCCACCTGGACCGCGACATCACTGTCGTCGGCCGGGTCGTCTCCGGCATGGCGCTGCTGTCGACCCTGCCACGCGGTACCGGCCCCATGGGCTTTTATGACAGCGCCGAGAAAAACGTGCCGATCACGGCCATCCGCCTGGCCGCCAGCCTACCTTACGCACAGCGCACGAACCTGCAAGTGATGCGCACCGACAGCGCCGCTTACCAGGCCGCGCTGGAAGCGCAGCGTCACCGTGGTGGCCCCTGGAGCAAGGTCACGGCTGGCCACGTCGACCTGTGCAATGCGCCGATACCGGTGCGGGAGGTGGGAAAATAACTCAACCCGAAGGGCAAATTCCGGGGTCGTACCCTGAGGGTACGACCCCGGCCTTCGTTTTGGGTTTCAGGCATCAGCACAGCAGCGCCCCCCCTTGCGAACCCGTTATAATCGCAGCATGAACGCTCCCATCACGCCCCACCGCCCGATCCAGGCCTTGCCTGACCAGTTGATTTCGCAAATCGCCGCTGGCGAGGTGGTCGAGCGGCCATCGGCCGTGGTCAAGGAATTGCTGGAAAACGCGCTCGATTCGGGCGCCACGCAAATCACGGTGCGCCTGGAAGAAGGGGGCGTGAAACGTATCGCCATTACCGACAATGGCCGCGGCATTGATAAAGATCAGCTGCCGCTGGCCCTGGCGCGTCACGCCACCTCGAAGATCGCTTCCCTGCACGACCTGGAAAACGTGGGCACGCTGGGCTTTCGCGGCGAGGCGCTGGCGTCCATCGCCTCGGTCGCCGCCGTCACCGTGACTTCGCGCACGGCAGACGCGGCGCACGCATGGGAAATCGTCGGCTCGCACAACGGCAACGTCGCGCCGTCGTCCGGCTCGCACGGCACCACGGTCGACGTGCAGGACCTGTACTTCAACACGCCGGCGCGACGCAAGTTCCTCAAATCAGAACAGACGGAGTACGGCCACTGCGCCGAAGTGGTGCGTCGCATCGCCCTGGCGCGGCCAGACGTGGCGTTTTCGCTGTCGCACAACGGGCGCACCATCGACCAGTGGAATATCAGCGAACTGGCCAAGCGCAGCGCGCATATCCTGGGCAATGACTTCGCCGAGGCACGCCTGGCGCTGGACGAATCGGCCGGCACCTTGCGCATTCACGGCTTTGCCGGCTTGCCGACGGCATCGAAGGCGCGCGCCGATGGCCAGTTCTTTTATGTCAATGGCCGCTTCGTGCGCGACAAGCTGCTGGTGCACGCAGTACGCATGGCCTACCAGGACGTGCTGCATGGCGACCGCTTCCCATCCTACGTGCTGGCGCTCGACCTCGACCCGGCCCTGGTCGACGTCAACGTACACCCGTCGAAAATCGAAGTGCGCTTCCGCGACAGCCGCTCCGTGCACCAGTTTGTCTTCCACGCAGTGCAGCGCGCGCTGGCGCAAACGTCGGCAACGGCCTTCGGTAGCACGCCAGCCCCCCTGCCGGCCGCTTCCAGCCTGGGTGGAGCAGACACTGGCGCCGCTTCCGGTGGCCCCGGCATCTGGCGTCGCGAGCAGACGCAAACCTCGTTCGGCGCGCAATTTACGAATACCTTCGCGCCCACCTCGCCCGGCGCGGCCCGCCCCTTCTTTGCCGAGGCGCCAGGCATCGCCCAGGACACGGCGGCCTACGGTGCCCTGTTCGGCGGTGCCGCCGCAGCGTCGCCGATCACGCAGGTACAGCCCTACATCGCCACACCCGAAGCGATGGCGCGCGAAGAATACCCGCTGGGCTTCGCCCTGGCCCAGCTCCATGGCATCTATATTCTGGCGCAAAACACCAAGGGCCTGGTGCTGGTCGACATGCACGCAGCGCACGAGCGCATCCTGTACGAACAGCTGAAAAACGCGCTGCAGGCGCAAGTGTCGGGGCAAGACATGCAGGTGCAGTCGCTACTGATACCCGTGACCTTTTATGCCGATGCGATTGAAGTATCGACGGCGAATGAAAACCAGGAGACGCTCAAGGCGCTGGGCTTCGATATCGCCGCCCTGTCGCCTACCACCCTGGCCGTGCGTTGCGTGCCGACCCTGCTGAAAAACGCCGATGCGCAAACCCTGGCGCGCGACGTGCTGCGCGACGTGCGCGAATACGGCGGTTCGCGCGTACTGATCGAGCGCCAGAACGAATTGCTGGGCACCCTGGCCTGCCACACTGCCGTGCGCGCCAACCGCATCTTGTCGGTACAGGAAATGAACGCCCTGCTGCGCCAGATGGAGAGCACGGAACGCGCCGACCAATGCAACCATGGCCGGCCCACGTGGGTGCAGGTCGAGATCAATGCGCTAGACAAATTATTCCTGCGCGGCCAGTAGGTCCGATTAGCGCAGCGTAATCCGACACTGCAACGGCGGCATCACGTCGGCTTACGCTTGCGCTAAGCCGACCTACGCATCACCTTACAAAAGTCAACATGCAAAACACTCCACACCTTCCCCTGGCCGTCGCCATCATGGGCCCCACGGCCAGCGGCAAGACAGCCAGCGCACTGGCCATCGCGCAAGCCATTCCTTCCGAGATCATTTCCGTCGATTCCGCCCTCGTCTACCGCGGCATGGATATCGGCACGGCAAAGCCGTCGCGAGAAGAACTGGCCGCCGTACCACATCATTTGATCGACATCATCGACCCGCTCGATGCCTATTCGGTGGCGCAGTTTCGCACCGATACCCTGCGCCTGGTGAGCGAAATCACAGCACGCGGCAAGCTGCCGCTGCTGGTCGGCGGCACCATGCTGTACTTCAAGGGTCTGGCCGATGGCCTCGACGACTTGCCCGGCGCCGATCCCGTTTTGCGCGCCCAACTGGAAGAGGACGCGGCCGCCATCGGCTGGCCCGCCATGCATGCGCGTCTGGCGCAGCAAGACCCCATCACGGCTGCGCGCCTGGCGCCGCAAGACGCACAGCGCATCGGGCGCGCACTGGAAATCATCGCCCTGTCCGGCCAACCCATGTCGGCCCTGCTGGCCCTGCGCGAAAAGACCGTGCTGCCATTCCAGCTGCAGTCGTTCGCGCTGGAACCGTCGGACCGCGCCGTGCTGCACGCGCGCATCGCCACGCGCTTCGACGTCATGCTGAACAATGACGCCTTGCTCGACGAAGTGGAGCAGCTGCGCCGGCGCGGCGACCTGCATCCTGGCTTGCCCTCGATGCGCTGCGTGGGTTACCGACAGGCCTGGGAATACCTCGATGGCCGCATCGACCGCGCCACCTTGCGCGAGACGGGCATCATCGCCACGCGCCAGCTGGCCAAGCGCCAGCTCACCTGGCTGCGTTCCATGCCGGAGCGCATCACCATCGACTGCCTGGCTAATGATCCGGCCAGCGCCATGCTGGCACAAATTGCCCCCTTGCTGAAATAAGCGTCGCCACAAAGCGCCGCCACACAACAACTGACCAGGCGCTAGGCTCGACTTCGGCTGCGTTCCATGCCGGAGCGCATCACCATCGACTGCCTAGGTACTGATCCGGCCTCGTCCATGCTGGCGCAGATCCAGCCCTTGCTGACGCCATTACAAAAATAATCATAGCCGCAAACCATCACGAAAAATCCACAGATTTTTCATCAGCGGCATTGACAAGGAAATGGGAAGACTGGATAATGCTCGGCTGTTGGGTGATATAGCTCAGTTGGTTAGAGCACAGCATTCATAATGCTGGGGTCGGTGGTTCAAGTCCACCTATCACCACCAAAGAACAACGATCATGCAGTCGCCATGATCACAACCAGCATCCGGTCTGACCGGTCTGTTTGGTGATATAGCTCAGTTGGTTAGAGCACAGCATTCATAATGCTGGGGTCGGTGGTTCAAGTCCACCTATCACCACCAAGAATTAGCAGCACCATTAGCAGCACCGAAAACCCGCCACTGCCCCGTGCAGCGGCGGGTTTTTTCGCTTCAAGCACCGCCTCGCGTGCACTCTGCCCGCAATAGCCGCGCCATCCGCAGGCACAGGAGATGATGACAAGCCGCCACTGGCACTTGCGATGAAAGATTCTCATTCATACGCTTTCAACACTGTGCCAGCTTGCGAAGGATTCAGCTAACGCGAACGCTTATTCCCAGGCTTCCTTGCCTGCGCGCGGCTTGCCCACCATCAGCAGCGCACCCAGGGTCAGCACGGCCGCCAGCGACAGGTAATAGCCCACGTAGTGCAAGCCATGGTTGGTGGCCAGCCAGGTGGCGATGTACGGCGCCAGCGAGGCGCCCAGGATGCCGGCCAGGTTGAACGTCAGCGACGCCCCCGTGTAACGCACTTCAGGTGGAAACAGCTCGGACAGCATGGTGCCCAGCGGACCGTAGGTCATGCCCATCAGGCCCAGGCCGACAGCCATGAAGACGGTCACTTCCCACGTCACGCCGGAGCCGAACATGGGTGCCAGCACCAGGCCGAAGAGGGCAATGGCGACGGAGACCCAGATCAAGGTGGCGCGGCGGCCACGGCGGTCAGCCAGCACGGCTGACAATGGAATCGTCAGGGCAAAGAACAGCACGGCAAACAGCTGCACGATGAGAAATTCCTTGCGCGTGAAGCCGAGCTTGGTCGTGCCCCAGCTCAAGGCGAACACAGTCATCAGGTAAAACAGCACGAAAGTGGCCAGGGCGATGATGGTGCCCAGGAACAGCATGCGGCCATGTTGGCGGAAGACGGTGGCGACGGGCAGCTTGACGACTTCGTTCTTGTCGATGACTTTCTGGAAGTCCGGTGTTTCCGTGATCTTCAGACGCACATACAGGCCGACGATGACCAGCAGCGCGCTGGCCAGGAAGGGAATGCGCCAGCCGTAGCTGAAGAACTGCGCATCGGTCATGGTTTCGCTGAGCAGCAGGAAGATGCCGCCCGACAGGAAGAAGCCGATCGGCGCGCCCAGTTGCGGGAACATGCCGTACCAGGCGCGTTTGCCCGGCGGTGCGTTCTCGGTGGCCAGCAGCACTGCGCCGCCCCACTCGCCACCCAGCCCCAGGCCCTGACCGAAACGGCACAGCGCCAGCAACAACGGCGCCAGGGTGCCTATGGCCGCATACGTCGGCAGCAAGCCAATGATAACGGTGGAAATCCCCATGGTCAGCAAGGCTGCTACCAGGGTGGCCTTGCGACCGATGCGGTCGCCGAAGTGGCCAAACACGGCCGAGCCGATGGGGCGTGCAAAGAAGGCGATGGCGAACGTGGCCAGCGACTGCAGCACGGCGGCCGACGGGTCGCCGGCGGGGAAGAACAGTTTCGGGAACACCAGCACGGCGGCGGTGGCGTAGATATAAAAGTCAAAGAACTCGATGGTGGTGCCGATCAGGCTGGCGAACAGCACGGTGCCGGGGGAATTTTTCTTGGGAGGGGTGCTCATTTACTGCGCTCCTTGGGGAGGGGGTGTCTAAAGGCCATTCTCTGGATGTTTTTCAGGCAGCAGCACAGCACGGTGATCAGTAAGCGACGGACAATGATTGTGATTGCTGACATTCGTCAGCGGCGCATTGCTGCGCGATAGCCGCCGTGCAGCACATCGGCTTCTGCTCAGCATAAATTTACCATCGTTGCCAACGCTTACCGAGGCGCATTGTTGCCATATCATAACTGTACGCACACGTATTTGCTGCCAATTCGCCATCAAATTCGCAAACTACTTCTACGTCGCAATACGCCGCCCATCATGAAAAACAAGGACAGCTAACGCCGTATAACGCTATATAAAGCCATAAAACGACAAGCAACAATGAGCCTATGCGCGTCATCGCGCCGTGATCCGTGCTGGTTTAGAGAAACAACGGTCGTGCGCCATCCGGTCACCCGGGGCACGGCAGGAAAGTCGTCAGGGGGTGGGCGACGTGTATCAGGCGCGGCGTATCGCCAGCCATTCCGTACCAGACCGACGCGTCGGCATCGCGGCATCGGTCATTTGTGGTGAATCCATGCCTGCGGCCCCTCCGGGTGGAGCGGACCGGCGATGATCGCGCCTACATCCCGGAGGATGCGGTTGATCTTGCTGTAAGCGCCTTATGATACGCGCAGTGCTGCAGTGCGGCAAGACTATGCAAGCCAGTTACGCCGCGATCAGGGCAAACGCCCTGGCGATCTCTGCGCTGTCGAGCGGACGCACCAGGCGCGCCACTTCCTGACCATCGTTGAGAAAGATCAAGGTCGGCCACAGTTTCACCCGGAACGCGCGGCCCAGCGCGCGGCCGGGGCCGTCTTCCACGCGCAGGTGCGCCAGCTCGCGGTGCTGCGCAAACGCGGCAGCCAGCGGCGCCTCGGTGGCGCGGCAATGGCCGCACCAGCCAGTGCCAAATTCCAGCAGGGCCGGCCCCGCCAGGGCGTCGATCTCGGTGCGCGTCGGTTGCTCTACAGAATAAGTGTCGCTCAGCATGACATCTCCTTGATACAAAATGCTAAGCCACAGGGCGATGCCAGGCCAGGCGCGCTTGCCGTGACGTGCGCCAGCATGCCTTACACGATCTTGACGCGCAAGGTATCGAGGCCATCGATGGCGCCCAGCAACTCGTCGCCGCGCTGCACGGCCGCTACGCCGGCTGGCGTGCCCGTGTAGATCAGATCGCCCGGCTGCAAGGTAAAATAGCGCGACAGATCGGCGATGGTTTCTGCCACGTTCCAGATCAGCATGTCGATGCTGCTGCTTTGACGCAGCTCACCATTCACATGCAAGGTGATGGCAGCATGCTTGACATCGCCGGCCAGCGCGGCCGGCGTGATGGCACCGATAGGCGCCGAGTGCTCGAAGGCCTTGCCCGTCTCCCATGGACGACCCTGCTTTTTCGCTGCGCTCTGTACATCGCGCCGCGTCATGTCCAGGCCTACCGCATACCCCCAGACGTGGCTCAGCGCATCGGCCACGCCGATATCGCTGCCGCCCTTGCCGATGGCCACCACCAGTTCCATCTCATGCTGGAAATCCTGCGTTTGCGCCGGATACGGCAACTCGCCCGTCGTGCCGGCTGGCACGGGCAGTATGGCGTCGTTTGGCTTCATGAAGAAAAACGGCGCCTCGCGGCCCGTATGGCCCATTTCCTTGGCGTGCTCGACATAGTTGCGGCCCACACAATAGAGGCGGTGAACAGGGAAGCTGTCGGCGCTACCGGTGACCGGTACGCTCGCTTGCAAGGGCGCGGGAATGACATACGACATGAAAACTCCTGATCGGCGCGGTAGAAAAAGACGGCGAGGAAAAAAGGGGCACCGCAGCACCCCATGCGCCCTACCCTTCATTTTACGCCAACATGACTTCGGCATTCCTGGGCGGCTCTGCAGCGGCAGCAGAGCCCGCAACAACGCCTATTGCTTGAACCTAGCGCATGGGTCCGGGCGCGGCTGCGCCGGCATCGTTTGCGTCAGGTCAAACGTACCCTTGTAGCCGCTGCCGCCCTGCTCCAGGTAGCCGATGCTGCGCACGTTCAGTTGCGGCTCGGCCAGCTTCAGCCAGCGGGGCACGCCGATATCCTTGCGTACATGCGCATTGCCGGCGATCAGCACCACGTCGCGCGGCGCCTGGTCGCGGATCAGCTTAGCCATCCAGATATCGCGCGCCACCTGGGCATTAACGACACCTTTGAGCATCATGTCGGGCAGCATATTGCAGCGGGCCGCCTGGACTTCCTTCTGTTGCCCTTCCAAAATATCGGCAGGCACGGGCACGGCCAGGTACGTGGCAACCATGGCGGGCGGCATAGCCCACTGGATGCCGTCGCGCACGATGCGCGAGGCATCGGCCGGCGACAAATTGCCGGCCACCAGAGTCAATTGATAGCTGATCACCAGGTCCAGCAAGGGCCGGTACAAGCTCCAGTCCCAGCGCGGCTGTTCCATCACGCGGATGATGCAATCGGGATCGGCGCAATCGCGCGCGGCGCGCGTCAGCAAGGCCTGGTTTTCGCGCTCGAACTGCTGCATGACAATCACGGGACGCCAGCCAGCGGCGAGGCGAAGCCGCAACTCCTCGACGCGCAGACGGTGGCCTTGCACATTGTCAGGCACTTCACCGAGCAGCAACACTTGCGGATTAGGCAAAGTGTCAGCCACGGGTGTGGGAGCGGGCGGCGCTGTCTTCTTTAGCAAGCCGCCGCAAGCGGAGAGCGCCAGCATGCCGCACAGCAAGGTGGCACGCGCGCCGGCGCGGAAAATCACAGTCTTCATGTCAACGGGTATCCTCAGGTGGCGATGCGCCAGATTGTACCGTCTCAGGCCGGCGCCGCTAGCTTGCGGCGCTCCAGCACTTCGAAAAAGGCCATGCCAGCGAGCATGGCAGCCACAAAAATCCAGGCCTTCGGCTGGCCCGCCAGCAGGGAGACGAGAGCGGGGCCGGGACAAAAACCGGCGATGCCCCAGCCTGCGCCAAAGGCCAAGCTGCCCAGCAGCAAGCGCCGGTCGATGCGCCGCGACGCGGGCAATTGCATGGGCTCGCCCAGCAGCGCCGTGCTGCGCCGTCGCGCCAGCCAAAAGGCCGGCATGGCGACGCCGATGGCGCCGCCCATCACCAGCGCCAGGGACGGGTCCCAGGCGCCGGCCAGGTCGAGGAAACCGAGCACCTTGGCCGGGTTGCCCATGCCGGAGATGATCAGACCGAGGCCAAAAACGAGGCCACTCAACAGGGAAAAGATTAACTTGCTCATAGGTGGCGCAATACATACACGGTGAGGAAACCGGCCGCCATGAAGGCCATGGTGGCCGCCAGCGAACGCACAGACAGGCGCGACAGGCCACACACGCCGTGGCCGCTGGTGCAGCCGGCGCCATAGCGCACGCCCACGCCGACCAGCAAGCCGGCCACGATCAAAGCGGGCGTGGATGCGTCGATCTGTACCGGCGGCAAGGATTGCCACAGCGAATACAGCAAGGGCGCACCGATCAGTCCCGCAAGAAAAGCAATACGCCAGCCCAGGTCGCCCAGGCGCGGGCGCAGCAAGCCGCCGAGGATGCCACTAATGCCGGCGATGCGCCCATTGAACAAGATCAGCAGGGCAGCGGCCAGGCCGATCAGCATACCGCCAGCCAGCGAGGCCCACGGCGTAAAGTGCTGCCAGGCTATGCTCATGGCAAGCCTGCGTCCGCTGCGTCATTGAGCGGGGGAGGCGGCGCGCAGAACTGCAGGTACAGCACTTGCAGCACGGCCAGCACCGGCGCGCTGGCGACGCGATAATAAATCTGCTTGCCCTCGCGCCGCGTGGCCACCAGCATTTCTTCGCGCAACACGCCGAGCTGCTGCGACAGGGTCGGCTGACCGATGCCCACTTTTTTCTCGAGTTCGCTGACGCAATGCTCGCCCTGCGAAAGATGACACAGCAGCATCAAGCGGTCGGCATTGCTCATGGCCTTGAGCAGCGAGCTGGCTTTGTAGGCTGCGCCACGCATGGCGTCGAGCTCGTATTGGGCATTTTGTGTTGCGACTGTCTCCATTTTCCCCTCCTGCAGGCGATCATTTTATTTGTCGTACGAAAAACAATATACTAATCGATATATTGTTTTCCTGCTGGCGATGGATACAAAAAACAACAATATTTTTCGGCGATAGCGTGCGCATGCAAAGTGCCAGGCCGCGATAGCCTCCACACTATCAAAATGACAAATATTTTTAATTTAGAGCAAATATACGTATCGAAATTACCACGATTTGTGCTGTAATAAGACCTCATCAGAAAAATCGTGATACGCCCCCGTACAGGCGAATTATCCGTCCGGGCGCGGGCCGGTGTCGGCCGCGCCGTGCGGTGAACCAGGGAGTCAAGATGAAGATACTTGAGCCACTATGCATGGCCATGCTGGTGCTGTTGGCCAGCGCAGGCAATGCGACGGCGACGGGCGCCGACATCCAGGGCAAACCGCGTACCGCACGCGATCAGGTCGTGAGCGATGAGCGTTTCAGTTTCACTAACAGCAGCGATAATTTCGGCTGGCAAACACAAGACTTGCCGTATGCGCGCCTGCTGACGCGGGCCTCGATGCTCAATACAGCCCCGCGCTGGCGCAGCGCCGGTGCACGCCAGGACGCACTGCCCATAGCCGCCAAGTCCCCCGCCGTGCAGCAAACGAACGTGCCGCCGCCCGTGCCCGAAGCGAGCATGGTCTCGATGTTACTGGTGGGAATCGGTTTGCTGGCCTTTAGCATGCACGCTGAAAGACAGGAGAAATTTGATAGCTGACCCTGTTTTTCCGGCCCCTGCCATTGTCAAAAACAATTTCGCCTTGCGCGCAATTGCCTACGGGTGTCCCAGCACGACTGCGCGGTCGTGTCAGACGCGGTTTGCGCGGCGATGCTGACGACGCATGCACCTGTCATGGCAGGCATCATTGCTGCTTGGTAAATGCGGATGTGGCCGCCGCATCGGGCCCGTTTAGCAGCGCATCTAATTTTTGCATGGTCGCCCAGTTGCGCGAGGTGACGCCATCGCCCAGCATGACACCGAGCGCTGCCACCACCTTGCTGGCCAGCACGCCATCGGGACACCAGGCATACGCGGCCCATCGCCCCAGCGCCAGCGCTTCCGGCTGCCACGGCCGCTGCAAGAGCGGCGCCAGGCGCTCGACATCGGCCGGATGGTTCAACACCAGGGTCAGCAGACGGGCCGCATCGGCCGCCGGCGCCAGCGTATTTTGTTCGATCAGCTCGGCAAACTGGCAAGCCGACAGCACCGTCACGCGGGCCGCCACGCCCAGTTTCAGCACCAGCGCTTCCTCGATCCGTGCAGCAGCCTCGGCCGGCGCCAGCGCCCCTGCGTCATACACGACGTTGCCGCTGTTGAGTACAGTGCGTACCTGCGCAAAACCCAGCTCACCGAGCAGTTTGCGCAGGTCGGCCATGGCCACGCGCTTGGCACGGCCCACGTTGATCCCACGCAAAAGCGCCACTTGCTGACTGTTTTCTAGCTCTGCCATGTCTGTGCTCCTTGCCTATGCCTGGCTGCTGGTGTTTTCCGGCAACGGCGTCGTCTTAGGCAGGCGCAGCAGGAATGTCGCGCCCTGCCCCAGCGTGCTGCTGACCGTGATGGTGCCGCCAAACTGCTTGGCAATCAAGTTGAATACGATATTCAAGCCCAGGCCCGTGCCGCCCTGTCCGCGCCGCGTGGTGACAAACGGGTCAAACACGCGGTCGAGCATGTCGGGCGCGATGCCACGTCCATTGTCGCGTACCTGCATGACGAGCCACTCGCCTTCGCAACGCACGCCGATATGGATGTTGCCGGCCGTATCGGCGTCGAAGGCGTGCTCGACACAGTTCAAGACCAGGTTGGTCAGTACCTGCGCCAGCGCGCCCGGATAACTGTCGAGCACGATCTCAGGGGGGCAATCGATATCGATGCTGATGCGCGTCTTTTTGAGGGTCGGCTGCAGGCTCGAGATCACTTCCCCGATATAGTCGCGCAATTCGAACATGCGGCGCGCCTCGCTGACCTGGTCGACGGCAATCTGCTTGAAGCTGTGGATCAGGTGCGCGGCGCGATAGGCATTGTTCATGATCAGCCGCGCGCTTTCGCTGGCCGTTTCCAGGTAGCGCATGATATCGGTTTTCTTCACGCTGCCGCCGGCCACCGCTGCGCTGATATGGTCGGTAGCCTCCTTCAACACCGAAGCGCTAGTGAGCGCAATGCCAACGGGGGTATTGATTTCATGCGCCACGCCAGCGACCAGACTGCCCAGCGCGGCCAGGCGTTCCGACTGCAGCAACGATTCCTGCGCCAGGCGCAGCTCGTCCATGGCCTGCGCCGTTGCCTGCTGCGAGCGGCGCGCCATATCTTCCGCCTCGCGGCTGCCCTCGATGATGGACTTGAGCTTGCGCTGCACGGCATTGAAGCCGCGGATCACGTCGCCCAGTTCGTCGCGCCGGTTTTCCGAGAGTTCCTCGACCTCATCACTGCCGCGCGTCGCCAGGTCGATCAAGCCATCACGCAACTGTTTCAGTGGCTCGAAAACGATGCGCAGGCTGAGCGCCAGGGCGCCTACCAGGATGATGTCAAGCAGCAACACTTCCAGCACCTTGCGCCGCACTTCGCCGCGCAGCGCCGCATCGATCTGCGCGCGGCTGAAATTGACGACAACCTTGCCGACAATCACCGGTTTGCCACCCGTGGTGGCCGCCACGGCATCGCGGAACACCAACGGCGCCTCGACAGGCGTGCCGCCCATGGCCACGTCGGAAGTCAACGGCACCAGAGCTCCGGCAGCGTCGCGCACTTCGCCCGCGAACAGCCCCACGGAGGCGTCGTAGACGCGGATGCCTAGCAGTTCCGGCGGCAACATTTCGGCCGAGACTATGCTGTCGACCTTGGATTTATCGAGGTCCCACAGGGCGGAAGGCAAGCTGGTCTGCAAGCGCGTGAGCACCCCGCTGCGCAGGCGCGCGCTGCCCGACTCAAGTTCCTGGCTCAGCGTATATTGGGTATAGCTGCCAGAAATACCCAGCACCAAGGTGACAATCACGACAAAAAGCAGGGTCAGCCGGACTTGGATACTCACCATCAATCAACACTCCTCGGGCCAGGCGGGCCGCCGGCCCGCGGAGCGGGCACAGATACGTCAGCAGACAACAGCCTGAATCAAATGTACGGTATGGCATGCTTATTGGCAAGATTTACAGCAAGCTAGTTTTGTTCAGAGGCATTGATGCAGCTTGAGACATTGCGGCATGGCGATGGTAAGATCTTGCAATCATCTAAGGAGTCGTCATGGCGGTCATGCATCAACACCTACCCCTTGAACAAGTGCGTCCTGGCATGGTCTTGTCGGATGTCTTGCTCGACGCACATGGACAAGTGCTGTTGCCGCAAGGCGCGGTACTGACGGAAAACATGCTGTCCCTGATGCCGCGCCACGGCATCGACATGCTGCCGATCCAGGTGCCGCCGCCCTCGCCGGAAGAAGTTACCGCACAGCAAGCGGCCCACAGCACCCGGCTAGCCCATCTGTTCCGCAAGCATGACCCGGACGATCCCGAGGACAAGGCCACCACTTTGCTGCGCAGTTATGTCACGCAATACCGCCTGGGCAAGGGAGACGCGGCATGAGCAACTTACTCACGCTCGACGATATCGTCGCCCACCTCGATGACCTGCCTTCACTGCCCGCCGTCGTCATGGAGTTACTCAACAGCATAGAACAGGAAGACGTCGATATTTCCGTGCTGGCGAAAAAAGTATCATACGACCAGGCACTGACGGCGAAAACCTTGCGCCTTGCCAACTCCTCGCACTATGGCTTGCAAGTGAAGGCCACCACCATCCAGCAGGCAATCACCTACCTTGGCTTCCAGACCACGCGCAGCCTGATCACCTCGGCCGCCATCACGGGCTGCTTTCCGGAAGGACGCTGCCCCGGCTTCGACGACAAGGCCTTCTGGCGCCATTCGGTCGCCACTGCCGCCTGCGCCAAGGTGCTGGCGCGGCAGATGCGCTTCAACCAGGATTACGCGTTCACGGCCGGCTTGCTGCATAACATCGGCCGCCTGGTGCTGGTCAGCAGCTTTCCCGCGCACTACGCGCAAGTCATCGCACACCAGGCAGCGCACGATTGCAGCCTGCTCGCAGCGGAGCAGGCCGTGCTGGGAGTGGACCACGTGCAGGCTGGCGTGGCACTGGCCGAGCACTGGAATTTTTCCGACACCATGCGCCTGGCGCTGGCCAACTACCTGCAGCCGGAAACGCCGGGGGCAGGCTTCCTGGCAGAGCTGATCCACGTGGCCAATGCCATCGTCTGTGCGCTCGACCTGGCGCAGGCAGGCGACGACCTGGTGCCGCGCGTCTCGCCGGTAGCCTGGGAGGCGTTGGGCCTAGGCGAAGACACGTATCTGCAAATTTTCCGCGAAACAGAACTGCGCTACGACGAAATCACCACCGCCTTGCTAAGCTGACTCGGCAGGCAAAGCCATCAACGCAAACGGCTCTCGCCGCCAGGCGAAAGCCGTTATAGGTACTGCGGTGTATCCATGTTACCGGTCCATGCTGCCCGGTCCACGCCAGCCTGTTGCCGCCTGCAGTGACACGAGCGGCACAGTCAGCGTGCCACCGCCACATCAGTGCGCGTAATTCGATTCTTGCGCATCGCTGCGATCTTCCGTTTTTGGACGGCCCTGGGCGTCGGACAGACGATACTTGGTGCGGCGGTCGCCCATCAAGTCGCGCAGGTCACGGATACTCATGCCCGTCACTTCGTGCATGCGTATCAGCAACGAGGCGCCGACCGGCAAGCGGTGGTGACGGATCTTGCTGATGACGGGTGGTGCCACTTCAAGCAGGCGCGACAGCGCTGCATCATTCTTCAGCTGCATCTTGTTGAGAAGAATGTCCAGCAAGTGATTCGGGTTGTAACTCTCTTGCGATGCTAATGCATGATGTGTCATGATTTTTCCTCGTCTGGTGAATGTAGAAAATAATGCCGATACGAACTTAAGGCTGGCTTAGAGTGTTTAAATAAAGGTTCTTCCATGCGATTCAGCCGGCCCTCCGCCTTCCCTCCTTATGACAATGCCTGCAATGCCCGCAATGCCCGCACTACCTGCGCTGACGACACAGGACCCACGCAGCCCAGTCCAGCCAAAGTACGCAGCTTGCCGCGTGAGCAAAAGCACGAGCAACCCACCGAGCACCTGCAACCCACCGAAGTAAATTGCATATAAAGCAATATACTAGTCCAAACGCGCCGCATCTGCGCCTCGCGCAAACTTCCTGATTGTTAAATATCAATCAAGTTGCTGGTTGACTTGTTAACGATGCCATTTCAACACATTAGGCTACCAGCGGTCGCGCGCAAGGATTTGCAGCGACTTGTTACAAATCAATGGTGTCGCTGGTCAATAAATGCTTGATGGCTACGCCGTACCGGACACCCTGTTCACGCCGCAATCTTGTCGGCGAGGTCAGTGCGGCATGGCCCGTCCCGACGATTTACGCTAAACTATGGCCTGAACTTGCAGCGAGCCTGCCACGGGCAGCCAGCGGCGCCCAGCCGGTCACGCTCCGCCTCCCGCCCCGAGCGGTGCACGGCGCAAGCCCCCTGCCCGGCTTAATTTCCGCCACACTTATTTGCCGCTACATTTACCGATAAGCACACGACTCCATGCAGAAAAAAGTATTCATTAAAACCTTCGGCTGCCAGATGAACGAGTACGACTCGGACAAGATGGCCGACGTGCTCGGTGCCTCTGACGGCCTGGTGCGTACCGATACGCCTGAAGATGCCGATGTGATCCTGCTCAACACCTGCTCCGTGCGCGAAAAGGCGCAGGAAAAAGTGTTTTCCGATCTCGGCCGTCTGCGCGAACTGAAACTGGCCAAGCCGCACCTCTTGATCGGCGTAGGCGGCTGCGTGGCCTCGCAGGAAGGCGAGGCCATCGTCAAGCGCGCGCCCTATGTCGACATGGTCTTTGGCCCGCAAACGCTGCACCGCTTGCCACAGATGATCGAACTGCGCCGCGCCAGCGGCGCTTCGCAAGTCGACATCAGCTTCCCGGAAATCGAAAAATTCGACCACATGCCGCCGGCCAAGGTGGATGGCGCCTCGGCGTTCGTTTCCATCATGGAAGGCTGCAGCAAATACTGCAGCTACTGCGTCGTACCCTACACGCGCGGCGAGGAAGTATCGCGCCGCTTCGAGGACGTGCTGACGGAAGTGGCGGGCCTGGCCGCCCAGGGCGTCAAGGAAATTACCCTGCTGGGCCAGAACGTGAACGCCTACCGTGGCGTGATGGAAGGCGGAGACATTGCCGACTTCGCCCTGCTGCTCGAATATGTGGCTGACATCCCCGGCATCGCCCGCATGCGCTTCGTCACCAGCCACCCGAAGGAATTCACGCAACGCCTGATCGACGCCTATGCCAAGATCCCGCAGTTGGTCGACCATTTGTACCTGCCGGCCCAGCATGGTTCGGACAAGATCCTCGGCGCCATGAAGCGCGGCTACACGGGCCTCGAATACAAGTCCATCATCCGCCGCATCCGCGCCGTGCGCCCGAAGATGGCTATTTCCTCGGACTTCATCGTCGGCTTCCCCGGCGAGACGCAGGCCGACTTCGACGCCATGATGAAGCTGATCGCGGACGTCGGCTTCGACAATAGCTACAGCTTTATCTTCAGCAAGCGCCCCGGTACGCCGGCCGCCAGCCTGGAAGACGACACGCCGCATGAAGTCAAGCTGGCCCGTTTGCAGCAGTTGCAGGCAGCCATCGACGCCAACACGCGCAAGTACAGCCTGGCCATGGTGGGCAGCGTGCAAACCATCCTCGTCGAAGGCCGCTCGAAGAAGGACACGATAGATCGCGAGCTGCAAGGGCGCACGGAGAACAACCGCGTGGTCAACTTCGACGCCGGCCCGGACGCGCTGCAGTTGGTCGGCCAACTGGTCGACGTGCGCATCACCGAAAGCCATTCCTACACCCTGCGCGGCGAACTCGTCGCCAGCGCACCCGCATTGAAAAGAGCCAGTTGAAAACCAAAGCCCCGATACAGCCGCATTACTTCATCCCCGAGCCGCTCGACAACACGCGCCTGGCCAATTTGTGCGGACCACTCGATGAAAACCTGCGCCAGATTTCCGCTGCACTCGACGTGACGATCTTCCGCCGCGGCGAGAAATTCATCGTCGGCGGCAGCAATGCAGAACGCGCCGTGGAAATCCTCGAGCAGTTCTACGCCATCGCCAACAAGGTCGTGCCGCTGGAAGAAGTGCAGCTGGCGCTGGTGGAACAGCGCGCCGGCCTGTCCGCTGCCTCGGAACACCACGCCAACGCGCCCATCAGCACCTTCGTGGAACCGGACATCGCCAGCCCCGTGCTGAAAACGCGACGCAGCGACCTGCGCGGGCGCACGCCCCACCAGATCGCCTACCTGCGCGACATTCTTGAACACGACATCAGCTTCGGCGTGGGTCCGGCCGGCACGGGCAAAACCTATTTGGCCGTCGCCTGCGCCGTCGACGCGCTCGAACGCGACGCCGTCAAGCGCATCATCCTGACGCGTCCCGCCGTCGAAGCAGGCGAGCGCCTGGGCTTCCTGCCGGGCGACTTGGCGCAAAAGGTCGACCCTTACCTGCGCCCGCTGTACGACGCGCTGTACGATTTGCTGGGCTTTGACCGTACGCAAAAACTGTTTGAAAAACAGGTGATCGAGGTCGCCCCGCTGGCCTATATGCGCGGGCGCACCCTGAACCACGCCTTCGTCATCCTCGATGAGGCGCAAAACACCACTGTCGAGCAGATGAAGATGTTCCTGACGCGCATCGGCTTTGGCAGCAAGGCCGTGGTAACGGGCGACGTGACGCAAGTCGACCTGCACAAGAGCCAGACGAGTGGCCTGATCGACGCCGTGCAGGTGCTGAAAGACGTGCGCGGCATCGGCTTTACGCAATTTAACAGTACCGACGTGGTGCGCCATCCACTCGTCGCCCGCATCGTCGACGCCTATGAAATGGCGCAGGCGGGCGGCGCCAACGCCGCCCAGTTACTTCCCCTGATCACACCCGCTAGTGCCAAAAATGTCCGAAAAAAATAAACTCTCACTGTCCGTACAATACCCGGATACGCGCCTGGAAACGCTGATCACGCGGCCCAAGATACGCCGCTGGGTCAAGGCAGCCCTGTTCGCTCCGGCCGAATTGACCATCCGCTTCGTCGACGCCGAAGAAGGCCGTAGCCTGAACCGCGACTACCGCGAAAAGGACTACGCCACCAACGTGCTGACCTTCGCCTATAACGAAGGCGAAGAGTTGCATGACGACGAGCCGACGCGCGCCGACATCATCCTGTGCACGGACGTTCTGGAAAAGGAAGCGGCGGAACAAAAGAAAAGCGTGGAAGAGCACACGGCCCATTTGATCGTGCACGGCGTGCTGCATGCGCAGGGCTACGACCACATGGGTGACGAGGAAGCAGCCGAGATGGAGGCACTGGAAACAGAAATCCTCGCGAAACTCGGCATTACCGACCCATACAAGGAGTAAGCACATGGGCACATGGGCGCTAGATGCCTTCGGCAACGACTACGCCATGGATTGGGCGCAAGACTTGCACGAATACAAAACCTTGGAACTACTCGATACCACGCTCGATAACGTCATCGACAGCCAGGAAGCCGAACTGGAAGCGCCGTTCGCCGCCGAGGCGCTGGCCGCACTGGAAGTGATGGCGCGCCTCCTGGGCAAGCCGGGCGAAGACGACCCGGCCACAGCCGAAGTGGATGAATGGGTAGCCGCCTGCAAGAAGAAAGTCACGCCGCCGCTGCTGGAAAAGGCGCGCCTGGCGTTCGACAAGATCGTGGCCGAGTCGTCGGAACTGCGTCAGCTGTGGCAGGAAAGCGAACATTTCGCCGACTGGCAGGCGGACGTGGCGCACTTGCGCGGCCGTGTGCTGGGCCAGGAAACGGCGTAAAAGATCGCGCAACGGCGCACTTCAACGTATTAAATTTGCATCAAAAGCGGGGAAATCCGGTAAAGCTCTGCTTTTGGTGTATCCTATATCCCTTCGCAACAACGGCTCACGCCTCCTATGCCCGAGCACCCTAGTGGCGTCAAAACTGACGTCAAGCCCCACCGGTCACTGTTTGAACGCCTGACCGCACTCATTTCCCCCGAGCCAGAGAACCGTGCAGAATTGCTCGATGTTCTACACGATGCGCATGAACGCAAGCTGATCGACGCCGACGCCCTGTCGATGATCGAGGGCGTGTTCCAGGTGTCGGATCTCTGTGCGCGCGACATCATGATTCCCCGCTCGCAAATGGATGTCATCGACATCAGCAAGCCGATCGAGGAATGGATGCCGGAAGTCCTGTCGACCGCCCACTCGCGCTTCCCCGCGATCGAAGGCGAGCGCGACAAGGTCATCGGCATCCTGCTGGCGAAAGACTTGCTGCGTTACTACGCAGAAGAGACTTTCGACGTGCGCGACATGCTGCGCCCCGCCATCTTCATCCCCGAATCGAAACGCCTGAATGTGCTGCTGCGCGATTTCCGCGCCAATCACAACCACATGGCCATCGTCGTTGATGAATACAGCGGCGTCGCCGGCCTGATCACCATCGAAGACGTGCTGGAACAGATCGTCGGCGATATCGAGGACGAATACGACTTCGATGAAGCCGAGGACAACATCCTCTCGCTCAAGGAAGGTCAGTTCGGCCCGCGCTGGCGCGTCAAGGCGCTCACCGAGATCGAACAATTCAACGAAGAAGTGGGCAGCCACCTGGTGGACGACGATGTCGACACCATAGGCGGCCTGGTCTCGAAGTACCTGGGTCGCATGGCGCACAAGGGCGATATTTTTGACCTCGGCAATTTGCGCTTCGAGGTGCTGCGCGCCGATGCGCGCCAGGTGCACGTGCTGCTCATCGAGCGCCTGCCCAACGTACCGGAACTGGAACTCTGACATGCGCGTGCTGTAAATGCGTTTCAGACGCTCAGATCCCAACGCTCCCGCCAAACCGCCGCGCAGCACATGGGCGCGCATGCTCACTGCCGCCATCGCCGGCGCCGTCGCGGTGCTGGCGTTCGCCCCTTTCGGCTACTGGCCGCTGCAAATCTTCAGCCTGGGCGTGCTGTTCTACCAGGTGCTGCGCGCCGCGAACGTCAAGAGCGGCGCGCTGATCGGCTGGGCCTACGGCTTTGGCTGGTGCGCGGCCGGCACCCACTGGTTATACATCTCCATGCACCGCTATGGCGACATGGCCGCGCCGCTGGCGGCCATCGCCGTGGCCCTACTGGCACTCTTGATGGCCATCTACGTGGCGCTGGCGATGGGTGCGGCCGCCTGGCTGCGCCAGCGCTGGGTCCTTTCGCTGCCGACAATGACGCTGTTGATCTTGCCTTCGCTGTGGACCCTGTTCGAATGGACGCGCGGCTGGCTGTTTACCGGCTTTCCGTGGCTCGCTACCGGCTACGCCCATAATGCCAGCCCGCTGGCCGGCTTTGCCCCCATCCTCGGTGCGTATGGCCTGGGCTGGCTGGCGGCGCTGTCCGCGGGCGCCCTGCTCTTGCTAGTCCACCCGCTGCGCCGCACGCGCTGGAGCGCGCTGGCCGGCCTGATCGCGCTATACGCGGCCGGCCTTGGCCTGCAGTACTTCAACTGGACACATCCAATCGGGCGTCCGATCACGCTACGCCTGTTGCAGGGCAATGTGCCGCAGCAGCAGAAATTCGATCCCGGCTTCGTCCTCGGCGCCCTGCAGATGTACCAGAGTGCCATCACCAGCGCGCCGGCAGACCTGATCGCCACGCCGGAAACAGCCGTTACCGTGCTGCCGCACCAGCTGCCACCGGGCTACCTCGATAGCCTGAGCGCTTACGCGCAGCAGACGGGCAGCACGATTTTGCTCGGCATGCCGGTGCTCGACGAACAGCAGCGCTTCTACAATACGGCACTGGGCATCACGCCCAACAGCGCGACAGGCCCTTACTACCAGTACCGCAAGCACCATTTGGTCCCGTTCGGCGAGTTCGTGCCGCCCGGCCTGCACTGGTTTGTCGCCATGATGGCCATCCCGCTGGGCGACATGGGCCGCGGCGCCGAGGTGCAGGCGCCGCTCCAGGTGCGCGACCAGCTGGTGCTGCCGAATATCTGCTACGAAGACCTGTTTGGCGAAGAAATCGCGGGACAGCTGGCCAGCGCCCACCGCAATGGCAAGCAGTCGGCGTCGGTGCTGCTCAATATGTCGAACCTGGCCTGGTTTGGCGACTCGATCGCCATCCCGCAGCATCTGCAGATTTCGCAGATGCGCAGCCTGGAAACGGGGCGCCCCATGCTGCGCTCGACGAACACGGGTGCCACCGCCGTGATCGACGGCAAGGGCATCGTGCAAAGCCTGTTGCCGCCGGAGCAGCAAGCCACCCTGGTGGCCAAGGTGCAAGGCATGGGCGGCATGACGCCATACATTTTGTATGGCAATAAACTGCTGCTGGCGCTGACCGCGCTGGCACTGCTGACGGCCTTCCTGCGCGCTCGCGCTGCCCGTCGTGACCGCGCCGCGCAGCAATCAGCGGCCGATATTGCCCGAAGAGTCACAGTGGGCCCGTAAAAACCGCTAAAATTAGCAAAACTCCGGCCCGGACGCGCTTGTCAGCAGCGTGCGGGCTTCAAGCAACCCATAACAAAGCGCAGCCTCGCGCGCGGCGAACTCATACGATGCTCACATTTCAACAAATTATCCTGACCTTGCAAACCTATTGGGACAAGCAAGGTTGCGCCCTGCTCCAGCCTTACGACATGGAAGTCGGCGCCGGCACCTTCCACACCGGCACCTTCCTGCGCGCGATCGGACCGGAACCATGGCGCGCCGCCTATGTGCAGCCATCGCGCCGCCCGAAAGATGGCCGCTATGGCGAAAACCCGAACCGCATGCAGCACTACTACCAGTACCAGGTGGTATTGAAGCCGGCGCCGGAAAACATCCTCGACCTGTATCTGGGTTCGCTGGCCGCCTTGGGCCTGGACTTGCAGCAAAATGACGTGCGCTTCGTCGAAGACGACTGGGAAAGCCCGACGCTGGGCGCCTGGGGCCTGGGCTGGGAAGTCTGGCTGAACGGCATGGAAGTGACCCAATTTACCTACTTCCAGCAGGTCGGCGGCCTCGATTGCAAGCCCGTGCTGGGCGAGATCACCTACGGCATCGAACGCCTGGCCATGTATTTGCAAGGCGTGGAAAACGTATATGACCTAGTGTGGACCGAGTGGGAAGAAAAGGGCGCAGCCGGCGAAACGGTGACCAAGAAGCTGACCTACGGCGATGTCTTCCACCAGAACGAAGTCGAGCAATCGACTTACAACTTCGAGCACGCAAATACCGACTTGCTGTTCGAACAGTTCAGCAACTACGAAGCGGAAGCGAAGCGCTTGATCGAACTGCAACTGACACTGCCGGCCTACGAGAAAATCATGAAGGCCTCGCACAGCTTCAATATGCTCGACGCGCGTGGCGCCATCTCGGTGACGGAACGCGCCGCCTATATCGGCCGCGTGCGCACCCTGTCGCGCCTGGTGGCGCAAGCGTATTACGACTCGCGCGAGCGCCTCGGTTTCCCGATGCTGCCCGCCGCAGACCAACCCGCCGCCGCTTGATTGCCCAGCCTATACACCGCCGTACCAGACAAGAACACCATGAACCAAACACTGCTCATCGAACTGCTGACCGAAGAACTGCCGCCGAAAGCGCTGGCCAAACTGGGCGCCGCCTTCACCGCCGGCATCGTCAATGGCCTCAAAGCGCGCGACTTCCTGGAAGCCGACAGCGTCGCTACCAGCTATGCCTCGCCACGCCGCCTGGCCGTCTCCATCACCAACGTGCGCGAAGTGTCGCCCGATAAATCCATCCGCGAAAAAATCCTGCCCGTCTCCGTGGCGCTGGACGCGAATGGCAACGGCACGCCGCCGCTGGCCAAGAAACTGGCTGCACTGGGCTTCCCCGAACTGACGCTGGCCGAACTGGAACGCGCCGCCGACGGCAAGGCAGAAAGCTTCTTCTACACCTATACGGCAGCGGGCAGCGAACTGGCCACCGGTGCGCAAGCAGCATTGAGCGAGTCTGCTGCCAAGCTGCCGATTCCAAAACTGATGAGCTATCAGCGCCCGGACGGCACGAGCGTGCAATTCGTGCGCCCAGCCCACAGCCTGATCGCCCTGCACGGCATCAACGTGCTGCCTTTGACCCTGCTGGGATTGACGGCTGGCCGCAGCACCTTGGGCCACCGCTTCCTCACCGACGGCAAGGCTATCACCATCGCGCACGCGGAAAACTATGCAGCTGCCCTGATCCTCAACGCCAGCGTCATCGCCAGCAACGAGGAACGCAAGGAGCGCATTCGCGCCCAGTTGCTGGACAAGGCAGGCGCCGACCAGGTGCTGATGCCCGAAGCGCTGCTCGACGAAGTGACCGCGCTGGTCGAATGGCCAGTCGTGTATGAATGCCATTTCGAGGAAGAATTCCTGGCCGTGCCGCAGGAATGCCTGATCCTCACCATGCAGACGAACCAGAAGTATTTCGCGCTGACCGATAGCGAAGGCAAGCTGCGCTCGCGCTTTTTGATCGTCTCGAACATCGAGACGGACACGCCAGAACACATCATCGGCGGTAACGAGCGCGTCGTGCGCCCGCGCCTGTCGGACGCCAAGTTCTTCTTCGAGCAAGACAAGAAAAAAACCCTGGCATCGCGTTTGCCGCTGCTAGCCAACGTGGTCTACCACAACAAGCTGGGCACGCAAGCGGCACGCACAGAGCGCGTCAAGTCGCTGGCCGGCGCCATCGCCGCCAAGCTGGGCTACGACGTGACACTGGCCGAACGCGGCGCCCTGCTGGCCAAGGCCGATCTGCTGACCGACATGGTGGGCGAGTTCCCGGAACTGCAAGGCATCATGGGTACGTATTACGCGCGCCATGACGGCGAGCCGGAAGACGTGGCACTGGCCGCTTCCGAACACTACCAGCCGCGCTTTGCCGGCGACAACCTGCCGTCGAGCGCCACCGGCACCGCCGTGGCCCTGGCCGACAAGCTCGAAACCCTGGTTGGCATCTGGGCTATCGGCCTGGCACCCACAGGCGACAAGGACCCGTTCGCGCTGCGCCGCCACGCCCTGGGCGTGCTGCGCATGCTGCTGGAAAAACGTTTGCCGCTGTCGATCCAGGGCTTGCTGGCTGACGCTGCCGCGCAATTTTCCACCATCGCTGGCTTCAAGGACCCGGTGGCGGACGTCACTATCTTCATGCTCGACCGCCTGCGCGGCATCCTGCGTGAGCGCGGTTTCTCGCCAAATGAAATCGAAGCCGTCGTGGCGCAAAATCCAGACCGCCTGGACGACATCGTGCAGCGCCTGGAAGCGGTGCAGGCATTTGCCGCCCTGCCCGAAAGCGCCTCGCTGGCCGCCGCCAACAAGCGCATCACCAACATCCTGAAAAAGAATGAGGAAGCCGTCAACCAGGTCGCCGCCGGTGGCGTGAACGTGGCCCTGCTGCAGGACGAAGCGGAGAAAAAACTCGCCGCAGCCGTCTCGCGCGTGCAGCCGGAAGTCGACGCGGCCTTTGCCAAGGGCGACTTCACCAGCACACTGCAAACGCTGGCGCAGCTGCGCGACGACGTCGATGGCTTCTTCAACGACGTGATGGTGATGGCCGAGGATGTCGCCCTGCGCAACAACCGCCTGGCCTTGCTGTCGTCACTGCACGGCATGATGAACCGCGTGGCCGACATTTCCAAGCTGGCGGCATAATGGGCACTGCGGCGCTGAAACTGATTATTCTCGACCGTGACGGCGTCATTAATCATGATTCGCCGGACTTCATCAAGTCGCCAGCCGAATGGCAGCCGATTCCCGCTTCGCTCGAAGCGATAGCCCGCCTGAACCAGGCCGGCTATCGCGTTATCGTCGCCTCGAACCAGTCGGGCATCGCGCGCGAGTACTTCGACATGACGGTGCTGAACGCGATCCATCAGAAGATGCATACCATGGCGCAGCAAGTGGGCGCCGATATCGACTCCATCTTCTTTTGCCCGCACGCGGGCGCGGACAATTGCGACTGCCGCAAGCCGAAACCGGGCATGTTCCATGAAATCTCGAAGCGCTACAACACCAGCCTGAAAGGCGTGCCCACGGTTGGCGATTCGCTGCGCGACCTGCAAGCCGGTTTCATCAGCGGCTGCGTGCCCTACCTGGTCTTGACGGGCAAGGGCGAAAAAACCAATGAAACGGGTGGCCTGCCACCTGGCACCCAGGTCTTCCCCGACCTGGCCGCTGTGGTCAGCCACCTGCTCAAGGCAGCAGCGGCGCCAGCGCCCTCCATGGCATTCAGTATCTAATTTTCGGAGAACCGCATTGCGTAATATTTCCCTGTTCCTGCGATCCCTGCTATTCATGAGCATCATGATCGTAGCCACCATCGTCTGGGCCTGCGTGTGCTTTTTTGCAGCACCATTGAGCTACAACAAGCGCTATTGGGTCACCTCGCGCTGGAACGTGTTTATCCTCTGGTGCGCCAAGGTCATCTGCGGCATCCGCTATGAAATCAAAGGCGCCGAGAACTTCCCGGATGCACCGGCCATCGTGCTGTCAAAGCACCAGTCGGCCTGGGAAACCATCTTCTTGCTGCCCAGCCTGCCCCGTCCGCTGGTGTATGTATTCAAGAAGGAAATCCTGTACATCCCCTTTTTCGGCTGGGCCATGGCGCTGCTGCGCATGATTCCCATCGACCGCAAGCAGGGCAAACATGCCTTCAAGAGCGTGGTCGCGCATGGCAAACGTCGCCTGGCCGATGGCCAATGGATTATCATGTTCCCCGAAGGCACCCGCATTCCGGTAGGCCAGGCCGGCAAGTACAAGAGCGGCGGCACGCGTCTGGCAATCGCCACGGGCTCCGTGGTGGTGCCGATTGCACATAATTCAGGCGAATGCTGGCCCAAGCAGTCATTTCTCAAACGTCCGGGATTGATCACCGTGTCGATAGGCAAACCGATTTCGCCGGAAGGGCAAACCCCGGACAGCATGATGCAACAGGTGGAAAATTGGATAGAATCAGAAATGCGCGTCATTTCGCCTCACGCCTACAACGCTGGCTAGACGGCATCAGCGCGGTCATCCAGGAGCCGACCCTGCGCCAGCAGATGAAGACCATCAAGGTCGGCGACCAGCAACTGGATTTGTTCGCGCACGACGTCTCGACCAGCACGCCCCCGGTGGTGCGCCCCACGGCACCGCCGGCGCCGCCCGTGGCGCCACCGCTTCAGCATCGAACGTGGCCGGCAGTGCCCGTGTCACCTGTCGCGCTTCCTTCCGCACCTCATCTGCCTTCCCCGCCACGCACTGTCGATGGCCCTGTGCTGCGCCAGTTGCAACTGGGCAGCCACCTGATCGAATTCGCCCTGCGCCGCTCCACGCGCCGTTCCATCGGCTTCATGATCGACGATAACGGCTTGCGCGTCACCGCGCCCAAGCGCGTCACCCTGTCCGAGATCGACAATGCCATCCGCGCCAAGCAAAGCTGGATCGTCTCGAAGCTGCTGGAAAGGGGCGAGCGCAAGGTGCAGCGCCAGCAACGCCCACCCGTAGCATGGATCGATGGCGCCGTACTGCCCTACCTCGGTGGCGAGATCACATTGCGCTTGCACCAGGCACCGCGCCACCGCGCCAGCTTCCAGCGCGAGACCAATGAGCTGCACGTCTGGGTCACGCCCACGGGCAGCGAACAACAGTTGAAGGAAAAAGTGAAGGGCTGGTTCCAGCATGAAGCGCGCCAGTTGTTCGAAGCGCGGCTGGACCTGTATGCGGACAAGCTCGGTGTGCGCTACGATTCATTATCGCTATCCTCGGCCGGTACGCGCTGGGGCAGCTGCACCATCGAGCGCAAGATCCGCCTGAACTGGCGCCTGATCCACTTCGCCCTGCCGCTGATCGACTACGTGGTGGCGCATGAACTGTCGCACCTGCTGGAAATGAACCATAGCCCCCGCTTCTGGGCCACCGTGGAATCGATTTATCCCGATTACGATGGCGCCAAGCAGGCGCTGAGAAAGCGCTCGCAGGAATTGCCCGTTTTGTTCGCGTAGACAATATTGTTGGCGGCTGTCGGATTACGCGCTAGCGCGCTAATCCGACAACATTGTTGGCCGCACTGCCGTCACCGCAGCAACGGTTGAATAGCCGCGATGGTCCGCGGCGTAGCGCCACGGTGCTGGCTGGCAAACGCCAGCGCCTTTTGTCCCATCGATGCCAGCTGCGCGGGGTTTTGCAGCAGGACTGACGCTTGCGCCATCAGCGCGTCCGCATCGACCACTCGCGCGGCGGCGCCGGCGGCAATCGCCTGTTCGGTGACCAGCGCAAAGTTGAAGGTGTGCGGGCCGATCAGCACGGGCTTGCCCAGGGCCGCCGGCTCGATCAGGTTTTGCCCACCCAGTGGCAGCAAGCTGCCGCCGACAAAGGCGCAATCGCAGGCCGCGTAATACGCAAACATCTCGCCCATCGAGTCGCCCAGCAGCACCTGCGTGTCCGCCGCCACAAAATCGTCCTGCGCCAGGCCGGACCTGCGCTGCACGGTCAAGCCGTGCGTCAGCACCAGCTTTTCCACCTCGTCGAAGCGCTGCGGATGGCGCGGCACGATCAGCAGCAGCGCATTCGCAGGCAAGCTGGCGCGGGCAAAGGCATCGAGAATCAATGGCTCTTCACCTTCACGCGTACTGGCACACAGCAGCACGGGACGCGCACCGATCGCTGCGCGCAGCGCAGCGCCCGTCGCCAGCGCCGTCTCGGGCACAACGACATCGAACTTGATACTGCCCGTGACCACCACGCCCTGCACGCCCAACTGGCGCACGCGCTCGGCATCATCGTGCGTCTGCGCCGCCACCAAGGTGATGCCGCGCGCCGCATCGGTGATGAGCTTACCCAGGCGCTGCGCCTTGCCCAGCGAGCGCTGCGACAATCGCGCATTGGCCAGCACCACCGGCACCTTGTAGCGATTACATTGGTGGATCAGGTTAGGCCACACTTCCGTCTCCATCAGGATGCAGATGCGCGGCGCGAAATGGCGGATGAAACTGGCCGGCATGGCACCGGTGTCGTACGGCAGATAGCTTTGCACCAGACGCACGCCGTGTTTTGCAAACAGGGACTTTCCCGTGGCACGCCCGGTGGGCGTCATGTGCGTGAGGACGATACGGCAATCAGGCCATGCGGCCAGCAAGGCATCGATCAACGGTTCGGCCGCGCGCGTCTCGCCGACGGAGACGGCGTGCAGCCAGAGCGTCGGCATCCGGCATTTGGGCAGGCGGCCATATAAACCAAGGCGCTCGCCCCAGTGCTGGCGGTAGCCGGGTTCCCGGCGTCCGCGCAGCCACAGCCGCGCCAGCACCAGGGGCAATGCCAGCCACCAGGCGAGGGTATAAAAATGTCGCATGATTGTTCAATATTAAAGTCAGGCAGGTGGATGCTCGGCCAGCAGGTGCTGCACTGCGGCCAGCACTTGCGGCACGCCCGGTGGCGCCCCCGTGTCGCCCAGGTTGATGATGTTCGGCGACCAGTTACCTTCTGTTTTCCAGCGCGGTGAATCGGCGTAGATTTCCACCGTCGGACGCACAAAGGCGGCGGCGATATGCGTGAGCCCCGTATCGACGCCGATCACCAGCGCCGCCTGGCGCGCCAGCAGGGTTGCCTCGCCCATCGACAGCTTGGGCAGCACGCGCGCATTCGGCAGGCCGGCCGCCAGCACTTCTGCTTCCGCTTTTTCCTTGGGCGAACCCCAGGGCAGCAAAATTGGCATCGGCGCCAGCGCCTGGCCGAGGGCGATCCAGTTTTCCGGCGCCCATTTCTTGGCGTCGCGCGCAGTGCCGTGAAAATATACGGCATACGGCGCAGCGCCCATCCAATCCGGACGTGGCTCTCTGCCCGACACTTTCGGCAAGCCAAAATCGGCAGGCGTGTCGGCCGAGTAGCCGAGTGCGGCGGCGGCCACCAGGCGGCCGCGCGTTACCGCATGCGTACGCGGGTCCAGCGCAATGCTTTTCGTATGGAACAGGCGCGAAATGCCTTCGTAACCTGAACCTTCGCTGCCATTCGCCAGGCCGACCTTGTGCCCGCCAGGCGCCAGGCGTGCAGCGCCCATGATGATGCCCGTCTTGAGCAAGCCCTGGGTATCGAACACATAATCGTAGCGCGTCTGGCGCAGGCTACGGAAAAAAGCGGCGATTTCCGCGCGCGTCTCCTTCTTGCCCAGGCTCTTGCGCCAGCGCCGCAGCGCGAACGGAAAAATGGTATTCACGCGCGGGTTCAGGCGCACCAGACTGGTGTAGCCTTCCTCGACCACCCAGTCGATACTTGCATCCGGATACTGACGCGCGATGTCTGCCACCATCGGCAAGTTATGCAGCACGTCGCCCAGCGAAGATACCCGCACCAGCAGAATTTTCAAGGGCGCCTGTGCGCCAGATTGACCGGCCATGCTGTCAGAACGGCAAAATAGCGTCAGGCTTGGCGCCCAGGATCACGCTCTTGAACTGTCCCTGGATGCGCGCCAAGGCTTCCGGCGTTTCCGCTTCGAAGCGCATCACGATCACCGGCGTGGTGTTCGATGAACGGGCCAGGCCAAAGCCGTCCGCATACTCCACGCGCAAGCCGTCGATGGTGATAATCTGTTCATTGCCAGGGAAGACTGCGTCGCGGCGCAGCATGTCCATCAGCGCGACGTTCTCGCCTTCCTGCAATTCCAGGTGCAGTTCCGGCGTGCTGTCGGACTGCGGCAGGGAATTGAGCAGGGCCGAAGGATGCGCTTCGCGCGTGAGAATTTCCAGCAGGCGCGCAGCCGAATACAGGCCGTCGTCGAAACCGTACCAGCGGTCCTTGAAGAAGATATGGCCGCTCATTTCGCCGCCCAGTGGCGCACCCGTCTCGCGCAGCTTGGCCTTCACCAGCGAATGCCCCGTCTTGTACATCAGCGGCACGCCGCCATGCTTGCTGATCCATGGTGCCAGGTGGCGCGTGCATTTGACGTCATACAATATCTGCGCACCCGGATGGCGGGTCAGCACGTCGGCGGCAAACAGCATCATCTGGCGGTCAGGGTAAATGATCTGGCCATCCTTGGTGACCACGCCCAGGCGATCGCCATCGCCATCGAAGGCGATGCCGATTTCCGCATCTGTCTCGGCCAGGCAGCGGATCAGGTCTTGCAGATTTTCCGGATGCGCGGGATCCGGATGGTGGTTCGGGAAATTGCCATCGACGTCGCAAAACAATTCGATGACCTCGCAGCCCATGCCACGGAACAAGTCGCCCGCAAATGCGCCGGCCACGCCATTGCCGCAATCGACAGCGATCTTGATCGGGCGCGTCAGCTTGACGTCACCCAGGATGCGCTCGAGGTAGGCGGCGCCGATATCGTGCGTGGCATAGCTGCCCGGCGTCTCACTGGCGCTACCGTCGTGGGCGACAATGCTGTGATACAGCGCCTGGATCGCTACACCGTGGATCGCTTCGCCGGCCAGCACCATCTTGAAACCGTTGTAATCGGGTGGATTGTGGCTACCCGTGACCATGATGCCGGAGCGCGTGTCGAGCACGTTCGTGCCGAAGTAGACCATCGGCGTGGCGACCACGCCAAGTCGATCACGTCGATGCCCGCAGCCTGCAAACCCTGCGCCAGCGCCGCCGTCAGTTCAGGCCCCGACAGGCGACCATCACGACCGATCACGACCCGCTGCTCGCCTTTGGCCAGGGCGGCCTGGCCAAATGCCTGACCAATCTTGTAGGCCACGCTGGCATCAAGAGTTTTAGCGATGATGCCGCGAATATCGTAGGCCTTGAAGATCGTTTCAGACAATGGAAGCATGGTGTGGACGCTATGAGTAAAGGTATCGATGGGAGGCATGGCAAGGGAAGCGCATCACTAGCAGCTTGCCACTGTGCCAAGAGTATACCGAATTATACGCGCAGCAGATCGATGGACTTGTCCGATTCCACCCACTTTTTGACCCACCGCGGCTGGCGGCCACGGCCTGTCCATTGTTCAGTCGCATTGTCAGCATTGCGGTAACGTACCGCGACTTTGCCCATGCGCGGTTGCAAACCGTCGAGCATCAGCTGTTTCAGCGCAATGCCCGCTTGCTGCGCGATAGCCATAATCTGTACGCGCGCCTTGTTCAAATCTTCACGCTCGCGGCTGATCAATTCCTGCTTCACATTATCTTCCAGCTTGCGCAATGCCAGCATCGTCATGGTCGACAGATCCATCGCGTATATCCTTGACGTTCAGTTCAACAAAAAGCGGTGAAACATTTAGGCTAAAGTAAATACCAATACGAAAAACTCGCACCCGGCCTTTCCCCTGCGACCGATCGTTCGCGCAAGCGGGACTCTGCCGGGAATGCATAGCACGCCATAGTGCAAGCATGCTTATAATGCAGGCGCGTCGCTCACTTCAACTCGGCACCTATGAAAACTTACTTTATCGGCGATCTGCAAGGCTGCCATGCACAAACCGTCGAACTGATCGAACGGATCGAGGCAGCGGCGGATGGTCCATACCGACTCCTGTTCGCGGGCGACTTGATCAATCGCGGCCCGGACTCGCTGGCTACCTTGCGCCACGTGCACGCACTGGCGCAGCAGGGTCTGGCCGACAGCGTCCTGGGCAACCATGACTTGCACTTGCTGGCCGTGGCCAACGGCATCCGGCCCGAGCATGCCTCCGATACGCTATCCGAGATCCTCAACGCGCCCGACCGCGAGCAATTGCTCGCCTGGCTGCGCCAACGTCCACTCGCCTTGCAGCAGCAGGGCCATGTGCTTGTGCATGCGGGCTTGCTGCCGCAATGGAGCGCGGCCCAAGCCCTGTGCCTGAGTGAAGAAGTATCGGCCATGCTGCGCAGCGACGACTGGGTGGCCTTCCTGCGCACCATGTACGGCAATGAACCGGCTGCCTGGCGCGACGACCTGCAGGGCGCTGACCGGCTGCGCTGCATCGTCAACGCCATGACGCGGCTACGCTTTTGCACGCCAGACGGCGTGATGGACTTCAAGATGAAAGAGGGTGGCAGCGCGCCAGAGGGCTCTGGCCTGCTGCCCTGGTTCGACGTGCCGGGCCGGCAAAGCGCCGGCGACACCGTCGTCTTCGGCCACTGGTCGGCGCTGGGACTGCAGTTGCGGGCGCACCTGATCGGCCTCGATAGCGGCTGCGTCTGGGGTGGGAAACTGTCCGCCGTGTGCCTGGAAGACCGCTCGCTGCTGCAAGTCGACTGCCCCGCCTTCCGGCAGCACAGTGGCAAGCAGTAAGCTGTATTGCGCGCATATGCTTAATCGGAATCGGTCGTTGGCCTTGTCGCGCGTGGCCCGTATGATGCAACTTTTATGATGCAGCTTTTGCCCGTGCCATCCCATGCATCCTGATACCGACAGACTGGCGCGCTGGCTGCTCGGCAGCCTCGATCTCGACACCGCCGTGCTGCATGTGGGCCAGTACTGCGGCCGCTGGCGCGCTTCCACGGCGGGCCGGGAACTGGGCAGCTTTCACCTGGTGCTCGATGGCCACTGCTATTTGCATCTCGATGGCGCTGCGCCGATTGCGCTCGGCCCTCGTGATGGCGTCTTCCTGCTACGCGACTTGCCGCACTTCCTCAGCCCTCACAGCGATCCGTTGCAGGCGCTGAACGCGCTGAACGCGCACGCTATGCTGCCGCTGCAGGCCGTCACCGACCAACCGGCGACGGCGCTGGCCTGCGGCTTCTTCCAATTTCGCGGCGCTCTTTCCGCGCTGATCGTCGACTCCTTTCCACCGTATCTGCTGATACGCGGCGACGCGCCCGCCTTCGCCGCTGCCGCCGCGCTGTTCGACCTGATCCTGGCAGAGGCTGGCGGCGACCCGGAACAACCGTCGCCGCTCATCGCACGCCTGGTCGAACTGCTATTTTTTTATCTGATACGCCATGTGGCACAAGGTGAGCAGATGGCGGCCGGCCTGCTGTCGCTGCTACACCAGCCTGCGTTTTCGCCGCTGCTCGAACGCATGCTCGACGCCCCTGCCGATGACTGGTCGATCGAGAACATGGCCAAGGCCGCCTGCATGTCGCGCGCCAGCTTCTGCAAACATTTCGCCAGCGCCAGCGGCCACTCGCCGGCCCAGTTCCTGCTCCTGCTGCGCATGAAGATCGCCGCGCGGCGCCTGCACGATGGCGTCTCCGTCGAACGCACGGCCGAACTGGTCGGCTATCGCTCGCACGCCGCCTTTACGCGTGCCTTCAAACGGGTCACGGGCGAACAACCGGGCGCCTATCGCCGCGACCAGCGCCAGCGCCAACTGGCCAGCTGAGGTTCAGCTAAGGTTCAGCTGAAATTCATCCTGACATCAACGGTGAGGCAATCAAAGACGAACGAGCACAAAAGGACGACGCTGACGTCTGTTGCGTGCACGGCATGGCCGATATAATGGCGAGGTGAATTACCAACTTAGCAAGGTCCCCCATGTCCCGTCTGACGCTGCACACTCTCGATACCGCCCCGGCCGATAGCCGCCCCTTCGTGGAGAAGGCCATCGCCAACAACGGCTACCTGCCCAACCTGATTGGCGTACTGGCCAATGCGCCAGTGGCATTGGAAACCTATCTGACTGTCGCGGGCATCAATGCGCGCACCAGCCTTAACCTGATGGAACGCGAAGTGGTGCAAATCACCGCCGCGCGCATCCATGGCTGCGATTTTTGCATCGCCGGCCATAGCGCCATTTCGCTGAAAAAGGCCGGCCAGACGCCCGACATCGTGCGCGCACTGCAGCATGGCCAGCCGACCGGCGACGCCAAGCTCGACGCCGTTGCCGCCTTCGCCAGCGCCGTCATCGCCACGCGCGGCGCCGTCGCCGACAGCGAGTATCAAGCCTTCCTGGCAGACGGCTATAACGAACAGCAGGCGCTGGAAGTCGTGCTGGGATCAGCCTGGCCACGCTGTGCAATTTTTCCAACAGCCTGGCCGGCACGCCGGTCAATCCGCAATTGACGCCCTACCTGCCTGGCGCCGTCTGACATGGGCAAGCTCACTGAATGGCTGCACACGCATGCCGACCAGCTTGACCAATCATCGACACTGGCTGAAAACGTCCTGCCGGCGCTGGCCGGCGAGCAGTTACTGGCCATCGGTGTGCCGCAGGCATACGGTGGCGCGGGCGGCGACGTGCGCGACGCCATCAATGCCATCGCCAGCGTGGCCGCGCAATCGGTAACGGCGGCTTTTGTTTTCTGGGGCCAGCGCTGCTTCATCGAATTCCTGCTGCAAAGCCAGAACTGCGCGCTGGCCGAGCGGCGCTTGCCCAGCCTGCTGGCGGGCAAGCAGGCTGGTGCCAGCGGCCTGTCGAACGCCATGAAATTCTTGTCCGGCATCGAGCAGCTGCAAATCACCGGCGTGCGCCACAATGACGGCTTGCTGGTCGACGGCAGCCTGGCCTGGGTGACGAATTTGCGCAAGGCGGGCTTTGTAGCGGCGGCCGCCGTGGCACCCAACGACGGCGCACCACCGGCCATCGTCGCCTTTGACAGCAGCACGCCAGGCGTCCAGCGCAGCGACGACCTGGACTTGGTCGCCCTGCGTGGCAGCAATACCGCCTCGGTCAAGCTGACGCAGGTGCACATCCCCGCCGCTGATATCATCAGCGACAATGCGCCGGCCTGGCTGCCGCAAGTGCGCCCATCGTTCCTCGGCATGCAGTGCGGCCTGTCGATCGGCCTGGCTCGTGCCAGCCTGGCGCAGGCGGCGCAGATCTCGGCCGGCTCGCGCAACGCGCTCACGCCGCGCATCGAAACGCTGCAAGCGACGCTGGAGGCGACTGTCACTACCCTGCTGGCCGGCGTGCACGATGGCCGCTTCAAGACGCAGGCGCCAGCCATGTTCCGCCTGCGCATACAGCTCGCTGAATTGCTGCAGCAAGCCTTGATGCTGGAACTGCAGGCGATGGGCGGGCGCGCTTACCTGAACGCGCAACAACAGGGCTTTGCGCGCCGCTGGCGCGAGTCGTCATTCATCCCCATCGTCACCCCCAGCCTGACGCAATTGCAAGCGGCCTTGCAGCAATTCGACAGCCAGCAGGCGGCCAAGGCGGGAGCATCGGCATGATCGTTGCTGATTGGGCCTTACAGGCGCAGGATCTGAGCTACGCCTATCCGGGCACGGCCCCCGTGTTCCAGCATGTCTCGCTGGGCGTGCGCAAGCGTGAAATCGTCTGTCTGCTGGGTGGCAGCGGCTGCGGCAAATCGAGCCTGCTGCGCGTGCTGGCCGGCTTGCAGCCGCCATCGACGGGCGCCATTCAATTCCTCGACGCACCCATGCACGAACCAGACCCGCGCAGTGCCCTGGTGTTCCAGCAGGCGAGCCTCTTGCCCTGGCTAAATGTCACGGCTAACGCCGGCTTTGGCCTGGACTTCAAGCACCAGCCGCAACTGACGCGCGCAGCGCACCAGGCGCGCGTGGCGCAAGCCATCGAGGCGGTGGGCCTGAAGGGCCGCGAAAAGCTGTATCCGTCCGCGCTCTCGGGCGGCATGGCACAGCGCGTGGCGCTGGCCCGCGCACTGGCGCGCGAACCGGAACTGCTGTTCGCCGATGAGCCGTTTTCCGCGCTCGACGCCATCACCCGCGCCGAAATGCAGTCGCTGCTGGTCGACGTGGTGCACCGCTGGCATACGGCCGTGCTGCTGGTCACGCACGATATCGATGAAGCGATCCTGGTGGCCGACCGCATCTTGCTGATGGGCGGCAAGCCCGGCAACATCGTGCGCGAATGGCCGGTCGCCATCGCCCAGCCGCGCATCGGCCACAGCGCCGAAGTGATCGCCCTGAAAATGGATATCCTCGCCGCGCTGCAGGCACTGCAACTGCAAGATCAGGCCCACGCTGCCCATTGAGGCACCCCGGCCCCTTAGTACCCTAGCACCTTATTGGAACCCATCATGTCCCTCCCCGACGATAACAAACCACTGCACATCTGCGCTTCCTCCGATTGCGATTGCGGCCTGACGCGGCGCGACTTCCTTCGCATGTCGGCCCTGGCCACGGCCAGTATCGCTTCGCCCCTGCTGTTCGCCGGCGACGCCATGGCCCAGCAAGGTCCGAAAGGCGACGACCAGCCCGTGAAAATCGGCTACCTGCCGATCACCGACGCCACCCCGCTGCTTGTCGCCCACGCCCGAAAAATGTTCGAGGCAGAAGGCTTGCAGGCGGAAACACCGCGCCTGTTCCGCAGCTGGGCGCAAATCATCGAAGCCTTCGTCGCTGGCCAGGTCAACGTCATCCATTTGCTGTCGCCCGCCACCCTGTGGGTACGCTATGGCGCCAAGTTCCCGGCCAAGGTCGTCGCGTGGAACCACGTCAACGGCTCCGCGCTGACGGTGGCCAACGAGATCAACCAAGTGTCCGAACTGGGCGGACGCACCGTCGCCATTCCGTTCTGGTACTCGATCCACAACATCTTGCTGCAGCAAATCCTGTCCGCGCATGGCCTGACCCCGGTCACGCGCGCGCGCAACGCAGCGATCAAATCGAATGAAGTCAACCTGATCGTGCTGGCGCCGGCTGAAATGGTCTCCGCCCTGGCCAGCAAGTCCATCGCCGGCTACATCGTGGCCGAGCCATTCAATGCGGCAGCGGAAAACGCCGGCATCGGCAAGATCCTGCGCTTTTCGGGCGATGTGTGGAAAAACCATGCGTGCTGCGTCACATTCCTGTCGGAGCGCGACATCAATACGCGTCCCGAATGGGCGCAGAAGGTAACCAACGCCATCGTCAAGGCGCAGCTGTGGACACGCTCGAACCAGGTCGACACGGCGAAGCTGCTGTCGAACGTGGGCGAACACCGCTACACGCCGCATCCGCTGCAGGTACTGACCAAGGTGCTGGCCACCACCGATTACGCCAGCTACGAAAAACAGGGCCTGATCGTACACAAGAACTGGCAGCAGCGGCGCATCGACTTCCAGCCGTATCCATTCGCCTCGTACACGGAAGAACTGGTGCGCGCCATCGGCCGCACCAAGGTCGAAGGCGATACGCGCTTCCTGGCCAACCTCGATCCGAAGTTCGCCGCGCGCGACTTGGTCGATGACCGTTTCGTGCGCAAGGCCATTACCGCCGTGGGCGGCCCGGCTGCCTTCGGCTTGCCGGCCAACCTGCTGCGCAGCGAAACGGTGGCGGTCTGACGATGGCAAGCAAGTTGTTCACGAAATTCGGCCTGCCCCTGGTGGGCCTGGCCTGTGCTTTGCTGTTATGGTCCTGGGGCGTGACGACGCTGGAGAAATCCACGCCGATCGCGACCGCCTTTGCGCCGCTGCCCACGGCGCTGGCGCTGCGGGAAATGCTGGGCGGCGCAGATATCTGGCTGCACGTGGTACTGAGCCTGCAAAGGGTGGCCGTGGGCCTGGGGCTGGCCATCATCATCGGCGTGCCGCTGGGCGTGCTGGTGGCCATGTCGAAAAGCTTTTCCGGCGCGGCCATGCCGCTGTTCCAGCTGCTGCGCATGATTTCGCCACTGTCGTGGATGCCGATTGCCGTGATGGTGCTCGGCGTGGGCGACGCCCCCGTGTACTTCCTGCTGGCGTTTGCCGCCGTCTGGCCGATTCTGCTCAATACGGCGGCCGGCGTGGCGCGCCTCGATCCGAACTGGCTGCTGCTGGCGCGCAGCCTGTCTGCGACGCGCAGTGAAATCGTCTTCAAGATGATTTTGCCGGGCATCACGGCGGATATTTTGACGGGCGTGCGCCTGGCCATCGGCATCATCTGGATCGTGCTGGTACCGGCGGAAATGCTGGGCGTGTCTGCCGGTCTCGGCTACTTCATCCTAGATACGCGCGACCGCCTCGCGTATTCGGAACTGATGGCCGCCATCGTGCTGATCGGCATACTCGGTTTTATCCTCGACTACCTGGCCCGCGCCGCCCACGCGCGCTGGCTGCATGTGAAGAACTAAGCGGTTTTGTCCAGCGGCAGCACAGCGGCCACCGCCGCCTGCGTTGCCGCCGCCAGTTCGCGGCGGTGCGCGTCCAGCGTCGCCACTGGCGCCAAACAGGTCAGGCGCGCCGTGATGGGCGGACCGCTGAGGATCGCCACCATGCTTTGCGCAAAGCTCATCTCACCAATAAAATCGACGGCGTGATGCAACTGCCCCTGTGCATCCACATACACCAGCGCGAACGGCTGCACCGGCACTTGCGCATCGATGGCCGCCTCGAACAGGTTGGCGTGAAACGGCAGTATCTGTCCTTGCGCAGCAGTGGTGCCCTCGGGGAAGAAGGCAATGCGCTCGCCGGCCGTCAATTTATCTACCAGACCCTGAAAGATCAGGCGCAAATCACGCTTGCTGCCGCGCGAAATGAAGATGGTGCCGGCGCGCCCCGCCAACCAGCCAAGAATCGGCCAGGCACGGATTTCCGCCTTGGCCACGAAACGGCAGGGATGAACGGCATTGATGACGAAGATGTCGAGCCACGAGACATGGTTCGCCACCACCATCGCATGCGCCAGGGCCGGCACACTGTCGGCCGGCTGCACCACGTGCACGCCGCAAATGTCGAGCAGCTGCGTCGACCAGCTGCGGATGCGCCGGTTGCGTCCTTCCAGGTCCAACCAGGGAAAGAGCACGGCACTCTTGGCCATGCCGCAGCTGAGGTGAATGGCGATGCGCGCGAGGCGATAGGTAAGCAGAAGTTTCAAATCACACCAAGGTTGGAAGCAGCCCCAACAACAAAAACCGGGGTCGGACCCTCAGGGTCCGACCCCCAGCTCTTGGCCTTGGGTTCAAACAAAAAAATTAACGCTGAAAGGCTACCTGTCCAGCCACGATGGTCGCCTTGACGACGCCGCTCAGCTCATAGCCGAGGAAAGGCGTGTGCTTGCCCTGGCTTGCCAGCGAGGCCGACGACACGGTCCAGCGCGCGGCAGGATCGAAGACGCAAATGTCAGCCGCCTCGCCCACAGCCAGGCTGCCAGCCGGGATGCCGGCAACACGGGCCGCGTCCGACGTGACCTTGGCCACAGCGCGCGCCAGCGCACGGGCACCGCCTTGCGGCTGCTCCAGCGCATAGTCGTCGGCCCATTTCAGGGCCAGCGACAGCAGCAGTTCCAGGCCCGTGGCGCCCGGCGAAGCTTCGCCGAAGGGCAGCAGTTTTTCATCGTCGTCGACCGGCGTGTGGTCCGAGCACATGGCGTCCACCGTGCCGTCCAACAGGCCGGCACGGATCGCATCGCGGTCGCGCTGGCTGCGGAACGGCGGCGTGACGCGCGCGTTCGAATCGAAAAAGCCGATGTCGGCGTCCGTCAGGTGGACATGATGCACGCCCACGTCGCAGGTGACGGGCAAGCCTTCTGCCTTGGCAGCGCGGATCAATTCCAGGCCCGCTGCCGACGAAATGCGGCACAGGTGTACGCGCGCGCGGCTGGCGCGCATCAATTCGAAGATCGTGTGCAGAGCGATGGTTTCGGACATCACCGGCACGCCGGACAGACCCAGGCGCGACGCCAGCGGACCGCTATGGGCGATGCCGCCACGGCCAATGTGCGAATCTTGCGGGCGCAGCCAGACTGTGTAGCCGAAGGTGTTCGCATACTGCATGGCGCGCAACAACACGGTGGTGTCTTCGATAGGCTCTTCCGCCTGCGCGAAGCCGATGCAACCGGCTTCCGTCAATTCCGCCATTTCCGTCAGCGACTTGCCCTTCAAGCCCATGGTCAGTGCGCCCAGCGGGTGCACGTGCGCCTTGTTCTGCGTCTTGGCGCGGTATTTCAGCATCTCCACCAGGCCAGGCTCATCTAACACCGGGTCGGTGTCCGGCGGGCACACCAGGCTCGTCACGCCGCCCTGCAGGGCCGCCTGCAATTCCGATTCCAGCGTCGCCTTGTATTCGTAGCCCGGCTCGCGCAGGCGCGCGGACAGGTCGACCAGGCCAGGGGACACCACCAGGCCGGCCGCATCAAAGGTGGTGTCAGCCTTGAAACCGGCCGGGGCGCTGCCCACGGCCAGCACTTTGCCGTCGGCGATAAACAGGTCTTGCAAGCCATCGATGCCGTTGGCAGGGTCGATCAGGTGGCCGTTCTTAATATGTAGTGTCGTCATGCTCGCTTACTCGTCCTTGGGCTATCAGCCCTGATTACCAGCCAAAATACTCATCACCGCCATGCGCACGGCGATACCGAACGTCACTTGCGGCAGGATCACCGCCTGTGGGCCATCGGCCACGGCCGAATCGATCTCCACACCACGGTTCATCGGGCCCGGATGCATGACGATGGCGTCCGGTTTCGCCAGCGCCAGGCGCTCGGGCGTCAAGCCATAGCTCTTGAAATATTCCTGCGCCGACGGCAGCAGCGCGCCGCTCATGCGTTCATTTTGCAGGCGCAGCATGATGATCACGTCGACGCCCTTCAAGCCTTCATCCATATTGGTGAAGGTGCGCACGCCCATCTGCTCCAGGCCGCCCGGCAACAGAGTGTGCGGGCCGATGGCGCGCACTTCGGGCACGCCCAGCGTGGTCAGCGCGTGGATATCGGAACGGGCCACGCGGCTATGCAGGATATCGCCCACAATGGCTACCGTCAGGTTGGTGAAGTCCTTCTTGTAGTGGCGGATCGTGTACATGTCGAGCAAGCCCTGGGTCGGGTGCGCGTGGCGTCCGTCGCCCGCGTTGACGACGTGGACGTGCGGCTGCTTGGTGTCGACCAGGTGCTTGGCGATCAGGTAGGGCGCGCCCGACTGTGCGTGGCGCACGACGAACATGTCCGCATGCATGGCCGACAGGTTGTCGATGGTATCGAGCAAGGACTCGCCCTTGCTGGCCGACGAAGCCTGGATGTTCAGGTTGATGACGTCCGCCGACAGGCGCTTCGAGGCGATCTCGAAGGTGGTGCGGGTGCGCGTGGAGTTTTCAAAGAACAGATTGAAAACACTTTTGCCGCGCATCAGCGGCACCTTTTTCACATCGCGGTCGGAAATGCCGACGAAGGACGAAGCGGTATCGAGGATGTGGTTGACGATAGACTTCGGCAAGCCTTCAATCGTCAGCAGATGTTGCAATTCGCCGTGTTTATTCAGTTGCGGATTAAGCATGGTGGGTATCTATGGTGAGCGTGAATTTTCCTGCGTCGGCTTGCTTCAGGACCAGGGCCTGACCCGCCGGCACGGCAGTGAAGGCGGCCACGAAATCAGCGGCCACCGGCAGTTGACGCTCGCCGCGGTCGACCAAGGCGGCCAGCATGATCTTGGCCGGACGGCCATAGTCGAACAATTCATTGATGGCAGCGCGCGTGGTGCGGCCCGTGTACAGCACGTCGTCGACCAGCAAGATGGTGGCGCCGGCCACGTCGAAACTGATTTGCGTCGGCTTCACGTCGGCATGCAGGCCTTTCTGGGCGAAGTCGTCGCGGTAGAACGACACGTCGAGCACGCCCAGGCGATCGAGCAGGTTCAGGTCGCGCGCCAGGCGTTCGGCCAGCCAGGCGCCGCCGGAATGGATGCCGACGATGGCCACGTTGGAGATGCCCGCCAGGCCGCTTTGCACCTGCTGCAGCAAGACCGCGTACAGGGCCTCGGCGTCGAGTTGGGAAGGATTCGTAGGATGCGGCATAGAGTTCTTAGTCATTCAGGGATGGGGGCTAAGGTCAGATTAATAATTCGCGTCAAAATACTGTTGCAGGATAATGGCGGCGGCGCGGTCGTCGATGACTTCGCCGCGCTTGGCGGCGATGACGGCCGAGGAATAACGCTCATCGACCAGTTCTACCGGCAGGCTGAAGCGGCCGTGTACCTGGTTGGCGAAACGACGGCAACGCGCGCTCATGTCGTGTTCCGTGCCATCGGGATGGCTGGGCAAGCCCACCACGATGCGGCTCGCGCCCCATTCCTTGATCAGGCTATCGATGGCGGCAAACTTTGGCTCATTGGCCGTGGCCGTGATCACGCTGAGCGGCTTGGCCTGGCAAATCATGCTATTGCCGATGGCCACGCCGATACGTTTCAAGCCGAAATCGAAGGCGAGGATGGTGTCGATGGGCTCACTCGTCACAGCATTTTTCCATAATAAAGGTCAACATAGGTGTAGGGCATCCACCTCATGCATGTCCAGCCTCGCTCGCCAACATGAGCGGATCGATACCCAGCAATTTGATGGCCGCCACGTAACGCTGTTCAATCGGGTAGTCGAACAGGATGTCGGCCGAGGCACCCACCGTCAGCCAACCGTTGCGGCCGATCTCCTCTTCCAGCTGGCCCGGGCTCCAGCCCGAATAACCGATCGACACCAGCATGCGCTGCGGACCATCGCCCTTGGCGACGGCTTCGAGCACGTCCATCGAGGTGGTAAACGCGATTTCATCGGTCACCGTCAGCGATGAGGAATAATGCGCGCCCGGCGTATGGAGCACAAAGCCGCGGTCGTCCTGCACGGGGCCGCCGAACATGATCGGTTCCTTGATACTGGGCGTATCGCTGCCGGCCGCCAATGTCAGATCGATGCGGTCGAACAGCACTTCCATGGTCATATCGGTGGGTTTATTGATGACGACGCCCAGCACGCCGTTCTCATTATGTTCACAAACGTACACGACCGTGCCGCCGAAGATCGGATCTTGCATGGCCGGCATCGCAATCAGGAAATGATTGGCCAGATTCAAGGTGGAGGAAGCAGTCGCGGCCGTCTCACCCACACCCTGCATCAAACGATGACCTGGTAGAGTCTGCTCAATTTTACTCTTTTTCATACGCGATGCTCTCTCTGTGGGCTTGCTGGGAAGTCTTGCTTACCCCGCTATCGTACGCCTGGCGCCAGCTGCAGCACAGGCTGGGCGGCGCGCACCGTGATGCCAGGCGCTATTGTTGTTATGTTGTGATTTTGCTATAAATTAATGATTAATTCGTCATCAATTTACTTGGCCTCGCGGCTGCGCTATGCGCGCCTTGCAACTTGCGCAATATTAAGTATTACCATGCTTGAGGGTCAACGCCACCGTGCTTGAGGACGTATCGCCATGCGCATTGTAAAATTGATTGCAGCATCGCTGGCGCACTTAAAACACCGTGAACACACGCGCTAGTTTACACTGAATTGCCACCGCAGCGATGCCAAAGGCACGACGCGAGCGAGCATAAAGCCCTGATGGCGGCAAAAAATGGCCTATCTTTGACTCTGAACACGCAAAATAATGACAATCAAGACTACCCTGGTGTGGTTCCGGCGCGATCTGCGCGCCTTTGACCATGCTGCATTGCATCACGCCCTGCGCCAGAGCCAGACCGTGCACTGTGTCTTCGTATACGACACTGCCATCCTGGCAGCGCTGCCGCGCCGAGACCGGCGCGTCGATTTCCTCCATGCCAGCCTGGCCGAGCTGGCCGCCGAGCTGCGCCAGCTCGGCGGCGACCTGATCGTGCTGCATGCGGACGCCGCCGAGGCCATCCCGCGCCTGGCCGCCGAGTTGAACGCCGACGCCGTGTTTGCCAACCACGACTACGAACCGCAAGCGATCGCCCGCGACGCCCGGGTAGCCGCCGCGCTCACGCAAGAGGCGCGCCTGTGGTGCAGTTTCAAGGACCAGGTGATCTTTGAAAAGGACGAGGTGCTGACGCTGTCGGCCAAGCCGTACACGGTCTATACGCCGTACAAGAATGCCTGGCTGAAGAAAATGCGCGCCGAACCGGGCTGCCTGGCGCCGCTCGATATCGCGCCGCACGCGGCCAGCCTGGCACCGCCGCGCGACGGCACGCCGGCACCCCTGCCCAGCCTGGGCGAGCTGGGTTTCGAAGCGAGTAACCTGGCCGAACTGGCGATACCGACGGGCATGTCGGGCGCCAGCGAACTGTTCGAGGATTTCCTGGCGCGCGTGGCCCGCTATGACGTGGCGCGCGATTTTCCTGCCCTGAAGGGGCCGTCCTACCTGTCCATGCATCTGCGCTTCGGCACTGTATCGCTGCGCTACCTGGTGCGCAGCGTGGTCGACTTGATGGACCGGGGCAGCGGCGGCGATGGCGCGCCCGTGTGGCTGGCCGAACTGATCTGGCGCGATTTCTACGCCATGATCTTGTACCAGAACCCGCATGTGGCGGGCGCTGCCTTCAAACCGGCCTACGACGCTATCGCCTGGGAAACGGGGCTTGAGGCCGATGCCGCGTTTGCGGCCTGGTGCGAGGGGCGTACCGGCTATCCGCTGGTGGATGCGGCCATGGCGCAGCTGAACCAGACAGGCTATATGCACAACCGCCTGCGCATGGTCACGGCCTGCTTCCTGATCAAGGATCTGGGCATAGACTGGCGTCGTGGCGAAGCATATTTCGCGCTGCATCTGAATGATTTCGACCTGGCCTCGAACAACGGCGGCTGGCAATGGGCCTCCTCGTCGGGATGCGACTCGCAGCCCTACTTCCGCATCTTCAACCCGGTCACGCAATCGGAAAAATTCGATGCGAACGGGCGCTTCATCCGCCGCTACTTGCCACAACTGAAGGCGCTGGGAGACAAGGAAATCCACGCCCCCTGGCTGGTGCCGCGCATGCTGCTCGAGCAAAAAAACATCGTGCTGGGACGCGACTATCCGGAGCCGCTGGTGCAACATGATGAGGCGCGCAAGGAAACGTTGGCGCGCTATGCTGTGGTGAAGGTGGTCGCGTAATCCGGCCGGTGGTGGCGCCGGTTTACGCCGTCGTGCAAGAGCGTAGGTCGGATTAGCGGGGCAAGGCCGCGCGTAATCCGACAACATAGTTGGCGTTGGCGTCGATTACGCCACCTCACCGCCCAGTAAGCGCCCTACTTCGGCCAGCAATTCCGTTTCCTGGAACGGCTTGCCGAAATACGCATCGACGCCCAGTTCAAAGGCGTGCGCGCGGTGCTTGTCGGCGCTGCGCGAAGTGATCATGATGACGGGGATGGCGCGTGTCTTGTCATCGCTGCGCACATTGCGCGTCAAGTCAAAACCGTCCATGCGCGGCATCTCCACGTCAACCAGCAGTAGCGCAGGCAAGGCAGCCGGCTCCAGTGCATGCAGCTGCTCGAGCGCCTCGACGCCATCCTTGGCCAGCAGTACCTGGTAGCCTTCGCGCTCGAACAGGCGCTGCATCACGCGGCGCACCGTCAGCGAATCGTCGACCACCATCACGCGCACGGCAGGCATGGCCAGTGCGCTGGAAGCGGCGTCCTGCTCGCTACTGGCCAGCGCATATTGCGACAGCAGTTCCGGATGATGTTCCAGGTGCTGCGCCAGCGCCACCGGATTGAGTATCAGCACGATATCGCCCGTACCGAGCACCGTGGCGCCGGCGATGCCCGGCATGCGCGCCAGCTGCGGTCCCACATGCTTGACCACGACCTCGCGGTTACCGAGCACCTCATCGACCTGCAGCGCCAGCCTGTCATTGCCATTCCTGAGCAAGAGCACGGGCGCATAGCGCTGCATGGCCTGCATGGCCGGCGCCGCCGGCGGCGCGCCCAGCATGGACGACAAGTGGTGCAGCGCCAGCGACTGCCCGTGCGAGGTGATGCAGCCGGCCGCCTGCACCTGCTCCAGCTGCTCGCCTTTCAGATGCAGCACCTGCTCCACCAGCACCGATGGCAAGGCATACGTCTTGCCGTTTGCCGCCAGCAGCACTACTTGCGTCACGGCCAGGGTTAGCGGCAAGTGAATGGTAAAACGCATGCCCAGGCCGGCCTGCGTCAACGTTTCCACGCGCCCGCCCAGAGCCAGCGCTTCGGAGCGCACGATATCCATGCCAAAACCGCGTCCGGCCAGCTCGGTCAGGCTGTCTGCGGTGGAAAAACGCGGCGTAAAAATCAGCTCGGTCGCCTGCGCGTCGGTCAAAGGCGCGTCCGTCGCCAGCAGGCCGGCGCCATGCGCCTTGGCGCGGATACGCTCAAGGTCCAGCCCCGCGCCATCGTCGGAAAAGGCGATCGCTACTTCATTGCCCTGCTGGCTGACCTGCACCAGCAGCTCGCCCGTCTCGCTCTTGCCGGCAGCCAGGCGCGCCGCGCGCGGCTCGACGCCATGCACGATGGCGTTGCGTAGCAGGTGCTCGAAGGGCGCCGCCATGCGTTCGAGCACACTGCGGTCGATTTCCACGCCACCGCCCCGGATGTCGAGATTGACGCGCTTGTCGACTTCCTTGGCGCATTGCCGCGCCACGCGGAACAGACGTTCGGCAATGCTGGCAAACGGCACCATGCGGATCTGCATCAGGTCGCGCTGCAATTCTCGCGTCAGGCGCGCCTGCAACACCAGATCGTCCGTTACCGCATCGACGCTGTGACTGAGGTTTTCGTGGAACGAGGCCACGTCATTGACGCTTTCAGCCATCATGCGCGTGAGTTCCTGCAAGCGCGTAAAACGGTCGAATTCAAGTGGATCGAAATCACGCTCGCTACCGACGGCCATGCGCGAGGCGATCTGCGACTCGGCCTGCATCTCCACTTCACGCAGCTGGCGCCGCAAGCGCGCCAGGTTGTCGGAAAACTCGGACAGCGAAGCGCCCAGCACGCCAACTTCATTTTCCATCTTCGAGCGCGTAATCGACACTTCGCCAGCCTGGTTCACCAGGCGGTCAAGGATGTCGGCGCGCACGCGCACCAGCGCCGCCTTCGGTTCGAGCGCCGGCGTGTCTTCCATGCCTGGCAAGGGCAGCAAGGGCTGCTGCACCTGTTCGAACAGGTGCAGCGCATGGTCGTAGTGGGCCAGCAATTCATCGAAGGCCTGCGGCGTGGCAGTGCCCGCGTGCAGCATGTTTTCGATATGCGTCTCGATTTCATGGGCATGCTGGCCCAGGCGCATGGCGCCGGCCATGCGCGCACTGCCCTTGACGGTATGCAGAGTGCGCAGCAGCATCTGCGCCTGGCCACTGTCGTGCGGCTGTTGCTGCCAGCTACGCAGGGCCTCGCCGATCTGCGGCAACAAGTCGGCGCCTTCCTCGAGAAAAACGGATAATAAATCGAGGTCAAGTTCATCGCTGATACCGGCGCTGGCCGCCAACAGCGCGGTCGCATCGGCAGGCAAGATGGCAGACGCCAACGCTTCCGGCACCGCCTGCTCCAACGGCGGCGCATGCTCGAAGCCGGCGTCGAACAGGTCGTCGCTGCTACCGCGCTCGTGTGCCTGCGTCGGCACCGGCGCGACTGGCTGCAGCGCATCGGCGACGATGCTCGCATACACCGCCTGGAACAGCGTCTCGAGCTGTGGCACGGGACTGTGCGCCAACGCATCGGCGAGCGGCTCGCCATACGGTTCGATGGACGGTTCGATGGACGGTTCGATGGACGGCTCGATGGACGGTTCGACGCACGGCGAGACCGTCTGCACCGGTGTGCCGACGATGCTGGCGTAAGCTGCGGCAAACAGGGCGTCGAGCCGCTCTGCCTTGTCCTCGCCGGGTGCCGCCGTCAGGGCGCGCCACAGGGTGTTGAGCGCTTCGATCATGTCTGGCTGCGATGGCGCCAGGTCGCCCAGCGCAAACGCCTGCAGCATTTGCGCGATGCGATGCGTGGCCTGCTCCAGCACATCGTGCTGCTCGGCGCGCAGGCCGGCCAGCGGCGGCAGCACCGTTTCGATCACGGTTTCCAGCGCGTGCGCCAGGTCGCGCAAAGACTGGAAACCGAGCGTACCCGACGTGCCCGCCAACGTATGCACGGCTTGCAACGCCTCCGCGCTGACGGCGCGCTGCTCATGGCGCCATTCGCCGAAGTCGCGCGTCAGCACGCGCAGCAATTCATCCGTCTCGGCCAGGTAGATGTTATACAAGGGTAGACTGATGCGCAGTTCACCGACGTGCTTGAGGTTATCGTCAGGCACCTCGTGCACGGCAGGCGCCGTGGCGGACGCAAAGCCGATCACATTACCATTGCCGAGCACCGGCGCGGCCGGGAGTGGCTTGCGCAGCTCGAACGGACCACCTTCGCGCACGCGTTCGGCGGCAGCCAGCAGCATGCCAGGCTCGCGTTCGCGCCCTGCGCCACCTTCCAGTTCGGCCACCCATTCGCTAAGCTGGTACCAGCCGTAATTGAGCAGGGTAAACAGATCATCGCTGACAGGGCGCGCCTCGGCCAGCCAAGTATTCATGACACGCTCGATGGCGCCAGCCGCTTCAGCAAAGCGCAGCAGTCCGATCATGCGGCTGCTGCCTTTGAGGGTATGGAACGAGCGGCGCAACATGGCCAGGTGCTCGCCGCTGGCGACCTGCTCGCGCGGCAAGGCGAGCGTGGCATCGACAAAGGCCAGCACTTCGCGCGCTTCGCTGATGAAGATGTCGAGCATCTGCGCATCAAGCTCGGTTACTGCCGGTGCGCCATCGAGGCTGGCCGATGTCACCGGGGCCAAGGCTTGGTCGAGCAAGGGCACCGGCACGGCACCGGCTGCGGCGACTTTTTCGAATGGCAGGGCGCGGAAGGTGCCGGCGGCGGCATCGAAATGGAAGCGCCCGCTGGCAGCGGGCGCGTTACGGCCCAGCATGTCGACAAAAAAGCCCAGCGCACTGACATTTTGCGCGATCTCGTCGAGCGCCTCGGCATGCATATCCGCACTGCCAGCGTTGCGGGCCAACTGCTGCACGGCGGCATCGACCTGCAGCACGGCGGCACAGGCATCTTCCTGTCCCAGCCCGGCCAGTTGCTGCTGCAACTGTCCCAGCACGGGTGCGACGCCATCGAGCCCCCCCGCCGCCGCCCGCGAGGCATCCACATAATACGCATTGAGCACCTTTTCTACCTGACGCAGGCCCGTCTTCATTTGCTCGGCCAGCGCGGCGACGCTCTGCCCCTGTTCAATCTGGCGCGACAACTCGCCGGCGCTGCAAGCTGGCGGCGCTTCGCCGGCGAGCAGTGCCTGCAGGCGCGCGGCGATGGTTTCCGCATTGCCGGCAAAATCGTCGGGCAGGCGGCGCACCTGCGCCAGCCCCGTGTCGGCAAACAGCAGCGCCATGCCAATTTCATTTTCCAGGGCAGCACTGCGCCCACTGGCCACGGCTAGCCGCGCCACGAGCGCGCATTGGCGCAGCAGGCTGGCCAGGGCCGGCTGCCTCAATATATCGCTCTGTGCCGCCACCTGCTGCAGCGACTGCTCGAATGCCAGGCCCAGGGCGGGATCGAGGTCGGCTTGCGCCAGACGGCTCCAGCTGACACGTGCCTGTGCCAGGGCCGCGCGTGCGCCTTGCAAGGCGTCCTGGTCGACCTGACCGTAGCGGCGCGCTTCCACGTCGGCCGGCAGCATACCTTCCAGTGCGAAAGCGGCTCGCAACTGACGGGCCTCTGGCGTCGGCTCGTTTGCCGCGGCGATGAAAAACAGGGCGTCGCGCAACATCGATTCAGGCAAGTTGGACGTCCCCTGTGCCAGGCGGCGCAATTGCAGGTTGATCAGGCCGAACAACTGTTTGACGTTGAGCGTGCCCATGCCCTCGCTACTGGCCGCCAATCCTGCAAATGCCTGCATGGCGAACCAGAAGGTGCGCGCTGGTGCATCCTGCTGCGCGTCGGCCACCAGGCTCAAGGTGGCATGCAAGTCGCTGGCGTGCTGGCGCCGCGCCGCATCATCGGGCGCCTTCAGGAAGGGCAGTAAAGACTTTTCAAAGCGCCCGCGCCAGGCCGGATAATCGGCCGCCGGGGGCACCTGCGCGAGGGCGATGGCATGTCCTTCCAGCATCGATGAAGGCGGGAAAAATAGGTCGGCCGGGTGTATGCGTTCGGCCCCCAGCATGGCTTGCAGATCGCGGTAATAGGGAAACAGACGCGTCGGCTGCTGCGGCGTGCCCGCCACCAGGTCTTCCAGGTATTCGATCAGGGCCTGATACAGCCCGGCGAGGATCTGCGCATGGTCCAGCGTATATTCCAGGCTGCCGTCGCGCAAGCGCGCAAGTGCTTGTTCCGCGCCATCCGTCAACAGGCTGGCACCGGCCACGTCCACCATCACCAGGGCGCCATGCGCCTGGTGCAAGTGCGAGCGTGCATGCTGTAGTGCCGTGGCGCGGTCCTCTCGCTCGCGGCCACCCGCTTCGAACAAGGCCGTTTTCGAGCGGCCCAGCGCTTCGCGAATTTCCAGCATCACCCACGACAACGGTTCGCTATCGAACGGCTTGGACTGCTGCGGACTATCAGGTGTGCTCATGCATGCCTCGGTAAAGAAATCGTAGCGCAAAAATCGGTACGCACAACACGCCGCGCCCGGAATGGCGCGCCGTTCAGGCGGCGACGCGGAAGCGCGACACCGAGTTTTTCAGTTCCTGCGCCAGCATCGACAACTTGTGGATCGACTGCGCCGTTTGCTGCGTGCCGTCCTGGGTCTGCTCCGTCACGCTCAGGATATGCTGGATGTTCAAGGCCACGCCGCTAGCCGAACCGGCCTGCGTGCCAGTGGCGAACGAGATGCCCTGGATCAGCTCAGCGAGGTGTTTCGACACCTGGCTGATGTCGTTCAAGGCAGCGCCGGCCGCATCCGACAGGTGGGCGCCTTCCACTACGCCCTGCGTGGATTTTTCCATCGCGCGGGTGGCGTCCTGGGTGTCGGCCTGAATGGTGCGCACCAGCGCCCCGATCTGCTTGGCAGCGGCGGCCGAGCGTTCGGCCAGGCGCTGCACTTCCTCGGCGACGACCGAAAAGCCGCGCCCCGCCTCGCCGGCCGATGCGGCCTGGATGGCGGCGTTCAGCGCCAGCACGTTGGTCTGCTCGGTGATGTCGGAAATGAGCTCGGTGATTTCGCCGATTTCCTGCGACGATTCGCCCAGGCGCTTGATGCGCTTGGAGGTATCCTGGATCTGCTCGCGGATTTCATGCATGCCCTTGATGGCATTTTCCACCGCCGTCGCCCCCTGCTGCGCCGCCGCCACTGACTGGCGCGCCACGTCGGCCGAGACACTGGCCGACTTCGACACGTCGGTAATCGCATTGGCCATATTGACCACCGTGGCGCTGACGCCCTGAATTTCGCGCGACTGCTGCTGCGAAGCGATCAGCAGCTTGCTGGAAATGCTTTGCGCCTGCGTCGAGGCGCGGTTGACCTGCTCGGCCGTCGCCGTCACGCGCCCCACCAAGCCACGCAATTCCTCGACCGTATAGTTGACGGAATCGGCAATGGCGCCAGTGATATCCTCCGACACGGTGGCCTGCACCGTCAGGTCGCCGTCGGCGACCTTCTGCAATTCGTTCATCAGACGCAGGATGGCTGCCTGGTTTTGCTCATTCTTGGCCTTGGCCTGTTCTTCCTTTTCCTGCGACAGCAGGCGCAAGATTTCCGCTTCCTGGCGTCGCCGCTCGGCGTCGCGGGTGCGGTTGACGGAGTCCTGCAGCAGCACGCGGCCGATGCCGGCTGCCGCGACCAGGGTCAGCAGCACGCCGCCGACCATCATCCAGAAGGCCATGTCCAGCGTTTCCTGGTTCACGTGATACATCTTCTGCAACAGCGTCAAGCGCTGGCGCAAGTCTTCGTTCTCGTTGAAGATCAGCTGTTCGGCGCTTTTGGCAGAACTGAATTTATCCAGACGGTCGAGTATCGCCGAAACCAGTTGCTGGTAAGTGTAGAAACTGGCTTTCAGCGCCAGCAGCCGGTCGCGCAATTCGGTGTCGCGCGTGGGCGCCAATTGCAGCACCACGCTGCCGTTGAGCAAGCCTTCGACGGCGCTACGGAAATAGGTCGTGTCGCGTCCCAGCGAAAATGCCGTTTCCGAGCTGATGCTGCCCGACGACAGGAACTCGCCGGCACTGCGGCTCATGCGCTGGCTCAGCATCATCAAACGGCCGATGACGGCCAGGTCGCGCGCATTGCCGCCGCGCTGCACCTTGAGCGCCGCGATTTCCTCGGTCTGGGCCAGCAACGCCGGCGATAGCGCGTTCAATTGCTGCAAGGTCTTGTCAAATTCGCCGAGCTCGGTTTTCAGGCGCAAGATGGTGCTGGCCGCGCGGTCGCTGCTGGCCCACTTCTTGCGCGCGTCGGCCACTGCCGCCAACAGGGCGGCACGCGACTCGCCGATATCGCGGCCGTGATACGTCCCGCCGCGCAGCATCAGGCGGAAATCCTGGTTCAATTCATTGCGGCTTTCCTCGAGCTGGCGGAAGGCTTCAGGATTGCCTTGCACGGCATTGGGCGCAGCCTTGCCGATGCGCTGCGAATGCATCAGCGCATCGCTGGCCAGCTGCGTCTGCGCCGAGGCAATATTGCCGCTGCGCGTGTTGAGGCCGACGAACAGCAAGCTGGCGGCCAGGCTCAGGGCCATCAGCGTCGACAGGATGCGCAATTGCTTTTGCAGCGGCAAACGGCCGATCAGCGGCAGCTTCAAGTCGCTGACCGGTGCCGTGGCCAGCGACTTGCGCCGTCCCAGCGCGTCGCGCAGGCGCAGCGGCAGGTCAGCGGCCGATGCCGGCGCCCCAGGCACGTGCCCGGCTTCGGGCATGCCAGCGGCCAGGATAGGAGAATTGGCGCCCATCAGCAAACATCCTTGTGGGCCGCAAGGCCAGCAAAGCCGGCATCGAGGAAGCGTTCCGCTTGCGCCAGTTGCACCAGATCCAGGCGCAGCCAATGCTGCCCTTCGCTGTCGCGCAGTGCTTGCGCCGCCCACGATGGCGCCGCGCGCGGCAGCGTAGCGGGCAAGGGCACCGATTGCATCGTGCGCAACTGGCGCAAGCCCAGTACGCGCTCGACCAGCAGTGCGCAGTTCAGGCCAAGACGGGGAGAAAACGTGATGATGCGGCAGTGATTGCCTGGCGCGCAAGCTGATTCGCCCATGTAGCGGGCCAGGTCGACGACCCCCGTCAGTCGTCCGCGCATGGCCGCCAGGCCAAGGTACCAGTCCTGCGCCAGCGGCACGCCCTGAATCTGCACGCCGCTAGCGATGACGATTTCACCGAGCTGCGTCAAATCGAGCAGGCACGGCCGGCCACCGAGCATCACGCCCAGTTCCTTGCGCGCTGCCAGCGCACCGCTGCGCGCGGCCTGTATCCGCTCGATCAATTGCAGCTGATACTGGCGCAAGCGCCCCTGCCGCGCACCCGTCTCGCAGGATGACATGACGATAGCGGCGGCCGGCAAGGCCGTTATGGAAGCGCCATGACCTGGCATCGTTTGCATACTCAGGAAATCGCAGCTATCTTGGCCAGCAGCTCGGCTTCGACCACCGGCTTGACCAGGTAATCGCGGGCGCCTTGGCGCAAGCCCCAGATGCGGTCCGTTTCCTGGCTCTTGCTGGAGCAGATAAACACCGGCACGTCCTGCAGTTCGGGATCGCGGGCAATCGCGCGCGTGATCTGGAAGCCATTCGCACCGGGCATCACCACGTCCATCAGGATCAGGTCAGGCCTGGCCTGTTTCAGTTGCGCCAACGCGTCGGCACCGTCCTGCGCCGTGACGACGGCATAACCGGCACGCACCAGCATCTCGCTCAGGTAATAGCGTTCTGTCGGCGAGTCATCGACGATCAGAATTGTGTGTATGGCCATCTGCTTCCTTGCTGCGTTGTCAATCAATAAACTACTTACTCAAAATGCCTGGCCAGGTGCAGCCGCACGGCTTCCAGCAGCGCCTCGCGCGTCAGCGGCTTGACCAGGCAAGCGCTGGCGCCTGCCATGGCGCCGCGCGCGCGGTCGAACAATCCCTGCTTGGACGACAGCATCAGCACCGGCGTGGCATGAAAAGCCGCACTGGACTTGATCAGCGCACACGTGCGGTAGCCGTCCAGGCGCGGCATCACGATGTCGCACACGATCAACGCCGGCTGGCAGTCGGCGATCTTGGCCAGAGCCACGAAGCCGTCTTCCGCCACCACCACGCGATATCCTGCCTCGCGCAAGACCCTTTCGGCCGCGCTGCGGCTCGTAGCGCTGTCGTCGATCAGCAGTATTGTGACGCTGGCGCACGCGGCATCGGACGGCGCCTCGGGCAGGAAGGGACGCGTCATGTGATTATTCGACAATCTTTCATACGATAGCACAAGCGGCCGCGATACCAGCATGCGGCAGCACCATCCCCGGGGTCTGGATTAATTAAAGCGCCACCATCTCGAAATCATCCTTGCGCGCACCGCATTCGGGACAGGTCCAGTTCATCGGAACATCGGCCCAACGCGTGCCGGGCGCGATGTCTTCATCGGGTAGGCCGGCCGCCTCGTCATAAACCCAGCCGCAAATAAGACACATCCACGTTTGGAATTGCTGCGTTGTTTCGTTGCTACTCACGTTCTGCCACCCTTCAATCAAGTAAAATGCTGAATTAGGTATCTTAATCTACCCGCCGTGCAAAACCAAACTTCTCCCCTCATATTAAGCTTCGGCGTGTCCGATCCAGTCGGCGCGATCGGCATACAGGCCGACCTGGCCACGTTTTCAGCCTTCGGCTGCCATGGCCTGTCGGTCACCACGGGCCTGTTGATCAGCGATACGGCGCGCGTGGAAGACGTGCAGGCAGTCGACCCGGACTGGGTTTCCGACCAGGCACGCGTGCTGCTGGAAGACATGTCCGTCTCGGCCATCAAGATCGGCGCGCTGGGCAGCGTGGAAAACGTCACGGCCATCGCCGAAATCGTCTCCGACTATCCGAACGTGCCGCTGATCCTCGATCCCTTCATTTCAGCCTTGCCGGAACAGGGCATGGACGACGAAGACATCCTCACTGCGGTGCGCCAGTTGTTGATCCCGCAAACGACCTTGCTGGTGCTCTCGCCGGTAGAACTGGAGCGCCTGGCCGAAACCTGGCGCGATGCCGACCCGGACGATACTTTACAGAACGATGTCGACTACCTGGTCGCCCTGGGCTGCGAATACGTGCTCGTCACCGGCATGCCGGCCAATGCCAGCAAGTCCGGCACGGCCGAAGGCAAGTTGCGCGCCAATACCCTGTTCGGCGAGGACGGCGTGGTGCGCCACGATGAATGGCAACACCTGCCGGGCATCTTCAACGGCGCCGGCAGCACCCTGTCCGCGGCGGCCACCGCCCTCTTGGCGCTGGCTGAAAACGAAGACGATGTGCCGCAGGTGATCGTGGCGGCGCAGGAATTTACTACCGGCGCGCTGGCCCACGCGCAGCGCCACGGCATGGGCAAGCTGGTGCCGAACCGGCAGTTCCAGCAGCAGCGCCAGCGCGCCAGCCAATAAATACAGCAATCAGCACAGATCAGACGACACAGACAACGATCCACTTTCAAGGCACGATTATCATGACGACGACTTCACAGAACGACATCCTGTTTGCCCGCGCACAAAAAACCACGCCAGGCGGCGTCAACTCGCCCGTGCGCGCCTTCCGCTCCGTCGGTGGCACGCCGCGCTTCATCACACGCGCCGAAGGCCCCTACTTCTGGGATGCAGACGGCAAGCGCTATATCGACTACATCGGTTCGTGGGGCCCGGCCATCGTCGGCCACGCCCATCCGGAAGTGGTCAAGGCGGTGCAAGATGCAGCCGCGCTGGGCCTGTCGTTCGGCGCACCGACCGAAGGCGAAGTACTGATGGCCGAGGAAATCACGCGCCTGGTGCCCTCCATCGAGCAAGTGCGCCTGGTATCGTCGGGCACGGAAGCGACCATGAGCGCCCTGCGCCTGGCGCGCGGCGCCACCGGACGCGACAAGATCGTCAAATTCGAAGGCTGCTACCACGGCCACGCCGATTCACTGCTGGTCAAGGCAGGCAGCGGCCTGCTCACCTTCGGCAACCCGACCTCGGCCGGCGTGCCGGAAGATTTCGTCAAGCATACGCTGGTACTCGACTATAACAACGTGGAGCAGCTGAAAGACGCCTTCGACAGCTACGGCGCGCAAATCGCCTGCGTCATCGTCGAACCCGTGGCCGGCAACATGAACCTGGTGAAAGCCACGCCGCAATTTCTGCAGGCGATGCGCGATCTGTGCACGCAGCACGGCGCCCTGCTCATTTTCGATGAGGTCATGTGCGGCTTGCGCGTGGCCCTGGGCGGCGCGCAGGAACTGTACGGCATCAAACCCGATCTCACCGCACTGGGCAAGGTGATAGGCGGCGGCCTGCCGGTGGCGGCCTTCGGTGGCAGCGCGGCGCTGATGCAGCATATGGCACCGCTGGGCGCCGTCTACCAGGCAGGTACCCTGTCGGGCAACCCGGCGCCGTGGCGGCCGGCATGACGACCTTGAAACTGATCCAGCAGCCAGGCTTTTACGAGCGGCTGGGCGCCACCGCCAAGCGCCTGGCCGAAGGCTTGACTGCCGCCGCAAACGACGCTGGCGTAGTCTTCTGCGCCGACTACATCGGTGGCATGTTCGGCATTTATTTCAGCGCCACGCCACCGACCAGCTATGCAGAAATGATGGCAGGCGACCGCAGCAAGTTCAATGCCTTCTTCCACGCCATGCTGGACGAAGGCGTGTACTTTGCGCCAGCCGCCTTCGAGGCCGGCTTCGTCTCGGCGCAGCATGACGATGCCGTCATCGACGCCACCATCGCCGCCGCGCGCAAGGTGTTTGCTCAATTAGCGTAAGCGCAGTCAGACGGCGGCGGTGTCCGGCACCGCGGCCGTCACGCCCGTGACGCTATCTTGCAGCACCAGGCATCGGCCTGGCGCCATACCGGAGGCGCAAGCTGGCGACGCCAGGACGCAGACGCGTCGCGGCGCAGAAGACTTATTTTAGCCAGCCGCGATGGCGGAAGTACAGGAAGGGCGCGATGGCGCTGGTAATCATCAGACTCCAGGCCCATGGATAGCCGAACGACCATTCCAGTTCCGGCATCAGCTTGAAGTTCATGCCGTACACGCTGGCGATCAAGGTAGGCGGCAAGAAAGCCACGCTGGCCACCGAGAAGATCTTGATGATCTTGTTCTGGTTGATGTTGATGAAACCGACGGTGGCATCCATCAGGAAGTTGATCTTGTCAAACAGGAACGAGGTATGGCCGTCCAGCGATTCGATGTCGCGCAAAATCTGCCGCGCTTCCTCGAACTGCTCGGAATTGAGCAAGCGGCCGCGCATCAGGAAACTCACGGCGCGGCGCGTATCCATCATGTTGCGGCGGATACGCCCATTCAAGTCTTCCTCGTGCGCAATCGCGTTCAACGCTTCGGCGGCGTGCGCATCGGTAAATTCCTTTTGCAGCACACGCGTGCTGACTTCTTCCAGGTTCTGGTAGATGCCTTCGAGCACGTCAGCCGAATATTCGGCGTCGGTGGCGTACAGGTCGAGCAACACATCCATATAGTCGGCAATCGAGCCTGGCCGCGAACGGGCGCGCATGCGCACCAGGCGGAACACGGGCAAGTCGTCCGTATGCATGGAAAACAGAATCTTGCGGGCCAGAATGAACGCCACGGTAATGACGCGCGACGGACCGTCGTCTTCTTCACGCAAGAAGTCTGTGCGCAGATGCAAGTCGCCGTTTTCCGCTTCGTAATAGCGGGCCGACGCTTCAATATCCTTGACTTCGTCTTCGCCCGGCAGGGTGACGTTGTAGATAGCCTTGACCCAGGCCCGTTCATCATCGGTGGGGTCGGTCAGGTCGACCCACACCGGTTCGGCATTTTCGAGGTCTGCGCGGCTGTCGATCGGCACCTGGTTGAGCCGGCCATTCTGTAATACAAAGACATTGATCATGCGCGCTCTCAGCCGGATGTTGGGTTATCGTGATGTGCTGGCGCTGGCGCCAAAAATGAAAACAGCGCAAGTGTACCCGCAAAGGCCTTTTCACGACCACCCCCCAGCACCGCTTTTTCACGGAAAAAGTGCGGCCTTGCAGCAAGCGTGCCGATTAAGATGCTGCGCCACAATAGTTCTAAAAATACATCATTAATTTTATGAGCACAAATCAGACCGCCATCAAGGCAGTTCGGCCGCCCCCATGCGGCGCAGGATCACGCCCGTGCGCCGGTTCAGGTAGCCCGTATCACGGTGACGGTCATAAAAGCGGGGGTTCGGCAGCATCACGGCCAGCTTCGCTCCCTGCGCCGCACTCAGACCCGCGGCACTGACGTGGTAATAGTGACGCGCAGCCGCTTCGGCGCCGAAGATGCCGGTGCCAAATTCCACCACGTTCAAATAAATCTCGAAAATGCGCTGCTTCTCCATCAGGCTTTCCAGCATGTAGGTGATGATCAGCTCCTGGCCCTTGCGCACATAGCTGCGCGAACCGGAGAGGAACAGATTCTTCGCCAACTGTTGTGTGATAGTCGAGCCGCCCGCCACAACCTTTTGCTTTTTATTATTCTTTTCGTAGGCCTTTTGCAAAGCCTCCCAGTCTACCCCTTCATGCTCGGAGAAATTCGCATCTTCCGAAGCGATGATGGCCCGTTTCAAGTTGTTCGAGATGCGCTTGTATGGCACCCACGTCTGCTCGATCGCGGCATTCGGATTCTTGTCCTGCAAGACAGACAACTGTTCGCGCATGAAGGCCGTGCTGGACGGATTGTGGTCGACCCACCACCAGATTTGCAGGAAAAAATACAGTTGCACGACGATGAAGGACAACACCGGCACGATGAACAGCCACTTGATCCAGCCATAGCGGCTCCCGCTACGGCGCGCGCCCTTCTTGCCGACGTTCACAGGCTGCCCCGCAATTGCGCCAGCAAGTGCTGCGTCTGCGGCTGCACGCCGCGCCACACGTAAAACGCTGCTGCCGCCTGCTCGACCAGCATGCCCAAACCATCGCGCACGTGCGCGCCATGCTGTGCGGCAAAGTCCATGAAGACGGTGGGCTGGGCGCCATACATCATGTCCAGCGCCAGCGTGTGGCTGCCGAAGACGTGCGCGGGCACGGGCGGCAAATCGCCCGCCAGGCTGGCCGAGGTGGCATTGATGACGATATCGAAAACACCTTCGGGCAACGCGAAGCCACCGGCACGCAGCTGCTCAGGATGACTCGCCGCATCGGCAAACTGCGCCACCAGCGCCTCGGCCGTGGCCACGCTGCGGTTGGCAATGACCAGTTCCAGGGGCGCCTGCTCCAGCAGCGGCAACACAACGCCGCGCGCCGCACCGCCCGCACCGAGCAACAGTACGCGCTTGCCGGCGATGGCCACGCCCGCATTGCGCACGATGTCGGCCACCAGGCCAGCGCCATCGGTATTGTCGCCAAGAATGGTGTCGCCATCGAAACGCAGGGTGTTGACAGCGCCTGCCGCCCTGGCGCGCGGCGTCAGTTCGCTTGCAAATGCACACGCATCGAGCTTGAATGGCACCGTCACGTTCGCGCCCTTGCCCCCTTCTTCTGCGAAGCTGCGGGCCGCCAGGGCAAAGCCATCGAGCGGCGCCAGCCGGCGTTCGTAGACGATGGGCTCGCCCGTCTGCAGGGCAAAGGCGGCGTGAATCAGCGGGGACTTGCTATGGGCGATGGGGTTGCCAAATACGCAATACTGATCAGGATGAGTCGTTTGCTTGTTCAATTGCTGCCGCCAGTCAGGTTAGCTTCCATTTTTTCTTCGCGGGTAAATTTGAAACGGGTGATGACAACCCACAGGTCATCTTTATCACTCGACAACATATTCGGGGGAAAACGGCCGAACGGCGCCGCGCGGCGCACGATGGCCAGGGCGGCAGCGTCCAGCGCTGGGTTGCCCGAGCTTTTCTCCACGCGGGCGCCACCTTCCACCTGGTAAATCGTGCCGTCCTGGAAGACGGGAATGTATACGACCAGTTCGCCATACATCTTGCGGCCATTCTTTTGCGGGAAATTCAGGGTGCCGATTTCCTCGATACGCTTTTGCAAGGTCTTGTAATACATGGCATAACCGACCTCCTGCGTGCTGGGCGTAATGAAGGTCTTGCGGGGACGCTTGTTCTGGTCTTCCACGGTCTGGCTGATCTCGGCCGCCATGCGCGCGATGGCCTTGCTGCTTTCCATCAAATCCGCACCGCTGGCCAAGGGATTGGGCTTGTCCTTTTCCGTGACGGGCGCAGCGCTGTAAGGGGTAGCCTTGGCCGTCTGCGTCAGCAGTTCCTGCTGCTTCTGCTCCAACTCGGCGATGCGCCGGGCGCTGGCCTTGACGCTGTCGCCCTCATCGACCTTGCGCATGTCGGGCAAGGGCGACTTGGCGCGGCCCTTGTCGGCCTGGCCACCGCCATCGAGATTGGCTTGCGCCAGGGCCTCGGCCTGCAGCGGTTTATTGGCATGCTTGGCATTGACCAGTATCACTTCCAGGCCGGGATCCGTGGCCACCGCACGCTGCGGGGCAGGCGCGACAAAATGCATCGCCAGCAAGGCGCCGTGCGCCAGCAGCGATACCGCCACGGCGATCATCAAGAAACGATACTCTCGGAAAGACTTCACGCGCAACCCAGTTCGCAACAAGCACAAAATGTGCTCAATTCTACGTCAAAGGGCGGTGCCGGCAACAGTTTTCAGCACCGCCTTGTGGCCTGACGGCGGCCTTACTTGAGCTCAGGCTCGCTGACCACGTCTTCGCTGAGCAGTTGCGCCACTTGCGCATCGGCGTCGCTGACCTGGTTCGCCGCTTCCGGCGAGGCTACGGCCGCCACGTCAGCGTCTTCGGCGTCTTCGGCGTCTTCAGCGTCTTGCTCACCCGCCTCTTCCTCGTAGTCGAGTGCGGCGTCGGTCGCCGCATCGGGCGCGGCGGCGATTTCCAGCAGGCGCGCTTCGATGCTCAGGTCGACCTCATCCCAGCGCAGCAAGTCCAGCTTCACCTGGGCGCCGCGCGCCACCGCTGGCATGCCCGGCAGCTTGATGACCAGCGGAATGTCGACCAGACGCAGGATTTCATCTTTCAGCACGACAGCATCGACCTGACGCGCATTTTCCTGGTGCAGCCAGCGCAAGCACCAGTAGCGTTCCATGTTCGACTGGAAATCGCCATACGCCGCATACGCTGCGTCAAACGCCGAGACGATGGCGAACAGGTTGGCGTCACGCGGCTTGAACGGCGCCACCAGGGGTGCCGTCACGCCATGCTCGGCGCAGGCAATGATTTGCCATTGGTTCACCAAGTCCGTATAGCGGCGCAAGGGCGAGGTGCTCCACGCATATTGATCGACGCCCAGGCCCTGGTGCGGCGCCGCATGGGTGACCATGCGCACCTGCATCTTTGCCGCCCAGCTATTGCCGCTGCCGCCACCCTGGCTGCGATAGATGCCAGGCACGCCGTGCTCGTGCAGCATCTTGCCCCAGCTGCTGTTAGCAAAAATCATCAGTTCAGCGACGATCTTGTCGAGCGGCGCACCACGCTTGCGGCGGGCCACGGTGACGACATCGTTTTCCACATAGAAATTGAAATCGACGCGGTTATTCTGTTCCGGCTTCAGGCCAAACGCTTCGCGTTTCTTCATGCGGCCCTGCTCCAGTTGCTGCGCCCATTGCCACAGCACGGCAAAATCAGCCTTGTGCGGGTACTCGCCCTCGCCGCTGGCCAGGGTTTCCTCGTTGACCAGGTCGTCGAGCTGGTTATGCCGCAAATTGCTGGCAATCGGCACCAGCTCGGCGCGCGTCTGCGTGCTGACCACGGCCCAGTCGGCTTTCGGGTCCAGCGTCGCGTACAGCGACAGGGCCGGGCAGGTCGTACCTTCCGCGAGCGTGAAAGCCTGCACGATTTCGTCGGGCAGCATGGTGATCTTGTCGCCCGGCATGTAGACGGTCGACATGCGCTGGCGCGCCATCTTGTCGATCACATCATCCGGGCGTATGCCCAGGCCCGGCGCGGCGATATGTATGCCCACTTTCACGGTACCATCGGGCAGCGTCTGCACGGAGAAGGCATCGTCGATCTCGGTAGTGGTCACGTCGTCGATCGAGAAGGCGGCCACGTCGGCCAGCGGCAGTTTGGCCGTCACGGCAGGCACAGGCACGCTCGGGAAGCCGGCACCCTTGGGGAAATTTTCGAAGAGAAATTTCGACAGGTGCAAGTCTTTCGGCGACGACATGCCACCGACGGCCAGCATCAGGCGCGGCGGCGTGGTGTGCAACTCGGTGCAGGCCGCTTCCAGCGCCTTGTATTCGATGGTGTTCTTGTCGGGCTTGAACAACAGTTGCAGCACCATGGGCTGCATCGAGGCGGGCAAGCGGTTCTGTTTCAGTTCTTCCACATACGCCGCTTGCACCAGCGCCTGCTGCTTTTTCTTTTCGATGCCGGCCAATGCCGCCTTCAAGGACGCTTCCGGCGCCGCCTTGTAGCGGCCACGGCCCTTTTTGTAAAAATACACGGGCGCCGAATGCAGGGCCAGGATCAGGCCGGCCGCTTCCGGCGGCAAGGGAGCGTGGCCGAAATACTCGGTGCCCAGCTCGACAAAGCCGAACTCGTCTTCGCCCGCCACTTCCCACAGGAAATCGAGGTCGATATCCACAGCGAGGGCCTTGGCTTGCTCGAGCAGCTCGGCCGGGGCCGGCTTTTCATACTGCAGCAACACATCCTTGATCTTGACCTTGGTGCGCTTGCCGCTGGCCATTTCCACTTGATACGCCTCACCCGCTTGTGACAGGACCGTGCCGACCTTGAAATCGCCGGATTCTTCAAAAAATAGATTCATTATTATGCTTTGTTTATTAATGTGTCGGTTGCAACGGTGCGAGTGAACGATGTCAACTCTAGCACCGCCGGCAAAAATACTTCAGTTACCAGCAGCAATCCCTGGTGACGCTGATACAGGCAGCGGCGGGCAAAAAACAGCGCCTTCTCGTCGACGCCCTGCCCGTCCCGTGCCAGCGCTGCCTGCACCCGCTGCACCAGCGGGTGGCTGGCGCGCAAGCGGGCAAATTCCAGCCTGCCACGGCGCACCATGCGGTCACCGAACAGCGTCGTGCCCAGCGAGCGCTCGCCCAGCGCGGAAAACAAAGGCCAGTCCGTGGCCGTCGCCTGCATGGGCACGACGGTATGGCCAAACACGGCCGGCCTGTTATCACAACGCAACAACACTTCGCGCTCCCATACACGGCCCGCGCGGTGTAGACCAATGATGGCGGCCTCGTCATTCAGGCAACGCGCCGTTTCCTGATGCAAACATTGCACGCGAAATGCCTGGCTGTGCGCTTTCAACTTGGCCGTCAGCGAGCCGCCAGCCGTGAGCCAGTGGCGCAAGGCGGCCGGCGCATGGACGGCGTTGACGTGCGCATGCCATTGCGCCTGGCGCAGCGAACCGGGCCTCACCGGGCGGCGTCCGCAGTGATACCGCAAAATGCCAGCACGGGTGCCAGGTAATCAGAAAATTCGCTGATGCCATGGTCGCTGCCATCGATGACGCACTGCTGCGCCCCCGGATAATGCGCCACCATGTCGCGGTAGTCGAGCACTTCATCGCCGCTGGCGGCAATCAGGAAGTAGCGTTGTGGTTGAGTAATTTCCGCTACGGCAAACGCACGCAGTTCGTCGATATACTCGCGCTTGAACTCGAATGGCTGGTCCGAATGGAACTCTGTCGTCACGCCCACATGCTGCTCCAGGTCGATCAGGGGCACGATGGCAGGATTCAGCAGCACGGCGCGGCAGCCGAGTTGCTCGGCCAGCCAGGTGGCGTAATAGCCACCCAAGGATGAGCCGATGATCGTCAACTCGCCCGGCGCCACGTCCTTGACCAGCATCAAGGCCAGCTCGATGGCCAGCTTGGGCGAGGCCGGCAATTGCGGACATAGCCACTCTGCCTCGCGGCCCAGCGCCTGCATCTGCGCGGCCAGCAGGCGCGACTTCATCGACAGGGGCGACGAACGAAATCCGTGCAGGTACAGAATCATCGGCCCAGGGCTTCCAGCAATTTCTGGTGCACGCCGCCAAAGCCGCCGTTGCTCATGACGACGATCTGGTCGCCCGGACGGGCGCTCGCTGCCACGGCGGCGACCAGGGTATCGATATCTTCATAGGCGCTGGCAATCTTGCCCAGCGGCGCCAGCGCGTCGCCCAGGCTCCAGCCCAGCGCAGCATGGCTGCCGAAACCGAAGACCAGGTCGGCATCGTTCAGGCTGCCGGGCAGCGCATCTTTCATGGCGCCCAGCTTCATGGTGTTCGAACGTGGCTCCAGCACGGCCAGGATGCGGCCGCTGTTGCCGGCGATTTGGCGCATTTTTTGACGCAGCCCGCCCACCGTGGTGGCGATGGCCGTCGGATGATGGGCGAAATCGTCATATACGGTAATGTTGTTGACCACGCCGCGCACTTCCATGCGGCGCTTGACGCTATCGAACCTGGCCAGCGCGGCGCACGCCTGGGCAATAGGCACGCCCACGTGGCGCGCGGCGGCGATGGCCGCCAGCGCATTGCTGCGGTTATGCTTGCCCGTGAGCGCCCACGCCACATGGCCTGCCTGCTGGCCATTGAAATAGACGTCGAAACTGCCATCGCTCTGTTCTTGCAATTGCCAGTTGGCATCCTGGCCAAAACTTTCCGTTTCACTCCAGCAACCACGCGCCAGCACACGCTGCAGCGACGCTTCGTCGCCGTTGAAGACCAGGCGGCCGATGCCGGGCACGGTGCGTGCCAGATGGTGGAATTGCGTCTCGATCGCGTGCAGATCGGGGAAGATGTCGGCGTGATCATATTCCAGATTATTCATGATGGCCGTCTTCGCGTGGTAATGCACGAACTTGCTGCGCTTGTCGAAGAAGGCCGTATCGTATTCATCGGCTTCGATGACGAAGAAGTCCGAATCGACGCTCTTGCCGTCGATCTTGCCGCTGAGGCGGGCGGAAATGCCAAAGTTCATCGGCACGCCACCGATCAGGAAACCGGGCGCGTAGCCGGCGTCTTCGAGGATCCAGGCCAGCATGGCAGACGTGGTCGTCTTGCCATGCGTGCCGGCCACGGCCAGCACCCACCGATTGCGCAAGATATGTTCGCCTATCCACTGCGGGCCGGAGACATAGGGCAAGCTGCGGTTGAGGATTTCTTCCACCAGCGCGTTGCCGCGCGAAACCACATTGCCAATCACATACAAATCCGGATTGAGCTTGGTTTGTTGCGGATCAAAACCCTGGATCAGTTCGATTCCCTGCGATTCCAGCTGGGTGCTCATCGGCGGAAGACGTTGGCATCGCAACCGGTAACTTTGTGACCAGCCTCCTTGGCCAGCACGGCCAGGCCGCCCATGAAGGTACCGCAAATGCCGAGAATATGAATATGCATGTGATCAGTGCGAAGGTGCACGCTTAGTAAGTAAGACGGTGAAATAAAAAACAGCAAGTACGCGATTTTACCTGACGCCATGACTTTTCCCGCTTCGGAGTATCATCATGCGCATGACGAACGATGCATTTGACGATAGCGCCCAGTTGCGCCTGGAAATAGCTGCCGCTGCCGCGCGCCTCGTGGCGCACGATGGCGCCGACTATGGCAGTGCCAAGCGCAAGGCAGCGCGGCAGATACTCGGCGATGCGCCGAACTTGGCCAATGTACTACCTGACAACGATATGATCGAGGCACAGGTGCGGCAATACAATGCCCTGTTCCTGGCCGACAGCCAGCCGGCGCGCCTGTTCCAGTTGCGCACGATCGCGCTGCAGGTCATGCAAGCGTTGCAACAATTTCATCCCCTGCTCAGCGGGCCCGTGCTGAACGGTACGGCTGGCCCCCACGACGAGATCTACTTGCAGCTGTTTGCCGAGAGCGCCAAAGAAATCCACATCTTCCTGTTGAATAAAAATGTCGTGCTCGACATGTCGGAAAGCCCGCATTTCAAAGGAGCGCGTTATGATGCGGTCGAGACGGCCAGTTTCTTATGGAAAAATGAGGGCGTGCACGCAGCCATGTATGAACTCGACGACATGCGCGGCGCCCTGAAAGCGAAAGCCGATGGAAAAGTGCTGCGCACCGATATCACCGGGCTGCGCAGCCTGCTGGCCGCCAGCCTCGCCGATGGCGTGTCGGCTGCCGACTAATATTGATATAGATAAATTTATGACAAAAAAGAATTGGATCGCCTGCGCCATCGTGGCGCTGATGTTCGGCGGCATGGGTGCTTACGTCGGCTTGAGCAAGGAAAAAAAGAAAGACACGGGACCGCAGACGACAACCATCGCGCCAGGCGCGACGGGCCCCGTCAAGGAACTGTATGCGCTGTCACTGCCGGACGCGACTGGCGCCACGCAAGCCTTGTCGCAATGGAAAGGCAAGAATTTGCTGGTCAATTTTTGGGCGCCGTGGTGCCCTCCTTGCGTGGAAGAAATGCCGGAGTTATCCGAAGTACAAGGGCACTATGCGGCGAAAAACCTGCAAATCATCGGCATTGGTGTCGATTCAGCAAGTAACATTGCCACTTTTGCCAACAAAGTCAAGATCGCCTATCCGGTGTATGTTGCCGGCCTGAGCGGCACCGACTTGTCGCGTCATTTCGGCAATGCCACGGGCGGTTTGCCCTTTACGGTGCTGATCGGCGCCGATGGCGAAATCAAAAAGACCTATCTGGGCCGCTTGAAATTTGATCAGTTACGTGCCGATCTGGATAAATTGTAAATTCGGAGCGTGCTTTTTTCTCTTGCCAATGCGTATCTTTGGCGGCAAAATGCGGAACTTTCGCTAAAACGGTCTTCCATACATGGCAAAAAACCTCCTTCTGCTCAACGGTCCCAACCTCAATTTGCTGGGAACGCGCGAGCCTGAGGTCTACGGCGCCAGCACCTTGGCCGATATCGAGCAGGCAGCAATGGCGCAAGCCATGGCCGCTGGTGCCGACCTGGTCTGCTTTCAAAGCAACCATGAAGGCGCACTGATCGACCGCATCCACGCTGCGCGAGCCGAAGGGATCGATGCCATCGTCATCAATCCGGGCGGCCTGACCCATACCAGCGTTGCCTTGCGCGATGCGCTGGCCGGGGTCGCCATACCGTTCGTGGAAGTCCATATCTCGAATATTTATCAACGCGAAACGTTTCGACATCACTCATTTCTCAGCGCGATCGCGCAGGGGACGATCTGCGGCCTGGGATTCGATGGATATCGGTTTGCCATCGACTTTGCGCTTAAAAAACGTTAATCTACGCGATCTGCACGCATTTAGCGCGGCGATAGGTTCTGGACATCACCGCATCACTCATAAAACAAACTACATTCCTAGGGGTTTTACATGGATCTACGAAAACTCAAGACCTTGATCGACCTGGTCGCCGAATCGGATATCGCAGAGCTGGAAGTGACCGAAGGCGAAAGCAAGGTTCGCATCGTCAAATCGTCGGCCATGCCGCAAAACCAGATGGTCATGATGCAGCCGCAAGGCATGCAAGCCCACTACCAGCCAGCCGCACCAGCTGCCGCGCCCGCTGCCGTCGTGGTGGCCGCCGAGCCAACCGGCTATGTGGTCAAGTCGCCCATGGTCGGCACCTTCTACCGCTCCTCCGCTCCTGGCAGCGCCGCCTATGTTGAAGTGGGCGCTACCGTCAAGGAAGGTGATACCCTGTGCATCATCGAAGCGATGAAGCTGCTCAATGAAATCGACTCCGATAAAGCCGGTGTCGTGACCCAGATCCTGGTCGAAAACGGCCAACCGGTCGAATTCGGTCAACCCTTGTTTGTGATCGGCTAAAACCCAGTCCACACGGCCGGCAACGGCCGTTTGCAGTTTTAGCCCCTCACACTTGTTGTTTCGCCGGCTCGCCGGCTCTCACAGACATACGCGAACCTACCATGTTTGAAAAAATCCTGATTGCCAACCGTGGTGAAATTGCCCTCCGTATTCAGCGCGCCTGCCGCGAAATGGGCATCAAAACGGTTGTAGTCCACTCCGAAGCCGACAAGGACGCAAAATACGTCAAGCTGGCCGACGAATCCGTTTGTATCGGCCCGGCACAGTCGTCCCTGAGCTATCTGAACATGCCCGCCATCATCAGCGCCGCTGAAGTGACGGATGCGCAAGCGATTCACCCAGGCTATGGCTTCCTGTCGGAAAATGCCGACTTTGCCGAACGCGTCGAGAAATCGGGCTTCGTCTTCATCGGCCCGCGCTCCGAATCGATCCGTTTGATGGGCGACAAAGTGTCGGCCAAGCAAACCATGATCAAGGCTGGCGTACCCTGCGTTCCCGGCTCGGAAGGCGCGTTGCCGGATGATCCAAAAGCGATCGTGCAAATTGCCCGCAAGGTCGGCTACCCGGTCATCATCAAGGCTGCCGGTGGCGGTGGCGGACGCGGCATGCGCGTGGTGCACACGGAAGCGGCCCTGATCAACGCCGTGGCGATGACCAAGACGGAAGCCGGCACGGCTTTCGGCAACCCTGAAGTGTATATGGAGAAGTACCTGGAAAATCCGCGCCACGTGGAAATCCAGATCCTTGCCGACGAACACAAGAACGCCGTCTGGCTGGGCGAGCGCGACTGCTCCATGCAGCGCCGCCACCAGAAAGTGATCGAAGAAGCGCCGGCACCGGGCATCCCACGCAAGCTGATCGAAAAAATTGGCGACCGTTGCGCCGAAGCTTGCCGCAAGATCGGCTATCGCGGCGCCGGCACGTTTGAATTCCTGTACGAAAACGGCGAGTTCTATTTCATTGAAATGAATACCCGTGTGCAAGTGGAGCATCCAGTCACCGAGATGATCACCGGCATCGACATCGTGCAAGAGCAGATCCGCATCGCCGCTGGCGAAAAACTGCGTTTCCGCCAGCGTGACGTCTTGCTGTCTGGCCACGCCATCGAGTGCCGCATCAATGCCGAAGATCCATTCAAGTTCACGCCATCGCCAGGCAAGATCGTCTCTTGGCACGCGCCGGGCGGCCCCGGCATCCGCGTCGACTCGCACGCCTATGCCGGCTACTACGTGCCGCCCCACTACGACTCGATGATCGGCAAAGTGATCGCTTACGGCGCCACGCGCGAGCAAGCAATCCGCCGCATGCAGATCGCCCTGTCCGAAATGGTGGTCGAAGGCATCAGCACGAATATTGCCCTGCACCGCGAACTGATGATCGATGCGCGCTTTATCGAAGGCGGCACCAACATTCACTATCTGGAACAGAAACTGGCCGACATGCCGGACCTGGGCAAGAACCTCAATGGTGGCAGCCCCAGCATCGCCAAGAAATCTGAAATCAAGGCGGGCGCATGAGCTGGACAGAAATCGTCATAGAAATCGCGCGTGACAATGCCGAAGCCATGTCTGACGCGTTGATGGAAGCCGGCGCCCTGTCGGTCTCGGTGGAAGACGCCGATGAAGGCACGGATGCCGAGCAGCCCCTGTTTGGCGAGCCCGGCATGGAACCGAAGGAAGCGGCGTGGGAACGCAGCCGCGTGGTGGCGCTGACCGACGTCGACGCCGACCAGGCCGCAATCGTGGCTGCCGCAGCGCAAGCTATCGGCATGGCAACGGCACCAGCGTTCACCATGCGCCCCGTGGAAGAGCAGGACTGGGTGCGTCTGACCCAGTCGCAATTCGCGCCGATTCACATCGGCAAGAATATCTGGGTTGTGCCCAGCTGGCACGAGGCACCGGATCCTGCCGGCCTGATCCTGGAACTGGACCCGGGCCTGGCCTTCGGCACGGGTAGCCATCCGACCACGCGCCTGTGCATGGAGTGGCTGGAAGCGCATCCTGCCCCGGGCAAGAGCGTGCTTGACTACGGCTGCGGCTCCGGCATCCTGGCCATGGTGGCCAAGAAGCTGGGCGCGCAAACAGTGGCGGGCGTCGATATCGACCCGCAAGCGATCGAATCGGCGCGCGACAATGCCGAACGCAACCAGTGCGAGATCGAATATTTCTTGCCAGACACGTTTGCCACGTCGGCACACGCCACGGCAAAATTTGACATCGTCGTCGCCAATATTCTGTCGAGCCCATTGCAGCTGATGGCACCGATGCTCTCTGGCAGAGTTGCCGACGGTGGCGCCCTGATCCTGTCCGGCGTGCTGGCACGCCAGGTGGAAGAAGTGACGGCTGCCTACGCACCGTTCATCGCGCTGGGTGTCTGGGCCGAGCAAGATGGCTGGGTGGCCCTGCACGGCAGCCTGGGCAGCACGCAAGCGCCTGCGCCCCGCGCGGAAGGTGCATAAGCACAGCAATGGCCCTCGCCACCAAATGCCCCCATTGCAACACGATATTTCGGGTCGCCGCTGACCAGTTGAAGTGCGTGGGGGTATCGTACGCTGTGGCACGTGCAGGGAAGTCTTTGACGGCAATGCCGCGCTGGTCGATCCAGCTGCGGCATCGCCGTTCTTGACATCGGGCCCTGGCACTGCCGCCACGTTATCGGGCATAGCCGCGACCGACAACAGCTTGCCGTCCACCATGGACGACGAACCCATTTATTCTCTCGACTTCGACACCTCGTTCGACCCGTTCGGCATCTTGCCGGAAGCGGCGCAGCGCAAGGACGACGAAGACGACGACGTACACCTCGAACTGGACTTTGACATCGCTGCGCCAGACGCCGCTTTGGCTGCCGCCCCTGTCGTTGTCCCTGCTGCCGCCCCTGTCATGGACGCTGCCCCTGTCGTTGCAGCAGCCGAGCCACCCGAAGCGCCGCTGCCCCAGCCGATGGCGCCCTTCAAACGCCGCCAGGTCGATGACGCGCCCGCCTTCGCCACCTATTTGCGCGACAGCCGCCGCGAGCCGAATCTGGAAGCGGCGCCAGCCCCGCTGGCCCAAGCATTGCCGGTGGCCGACAAAGTGAGCCTGCACAGGCCTATGCGCGTCGCGCCCGCGCCCACGCGTTTGGAACCGACCTTGGCCGAGCACGCCTTTGAACCATTGCCCGCCCCTGTTGCGCCCGAGCCAGCGATACAGGCCACGGCCACAGAAACGACCATGGCCGCAGTCGGCGACGAACCGGCCTTTGTGATCCAGGGACGGCGCCGCGAACAGAGCGGCAAGGCCTTGCGCGTGAGCATGGCCATCGCTTCGGTGCTGCTGCTGTTGCTGTTATTGCTACAAATGATGAGCACCTTCCGCAATCGACTGGCGGCGCAATTCCCACAGTACAAGCCAACTCTGGTCGCGCTGTGCAAGCTCAATGGCTGCCAAGTCGACTTGCCAGCGCAGATCGAGGCGCTGGCCATCGAACAAGGTGAATTGCAAACCATCAAGGAACAAACCTTTTCCTACGTCTCGCTGCTGCGCAACCAGGGCCGCAGCGTGCAAACGTGGCCCCACATCGAGCTGATACTCAACGACGCCAACGACAAGCCGCTGTTGCGCCGCGTGATCGCGCCGCGCGACTATCTGCCGGCCGAGATCGACATCAGCCTGGGTTTTGCAGCGCGCTCGGAACAAACTATCAAACTGTACTTTGCATTAGACCAGCTCACGGCGTCTGGTTACCGTATCGCCATCTTTTACCCTTAAGTGACACTATCATGACAAAAACCTCGTTGATCTGCGGCTCGCTTGCCACCGACACCATCATGCAATTCCACGGCCGCTTCGGCGAATCGCTGCTGGCCGACCAATTGCACAAGGTGAACGTGTCCTTCCTCGTACCGACCATGCGCACGGAGTTCGGCGGCTGCTCGGGCAACATCGCCTACAGCCTGAAAATGCTGGGCGGCGACCCGCGCATCGTCGGCGTCATGGGCCAGGATAGCGCCGCCTACCTGGAGCGTCTGCAAAAGCTGGATATTTCCACCGCCAACATCCTGATCAAGGCCGACAGCTACAACGCGCAATGCTTCGTCACGGCCGATGCGGACAATAACCAGATCAATGCCTTCCACCCCGGTGCCATGTCGTTTGCACATGAAAACCCGATCGCCAATGCGGGCCCGGCCAAGGTCGCCATCATTTCGCCCGACGGCGACCTTGGCATGCTCAAGCACGCCGCCGATCTGGCCGAACTGGGCATCCCCTTCATGTTCGACCCAGGCCAGCAGTTGCCACGTTTCAATGGCGAACAGTTGATCGACTTCATCAACAAAGCCACGTATGTGTCGGCCAACGACTATGAAATGGAAATGTTGATGGAACGCACGGGCTTGACCCTGCCGGACATCGCCAGCCGCCTGGAGGCGCTGATCGTTACGCGCGGCGAAAAAGGTTCGGAGATTTATACGGATGGCAAGCGCATCGACATTCCTGTCGTAGTCGCCAAGGAAGTGCTGGACCCGACAGGCTGCGGCGACGCCTACCGCGCTGGCTTGCTGTTCGGCATCACTAACGACCTGGGCTGGGAAACCAGCGGCCGCCTGGCCAGCCTGCTGGGCGCCATCAAGATCGCCACGCAAGGCGCGCAAAACCATGTGTTTACACCGGCCGGCATCGCCGACCAGTTTGAAGCGGCGTTCGGTTACCGCTATTAATCCAGCGAAGTCCGAGTAAGGCTGGGGTCGGTCGCTTCGCGATCGCAATACGTCCCATTGGGACGTATTGCCCCGCCGGGTCTGACCCCATATGCACGTCGGCTTGTGCCAAAGTGCTGACGTCGGGTTACGCTACGCTAACCCGACCTACTCCACCCTCACCATCATCGCAGCACGATAATCATCCCCACCAGCACTTGCGCGATCTGCAGCAGGATCAGCGCCACCAGCAGCGACAGATCCAGGCTGCCAACGAGCGGCACCACCTTGCGGATAGGACGCAGCAGCGGCTCGTTCAGGGCGCGTACAAACGGCGCCAGCGGCGCATGCGGGTTGACCCAGCTAAAGATGGCTTCGACGATCAGCAAAGCCATGAAACCGTAGAGTATCCATTGCAGGAAGCGTTGCAGCGACTTGAGCAGTACCACGTCGACGGGAGCGCCGGAAACAAACAGGATCGAGCTGGCCAGCAGCACGATCAGGAAGGCGCCGATCAGGCTGGCCCAGTCATATCCGCCCACGCCCGGTACCACGCGGCGCAGGGGACGCACCAGCCAGTCGGACAATTGAAACGTGAATTGCGCCACCGATGAAGGGGGCCGCACGCGCACCGCCTGCATCCAGAAGCGCAGCAGCAACACGCCGCCCAGCAAGGTGGCAATGGTATCAACGATCAAGGTAAGAATAACGATCAGCACGACTAATTCTCCAAAAAAAAACCGCTGTGTGATTGAGTCACACAGCGGCGTGTTGCCTCATCCAGGCACCCGTATCGTAGCAATTACGATGGGCGAGTGCTGGTTGGGAATGGCCAGGCAGCAGCCGGTGACAATACGGTTTTTGCTACAGGTGCGATCGGTGCCGATGGCTTGGCGACAGCAACTGCCTTCTTCGGCACGGCCTTTTTAGGCGCGGCCTTCTTCGCTGCTGGCTTGGCGGGCACGGCGGCTGATACCGCTGCGGCCGCTACTGGCGCTGCTGCTTTCGCGGCCGGCTTGACCGCTGGCTTGGCGGCGGCTTTGGCTACTGGCTTGGCCGCTACCTTGGCCGTTGGCTTGGCTGCTGCTGCGACCTTGACGGCAGGCTTCGCTGCTGCTTTGGCGACCGGCTTGGCGGCTACCTTGGCGGCGGGCTTGGCGGCAACTTTCGCTGCCGGCTTCGCTGCTACCTTGGCCGCTGGCTTGGCTGCCGCCTTTGCTGCTGGCTTTGCTGCTGGCTTTGCTGCCGGTTTGGTAGCTGGTTTCTTCGCTGCAGGCTTGGCCGCTGGCTTGGCTTTGGCTGCAGGCTTGGCGACGGCTTTCTTCGCTGCAGGCTTGGCGGCCACCTTTGCTGCTGGCTTCGCTGCTGGCTTGGCTGCGACCTTCGCTGCTGGCTTGGCTGCCGCTTTCGCTACTGGCTTCGCTGCTGCCTTGACGGCCGGCTTGGCGGCTGCCTTGGCTACCACCTTGGCTACCGCCTTGGCGACGACTTTTTTCACTGCAGGCTTGGCTGCTGCCTTGGCGACCGGTTTGGCCGCTGCCTTGACTGCCGGTTTTGCTGCAGCTTTTTTCACTGCTGGCTTGGCAGCAGGTTTCGCTGCAGCTTTTGCTGCTGGCTTGGCTGCCGGCTTGGCAACGGCTTTTTTCGCCGCTGGCTTGGCCGCTGCCTTGGCAACAGGTTTCGCTGCTGGCTTGGCGGCCGGTTTTGCTGTTGCCTTGGCCGCTGGTTTCGCCGCAGCTTTTGCTACTGGCTTGGCTGCCACTTTTGCTGCAGGCTTGGCTGCAGCTTTGGCGGCTGGCTTGACTGCGGCTTTGGCAGCCGGTTTAGCGGCCGGTTTAGCGGCAACCGTCTTGGCTGCGGCTGCCGGCTTCTTCGCGGCAGGAGCAGCCTTGGCGGCTGGTTTCTTTACTTCTGATTTCTTAGCGGCTGTTGCCATTTGTCTCTCCTTCATCTGAGATGAGAAATTTAAGCTACAAGATTTAAACCCGTCCGACCCACCACAGGGATGGACCAGGCGAATTATTCATCGGCACAAACGGTCGTTTGCGCTAATGAATTCGGCACCAGCTGAACTGCTGCAACTCCTCACGTTTGCAGCACTTCAGCCATCGTCGGTGCCACCCTGCTTAATCTCGCAGCTGGTGGCAAAGTCTGAATTCGGTCATTCGTTTTCGATGCCGTGCGTTTTTTCGCTCCTCGCATCGCGCTCGCCACAACACCCATGCGTCAAATAAAAAACCGCCATGCCTGAAAAAATTCGGGCACGGCGGCAGACGAAAACGGTGTGGTTTTGTGCATATCCGTGTAAATCTGTATCCCTGTTTTGCGAGGTTTTTTCGTTACCGCGCCGGTTAAAAAACCCCGCTTCTTAACACTCGCATTTGCAATCTCATAAAGTACACGAAAACCTTGTCCATGCGCAACCGGCACGACACATTTTCGCCCGCTTTTTTGCACGATACGCGTGCTATCGCACAATCGCGCGGCAAATGCCGCCGCCAGCGTCTGCGGAAACGATTTTCGGGGCCGATATTACGCTCATTGTCGGCATCCGAAAACCTGGCGCGAGCCTCTTCGCATCGCTGAGGCAAGCACGCATTTTTGCATCCCGTTGGAGGGGCTTTTAGCTGCCACAGCGGACGCATTTTTCGCCGCCTGCCGCTCCGAATCGGCAACCCGCAAGAGTGCGCCCTGCCGGGCGCACAAAAAAAAGCGCCGTCACGAAGACGGCGCTTTGAGCATAGACGGAAAGACGCTTATTCCCAGTTCAGCGCGCCACCGGTCTGGTACTCGGTCACGCGCGTTTCGAAGAAGTTGCGTTCCTTCTTCATGTCGATCATTTCGCTCATCCACGGGAATGGATTTTCTTCCTGCGCGAACAACTGCTCGAGGCCGATCTGTTGCGCGCGGCGGTTGGCGATGAAGCGCAAATAGCCCTTGAACATCGGTGCATTCAGACCCAGCACACCGCGCGGCATGGTGTCTTCCGCGTAAGCGTATTCCAGTTCCACAGCCTGCATGAACAGCGCTTTGATCTCTTCGCGGAAGGCGGCCGTCCACAGCAAGGGGTTTTCCATCTTGATCGTGTTGATCAAGTCGATACCGAAGTTGCAATGCATCGATTCGTCGCGCAAGATGTACTGGTACTGCTCGGCAGCACCCATCATCTTGTTTTGGCGACCCAGCGCCAGGATTTGCGTGAAGCCGACGTAGAAGAACAGGCCTTCCATCAGGCAGGCAAACACGATCAGCGATTTCAACAGCTTCTGGTCGTTTTCCACCGTGCCGGTGACAAACGCAGGGTCGGTCAGCGTATTGATAAACGGGATCAGGAATTCATCCTTGTCGCGAATCGACTTGACTTCGTTGTAGGCGTTGAAGATCTCGCTTTCATCGAGGCCCAGCGATTCGACGATGTACTGGTAGGCGTGCGTATGGATCGCTTCCTCGAACGCCTGGCGCAGCAGGTACTGGCGGCATTCCGGCGCCGTGATGTGGCGGTAGGTGCCCAGCACGATGTTGTTGGCGGCCAGCGAGTCGGCGGTGACGAAGAAGCCCAGGTTGCGCTTGACCAGGCGGCGCTCATCGTCCGTCAGGCCGTTCGGGTTTTTCCACAGCTCGATATCGCGCTGCATGTTCACTTCCTGCGGCATCCAGTGGTTAGCGCAGCCGGCCAGATATTTGTCCCATGCCCATTTATACTTGAACGGCACCAACTGGTTGACATCGGTCTTGCCGTTGATGATGCGCTTGTCATCGGCATTCACGCGAAGCGCCACTTGCTCGGCGTTCGCTTCGGACGGTTCGGCACTGGCCGACAGGTTCAATTCGGTATTTCCCAATGGCGCTTGCTGCGCCGGACGCGGCACAGCTACCGACGTGGTTTCATCATCCCAGGACAACGACATAATATGATTCCTTTCGATGCCGGCGAGCCGGCGCTCCGCAACAGGTCCGTTGAATCGGACAATACGGACATTAACAACATTGAATCAGCCCAGCAGCGCTGGGCTGACAACTTTACATTTTTTAAAAACCGTCGCTAGCGAGCACAATATCGGGTCGACTAGCGCAGCAGGTTTTTACTGGCAAGCTTCGCATTCCTCAAAGCCGTCATCACCGGGGCGCAGGTAGCAGGCTTCGCCATCGGCGTCGTCCGCTGCCGCCACGGGCGCCGCCACGGCGGCAGCGGCAGCGGCAGCCGCCACGACCGCAGCCTGGGCGCTCTGTGCGCTTGCCGACATGCCGCCATCGACTGCCACGGCATTGAGGGCACCAGTCTTGGAGGTCGATTTCTCCATGTGGGTCGCGGCGATGGTGCGCAGGTAGTAAGTGGTTTTCAGGCCACGCAACCATGCCAGCTTGTAGGTTTCATCGAGTTTCTTGCCCGATGCGCCAGCCATGTAAATGTTCAGCGACTGGGCCTGGTCGATCCACTTCTGGCGACGCGAAGCCGCTTCCACCAGCCAGCTTGGCGACACTTCAAAGGCAGTGGCGTAGATGTCACGCAGGTCTTGCGGGATGCGGTCGATCTTCACCAGCGAACCGTCGAAGTACTTCAGGTCGGAGATCATGACTTCATCCCACAGGTCGCGCGCCTTCAGGTCGCGCACCAGGTAGCCGTTGATCTCGGTGAATTCACCGGACAGGTTCGATTTTACATACAGGTTCTGGAACGTCGGCTCGATGCAGGCCGACACGCCAATGATGTTCGAAATTGTCGCCGTCGGGGCGATCGCCACGCAGTTCGAGTTGCGCATGCCGAACTTGGCGATGCGTTCACGCACCGGCGTCCAGTCCATGGCCGACGAGGAATCGACTTCCAGGTAGCCGCCGCGCTCTTCGGCCAGCAGTTTCACCGAGTCTTGCGGCAAGATGCCGCGGTCCCACAGCGAACCGGCATACGATTCATAGCGGCCGCGTTCTTCGGCCAGTTCTGTCGATGCCAGGTAGGCGTAGTAGCAGACTGTCTCCATCGAGGTGTCGGCGAAGCTGACGGCTGCGTCGGAGGCAAACGGGATGCGCATCATGTGCAGGCAGTCCTGGAAGCCCATGACACCCATGCCGACCGGACGATGGCGCATGTTCGAATTGCGCGCCTTCTCGACGGCGTAGTAATTGATGTCGATGACGTTGTCGAGCATGCGCATGGCGGTGCGGATGGTCTTGGCCAGCTTGACGTGATCGAGCTTGCCTTCCTTCATGTGCGCCGGCATGTTGACGGAACCGAGGTTGCAAACGGCGATTTCATCCGGACCCGTGTTAAGCGTGATTTCGGTGCACAGATTCGAGCTGTGGACGACGCCGACGTGCGACTGCGGGCTGCGGATGTTGCAAGGATCCTTGAACGTGATCCATGGGTGGCCCGTTTCAAACAGCATCGACAGCATCTTGCGCCACAGGTCCAGCGCCTGAATCTTCTTGAACGAGCGGATTTCGCCGGCGGCTGCCTTGGCTTCGTAGCCGAGGTAAGCCTTTTCAAAGGCTTTGCCGACCAGGTCGTGCAAGTCTGGCGTTTCGCTTGGCGAGAACAGGGTCCACTCGCCTTTTTCCATGACGCGCTTCATGAACATGTCGGGAATCCAGTTCGACGTGTTCATGTCGTGCGTGCGGCGGCGGTCGTCGCCCGTGTTCTTGCGCAGGTCGAGGAATTCCTCGATGTCCATGTGCCAGGTTTCCAGGTAGGCGCAGACTGCGCCCTTGCGCTTGCCGCCCTGGTTGACTGCCACGGCCGTGTCGTTGACTACTTTCAGGAACGGCACCACGCCTTGCGACTTGCCGTTGGTGCCCTTGATATGGGCGCCCAGGGCGCGCACTGGCGTCCAGTCGTTACCCAGGCCGCCGGCATACTTGGCCAGCAGCGCATTGTCCTTGATGGCGTCATAGATGCCTTCCAGGTCGTCCGAGACGGTGCTCAGGTAACACGACGACAGCTGCGAACGCAGGGTGCCCGAGTTGAACAGGGTCGGGGTCGAGCTCATGAAGTCGAACGAGGACAGCAGGCTGTAGAACTCGATGGCGCGCGCTTCGCGGTCCGCTTCGTTCAGCGCCAGGCCCATCGCCACGCGCATGTAGAACGCTTGCGGCATTTCGATGCGCACGTCATGGATGTGCAGGAAGTAGCGGTCATACAGCGTTTGCAGGCCGATGTAGCCGAATTGCAAGTCGCGGTCGGCAACGATGGCCTTGGCCAGGCGTTCCAGGTCGAAGCTGGCGAGTACCGGGTTCAGCAGATCGTTGGCGATGCCCTTGGCGATATATTGCGGGAAGTACGTCAGGTACTCGGCAGCAGCGGCCGATTGCGGCACTTCCTTGCCAAACACTTCCTTGCGCACCGTATGGAGCAAGATGCGGGCCGTGACCTGGCTGTAGGCCGGGTCTTTTTCCATCAGCGCGCGCGCTGCCAGGATGGCCGACTTGTGCAGCTCTTCGACAGGCACGCCGTCATACAAGTTCTTCACCGTTTCAGCCAGGATGGCGTCGGCATCGACGTGCTTTTCCAGGCCGACGCAGGCGGCGTTGATCAGGTCGCGCACTTCCTGCATGTCCAGCAGGCGACGCACGCCATTGTCGGTGACATTCAATTGCGGTGCGGAAACTTGCGCGGAAGCGCCCAGCGCCTCCTTCTGCAAACGACGCTCTTCCATGTGCTTGGCACGGTACAGCACGTAGGCACGCGCCACGTCGTGCTCGCCCGAACGCATCAGCGACAGTTCTACCTGGTCTTGCACGTCTTCGATATGGAAGGTGCCGCCACCCGGATGGCGGCGCACCAGCGCGGCGACGACGCTGTCGGTCAGTTGTTCCACCAGTTCGCGGATGCGTGCCGAAGCGGCGCCCTGGCCACCGTTGACGGCCAGAAACGCCTTGGTCATGGCGATGGCGATCTTCGAAGGCTCAAATGCCACCACCGCGCCGTTGCGGCGGATGATGCGATAGTCGCCCAAGGCAGCGCCCGTACTCGCCACGCTATTGGCCGCGCCTGGCGCTGGCGATACTGGCGTTGGATGGATGGAAATATCTTGTGGTGATTGCATTAAAGCTCCCGTTGTCAGCTAAAGTCAGCCTGCAGTTTTGCTGCCGCGTATGTTGTTGAGTAGAACGCCCGATGGTCAGGCTTTCCTCAAATAATTGTTGCTAAATAGTAAATAATTCACAGCCAGAAATCATGCGCCCAACCTGTACAGCTCGGCTGGCGCTCAACATGATCAAGGGTGGTGAAACGCCAGTTCCCGCTGCCGTATCAACAAGCAGGATAGCTTTGGTAATAATTCCGGAAACGTCTGTGATGGCACTAGATATAGTCTTTAAATCCAATTTATACACTAATTGTAGTACCCATCGACAGGCGATGCAATAGTTTTCCGGCATCTGTCGGCGTAATTTTTTGTATTTCCAAACACGATTTCGGTTGACTTTTCAGGGCACGGATGGAAAGCCCAATCCCCGCGTAGTAAGCGCTAACGCAGGCTCGCCGCGGGCAGTTTCCAGCCAGCATTCTTGATAATAATGCCAGTCGAAAAATGGTCCCGGGTCCGTCTTCCTCCCCGCTGCAATATGCTCGTGGCCACGCACCTGGGACAAGCCGTAGCGCGCCACCAGCGCCGCCGTCAGCGCTGCCAGGACATGGTATTGCCGCCGCTGGAAAGGTACATCGTCCGCACCTTCCATTTCGATACCGATGGAATAGCCATTGCACTGCGCGCGTCCTTCGAATGTGGACGCGCCAGCATGCCAGGCACGTTGATCAGCGGAAACATATTGCAACAGCGCACCATCACGCCGCACAAAAAAGTGCGCCGAGACCTGCAAGCCACGCAGGTCGGCGAAAGAAGGATGGGCATTATAATCTAGCCGGCCGGTAAACAAGTCGGACACATGCGGTCCGCCAAACTGGCCGCCCGGCAAGCTGATGTTATGGATCACCAGCAAGTCGACTTGCACGCCGTCCGGGCGCGCATCCTGGTGCGGCGAGTCATAGCGCAGTGCGCCGTCGCACCAGCCGTTTTCATCTATCGTCCATGCTGTCATCAAGCTAGCAATTCCTGTATCGTCAATTTCTGCATCCGGTAACGCAGTTGGCGCACGCTCAGCCCCGGCTGGCGCGCCGCCTGTTCGCGGTGATAGCGCGCCTGTACCAGCGCCTGCAAGATCATGTCGCGCTCGGCCTGGCGCAAATACATGTCAAGCGGCAAGACCGGGACAACGCCGGAGAGCGCCATGCCGGGCAAGCACAGTTGCCGCTCAGACACTACCGGCGGCAATGCCGTCCGCGGCGCGGTGATGCCCGCCGAGGACGGCAAGTCCAACCCGTCGAGCGCGATCACGCCGCCATCGGCAAAGGCCAGCGCCCGTTCCAGCATATTTTCCAGTTCGCGCACATTGCCGGGAAACGCATACGCGGCCAGGGCCGCCAGTACCGGCGGCGTCAGGCTCACACCCTGGCCTGGTGCCAGACGCGCCAGGATGGCTTCACATAATACCTGCAGATCGCCGCGCCGCTCACGCAGCGATGGCAGCGCCAGTTCGATGACATTCAGGCGGTAAAACAGATCCTGGCGGAACGTGCCGGCGGCCACGCCGCGCGCCAGGCCGTGCTGGCTGGCGCACAGGATACGCACATCAATGGCTTCGTCGCTACTGCCGCCGAGCTTGCGCACGCGGCGCTCCTGCAGCACGCGCAACAGCTTCACTTGCATGGCCAGCGGCAAGTCATCGACTTCATCGAGCAGCAAACTGCCGCCGTTGGCAGCCTGGAACAATCCTTCACGCTCGTGCAGCGCGCCCGTATAGGCACCCGGCCGGCAGCCGAAGAATTCAGCTTCCATCAGCGCTTCGGGAATGGCACCACAGTTGACGGCGATAAACGGCAAGCTGGCGCGCGCACCCTGCGCGTGGATGGCGCGTGCCGCCAGTTCCTTGCCCGTGCCCGATTCACCTCGGATGGCCACCGGCGCGCCGCAGCGTGCGATACGCCCGATCTGCGCGCGCAGCGCCTGCATGGGCAGCGAATTGCCACATAGTTGCGGCACCGATGGCAAGGCGCCAGCGGCCACCTTGCCGGCGGCGGTCGCGGACTGCGCACTGGGGCTGGGGCTGGGCATGGAAGAGCGCACCTTTCTGCAATGGCGATGGGGAACCGCTTGCTGCAGATGCTACGCCGGACAGCTGCCGGAGGACGTCACGATACGCATGCGCAATGCAGCGCGCTTGCCCTTACAGCGTGGCGTGCGCGTGGCTGCAGTAATCGTGGCCCTTGGCCTGCACATTTTCGGACGCTGGATAGTACACGCCGCAATGGGCGCAACACAGCATCAGCTCGGCATCCGGCAATTGCTGTGGCCGACCCGGCGGCGTAAATGGATTCGATTGCGGTTGCGGTTGCTGCGCGCGGGCGCGCTGCTGCATGCCGCGCAGCTTGCTGCGGATAGCAAACAGCACCAGAAACACCAGCGCCAGCCAGAATAAAACTCGTGTCATGCGTATCCTCGGTGTAAAACCACTTCCAGTACAAAACGGCTACCGACATAGGCCAGCAGCAAGGTGGCGAAACCGGCCAAAGTGAAGCTCAAGGCCGTCTTGCCGCGCCAGCCGCGAAAGCGGCGCCCTGCCAGCAGGGCGGCAAACAGCAGCCACGACAGCATGGTAAACACGGACTTGTGATCCCAGTTGAGCGCCTTGCCAAATAATTGTTCGGAAAACACGATGCCCGACAGCACGGTCAGGCTGAGCAGGATGAAGCCCAGGCCGATCATGCGGAACAGCAACTTTTCCATCGTCAGCAGCGCTGGCAGCTGATCCAGCGCGCTGCCGATGAAGCCACGGCTTTCGCTGCGCGTATGCAGGCGCGATTCCTGCAGCGCCATGAGCACGGCGTGAAAAGCCGCTATCGTCAAGGTGCTATAGGCCAGCACCGCCACGGCAATATGCCAACCGAAGACGGCGGACTTGCCTTCCATGCTGACCTGGCTGCCAGGAAAGACCCAGGCCAGGCCGAGGGCGATGACGGCGCTGGGCATGACCATGCGGCGCAGTCCGTCCAGGCTGAAATTACGGTTCTCTAACCAGTAGGTGCCCACCGAAACCCATAGAGCGGCCGACAGCATGGCCGAAAAGCCGAAACGCAAGGTGCCCGGCGCCATCAGGTCGAACCACAGGGTGATGGCGTGCGCCAGCCAGGCGAGCCCGGTCAGACCGGTAATGAGCCGGGCACGGGATGAGGGAAGCACCGCGCACGCCGCGTACAACAGGGCGGCGATGAAAAAGAAATAGATCTGCATAGTTTAAGTTTACACCATAGCCGACAAGCGCGATTCAAGCGACAGCCCGGATGACAGGCATTGCGCCGCCAGCCCATGCTGCAAGCCTGCCATGATATCGCGCCTGAGGCGCAACGGGGTAACACCCCTCAAGATTTCGGCAATCTTTCTTCTGATACACTTTTCCACAGTGCAGCAACGTTGCCATGATGATCAGCCTATCCTCTATGCACAAGCAGATCGTGCAAGACAATGACGGCGCATCATCACGCACCAGCACAAGAACGGCGATGCACTGACGCGTATCGATACGCTGAGCTTCAGGCAGTCCCAAAAAAGCTCGATGGGCTTTCACGCGCCAAGGGCGCTGGCCGATCAAAACACCGCCGCAACATGGCTGGCACGGCGGTGTTTGGATGGTTTCCTGATTTACTTGACATTCAGGCTCTTTTTCGCTTGCTCCAGCAAGTCCGTCTTGACCCAGTCCTTGGCCACGGGCGGCTTCGTCATGCGGCCCACGCCCGTTTTTACCATCACATCGGTGGTCACCTGGATATGTTCGGGCGAAATATCATACGAATACGGCGAATTGCTGATCGCATCGTCGAAATCATCTTTCGTGATTTGACCGCGGAACACGACTTCGCGCACATACTTTTCCGCCGTCGCCTTATTGTCAATAAAGGTCTTGGTGGCTTCGACGAAGCAGCGCATGAATTTTTCCGCCACGGGACGGCGTTCCTTGTAAAACTTTTCCGTCATCACCATGGTACGCACGGGTTCGCCGATCGGCGTGTCGTACGGTTTGATGACTTCGCTGCCAAAGCCCTTGTTGATCGCCTGCGACGATTGCGGCTCCGACTGCATCATGGCATCGATATTGTTGCCCATCAGCGCCTGGTTCAAATCAGCGTAGGCGAGGAACACCAGTTGCACATCCTTGCCCTTGGTTTCGGAATACGTCAGGCCCGCTTGCGACAGCTCGGCCAACAGCAGCACTTCCTGAATGCCGCCGCGCGTCACACCGACGCGCTTACCCTTCAGATCCTTCACGCTGGCGATCTTTTGCCCCGTGCCCCCGACCAGGCGCGCGCCGCCCTTGGCAAAACCGGCCACCACATAGATGGGCGCACCGCTGGCGCGCCCGGAGATGGCCGCCTCGGACGCCGTCGCCCCCACGTCCAGCTCGCCCGCAATGATGGCCTGCATCACATCGAGTCCCTTGGCAAAGATATGCTCTTCGACCTTGATGCCGCACTTGGGTGCGATTTCCTTGATATACGACACGGCACCGTAATGGGCGAATTTCAAATTACCCAGGCGCACGACTTCCTGCGCCTGGGCCAGGGTAGCAACTGCGCTGAACGCCAGCATGAGGGCGGCGGCGATGCCGGTCTTCAAGGTCAATTTCTTTTGCATCGAATTCTCCTGTGGTGGTTGGTGTGTGCCCGCATGGACAAACCTGCGCGTAACACTGCATTTTTATTCTGCCTAGATAGTACCGTGTGTTAGAGACAGGATAATATTTTTTACGCTGGCCAACCCGGCGCCAGGCAAGACCCAGGCCATCGTCGCGCATGCGGTGGCGCTGAACATCACGGTAGCAACGTCACCAGAGCTGCCAGCGCGGCGACGGCTGCCAGCAAGGAACTACGTAACAGCAAGCGGGGCGCATATGGCAGCAGCAGGGCCACCAGCAGCGCCCCGGCACCGATGCATCCGAGCCAGGCGACCAGGCCGACGGTGGCGCTCCAGCCGGCCACGCATGGCCAGATGGCCAGTGCCAGCAACAGTGCGCCGGTCAATTGCAGCACGCGCCGCACCTTGGGCGCCGCGTCGCGGCCCCATACCTGACCGTGATGACGATCCATCGCCAGCGCAAGGCTGGCCATGCCCGCATACGACAGGCCCAGTGCACACAGGATAGTGTTGTTCATGACTGCCCTTGCGTAGTCACTTGCAGGCTGGACGATGGCGCAGCGCTTTCCTTGGCTGCGCTCTTGCTGACCGCCTTGCGCTTGTGGACTTTCCACGCGCCCCAGGCGGCCAGCAGGCCGAAGGCCATGCTGGCCAGTTCCACGCCGGCGCTTTCCCAGTCGCCGCGCGCCACCTGCGCCGTCAGATTGTCGCCCGTGCTCAATACATTCAGCACCGGCAGCAGCAGGCATAGCACGGCCAGCAAGCACAACTGCTCGATCCAGGCGCGCTTTTCGGCGCGCAGGCAGGCGTGCACCAACATCAGGAGCCACACGCCGAAGAAGGCGCGCACTTCCCAGCCGGCGCGCTGTTCGAGGCCGATGGGGATCAAACGGTTGGCCCACAGGAAGCCCACACAGGCAATGGCCAGGCCGGCAATCGCCGCCACGTTGAGGCATTCAATCACGCGGTACACGCGCTGCGTGCAGGCGCCGAACTCGGCGCCGGCCTTCTGGCGCCGCTTGACCAGGAACAGGATGGCACCCGTGCCCATCATGGCCGTGCCGGCCAAGCCGCAGACAAAATACAGCCAGCGCATCGGCGTACCGCCGAAACCGACCATATGCAGGTTAGACATGACGGAGCGCGTCAAGCCCGCGCCGCCCGTGTCCGACTCGCCCGGCAAGCGCACGGCAACTTGCTCGCCCGTAGCCAGCGCATAGCAGGCACGGCCCGTATTGGCGCTCAGGCGCGTCAGCAGTTCAACGTCTTCATTCCAGCCATACATGCATACGCGCATGGAGGCGTCATTTGGATTGTCCAGCACCACGGCGCGGATTTCCTGGCCGATGGCTTGCTCGGCGCGCAGCGCGAACGATTCCAGCGCGGGAATGGCCAGCGGCTGCCCTGTCTTGACGGGTTTTCCCGCATCGTTCCAGTCGGCCAGGAAGGCTTTCTTGGCATTGTCCATGCCATATTGCACCACCACGGGGGCCGGCACATAGTCATCGCTGAAAAATGCCAGGCCCGTATAGGCGATCATGCACTGGAACGGTAACGTCAGCACCGCCACCGCATTGTGTGCGTCGAGCCAGGAACGCTGGCCCTTGGCCGGGCGAAAGGTGAAGAAATCCTTGAAGATGCGCTTGTGCGTGATGACGCCGCTCACCAGCGCCACCAGCATGATCATGCTGGTGATGCCGACGATCCACACGCCGATGCGTCCCGCGTGCAGCGCGTAGTGGAAATCGACGAAATGGTGGCCGCCGATGGTATCGCGCTGCGTTGCCGCGCGCGCCTGTTTGACGATGGCGCCCGTCAAGGGATCGAGGTCGGCCGAGCCATAGCCGCCGCTGGGCTGGAACCAGTAGGCGGACAGGCCGTGGCCCGGGCGCTGCACGGGCCAGATTTCCCACATATCCGCCTTCGGGTGCTGCTTCGCCATGAAATCGAGCGCCAGTTCCAGGCGGTGCGCGCGGTCCGTGACCTTGGGCAGCGCTGGGTCGTGCGCGCGCGATGCCTCTTCCAATGCGTGTTCAGGCGTCATCCAGTGGCCGATCGGGTCGTCGAAGACGGCCAGGGTGCCGGTCAGAAAAATGGCGAACAACAGCCAGGAAATCCACAGGCCGCTCCAGGTATGCAGCCAGGCCATGGCCTGGCGCAAACCGCCCTGCTGTGGCGTTTTGACCACCTTATCGACCTTGACGGCGCTCAAGCGGCACCTCGCGACAGCAGCAGGCCAATGCCGCCGCAGACGATGGCCGGCAGCAGCATGCCGAGCCAGGCGCGGCGCAGGTCCGGCACGGCAAAGACCCAGATCACGGCGCAGGTGTAGACGACGAAGGCGCTCAGAGTCGCTGTCAGCACAGCTTCGGCGCGCGACAGCGGCAGCACGGCCGACAGCAGCACAGCCACGCCGGACGTGAGCGCATAGCCGCCAAAGACGGCGGCAAGCACGCGCGAGAACAACAATATGTGGGCCGCTTTCATCATCGCGGTGCGACCGGTGCCATACGCCCGCTGCCGCCATCGCCGGCCAGATTGAACTGCACATCCATAAACCATGCATCCTTCATCAAGATAGGTCATTCAACAGTGATTATTGACAGTTGGTAGTTCAAGCTCAGCATCAGGTTGCGCGGCGTGCCAGCAGATTGCCGAAGACAGTCGAGCAAATGCTCTGGCCATCATGCTTGTCGAGCGCATTGCTGACGTTCAGGCGCAGCGCGGCGCCGCTGTTGAACTCCTTGCCGAGATTGGACGGACCGCTGTCGCGCGACAGCGTGCGGCGACACATCGGTATCGGCGGCCGACATGGCATCGCTTTCCGGTCAAGCGCGGCATACATTTAAATGCAAATGAGAATTATTACTATTCTAACCGCGTCTTTGGCTTTCGTGCAATCGTGACATTGACAGAAATACCAACTAATTCAAAAGCAGACCAGGCGCCAGGCAGTGCAGCGCAGGACCGCCAGGGCCCCGCGATGGAGTAAAATGGCGCCCATCGTCCGGTTCAGAACCTCCCCCAGCAGATGCATCCATCTCCTGCCGGGTCAGGCTCTTAGCACCGCCCACTCCCAAGCTTTTCATTGCAGGTTCATGATGCTAGATAATCTCACCCAACGGCTTGCCAAAGTCGTCAAGACCATGCGCGGCGAGGCGCGCCTGACCGAAGCGAACACCGCCGACATGCTGCGCGAAGTGCGCCTGGCGCTGCTCGAAGCCGACGTCGCCCTGCCCGCCGTGCGCGAATTCATCGCCAAAGTCAAAGAAAAAGCCATGGGCGAGGATGTTATTTCCTCGCTCACGCCAGGCCAGGCCCTGGTCGGCGTGGTGCAGCGCGAGCTGGCCGCCCTGATGGGCGCCGACCTGGGACCGGAAGCGTCGCAGATCAGCTTTGCGCAGCAACCGCCCGCCATCATCCTGATGGCCGGTCTGCAAGGTGTGGGTAAAACCACCACCGTCGGCAAGCTGGCAAAATATCTGAAGGAAGAAAAGAAGAAGAAAGTGCTGACCGTTTCGGCCGACGTGTATCGTCCTGCCGCGATCGCCCAGCTGCAATCGGTCACCGCCCAGGTGGGCGCCGACTTCTTCCCCTCTTCCAGCACCGACAAGCCGGTCGATATCGCCCTCGCTGCGCTGGACTGGGCGAAAAAGCATTACCACGACGTCCTGATCATCGATACGGCAGGCCGTCTGGGTATCGACGAAGAAATGATGCGCGAAATCGCTGCCGTCCACAGCGCCGTGAAACCGATCGAAACCCTGTTTGTCGTCGACGCCATGCTGGGCCAGGACGCGATCAATACGGCGAAAGCGTTCAACGATGCACTGCCGCTGACCGGCATCGTGCTGACCAAGCTCGATGGCGATGCACGCGGCGGTGCCGCCCTGTCGGTACGCCACATTACGGGTAAGCCGATCAAGTTTGCCGGTGTCTCGGAAAAACTCGACGGCCTGGAAGCATTTGACCCGACCCGCATGGCCAACCGCATCCTGGGCATGGGCGACATCCTCGCCCTGGTGGAAGAAGCGCGCAAGGGCGTCGACAGCAAGGCTGCGGCCGACCTGGCGCAAAAGATCAAGGTCGGCGGCAAGTTCGACATGAACGACTTCAAGGCGCAACTGGGGCAAATGAAGAAAATGGGCGGCATGGCCAACCTGATGGATAAGCTGCCAGCGCAGTTCCAGCAGGCGGCAGGCGGCAAGAACATGGATCAAGCCGATAAACAGGTGCGCCGCATGTGCGGCATCATCGATTCGATGACGCCGCAGGAGCGCGCCAAGCCTGAACTGATCAAGGCTACGCGCAAGCGCCGTATCGCCGCCGGCGCCGGCGTGCAAGTGCAGGAAGTGAACCGCATGCTGACGCAATTCGAGCAAATGCAGACGATGATGAAGAAATTGTCCGGCGGCGGCATGATGAAGATGATGCGTTCCATGAAGGGCATGATGCCCGGCATGAGGTAAGGCATCAACACCCGCGTTCGCGCGGATGTTGATGGCCTTCGCGACGCCGCACCAGCATCGCTTGAGACTCAAAAAACACCGTTTCAAATAATGCCGGTTTGCATTCTCCTGCGACCGGCATCCGTTCTTCTCTCCCCCTCAATACCCCTCGCTGTAGAGTCAGCAAGCATGCCGTTTACGGGCAAAAACACGCTTCTGTGCTCCTGCGCGGTGCGCCCGGGCGACAGCATCGCCATTTAGCTGCTTTTTCCTCGTAAAAACGTGAAAAACACTTGCGTACAAGGTCAATCCACACCAATATTAGCCGTGCGATTAATTGCGCAATTTCCCATGTGTTTGTTAAGGAGGCTCGAAGATGGCAACAGCCAAAAAAACCCCAGTAGCAGCGCCAGCCAAAGCGGCCGCAGCAGCCAAGCCTGCCGCCGCCAAAAAAGCAGCACCCGCAGCCAAAGCAGCAGCTAAACCAGCAGCGGCAAAGAAAGCGGCAGCACCGGCAACACCACGCAAGCCAAACGCAGCATTCATGAAAGCAATGACGCCATCGAAAGAGCTGGCCGCCGTTGTTGGCGCAGCACCACTGCCGCGCACGGAAGTGACCAAAAAGGTATGGGATTACATCAAAAAACTCGATCTGCAAGATCCGGCCAACCGCCGCATGATCAATGCGGACGACAAGCTGAAAGCTGTTTTCAGCGGCAAAGCCCAAGTCTCCATGTTTGAAATGACGAAACTGATTTCCGATCATTTGAAATAATCAGATACCCGCCGGCCCTATCCCGAGCGAGTGCCCCGTAGCTGATTCAGCGAGCGGGGCATTTTTTTGGGGTCAGACTCTCAACACCGTTTGCTGGGGTCAGACCCTCAACACCGATAACACAGAGCTTTGCGCCAACGCTGCCGGGGGTCTGACCCCAGCCTTCATCTGAACTCCCACTGTTTCCACGCCGCCAGCACGGCATTCGGATACTCTGCCCGCCCCCGGCTGCCGTTATACCGCCCCAGCGCCAGGTACAAATCCCCGCGTTCCATATCCAGGTACATGCGCAAGATCGCGCAGCCATAGCGCAAATTCGTTTGCATGTGGAATAGCTTGCTGCGGTCACTGTCGCCGATGACGCCCGTCCAGAATGGCATGACCTGCATGTAGCCGCGTGCGCCAGCCAGCGAGACAGCATATTTGCGGTAGGCCGATTCCACCTGGATCAGGCCCAGCACCAGGGCCGGTTCCAGGCCAGCGCGGCGCGCTTCATACCATACCGTTTCCAAAAATTCCGTGCGCAGCTGCGCGTCCGGCAGCTTGCGTTGCAGGCGTTGCGACATTTGCGCCAGCCATTGCTGGTAGCGCTGCAGTTCGATGGGTGTGGCAAATTTGGGTTGCGGCGGGCGTTCGTCGCGGATCGCGTGCGACAAGGCCAGGCGGACGGAGTCGGCCAGCGCCTCCTCTTTCTGCTTGCCGGCCTGCGCCGGGAAAGCGCAGGCCAGGCCGGCGGCCAGCGCGAGCGCGCCAGCCACCTTGCTTACTGATGGACGCTTCACTGCGCCATTTTGCCCTGGATGAAGGCGACGATCTCGTCCGGTGCCACGCCCGATGCTTCGGTGTCGCGGCGGCCCTGGTATTCCAGCTTGCCTTCTTTCAAGCCACGTTCGCCGATGACGATGCGGTGTGGCACGCCGATCAATTCCCAGTCTGCAAACATGGCGCCAGGACGCAAGCCGCGATCATCGACGATAACGTCCACGCCAGCGCCTTGCAGGGCCGCGTACAGCTTCTCCGTCTCTTCCTTGACCATCTCGCTGCGGTCCATGCCCATCGGGCACAGCACCACCTCGAATGGGGCGATCGATGCCGGCCAAATGATGCCCTTGTCATCGAAGTTCTGTTCGATGGCAGCGCCCAGGATGCGCGTCACGCCGATGCCGTAGCAACCCATCTGCAGTGGCGCAGGCTTGCCATTCTCGTCGAGGAAAGTGGCTTTCATGCTTTCCGAGTACGCCGTGCCCAGCTGGAACACGTGACCCACTTCGATGCCGCGCTCAATGGCCAGCACACCCTGGCCGTCCGGCGAGGCGTCGCCGGCGACGACATTGCGCAAGTCAGCCACGATGGCTGGCTCGGCTACATCGCGACCCCAATTGGCACCCGTGTAATGGAAACCGGCGTCATTCGCACCGCAAACGAAGTCGCTCATGTGGGCGACCGTGCGGTCCGCCACCACGGTGACCGGTGCTTTGGTGCCGATCGGGCCCAGGTAGCCAGGAATGGTGCCGTAGACTTCCAGGATTTCCGCTTCCGTCGAGAAACGGTGACCGGCCAGGCCGGCAACCTTGCTCACCTTGATCTCGTTCAATTCATGATCGCCGCGCAGCAGCAGCATGAAATGCTGTTTCGTCACTTTCTCGTCCTTGCCCGTGGTTTCCACCGTCAGAGCGATGGTTTTCACGGTCTGCGACAAAGCCATGCCCAGCAGGGCCGCTACGCTTTCGCACTTGACGGTATCGGGCGTGGCCGTTTTGCTCAGTGCCTGGGTAGCGGCAGGACGCTCGCCCGCTGGCGCCAGCGCTTCAGCCGCTTCCATATTGGCGGCGAAATCGGAGGTCGGGCAATACACGAGCGCGTCTTCACCCGTGTGGGCAATAACGTGGAATTCGTGCGAACCGGAACCGCCGATGGCGCCATTGTCGGCCGCCACGGCGCGAAATTTCAGGCCGAAACGGGTGAAGATGCGCGTGTAGGCATCAAACATGACCTTGTATGACGCTTGCATGCCGGCCAGGTCGCGGTCGAAGGAATAGGCGTCCTTCATGGTGAATTCGCGGCCACGCATCAGGCCAAAACGTGGACGACGCTCGTCGCGGAACTTGGTCTGGATATGATAAAAGTTCAGCGGCAACTGGCGGTAGGACTTGATTTCCGTGCGCACGACGTCGGTGATGACTTCTTCTGATGTCGGCTGGATCGCGTATTCGCGGCCGTGGCGGTCTTTCACGCGCATCAGTTCATCGCCCATCTTGGTCCAGCGGCCCGTCTCCTGCCACAGTTCGGCTGGCTGTACCAGCGGCATCAGCAATTCGATGCCGGCGGCTTTGTTCATCTCGTCACGGATGATGGCTTCCACCTTGCGAATCACGCGCAAGCCCATCGGCATGTAAGTGTAGATGCCGGAACCGAGGCGTTTGATCATGCCTGCACGCATCATCAATTGGTGGCTGACGATTTCCGCGTCGGAAGGTGCATCTTTAAGTGTGGAAATAAAAAAACGGGAGGCGCGCATAACGGTGAATTCTTTTTAAAAAGAGAGGGTTATAATCAACCTAATTTTAAAGGATTAGCTGGCTGATGCGTCCATACTTTACACAAATGCGCTCAATTGGTGCGATTCCGGCGCTTTTCTCACCCCGAAAAGGTCACCGGCTTGCGAAGTTGTGGGTAATTACGTAAATAAGGACGCTCTGTCGCAGAAAGTTTGAGGTGCATTATGCTCGACCGTGAAGGGTTTCGGCCCAACGTCGGCATCATCCTGCTAAACGCCCAGAACGAGGTGTGGTGGGGCAAGCGGGTGCGCGAGCACTCATGGCAGTTTCCGCAAGGCGGTATCAAATATGGCGAAACACCGGAACAAGCCATGTTTCGCGAACTTGAAGAGGAAATCGGACTCAGACAGGAACACGTCAAAATTGTCGGCCGCACCCGCGACTGGCTGCGCTATGAAGTGCCAGACCACTTCATCAAGCGCGAGATTCGCGGCCACTACCGTGGCCAAAAGCAGATTTGGTTTCTGCTGAGAATGTGCGCGCGCGATAACGACGTCAATCTGCGCCTGACCGACCATCCCGAGTTCGACGCCTGGCGCTGGCATGAATACTGGGTCCCGCTCGATGTCGTCATTGAATTTAAACGCGATGTGTACCAGCGCGCCTTGCAGGAGCTGTCGCGCTTCCTGACTTGGCCCGCGCATGGCAACGCACAGCAAGCGCAGCGCCACACCTCGCGCTACCTGCGCCAGCCCCATGCACCACGGGCGCAGGATGCTGTGGCACTGGTCAAGCCTTGCGACGGCATTGCCGCCGATGGGTGCATGCCGGAGCTGCTCTTGCCGGGCAAGGTCTAGCCCAGCGCGATGAACGCACTTTCCCACGCAAAATGGGCAGCCTGAACAGGCTGCCCATTTTTACATTCCGGCAAAGAACTTTTTTGCCGGTCAGACTGACTTAGTTTGCCGCCGGCGCTGGCGCAGTAGCGGGAACATCGAGCGTAATCGCTTTCAAGCCCAGGATGTCGCTGCTGTAGTGGCGGATCTTGTTGGCCAGAGCCGGGTCACTATTCAACTTTTGGCCATACGACGGCACCATTTCCACCATCTTGGCTTGCCATTCCGGTGTCGCCAGGCGGCTCTTGAATGCCGTTTGCAGCACCTTGATCATGATAGGCGGCGCGGTCGAGGCACCGGGCGAGGCACCCAGCAGGGCGACGATGCTGCCATCGGCAGCGCCGACGACTTCCGTGCCGAACTGCAGCAAACCGCCTTTGACAGGATCATCTTTGACGATCTGCACGCGCTGGCCCGCGTTTTGCAAGGTCCAGTCTTCCATCTTGGCATTCGGCAGATATTCACGCAGGGTCTTCAAACGGTCTTCCGGCGTGTTCATGACTTGCTCGACCAGATATTTCGTCAACGGAATATTGTCATAGCCGGCTTGCAGCATGGGTTTCACATTGCCCGCGCCGATAGAGGCAGGCAAGTCGATCCACGAGCCGTTCTTCAGGAACTTGGTCGAGAAAGTGGCAAACGGGCCAAACAACAGCGCTTTCTTGCCATCGATAATGCGCGTATCGAGATGCGGCACGGACATCGGTGGCGAACCGACGGATGCCTTGCCGTAGACCTTGGCCGCATGCGCCGCCACCAGTTCCGGGTTGGTGGTGACCAGCCATTGGCCACCCACCGGCACGCCACCGTAGCCCTTGGCTTCAGCAATGCCCGATTTTTCCAGCAGCGGCAGCGAACCGCCACCGGCGCCGATGAAGACGAATTTGGCGCGCATGGTCTTTTCCTTGCCGGCAGCGAGGTCTTTCACCGTCACGTTCCACACGCCATCGGCGCCGCGCTCGATGTCTTCCACCTGGTGGCGCAGATGCAGGGCCATGCCATGACTGTCCGTCAGGTATTTCACCAAGCCGCGCGTGAGGTTGCCGAAATTGACGTCGGTACCGATTTCCATGCGCGTCGCCGCCACTTTCTGGCCCTTGTCGCGGCCTTGCATGATCAGCGGCGCCCATTGCTCGATCTGTGCCTGGTCTTCCGAGTACAGCATGCCCTTGAACAGGTTTTCCTTTTGCAGCGCGGCGTAGCGCTTCTTCAAAAAGGCGATATTGTCATCGCCCCACACAAAGGCCATGTGCGGCACATTGTTGATGAAGGTCTGCGGTGCGCCCAGGTGCTTGTTGGCTACCTGATAGGCCCAGAATTGCTTGGAAATTTCAAATTGCTCGTTGATGGCAACGGCTTTTTTCGTCTCGATGCTGCCGTCGGCCGCTTCTGGCGTGTAATTGAGTTCGGCAAATGCCGAGTGGCCAGTGCCCGCGTTGTTCATCGCGTCCGAGCTTTCGGCGGCCACGGAATCGAGGCGCTCGACCATTTCCATCGTCAGCGATGGATCGAGTTCCTTGAGCATGCTGCCCAGGGTGGCGCTCATGGTGCCGGCGCCGATCAGCAGCACGTCGACCGGTTTTTCGGACGAGGCAGGAGGGGTCTTGTTACATGCCGCCAGGATCAGGCAGGACATCAAAAGTAATAGCGATTTACGCATACGTAACTCCGTTTATGAATACTGAAGGATGATTCTTGCGCGCCACCGTGGCGACACCATCGCAGCTACCGGCTGATCTGACGAAAAACAGTCTGGCCTGCGGCGCGCCATGGCGGCCGAACAGCTCAATGTCGATGGTGATAGGCATGCTGCCGCGCTCCGGAATATCCCAAGAGCAATATCTGGTGGCAAAGGTGCGGGCAATGGATAGCGCGGACTGCGTTGCCGGCTGAAAAGCCGGCAATGAAATCGCCGTCATGTCCAGTGCGAATATCAAGAGTGGCGATTTTATCACCGTTATTTGGCGCCGCTAGGCCCACACGATAGTGGATAACACTTACTGCAGGGTAATAAATTGCCCCAACTATCGGGGCACGCAAACAGGCGCCAGACGGCAAGCATCCCCGATGCCCTTTGTTTATGTACGCGGTACAATGCCGGCCACCCCTTAGCCAGACTCCTTGAGCCATGTTCAACCCCTCTTCCGACGATGTGCGACGCTTCTTTTGCGAAACATTGCGCAAGCACCGCGCCCATGAAATCCTCACGCCGATGGAAGCCATCGCGCTCGACTGGATCCTCGAACACCCCGAATATGAAGACGCCTTGAGCGACGTCGAGGCGGCACTGGCGCGCGATTACTCCGTCGAAGGCGGACAGGCTAATCCTTTCCTGCACCTGTCCATGCATCTGTCGATCACGGAGCAAGTCCAGGTCGACCAGCCGCGCGGCATTCGCCCGGCCGTGCAGCAACTCACGCAACGCCTCGATTCAGCCCATGCAGCGCAGCACGAAGTGATGGAATGCCTGGGTCAGATGATCTGGGCATCACAGCGCTCGGGCTTGCCGCCCGATACCGACGCCTACATCGACTGCGTGCGCCGCCGCTAAACCACGCCAGCGCTGACGCCCTTGCCGGTATCGCTGGCCGAGAGCGAGCGGCTCGGCCGCGCGCCAAGCGCAAGGACAGCATGCGCTTGAACACGGCTATGTTCGATCTCGGCGCGCGCGACGCCGGCTGGCTAAGAACCTGGCGCGGCGCTACAGCTCAGCGGCGCACCACCAGGGTGGTCGGCAGGCTGTGCAGGTAGGCGGCCAGGTCCTTGATGTCTTGGTTGCTCAACGGTTTCACCTGGCCCGTCATGATGGCGTTGTTGCGGCCATTGGCCTTGTCGCCGCGTTTATACGCCGTCAAAGCATGTTCCAGGTAATCCTTGTGCTGGCCCGCCAGTTTTGGATACGATGGATCGATGGGCGAGCCATAATCCTTGCCGTGGCAGGTCGCGCAGCTGTATTTTTCAGCCAGGGCCTTGCCAGTGTTGATATTGCCGGCGGCGCCGGCGCCGAACGACACCGTGGCGCAAACGAGGGCGGCGAGTAATGTTTTCATCGGGCTAGTCCTCAGTTCGGCTTGGCTTGTTGCGCATAATATGCGGCGACATCGGCGATATCCTGCTCGGACAGGCTGCTGGCGATACCCTTCATGCTGGGATGCTTGCGCTCGCCCTTCTTGTAGGCTAACAGGGCATTTTCGATATATTTTGCCGTCTGGCCGCCGATCATCGGTACCTGGAATACCTCGGGAAAGGTCGCCTTGTAACCGGGAATGCCGTGGCAACCAATACACATCTCCACCTTGGCAGTGGCTGCCTTGGCGTTTCCTACAATGTCAGCCGCTGTGACGGCATTTGCTGTGCCGGCAAGCACGAGAAGTGCAAATATTTTTTTCATAGTGGCAATGTGAACAAAGCTAATCGGAGAAACGCCAGAGCTGGTTTTTATTGATCTTCTCTATTGTATTGACAATTAAGATTGACAATTAAGGTTAACAATTAATCTGCTGCTTGCCGATTCTAGCCAAGATATTCTTGCAAGTCCACCTATAAAACCCGCATTGTCGGCCGGCAAGCACTGGCCATCCGCGTGGCGGTGCGCCACAGTTCTGTTTATACTCAGCATTTCCCTATTTTGGCAGACCGCTCATGCAAGCAAAGCACCCCCAGCAAGGCCAACGCTTCGAAGGTTCCGACAGCTATGTCGCCACCGCCGACCTGAAACTGGCCGTGAATGCGGCGCTGACCCTGCAGCGCCCGCTGCTGATCAAGGGCGAGCCGGGCACCGGCAAGACCATGCTGGCCGAAGAAGTGGCCGCCGCACTGAACATGCCGCTGATGCAATGGCATATCAAATCGACCACCAAGGCGCAGCAGGGCTTGTACGAATACGATGCCGTGTCACGCCTGCGCGATTCGCAGCTGGGCGACGAGCGCGTGCGCGACATACAGAACTATATCGTCAAGGGCGTGCTATGGCAGGCATTCACAGCGCCCGAGCCGGTGGTGCTGCTGATCGATGAAATCGACAAGGCCGACATCGAATTCCCGAACGACCTGCTGCGTGAACTGGACCGCATGGAATTCTATGTCTATGAAACGCGCGAAATGGTCACGGCGCGCCATCGCCCGCTGGTCATCATCACCTCGAACAACGAGAAGGAATTGCCGGATGCGTTTTTGCGCCGCTGCTTCTTCCATTACATCAAGTTCCCGGATAAGGACACGATGGAGCAGATCGTCGCCGTCCACTACCCGCAGCTGAAACAGCAATTGCTGGCGCAGGCGCTCGACACCTTCTATGCAGTGCGCGACGTGCCGGGCCTGAAGAAAAAACCGTCGACCTCGGAATTTCTCGACTGGCTCAAACTGCTGCTGGCCGAAGACATCCCCTTTGACGCGCTGCGCAGCAACGATAACAAGGCTGTCGTGCCACCGCTGCACGGTGCGCTGCTGAAAAACGAACAGGACGTGCATCTGTTCGAGCGCCTGATGTTCATGTCGCGCACCAACCGCTAAGGAGCGCAGGTGAACGACATCAGCCCGGACAAGGTCTTCGTACCGCTGGAACTGCACGGCATCGCCCTCGAAGCGCTGGCGCCGCACCACGCGCCCGGCTTGCGCGCGGCGGCCATGGATGGCGAACTGTGGAATCTGCGCGTCACCTCGGTGCCGGAACCGGAACAGGTCGACCAGTACATTTTCAAGAGCATCGAAATGCGCCCGGCGCGCTTCGCCTTTGCCGTCATCGACGTGGCCAGCGGCGAGGTGCTCGGCAGCACCAGTTACCACGACGTAGTACCCGCCATAGGCCGCCTGGAAATCGGCTACACCTGGTACGCGAAACGCTGCCAGCGCAGCCACGTCAACACCACCTGCAAATTGCTGCTGCTGGCGCACGCCTTCGACACGCTCGGCTGCGCTCTGGTGGGTTTTCGCACCGATAATTTCAACCATGCCTCGCAGGCGGCCATCGAGCGCCTGGGCGCGAAAAAGGATGGCGTGCTGCGCCACCATGCGCTGCGCCGCGATGGCACCGTGCGCGACACCGTCATGTACAGCATCACGCGCGGCGATTGGCCGGAAATTGCCGTCCATCTGCGCGACAAGCTGGCGCAGCGCCGCATCGCCGCACTGCCCCGCGCGCCAGGGCAGACGCCATGCTGATCGATTTCTTCTTCACGCTCAAGGACGCGAAGATTCCTGTCTCAATCAAGGAATTTCTGACCCTGCTCGAAGCATTGCAAAAGAATGTCATCGACGCCTCGATGGACGATTTCTACTATCTGTCGCGCCTGACCCTGGTCAAGGACGAAGCCCATTTCGACAAGTTCGACCGCGCATTTGCCCAATACTTCAAGGGCGTCAACGCAAGCTTCGAGACCAACGCGGCGATTCCCCTCGACTGGCTGCTCAAGCGCATGCAGCGCGAGCTGTCCGAAGAGCAGAAGGCACAGCTGGAAAAATTCGGCTACGACAAGCTGATGGACCGCCTGAACGAACTGCTGAAGGAACAGAAGGAGCGCCACGAGGGCGGCAGCAAGTGGATAGGCACGGGCGGCACGTCGCCGTTCGGCAATGGCGGCACGAATCCGGAAGGCATCCGCATCGGAGGCAAGGGCGGCAACCGCACGGCAGTAAAAGTATGGGAAGCGCGCAGCTACAAGGATTACGACAGCGAGCGCGAACTAGGCACGCGCAACATCAAGGTGGCACTGCGCCGCCTGCGCAAATTCGCGCGCGAAGGTGCGCAAGACGAGCTGGCGCTCGATGCCACCATTGCCGCCACGGCCAACAACGCGGGCTATCTGGACATCAAGATGCGGCCAGAGCGCAAGAACCGCATCAAGGTACTGATGCTGTTCGATGTGGGCGGCAGCATGGACGACCATATCGAGCGCACCGAAGAACTGTTTTCGGCGGCGAAGACGGAATTCAAAAACATGGAGTTCTTTTACTTCCATAACTGCGTCTATGACACCCTGTGGAAGAACAACCGGCGCCGCAACGCCGAGCGTTTTTCCACCTGGGACGTACTGCGCAAGTATGCGCCAGATACCAAGCTGATTTTTGTCGGCGACGCCACCATGAGTCCCTACGAAATCCTGCAGCCGGGTGGTTCGGTCGAATACAACAACGAGGAAGCGGGATCGACATGGCTGGCGCGCTTTACCCAGGCATTCCCCAAATTCATCTGGCTCAATCCCGAGTCGGAGGGCTTGTGGCAGTACCGCCAGTCGATAGGCGTGATACGCCAATTAATGAACAACCGCATGTTTCCCCTCTCGATCGACGGGCTGGAACGGGGCATGCGCCTGCTCAGCAAATAAAGAAATACGCCAAAAAATCCATGGCGGCGGACGGGCCGCCATGGCGCACACTGCGACACTGACCTACCGTGCAGGGCCTGTGCGCCGCGCTCGAGTACTATACGCTGATACCAGCCCTGCCATACCCTAACCTGCTGCATCCTGTGCGCGGCCGCCATGGCCGCGACACTGTTCGATTGCGCACATCGTGCACGCCTTCTGCTCCGGTAGAATCGGCGCATCGCTGTGCGCAAACTATGCACCATCGCTGCACCACGACATGATCGCGCCAGCCTCCATGCTGGCGCTTGGTGCCAGCGCTATTTCAAAGGAATGAGCATGCAAAGTCTGATCTCGATCGCCGCCGACCTGTCCTGGCCATTCGCCATCACCGTGGCCTGGGTGGTGGGCGAATTCGGCCACCGCTGGACTGGCCTGCCGCGCATCAGTTTTTATGGCGTCATCGGCTTCGTCCTGGCGCAAACGCAGGTCGGCATCTTGCCGCAAACGGACGCCGGTCCCATGCTGGTGCTGGCCGACGTGGCCTTCGGCCTGATCCTGTTCGAAGTCGGCTACCGCATCAACCTGCGCTGGCTAAAGAACAACCCGTGGATTGCCGTCACGGGCCTGGCAGAATCCTTGCTGACCTTTGCCGTCGTCTACTTCATCGGTATTGAATTTGGCAGCACCTCGATGACAGCGCTGCTGCTGGCGTCCTTGGCCATGTCCACCTCGCCAGCCACCATCATGCGCGTCATCAACGAAGAACGCAGCTCGGGCCAGGTGACGGAACGCATCGTCCACCTGACGGCGCTGAACTGCGTGTTGGCCGTCTTCACGTTCAACATCATCGTCGGCTTCTGGATGTTCCAGAGCGCCACCGACCTGGTCCAAGCCACTAGCAGCAGCGCCGCCGTGCTGGCCGCCTCGGTCGCCGCCGGCACCGTCTTTGGCATCGTCGTACCGGCCATGCTGCGCCGTCTGGGCAATATGGCGCAGGACGCCACCGTCGCCTTTGCACTGTCGGTGATGCTGCTCGTCGCCCTGACCTATTCCACCAGCCTGTCGCCGCTACTGGCCACCCTCACATTCGGCCTGGTAGCGCGCCACCGCCGCGTCGCCTTCAGCCAGGCGCAGCGTAATTTCGGCGCGCTGGGCGAACTGCTGACGGTGCTGCTGTTCGTGTACGCCGCCTCGACCCTGGAGTGGGCCAGCGTGACGGCCGGCGCGGCCCTGGCCCTGGCCGTCGTCGGCGGTCGCTTGCTGACGAAAGTCGTCGGCGTGGCCGCGTTTTCGCACGTCAGCGGCATTTCCTGGCGCAAGGGCGTGCTGACGGGAATGGCCCTCACGCCCGTTTCCGTCTTCATCATCCTGCTGCTCGAACACGCGCGCCAGCAAGGCGTGAACTTCGGCGACGAATTGAACGCCCTGGCCGCCGTCACGCTGGGCCTGGAACTGGTCGGCCCGGTGCTGGTGCAGCGCGTGCTGATGCTGGCCAAAGAAACCCACGAAATCAAGGAGCGCTAAATGCCACTGGAACCCTTTGGCCAATCGGCCGCGCTGACCTTCGGCGTCGAACTCGAACTGCAACTGGTGAATCTGTCAGACTATGATTTGACGGCAGCGAGCCCCGATCTGCTGCATCTGCTGAACAAGAAACCGTTTCCCGGCAACGTTACGCCGGAAATCACCGAGAGCATGATCGAGATTAACTCTAGCGTGCACACGCATCACGGCCCCCTGCTGGCGCAGTTGCAAGAAATCCGCGACACACTGGTCACGGCCGGCGACAAGCTCAATATCGGCATCGCGGGCGGCGGCACGCACCCGTTCCAGCAATGGTCGTCACAAAAGATCTTCTCCAAGCCGCGTTTCCAGGAAATCTCGGAACTGTACGGCTACCTGGCCAAGCAGTTCACCATCTTCGGCCAGCACGTGCACATCGGATGCGCCTCGGGCGACGACGCCATGTTCCTGCTGCATTCACTGAACCGCTACATCCCCCACTTCATCGCCCTGTCGGCTTCCTCGCCCTACGTGCAAGGACGCGATACGCTGTTCGACTCGGCCCGCCTGAACTCCGTATTCGCCTTTCCCATGAGCGGGCGCGCACCGTTCACCCTCAGCTGGGAACAATTCTCCAACGAATATTTCGCCAAGATGGAGAACACGGGCATCATCAAGAGCATGAAGGACTTTTACTGGGATATCCGTCCCAAGCCGGAATTTGGCACTATCGAACTGCGCGTGTGCGACACGCCGCTGACGGTGGAGCGGGCCGCCGCGCTGGCCGCCTACCTGCAAGCCCTGTGCCGCTACCTGCTCGAACGCCGCGAAACCCCGCCGGTGGAAGACGATTACCTCGTGTATAACTACAACCGCTTCCAGGCTTGCCGCTTTGGCCTCGATGGTGCCATCACGCATCCGAAAACCTACGAGACGATGTCACTGCGCGAAGACATCATGACCACCCTGCGCAAAATGGAACCGCACGCCGAGGCGCTGGGCAGTACGCCAGCCTTGAAACACCTGTCTGAGGTGGCCAAGCAATGGAGCGACGCACAATACCTGCGCAAGCAGCACAGCCTGCAGGGCAGCGCCGAGGGCATGGTCGATGCCGCCATTCGATGTTTTCGCGGTGAGCCCATGAATTACTGACGCTGCCCAGCCTGGAAACATCGGTCGGCTCAAAACCGCGTCTCGCGCGCCGCGCGCAAAAAGTTATCGAGGATGGGCGTGCAATCGAGCAGTTCGACCCCGCCTGCCGAATGAAATTCCGGGTGCCACTGCAGGCCCATGACGAAGCGCGCCCGCTGGTAGCGGATGGCTTCGACGATATTATCGCCTTGCGAATACGCTTCCACGCTGATGTCGCGCCCCAGGTCCTTGACCGACTGGTGGTGGATGGAATTGACGAGCGCCTCGCCCGCCTTCGGGAACATGCCCGCCAGCGACGAGCCTTTCGGGAAGACGATGCTGTGGCGATGGCGGTCGTACAGGTCGTTGACGTGCGAGGTGGCGCCTTCCACGTCCGAAGCGATGTCCTGGTACAAAGTGCCGCCAAAGCCCACGTTGATGAGTTGGCAGCCGCGGCATATGCCCAGCACGGGTTTGCCCGCGTCGACAAATTCATGCAGCAATTCCAGTTCGTACAGGTCGCGCGCGCGGTCGCCGCTCCATTCGGGGCGCGTAGCCGCCTCGGAATACGTCTGCGGGGAAACGTCGGCGCCCCCCTGCAGCACCAGGCCGTCCAGGTGGCGCGCATAGTGGCGCAAGGTGATATTGCTCGGGTGTAGCAAGCCGCTGGTATTGACCGTCGGGATCATGAACACCAGCACGTCACGCGACATGACCCACTGCGCAATCGACTCCTCCAGGTATTGCAGGTTCTTGCTGCGCAGTCCGGTGGCGCCCGGCTCGGGATGGAAAATGCGCGCCGAGATGCCAATGCGCAGGGTGCGCCGCATGAAATCGCGGCTGGCCTTGTCGCGCATGGAACGGTAGCGCGACGAGATCACCCTCCACGCCAGCGCCAGCGGCGTGTCGTTATCCTTCAGATAACGGGGCACAGCATCGTGCGCACGCTGCTCATCGTCGGGTGCCCTGCCGACCCGCTCGGGCCGGGCCGGCGTTGCAGGATCGGTGGCCGGGAGGTGCTGGAGATCTTTTTCGTCTGACATGGCAAGGCTGACTGAAAGCGGAGACGTTTTCAATATAAACCCCTGCCTGCCAAAGCACGATTCAATTTTGTAACAAAAGCACAGGCGCGCCGCATCCACGCAACACGCGGGCAGAAAAATGCGGCCAGCGCTGCATACGGCGCGTTTACGCGCGCGGCCCCGCTTTTTAGAGAATCTTTACGCCCCCGCTGCTAATCTTGAACGTACCTCAACCACCGCTGCAAAGCTACCATGGAACCCCATTCACGCCTGCCTACGCATCAAGTCCATCAAGCCCATCAAACCCATCGAGCACTGCCCCACCGCCATCCGCGCCTGCCCACATTCCTCATGCATATCACGGTCGACAAGTCTTGCCTGGCCGAGCTGCGCCAACTGGTCGTCAAGACGTGCGGCGGCATGCTGTCATTCATGCGCATCGAGGCGATCGAGCATGCCGAACGCATGAAGGTTTGGCTGTGCGTGACGGAGCCGGCCCTGCGCCTGACCATGGATGCCGTCATGCGCCTGCTGCCGGCGGCGGAATTTGGCCGCATCAGCCAGGGGAAATCACTATGAACCAGTATTGCTGCGAGCAGGCGATGTCTTCATCGCGCATCACCGCGCACTTCCAGGGCATCTGGGTACCGATGGTCACGCCGTTTTGCGACGGCGAACTCGATCTAGCCGCAGCACAGCAGTTGGCCAGCGAGCTCGCTAGCAGCGGCGTCGATGGCCTGGTGGTGTGTGGCACCACGGGCGAAGCGGCCATGCTGAGCGCTGCGGAGCAAAGCATGCTGCTCGATAGCGTACTCGAAGCCGTCGGCCCCCGCTTCCCCGTCGTGATGGGTATCGGCGGCAGCGATACGCGCAGCGTCGTCGCTGCGGTGCAGCGCTATCACGACCATCCGCTGGCCGCTCTGCTGATCTCGGCACCGTCGTATGTACGCCCTTCGCAAGACGGCATCGTGCGCCACTTCCAGGCCATCGCCGACGCCACCGACCACTCCATCGTGCTATACAACGTGCCGGCCCGCACGGGGGTCAATATCGAAGCGCAGACGGCGGCGCTGCTGGCGCGCGACTCGCACTTCGTCGCCATCAAGGAAGCGGGCGGCAAGCTACAGCAATTGGCGGAACTGCTGCTTGAGACACGCCTGGACGTGCTGTGCGGCGACGACACTGTGCTGCTGGCCAGCCTTTCCATGGGCGGCCACGGCGCCATGTCGGCCGCCGCCCAGATAAGGCCGGATCTGTATGCGCAGCTGTACCACCTGGTCAAGCAGGGCCGCCACGGCGCCGCAGGCGCCCTGTTCAAGACCATGCTGCCCCTTATCCGCCTGCTGTTTTCCGAACCCAATCCTGGGCCATTGAAGGCGGCGCTGGCCATGCAAGGCAAGGTGCGCGACGAGCTGCGCCTGCCGATGACGCCGATGTCCCGCGCCGGCCAGGACAGTCTGGCCGAAGCACTCGATGCATTGATGGAACTGCCCACATGGACAGCCAGCGACAGGGACGCGCCACGCGAAGGCTGTGTGCTGCAACTGGTCTGCGCCGCCAACCTCATACCAGCCGTGCGCCAAGATGATCATCGCCATCACGGATGAAAGCGGGGGCATCGAGAAATCCATCCTGGCCGGGCGACTAGCCGCCTCGCGCGCGCTGGCCGGACGCAAGGTATTGCTGCTCGATGCCGATCCGCGCCAGGGAGCCATGGCGCAGGCGAAAAATATGCACGACATGGCCATGCACGGCAGCCCGACGCGGCCACGCCTGATGGCGCGCGCCATCAGCGCCAAGGGCTTGCAGCCGGAACTGGAACACCTGGTGACCTGCTACCACGACATCGTCATCGACAGCGAAGGGCGCGACTCCATGGGTAGCCGTTCAGCCCTGATCGCCGCACGCGTGCTGGTGGTGCCGCCGAACGGCGTCGTGGATGGCGCCGCGCAGGCTGGCCTGGCGCGCCGCATCGCGTATGCACGCAGCATCAATCCGGAGCTGCGCGTCCTGCTGGCAACGGACACACAAGCGGCACCTGCCCACGCCCTGGCCGCACAGATTCCACTGGCCCGCGTGGTCAGCCTGGGACAATTGTATTGCGCCGTTTTCAACCTGCCCCGCTAGCACGGCTCGAAAAAAAGGCGGCGCATGCGCCGCCTCTCCTTTTATCTCCGTCAATTAGAACGTTTTGCCAACTGTCAGTTGCAGCGCCGTCTTGCCCATGAATTTACCATTCACCGGCGAAGCATAGGCCGACTTGTCAGCGTTCGTGCCGATCACGGCCAGCGCGCCCGTCACCACGCCGAAATCGCGCGTGATGCCCACTTTCCAGTCCGTGTAGCTGGCCGCATCATTGTTTTTGACCTTCTGGTGGCCCGCGTGCAGGTTAGCGGTCCAGCCGTTGCTCAGGTCGATATTCGCGCCGATGTCCAGATAGCCACTGTTTTTGCTGTTGACGAGGCCGAACAGATTGGAAACGGTGTGCGAATACTTGATATAGGCGGGGCCATACGACAACTGGCCGTAGACTTCCTGCGTATCGGCGTCGGCCAGGCCGGCGATGTACTTCAAGCCATTGTCCGCATACACATACGCCAGCACGCCCACGTCGTAAGCGACATCGGCCGTCAACTGGCCGCGCTTGCCCGCATACAGATCCACTTCAACGTCGCCGCTGCCGCCCGCATCCTTGGTCCATTTGATGGTGGAGGCCCAGGCGCCCGCGTACAGGCCGGTAGGATTGTTGACATAGTCGACGCCACCCTGCAGCGCCGGCTTCAAGCGCGTCTGCGAAATGCCACGAAAACGGTAGTCGGACACGCCGGCCACGTTGAAGCTGATTTCATTGTCAGGCTTGGCTTCTTCTGCGTGAGCCAGGCTGGCCGTAAAGGCGCTGAAGGGGGTGGCTAGGGCGAGTGCAAGGAATAATTTATTCATGGTTTCTTCTTCTTCATGGGTAGTATGGGCCTTTGCCAATATGGCGCAGCTGGCCCGCCGCTGCAAAATTGTAGGTAAAGCGTCCCCCCGGCGCGCGCAGCGCCCATTTTCCAACAGGGGAATAAAGCTGTTTAGAGAGGCAGCAGCAAGCGGTAGCCGACCGCCGTTTCCGTCAGCAGGTACTGCGGCTGGGCCGGATCGGCTTCCAACTTCTGGCGCAGATGGCCCATGTAGATGCGCAGATAGTGGCCGTTTTCACTGTTCGACGGCCCCCATACTTCGCGCAGCAGTTGCGGATTGGTGACCACCCTGCCAGCGTTCTTCACAAGCACCGACAGCAAGCGAAATTCAGTCGGCGTCATGTGCACCAGTTGCTTGTTGCGCGTCACCAGGCGGTCCTTCAGGTCAACGCGCACGTCGCCGAACTGCACCACGCCATCATCGCTGGCGGCAGGTTGACGCTGGCGGCGCAAGGTGGCGCGCACGCGGGCCAGCAACTCGCCAACGCCGAACGGCTTGGTCAGGTAATCGTCGGCACCGGCGTCCAGCGCGCGTATCTTGTCCTCTTCATCGACGCGTGCCGACAGCACGATGATGGGCACGGCCGACCATTTGCGGATGTCGGCGATGAAGTCGATGCCGTCGCCGTCAGGCAGGCCCAGGTCCAGCACGATCATGTCGGGCCGGCGCGTGCCGGCATCGATCAGACCGCGCTGCATGGTGGCGGACTCGAAAATCTGCCAGCCCTCGTCTTCCAGCGCGGCGCGCACGAAGCGGCGGATTTGCGGTTCATCCTCGACCAGCAAGGCGGTGGCGGAAGGTTCGTTCATGATGGTTTTCCTGTTTCATAATCGTTGGCGTCATCGAGTTCGATCTCCGGCGGCGCAGGGGGCGTGCCCAATGGCAGGCTAAATGCAATGGCAGCGCCCTGTCCCGGCACATGCGGCTGCGCGTGTATGCTGCCGCCGTGGGCTTCGACGATGGCACGGCAAATGGCCAGTCCCAGCCCGACGCCCGGCTTGTTCGATTCGCGCTCGCCGCGCGTGAATTTTTCAAAGATGGCCTCTTCGCGACCGGGTGGCAGGCCCGGACCATCGTCAAACACCCTCACCTGCAGGAACTGGCCGTGCACCCCGGCCGCGACAGTAATGGTGCTGCCGGGCGGCGTGTACTTGGCCGCGTTTTCCAGCAGGTTGCACAGCACGCGCTCGATCAGCACTGCGTCGTAGCGTACCAGCGGCAAATCTGGCGCCAACTGCGTCTGCACGGCATGCTGCTGTAATTGCGGGCCGCTGGCGCGCAGCGCGCTGCCCACCACCTCTTCCAACGCCTGCCATTGCAAGTTCAGGCGTACCTGCCCGCTTTCGATGCGCGCCATGTCCAGCAAGTTCGCCACCAGGGCGCTCATGCGCACGGTTTCAAACTGCAGCGAGCGCGCCATGTCCAGCTGCGCAGGCGACAATGCTGGCCTGGACAGCGCCAGCGATTCGGCCAGCCCCACCAGCGACGTCAATGGCGTACGCAAGTCGTGCGAGAGGGCCGCCAGCAGCGAATTACGCAGCCGCTCGGACTCCATCTGCAGCAGCGCGCCCTGGGCGACGTCGATATAGTGCACGCGCTCGAGCGCGATAGCGGCCAGTGCGGCAAAGGTATCGAGATGCTGCCGCTGTTCCGGCACCAGCAGCCAGCGCCCGTGCTGGGCAGCCTCCAGCGGCAACAGCGCCAGCACGCCCCGCGTACGCATCGGCGCGATCAGCGGCAGGTAGAAAATGGGCGAAGCGGGCAAGGTATCGGTGCCCGTACCGGCTGCCTGCGCATGGTCGAAGGCCCACTGCGCGATACCCATATCGAGCGGCTCGCCGCCGTTCGGCGGCAGCAAGCTGCCCTCATCATTGGGCAGGAGCAAGGTAGCGCGCGCACGGAAAGCGCGTTCGATGGCGCTTTTCGTGATATCGAAAATCTGCTCTGTCTGCAGCACGCCGGACAGCTCCCGCGAAAACTCGTACAGGGCACGGGCGCGTGCTTCGCGGTGCGATGCCACGCGCGCCTGGAAGCGCAGGCCGGCCGTCAGGTGGCCCGTGATCAGGCCCACGGCCAGCATCACGCCAAAAGTAATTATGTACTGAAAATCGCCCACGGCAAACGAGAAGCGCGGTGGCACGAAGATAAAATCGAAGCAAGCCACGCCCACGAGGCTGGCCAGCGCCGCCGGTCCGCGCCCCAGGCGCACAGCCACCAGCACCACCGTCAGCAGCGACAGCATGGCGATATTGGCCAGGTCCAGATAGGGTTGCAGGGGGACCGAGGCGAGGGCCGTGCCCAAGCTGACGCCGGCGGCCAATAGGTAACGCCAATGGCGCGATGACCTGCGCGGCACCTGCGCATCGTCGCCCGCCGCGCGCCGCAGCGCCGTATCGGCAGGTGGCAAGCCGACCTCGATCAAGTCAATATCGGGCGCCAGACTGGCCATGCGCACGGACGGAGGCGTATGCCACAGGCGCAGCAGCGCACCGCAGTTGGCACGGCCGACGATGACTTTCGAGATATTCGCGCTGCGCGCATACTCGACCACGGCACCGGCAATGTCGGCGGACGGCACAATAGCCGTGCGCGCCCCCAGGTCCTGCGCCAGTTTCAGCGTTTTCAGGATGCGTTCGCGCTCACGCGCCGGCAGGCGCTGCAGGCGCGGCGTTTCCACGTACAGCGCGTGCCATTCGGCATTGAGCTGACTGGCCAGGCGCGCCGTGCTGCGGATCACGTGTTCGCCACCCACGTACGGGCCCACGCATGCGAGCAGCGCGGCGCCCGTCTTCCACACTGGATTGATGGATTTCTCGACGCGGTAAGCCTGCACGTCGTCCTGCACCCGGTCCGCCGTGCGGCGCAAAGCCAGTTCACGCAGGGCGATCAGATTACCCTTGCGGAAAAAATGCTGGGATGCCCGCTCGGCCTGCTGCGGCTGGTATACCTTGCCCTGCTTCAGGCGGCGCAACAGTTCATCGGCGGGGATATCGACCAGTACCACTTCATCGGCGCGGTCGAACACCGTGTCGGGCAGGGTTTCAGCCACGCGCACGCCGGTGATGCCACCCACCACATCGTTCAGGCTTTCCAGATGCTGCACATTGACGGTCGACAGCACGTCGATACCGGCCGCCAGCAATTCCTCGACATCCTGCCAGCGCTTCGGATGGCGCGAACCGGCCACGTTCGAATGGGCCAGTTCATCCATCAGTATCAGCGGCGGCGCGCGCAACAAGGCCGCGTCCAGGTCGAACTCGAACAGGGTCTTGCCACGGTATTCGATGGCCTTCAGGGGCAGCAGCGGCAAACCGTCCAGCTGGGCCATCGTATCCTGGCGCCCATGCGTCTCCACCACGCCCACCAGCAGATCCTGGCCATCGGCCAGCATCTTGCGGGCGGCGGCCAGCATCGCATAGGTCTTGCCGACGCCTGCCGAGGCGCCGAAGTAAATGCGCAGGCGGCCGCGCGCGGCTTTCTTTTCCTGCGCCTGCACTTGCGCCAGCAGGGCATCAGGGTCGGGGCGTTGGCTGTCGTTGGGGAGCATGTTGTATTTTAATCTTCTTGGGCATTGTAGGTCGGATTAGCGCGTCCGAAGGGCGCGCGTAATCCGACAACATCGTTGGCCTGGCTGGTGGTGGTGTCGGCTTACGCTGCGCTAAGCCGACCTACGCCGACCTACGCCGATCCAGGCCAACGTTTGCTGGCCTGCGTACCGTTGGCAGCTTACTTTGCCAGGGCATCAAGCGCCAGATTGAGTTCCAGCACATTCACCCGTGGCTCGCCGAAAAAGCCGATATACGCGGTTTTCTGCACCTTGGCGATGGCGTTTTCCACCTGCGCCAGCGGCACGGCGCGGACGCGGGCCACGCGCGGCGCCTGGTACAACGCTGCTGCCAGACTGATTTCCGGGTCCAGGCCGCTGCTCGACGCCGTTACCAGGTCGACCGGAATGGCGCGCGTATTGCCGGGATCTGCTTCCTTCAGGGCGGCGATGCGCGCCTTCACGGCGTCCACCAGGGCCGGATTGCTCGGTCCCAGATTCGAGCCGCCCGAACCGGCACCGTTATTTGCCATCGGCGCGGTGGCCGATGGCCGGCCCCAGAAATACTTGGGCGAGGTGAAGGACTGGCCGATCAGCATCGAGCCGACGGGGCGGCCAGCGCGCTCGACGATGCTGCCGTTGACTTCATCGTTGAAGGCCAGCTGCCCGATGCCGGCCGTGGCAAACGGATAGACGACGCCGCAGATCACGGTCAGCGCGGCAAACAGGACCAGGGCGGGACGTACGATAGTGCTCATGATGGTTCCTTTAAACTAAATTGAGAGCGGACAGCAGCATGTCGATCAGCTTGATCCCGATAAACGGCAAGATGATGCCGCCCAGGCCGTAGATCAGCAGATTGCGACGCAACAGGCTGGCCGCGCCGATGGCCCGGTATTGCACGCCCTTCAGGGCCAGCGGAATCAGCACGACGATGATCAGGGCATTGAAGATCACCGCCGACATGATGGCCGAGGCGGGGCTGGACAGGTGCATGATGTCGAGCGCCTTCAACTGCGGATAAGTGCCCACGAAGGCAGCCGGGATGATGGCGAAGTACTTGGCGATGTCGTTCGAAATCGAGAACGTCGTCAGCGAACCGCGCGTCATCAGCATCTGCTTGCCGATTTCAACGATTTCCAGCAGCTTGGTCGGATTCGAATCCAGGTCGACCATATTGCCCGCCTCTTTCGCCGCCTGCGTACCGGAATTCATGGCCACGGCGACATCGGCCTGCGCCAACGCAGGAGCATCGTTGGTACCGTCGCCCGTCATTGCCACCAGGCGGCCTTCGGACTGGTAGCTGCGAATCAGCTTGAGCTTGTCTTCCGGCGTCGCTTCGGCCAGGAAGTCATCGACGCCCGCCTCGGCTGCGATGGCCGCTGCCGTCAGCTTGTTGTCGCCCGTGATCATGACGGTCTTGATGCCCATGCGGCGCAATTCCGCAAAACGCTCCTTGATGCCGCCCTTGACGATATCCTTCAGTTCCACGACACCCATCACGCGGCCATCGTCGACCACCACCAGCGGCGTGCTGCCACGGCGCGCAATATCATCGACAGCGCGCGATACCTCGGCCGGATACGGCTGGCCCAGCGCTTCCACATACTTTTTCATGGAGTCGGCTGCACCCTTGCGCAGCTGGCGCACTTGCTGTTCGCCAGGAATATCCACGCCACTCATGCGCGTTTGCGCCGTGAAGGGCACGAAGGTGGCGTTCAAGCTGGCCATCTCGCGTTCGCGGATGTTGAATTTCTGCTTGGCCAGCACGACGATGCTGCGTCCTTCCGGTGTTTCATCGGCCAAGGAAGCGAGTTGCGCCGCATCGGCCAACTGCTGCTCTGTCACGCCGGGAGCGGGCACAAAACTCGACGCCTGGCGGTTGCCCAGGGTGATGGTGCCCGTTTTATCGAGCAGCAGCACGTCCACGTCACCCGCCGCTTCCACGGCGCGGCCCGAGGTGGCGATCACATTGGCTTGCATCATGCGGCTCATGCCGGCCACGCCGATGGCCGACAGCAGGCCACCGATGGTAGTCGGGATCAGGCACACCAGCAGCGCGATCAGCACGGTGATGCTGACGGGCGTGCCGCTGCCGGCTGCCGCTACGGAAAACAGCGAGTACGGCAGCAAGGTCACGGTGACGATCAGGAAGACAATCGACAGGGCGACGAGTAAAATCGTCAGGGCGATTTCATTCGGTGTCTTCTGGCGCTTGGCGCCTTCCACCATGGCGATCATGCGGTCGATGAAGGCTTCACCCGGATTGACCGAGACGCGTACCAGCAGCCAGTCCGACAACACGCGGGTGCCGCCCGTCACGGCGGAAAAGTCGCCGCCCGATTCGCGGATCACGGGCGCCGATTCGCCCGTGATGGCACTCTCGTCGACCGAGGCCACGCCGGCCGTGACTTCGCCGTCGGCGGGAATCACGTCACCCGCCTCGACCAGCACCGTCATGCCCTTGCGCAGATCGGTTGCCGGCGTAGGCAGCCAGGAGGTGCCGTACTTCGGTGTTTGCATTTTCTTTGCCATCACCGTCTGCTTCAGGGCGCGCAAGGAGGCCGCCTGGGCCTTGCTGCGCCCTTCGGCCAGCGCTTCGGCAAAGTTTGCGAACAGCACCGTAAACCACAGCCACACGGCAACGGCGGCGATGAAGCCGAACGGCGCTTCACCCTGGCCGTTGATGGCCTGGATAGCCAGCAGGGTCGTGATGATGCTGCCCACGTAGACGACAAACATCACGGGGCTGCGCCACTGCGTGCGGGGGTCGAGTTTTTTGAACGCATCGACGATGGCGGGGCCGATCAATGCGGAATCGAACAAGGTCAGGCTTGTGCGTGACATGGTAGCCTCTTATTGTGTGAAAAGTTGCAGGTGTTCGACGATCGGGCCGAGGGCCAGCGCGGGAACGTAATTGAGCACGCCAACGAGCACGACCACGCCGATCAGCAAGCCGATGAACATGGGGCCGTGGGTGGGCATGGTGCCGGCGTTGGCCGACAAGCGCTGCTTGGCTGCCAGCGAACCGGCCACTGCCAGCACGGGCACGATCACGCCGAAACGGCCGAACCACATGGCAATGGCCAGCATCACGTTGTAGAACGGTGTGTTGGCGGACAGGCCGGCAAACGCGCTGCCGTTGTTATTGGCCGCCGAGGTGAAGGCGTACAGGATCTCCGAGAAGCCATGCGCGCCTGGATTGGCGACGCCGATCTTGCCCGGTTCGACCATCACGGCGATCGCCGTACCCGTCAATACCAGGGCTGGCGTAATCAGAATGGCCAGCGAGACCATCTTCATTTCATAGGCCTGGATTTTCTTGCCCAGGTATTCAGGCGTGCGCCCTATCATCAGACCGGCGATGAAGACGGCCAGGATGGCGAACATCAGCATGCCGTACAGGCCCGTGCCCACGCCACCGAAAATCACTTCGCCAAATTGCATCAGCAGCAGTGGCACCATGCCGCCCAGCGGCATGTAAGAGTCGTGCATGGAATTGACGGCGCCGCAGGATGCCGCTGTCGTCACCGCAGCGAACAGGGTCGAGGAGCTGATGCCGAAGCGCGTTTCCTTGCCTTCCATATTGCCGCCCGATTGCAGGCTGCTCACTTGCTGGTCCACGCCCAGCGCTTGCAAGGCGGGATTGGCTTGCTGCTCGGCGCTCATCACGCCAGCCGTCATGACGACGAAGATCAAGGTCATCGCGGCCAGCACGGCCCAGCCCTGCCGCAGGTCACCCACCATGCTGCCGAATGTAAAGCACAGACCGGCGGGAATGATGAAAATGGCCAGCATCTGCAGGAAGTTCGACAGCACGGTGGGATTCTCGTACGGATGCGAGGAATTGGCGTTGAAGAAGCCACCGCCATTCGTGCCCAGCAACTTGATCGATTCCTGCGACGCGACGGGGCCCATGGCGATCGTCTGCGTGCTCGCTACTTGGGCTTCCATGACGGGTTTGCCGGCAGCGTCCAGCACCGGCTGGCCATCGGCAGTCATTTTCGGCGTTTCATACGCCACTTGGTCGAGCAGGGTCACTTCCTTGTAGGCGGAAAAATTCTGGATCATGCCTTCGCCCATGAAGACGACAGACAGGGCCAGCGACAGCGGCAGCAGGATGTACAGCGTGGAGCGCACCAGGTCGACCCAGAAATTACCGATCGATTTACCCGAGCGCGAGGCAAAGCCGCGCACCAGCGCGAAGATCACGGCGATGCCGGTCGCTGCCGAAAAGAAGTTCTGGCATGCCATGCCCAGCATCTGGGTCAAGTAGCTCATGGTCTGTTCGCCGCCGTAGCCCTGCCAGTTGGTATTGGCGACGAAGCTGACGGTGGTATTGAACGAGGAATCGGGGCTGACGGCGCCCAGGCCCTGTGGATTGAGGGGCAAGAAGCCCTGCAGGCGCTGCAGGCCGTAGACGAAGACGGCGCCCACGGTGTTGAAGACGATCAGGGCGATGGCATAACTTTTCCAGCCCATGCCCTTGTCGGCGGGCAGGCCGGACCAGCGGTACAGCAGGTTTTCCAGCTTTTGCAACCAGCCCAGGCCGCGCACGGGGCCATCGCCGGCCACCCTGGCCATGTACAAGCCGAGCGGATAGCCGGCGGCCAGCAGTACGACCAGGAAGGCCACCAGCAGCAATATCGATTGCGTCGTCATCACAGTTCCTCCGCCTTCAGCAGCGCCACCAGCAGGTACACCAACAGGCCAGCCGAGACCACGGCGCCCAGCACATAAAACGCGTTCATTTGACGCTCCCTAATTTGTCGCAGGCGACGGCAAAGCCGGCCGCTACGACGAAAAAAACGGCAATCAAGCCGAGATACACGATATCCATTCCCACCCTCATTCAGGTTTGTTTTGATGCTGTGCAGATTAGCCAAAAGGGTCTAAAAAATTTGTAAAGACTGGAGAGGTGCTTGTAAACAAGATGTAAAAACGACGGCTTTGCCGCATAAAATCCTTCACAATGGGCGTCAAACCACGCGTACGGCGCACTCTTGTTGCCCTGGAGTAGCGCTATTGCTCGCTGGACAAGATAGAATGCGCGAGCGTCCGCACAAGGACGCCATGCCTGCCGCACTGCCCTGTGCCAGTGACGCTGGACGGGATATACTGTATATTCATACAGTTATCATCGCCGCTGTCATTGCGCCCCGCAGTGCACTGGCCTGGCGTTCCAACCACTGTCTTTACTTAGCTTGAACACGTATGGCCACTAAAAAACCAGCATCCGACTACAGCGAATCATCCATCCGTGTCCTGAAAGGACTGGAACCCGTCAAGCAGCGCCCGGGGATGTACACCCGCACTGAGAATCCGCTGCACATCATTCAGGAAGTGATCGACAATGCCTCCGACGAGGCGCTGGGCGGTCATTGCACACATATTGCCGTGACGCAAAACACGGATGGCAGCATCACCGTTGAAGACAATGGCCGCGGCATTCCCGTCGGCATCCACCCGGAAGAAGGCGTGCCGACGGTGGAAATCGTGTTTACACGGCTGCACGCGGGCGGCAAGTTCGACAAGGGTTCGGGCGGCGCCTATGCGTTCTCGGGCGGCTTGCACGGCGTCGGCGTGTCCGTTACCAATGCGCTGTCGACCCGCCTGGAAATCACCGTCTGGCGCAAGGAAAGCGACGGCAACGGCCTGCATCACATGGTGTTTGCGAATGGCGACGTGATCGAACCCCTGAGTTCCCGCCCCGCCCCGCGCGACGGCAAGAAGTCGGGCACGCGCGTCACCGCCTGGCCCGACGCGAAATATTTTGATTCCCCCAATATCTCGCAAACCGAGCTGCAGCGCCTGCTGCGTTCGAAAGCCGTGCTGCTGCCCGGCGTGACCGTCACGCTCACCAACGCCAAGACGGGCGATACGCAAACCTGGCTTTACGCGGAAGGCTTGCGCGGCTACCTGACCGAATCGCTGGCGCAGGTATCGAATGGCGAAACCCTGATTCCCCTGTTCGAAGGCGCGCAGTACGCAGGCCCGGATTCGGAAGGCTTTGCCGAAGGCGAAGGCGCGGCCTGGGTCGTGGCGTGGACAGAAGAAGGCGCCATCGTGCGCGAATCGTATGTCAACCTGATTCCCACCTCGAATGGCGGCACGCACGAATCGGGCTTGCGCGACGGCCTGTTCGGCGCCGTGAAAAACTTCGTCGAAATGCACTCACTGCTGCCAAAAGGCGTGAAGCTGCTGCCGGAGGACGTGTTTGCGCGCGCTTCCTTCGTGCTGTCGGCCAAGGTGCTGGACCCGCAATTCCAGGGCCAGATCAAGGAACGCCTGAATTCGCGCGACGCCGTACGCCTGGTCTCGACCTTCACCAAGCCGCCGCTGGAACTGTGGCTGAACCAGCACGTCGATTACGGCAAGAAGCTGGCCGATCTCGTGATCAAGCAGGCGCAGTCGCGCCAGCGTTCGCTGCAAAAGGTAGAAAAGAAAAAATCCTCGGGCGTCGCCGTCCTTCCCGGCAAGCTGACCGACTGCGAATCGTCGGACATCACGCGCAATGAACTGTTCCTCGTCGAGGGTGATTCGGCGGGCGGCTCGGCCAAGATGGGGCGCGACAAGGAATTCCAGGCCATCCTGCCGCTGCGCGGCAAGGTCTTGAACTCGTGGGAGACAGACCGCGACCGCCTGTTTGCCAATAACGAGATCCACGATATTGCAGTCGCCATCGGCGTCGATCCGCATAGCGTGGGCAGCTCGCCCGACCTGTCCGGCCTGCGCTATGGCAAGATCTGCATCCTCTCGGATGCGGACGTGGACGGCTCGCACATCCAGGTACTGCTGCTGACCCTGTTCTTCAAGCACTTCCCGCCCTGATCAACAAAGGCCATATCTGCATCGCCCGCCCGCCCCTGTACCGGGTCGATGCACCGGCGCGCGGCAAGAAGCCAATGCAGAAAATCTATGCGCTCGACGACGGCGAACTGGTCGCCATCGAGGACAAGCTGCGCAAGGAAGGCGTAAAGCAGGGCGCCTGGTCGATCTCGCGCTTCAAGGGCCTGGGCGAAATGAACGCAGAACAGCTGTGGGAAACGACGATGAACCCGGACACGCGCCGTTTGCTGCCCGTGACGCTGGGCGAAATCGATCATATGGCTTGCGCCGCCCGCTTCAATATGTTGATGGGCAAAGGCGAAGCGGCTGGGCGCCGTGCCTGGATCGAGGAACACGGCAATGAGGCGGAGGCCGATATCTGATGATCATCGGTATCGACCTGGGCACCACCAACAGCCTGGTCGCCATCTGGCGCGACGGCAAGGCTAGCATCATCCCGAATGCGCTGGGCGAACACCTGACGCCATCGTGCGTCAGCATCGACGCTGACGGCAGCGTGCTGGTGGGCCGCGCCGCGCGCGAGCGCCTGCAGACGCACCCGCCTCCTGGCTACTGGTGATCACGCCCGCGGCCACCACCTTCCTGCTCGCCAGTGAGCCCGATGGTCCGCCGCAGCTGGCCATCGTCAAGCTGAGTGTCGTACTGGCGCTGTCCGTCCTGTATTTCACCGTGCGCCATCTGTGTCTGCGGCAGCGCAGGTCCGCACAAGCGTCCGGGCTGTCATAATCAGCTCAATGAATTTAACCGCAACAACCTAACACCGAAACAAGCGCCATGTCCACACAAACCAATTTATTTGACGATACCAAGCCAGAGCCGACCCTGCCGGATGAACCGGTATTCGACGGCGAAGCGCTGACTCTCTCTACCTTCGCCGAGCGCGCCTATCTCGATTACGCCATCTCGGTGGTCAAGGGCCGCGCCCTGCCCGACGTGTGCGACGGCCAGAAACCGGTGCAGCGCCGCATCCTGTATGCGATGAATGAGCTGGGCTTGAATTCCACGGCCAAACCGCGCAAATCGGCGGCCGTGGTCGGCGACGTGCTCGGTAAATTGCATCCGCACGGCGACCAGTCCGTATATGACGCGCTGGTGCGCATGGCGCAGGATTTCTCGCTGCGCTACCCGCTGATTGATGGCCAAGGCAACTTCGGCTCGCGCGATGGCGATGGCGCGGCGGCGATGCGCTACACGGAAGCGCGTTTGACGCCGATCGCCAAACTGCTGATGGATGAAATCGGCATGGGCACGGTGGACTTCCAGCCCAACTACGACGGCTCGACGGAAGAACCGAAGCTGCTGCCAGCGCGCCTGCCGATGGTGCTGCTGAACGGCGCCTCCGGCATCGCCGTAGGCCTGGCCACGGAAATCCCGTCGCACAACCTGGCGGAAGTGGCGAAAGCGGCCGTCGCCATGATCCGCGATCCGAAGATGACGCACGCCGAGCTGATGGCCATCATTCCCGGCCCCGACTTCCCCGGCGGCGGCCAAATCATCACGCCGCCCTCGCAGATCGCCGACATGTATGCGAGCGGGCGTGGCAGCATGAAAGTACGCGCGCGCTGGAAGATCGAAGAGTTGGCGCGCGGCCAGTGGCAAGCCGTCGTGACGGAACTGCCGCCCGGTACTTCGTCGCAAAAGGTGCTCGAAGAAATCGAAGAACTGACCAATCCAAAGATCAAGCTGGGCAAGAAGGCGCTGTCGCCGGACCAGGTGGCCCTGAAGGCGCTGATCCTCAATTCGCTCGACACCATCCGCGACGAATCGGGCCGCGCCGCCCCCGTGCGCCTGGTGTTCGAGCCGAAGTCGAAGAACCAGGACCAGACAGAATTCATGCTGATGCTGCTGGCACACACCTCGCTGGAATCGTCGACTTCGATCAACCTGGTGATGATAGGCGGCGATGGCCGTCCGCGCCAGAAAGGCCTGGGCGACATCCTGCGCGAGTGGATCGATTTCCGCTTCGAAACCGTCACGCGCCGCACCGGCTACAAACTGGGCAAGGTCAAGGACCGCATCCATATCCTGGAAGGACGCGAAGCGATCCTGCTCAATATCGACAAGGTGATCCAGATCATCCGCAATTCGGATGAACCGAAAGCAGCCCTGATCGACGCCTTCAAACTGTCCGAGCGCCAGGCCGACGACATCCTGGAAATCCGCTTGCGCCAACTGGCGCGCCTGGAAACGATCAAAATTCAGCAAGAGCTAGCCGAACTGCGCAAGGAAGAAAAATCCTTGCAAGACCTGCTCGACAACCCGGGCTCGATGAAACGCGCCGTCATCCGCGAAATCGAAGCGGACGCCAAACAGTTCGGCGACGCGCGCCGTACCCTGATCGAGGAAGCGCAAAAAGCAGTAGCGGAACAAAAAGTAGTCGATGAACCGGTCACCGTCATCATTTCGGAAAAAGGCTGGGTGCGCGCACGCACCGGCATCGGCCACGATGCGGCGCAGTTCACCTTCAAGGCGGGCGACACACTGCATGGCGCCTTCGAATGCCGCACGGTCGACACCTTGCTGGGCTTTGGCAACAACGGCAAGATTTACTCGGTTCCCGTCTCGGCGCTACCCAACGCGCGCGGCGATGGTGTGCCGATCACGACCCTGTGCGACCTGAGCGGCGGCACGCCGGGCAATGCCGTGCGCATCCTGCATTACTTTGCGGGCAATGGCGCCACTAATTTGCTGCTGGCCTCGAGCGCCGGCTACGGCTTCATCGCCAAGGCAGGCGACATGAGCAGCCGCCTGAAAACCGGCAAGGCCTTCATCACCCTCGATGAGGGTGACCTGCCATTGGCGCCGAAAGTCATCGCTGAAGCGGCCAGCGCCCTGGCCTGTCTGACGGAAGGCGCGCGCCTGCTGGTGTTCGGCCTCGATGAAATGAAAATCCTGACCAAGGGCGGCACCGGCGTCAAGCTGATCGACCTGGACGCCAAGGACAAACTGCTGGCCGTGCAGCCTATCACCCAGCGCGGCGTGGTAGTGTCGGGCATCGGCCGGGCATCGAAACCGCAGGATGCGTCGCTCGGTGCGACCGCCCTGGCCGAGCATTTCGGCAAGCGCGCAAAGAAGGGCAAGTCGCTGGCGGCCAAGCTGAAACCGGTCTCGATGGCAGCCATCGGCTAAGCCTCACCCGCTCAATCGAAAAGACAGGTTCGCCTGTCTTTCGTCCATCGGCGCGTAGCGGCAACAGGTAAAAGTAATTTGCAGATAGTTTTATGGATATTTTATAGACGCTGCCGCACTTTCGTTATCCCTGCAGGCATGAACAATACAGGCGAGCTGCCATGCAGCGCTTGATCCCGGCCGAGCGGCTGGTAGCGAGTATGGCGGCCCGAGGCTTGCCGCATAAAGCATCGCCAGGGAACTGGACAAGTCGCCGGCCAACGGATGCAAGCGCTTGCATGCGATTGACCAGAAACTCGGCGTGGGCAAGCGCAGCGCGCTCGCGTACACGCTGCGCGCCTAAGCTTAACGCCGCGACAGACGCAGCACCTCAGGCGTTGCTTCGACGATGTCGATCACGTCCTGTGTCCCGACGCCATCGCCCAAGATATAACGCCCCATGCCCAGGGGCTGCAGCCGGGTAGCCGGACCGGCGCGGGGGCGGTCATCGGGGCCGGGCGACATGCTGGTCATGCTCGCCTCCCCGCCTGCCATGGCCCCGGTTGCACCGCCGAATTCCAGCACCTTGCGTCCCTTGCGGCTGGGAGGAAAGACGAACGTCGCCGAGGGCCGGTACACCTCGATACCGTCTGCATCCTCCTCGAAGGAATGCGTCCAGCTACCGCTGGGCGAAGCCATCGTCATGCCGTGCATGGTGCCCCCTGTTTAAATAATCGCATCAAAAGCACGATACTACGCCGCCCAGGCTTTCGTAGCCGCTCACGGAGGGCGACCAGGTCGTACCATGCCATGCCTTGTGCAACAGGGCGCCATTCGTGCCTGTGACAAACACGTCGAGCCGATTTGCGCCCCAGGCCGTGGCGCGCGGCCGCGAGGTGCACACGCCGCCCAGGTTTTCAAAACCCGTCAAGGATGGTGTCCAGGCAGAGCCATTCCAAGCCTTGTGGTACAGGGCGCTATCGGTGCCGATGACAAACAGGTCGAGCCGGTTGGCCGCCCACGATACGGCTTCCACCTCGCCCACGCAGATGCCGCCCAGACGCTCATAGCCGTCGATGGAAGGTCCCCATTTCGCGCCGTCCCACCATTTATGGTACAGCGCGCCATCGGTGCCCGTGACAAACACGTCGAGCCGGTTCGATCCCCACGCCACCGCCTTCGGCGACGAGGTGCAGACGCCCCCCAGGCGCTCATAGCCCGTCAGCGATGGTCCCCAAGACGTGCCGTTCCACCACTTGTGGTACAGCGCATGGTCGGAACCGATGAGGAAAACGTCGAGGCGATTCGGTCCCCAGGCAACCGCTTCCGGCTGTCCCAGGCAGATGCCGCCCATGGCTTCGTAGCCCGTCAAAGATGGTCCCCAGGCGGCGCCATTCCACCACTTGTGATACAGGCCGCGGTCCGTACCGACGACAAACACGTCGAGGCGGTTCGGCCCCCAGGCGACGACACGCGGGTCGCCCACGCACACGCCGCCCATGGCTTCATAGCCTGTCAGAGACGGTGCCCAGGCAGTGCCATTCCACCACTTGTGGAACAGGCCGCTGTCAGTGCCCGTGACAAACACATCGAGCCGGTTCGGCGCCCACGATACCACTGCGGCGCACTGGTACAGATGCCGCCCTGCCCTTCGTAATCAGTCAGCGGTGGCACCCAGGCCGTGCCATTCCAGGCCTTGTGGCACAGTGCACGGTCCGTGCCCAGCACGAAGACGTCGAGGCGGTTCGCCCCCCAGGCCACGACAGGGGAGGAACTCTGGCGCGGCAGCGCGCCAGTGCCGCCCGTCCCACTGCCGATGCTGGCACGCGGACCGTCGAGACAAGCCCGCATGCGCGCCACCTGGCCCGCCGTGAACATCAACATGGCCGTATCGTCGACATAATCCATGTAATTCATGAACATGTCGCCATTTGGTCCATTGCTACAAGAAACATGCGGGAACGAAGGCTGGCCGGTGTTCGGCCCGCCCTGGTTAGGCGTGTCGGCCACATTGTCCGTGCCCGAGCACCCCGTGCCGTCATCACCCCAGATATGGTTCAGGTTCAGCCAGTGTCCAATTTCATGCGTGGCCGTGCGTCCCAGGTGGAACGGTGGCGCTGCCGTACCGGTCGTGCCGAAAGCCGATTGCAGTATCACCACGCCGTCGGTGGCGGCCGGGCCACCGGGGAACTGCGCGTAGCCCAGCAAGCCGCCGCCCAGCTGGCACACCCAGATATTGAGGTAGGTATCGGCCGGCCAGGCATCCATGCCGCCCGCCGCCTGCGATTTGACGCCATCGTCCGCGCCAAACGATGGCAGCGTCGTCTGGCGCCGCTCGATGCCGCTGGTAGCTGCGCCCTGCGGATCGGTCGTGGCCAGCGCAAACTCCACGCGCGCGTCGGACGCCAGCGGCAGGAATGGCGCCGGCGTACCGTTGACATCCGGGTTGACGCGCCGGAAGTCACGATTGAGCGCGTCGATCTGGCTGACGATCTGCGCATCCGAAATATTCTGCGCTGCGGTATGCCACACCACGTGCACGACTACCGGTATCTGCGTCACGCCGGCACGACCGGCAATGCTGCTGTCGCCCGCATAGAGTCCGGCCTGATTTTCAATGTCGGCGCGGACATGCGCATAGGACGGATCTTCGCTCAGCAGGCGCCGGTGCACATCCATGGTGGCGCAGGTACGCACTTGCGGCGTGCCGCCGCCCTCGCCCTGTTCACCTCCCCCACCTCGACCACCTCCCCCGCCTCCCATGCCTTCCATGCCTTCCATGCCACCTGCACCGCCCGCGCCATCGCCGCCGCCCCCCATGCCGCCGCCATCGCTCACGTGCATGCAACTGGCGCCGGCCATGCCCTGTGATACCTGCTGCCTGCCGCCGCCGGGCATGCTGGCGTCGGTGGCCGTGGCGCCAGCATGGACAACGGCCTGGTCCGCATACGAGACGCCAAGGCGCGGTCCCGGCATGACATCGTCGCCGGCCGCATCAGCGTCGGCCTGAATATCACCTTCGACCGGCATGGCCTGCATGAGAGGCGCGGCGGAGCTGCCGACAGCCATGCCGGGAGCTGGTAAATTTTTCGTTTTAGCGGTACTCATGATGTCCCCCTTCGTCTATTTGCCAGTTCACTATGGCACGGCAAAAGGACGAGCATTTGCGCCAGATCAAGGCTGGCAAGCCACGCCAGAGAAAAAACGAGGACGAAAAAAAAGACAGCCGAAGCTGTCTTTGCGGTTTGCGGGACGTCACCCGCAAACAGGGAATTACTTGGCCGCGGCGGCCTTGACTTCAGCGTCGGCCTTGGCTTTGGCTTCTGCCGTCTTGGTGGCGGCGAGGGCCTTGTCGGCGTTCGCTTCGACTTTTTCCTTGGCGACCTTGACGTCGGCTTTCACGGCAGTCTTGGTGGCTTTCGCATCAGCCTTGGCGTCGGTTTTATCTGCCTTGGCTTCCATTTTCAGTTTATCTTCCACATCGGCATTGACGACTTTATCGTGGGCCTTGGCCTTGGTTTTATTCGCCTTATGATGGGCTTCAGCTTTCTTTTCGTCGGCTTTCATTTCGGCCTTGGCGACGTTGGCGTCAGCCTTGGCGTCGACTTTAGCTTGCGCAGCGGCAGCCTTGTTGACGTCTTTTTGTGCGCCAGCCTGGGCTTTCACGACGGCTTCCGTAGCCGGTGCGGTTTGAGCGAAGGCTGCGGTAGCAAACAGGGTGGCGATCAGGGCGGCGAGTAATTTGTTCATGATGAGACCTTTCAATATGGATTCGAGTTATTTTTACTAAAGGCGGGCAAGATGTACCAAATTTGCCAGGCATCGGGCTGTTGCTGTCAGCACCCCGATGGCATGACTTCATCCTAAAGAAAAAACTAAAACCAGACTGTACGCTATCGCACTCAATACGAAATAGGTGCAATTCGGAAAATTCCCATGGGGTGCGATGGCATCGTCAGATCCTCATGCGCTGACGGCCAATATCGCATGGCGGGCGGCCACCCATTCCTCGTTAGCCGGTTCCACGCCCACCACGATGCGGCTGGCATCGGTGGAAATACGGCTGGCGTTGCGCGCATTGGCCTGCGCCTCAAGCACGGGGCCGATGAAACCGAGTTCGGCACAGATGCGTTGGCGCAGTTCAGCGCTGTGTTCACCGATACCGGCCGTAAACACCAGCATATCGAGCCCACCCAATACGGCCGTCAGGGCGCCGATTTCGCGCACGATGCGACGGATATACAGCGCCAGCGCGGCGCGGATGCGCTCGCCCGTGGCATCCTGCCGGTCCTGCTGCGCCAGCAACACCGGCGGATCGGCCGACACGCCCGACACGCCCAGCAAGCCCGACTCGTGGTACAGCACATGCGCCACCTTTTCCAGCGACAGCTTCTCGATTTCCATCAGATAGATCACGGCACCCGGATCGAGCGAACCGCAGCGCGTGCCCATCATCAGGCCGTCGAGCGCGGAAAAGCCCATGGTCGTGGCCACGCTGTGTAAATTATCCATGGCGCACAGGCTGGCGCCGCTGCCCAGATGGGCAACGATGACCTTGCCGCGCGCGACGGGGCCGTAGCGCTGCTCCAGCACCAGCGACTGATATTCGTACGACAGGCCGTGGAAGCCATAGCGGCGCAAGCCCCGCTCCCACGCATCATAAGGCAGGGCCAGCATCTGCTCGACCTGCGGCACCGTGTGGTGGAAAGCGGTGTCGAAGCACGCCACCTGGACAATATCGGGATGCGATTCGAGCAACACCTCGATCGCCTCCAATGCAAAAGGCTGGTGCAGCGGCGCCAGCGGAACAAAACTTTTCAGGTCCGCCAGCACGCTCAAATCGATGCGCACAGGGGCGAAATACTTGCTGCCGCCATGCACCACGCGGTGCGCCACGGCGCGCAGCGGGCGTCCCGCCAGTTGCGCCACGACTTGCGCGCGGATGGTTTCGAGGGCCGCGTGGTGCGGCTGCTCTGCATCGAGCTGCAAGGCGACTGGGGGCAGGCCAGCGGCGCGGTAAGTGGCATTTTCGCGGCCGATACCTTCGACCTTGCCGCTCCATTGCGCCTGCTGCGGCAGTACACCGCCGGCTTGCTCGAACAGGGCGAACTTGATGCTCGATGAGCCGCAATTGAGCACCAGGATCAGGGGGCCATCGGTCTGTTCTTCTACGTGCAGGACTGGCGCGTTCATGGCGGCGTACTGCGGTAATGATTAGCCAGCATCACGGCGATGGCACACGAGGCGATACGGCTGGCGCGCGAGTCGGCGCGGCTGGTGAGTATCACGGGAACCTTCGCGCCCAGCACGATGCCGGCGCTGTCCGCGTCACCCATGTATTCAAGCTGCTTGGCCAGCATATTGCCGCTTTCCAGGTCGGGCACCAGCAAGATATCGGCGCGGCCCGCCACCTCCGAGACGATGCCCTTGACGGTGGCGGCGGCGATCGACACGGCATTGTCGAAGGCCAGCGGACCGTCGAGGATGGCCCCGGTGATCTGGCCACGATCAGCCATCTTGCACAGGGCGGCCGCGTCCAGGGTGGCCGGCATGTCCGCATTGACCGTTTCCACGGCGGCCAGGATGGCCACGCGTGGTCTGGCCACGCCGATCACGTGCGCCAGGTCGATGGCGTTGCGCACGATGTCGGCCTTCATGGCCAGGTTCGGCGCGATATTGATGGCCGCGTCCGTGATGATGAAAGGACGCGGATACGCAGGCGTCTGCATCAGGAAGCAGTGGCTGATGCGGCGCTTGGTGCGCAGGCCGGCGCTGGCAGCGAGCACCGCCGACATCAATTCATCCGTGTGCAGGCTGCCCTTCATCAGCGCCTCCACTTCTCCCTTGCCCGCCAGTTCGGCACCGCGCGCCGCTGCCGCATGGCTATGTTCGACGTCCTCGATGGCGATGCCGGCCAGGCTCAGGCCAGCCTCCAGCGCTACCGCTTCCAGGCGCGCGCGCGGCGCCACCAGCACGGGCGTGATCAGGCCGGCCGCATAGGCGTCCAGCGCGCCCGACAAGCTCAATTCGTCGCAAGGATGGATCACGGCCACCTTGATCGGACCCAGCGTGCGCGCATGCTCGAGCAGGCGCCGCGTGCCGTCGCCGTTATGCAGGCGCACTTCCGGCAAAGTGGCGCGCACTCTTTCGATCTGCTCGGCGGGCGCGATCACCTGCGCTTCGCCGTCGAGCACTACGGCACCATGCTGGTTGACGCAGCGGCAGGCCAGGGTCACGTGGCGGTTGCGCGGATCGAGCGTGGTGACGGTAACGCTGATGGCCAGCGTATCGCCTACGCGCACGGGCTGCAGGAATCGCAGGGTCTGGCCCGTGTAGACCGTGCCGGCGCCGGGCAGGCGCGTGCCCAGCACGGCAGAAATGAGGGCTGCGCCCCACATGCCGTGGGCAATGACGCCCTGATAGCGGCTGGAGGCGGCAAATTCAGCATCCAGATGCTGCGGGTTGTCATCGCCCGACATCACCGCGAACAGGGAGATATCGTCCATGCTCAGGGTGCGCGTGATGCTGGCAGTGTCGCCGATGGCGATCTGGTCGAAGGTGCGGTTACGCACGATATGCAAATCATCGTCTGGGGGAGTAGTCATCTTGGTCTTTTAGGCAGGGGTAGTGTTTTTGGCAGGTTTGCTTGCGGGCCTGGCCTGCGGCAAGGCCTTCGCCTGCGCCTTGGTCGCGCGCTCGAAGCGCGCCAGCATCTGCTGCAGGCTCGCTTCCTCGTCCAGCGTCGGCGCTACGGGCACTTGCAGCACTTGCTGCAGCCAGTCGGCCAGCGCGCCGATGTCGTCCGGGTCAGCGCGCGATAGCAAGACCGGCAAGGCGGCGATGGCGGCATCGAAATCGTGCAGCATCAAACGCGCCTGCTGGCGCACGATGCCGCGGAATTGCTCCATGCTAAATTCCTGCCGGTATTGCGGCTCAATCAGCTTCAAGGCCAGGTTGAAACGGCGCTCGTCGGCGATCATGCGGAAGCGGTAAATGTAGAACAGCGCGCGCACGGCTGCTTCCACCAGCCCCCCGCACTGCATGTCCTCATCCATCTTGCGCGTTTCGCAGCGCACGTATTCGCAATGCTCGGGCGAGATGCCAGGATGGGGGCGCGGCGGCGCGGCGGCGCCCATGGTTTGTCCCGTCAGCGCTTGCACCAGGGGCGAGCCATAGATCATGTCGAAAGTCGTTTCCTGCAGCGTGTCGCGCCAGTTGCTCCAGCTGTTCAAGCCAGCGCTCATGGCGCCGGAGAAGGCTTCCTGCATGGCCAGCAGCGGGTTATCCGGTGCCACGGGGTGGCGATGGGAACGCACTTTTTCCGCCTCTCTGGCCACCAGCTTGGCCAGCGGATTGTGGTCCGTCCAGCGCTCGTACGAGACGCGCAGCGGGTGCGTGAGCTGCAGCAAGCGTGCCGACTGCGGCGTAACCATGGCACGCACCCACGGTTGCGCGAAGCTGCGGTACAAAGCCAGATTCACCTCGGATACGCGCGCAGCGGCGGCGAACTTGCGGTCGTTTTCCACATCCGGCTGGACGATGGCGCGCACATCCTCGATGCCGCGATGCTCGACCTGCAGCACATAGTCGCCGCTGGCCAGGTCGGCGTTCGGCGTCTCGGGCGTCTTGTCGACGATCCTGGCTTCGTAAATGCCGGCCGGCAGCAGGTTGATCAAATCGATATTACTGGCGAATTTCTGGTGCTCCTTGTGCCCCACCTTGGCCGATACGAAAATACCCAGGTGACCGATACTGTCATGCACCGCATAGACGATGGTCTGGTCGTGCATCAGCACATCGTTATCGTCGCGGTACAGGTCCGTGATCCAGCCCAGCGCCTGCGGCGGCGGCGTAATGTTGTCGCCGTTCGAGCAAAACACGACGATGGGCGAACGGATATTGCGCAAGTCCAGGCGCACGCCGTCGGAAGTGATCAGTTCCGCCGTGGCCAGGCGGTTGCCGATGAACAGATTGTCGACGATGTACTGCATCTCGACGTCATTGAGGAACACGTGGCCGCCCCAGTATTTTTCAAATTCCAGGTAACGCGGCGCTTCCGTATCGATATTTGCGTACAAGTTGTACTGCTTGCTCCACAGCGTGTTGGCCGGATTGAGCTTCTCGAAATTTTGCACCAGGCTGGCGCCGTCGAAGCGCCCATTGCCCAGGTCGCCCGCCAGCGCCGTAGCCCAGCTACCGCCCATCAGTCCACCGGCGTAGCGCATCGGATTGCGTCCGTGCCAGCCGGCCCAGTACGACACGGGCGCGCCGGCCACGATAATGGGGCCGAATAGTTCCGGACGCATGGCCGCCGTCATGAGGATTTGCCAGCCTGCCTGGCAATTGCCGATGACGACGGGCTTGCCCTCACTGAGCGGATGCAGGGCGATGACTTGCTCCAGGAAGGCCGCCTCGGCGTGCATCACGTCTTCCACCGTCTGTCCCGGCACGGGATCGGGCAGGAAACCGATGAAGTAGCACGGATGGCCGGCGCGCAAGGCCACGCCGATTTCACTCTCGGCCTTGAAGCCGCCAATGCCGGGACCATGGCCAGCGCGCGGGTCGACGACTACAAAAGGACGCTTGCCCGGATCGGGCGGCGGCGCCTCTGGCGTCAATATGCGCGCCAGGCCGTAATTGACGGGGCGCGCCAGGTCCAGCCCGGACAGCACCAGTTCGGCGGGGAAGTCCAGTACGTTCGGCACTTCCTCGGCCAGATGCTCCTGGTACTGATTGCCGCGCCGGCGCATCACGTCCGCGTACAGCACGATGCGCTGCCAAGAGTCGCGCGCATAGTCGCCCAGCATGCCCATGGATGGCAAGCCGCCGGTGGAGAAAAATGGAGCAGATTCGATCTTCATGGCTATCCTTTTCATGCAAACAGGCGACGGAACATTCCGGCGCAGGGCCTACGCCATTTGGCTGATGGTCTTGCGAAAGCGCGCCAGCGCAAAGGTAAACAAGGCCGTGCCGATTGCCAGCAGGGCCAGGAACGGCTTCCACACCACGTCGATGCCCGCACCACGGTACAGAATCGCCTGGCTTAACTCGACGAAATGCGTGGTCGGTGCAATCAGCATGATGTTCTGTACCAGCTCGGGCATGCTTTCGCGCGGCGTGCTGCCGCCCGAGAGCATCTGCAGCGGCAGCAGCACGAGGATCAGCAGCATGCCGAACTGCGGCATGCTGCGCGCCACGGTGGCCAGGAAAATACCCATCGAGGTGGTGGCGAACAGGTGCAGGGCAGCGCCGCACAGGAACAGTGCGATGGAGCCTTCGATGGGCACGTGCAGCATGCCACGCACCACCAGGTTCAGCGACAGGGCGGCGGCCAACAGCACCACCAGGCCCATCGACCAGACCTTGCCCAGCATGATCTCGGCCGGTGTCACGGGCATCACCAGCAGATGCTCGATGGTGCCGTGTTCACGCTCGCGTATCAGGGCCGCGCCCGTGAGGATGATCGACAGCATCGTCACCTGGTTGATGAGTTCCATCAGCGAGCCAAACCAGGCCTGGCTCAGCGAAGGATTGAAGCGCGCGCGCATCACCAGCTCCACCGGCGAGATCGTCGCGCCACGATAGCGTTTGACGAATTCTGCCACTTCGCCGGCGACGATCTGCTGAATGTAGCCGCTGCCGCTGAAAGCCTGGCTCATGCGCGTGGCGTCCACGTTCATCTGCAGTTCCGCATGGCGCCCGCCCAGCACGTCGGACTGCAGCTTGGGCGGGATCGTCAGCACGAAGGTGTACTGGCCCGCATCGAGGCCTGCATCGATCTGACTCTGGCTGATCATGGCCGGCGGCGTGAACTGCGGCGGGAAGAACGCAGAGGCGATGCGCGCGGACAGGGGCGAGCCATCCTCGTCGACGATGGCGATCGAGGCCATGTGCAGGGTTTCCGGCTTGGCCGTGGCAGCCACGTAAATGGCTAAGGTGAAGGTATAAAGAATCAGGATCAGCATCATCGGATCGCGAATCAGGCTCCAGATTTCTTTCACGCCCAGGCGGTAGATATTTTCAAGGTGACGCATACGCTTATGACTCCTGTTTCTTCAGCAGCGCCACCGTCACGCCGAGGATCACGGGAATGGCGACGATCAAAGGCCAGAACGAGGCCTGCAAGTCGCCCAATCCCAGTGCCTTGTTAAATACGCCGCGACTGATATTGAGCATGTGCGTGGCCGGGTACATCAGGCCAATCGCTTTGCCCACGCCTTCCATCGACGAGACGGGATTGAGCAAGCCGGAAAACTGGATGGCCGGGATCATGGTGCCGATCATGGTCACGAACAGGGCCGCGATCTGGCTGCGGGTAAATGTCGAGGCGAACAAGCCGATACCGGTGGCGCAGATGTTGAAGATGAAGGTGGCGCAGATCAGGGTCGGCAAGCTGCCCTTGATCGGCACGCCAAAGGCGGTGACCGCCAGCAGCGCCATGAGCACGAAGTTGAGCATGGCCAGCAGCACGTACGGCACCTGCTTGCCGAGCAAAAATTCCAGGCGTGTGACAGGCGTCACGTACAGGTTGATGATGGAACCGAGTTCCTTTTCGCGCACCACAGAAAGCGCTGCCAGCATGGCAGGCAGCATCAGCAGCAACAAGGGAATCACGGCCGGCACCATGGCTGGCAAGCTTTTCACGTCAGGGTTGTAGCGATAGCGCGTCTGGATGGCGACGGGGTTAGCCATCTTGATGCCATAGCGGTGCAGGGCCTGGTCGGCCAGCCACAACTGATGCATGCCCTGCACGTATCCCTGTACGGTTTCGGCGCGCATCGGCATGGCGCCGTCGATCCACGCCCCCACTTGCGCTGGTGCGCCGCGCTGCACGTCGCGCGCAAAGCCGGGCGGAATTTCGATGGCCAGCGACAACTCGCCGCTGCGCATGCGCTTGTCGATATCGGCATAGTCGCGTAGCGGCGCTCGCTCGACGAAGTAGCGCGAGCCCGCCAGATTGTTCGTGTAATTCTGGCTCAGGCTAGTCTGGTCATGGTCGAGCACTGCGTAACTGAGGTCTTCGACGTCCAGGCTGATGCCAAAACCAATGACGAACAACAGCAGCACGGAGCCACCCAGCGCCAGCGTCAGGCGCACGGGATCGCGGCGCAATTCCAGCGTTTCGCGCCACATGTAGCTGAGCATGCGCCCCAGGCTGAAGCGACTGCGCCGCTGCTGCGGTAGTGGCGCCTGCGCTGGTGCTGCCTGCACGGGTGCCGCCGCTTCCTGCGCGTCCTCCACGGTCGCCGCTGCCGTGCCGCCACCGGCTTCTTCCAGGTAGGCGATGAAGGCCGCTTCCAGCGATACTGCGCCCTTCTTGCGTACCAGTTCGGCCGGCGCATCGCTGACCAGCACTTTACCCGCATGCATCAACGAAATGCGGTCGCAGCGCTCGGCCTCGTTCATGAAATGGGTCGAGATGAAGATGGTCACGCGGTCACGCCGCGCCAGCTCGATCATCAGGCGCCAGAAGTTGTCGCGCGCGATCGGATCGACGCCGGACGTCGGCTCGTCGAGGATCAACATCTCCGGCTTATGCACCATGGCGACGGCCAGCGACAAACGCTGGCGTATGCCCAGTGGCAGGCTATCGGGCAAGTCGTCCATTACGGCGTGCAAGTCGAAGCGCTGCGCCATTTCATCGATGCGGGCAGCGATTTGCGCTTCCGGCACGTGGAACAGGCGCGCATGGAGCACCAAATTCTGGCGCACCGTCAGTTCGCTATACAGGGAAAATGCCTGCGACATATAGCCAACCCTGCGGCGCGTGTCGATATCGTTGGAATCGACTTCCTTGCCGAATAGCCAGGCCTTGCCCTCGGTGGCCGGCAGCAGGCCAGTGAGCATCTTCATGGTGGTCGACTTGCCGCAGCCGTTCGAACCGAGAAAGCCGAAAATCTCACCGCGACCGATGCGGAAATTCACATGGTCGACGGCAGTGAAATCGCCGAAGCGCATGGTCAGGTCTTGCGCCTCGATGGCTACATCCTGCGCGCTGGCGGCATCGAGCGGCGTGATGACCACGGGCTGGTGACCGGCGCGCTTGGCTTCCGGCAGCAGCTTGATGAAAGCCGCTTCCAGGGTATCGCTTTGCGTGCGCTCCAGCAGTTCGGCCGGCGTACCGGTACCGCGCACCTTGCCGTCATCCATGGCCACTAACCAGTCGAAGCGCTGCGCCTCGTCCATGTAGGCGGTGGCCACCATCACGCTCATCTGCGGGCGCTGCACGCGGATACTGGCGATGAGGTCCCAGAACTGGGCCCGCGCCAGCGGATCGACGCCGGTGGTCGGCTCGTCGAGAATGAGCAGGTCGGGATCGTGGATCAGCGCGCAGCACAGGCCCAGTTTCTGCTTCATGCCGCCCGACAGCTTGCCCGCCGGGCGCGCCAGGAAGGTATGCAAGCCCGTGCTGCGAGTGAGCTGGTCGATGCGGCGGCGGCGCTCGGCGGCATCATGGCCGAACAGGCGCGCAAAAAACTGCAGGTTTTCCTCGACCGACAGGGTTGGATACAGGTTTTTTCCCAAGCCTTGCGGCATGTAGGCGATGCGCGGACAGACATCGTCGCGATGGCGCGCATCGCGCATGTCGCCGCCCAGCGCCATGACGCTGCCTTGCTGCACGACGCGCGCACCGGCCACCAGCGACAGCAGGCTCGATTTGCCCACGCCATCGGGCCCGATCAAGCCCACCATGCGGCCGGCCGGCACGTCGAGGTCAATGCCGTCGAGCGCCACCGTCTTGCCGTAATGCTGGCTGACGCCCTGGATGCTGACGACAAACGGGTTCACGTCCATGCTCACTGCGCTACCTTGGCAGTCAGTTCAGCCGGCCATGGCTGCTTTGCATCGAGACGCACCCACGCCACGCCGGGCAAGCCCACTTTCACCAGCGCCAGGTGCTTTTGCAGCAGCTCGCGGCTGATCTGCGCCTTGACGCGGAACATCAACTTCTGGCGCTCGCTGGCCGTCTCTACCGTCTTCGGCGTGAACTGCGCGCTGGCAGCGACAAAGGAAATCGTCGCCGGAATCACATAATTGGGCGCGGCGTCGAGGATGATGCGCACTTCGCTGCCCATCGCCACCTTGCCGGCCGCCGTTTCGGGCAGGAAGAAGGTCATGTAGACATCCGACAGGTCGACCAGGTTGAGCACCTTGCCGCCACCGGCCAGCACTTCGCCCTGCTGCGCCACCAGGTACTGCACGCGACCATCGCGCGGCGCCGCCAGTTGGCCATCGGCCAGGTCGGCGGCTATGCGCGCAGTAGTTGCTTCGGCGGCCGTCACGGCGGAACGCGAACCGACCACTTGCGCCTTGGCCGCGTCGATGGCCGCCTGCGCCGCCGTGACCTGCGCCTTGGCCGCATTCAGGGCGGCAGCCACGCTGCGCACGCGAGCGCGGTCATCGTCGAGTTCCTGCACCGAGGAAGCGCCTTCTTTCGACAGAGTTTCGGAACGCGCCAGACGGCGCCTAGCCGCATCGAGTTCGCTTTCACGCTGCGCCACCAGGGCCTGCGTGGCCGCCTTGTCGCTCATGCGCACGGCCACCTGTGCCTGCGCCCCGACCACCGCGTCGGACGCCTGCTGCTGGCGCGCGCGCGCCTCGTCGCGCTGCGCCGTCAGCGAGTCCACCTGCATGCTCGCCAGCGGCTGGCCAGCCTTGACGAAGTCGCCCTCGCGCACGAGGATATCCTTGACGCGGCCAGCGAGCTTGGTGGCGACATCGATCTCGGTCGCTTCGATGCGGCCATTGCCACTGACGAAACCTTCACCGGGGCCGGTGGGGCGCATTTTTTGCCAGGCCACAAAGCCCAGCACGAGCATTGCCGCGACGAGCGCAGCAGGAATAAGTTTTTTCTTCAGTTGTGGAGTCATGGTGTCGGCAATCGCAATCAATCGGGGAACGTCAATAGGTGAACGTGGCGGCAGCGGGTGCGCCGCCACCCAGAGCGGCGTACAGGCTGACCTGGCTGGCGAGCAGCGCGCGGCGCGTCTGCACCAGTTGCTGCTCGACCGTCAGCAAATCGCGCTGCGCATCGAGTACTTCCAGGTAGGGCGCGGCGCCATTGTCGTAGCGCAGCTTGGCCAGGCGCGCCCGCTCGCTCTGCGCGGCCAAAGTGGTCTTGCCGATGTCGACCTGCAGCGCCAGCCAGCGCCGGTTCGACAACGCGTCGGCCACTTCGCGAAACGCGCCCTGCACGCTCTTTTCATAATTGGCCACGGCCACATCGCGGCGCACCTCGGCCAGATCCATATTGGCGCGGATGCGGCCGGCGTCAAAGATCGGCAGCACCAGGCGCGGCGCGAAATTCCACGCGCCACTGCCCGAGTCGAACAGGCCACTTAATTGCGCGCTGGCAGTGCCGTAGCCAGCCGTCAGCGAAATACTCGGGAAGAAGGCAGCGCGCGCCGCGCCAATATTGGCTTGCGCTGCGCGCAGCTGATGCTCGGCCGCCACCAGGTCGGGGCGCTGCGCCAGCAAGGCCGACGGCAAGCCCGCATGCAGCGGCTGCAGCACGCTGGCATCGTCGAAGCGGCGCACCTCACCAGCCACCGGCGTCAGGTCGAGCACGCCACCGACCAATTGGGCCAGCGCGTGCGCCTGCACGGCGCGCGCCTGCTCCAACTGCGCCGATAGCGACAAGGCCTGGCTAAGCAGGGTTTCCACCTGCGTCAGGTCCAGCTTGGAAATCGAACCGACCTCGAAGCGGCGCGTAAAGATGCGCAGCGACTCGGCGCGGCTATCGACCGTGGCGCGCGCCAGCGCCACCCGTTCATCGAGTTCACGCAAGCCCAGGTAGCCATTGGCCACCTGGGCCACCAGGGCAACACCGACGGCGCGGCGCGCCTCGTCGCTGGCCAGCAGGGTTTGCAGCGCGCTATCGTTCAGACTGCGCACGCGGCCCCAGAAATCGAGCTCCCATGCACTCACGTTCAAACCCGTTTGGTACTGCGTGCTCGTCATGGGGCGCCGCGTCAGGCTAAGATCAGCAGGCACGTGCGCGCGACTGCCGGAGGCTCCCAGCGCAATGGTGGGGAATTGCTCGGCGCGTTGCATGCCGTATGCGGCGCGCGCCTCTTCCACCCGCAGGGCGGCGATGCGAATATCGCGGTTGCTGGCCAAGGCCTGCGCAATGAGCGCCTGCAAGCGCGCATCGGTAAAGTAGGCTTGCCAGCCGATATCGGCAGCATGCGCGCCGGCAGGATCGGCTTCCGGATACTGCGCCGCCACCGGTAGCGGCGGTGGCGCATACGGCGGCGCCATCGAGGCGCAACCGGCCAGGGCCAGCGTGGTGGCCAGAGCGGTGGCCAGCGCAGCGCCCCTGGCGCACGCTGGTAAAGCGGGAACAGGCATGATCATCTTCTTCCAGTCAATTCAGAATGTTGTAGCCACCGTCGACATACAAGGTGCCGCCCGTGATGGCGCGCGCGCCGTCGCCGGCGAGGAAGGCGCACAGCGCGCCCACGTCTTCGATGGTGGCCAAGCGCCGCATGGGCGAGCGTGCGATGGCGTCAGCCATCAAGCGGTCGAAATGGGCAATGCCGGAAGCGGCCCGCGTCTCCAGGGGCCCGGGCGAGATGGCATTGACGCGGATGCCTTGCGGGCCAAGCTCTGCTGCCAGGTAGCGCACCGATGCTTCCAGTGCGGCCTTCACGGGGCCCATCAGGCCATAGTCGGCGATGACTTCCTCGGCCCCCAGATACGTCATGGTCATCAGGCTGCCGCCGTCGGGCATCAGGGGTTCGGCCAGCTTCGCCATGCGCATGAAGGAGTGGCAAGAGATATCCATCGCCTGCGCGAAGCCGTCCGCCGAACTGTCCGTGACGCGGCCATGCAAGTCCTGTTTCGGCGCATAGGCAATGGAATGCACAACGAAATCGAGCCGCCCCCACTGCTGCTCGATTTGCGCAAACAGCGCTTCGAGCTGGCCCGGCACGGCCACATCGAGCGGTGCCATGATGGCCGCCTGCACTTGCTGCGCCAGCGGTTCCACATGTGGACGCGCCTTGTCATTGAGCCAGGTCACAGCCAATTCGGCGCCGGCCGCGCGCAGCGCGCTGGCGCAGCCCCAGGCAATGCTTTGCGTATTGGCGATACCCACCACCAGCCCGCGCTTTCCCTGCAATGTCAGGAACGGCGGCATGGACGTCGTCATGCTTTATTCGGCCGCAGGACAGGCCAGGGCGTGGCCGCGTCCAGGCATTGCAGCGCAGCGGTGAGCGCGCATGGCAAGGCGATGCAAGTGGGAGGAGGTAAGCTACTGCACGCGTCAGGCGCGGGGATCTGCATCTTCATGTATCGGGCTTCCGTCACTGAAATTCGAGGCCGGCACCAGCGCATTCTCGGGGAACTGGTACGGGGCAAAATTACTCTACAGCATTTAGACGCGTGCCTCATAATGAGTCCAATCCGCATTCGATGACGCTTTGAGTGAGGTCAACTATAAGCGCGATTGCGGCAATGCAACATTGATATAGATCAAATTCTACCCCAATATTATTTAAATGAATTATTTTTTATGCAATCGCGCGGACGTGCCTATCAGACAACTCTGCCGGGCTGAGGGAAAGAAAAGAACGTTTGCCAGCTTGCATGAAAAACAAACAGCGCTGGGCGATGGCGGACGGCAGACGGCGCGGTAGAGACAAAATGGGGGCCATGCTATTGCATTGCAACATGCCCCACCATCCCTTGCACAATTGAGCTGACCGGCCTTATTTGCGAGGCGCCGCAGCGGGACGCGAATACAGGTCGATGATGCTGCTGATACCATCCTGGCATACGGTGCAGAACGCCTCGCTACGGTCGAACATGATGCACTGCAGTTCGGGCCGGTAGTAGCCGGACGACTCGTAGTTGGCGCCTTCGAAGGCGCCAACGGCATGGCGCTGCGGCGCCGTGGAAAACAGTTGCTGCGTGTATGCCAGGTCGGCCTTGAACAAGTCGCTCATCTCGCTTTCCGGGCGGTTGGCCGCGCGCAGCGCGGCGCGCTGCTTCTGATACTCGCGCGCATGACTGTCGTACGCTTGCTTCGGCCACGGGGTAGGCAGCGGCGTGCCGGCCTTGACGTGGTGCTTCCATTTCAGCCTGGCCGGATCGCGCAGCGCCGTGGCGTTCGGCTCCCACGGTTCCTGCCGCTCGCCATTCGACTGATAGGCCACGGGCGAGGTGTAGTACTCGTCGGCCAGGCCGGCGAAATGGTGGCCAAATTCATGCACAAACAGATATTTTGCCCAATCGCTATTCGCTGCCGCCGTGCTGAACTGGCCGAAGATACCGCCACCACCGTAGGTGTCGTTGTTGACCAGGATTTCAATGAATTCATACGGCGCATACTGCGCCAGGTCGCGCAGGGCGCGGTTATCCGTCGTCAGCACATAGCGCTCGCTGCCAAAGATATCGTAGCGCGTGCCCAGCGGCGACGCGTGATGCACGCCGGTCGATGGGCGCGATACGCCCGATTCCTGCGTCGGCGCGGCCATGGCCCATACATTGAAATCATTGGCCCGTTCGCGAAATGGCGACACCGTAAACAGGTGCTCGGCCAATTTGCGCGCCGTCGCTTCGAACTTGCCCATGTCGGCGGCCGTGTAGCCGTCGCCCATGATCAGCAGGTCGACCTTTTCGGACGATGGGCCACTGATGCGGATCGGGATCGGCTTGACGGGTGCCGGTGGCTGCTTGCGAATCACGTCCTGCGCCGCCGGGTCGACGTCGGTGCTCCATACAATGGAAAACAGGCCGCGCTCGTCGCGCTTCAAGATGCGCACGCGCGCGGGCTGCTCCGGCTGCGGGAAGCGCACCGATTCCTGGAAGGCGCGTGTGGTGGTTTTCGCTTCATCGGTGCTGGCCCATTCGCCAAAGATGGTGGAAAAACCGCGCGAGTACAGTAGCTTGCCCGACTTGATATCGACCACTTCCAGCAGGTTGTTGCCGCGATTGCTATCGTCGATGGGACGCGCCGGATTGCCCGGCCATGGCAGGGGCTCGACCAGCACGCGCTCGATCGCATAATGTTCGCCCAGTGCATTGCCGCTGTGCTGGTAATCGAGGCGCATGGTCGCTGGCAACGGCGCAGTGTCGGCCTGCGCGATAGGCAGCAGGCCGGTGGCCAGCGTCAGCGCGCAGAGGAGGGAGCGAATCGGGGTCTGCTGCATGTGATTCCTAAAACGATAGAAAAACAGGTGAAGGGTACGGTTTCCCAAACAATCCGCATGCCTGCCGGCAGGCACGGGAACAAGCGCTGCGGCACATTGTAGCGACAGGAAGCGAGCGCGCAAAGCGCCCATTTCACCCGCTGCACTTGACCATGCCATCCAATCGCTGCATATTAAATCGACTAGTCAATTCATTGTATATTTAAAAGGACCGCAAGCCGCCATGCGCACCATCGATCCCGAGAAACACACGGCCCGCCGTGACGCCATGAGCAATGTACCCAGCACGCCATGCCCACGCATCGCCGACATCGACGCCCTGCGCGGCTGCGCCCTGTTCGGCATCCTGGTGGTCAATATCGGCGCCTTTGCCACGCCCTGGTTTGGCCTTGGCTTGAGCGATCCGGCATTTCACGGCAGCGTGGACCGCGCCACGCACTTCCTCGTCGCACTGCTGTTCGAGACCAAGTTCTATCTCTTGTTTTCCTTCCTGTTCGGCTACAGCATCACCTTGCAGATGCAGGCTGCCGCGCGCGCCAATGCGCCGTTCGTGCCGCGCATGCTGCGCCGGCAAGCGGGCCTGTGGCTGATCGGTGCCCTGCATGCGGTGTTTCTGTTTCATGGCGACATACTCACCACCTATGCCGTGCTGGGCATGGTGCTGCTGGTACTGCACCGCTGCGGCGAACGCCAGGCACTATCGCTGGCCTTGATGCTCGTCACCGTCTGCGTCGGGTTCTGGGGGGCCATGGCCTGGCTGCAAAGCCTGCAGCCAGCGCACGCCGCCGCCCAGCAGGCCGTGTCCATGGCGCAGAAGGCGGCGAGCGCGCTAGCCGCCTACCGTGCCACGCCGGCCACCGTCATCACCCAGCATGTGCGCGAACTGAATGACATCTGGATCGTCTTGCTGCTGGTGCAGGCGCCCTGTGCGCTGGCCATGTTCCTGTGCGGCATGGCCGCCGGCAAGCGCGAGATGCTGCTGCACGCCAGCGATTATCTGCCGCTGCGCCGCCGCCTGCTATGGGCCGGCGCGCTGGCGGGATTGCCCTGCGCCGCATTCTATGCATGGACCTCGGTGTATGCAGACAGTCAGGCATGGCAAGTGGCGGGACTGGCCGTGGGACTGGCGAGCGCACCGCTGCTGGCGGGCGCCTACCTGGCGCTGGCGCTGGCCCTGTTCGGGCGCCTGCGTAATGGCACGCTGTTCGCCCTGCTAGCAGAGGCGGGCCGCATGGCACTGTCGAACTACCTGCTGCAGTCAGCCGTCTGCGCCTGGCTATTTCTCGCGTATGGCCTGCGGCTGATGGGCAGTGTCTCACCGCTAGGCGCCCTGGCGCTGGCCGTCATCATCTTCAGCCTGCAACTGCCACTGAGCCACTGGTGGCTGCGCGGCCATGCGTATGGCCCTGTCGAGTGGCTGCTCCGGGCCTTGACGAACGCCGCGTGGCCACGCTGGCGCCGCGCCAGCGCCAGCACTGGCTATTTGTAGCGGTACAGCGGCTGGCGCAGCTGGATCGGCCGGATATCGAGGCGCAGTTTCAACACCGAATACGCTTCCGCCTCGGTCGAGCTGTAACCGACGCTGTTGACCGTTTTACTGAAGCGGAACTCGAAGCCCAGGTCCGGATATGGATCGCGCGGGTTGCCGAAAGCGATGCCGATGGCTTCCTGCTGCGCGTTGTCAATCAGGTTGCCCATCAGGTCGAGCACGGCGTTATTGCCAAGAATATCGTTGGTAAACACCGGCTCGCGCATGTCGGGCTGGTTCGGATCGAGCTTGTTGTCAGCCTTGTCCGGCGAGGGCGTGAACGCACGCGTAACGAGATTGAATTTGTCGCCCCGGTCCAGATAACTGATGGCAGCGTTGCTGATATTGAAGTTTTTCACGCCACGGTCACTGATGGCGCCCGACAGGTCGATCAGCAAGGCACCGCTATAGCCGATGACTTCCACGTCGCGCATGGCGTCAACCACCATGGCGCTGTTTTCATCGATGCCCAGTCCAAGGTGATAGCCTTTTTTCAGCATCACGGGAATCATGCGCGCAAAGCGTCCGCGCACCAGCAGATGCTGGTCCACAAAAACATCGCTGCCGATGAAGCCCAGTCCAGGTGCGATCTCGCGGCCATCTGTCACGCCCATCTTGAGCATGTCCAGCACGGGCTTGGCGTCATAAAACATGGTGGTGCTCATGATGGCGGCGCCGGCGCTGGAACCGGCGATCACGCCGCCGTTGCGATAGACCGACCAAATGGCTTCCAGCGCGGCCGTCCGGCTGCCGTCCGCGCGCAGCAGCGCTTGCGTGATGCGCCCCTGGTCGCCGCCCGCAAAATAGATGCCGGTGGCCGACTTGATCTGCGTGACGATGGCCGGATCTTCGGCTGCCTTGCGGTAATCGCGATTGGGCAGCTTGACGGCAAGCGGTACGAAAAAGGCATCGGCACCATATTGATTGAGTTTTTTAATGATGCTTTCACCCGATTTTTCCGGGTTCATCGCGGCCGAGGCCAGCACGGCGATGCGCGCGCCTGGCCCGCCCGACAACTTGACGATGCGCTGCCAGACTTCGGCATTGTCGGCGCGCAGGCCGCCGCCGATGATGACGAGGGTGCCCTGCGGAGCGCTGCCGATGGCACTGGCGCCAGGCGCCGCCACGGCATGGATGCTGCACAATGCCAGCGCAAACAGCAGCGCGGCGAGGAAGGTCTGATACAGGCTTGAAGATGATTTCATGATGCCTCTCGAATACAAGAAAAGTGGCGCACGCTTGTTGATACAGGCGCGCGCCCTTGCTGCCTATGCTGCTTGCAACCCAACTCCATCGAAAACGATATTACCGTCTGCATGTGACAGCGGTATTGCGGTATCTCCTGCTCTTCGGCCCTATTTGAAGCTGTAATTGGCACTGGCATAGAAACGCCGGCCACGCGGGTCAGAATAGCTGGGGTCATAGCCAGACAGAAAAAAGTACGCCTGGTTCGAGTAGGACGGGCTGGTGTTGAACAGGTTCTGTATGCCCGCGCGCAGCTTGAACTGCTGGCTGAGTGCATACGCGCCCGACATATCCCACAGCGTGTAGGCCTTCACCCGGTTCGGCTTGACCACGCTGCCGTCATCGGTGTTGATGGCCGAATTCTGATCACGATAAGCGCTCGAATAGGTGTTCGACAGGCTGGCCGAATACGCGCCGTTATCCCAGTCCAGCGTGATCGTATGGCGCCAGCGCTGTACCACGCCATCCGTGACAAAGGCATTCAGATTGCTGATGAAATCGTCTCCCGGGCTGGTCTGGATTTTCGAGTCGAGCACATAGGTGCCGCTCAGGTGTCCGCCGAAACGTCCCCATGCCGTTTTCACGCCATGCAGATCGGCCGTAATATCGAGGCCCGCAGCCTTTTGCGCGCCGCGGTTTTCCTTGCGCAGCTCGATATAGTCGATTTCATTGTCAGCGTTGCGGTGGACAAGGTCGCCGTATTTGGCCAGCTTGCCCAGAATGATATCGTCGCCGATTTCGCTGATCAGGTCCGTGCGCTTGATGTTCCAGTAATCAAAGCTGAAGGTCGAGTGCTGGCTCGGTTCCAGCACCATGCCGGCCGAGAACTGGCGGCTGCGCTCCGGTTTCAGCTTATCGTTGCTGTAGCGGCGCGTGTCCCAGTTTTGCGCGCAATCGGCATAATTGTTGTCCACGGTGGCGCACAGCACGGGATCCGGCAAGGTCGCCGTGCTGCTGTAGACGGTAGGGCGGTGCAGGTCCGACATCGACGGCGCGCGGAAGCCCTTGCCGGCCGAAGCGCGCATCAGCACTTGCTTGCTGGGCAGATAGGTCAGGCCCACCTTGGGGCTGAGGGCGCCACCGACCTGCTGGTAGTGATCGTAGCGGCCCGACAACTGCGCCTGCCATTGCTTGGTAAACGGCAGCAGCAATTCGCCGTAGACGGCTTGCACATTGCGACTGTCGCTAGTGGTCACGCCCCCTTCTGGCGCTTCATCGTTGGTAATATTATTACTCATCAACAATGCGGATGGCCGGAAATCCGTACGCTCGCGGCGCACTTCGCCGCCCACGGCCAGCGCCATGTCGCCACCGCCCATGGGCATCAAGGCACGCGATACCTTGAAATCCAGGGCATCCATGACGCCGCGCGCATGCCGTACTTCGTCATTGACCTGGATGCTCTCGAGCAGCGCCTTGCCGGCCGCGCCAGACGGGCCGAATGGATTGATGGTGCCATCCGTGATGCCCTTCTGTAGCTGGTCGGCCAGTAAGTAGCCGTGCGTGTCCTTGTCCCTGACCACGTTGACGCTGTGATTCAAGCCCACATCGTAATCCCAGCCGCCGACAGTGCCAGTGGCGCCGACTACATAACGCTGGCTTTCGCTGGTCAATTCGCTGGTGCGCATGCCAGCTTCGTTCAGGCGTATGCGCAGGGCCAGCGTGCCAGTCAAGCCGACGGCGTTCAACTGCGGCACCATGCTGGCGTCGATTTCGCCGTCTGGCCGCGCTGTCGATCCCACGTAATAGCTGCGCGAGCGGCTCAACGCCACCTCCGCATACAGCTGGTGATCGTTGTTCAACTTGAGGACGCCGCGAGTCAGTAGATTCTGCTTGTCCGTTTTCGGATACAGTTCGGTGTCGCCCATGTAGTTATAGGTACATGCATCGACACCACCCGTTCCAGCCGGCAGGTACACATTGGCCGGTCCGCTACAGCCTGGAATCGACAGATTGATCAAACGATTCGTGATCGGCTGGCCATTTAGCAGGAAGCCCTTTTCCTGCAGGTAGTCGCGCTGGTCGCGGCTCAGGCGAATATTCGCCGGACTGGTGTAACTGGACAGCAAATGCCCCAGGCGTTCCGGCACATGCAGGTTCGGAATGAACTTGCGCTGCGAGGTGTTCAGGCGGTCGGTTTTTTGCAGGTCGAGCACGGCAAATATATTGTAGCCATCCACAGCCAGGTCGCCCGTGCCGGCCGTGATGCTGGCCGTGCGCTTGCCGGCACCGCCCTCCTGCGTGCCGCTGCCGTAAGCGTTCAGTTCCACGCCCTGGTAATCCTTGCGCGTTATAAAATTGATGACGCCGCCGATGGCGTCCGTGCCATACAGGGCCGAAGCGCCGTCGAGCAGCACTTCCACGCGCTGCAGGGCAGCGGCCGGGATGTTATTCAAGTCCACGCCCGCATCGTCGCCGGGCGAGGCGAAGTTCGCCATGCGCCGGCCATTGAGCAGCACCAGCGTGGACGAGGTGCCCACACCGCGCAGATTGGCGCTGTTGAAGCCGCGCTGGTCGCCGCCCACGTTGATGCTGGCGCCATCGGTCAAGCCACCAACGTTGGCCGAGACGCGCGCCATCAGTTCGGCTGCCGTCGTCACGCCCGCCTTTTCGATATCGGCGCGCGTGATGACTTGCACCGGCAGCGCCGTCTCCGATTCCAGCCGCTTGATGGCTGAGCCCGTGATCTCCACGCGCTGCATCTTTTTCTGCGCCGGCTCCCCAGCCTGCTCCTGCTCCTGAGCCTGTGCGGCGCTGGCCAGCATGCCCAGCGCCGCCGATACGCTCAAGGCGCCCAGCGCCAGGCGCACGCCTTGCGCCAGCGCAGATTCGCGTGGCAATACGCAAGCGCCATCTTGTCTTTTAATGTGCATGGAAACTCTCCCCAATCGTCTATATTTAATTTTTGTCATAATTTTTGTACTGCCTTGCGTTGCCTCGATACTGCTTTCCGGGGCCCCGGCACGCCATGCTCGCCGCCGTATAGATAGGCGGCGATGACTTCGCTCAGGCGGGCCGCTTTTTCAACGTTCTTCTTGTTCGACACCATCAGCGCCACGGCCAGCGCCTCGATCATGGCCAGCGCCGTGCTGGCACTGCTGGGCAGGACAGGGTGCGTGCTTTGCGCATACAGCGCGTGATCGGCCAGTTCGGCCAGCGGCGACGCGGGAGAGTCGGTCAGCGCGACGATGCAGGCGCCGCGGTCGCGCGCGAAGCTGGCCAGGCCGATGCAGTCGAGCGTGTAACGGGGAAAGGAGATCACCGCCAGCACGTCTTGTGACGTCAGGTTGAGCAGATGCCCGGCCGCCACTTCCGAACCACCTGTGCCCACCACTTCGACCACATGCGGGCAAAACGGCTGCAGATGCTGCACCAGCATGCCCGCCAGGTTGGCCGACAGGCCAAAACCCATCACGTACACTACCCTGGCGCGCGTCAGGCGCCGCACCACGGCCTGCATGGCGGGCGGCGACAGGGCATCGGATGTGGCGGCGATGTTCGCAGCCGCATACTCCAGACTTTCCGTGATGGGTGATGTGGCGCGCACGCGCCGTTCTATCGTGCGGCGCAATTTGTCGACTGGCTGCAATAGCGATTGCAGCGTTTCAGCCATGGCGCCACGCATGGCCGAATAATTCTTCTGGCCGATGTCACGCGCGAAGCGGCTGATGGTGGCCGTCGATACCTGGCAACTATCGGCCAGTTCCTCGATGCCCAGCGCCGTCACGCGCATCTGGTTGCGCAGCAGGTAATCGGCGATCTGGCGCTGCGAAGTCGAGCCGCTGGTCAGCACGTGCATCAGCGTTTGCCCCAGCGACGATTGCGCGAAGGCAGCATCGGGCGACGACAGGGTGGAGGCCACTGGCATGCGGGAGCTGTTACGGGCAGCACTGGCGGATGATTTCATGTCACTGGCGGCCTGTGTTCTTGTGCATCGAGAAAAAGGGATAAAAAGGCGAAAACGCGTCGCCGCGACTCACTCTACGCATATCAAAAAGAAAACTCAACAATTATTTGTAACAGGATTTTCATTGATTTACTTCGTGAAAATAATGCTACATAATCGACCGAAATCCATCAACCGCGCTCCGTTTTGGGGCGAATTCACCATGCAAGTACGACAGCACCCCATCTCCACCGCGCACGCCAGCGTATCCTGCCAGTTGAGCAGCTTTCACTTTGGCACGGCGGCGGCTGACAGCCGCAGCGGCAAAAAGGTCTATATTCAGGCGGCGCTGCACGCGGACGAAGTGCCGGGCATGCTGGTAGCGCAATTTTTGCGCCGCGAACTGCTGGCGCTGGAGGCGGCGGGCAAGATCCACGGCGAAGTGATACTGGTACCGGCTGCCAATCCCATCGGCCTGGCGCAAGCCATCCATGGCGCGCCGTTCGGTCGCTTCGACCTGACCACTGGCATCAACTTCAACCGCGCCTACCGCCACGTGGCAGATGAACTGAAAACCACGCTCGATGGCCAGCTGGGACAGGATGCAAAGGCCAACGTGGCGCTGATACGCCAGCACGCACGCGACGCTGTCGCTGCCTGGCGGCCGGGCACGGATGCGGAGACGCTGAAAAAGACCTTGCTGGGCATGGCTATCGATGCCGACATTGTGCTTGACCTGCATTGCGACAACGAAGCGGCCCTGCATATCTATACAGGCACGCCGCTGGCGGCGCAGATCGCGCCCCTGTCCGCACTGCTAGGCGCGCGCGCCGTGCTGCTCGAACTGGCAGCCGGCGAAGAACCGTTCGACGAAGCCTGCAGCCGCCTGTGGTGGGACCTCGACGCACATTTCAAGGGACGCTATCCGATTCCCGCCGCCTGCCTGTCGAGTACCATTGAATTGCGCGGCGAAGTGGAAGTGAGCTATGCGCTGGCAGAACGCGATGCCACCGCCCTGCTGCGCTTCCTCGCCATCGAGGGCGTGCTGGAGCTAGCCGGCGCCGGCGACGACCTGCCCGCGCCGCAATGCCAGCCGACGCCGCTGGCCGGGGTGGAGCCTATCCTCGCGCCACATCACGGCGTACTGGTGTATCTGCGCGAAATGGGCGAAGTGCTGGCCGCCGGCGATGCGCTGGCCGACCTGATCGATCCCGTCAGCGGCACGACGACGACCTTGCGCTGCAGCGTCGCCGGTGTCTTCTTTGCGCGCAGTGCCCACCGCCACGTCTTGCGTGGCATGAACGTCGGCAAGGTCGCCGGCGCCGTCGCCTTCCGTGGCGGTAGCCTACTGAGCCAATAAATGACACCCATGAAAAAATTCAAGCTCCCCAACACCTTCGTCCTGCTATGCGCCATCCTGGCCATGATCGCCGTAGCGACATGGCTGGTGCCAGGCGGGAAATTCGACACGCAACTGGTCAACGGCAAGCAGCTGATCATTCCCGGCACGTTTCACTATGTGGATAACAAGCCGCAAGGTCTGGCCGCGCTGATGATGGCGCCCATCAAGGGCTTCGTCGACGCCAGCCTGATCATCGGCTTCGTGCTGATCGTCGGCGGCGCCTTCGCCGTGCTGCAAAAGACGGAAGCGTTCGATTCGCTGATCAAGGCCATCGCCAAGGCGCATACCAGTTCGCGCTTCGTGCGGGCCGCCATCATTCCCGTCTTCTTCACCATGTTTTCCCTCGGCGGCGCCACCTTCGGCATGAACGAAGAAGCGATCCCCTTCATCCTGATCTTCGTGCCGCTGGCGCTGGCCCTGGGCTATGACACCATCACGGGCGTGTCGATCCCCTTCATCGGCTCGCAGGTGGGGTTTTCAGCCGCCTTCCTGAACCCGTTCAACGTCGGTATCGCGCAGGGTATCGCCGGCGTGCCTATCTTTTCCGGTATCGGCTACCGCCTGATCGTGTGGGCCATCGCCACCGCTGTCAGCATCGTGTTCCTGATGTGGTACGCGGCGCGCATCAAGCGCCATCCGGAAAAAAGCCCGACCTATCTGCTCGATATCGAAAAACGCAGCGAACACTCGATGGACCTGGACAGCTTTGCCGGCATGACCCGCACGCACCGCGCAGTGCTGTGGATTTTCATGGCGACCTTGCTGACGATGGTCGTCGGCGTCGTCAAGTACGACTGGTTCATCGATGAAATCGCCGCGCTGTTTCTGGTCATGGCCATCGTCGTCGGCCTGGTGGGGCGGCTCGACATGGACAGCCTGGTGGCCTCTTTCGTGCAAGGCGCGCGCGACATGGTCAGCGTGGCGCTGGTCATTGCGCTGGCGCGCGGCACCATGATACTGGCGCGCGACGCGCAGATCATCGACACCATGCTGCATGCGCTCACGCCCCTGGTGGCCTCGTCGAGCCCTGTCTTTGCCGCGCAAAAGATGTTCTTCATGCAGTCGGTGATCAACTTCTTCATCCATTCCGGCAGCGGCCAGGCTGCGCTGACCATGCCCATCATGGCGCCGCTGGCGGACCTGGTGGGCGTGACGCGCCAGACCGCCATTCTGGCTTTCCAGTTCGGCGAATTCACCACACCGATGATCCCGACCTCCGGCATCACTGTCGGCGTGCTGGCGCTGGCGCGCGTGCCGTGGATTACCTGGGCCAAGTGGATGATTCCGCTGCAACTGATTTACCTGGCGCTCGCACTGCTACTCCTGATTCCCCCCTGCCTGATGCACTGGCAGTAAAAATCCCGGCCATGACGACACCCAGTGCGCATGGCCTTTTTTACGCCCGACCAGGCGTTGCTGTGTAGCACTACTGCTGCCGCCCTGCCCGTACTACCTGCATTTCCTGGCCGTGCTTACAGTGCGGCTTTTTCTTGCGCAGTCAGTCGCTTGGCGCTGACATGGACGGTGTGCATGGTAGCTTGATCGGCGCTGGCAGCGATCGGTGACGGCGCAGCACGGAACTTCGGCACGGCGGCAGTGGCCAGGCTGGTGGCAGCGGCGATGGCGATGATGGCAACGAAGATGGCTTCCATGTTTTTCATGATGTTCATGTTATTTTCCTTCAGGTTAAGGGGCGTTGCCGTTTGTCCTGCAATGCTTGAACTGTAGGCCGATGCTCCTGGAATCACCATCGGCTTGCGACAAAACGCGCACTTCGCGGGACAGAATACAAAAAGAAGGGATGAAACGCGCAATAGCGCCCGCAGCGTGACATTTGAGGCTTGCCAGCCCCATTGCTGACCATTTCAGCGCCCTGCAAGCCCCTAAAAGCCCTACCGCCGGCCAACCTTGTTTATAATCGCCCCACACTAAAGGACTTCTTTCATGACTGATCAATTCTCCAAAAAGGGCGAAGCCTGGTCGGCCCGGTTTTCCGAACCGGTCTCGGACCTCGTCAAGCGTTACACAGCTTCTGTATTTTTTGACAAGCGCCTGGCGCTGTTTGACATCGAAGGTTCGCTGGCCCATGCGGAAATGCTGCATGCGCAAGCCATCATCAGCCCGGTCGACTACGCGCAAATCGAGCGCGGCATGGCGCAAATCTCGCAGGAAATCGCCGCCGGCCAGTTCGAATGGCTGCTCGATCTGGAAGATGTCCACCTCAATATCGAAAAGCGCCTGACCGAACTGGTAGGCGATGCGGGCAAGCGATTGCACACGGGCCGTTCGCGCAACGACCAGGTGGCCACCGACATCCGCCTGTACGTGCGTTCCGCCATCGACGACATCACCGCTCTGCTGGCGACGTTGCGCAGCGCGCTGACGGATCTGGCCGAGCAACATGCCGACACCATCATGCCGGGCTTTACCCACATGCAGGTGGCCCAGCCGATCACCTTCGGTCATCACATGCTGGCCTACGTGGAAATGTTCGGCCGCGATGCCGAACGCATGGCCGATTGCCGCAAGCGCGTCAATCGCTTGCCGCTGGGCGCCGCAGCCCTGGCCGGCACCACCTTCCCTATCGACCGCCTGCGCGTGGCCAAGACGCTGGGCTTCGACGATGTCTGCCACAACTCGCTCGATGCCGTTTCGGACCGTGATTTCGCCATCGAATTTTGCGCCGCTGCCGCCGTACTGATGATGCACGTGTCGCGCATGGCAGAAGAACTGGTGATCTGGATGAGCCCGCGCATCGGCTTCATCGACATCGCCGACCGCTTCTGCACCGGCTCGTCGATCATGCCGCAAAAGAAAAACCCGGACGTGCCGGAACTGGCGCGTGGCAAGACGGGCCGCGTGTATGGCCACCTGATCGGCCTGCTGACTCTGATGAAAGGCCAGCCACTGGCCTACAACAAGGATAACCAGGAAGACAAGGAACCGCTGTTCGATACCGTCGACACCGTCATCGACACGCTGCGCATCTTCGCCGACATGGCCGGTGGCATCACGGTGAAACCGGAAGCGATGCGCGCGGCGGCCCTGCAAGGCTACGCCACGGCGACCGACCTGGCCGACTACCTGGTCAAGAAGGGCTTGCCGTTCCGCGACGCGCATGAAGCGGTGGCCCTGGCCGTGCGCGCCTGCGTCGATGCCGGTTGCGACCTGGCCGACCTGACCTTGGACCAGCTGCGCGCGTTTTCCCCGCTGACCGGTGAAGACGTATTCGAAGTGCTGACCCTGGAAGGCTCCGTCGCCGCGCGCGACCACGTGGGCGGCACCGCGCCGCGCCAGGTACGCGCCGCGATCGCCCGCGTGCGCACCCAGCTGGAAAAATAATCCGCGCTTGCGCGCGCAAGCGCCCCGCTGCATCGCGCAAGCGGGGCGTTTTTCATTGCGCGACGATTTTCGACAATACGGAATAAGCGGCACCCGTCTGCGACGCTTCCAGCAGCAGGGTCAGCTCCGTGTAAGTACAGATAATGTTGATCAGCTTGATGCAGTCCCACGCCAGGGCTAGAGCAAGGCTCGGATGCAAGGTGCCAGGCGCAAGCTCACGGCCGTCAGCCAGCTTCAAGCCGAAAGGCGCGAACTGCGAACTGCGAACTGCGAGCTGATATCATGCCAGCATTCCAAATTCAGCATCGAGCAAAGGAGCTTGCATGAGCATAGGTGGCACTTCCATAGAACAGGCATTGGCATCGCTGTCAGACATGACGGGCGGTATGCTTGCCATCGGCAAGGACGAACATGCGCAACGCATCGCCAAGGCGCAAGCCTTCATGCGCGAACAGGGCATCGCCGCGATCTACCTGAACGCGGGCGCCAACCTCACCTATTTCACGGGCACCAAATGGTATGCCAGCGAACGCATGGTCGGTGCCATCGTGCCGGCCAGCGGAGAGATCGAATACATTGCCCCCGCCTTCGAGGAAACTACCTTGCAAGGCTTCATGCTGGTCGAAGGCCGTGTCAACTGCTGGGAAGAGCATGAAAGTCCCTACCAGCTGTTCGTCGATGTGCTGGCGCGCATGGGAGTGGAGCAGGACGCGCACCAGCGGCCACGCGTGGGCATCTGCGAAAGCGCCGCCTTCTTCATCTACGATGGCATCGCGCCACTGGCCGCCGGCTACGCGCTGGAAAATGCACGCGCCGTCACCGCGTACTGCCGCAGCCGCAAGTCACAGGCGGAAATCGCCCTGATGCAGCGCGTGATGGACATGACCCTGGCCGTGCACGTAGCTACGGCCAGCATGCTGCATGAAGGCATCACGACGCTGGAAGTGGAAGAATTCATCCAGCGAGCGCACCGCAAAGTGGGAGCGCCGCGCTCGTATTTTTGCATCGTGCTGTTCGGCGAAGCGACCGCCTACCCGCATGGCGTGAACTATGTGCAAACGTTGAAAGCGGGCGACACGGTGTTGATCGACACGGGTTGCCAGGTGATGAACTACATCTCCGACATCACGCGCACCTATGTGTTTGGCGCCATCAGCGAGCGCCAGCGCAGCGTATGGAATAGCGAAAAGGCAGCGCAGGCAGCCGCCTTCGCCGCTGCCCAGCTGGGCGTGCCCTGCGGCGACGTGGACCGCGCCGCGCGCGCGTCGCTGGAAGCGGACGGCTTTGGCCCGGGCTACAAGCTGCCGGGACTGCCGCACCGCACGGGCCACGGCATCGGCCTCGATATCCACGAATGGCCTTACCTGGTGGGAAATGACACCACGCCGCTCGACGTCGGCATGTGTTTCTCGAACGAACCGATGATCTGCATCCCTGGGCAATTCGGCATACGTCACGAAGACCATTTCTACATGACGCAAAACGGTCCACGCTGGTTCACCGAACCGGCGCGCAGCATCGACGATCCGTTCGGGCTGCAGGCCTAAGCCGCCCTCGACAAGCCAAGCCGCCGTCCCACCGGCACGCTGGCGATCGGTTCCAGGCTACCTTGCGCCAGCTTGAACACGGCCAGCGCCGTGCCCAGTTGCACGGCCTGATCCTGCAGTGATTCGGCCGCTGCCGACGCCTCTTCCACCAGTGCGGAATTTTGCTGCGTCATTTGATCCATATTGCCGATGGCCACGCCGATATCGCCAATGCCTGCACTTTGCGCCTGGCTCGCTGCGCTGATCTCGGCCATGATGTCGGCCACTTTTTTCACGGAATCGACGATCTGGCCCATGGTCAGCCCCGCCTCGTCGACCAGCTTCGAGCCCACATTTACTTTCGCCACCGAATCGCCGATCAATTGTTTGATCTCGCGCGCCGCGGCCGCGCTGCGCTGCGCCAGGTTGCGCACTTCGGAGGCCACCACGGCAAAGCCGCGCCCCTGCTCGCCAGCGCGCGCCGCTTCCACGGCCGCATTCAGAGCCAGGATATTGGTCTGGAAGGCGATGCCATCGATGACGCCGATGATGTCGACGATGCGTCTGGATGAATCGTTGATCTCGCCCATGGTGCTCACTACCTGGCTGACCACTTGCCCACCTTTGACCGCCACTGCGGATGCCGACACCACCAATTCATGCGCCTGTCCTGCGTTGGCGGCGTTGTCGCGCACGGTCGTCGTCAGACTGTCCATGCTGCGCGCCGTCTGGTCCAGGCTACCCGCCTGCGATTCCGTGCGCGCGGCCAGGTCTGCATTGCCCTGTGCGATTTCGGCGCTGGCCACCTGGATGGTTTCGGCCGACGCCTTGATGTCGGACACCATGCCACCCAATTTGGCGCGCATGTCCTTGAGTGCCGCCAGCAGGCTGCCATGGTCACCCGCTTCGGTGACGATCTGCATGGACAAGTCGCCGTCGGCAACAGCGCGCGCGATCTGGCGCGCATATTCGGGTTCACCACCCAGTTGCTGCCAGATGGCGCGCACGACGAAATGCGACACAGCCACAAGACAGACGATCACGGCCAGCGCCACGGCGATGCTGGTATTGAGCGCATGGCGCACATTGGCCGCGCTGCGTTCTATACCCTCTTTGAACTGCAATTGCGCCTCTTCGTTAGTCTTCGCCAGATCTTTGTTGAGCACCGCCAGCGCGACTTGCATGCGCGCCACGGTCGCCTGCGGATCGCCCTCTTCCATTTCCAGCATGATGCGCGCTGCGCTCAGCGCAGGCGCGTAGTAGGCATCGAATTCCTTGGCAAGGCGCTGGCCATGCTCGCGCTGGCCGGCAATCGCCGCAAAGTCACCCAGCTTGGCGCGCAGCTTGACTGCCTGGCCGCCGACTTGGCCGATACGCTCTTTGTCGCCTTCACTGACAGCATCGCGCAGGGCGTCACCGACGGCGACCACATCCAGGGTCAGCGACTTGGCCATGTCAAGCACGGGATAGTCGGCGCTTTCGGTGGCGTGGATGGAATTGAGCGCGGCCGTCGACAGATAAGCGCTGACGGCCAGACCCAGCCCAAAAATTACGGCCGAGACGACAGGCAGCGCCCATATCTTGCGTTTGATGCTCATTGCTGTCTCCTGATGTTATCTGGTGCAAAAGACGACATGCGCCAGGGCATGCCGTCGCTACTGCTTTATGGCGTGGTCAGCACCGCTTTCACCGTGCCATCGAGCGCGCTCTTCTCGATGTAGCCGATGGCTTTCGGATCGGCAGCCACGGCCTTTTTCACCTCTGCGCTATTGGCCACTTCCTTCGGCAAGGTCGCCTTGCCCGTGAAAACCAGCTTGGACCACAGGGCTTTCGCTTGCGACGGTTCCTTGTCCGTCACCTTCTTGTAGAACTCTGCGCGCACGGGAGCGCCTTCCGGCTGGTCGATCGGCGTCATGGCCGTCGATTTGCCGAGAAAGAATTGGGCTATCTGATCATTCGTCATGGCGCCAGCGGCGCTCTTGGCATTGACCACCACGACCACTTCGGCCATGGCGGGAACGGTAATCGACAAGGCCAGCAAGGTAGCTACATGCAAGATAAATGGTTTCATGCTGCGCTCCTTAAAAAACGAAATCGATGGCGGCGGCAACCACCGTCACGGGGCCGCTGAAACCTGGCTTGGCTTGTACAAACAAGCCCTGGCCATTCTTAGGTTTGATGCGGTCGATCTGTACCTTCAACGCCGCCGAGCGGTGGAAGTCCCAGCGCACGCCAATGCTGTCCGTCGATTGCTCCAGCTGATTGCGTGTGTAAGCCATGGTGTTGACGCCGGCCGACAGCGCGCGCAAGGTCGGCGTGCAAGCGGCAGGATAGCCGGGCGGGCATGCCGTCGGTACGGTGTTGTTCACGCGATCATCGGCCTTCAGGCTGGCATGGCTGTAATACGGCAAAAAGGCGCCGATGCGGTAGCCGGCCATCACATACCATGAGGTGCTGTCATTGACGTAACTATCCGTCTTGCGCTTGGCGTACTCGGACTGCACCAGGATATCGTTCCAGTCCAGGCCCAGGCCGATGGAAGTAAACGAAGCTTTCTTGTTCTTCACCTCCAGCGCATCGGCCAGTACGCCCAACTGGGCAAACTTGTAGCCGGCACCGGCGGCGCGCAAGCCCTCCATCAGCGCATTCTGGCTGGCGGAATCATTGATGGTCAGCTTGGTTTCGGCGCGACCGAAACGCAGGGTCACGGGGCCATGTTCTGCCACCAGATTGAGTGCGACGATGGACTTGCCTTCCACATGCACGGTGGAGTTGGGGCCGGTGGCCAGGGTAGCCTTGGTACGGCCCAGTGCCAGTTGGCTGGTGATGTTGGTGTCACCGAGGCTGAACTGGTAAGTGCCGTCGATGCCGTCGATGCTGTTGAGCGGCACCTGCGAATACATTTCGCCCGGTGGACGCAGCATGGTGTTGGCATAGCCCACGTTACGGTAATCGGAAATCATGAACACGGGCAGGCCCATGCGGCCGACGCGCACGCTGAAGCTGTCCGACACCTTGGCCTTGGCGAAGGCCCATGCCAGTTCGGCGCCGAAATCATCCTCGCCATCCTTGCGCACCAAGCCTTGCACGGTGGCCGACAGCCATGGATTGACTGTGACATTGGCCTGCAAGCCCAGATTGGAATCGACGCCGGTGCGGGCAGTGCGGCCCGCGCCAGCAGCCTGATTCGGACGCGCGAACTGTGCGTTGTCAGTATCGGCCACGGTCAGCGCGGCGGTACCAAAACCGCTGATCTTGACGGTCGGGCCGCTGGCAGCATCTTCGGCATAGGCATGGCTGATGGCCAGAGGCATGGCCAGCAGAAAAATCAGGACGTGTTTATTCATAGTAATTAAATACCCGTAGCAAAGAATGTTAATCGTGGAATTAGGCTCGTGGCCGACGGCTTGCCGGCCATCACGGACCGGGTCCTTTTTTGCACCACCGTCGCTGAGCATGGCGTGACTGGCGATGTGACCTTTTAGCCAGCCCATGCTACAGAGAAAATCGCTACTTTGAAAAGTTTTCCTAAGGCAATTACCGATTTTGCCATTTTTTACCGAAAAAACATGCTTTCTAGAGGATTTTGTCTAAAGAGCAGGCCGGAAAAACCACACTTTCATTGTAATTTTCACATTTTTCAATATATATTTTAATAACTAAATAAACAATTAGCTGTATGCCCGGCATCGACCTGTTCGACAGCCATTTGCCTCGTCATGTCAGCGGCGCGGGCACATTTGCCCAGCGCGCATAACGTCCATAACGCATCTAACGCGGCAGGCTGCCAGTGCTCGTCCCTGCCGGCAGCAAGCCGGCCTGAAGAGCGCCTTGCCGGCCGAATCCGTATACTGGCTCAAGGTGAAAAACTCGGACGGCGCAGGCGGCGCAGGTTCGGGCTTGCTAACGTTTACTCACGCTTCGATACCAGGGTCAAAATGTCGTAGCTGGCGACCAGTTCCTCATTCTGGTTGCTCACCTGCACGTCCCAGGCCACCACGCCCTGGCCCACGCCAAACACGTCCTTGCGGTTGCGGTCAACCTTGCGTTTGCAGGTCAGGCGGGCGCGAATGGTGTCGCCAATGGCGACGGGCGCGACGAAGCGCAGGTTATCGAGGCCATAGTTGGCCAGCACCGGGCCGACACCGGGCGAGACGAACAGGCCGGCAGCGGCCGACAGCACGAAGTAGCCATGGGCGATGCGCTTGCCGAACTGCGATTGCTTGGCCGCGATTTCGTCGAAATGCATATAGAAGAAATCGCCCGAGATACCGCCGAAGGCGACGATGTCCGCTTCGCTGACGGTGCGCCGGTGCGTGAGCAGCGAGTCGCCCGTCTTCAAGTCTTCGAAGTGCTTGCGGAACGGATGGATCGGGCTTTCATTGACATCTGCGCCGCGCACGTATTCGCCCGTGATCGCCGCCAGCATGGTCGGCGAACCTTGCACCGCAGCCCGCTGCAGATAGTGGCGCACGGCGCGCACGCCGCCCAACTCTTCACCGCCGCCTGCGCGGCCAGGGCCACCGTGCTTCAATTGCGGCAATGGCGAACCATGGCCGGTCGAATCGACGCAAGCCACGCGCTCGAGCACGTGCACGCGGCCATGCGTGGCCGCCACTTGCGGCACCACACGCGCAGCGATCCTCGGATCGCGCGTCACCAGGGTGCTCACCAGGCTACCCTTGCCGCGCGCGGCGAGAGCCAGCGCTGCGTCGATATCGTGGTAGCCCATCATGGTGCTGACGGGACCAAACGCTTCCACGTCATGTACGGCGTCGTTAGCGAAGGCATCGCGGCACAGCAGCAAGGTCGGCGAGAAGAAGCTGCCGTCAAGGGCACCATCGCCAAGCGGATTGAAGCCGTCGGCCGCGCCGAACACCACCTCATTATGCTGCGACAGCGTGGCGACACGCTCCGCCACATCGCTTTGCTGTTCCTTCGAGGCCAGCGCGCCCATGCGTACGCCTTCGATGGACGGGTCGCCCACCACCACCTTGGCCAGGCGTTCGCGCAAGCGCGTGCCGACGGCATCCAGCAGGTGCTCAGGCACGATGATGCGGCGGATGGCCGTGCATTTTTGGCCCGACTTGCCCGTCATTTCTCGCACGACTTCCTTGACGAACAGGTCAAATTCCATGTCCTCGGGCGTGACGTCCGGCGCCAGGATGGCACAATTGAGCGAATCGGCTTCGCCGTTAAAGGGTACGGACTGGGCGATCAGGTTCGGATTGGTGCGCAGCTTGGCGGCCGTAGCGGCCGATCCTGTAAACGTGACGAAGTCCTGGCCATTCAAGCGGTCCAGCAGGTCGCCTGTGGAGCCGATCACCAGTTGAATACTGCCGGCCGGCAGCAGGCCTGATTCATGCATCATGCGCACGACGGCCTGCGTCAGGTAACTGGTCGCCGTGGCCGGCTTGGCGATACAGGGCATGGCAGCGAGAAAACTCGGCGCGAATTTTTCCAGCAAACCCCATATGGGAAAATTGAAGGCGTTGATATGCACGGCCAGGCCGCCGCGCGGCACCAGAATGTGCGTGCCGGCAAAGCCGCCTTTTTTACCCAGCGCAATGGCCGGGCCTTCATGCAGCACGTTCGACGACGGCAGCTCGTTGCTGCCCATGCTGGCGTAGGCGAACAGGGTGCCCGTGCCGCCTTCGATATCGACCCAGCTATCGGCGCGCGTGGCGCCTGACAGATGCGAAATCGCATACAGCTCTTCCTTGCGCTCGACCAGATATAAGGCCAAGGCCTTCAGGCGCGCGGCGCGCTGCTGGAAGTCCAGCGCCATGAGCCCCGGCACACCCGTCTTGCGGGCATAGGTGACGGCTTCGTCGAAGTCGATCTTCTCGGCATGCGTGTGATAAATGACGCGGTTATTCAAAGCGTTGTGCAGCGGCACCGCCGCACTTTCGCCCAGCCAGCGGCCGGCGATCAGGCTTTGCAAGGTGGATATTTGAGCCATGTGGTTTCTCCGTAAAACGAGGGTGTTGGTGACGTTGGTGTGGTGTCGGATTACGCGGGGCGCTGCCCCGCTAATCCGACCTACGCCCATATTGTTTATTGCGCTGCGGCGTTCTTGTGCAGGTGTAGCGGCAGTGCGGATTCAAAATTGAGGCGTTGGCGGTTCGCCTCGACTTGCGTCAGGGCGTCCACCTCGCGCATCGTCTGCATCGAGCGAACGGCAAGTTCGTGGTACTGGCCCGTGCCCGAACTTTTCCATTTGATTTCATCGTCTGTCAGCGCGCGGATGATCTTGGCCGGCGTGCCCACCACCATGCTGCGCGGCGCAACGATCATGCCCGCGCGGACGAAACTCATGGCCGCGACGATGGATTCCGCGCCGATGATGGCGTTGTCCATGACCACGGCGTTCATGCCCACCAGCGCATTGCGGCCGATGCGGCAGCCGTGCAGTACGGCGCCATGGCCGATATGGCCATCGACTTCGACCACCGTGTCGCAGCCAGGGAAGCCGTGCATGACGCAGGTATCCTGCAAGTTCGCGCCCTCTTCCAGGATCAATCGACCGAAGTCGCCACGGATCGAGGCCAGCGGGCCGATATAGCAGCGCGGGCCAACGATGACGTCGCCGATCAGCACGGCCGACGGGTGCACATAAGCGCTGGGGTGGACGACGGGGGTGACGCCATTGATTTCGTAGACTTTGACCATGTTGCTCTCCAAAACATTATTGCCAGCCGTAGCGGCTGATGTCGGATTACGCGCAAGCGCTAATCCGACCTACGTCTTCACATACCCAGGTAGGCGCTTTGTACTTGCTCGTTGTGCAGCAACTCGGGACCGGGGCCGGACAAGATGATCGCCCCAGTCTCGATCACATAGCCCACGTCGGCGATCGACAGGGCGGCGTGCGCGTTCTGCTCGACGAGGAAGATGGTGATGCCCTGGTCGCGCAGTTCGGCCACGATGCGGAAGATTTCCGCGATCAGGAGCGGCGCCAGGCCCATGCTCGGTTCATCGAGCAGCAGCAGTTGTGGACGGCCCATCAGTGCGCGCGCCATGGCCAGCATCTGCTGCTGCCCGCCCGATAAGGTCCCGGCCAGCAGCAGCCGCTTTTCCTTCAAAATCGGGAACAGGCCATACATGCGCTCCATGTCGCCCGCCACGTCCTGCGCGGGGCGTGTAAAAGCGCCCAGGCGCAGATTGTCTTCCACCGTCATGGGGCCGAACACTTGCCGCCCTTCCGGCACCTGGCAAATGCCGGCGCGCACGCGCCTGTCGGCGCTCATGCGGCTGACGTCCTCGCCGGAAAAGACAATACTGCCGGCGCTGATCGGCTGCACGCCAGAGATGGCACGCAGCAAGGTCGTCTTGCCGGCACCATTGGCACCCACCAGCGCCACGAGTTGCCCCTGGCGCACCTGCAGGTCGATGCCGTGCAGGGCCTGGATACGGCCATAATGACTGGTCAGCCCTTTGATATCGAGTAGCAGCGGTGTTTGAGGTTTTTCCTGATTTTTTTCGTGCTTCATGCAGCCACTCCCAAATACGCCGCCACCACGTCGGGATTGGCGCGCACTTCGGCGGCGGTCCCTTCGGCCAGCTTCTTGCCATAGTCGAGCACCAGGATATGGTCCGACAGGTTCATCACCAGTTTCATGTCATGCTCGACCAGCACCACCGTCACGCCCGATTGCGCCACCTTGCGTATCAAGGCTTCGATCTCGCCCGTCTCCGTGTGGTTCAGGCCAGCGGCCGGTTCATCGAGCAGCAGCACCTTCGGCTTGGCCGCCAGCGCGCGGGCGATTTCCAGACGTTTCAGCGCACCATACGACATCTGGCCCGCCTCGTCATCGATATGCCGACCTACGCCGACAAACTCCATCAGGCCCGCCGCCTCGTCGCGGCAAGCTGCGTCGGCGCGACGCACGGACGGCAAACGCAGCATGCAGGCGAACAGGTTCTGGTTCAGGCGCAAATGCGCGCCCACCATCACATTGTCGATGGCCGTCATATTCATGCATACCTGCAGATTCTGGAAGGTGCGGCTCATGCCGCGCCGCGCCAGCGCATCGGGCGACATGGCGGCCACGTTCTCGCCATTGAGCAAGATCTGGCCTTTGCTCGGCGTATACACACCCGTGATCAAATTGAACAAGGTCGTCTTGCCGGCGCCATTGGGACCGATCACGGAGTGGATATTGCCCTGCTTGACGGTGAAGCTCACATCCTGCACCGCGTGCACACCGCCAAAACTCTTGCTCAGATTATTAATCGTCAGCATTTCATGCCTCCTGCACCGGTAGTTTTTCCGCGCCGTCGGGGGCTTTGGGTGCCTGCGGCACTCCTGCCCGTTTGCGCGAACGGCTGGCCAGGCTAGGTACGAGCCCCTTGGGCATAAAGATCATGGTGGCCATCAGGATCACGCCGAAGACCACCGTTTCCCAGCCTTCAAAACTTGACAGCAGCTGCGGCAAAATCGTCAGCAGGGCCGCCCCGATGATGGAGCCGAAGATCGACGCCATGCCACCGACCACCACCATCGTCACCAGCTCGATCGAGTGGAAGAAGCCGGACAGGTTGGGGGTAATAAAACCGATGTAATGAGCGCTGATGCTTCCTGCGATGCTGGCAATGACGGCCGACAGCACGAACACGCGCACCTTGAAGCGCGTAGTATCGACGCCCACCACGCGGGCCGCCACTTCCGAGCCGTGGATGGCCTGCAGTGCGCGCCCGACGGGCGAATCGATCAGGTTCAGGGCCAGCCAGGTGACCAGTAACAGCAGTACGACGCAGACCAGGTACCACGCTTTCTCACCGGCGATTTCCAGGCCGACCAGCGTGAAGGCGGACACACCTATCCCATCGGGGCCGCCCGTCCATTGCGTCTCGTTGTTGATGACGATGGAAATGATGATGCCCAGGCCCAGAGTCGCCATGGCCAGGGTGTGGCCCTTGAGCTTCAATACGGGGCGCGCCAGCAGCAGCGCCAGCAAGCCTGTGGCGACGGCACCTGCCGCCAGGGCAGCTAGCGGTGGCCAGCTGTAGTGCGTGGTCAGCACGGCCGAGGCATACGCGCCCAGGCCGTAGAAACCCGCGTGACCCAGGCTGATCTGGCCCGTATAGCCCATCAGGAGATTCAGGCCGATAACGACGATGGCGTTAAGCGCAATGCGGATCGCAACGTCATAGTAGAACGCATTCGTGAAGAACAGCGGCAGGATGGCCAGCACCAGCGCCAGCAACAGCAAGCCGCCGTGGCGCGAGCGGGTAAAGAATGTGCGCAACTGCGTCTTCATACACGCTCCGAGTTTTTGGCGCCAAACAAGCCTTGCGGCAGGAAGAACAGGATCAGCAGGATCAGCACGAAAGGCACGGCGTCCTTGTAGGCCGAGGAGATGTAGCCGGCCGTCATGGCTTCGGCAATGCCGAGAATGAGGCCACCGGCAATCGCACCGGCACCGCCGCCGAGGCCACCGAGTACGGCGGCGACAAAGCCTTTCAGGCCCAGCATGATGCCGGCGTCATACGAGGTGTAGGTGATCGGTGCGACCAGGATGCCGCCCGCCGCGCCCAGCAAGGCTGACAAGCCGAAGGAAAATAGCAGCACCTTGCGCGTGTTGATGCCCACCAGTTGCGCAGCGAGCTTGTTGTGCGAGGTGGCCAGCATGGCCTTGCCCATCAAGGTACGGCCGAAGAACCAGCCCAGCACCAGCACGATGACGACCGTCACGCCCAGCACCCACAGGCTTTGCGGCAGCAGGCTGGCGCCCAAAAATTCGATCGGCGCATCGCCGGAAAAGGCAGGCAGCGTATGCGTATCCTTGCCCAGCCAGATTTGCACCAGGCCTCGCAGCACCAGCGAGGCGCCGATGGTGATGATCAACAGGGTGATGACCTGTGCATTTTGCGCCGGTTCGATCACGGTTTTTTCCATCAACAGGCCTACCAAGCCCGTAGCGATGACGGCCAGGATGATGGCCAGCGGCAGCGGCACGCCGGCGGCCGACATCACTGCGGCCAGCATCCCGCCCAGCATGATGAATTCGCCCTGGGCGAAGTTGATCACGCCGCTGGTGTTGTAGATGATGGTAAAGCCCAGCGCCGCCAGCGCGTAGGCGGAACCGACCGTCATCCCCGAATACAAAAATTGCAGAAATTGAGCGACTTCCATGGTGTCTCCATTATGTTCGGCTGTGCGCGGACGGCCTTCGAGGGCAGCCCGCGCGGGTACTTCTGGCTTACATTATTTCGAACATCACTTCGACAATTGCCATTCGCCGTTCTTCACTTCCACCATGCGGAACGCCGACAGGTCCAGGCCCATGTGGTCCTTGGCCGACATGTTGAAGACACCGGTCGTGCCGACAAAACCCTTGGTCTGCTCCAGTGCCGTGCGCACTTTTTCGCGCTCCGTTCCCCCGGCGCGCTTGATCGCATCCACAGACAGGTTCAGGGCATCGAGCGCATAGCCGCCGAAGGTCGACGGATCGATCTTGTAGCGCTCTTTATACGTCTTGTCGTAGCCGACCACGATGGCCTTTTGCGCGTCGCTATCGGGCAGCATGGCACCGATCAGCAGCGCTGGCGTCGGCAGGCGCACGCCTTCGGCGGCCTTGCCCGACAATTTCAGATACTCGTCTGACGCCACGCCATGCGACTGGTACAGCGGCAGCGCGGACATGCCCAGCTGGCCGTAGTTCTTGGTCACCACCGCCGGCCCCTGGCCCAGGCCGAAGACGAATACGGCTTGCACGCCGGCGGTATTTTTGATGCGCGTGAGCTGCGCCGTGATGTCCGTGTCTTTCGGCCCGTAGGTTTCATCGGCCACCAGGGTAATGCCATATTTCGAGGCGACGATCTGCGATTCCTTGCGGCCCGAGGCGCCGAAGCCACTCGTTTCCGACAGCAGGCCGACCTTGCTGATGCCGCGCTTCTTCATGTCCTCGAACACCTTCTCGGCCGCCATACGGTCCGTATGCGGCGTCTTGAAGACCCATTTTTTTACCGGATCGATGATGACCACAGCGCCCGCCAGCGAAATGAACGGTATGCTGGCGCGCTCCACCAGCGGTGCCATCGCCATCGTCGCGCCGGTGGTGGTGCCGCCGATCAGCACATCGACCTTGTCGGACTCGATCAGGCGCTTGGTAAAACCGTTGGCCTTGGCGGCGTCGCTGCCATCATCGTAGTGCACCAGTTCCAGCTTGCGCCCCAGCACGCCGCCAGCGGCATTGATTTTCTCAATATACAGTTGCAGGGTTTTCAGCTCCGGATCGCCCAAAAAAGCGGCTGGTCCCGTGACCGACAGCACGGAACCGATCTTGATATTATCGGCCGCATACGCGCCTGCGGCGGACATGGCCAGCACGCCGGCGATCAGGGTTTTCTTGAAAATATTGGCAATCATTGTGGTCTCCACCAGGTTGGCACTACGGTCAATGTAGGGTTGGCGCTTTTTTATGAGCCTGCGCCTTTTGTATTTTTACTTTGTTTTTACTCGTTTATACGCGTTCAATGACGACAGCAATACCCTGCCCCACGCCGATGCACATGGTGCACAGCGCATAGCGCCCGCCCGTTCGTTCCAGCTGGTTCAGGGCCGCCATCACCAGGCGCGCACCGGATGCGCCCAGCGGATGGCCGATGGCAATCGCGCCGCCATTCGGGTTCACGTGGGCCGCGTCGTCAGCCAGGCCCAAGTCGCGCGTGACGGCCAGCGCCTGCGCCGCAAACGCTTCATTCAATTCGATCACATCCATCTGCTCGATGCTCAGACCCGTCTGTGCCAGCACCTTGCGCGAGGCTGGAGAAGGACCAAAGCCCATGATGCGCGGCGCCAGGCCAGCGGTGGCCATGCCCAGCACTTTTGCGCGTGGCGTCAATTTGTATTTATCCACGGCGGCGGCCGAGGCCAGCAAAATTGCGCAAGCGCCATCGTTCAAGCCCGAGGCATTGCCAGCGGTGACCGTGCCATCCACCTTGACCACGCCCTTGAGTTTCGCCAGCATGTCCAGCGAAGTATCGGGACGCGGATGTTCATCCATCGTCACCATCTTCGGCTCGCCTTTTTTCTGCGGCACGGCGACAGGCACGATTTCGCGATCGAAGACGCCAGCGGCGTTCGCTGCAGCCCAGCGCTGCTGGCTGCGCTGCGCCAGGGCATCCTGATCGGCGCGGCTGATGCCAAATTCCATGGCCACGTTTTCCGCCGTTTCCGGCATGGTGTCGATGCCGTACTGCGCCTTCATCTTGCCGTTGACGAAACGCCAGCCAAGGGTCGTGTCTTCGATTTTCGCCGCGCGCGAGAAGGCGCTGTCAGCCTTGCCCATCACGAAAGGCGCGCGCGTCATGCTTTCCACGCCACCGGCGATGATCAGTTGCGCCTCACCGGCCTTGATGGAGCGCGCAGCGAGACCCACGGCGTCCAGGCTGGAGCCGCACAGACGGTTGATGGTATTGGCGGGCACCTCGGCGGGCAAGCCGGCCAGCAGCGCGGCCATGCGGCCCACGTTGCGGTTGTCTTCACCCGCCTGGTTGGCGCAGCCGTAGAACACGTCGTCGATGGCGGACCAGTCGACGGATGGATTGCGGGCGATCAGCGCGGCAATCGGCAGCGCGCCCAGGTCGTCCGCGCGCACGCTGGAAAGTGCCCCGCCATAGCGGCCAAAGGGAGTGCGTACTGCGTCACAGATAAAGGCTTCGTTCATGGTCTATCCTGCTTGATCGATGTAGAGAAAATTAGGAGAACATCTTTTGGCGCTGGTCGAGCACGCGGCGGGCCTTGCCCGTCAAGGTGCGTTCGATGCCGGCAGCAGCTACCAGGCGCACGCGCGTGCTTACACCCACGTGCGTCTTGATGCGATGCTCCAGCTCGCGCGCCAAGGCGTCCGTTTCGCTCACCGAGATGCTGGCAGTGAGGTCGAGACGCAGCTCGGCGATCACTTCGAGCTTGTCGAGGTGGCCGTCGCGCGTGAGCACCAGCTGGTATTGCGGCGCCAGCTTTGGCATCTTCAAAATCAGCTCTTCGATCTGCGTAGGGAAGACGTTCACGCCGCGGATGATCAGCATGTCGTCCGAGCGGCCAGTGATCTTGCCGATGCGGCGCATGGAGCGCGAGGTTGGCGGCAGCAAGCGGGTCAGGTCACGCGTGCGGTAGCGGATGACAGGCAGCGCTTCCTTGGACAGCGAGGTGAAGACCAGTTCGCCCTCTTCGCCGTCCGGCAGCACTTCGCCCGTTTCCGGATCGATGATCTCGGGGTAGAAATGATCTTCCCAGATGACGGGACCGTCCTTGCTTTCGATGCATTCGGAAGCCACGCCAGGCCCCATTACTTCGGACAGGCCGTAGATGTCGACGGCGTCTATGCCGGCGCGCGCTTCGATTTCCAAACGCATGGCATCCGTCCACGGCTCGGCACCGAAGATGCCCACCTTCAACGACGATTCGGCAGGATCGAGACCCTGGCGCGTGAATTCCTCGATGATGTTGAGCATGTACGAGGGCGTGACCATGATGATGGCAGGCTTGAAATCCTGGATCAACTGCACCTGCTTTTCCGTCTGGCCGCCCGACATCGGAATGACCGTGCAGCCCAGGCGTTCGGCGCCATAGTGCGCGCCCAGGCCGCCCGTAAACAAGCCGTAGCCGTAGGAGATATGCACCATGTCGCCCGCGCGGCCACCGCCGGCGCGGATCGAGCGCGCCACCACATTGGCCCAGGTATCGATATCGTTCTGCGTGTAGCCGACCACCGTCGCCTTGCCGGTGGTGCCGCTCGATGCGTGGATGCGCACCACTTGCTCGCGCGGCACGGCAAACAGGCCAAACGGGTAATTGTCGCGCAAGACTTTTTTATCGGTGAATGGAAATTTCGACAGATCAGACAACGCCTTCAGATCGTCCGGATGTACGCCCGCTTGGTCAAAGGCAGCGCGGTAATGCGGCACGTTATCGTACGCGTGCTTGAGCGTCCATTTCATGCGTTCGAGCTGCAGCGCCTGCAGTTCATCCTTGCTGGCGCGCTCGATCGGCTCAAGGTCATTTGGGGAAGGCGTACGTTGCACCATCATTGTCTCCTTTAGTAAGGCCTGACCAAACCTGCTGCGCGTCGTGATTTGCGACGGTTTTGTCGAGGCATTTTCAATCTTAAAAAAATATCAAACCATTCCGGCAGTTCAAGCCTGCTCTTGTATGACTTCACCCGCCACGCGGATCGACTTGCCGCGAAAGAGCGCGATGGTGCGCCCTTCCTGGTTGCTGACCTTGACGTCGTATACGCCGCTCTTGCCGGCCAGCGCCTGCTCGACGGCGTCGGCCGTGAGCACGTCGCCTTCGCGGCCCGGTGCCAGGTAATCGATGCTGCAGCCGGCGCCCACGGTATTGAAGTTATAGCTATTGCAGGCAAATGCAAAAGCGCTGTCGGCCAGGGCAAAGATAAAGCCGCCATGGCAGCTCTGGTGGCCGTTGAGCATGTTCGGGCGCACCGTCATCGTCATGCGCGCATGGCCAGGGCCGACCTCGGCCAGCGCGATGCCCATGGCAGCGGTGGCGTTATCGCGCGACAGCATGCAGGCAGCGGCTGCCTGCGCCAACGCTTGTGCAGTCATATTCTGATCTTCATTCGGCATAAAAGCGGGCTCCAGTGGCAAGTTTGCGGCGCAGCAGGGGCGAGACACGGTAGCGATCTTCGCCATAACCCAGCGCCAGGTGCTGCAGCACGGTCACGATGTGATGGACGCCCACCGCATCGGCCCAGGCCAGCGGTCCGCGCGGATAGTTGACGCCTTTCTGCATGGCGATATCGACGGCAGCGACCGTGCACACGCCCTGGTTGACGGCGTCGGCGGCCTCGTTGGCCAGCATGGCGACCGTGCGCATGACGACCAGTCCAGGCACGTCGTCCAGGCGCGTGACGCTAAAGCCGGCTGCCTGGAACAGGCCCACGACAGCGGCGTAGGCGGTATCGCTGCACTGGTCGGCGCGCGCCACGGCGATGCGCTTGGCACTCGCGTAGTCAAGCGCCAGATCGAATAAGACCGTGTCCGGATGCTGATTGTCGTGCGCGCGCTGGGTAGCGCTACGGCCGTCGCTGAGATAAATCGCGGCACCATGGCAATGCAGGGCCGGTGCTTCGTCGTGCACCTGGCCTTCCTGTGTGACGCGGCGGCTAACACTGATGCCAGTGTGCTCCAGGCGCTGTACCAGGCTGCGAATGACGCCGCTGTGGCCACGGCCATCACCGCCTATGGCTGCTGACAAGGCGACAAATTCGGGCTTGGGCTGCGGGCCTTCCGCTTGCACGACCGGTGCAGAGGCACCTTCGCCATAGGCATACAAGCCACGCCCCGACTTGCGGCCCAGGAAACCGGCGTTGACCATTTCCTGCTGCAGCACGGACGGCGTGAAACGGGGATCATTAAAGTAGGCATCGAACACCGATTGCGTGACGGAGAAATTGACATCATGGCCGATCAGGTCCATCAACTCGAATGGCCCCATGCGAAAACCGCCGGCGTCGCGCAGCACCGCGTCGATGGTGGCGGGATCACCAGCCTGTTCGCTGAGCAAACGCCAGGCTTCCGCGTAAAACGGACGCGCAACACGGTTGACGATGAAGCCGGGCGTCGATTTGGCATGCACGGGGTTCTTGCCCCAGACAATCGACGTGTCATACACGGTGGCGGCCACTTGCGCGCTGGTGGCCAGGCCACTGATTACTTCAACCAGCGCCATCAAGGGCACGGGATTAAAGAAGTGCATGCCGACCAGGCGTTCAGGGCGGCGCAACTTGGCCGCGATGGCCGTGACGGAAATCGACGACGTGTTCGTCGCCAGGATGCAGTCGTCGCTGACAACAGCCTCCAGTTCGGCGAACAGGCCGCGCTTGACATCAAGGTTTTCCACGATGGCTTCCACCACCAGCGCGGCATCTGCCACGTCGGCCAGGCTGTCGACAGCCTGCAGGCGTGTCGTGGCGGCCGCGGCTTCATCAGCCGTCATGCGGCCCTTTTCGGCCAGCTTTGCGTACATCTTGCCGATATCGGCCAAGGCCTTGCTCACCGCTTGCGCGCGCGTGTCGTACAGCTTGACGCGGTAACCGGCAGCGGCAGCGACTTGTGCGATACCGGCGCCCATGGCGCCGCTGCCGATGACGGCGATGATACTGTTGTTTGCCAATGCGCTCATATCAGTGCCCCTTGAATTGCGGTGCGCGCTTTTCCATGAAGGCGGCCACGCCTTCGCGGTAATCGTCGCTGTTACCGAGTTCGCGCATCATGCGTGCCTCCAGCGCCAGTTGCTGCGGCAGAGTATTGGCGCCACTTAGAGCCAGCGCCTGCTTGGTGTAGGCCAGGCCCTTGGTCGGCGCCGCGGAAAAGTGCACGGCCAGCTTGCGCGTTTCTTGCGCCAGCTGCGCATCGTCCACGCATTTCCAGATCAGGCCCCAATCCTCGGCCTTTTCAGCCGTCAGCTTTTCACCGAGCATGGCCAGGCCCATGGCGCGCGCCGATCCGATCAGGCGCGGCAAGAAGAAAGTGCCGCCCGTATCCGGAATCAGGCCCAGCTTGCAAAACACTTCGACGAAACTGGCCGACTTGCCGGCGATGACGATGTCGCATGCCAGCGCCAGGTTGGCGCCTGCGCCAGCGGCCACGCCATTGACGGCGCAAATGACGGGCATCGGCAAGGCTTTCAGGGCCAGCACCAGCGGCGCATAGTTTTTTTCCACCGACTCGCCCAGGTCCACGCCCTTAGCGCCAGGTTCAACGGCGCGGTCGGACAAATCCTGGCCCGCGCAAAAGCCGCGGCCAGCACCCGTCAACACGAACACGCGCACGCAGCTGTCGGCGTTCACTTGCGCGATCGCGTCACGCACTTCCTCGTGCATGGCCTGGGTAAAGCTATTGAGCTTGTCGGGACGGTTCAGGGTGAGCGTGGCGATGCCCTGCTCGATGGTGAAGAGGATGTTTTGGTAGCTCATGGCGTGTCTCGTATTTTTTTAGTTGTCAACCCGCAGCGGAAATCTGGGGTCAGTTCCTTCGGAATCGTCATTCGCCCCACTGGGGCGAATGACCCCGACGGGTCTGACCCCGGCAGTCGCAGTTGGGTTATTCGGCCTGGTCGAAGTCGACCACGACCTTGTCGGTGAGCGGAAAACTCTGGCAACTGAGGACGAAGCCACGCGCCACTTCATAGTCTTCCAACGCGTAGTTGACGTCCATTTCAACCTTGCCATCGAGGATCTTGCAGCGGCAGGTCGAGCATACGCCGCCCTTGCACGAATAGCGCATGTCGATGCCTTGACGCAGACCCGCGTCGAGGATGGATTCCTTATCCTTGTCCATCGTGAAGGTGGTGTGGTTGCCATCGAGGATGACGGTCACTTCGGCTTCCTGCACCGCGCCGGTGGCTAACGGCGCGCGCGGCTTATGAAAGTTTTTAGGGATGCTGGCGGCGAACAGTTCGATCTTGATATGCTGCTTGGGCATGCCGGCCGCCTGCAGGGCTGCGGAAACGCCGAGCATCATGTCTTCCGGGCCGCAGATGAAGGCGTTGTCGTAGTCTTCGACCTTGATCCAGTGCTGCAGGAACTGCTCGCATTTTTCCTGCGTGATGCGGCCGTTGAACAATTCGATATCCTGCTGCTCGCGACTCATCACGTAGATCAGGTTCAATCGTTCCAGGTACACGTCCTTCAAGTCCGTCAATTCTTCCTTGAAGATCACGGACGAGGAAGCGCGGTTACCGTAGAACAGGGTAAATCGGCTCAATGGCTCGGCCAGCAGGGTCGTCTTGATGATGGACAGGATGGGCGTGATGCCGCTGCCGGCCGCGAACGCCAGGTAGTGCTTGCGGTTGACGCAGTCGAGCGGCACGTTGAAGTGGCCCATGGGCGGCATCACTTCGATGATGGTGCCGGCTTTCAAGGTATCGTTGGCCCAGGTGGAAAACGCGCCACCGGGCGTGCGCTTGATGGCCACGCGCAAGGTGCCGTCTTGCACCGCCGAACAGATCGAATACGAGCGGCGCACGTCTTCGGCGTTGATATTGGCGCGCAAGGTCAGGTGCTGGCCCTGCTGGAAGCGGAACTGCTGCTGCAACTCCAATGGCACGTCGAACGTCACGGCGATGGTGTCACGCGTTTCATTGCGCACCTTCGCCACGCACAGCGGATAAAATTTACTCATGCTTCATCTCCAGTTTCTTCGGAACGTGTGCCTGATTTTTTTAGTGGCACTTGAAGTAGTCAAACGGTTCGCGGCAATCGATGCATTTGTACAGCGCCTTGCATGGCGTGGAGCCGAACTGGCTGGTCAGTTGCGTATGCGTGGAAGCGCAGTTAGGGCAAATCACCTCCAGCTGCGGCAAGGGCAGGCGCTTGACGCCACCCGCTGTGCCTCTATGCAGGCCGCTGATATCGATCACCTGCTGCTGCGGCGGGGCGATGCCATAGCCTTTCAGCTTGGCCTTGCCGGCCTCGCTCATCCAGTCTGTGGTCCAGGCGGGCGCCAACTGGTTCACCAGCGTCACCTTGGCCACGCCATGGCTGCGCAAGGCATCCGTGACCGCATCGGCGATCACCTGCATGGCGGGGCAACCTGAATACGTGGGCGTGATCGTCACGATGCACTCGTCGCTGCTGACCACATCGACGGCGCGCACGATGCCCAGGTCCACCACCGAAATGACGGGAATTTCCGGGTCCGGCACGTCGCCCAGCCAGGCCCAGACCTGGGCCGCGTCCAGCTCCGCCGTGGGCGTGTCCATTACCACTGCACCCCGGGATAGGCGCGCTGCAGGAACTGCATCTCGGCCAGGATGAATCCCAGGTGTTCCGTGTGCGTGCCCTGCTTGCCGCCCTTTTGCATCCAGGCGTCGGGCGCCGGCATGCTCAAGGTGGCTTCGGCGAAAATCTCGGCCACGTGTTCGAGGAAGGCCTGGCGCAACACCTCCGATGGCGGCGCGATGCCGGCGGCGAGCATGGCTTGGTCGACGGCGTCGTACTTGAACATCTCGCCCGTGTACATCCACAACTTGTCGGCAGCGGCTTGTGTTTTCGCGTGGCTGTCCGCCGTGCCGTCACCGAGGCGCACGATCAGGTCACCGCTGCGGCGCAGGTGATACGTCACTTCCTTGAGCGATTTTTTCGCCACTTCGACGATGCGTACGTCGCTGGCCTTGGCCAGTTCCAGCAGCTGGAAGTAGTGCCAGGTATCGAAAAAGAACTGGCGCATCATGGTGTCGGCGTAATTGCCGTTCGGCTGTTCCAGCAGCAGACAATTCTTGAAGTCATGGGCGTCGCGCAAAAAGGCGATGTCGTCCTCGTCACGGCCCGCGTTTTCCAGTTCGGCCGCATAGCTGAACCACAACCGCGTCTGGCCCAGGAGGTCGAGTGCCACATTGGTCAGCGCCATGTCCTCTTCCAGCGCCGGCCCCTTGCCGCACAGCTGCGACAGCTGCTGGCTGAGGATCAGGGCATTGTCACCCAGGCGCAGCAGGTAATCGAACTTTTGTTGCGTGAGCTTGTCATCCATTACAGGCGCTCCCATCACAGGTTCTTGACTTCTTCCGGCATCGGGAAGAAGGTGGGATGGCGATACACCTTGCTGTTCGACGGCTCGAACAGGGCGCCCTTGTCGCCAGGGCTGCTGGCGACGATATCGGCCGCGCGCACCACCCAGATGCTCACGCCTTCATTGCGGCGTGTATAGACATCACGCGCATGGTTGACCGCCATGCTGGCGTCGGAAGCATGCAGGCTGCCTACATGTTTGTGCGCCAGGCCGTGCTGGCTGCGGATGAAAACTTCCCACAATGGCCATTCTTTGCTCATATTGTTCTCCCCTATCTGTCTTATTTCTATTCAGGCTGCCGCTTTGTTAGCGGCTTGCTTGTCGGCGTAGGCGAGCAAGGCATCGCGGAACCACGCGCCGTCTTCATACGCCTTGACCCGCGTTTGCAGGCGCTCGCGGTTGCACGGGCCATTGCCCTTCAATACATTGTTAAATTCGGACCAGTCGATTTCACCGAACTCATAGTGGCCTGTTTCGGCATTCAATTTCAGGTCGGGATCGGGCACGGTCAGGCCCAGGTACTCGATTTGCGGCACGGTCTGGTCGACCATGCGCTGGCGCAATTCGTCATTCGAAAACAGCTTGATGCGCCATTGCGCCGATTGGGCGCTGTTGACGGAGGCGGCGTCGGAGGGGCCGAACATCATCAACGATGGCCACCACCAGCGGTTCAGCGCATCTTGCGCCATGGCTTTCTGTTCCGGCGTGCCCTTGCACAACGACATCATGATGTCGTAGCCCTGGCGCGCATGAAATGATTCTTCCTTGCAGACGCGGATCATGGCGCGCGCATATGGGCCATATGAGCAGCGGCACAGCGGGATTTGATTGATGATGGCGGAGCCGTCGACCAGCCAGCCGATGGCGCCCATATCGGCCCAAGACAGCGTAGGATAGTTAAAGATGCTCGAATACTTGGCTTTGCCAGAATGCAAGGCGGCGAGCAGATCATCGCGCGACACGCCCAGGGTTTCCGCGGCGCTGTACAGGTACAGCCCGTGACCGGCTTCGTCCTGGATCTTCGCCAGCAGGATGGACTTGCGTTTCAAGGTCGGCGCGCGCGTGACCCAGTTACCTTCGGGCAATTGACCGACGATTTCCGAATGGGCATGCTGCGAAATCTGGCGGATCAAGGTCTTGCGGTAAGCATCCGGCATCCAGTCCTTGGCCTCGATCTTGATGCCTTCGTCGATGCGCGCCTGAAAAGCGCGCTCTTCCTGGCCCATGTCGTCGATGGAACGGACGTTCTTGAGGCCGGTTTCAACCATTTGTGCGTACATGATATGTCTCCCATGTCTTTGATTTTGCACAGCAACGCGGTGCCTTGGATGAATAATACGATACAAAAAACTATTTGCATACACTTGATGTGAGTCATTTTAAAAATTCGTATCTTGTTGGGATTTTTTGTGCGTATGATCTTGCTTATGAGAAAACACTGTGTAGCGCCATCAGCGCTTGCGGCAAATTATTGACGCGCTACCCGCGCAGCCAAGTAAACTGCTGCCTTTATTGAATCGACCGCAACACGGCCAGACCGGAACCACATGAAGAACACCCGCTGCACGGCATGGATAGCCGATTTCCTGGAAAGCGACCCACCGCGCTCGAAGTCCCTGGTGATGACCATCTTTGGCGACGCCATCGTGCCGCGCGGCGGCGCCATCTGGCTCGGTAGCCTGATCGAACTGCTGGCGCCGTTTGGCGTCAATGATCGCCTGCTGCGTACCAGCGTATTCCGCCTGGCGCAGGAGGGCTGGCTCAGCTCGCAGCGCGATGGCCGCCGCAGCGCCTATACGATACGCCCGGAGGCGCTGGCCCGCTTCGAGCGCGCCTATCGCCGCATCTATGCGCCGCTGGTGGTGCACTGGGATGGCAGCTGGACCCTGGTGATCGGGCCGGCCGGCAGCATCGGCGCCGCTGAAAGGGGCGCGCTGCGCAAGGAATTATTGTGGGCTGGCTATGGCTTGATATCTCCTGGCATCTTTGGCCATCCAGCCAGCAACGCGGAGGCGCTGGAAGATATCCTCGTGCGCAATGAAGTACAGGGCAAGCTGTATGTGTGCCACACCACGGAGTTGCCCGATGTCAGCACCCGGCCCTTGCGCGACATGCTGGGAGAATGCTGGGACTTGTCGGAAGTGATCGCCGGCTATGAAAAATTCATCGCCCGCTTCCAACCGCTGCTGACCCTGCTGCAAGAAGAGCCCGTGTTCGATACCGAGCAAGCCTTTGTCATCCGCTCACTGCTGACGCACGCCTACCGTCGCGTGCAATTGCACGATCCGCAACTGCCCGTCGAACTGCTACCCGAACCGTGGCCAGGCACGCAAGCATATGCACTGGCGCGCGACCTGTACCGCATCACCCATGCGCCAGCCGAAGAACATATCCTGGCCACTTTGCGGCGCGAGGATGAGCGGGCGCCGGACGTTGCACCGTGGTTTTTTGAACGTTTTGGGGGACTGACGACGTGAACGCCTGAAAAATGTTCAGGGCCAGGCGCGTAGCCGCAGGCAGTACGACTAGTACGCCAAGGCAACGCAACGCCGCCATGGACATTTTCTCAGGTGTTCACTGCTTTGCCACCACCTGCTTCGCCCCAGCCAACAAATCCTGCCCCAGCTTTTCCAGCGCATTCGCTTGCACCAGCATGGTATCGAGGATGGCGGCATTGAAGGTGAATTCGGCCGGTGTGGTGTAGCCGGGGAAACGCAGGATGCGCAACAATTCCTGCAAGGTGGTGCCCTTGCCCAGGTGCGCCAGGGCGTCGCCGAGGGCGCTGACTTTCTTTTCCAGTTCGCGTATGTGTTTGCCGTTGTCATCCATGATGATCTCCCGTTGTTGGAACTTCCACGTTAGCAAAGTACATTCGCCATCGTTTGCGCCAGCACAAAGACATTCGCAAAACAGGTATCATCGCGCCATTGCACACGATGCAAAACCCATACGTTTTTATCAGGAACACTCATGACCATTAAAATCAGCCAGCAATTCGACGCCGGCGCGATCGAGGTGCTGCGCGCCGACGATGCCCACTCCATCGAGCTGAACATCCGCAAGGATTCCCACGCCGACATCACGCAGTGGTTTTATTTCCGCCTGCAAGGCGCGCAAGGCGAAGCGTGCACGATCCGCTTCATGAATGCAGGCAAGTCGGCCTATCCGGACGGCTGGAAAGACTATCAAGCCGTGGCCAGCTATGACCGCGAAACCTGGTTCCGCGTGCCAACCAGCTTCGATGGCAGCGTGATGACCATCGAACACACGCCGGAAGAAGAGAGCGTGTATTACGCCTACTTCGAACCGTATCCGTGGGATCGCCACCTGGCCCTGATCGACAGCGCGCAAGCGTCGCCGCTGGTACGCTTGATCGACCTGGGCAGCACCGTGGAAGGGCGCGACATGAATCTGCTGGTGGTCGGCGACGCCGATGCCGAGAAGAAGGTCTGGGTCATCGCACGCCAGCATCCGGGCGAAACAATGGCGGAATGGTTTGTCGAAGGCATGCTCGAAGCATTGCTGGACCAGGCCAATCCATTCGCCCGCCAGTGCCTGCAAGACGCCGTCTTCTACGTGGTGCCGAACATGAACCCGGACGGTTCGGTGCATGGCAACCTGCGCACCAACGCGGCCGGCGCCAACCTGAACCGTGAATGGATGACGCCGACGATGGAGCGCAGCCCGGAAGTATTCCTGGTGAAACAGAAAATGCATGAAATTGGCTGCGACCTGTTCCTCGACGTGCATGGCGACGAAGGTCTGCCATACGTATTCGTCGCCGGCAGCGATGCGCTGGAAAATTTCACGCCTGCACAAAAGGCCGAGCAAGACCGCTTCATCGCCGACTTCAAGGTGGCCAGCCCCGACTTCCAGGATGAGCACGGCTATGAAGATGGCCCGTTCACGCCGGAAGTGCTGACCATGGGTTCGCCGCATATCACGCACGCCTTCGGCTGCCTGGCGCTGACCCTGGAACTGCCGTTCAAGGATAATGCCAACGATCCTGACCCACAAACGGGCTGGAGCGGCGCCCGCAGCGCTGCCCTGGGCGCGGCCGTACTGCAAGCTATCCTGTCCACCTTGCGCGCCTGAGTAGCAGGGCCAAACCGGCCCGCGTGAGATGCATGCCACGCTGAACACGCAAGACCAGAAAAAAGGCGCCAACGGCGCCTTTTGACCAGCAGGCATGCATCGTTCAGCCGCCCGCTACCACCATGCTCTCGATGAGGATGGAACCGGTCTCTTTGGTGCCACGGCGCAAGGCGTCGGCGCCGACGGCGACGATGTTGCGCAACATCTCCTTCATGTTGCCGGCGATGGTGATTTCTTCCACCGGATACTGGATCACGCCATTTTCCACCCAGAAACCAGACGCGCCGCGCGAATAGTCGCCCGTCACATAGTTGGTTCCTTGTCCCATCAGTTCCGTCACCAGCAAGCCCGTGCCCAGCTTTTTCAGCATGGCATTAAAGTCGTCGCTCGCATGCGTCTGGGTCGAGGTCAAATACAGATTATGCGAGCCACCCGCATTGCCCGTCGTCTGCATGCCCAGTTTGCGGGCCGTGTAGGTCGACAGGAAATAGCCTTGCACCACGCCATCCTTGACGACGTCGCGGCTGACCGTTTTCACGCCCTCCTCGTCGAACGGGGCCGAACCGACACCGCCGATGACGTGCGGATCTTCAAAGATCTGCACGTGCGACGGCAGCACTTGCGTGCCCAGGGCATCCATCAGAAAAGTGGATTTTCGGTACAGCGCGCCGCCCGAGGTCGCTTGCACATAAGTACCCAGCAAACCGGCTGCCAGCGGCGCCTCGAACAGCACGGGACAAGTGCGCGTGCCCAGCTTGCGCGCATTCAGGCGCGACAGGGCGCGCTCGGCGGCATAGCGGCCGATGGCTTCCGGACTGGCCATTTTGGCGGCATCGCGCACGGATGAATACCAGTCATCACGCTGCATCTTGGCACCCTTGCCGGCAATTGGCGCCACGGACAGGGTATGGCGCGAAAACGGGTAGCCGCCCATGAAGCCGCGCGAATTGGCGGCAACAAAGTGCGATTGCTGCACGTACACGCCGGCGCCTTCGCTGTTCGTGATGCGCGGATCGACGGCAAACGCGGCCGCCTCGGCGCGCTTTGCCAGCACGACAGCTTCCTCGGCGGAAATCATCCACGGATAGAACAATTGCAAGTCGCGTGGAGACATTTCCAGCATGTCGGCATCGGCCAAGCCCGCGCAATCGTCCTCGGCCGTGAAGCGGGCGATGTTATAGGCGGCATCCACCGTGGCGCGCAGGGCGGAAGGCGAGAAATCGGCAGTGCTGGCATTGCCGCGCTTCTTGCCGACAAACACGGTCACGCCCATGCCCTTATCCTTGTTTTTTTCTATCGTCTCGATCTTGCCTTTTCGTACAGAAACGGACAAGCCGCCGCCTTCACTGACTTCGACGGCTGCATCGGTGCCGCCCGCTTCCCGCGCAAAAGACAACACATCACGGGCTAGTTGCTGCAATTGCTCTTGACTATGGGTAAATACGGAGTCGTTCATGCGCTGTTTTCTTCGGAAAGCCGCTAAAAAGGTTATCATAGCAGTCGTTTACAGTTTACAGGTGCGGCCTACGCGGCCAATCCCGCCTTATCATGCCAAATCCAAACCGGGGAGCTTGCGGCTTCCAATCCACCGAATTCGAACAGGAATATGAACGTCCATCGAAGTCGGAACTCAAGCGTCAAATGACCGTCCTGCAAAAGCTGGGCGAAGAACTCGTCAACGAGGCACGTGACCGCGTCAAGCGCGTCCCGATGCCGGAAGACGTGCGCGACGCCATTCTCGAATGCCAGCAAATCCGGGATCACGAAGGCCGCCGCCGCCAGCTGCAATTCGTGGGCAAGAAGATGCGCACCCTGGATGAGGAAGAAGTTGCCGCCATCCAACGTACCATCGATAGCTGGAAAGGCTTGTCGAAAGCCGACACGGCCAATATGCACGCGATGGAACGCCGCCGCGACAAGCTGTTGACGGATGACAAGGCGCTGACCGTCTTGCTGTCGGAAAACCCGGAACTGGACGTGCAGCACCTGCGCACCCTGATCCGCAATGCCCGCAAGGAGCAAGCCGAGAACAAGCCGCCAAAAGCCTACCGTGAAATCTTCCAGATCTTGAAAGAGATCGCCAAGAAGAAAAACGGCGGCAAGAAAGATGCCGACGAAGATGACGTTGAAGGCGACGAAGACGAATAAACCCCACATGCAAAAGCCGGGGTCGGACCCTCAGGGTCCGACCCCAGTCTTTGCTTAGGGTTGGGAAAAAACCGGGAGCCAACCCGGTTTTTTTTGGTTTTTACGACATAGACAGGTGCCCCATGACCACGATAGAAGACGAATTGATTATCGGCCTCGTGTCGATCTCGGACCGCGCCAGCGGCGGCGTGTATGAAGACCAGGGCATCCCGGCACTGGAAAGCTGGCTCACCGCCGCCATCCGCACGCCGTTTCGCCTGGAAAAACGGCTGATCCCGGACGAGCGCTCGCAGATAGAAAACACCCTGATCGACCTGGTCGACCTGAGCCACTGCCACCTGATCCTGACGACGGGCGGCACGGGCCCGGCACGGCGCGATGTGACGCCGGACGCCACGCTCAGCGTCGGGACCAAGGAAATGCCCGGTTTCGGCGAACAGATGCGCCAGATCAGCCTGCAATTCGTGCCGACGGCGATTTTGTCGCGCCAGGTGGCCGTGATCCGCGAAACGCCCGAGCGCGCCGCCCTGATCCTGAACTTGCCAGGCCAGCCGAAAGCCATCAAGGAAACATTGGAAGGTCTGAAAGACGTGGACGGAAATCAATTGGTGGACGGCATCTTTGCCGCCGTGCCGTATTGCATCGACCTGATCAAAGGGCCTTACATGGAAACCGACCCGGCCATCTGCAAGGCCTTCCGCCCCAAATCGGCGCTGCGTCCCGCGCAACCTTTACCTGAGGAAAATACATGAGCACCTTGTTGGAAACCATAGAACTCGACAGCGCCGCCAACCCCACCGTTTCCATCATCTGGATGCATGGCCTGGGCGCCGACGGCAATGACTTCGTGCCGCTGGTCAAGGAACTCGATTTGCGCGGCTGCCCCGCCATCCGCTTCATCTTCCCCAGCGCCGGCACCATGCCTGTCACCATCAACAACGGCTATGTGATGCGCGCCTGGTACGACATCCTCGTGAGCGACCTCGTGCGCCGCGAAGATGAAGGCGGCTTGCGCGCCTCGCAAGCACAGATCGAAGCGCTGATTGCGCGCGAAAAGGCGCGCGGCATTCCCGCCAGCCGCATCATCCTGGCCGGCTTTTCGCAAGGCTGCGCCATGACCTTGCAAACGGGCTTGCGCCATGCCGAGCCACTCGCTGGCCTGATGTGTTTATCCGGCTATCTGCCGCTGGCCGACAAGACCGCGTTTGAACGCACGCCAGCAAGCCTGGAAACACCGGTCTTCATGGCGCACGGCACGGCCGACCCCGTGGTGCCGATGGCCCGCGCCCAGCAGTCGCGCGACATGCTCACCGGCATGGGATACAAAGTGGAATGGCACGAGTACATGATGCAACACTCGCTGTGCCAGGAAGAAATCGACGCCATCGGCGCCTGGCTGAAAAAAGTATTGGCTTAAACAATAACAGGCGCAGTGTGCGCTGCGCCTGTTGTTGTTCGGAACGCCGGGAGCCTAGTTGCTCGCCGGCTTTTTTGCATTCCAGATCGTCAGCATGTCGGGCGATGCTTCCGAGCGGATGCCGTTGTCCGTCAGCACCGATTCCGTCGCTGCTAGCATGTCCTTGCGGGGCACGACAAGCATTTCCGCATCACGCTGCTGGAAGCGGAACGTCAACAATTCATCCGTCTGGTCGCGCAGCAGGGCCACCAGGTGTGCCAGGCTGCGCACGCGCACGCCATTGACGGAGTCGACAACCGAAAAGAAACGCGTGCTGTAGCCATTCATCAGCTTGTGCGGAAAGAACGGTGCGGCGATCACCACCAGTTCTTCGCGCTCGCCGTCGGGCGCATCGCCGCGCCGCGTGGCAAGGGGATTGCCAGCAAACGCCATGCCGCCCAACATCGCCGGGTTGCCATTCGGCGCGGCCATGAATTCCGTGCTGGCGCGCGAAAACACCATCGGCCCGAAAATGAAATAGGATGGGTAATTGCCCTGCAGGCTGCTAATCAGCATCGGGTGCGCAGCCGAGACGGGCACCTTGATTTTCAGGGACACGCCCTGGCGTACCACCGTCAGCGGCAACTGCTCGTCCTTCGCCAGTTGCTGCACCCGGTACTGAAAGCGTACGCGGCTGTTGGCATTCAGCTTGACCATGCCCTGGTTGTCGATAGGAAATTCACCGATATGCGTGATGACGTCCCACTCCTTGAGCGGATAGGCCGCATCCTTGCTGGCCGGCGTCATCACGACGGCGCCCTCGACACCCTTGGCCAGCTTCAGATATGTGCGCAGGGCGGGATTTTCCAGCGTTTGGGTCACGTCACGCAGGGCCGGCTTGCCCTTGGGCGCGCCACTTTCCTGGTCGCGCAGGAAGAGTTCGATTTCCTCGTTGGGAATGATATAGCCGATGTTTTGCGCATTGAGCATGCCGGCAAAGGCCAGGCCGATCATCTTGTCGCCGGCAATCACGGGGCCGCCGCTATTGCCCGGATTGATGGCCGCATCGATCTGGATGCGCAAACCGGAGACGGGGAAGTTATAGCGCACAAATTCGATGCGCGAGACGATGCCCTTGGTGATCGACAGCGAGGTGCCACCCGTCGGATAGCCATACGCCAGCACGGCATCACGCACGTCCGGCAAGACATTGGCGCGCGGCACCGCTTTGTGGCTGGCGAAAAAACTGTCATCGTCAATTTTCAGCAAGGCCAGGTCCATACCGCGCGAGATGGCCAGCACGGTGGCCGGTATCTTGTCGCCCGCGCCATTGGCCTGGATCTGCACCTGGCTGGCATAGCCGACCACGTGCGCATTGGTGAGGATGCGGCGCCCTTCGATGACGACGCCTGAGCCCGTCACCTCTTGCGGTGCGGCCTTGCTCCAGGGCTTGTACGGATCGGGGCCGCGCAGGGTGGAAAACACCTTGACGACGGAATTTTCCAGGATGGATGCGCTGGTGCTGGTCTCGGCGGCAAGCGCGTCCAGCGTCATCAAGGGGCAAAGGACCAACACCAGCAAGGCGCGGCGCATCAGGGTAAAGCAAGAACGAGTTTTCATTGAACTTTTTGGCAATGGAAGAGAAAATTATTATATATAGAATAATTTCAACTGCATTACACTTTATCCATCTTTACCCGAAGAACTGCTCTAATTAAATGGGCAAGGGCGGCACGCCCAATGCCGGCACCGCCGTCTGCGCCCCATTCATCACCATGGCCAGGAAAGTGTAATAGCCATTGATGCCCATCAAGTCAACCACACCGTGTTCGCCAAACAGGGCCAGCGCGCGTGCATAGGTGGCATCGCTGACGCGCTTGTTTTGCTGCAGCTCGATGCAAAAGTCATGCACGGCTTGCTCGTCTTCTTTCAGGGCCGGCGGCGCGCGGCGCGCGGCAATGGCGTCCACGGCCGCTTGCGCGATGCCGTTTTGCACGGCCAGCGGTGCGTGGATGGCCCATTCAACTTGCTGATCCCACTGGCGCGCCGTCAGCACAATTGCCAGTTCCGACAGGCGCGTGCCGATGGCGCTGCGGTAGCGCAGGTACTCGCCCATGCGCTGCGCTGTTTCCATCAGCTCGGGGCTGCGGATCAGCGGCACGAAGGGACCGTACAGGGCACCGCGCGGGCCATCGATGATGGCTTGCGCGGCAGCGCGCTGCTGCGGGTCGAGCTGCGCCAAGGGCAGCGCTGGCAGACGGTCGATACTTGACCGCGCCATCAAGCCGTCCAGGCGAGCACGTCCTGCTGCTGTTCGCCGAGGCCGGCGATACCCAGACGCAGGCTGTCACCCTTTTTCAGGAAACGCTGCGGCTTGCGGCTCTGGCCCACGCCCGGCGGCGTGCCCGTGGCGATGACGTCGCCCGGTTCCAGAGTCATGAATTGCGACAGGTAGCTGACGATCTGCGCCACCGTGAAAATCATGGTTCGCGTATTACCCGTCTGCATGCGCTTGCCGTTCACTTCCAGGTACAGGTCCAGGTCTTGCTCGTCGATGACTTCATCGCGCGTCACCAGCCACGGGCCGACGGGGCCGAAGGTGTCGCAGCCCTTGCCTTTATCCCATTGGCCGCCCCGCTCCAGCTGGAATGAGCGCTCGGAAATATCGTTGACGACGCAGTAGCCGGCCACGTATTTCAGCGCATCTTCTTCGCTCACGTACTGTGCGCGCGTGCCGATGACCACGCCCAGTTCCACTTCCCAGTCGGTCTTTTTCGAGCCTTTCGGCAGCACGATATTGTCGTCCGGGCCATTCAGGCAGGTAATTGCCTTCATGAACACAATCGGTTCGGCAGGAATCGGCATGCCGGACTCGGCCGCGTGATCCGCGTAATTGAGGCCGATGCCGATGAACTTGCCGACTTTCGCCAGCGGCACGCCGAAGCGGGGATTGCCGCGCACCAGGGGCAGCGTCTTTTCGTCGAGCTTGGCCAGCTTGCGCAGGGCCTTGTCGGACAGTTGCGCGCCGTCAATATCCGCGATCACGCCGGACAGGTCGCGCAATTTGCCTTCTTCATCGATCAGGCCCGGTTTTTCCTTGCCTGGACGTCCATAACGAACGAGTTTCATAGTCTTCCTTGGAGTTGATCATTGCCGCTGTGCAAGCTGCCATTTTACCGGATGGCCCGGCACGCCTGTAGCGGTAGATGAAAAACATCGCAAGTCCCGGCAGTTGCAAGGCCACCAGCACGCCAAACGCGACCTGGTACGCTTGCGGCGGATACTGCTGCAGACTATTTAGCGGCCAGCATCCGAGGATCAAGCCAAAGCCTGCCTGCACCAGGAAGGCGCCCGTAAAAATGAGCAGATTCAAGCAGGTCGACGCCCTGCCAGTCAAGCTGGGCGGCATGCTTTGCGCGACGATCGCATAGTCGAGGCCCGTCACCGTGCCCAGCAAGGTAAACAATACCGACAGCAAAGGCAGGCTGGGCAGCACATTGCATGCCATCGCCACTTGCACGGCAATGAACAGGAGCAGGCCGACGCCCGCCACTTGCATGGGTTCGATCGCCCGCCGCCCGGCCCACTGCGTCAGCATGCCCATGCCGATGGCGCCAAAGATGACGGCTGCCATGCCCAGGTACAACAAATACGCCACGCTGTCATCGGACAAGCCACCGACGTCGGACAGCCAGCGCCCAAGCCACAAACCCTGCACGCCAAAGAACACCGTATGCGGCAGCAGGATCAGCGCGATGGTGCGCAGAAAGGCCCTGTCGCGATACACGCGCCAGACACTGGCCTGGCTCACCGTGTGGGCGACAACGGGCACGGGCAGGGCCGGCGACAGCAGGCGGATCAGCAGGCCGATGGCCAGCGCCGCCAGCGCCAGTCCCAGGAACACGCCACGCCAGTCCGTATAGTGCAGGGCCAGCTTGACGGGCATGGTGGCCGTGGCCGCACCGAGTCCACCCACGGCGATCAGGTAGCCGTGCACGGATGGCAGGCGCGCGGGTGCGATGGTGCACGAGATCGCTTTCACGGCGGCCATGAAACAACCGCCCAAGCCTGCCCCCATGAGTGCCCGCGCCCACATCAACTCGGCAAAGCTGTGACCCCGGCTGAACAGCCACGCACCGAGGGCCGCCAGCGCCAGCAGCCACAGTTGCAGCGTGCGGGGGGCGTAACGGTCGAGCGCCATGCCGATCGGCAGTTGCAGCAGCGCAAAGGCAAGAAAAAAGACGCTGGTCAGCAAGCCCAGTTGGGCCGGCGTCAGGGCGATGGAAGCCAGCAATTGCGTCGTCAGCACGGCATTCACGCCGCGCAGCAGACACGACAGGTAGTGACCGAGCGCAAACGGCAGAAACACCAGGTAAAACACGGCCACGCCGGAACGGGAGGAGGCGTCGGCGCCGTGCATGCTCAAGCGGCCTGTGCCAGGCGGATGATTTTCTGCGGCAACTGCGGCATAGGCTCATCGGTTTCAAAGAAAAACTTCTCGTGGCCAAACGCGGGCTGTAAATCGTCTATCCACGTCGCTTGCGCGTCGAACTTTGCGTAAAACGGCCGGCGCACCCAGTCCGGGTTGCGCGCCTGTAAAAATTGCAGTGCAAACAGTTTTTCGCCATTGATGGTAACGATGCCATCGATGACGATCTTGCCGGGAAAGGCGCTCATGGAGGGCCCGCGCACCGTGCGCGACAAGCCGGACACCTTCTGGTAGGCGGCCTGGAAAATCTCGTGCGCCTTCGCCAGCGGCAACTCGAAATAGCCGCGAGGGCCCGTATCGCGTTCGACAAACATGTAATACGGAATCGCTCCCAGGCGCGTACCGGTCTGCCACAACTCGGCCCAGCTAGCCGGGTCTTCATTGATGTGGCGGATCAGCGGCCCCTGCATGCGCAAGGTGGCGCCGGTCGACACGATGCGCTTGACGGCGTGCTGCGCGATGTCCTGGCGCAACTCCACGGCATGACTGTAATGGCCCATCACGGCCAGGTTCTTGCCCGCCTTGACGATGCGCTCGAACAGGCGCAGCAAATCGTCCGCGTCATGCTCGGAGACAAAGCGCTGCGGCCAATAGGCCACCGCCTTGGTGCCGATGCGGATGTTCTGCAGGTGTTCCAGGCCCGGCGCCAGCAGCGGCTCCAGGTAGGCGGCAAGTTGCCGCGTATTCATGATCATCGGGTCCCCCCCCGTGATCAGCACATCCGTCACTTCCGGATGCAGTTTCAGGTAGGTAACCAGCTCATGCGACTCGCGCGCGTCGAACTTCATGTCGTCCATGCCGACGAACTGGGGCCAGCGGAAGCAGAAGGTGCAATACGCGTGGCACGTCTGCCCGGCGCTGGGGAAAAACAGCACCGTTTGCGCATATTTATGCTGCAGGCCGCGCACCGGCTCAGCGTTGATCCGAGGCACGTTATGCGTCATCTGCCCGGCCGGATGGGGATTCATGCCCAGGCGGATAGCGCGCACATAGGCGTCGATGGCGGCCTTGTCGCGCTGCACCAGCACGAGGTCGCGCAAGTGCGCGTACTGCTCGGGCGCCAGCATGTCGCGGTGGGGGAAAACGAGGCGATAGATGGGATCGTCAGGGATATTATTCCAGTCGATCAACTGGTCGAGCACATAGACATTAGTGCGAAACGGTAAGACGTGCGAGACCACTTGCACAGCCTCGCGCTGCTCTTCCGGCAACCATTCCCACTGCCGCGCCTGATGAATGGTGTGCCGCGTATACGGCTTGAACTTGGGTGAAAACGGCTCGGTAATAAGTGCGGACACGATGAGCTCCTTGCGAATAAATAGCGATAACTAGCATGAAATTGAACCTATATCGCTCAATTCCAACCTTTTCTCCCACTGCCATGCCAGCTTGGCATGGCGGCAGAAGTCAGCATAATTCTTGCCGTACAGAACCAAATTGCTTCACATCAACAGGCATTCCGATACCTTGTTCGCTGCCTACAAGCAACACCTTAGTTTGTTCTTGCGCAATTTGAGGCAACCTTTGACGACGTAAATTACGACTTGGCAAATCATCCCTCGATTCTCACAAGGAGCTGTCATGCAATACTTAATTACGCGTAGCCTGCTGTGCCTAGCCTTTGCTGGCGGCAGCGTCAGTGCCGCAGTCGAAGCAACGGAAAAAGACGCCATCGCCATGACCGAACGGGGCGCCGCCTTCATGAAGGCGCATGGCAAGGAAGAGATGATGAAGAAAATCACGGCGAAAGATCCCGACTTCGTGCAGGGCTCGCTATACGTGGACATGCGCGACCTCAAGACGGGCATTGTGCTGGCTCACCCCATCAATCCCTCCATTGTGGGCAAGGACTTGACGGACGTGCCTGACGCGAGCGGCAAAAAATATCGCCGTGAAATCATTGAACTGGCGCAAAAACAGGGCAAGGGCTGGGTCGACTACCAGTACAAAAACCCCACCAGCGGCAAGATCGAACCCAAGACCACGTATATCCTGCGCGTCAACGATGTGGTGCTGGAAGCGGGCATCTACAAAAAATAAGGCCGCGATGGCGCACACCAACAGCGTGCGCCACCAGCGCTTGGAACAGCCATAGCCAGGAGTCAAGCATGCTCAATACATTACGCATCGGACCAAAATTATTGCTGGCGCCAGCGCTGGTCTTGCTGCTGCTGATACTCAGCTCGACCGGCGCCTGGTATGGCATGGTGCGGCAAAATGCCTCGCTGGAAAACATGGTGCGCGTGCGCATCACGCATCTGAAGGCGGCCTGCGACGTGGCAGGCGACGCCAAGCACGTACACGGCAATATGTACCAGTTGCTGTCGTGGACCAATGGCAGCTTCGCCAAGGCCCGCATCGATGCGCTGGAGCAACAGATCAAGGCGCGCCATGCGGCCATCGGCAGCCAGCTGGCCGCGCTGCGCGCCACGGCCACGGGCGCCGAGCGCAGCTTGGTCGATGCCGCCATCACGGCCCTGGCCGGCTACCGCAAGGCGGTGCTGGAAACCATGGAAATGGCGCAAATGGACCAGTCGATCGCCACCAATTCCATGCTCAAGGCGGAAACGCAATTTGGCCAATTCAATACCCAACTGGCACAACTGTCGGCCCTCGAGACGAAGCTCAGCAGCGAGGCCCATGCGACGGCCAGCGCCGAGTTTCGCCGCCTGGGCTGGAGCCTGCTGCTGGCCGTCCTGCTCTCCATCGTACTTTCCATCGTGGTGACCATGCTGGTGCGCCGCGCCATGCTGCTGGAAATCTGCGGCATTACTGAGGCCGTGCAAGACCTGGCGGCAGGCAAGCTGATGGCTGGCGCCCCCAAACACGGCAAGGACGAGATCGCCGCCACGTCGCGCGTGCTGGACCAAACCATCGCCCACCTGAACCAGACCTTGCGCACCATCATGGGCGCCGTGCAATCGATCGATACGGCGTCGCGCGAAATTGCCACTGGCAATCAGGATCTGTCGGCGCGCACGGAAATGCAAGCGAGCTCGCTGGAAGAAACGTCGAGTGCCATGGAAGCACTGACGCAGGCCGTCAATGACAACGCCGACAACGCCCAGCTGGCCTGCGACTTGGCGGGGCAAGCGTCGACCCTGGCGACGCAAGGGGGCGCTTCGATGCAGCAGGCGGTGGCGACGATGGCGACGATACGGGCCAATTCGCGCCAGATCGTAGATATTATCGGCGTGATCGATGGCATTTCCTTACAGACCAATATCCTGGCGCTAAATGCGGCGGTGGAAGCGGCGCGCGCGGGCGAGCAAGGGCGCGGCTTTGCCGTGGTCGCGTCCGAAGTGCGCACCCTGGCACAACGCTCGGCGCAGGCCGCCAGGGAAATCAAGACCCTGATCGCCACCTCGGTCACTACCATCGATGGCGGCAGTGTTGCAGTGCAGCAAGCCGGAGCCAGCATGGGCGCTATCGTCGCCTCGGTGCAGCAAGTCAACGAGATCATCGAGCGCGTGAAACAGGCCAGCGCCGAGCAAGCGTCGGGCATCACGGAAGTGAACCAGGCTGTCACGCAAATGGATGACGTCACCCAGCAAAATGCAGCCCTGGTGGAGCAGGCGGCAGCGGCGGCGGCCAGTTTGCAGGACCAGGCCGTCAAATTGTCGGCAGCCGTAGCCGTATTCACCCTGGACGAGCAACCCGCTACGCCGCTCGGCGACAGCGACGACGCGCTCTTCCAGCATCCGGCCAGTCGCATCAAGGAAGAAGGCAAGGACAGGCGCGCGCAGCACAGCGCGCTGCGCAGCCTGCCCGACCTGCGCGCAAGCAAGGATACGCCGCCGCGCCGGCGTGGCCAGATGCGTAATTAAGCCCGGCGCGCGCATCGGCTGGCGCGGATGCGGCAGGTGGGGCGCAGCGTCCGGCAGGTGGGGCGCAGCGTCCGGCATGCGGCGCCACGGCGTCCCCAGCGCCCTGGCGATGCCTGTGTCCGGCCCCGAATACAGTTGCTGCACATGCTAGACGCTAGACGCCGCGCCCTTCGCGCATGGCACCAAGACTTGCCGGCGGCGCGATAGCGCCCCTCATACGCTGGCGTTTCCATGCTACGCCCACCCACGCCGTCGAGCATTACGGTCAGACCGCTCAGTGGACGCGCCACGCTAATGGAATCGTCCGAAAAATTGATACCGGCAAGGCGTTTTTCATGCCAGAATTGTCCTGCCGCGCTTCCCTCCGTCCCCTTCGCCACACCTTAAAAATAAATAAAAATTAATCTTCTTGCCATGGCGGCGGCGATGAACATCGTCGTAAAATGACGAAAATATCCGATGAACAAGGTCAAAACGGCGATTTTTTACAGAATATATTGTCGAGTTGAACTATTGCCACGCATAAACAGCGATAATCGTCGGGCATTGCGCCAAACGCTCATGAAGCAGACAGCGCCAGCGCATGACAGAATAAGCACCGGGCACGAAAATAATGATGAAAGCGTGATGATGAAAGCGGCAGCGCAAAAGCAGGCAGTGCAGGAAGATCCGGTTGACGCCTTGATGCGTTCCATCCGTATCCCGCCGCGCCCCAGCCTGCTGGTCGACTTGCAGCGCGAACTGGCCGAAGACGACCCGTCGCCACGCCGCATCGCGCGCATCATCGCCAACGATGTCGGCATGTCCGGCGCCCTGCTGAAACTGGCCAACTCGCCCTTCTATGGCGCGGCACGCAAGGCCAAATCTGTCGAGCAAGGCATCAACTTTCTCGGCGTCAACCAGTGCAGCGCCATGATGACGGGCTTGCTGGCGCGTCAGGCGCTGGAAGCGGAAGGCGTGGAACTGAACAACTTCTGGGATGTGTCGGCCAAGCGCGCGCGCGCCGTGGTATTTACCTCGCGCAAGCTGCGCATCGCCCCGCCCGACATCGCCCATACCTTCGGCCTGTTCTGCGATATCGGCGTGCCCCTGCTGATGAACCGCTTCCCCGACTACGTCAACACGTACGCGGCGGCGGCCAACGATGCGCACAATTGCTTTACCAGCCTGGAAGATGCACGCCACCAGACCAACCACGCCGCCATCGGCTGCTTGCTGGCACGCAACTGGGGCCTGTCCTCCGATGTCTCCTGGGCGATTTTGCACCATCACGACTACTCGGTATTAACGGACACGTCCACGGACGAAGCCATCCGCTCGCTCGTCGCCCTGTCGCTGCTGGCCGAAAAGGGTATTCAACGCTACCATGGCAACAGTACCTCGCTGGAATGGGACAAGGGCGGTGAACTTGCCTGCCAGCATCTCGGCCTGTCGCAGGAAGAAGCCGCCGACCTGCTCGACGAGTTGCACGAGATGTTCGATACCGACCATTAAGGTATCGGGCGGCCATATCCACCTGTATGATCTGTCCCGGCGCCTGGCCTGAGCCTTGGCGCCCGTTCGCCTGACCCGTCTTTCTTAACCTGTTGATCGCCATGCCCAAAAATAAGCGCCCTGTCCCCCGTAAATCCGCCAACACACCTGAAGACAAGGATGAGTCCGTCACGCGCATGCTGTGCACGATGGCCCTGAACCTGGCGGAGCAGGAAGACAGCGAATCGCAAGGCACGGTACTGGCCGAGCAAGCCGTCGAATTCGGCCGCCTGATCCGCAAGGCCTTGAATCAAAAGAAGGATGAAATCCTGTACGACGCTATCGAGCGCGCCAAATACGAAGACGTGGGTGCCTACCAGTACCTGCGCAGCCATATCGAAGAAGCGGCCTCGATTTCCGTGATCCGCCGCGACAATGCCCCGGCCATGGAAATCAACGCCTTCGTCGTGCCCCTGCTGGTGCAAAGCACGGGCGGCCTGCAGGAAGCCGATTGCTTCCAGGACCAGGATGCGTTCGAAGCGCTGGTGAAAAGTTTCCAGCAGGCGCAGTTGGAAAGCGCCAAGGCCAAGGTGGTCTTGATGAGCCATGCCTACGACCTCGATGAAATCGACCGCATCACTTACAGCCACTTGCATGAGATGGTGCGCGATGCGTACTCGTCGATGACAGACAAGAAGATCGTCGCCACGCCGGGCCTGGAAAACAGCATCGTGGGCTGGAGCGAGACAGCCTTCGGCCCGCAAGACACAGCCGTCGAACTGCGCTTCCTGCTGGGCTTTGCCCTCAAGCGCGTGGACGATCCTTTCTATGCGGAACCGAAGGATGAAGCGGCGCTCGACGCCTGGTTCGACGCGCGCATGGCCCGCTACCAGCAGTGGACGACGGAAGTGGGCGAGCTGGTCAAGCGCTGCCTGGCGCCCGCCAGCAGTGCCCTGGAAGTCAGTTTTTTATACCAGGATTTGTTCCACGGTGGCAAGGAACAAGGCATGAGCGAATATGCGATGCTGCAAATGATGTCGGGCATCAACCACGCGCTGGCGGAAAACAGCGTCGATGCCGCAGATGTCTCGGTCGTCGTCGGTCCGGCCGATGAACACGGCGAAATGCTGTTGCGCGTCAACGTCAGCACGGCGGGCGGTGCGCTGCTGCACAGCGCCGACAAGCCGCTGGATCTGGCCGCCGACCTGCAGGACGAAGTCGACGATATCTGCGATGCACTGGCCACCATCGGTGTGACGCAATTGTCAGTGGCCTTGAAATTCGATGCCAAGGGACAGCCGCTGGAAGCGCAACCGTACGCACCGGCCTGAGGCGCTGGCGCGATCTATATTCTGGATTAAAACGGCTGTAATGTTCTCCATTGCGCCAACTTGGCGCCATAGCCGAGCGTATAGGCAGGGCTGCTCGATGGCAAGCTGACGATGCGGTAACGCTGCGCGTGCTGGCCCAGCACCTTGAGGCCCAGCTTCGCGGCCGTGCCACCGTTAAAGGCGATCGTGTGCAACTGCGGCAAGCTGGCGGCCAGGGCCACCAGGTCGTTGTCGTCGCGGGCGCGGATATTGCTATCCAGGCTGCCCGTGCGCTGCGCCTGCGCCACCACATCCCATAAGCCTACGCCGTGCGCCAGCAAGGTGCTCAAACGCGCTGCGTAAGGCAGGCTGCTCAATGCCACGCCCAGCACCTCGCCCAGCAACATCCAGAATTTGTTTTGCGGGTGCGCATAGTACTGACTGTGCGCCAGCGATTTTTCGCCGGGCAGGCTGCCCAGTATCAGCAGGCGCGTGCCGGCGTCGACGACGGGAGCGAAGCAGCGCTTGCGCGTGTCGACGGCAACGTCTGGCAAGAAGGCTGGGCTATTCAAACGAGAGCTCCGGAAGGGGAAACGAAGCACCATTTTACCCGGCCACGCGACGGTGTAGAATTGCTTGACAAGCTAGCCCACACAAGAGACCACCCATGCGCACCATCGACACCCTGCTGGCCCAGTATGGCGAAAGCCACCGCAACGACGTCAATGAATGGGTACATATCGTGTGCGTGCCCTTGATCGTTTTCAGCCTGCTGGGGCTGCTGTGGAGCGTGCACCCCAGCGTGGCACTGCTCGCCAGTGTTCTGGCCTTATTCTATTATTTCAAGTTGTCGCGCCCGTTCGCGGCGGGCATGCTGGCGATGCTGGCCGTCATGCTGGGCCTGCTACTGCTGATGCCGGCACTGACCATCGTGCCCGTGTCGGTGGCGCTATTCGTGCTGGCCTGGATCGGCCAATTCATCGGTCACCAGATCGAAGGCAAGAAACCGTCGTTCCTGGACGATGTACGCTTCTTGCTGGTGGGGCCGCTGTTCGTGCTGGGATTTTTGTACCGGCGCCTGCGGCTGGCGTATTGAGCTGCAAGCGCGCATGTGCTCATGCTGGGCCGGTAACAGATTTTTACTCTTCGTAACGAGCTATCTGCGCTAAGTTTCCTTATGATAAGTCAGCACCTTTACTGCTGGTCGACGCAATCGGCAACTAACTTTTGTCCAAGGGAGTCCCACATGAAAGCACCAATTATTGCAGTGGCATTGCTCGCCACCCTGGCCGGCTGCGCCGTACAACCGAACTCGGCAAACGTCTACCCTGCGCGCCAGGCGCAAAATGAACAGACGGTTCGCATGGGCACGGTTGAATCCGTGCGTGAAGTGACCATCGCCAAAGGCGAAACAGGCACGGGCGTACTTGCTGGCGCGGCACTAGGCGGCGTGGCCGGCTCGGCAGTCGGTGGTGGCAAGGGCGCCATTGCGGCCAGCATCCTCGGCGCGGTCGCCGGCGGCATCGCCGGCCAAAGCATTGAAGCGAACGCTTCCAACAAGCGCGGTCTGGAAATCACCGTGCGCCTGGACAATGGCGACATGCGCGCCATCGTGCAAGAGGCGGACGAACTGTTCCGTCCGGGCGAGCGCGTGCGCCTGCTGTCGGACGGCCGCAAGACCCGCGTCACGCACTGATAGCACGGCCGGCGCGCAGGCATCAGGCGAAGGCGCAGGTCGCCAGCAACAAAACCGAGGGGTGCAGCCAGACGGCAACCGAGGTTGCCACGATAACGTAGACAAGCAAGCTCCAGACTTTGACATGCAGTGACGTTGGCATGGCGCCCCTCCTTTCAAGATGCAATTCAGAACATATTTAATTGATAATAATGTAAATATTTTTATAAATTTAATATTTTCCAGCAGCACTGCGCTGGCTCAATGCCTGAGGGTATCTGGCCGCGCATATGGCCCATCCATTTGCCAAGCTCGACCGGGACGCGCAATGCCCTTATACTCGGGCGATGTCCTCTCCTCTCCTGTTCATCATTGCCTGCTTAATCTGGGGCTCCACCTTCTGGGCCATCACCTTGCAGCTGGGCGATGTCGCCCCCGCCATTTCCGTGGTCTACCGCTTCGGCCTCGCCTGCGCCACCCTGTTTGCCTGGTGCGCATTGCGCGGCGACACCTTGCGCCTTCCCTGGCGCGCACAAAAATGGATGCTACTGCAAGGCCTGGCCTCGTTTGCCCTCAGCTATGTCTGCACCTATAGCTCGGAGCAATACCTCGTCTCTGCCCTCGTCAGCGTACTATTTGCGTTGATGGTGTTCTGGACACCATTACTCAACCGCATCGCCTTCGGCACACGCCTCACCTGGAGCACTTGCTGCGCGGCGTTTGTCGCCATCTGCGGCATCGTGCTGCTGTTTTACCAATCCATCGGCGCGGCGCTGCACGATATTGTCGGCGGCGGCAATGGCCGCAATGCACATTTCCTGCTCGGTTTCATGCTGGCCCTGGTGGCCACCGTTTCGAGCACGCTCGGCAATGCCCTGGTCATGAAGGTGCGCGAGCATTCCAGCAACGTGATGCTGAGCATGGCCTGGAGCATGCTGTGGGGCACGCTCATGGTGGCCGTCTGGGCCATCGCCACGGGCCAGTCCTGGCAAGTACCCACACGCCCCAGTTACTGGATAGGCTTGCTGTATCTGGCCATCTTCGGCTCGGTGATCGCCTTCAGTGCCTATTTCACTTTAATCGCGCGCATCGGCACGCAAAAGACCGTCTATATCGGCGTAGTCACGCCCGTCATCTCGGTGCTGCTGTCGGTGCAATTCGAACACTACCGGCCCGCCGCCATCGAATGGGTGGGCATGCTGCTGTGCCTATCGAGCGTGGCTTGGGCCCTGACGTCAGGCGCGCGCAAGACGGCTGGCGTTTCCGCCATTTCCACCACTTCATCAGTAAAGGCAACATGAACACTTCCAACGCCACCCTCGCCATCCGTCCCGCCCTGGCAAGCGACGTGGCCGCCATCTTCGGCATGATCCATGAACTGGCCGTGTTTGAAAAACTTGAACACCTGATGATCGCCAAGGAATCCATGCTGCACGACAGCCTGTTTGGCCGCCATCCCGCCTGCGAAGCACTGGTCGGCGTGGAAAATGGCGAAGTGGTGACGTTCGCCCTGTTCTTCCACAACTTTTCCACCTTCCTCTGCCGCAAGGGGCTGTACCTGGAAGACCTGTACGTGAAGCAGTCGGTGCGCGGCAAGGGCTATGGCAAACAGATGCTGGTGGCGCTGGCGCAACTGGCCGTCGAACGCGATTGCGGCCGCTTCGAATGGTCGGTGCTGGACTGGAATGAAAACGCGATCAACTTCTACAAGGGCATGGGCGCGGACGTGATGCCGGACTGGCGCATCTGCCGCGTGGCTGGCGATGCCTTGACGCAATTGTCGGCTGGCACGCCCAAACCCGCATAAGCGATTGCCCAAAAAAATCCCCGCGGGCTAGCGGCACCGCGGGGTGAACCCATTGTCAAGTGGGAGGGGGAGAATGCAATCAACGGTGATCACTATAAACGCTACAACTTGTCACCGCGCCGACCTTTACATTTGCTTACCGGGCCTTACATTTTCCTTAAAGCACTCACGTCACTGCCCATCGCTTGCCACAGTTTATTTCCGTGGTTCAATCAATATTCCGTGCAAGCCTATCTGTTGTTGCGCAACGCGACTATCAGCGTGCGCATTCGTATAAAGTTGGTACACTGTCAGGCAGGCGATGCCAACAGCAAACACGGCAAAAATGACCATACGACGCTCCTTGAGTATGCTTGTCGGCATCAGCAATATCAGCGATATCAGCGATATCAGAGCCTGCGGCCGCTGATGGCCAGGCAGGGAAGAATCAGTGTGACATCTTCTGCTGGTAGGGCCTTGCGCAAGATCAAATGCGCCAACGTGAGGACACGCTGGCGTTTGATGCGGCGCAAAATGGCAGCCATGTGCTCACACACAATAAACGCATTAATGAATGCATCGTCGTGCATACGGGAGCCGCATCATGAATGTCTTTGCCAAACCACTGGTCATGAAAATCTACCGCACCTACCTGCGTTTTCGCCTGGAACGCTACACACGCGACCTGCAAGCCATCGCTGAACAGCGCGAAAACGACTTCCAGGCTGAACGCATCCTGCACCAGGCGGTCGTCTCTGTGCGTTCGAAACTACACTCGCTGTAAGCAGGCGGACGTCAATGCTGCCGGCCGGCCACGGCCCAGCGCTCCAGCAGCTCGAACAGGCCTTGCGTCAGCAGAGCCAACACGGCTGCGGGGATCGCACCGGCCAGCAACATGTCATTGTCGTTCAGCGCCAGGCCGATGGTAATGCGTTCGCCGTAGCCGCCCGCGCCGATGAAAGCGGCGATGGTGGCCGTGCCCACGCTCATCACGGCCGCCGTTTTCACGCCGGCCAGCATGACGGGCAAGGCCAGCGGCAATTCCACGTGTAGCAGGCGGTCGCGCCAGTTCAAGCCCAGCGCCAGCGCCGCCATGCGCAAGCCTTGCGGCACTTGCAATATGCCGGTGCAAGTATTGCGCACGATGGGCAGCAAGGCATATACGAAGAGGGCTACCAGCGCAGGCACCGTACCGATCATGCCCAGCAGCGGAATCAATATCGCCAGCAGAGCCAGCGACGGTACCGTCTGCAGTACGCCGACGAAGGCCAGCACCGTTTGCCGCAGGGGTGCCGAAAACGCCGCCAGCACGCCCAGCGGAATGCCGATCAGGCAGGCCAGCGCCACCGACAGCAGCACCAGGGTCACGTGCTGGCGCGTCAGTGTCCATACATCGTCGCCGATGACTTTATCGAGCAGATTGCTGCGCGCAGCGCTGGCTGGCTGTGATACCTTCGCAGCGCTGGCCAGCCACTGCCGCGCCACGCCGGCAAAGCCCTTGCCATCGATTTCCACGGCCGCATTCATGGCGATCATATCGTCCTCGCTGATGCGCCCCTGCAGTCCTTGCAGTGCCTGCCAAGCGGCAGGAAAGCGCGGCGGCAAATCGAGCCGGAACAAGAGCATGGCGTCATAACGAGGGAAATACTGCTGCGTGTCGGCCAGCACGCGCAAGCCGTACTGGCGGATCTTCGCATCCGTCGAATAGATATCGATCACGTCCACCTGGCGCTGCGCCAGCGCTTCATAGGCGATGCCGTGATCGAGCCCGCGCGGGCGCTGCGGCAAGCCATAGCGCGCGGCCAAGCCTGGCCAGCCATCGACGCGGCCGATGAATTCATGCGACAGGCCAAACTGCAAGGCGGGATGCTGCGCCAGTTGCCCCAGGCTGGCGATGCCCGTTTCATCACCACGCATGGCCAGCGCATAAGTGTTGTTAAAACCCAGCGGCACGGCCACGCCCAGGCCCAGCAGCGCCAGCTCGCGTCGCATCTGCTGCAGATCAATGGCTTTGTCGTGCTTGAGGATTTCGCTGCCGATCGTACCCATGTATTCGGCATATACGTCGATGCTGCCCGCCTGCAGCGCGGCGAGCACGATGGCCGTGCTACCCAGCCCCTGGCGGTGCTCCACCATGACGTGCGGCGCGGCGCTCTGCTTGAGAATTTCGCCAAGGATGTAGGATTCCGTAAAGCGCTTCGAGCCCACCTTCAAGGTGCCGCCCTCCATGGCGGGCGCGGGAGCGGCCGTAAAAACAAGCATTAACAACAGGTAGACAACACGCACGCGGCGCTCCAGGATGGCTGATCAATCCGTCAAGCTTACCACCGGCGCGCGCCAGACACCGCCGTGTACCGCGCCCACGCACGGGTTCAGGCCCAGCGCATACGCCAGGTCGGCCGGACGCGCAATGCGCCACAGGGCGAAATCGGCGCGCTTGCCGACCACCAGGCTACCGGTCTCATGCTGCAAGCCCAGTGCGCGCGCCGCGTGGAGCGTGCAGCCGGCCAACGCTTCCTGCGGCGTGAGGCGCCACAGGGTGCACGCCATATTCATCGCCAGCAGCAATGACGTCATGGGCGAGGTGCCCGGATTGCAATCGGTGGACACGGCCATCGGCACGCCCGCCGCGCGCAAAGCGGCCACTGGCGGTTGCTGTATTTCGCGCAAAAAGTAATACGCGCCCGGCAGCAGCACGGCCACCGTGCCATGCTCTGCCATGGCGGCGATGCCCTCTTCCGACAGAAATTCCAGATGGTCGGCCGACAGGCCGGCATAACGGGCGACCAGGGCCGCGCCGCCCTGGTCCGACAATTGCTCCGCATGCAGCTTTACAGGCAAATTCAATGCCTGCGCGGCATCGAACATCCGCTGTGTTTGCGCTGGCGTAAAGCCGATGCGCTCGCAAAAAGCATCGACGGCGTCGACCAGGCCGTCGCCAGCCAGCTTGGGCAGCATCTGCGCGCACAGCAGATCGATATACGCGTCGGCGCGCCCCGTATACTCGGGCGGCAGTGCGTGCGCACCGAGGAAAGTGGTGCGCACGGTGAGCGGCAGCTTTTCAGCGATCCTGCGCGCCACGCGCAACATCTTCGCCTCGCTGTCCATCTCCAGGCCGTAGCCGGACTTGATCTCCAGCGTCGTCACGCCCTCGGCCAGCAGCGCCAACACGCGCGGCAAGCTTTGCCGCAGCAATTCGTTGTCGCTGGCCGCGCGCGTGGCGCGCACGGTGGACATGATGCCACCGCCGGCACGGCTGATATCTTCATAGCTGGCGCCATTGAGGCGCGCTTCGAATTCGTCGCTGCGATTGCCTGCGTGGACAATGTGCGTATGGCAGTCGATCAGGCCCGGCGTCAGCCAGCAGCCCTGGCCGTCCAACACGGTGGCTGCGCTGGCCGGCAGCTCCTTGCCGTGGCCGAGCCAGGCAATGCGGCCATCCTTGACGGCGATGGCCGCGTCCAGCAGTTCGCCATAGCCGTGCTGCATGGTGGCCAGGTGAACGTTGTGGATGACCAGGTCCCAATCTTGCATGCTTGTTCTCTCCTAGATGAACAGGTCGACGCGGAACACGGCCGAACGCTGCAAGGCGTCGAGCCGCCATTCCTGCGCATCGTCGGCATCGAGCAGCAGCGTGTCGTAACGGGCCAGCGCGAACTGCTGGTCGCCACCGCGCGCCAGCACGGCGCCCGCGCCGGCGACAAATAGCAGCGTCGTCGTACTGCGCCGCGACAGCTTGCCCGGCGCCTTGATTTTCTCCAGCTGGTGGCGACAACGGTCGCGCCGCGTCATCACGTTGAAATCCGTCGTCAGCGCCTTGACATGCGCAACGACGGCCGCTTCGCCAGGAAACCAGAGCATGGGCTGCGCCGCGTTCAAGACCACCTTGCGCGTGCCATCGAGCGTCAGCTGCACGCTGTCGCCATCGACCAGCATCAGGCTGCGATCGATGCCGGGAAAGCTGGAAAACGGTCCGCTGGCCGTGATCGTCGCCAGGCTGATACGCCAATCGAAATTATCGAAGCCGGCACCCTCGGGAGCGATGGCGATTTCCGTCGTGCTGCCGCCGCCGTTTTTCCACGGCGTGGCGCGCAAGCATTCATGCGGGATGAAGGTCGCCATCAGAGCGCCCTCAGTTGCGCCAGGGTGCGCTTGTAGGCAGCCGCGATGGCATCGTGCGCCACATGGCGCCCGCCGCGCACCTGCCACTGGCCGCCACACAGCACGTCGCGCACCAGGTTGTCGTTGCCGCAAAAGAGAAAACTGCCCAGCACATCGGCTATGGCCACGCCGCACAGGTTGACGTGCGCCTCGTCGAGCACCAGCAAATCGGCGCGGCAGCCCGGCGCCAGCGCGCCCAGCTTGCGCCCGGATGCCTGCGCGCCGCCGCGCAAGGCCGCCTGCCACAGATAATCGCCCACATGGCGTTCATCCGAGGTGGCAGCGACATTGCGCTGCTGGCCCTGCAAGCGCTGGCCGTATTCGAGCCAGCGCAATTCCTCCACCGGCGACTGCGATACATGGCTGTCGCTGCCGACGCCGAAACGCCCGCCGGCGGCGATGAATTGAGCCAGCGGAAACAGGCCATCACCGAGGTTCGCCTCCGTCGTCAGGCACAGACCTGCCACGGCGCCGCTGGCGGCCATCAGCGCCACCTCGTCGGACTGCACATGCGTGGCGTGCACCAGGCACCAGCGCGCGTCAACATGGACTTGGTCGTACAGATACTGCACCGGGCGCCGGCCGCTGTAGTCAAAACATTGGCGCACTTCGCCCTGCTGCTCGGCGATGTGCATATGAATCGGGCGCTGCGCCGGCAGCGCTTGCAGCACTTCGTGGATCTGCGCCACGCTGGCGGCGCGCAGCGAATGCGGTGCAAAGCCCACTTCCACCTGCCCGCAGCGCTGCGGCGCCAGCGCCTCGATGATGCACAAGACATCGTCCGCATCCGTGCGAAAGCGTGCCTGCTCCGCTTTCAACGGCTGTTCGCCAAAGCCCGCATGGCTGTACAACACGGGCAGCATGGTCACGCCGATACCGCTGATGCGCGCAGCGGCCAGCACCCGTTCGGCCGTCTCCGCAGGGCGTGCATACAATGCGCCTGCAACATCGCGCTGCAGATAGTGAAACTCGCACACGGACGTGTAGCCATGGCGCAGGCATTCGGCAAACAACTGCGCGGCGATGGTTTGCATTTGCTCGGGCGTGATGTGGCGCGCGAAGCGGTACATCAGTTCGCGCCACGTCCAGAAGCTGTCCGGCGCATTGCCGACTCCTGCACCGGCGATTTCGGTCATGCCACCCAGCGCGCGCTGAAAGGCATGCGAATGCAGGTTGACCATGCCGGGCAAGACATATTCCACCACCTCCACGCCAAGCACAGTTGCAGTTGCATCCTCCTGAATATGCGTCAAATCCCCATTTTTATCCCATTCCAGCAGCACGTCGCGGCGCCAGCCCTGCGGTAGCAGCGCGTGGCGGGCAAACAAACGGGAGCTCAAGGCGCCACCCATGCCACGGCCGCTTGCATCATCTGGCGCAGCAGCGGCTGCACCTGTGCGGCCAAGTCGGGACGGTAGCCGAACGGCATCGCTTCATCCATGTACAGGCACTGGCACATCTCCAGCTGGAGCGCATGCACGCGGCGTTGCGGCTGGCCGTAATGGCGCGTGATGTGGCCGCCCTTGAAGCGGCCGTTCAAGGCCACCGTAAACTGCTGCTGCGAACGCGCGATATCGACCACGGAGGACGTCAGGCCGGCATCGCAGCTGGCGCCATCTGCCGTGCCGAAATTGAGGTCTGGCAGCTTGCCGTCAAAGAAGCGCGGCACGTGCGAGGCGATGGAATGGGCATCCCACAACACCACGGCAGCGTGCACGCGCAGTAGCCGGTCCAGTTCCGCCCGCAGTTGCCGGTGGTACGGTGCCCAGTAACGCTGCAAGCGCTGCTGCACCTCGGCCGCATCGGGTTCGCACCCTGGCAGATACAGCGGCTCGCGGTGAAACGTATCGTTGGGCAGCAAACCCGTCGTATCCTGACCCGGATACAGATTCGTGTCTTCCTGCGGGCGGTTCAAGTCGATCGTGTAGCGCGACCAGCGCGCCGACAGCACGGACGCACCCATCTCCTGCAAAAAACCATACAGCTCGCGCAAATGCCAATCCGTGTCGGCCTTGATCAAGGCCTGCGGCGTCATGCGCGCGGCGATATCGTCCGGTATGTCGGTGCCCACGTGGGGCATCGACACCAGCAGTGCAATGCTGCCTTCATTGAAGCGGAAATCCATGCTTGTCTCCTTGCACCCGTTCAAGCGTACAGCGGGGCGAACAAATTCTTGCACGTGCTGCTCAATTCCCCGCGTATGACCATCTGCTTGGCCGCTTCGATATCGGGCGCAAAAAAGCGGTCGGCGTCGAAGAACGGCACCTTCTGGCGCAGTTGCTGATGTACATGTTCAAGCTGCGGCGAAGTTTTCAGGGGGCGATGGAAATCGATGCCCTGCGCAGCGGCCAGCAGCTCGATGCCGATAATCACGGCCGTGTTGTGCGCCATATCGTCCAGGCGGCGCCCGGCGAACGTGGCCATGCTCACGTGGTCTTCCTGGTTGGCGGAAGTGGGCAGGCTGTCGACGCTGGCCGGATGCGCGAGCGACTTGTTTTCCGACGCCAGCGCGGCAGCCGTCACGTGGGCGATCATGAAACCGGAATTGACGCCCGGATCACGCACCAGAAAGGGGGGCAAACCGGACAGCGTGGCGTCGATCAGCAGCGCGATGCGGCGCTCGGCCAACGCGCCGATTTCGGCGATCGCCAGCGCCAGGGTATCGGCGGCAAACGCCACCGGCTCGGCATGGAAGTTCCCGCCCGAGACGATTTGCACCTGTCCGTTGGGTCCATCCTGGAAGATCAGCGGGTTATCCGTAACGGCATTGGCTTCGATCAGCAAGGTGCGCCCCGCATTGCCAATCAAATCGAGACAGGCACCCATGACTTGCGGCTGGCAGCGCAGGCTGTATGGGTCTTGCACGCGCTCGTCGCCCTCCAGGTGCGAGGCGCGAATAGCGCTGTTGGCCACCAGTTGGCGGTACATCTGCGCGGCCAGGATTTGCCCCGGCTGTCCCCGCACGGCATGCACGCGCGCGTCGAATGGCGAGTCGCTGCCCTTGGCCGCATCGAGCGACAGCGCACCCGTGACCATGGCCGCTTCCAGCAAACGCTCGGCCATGAACAAGCCATGCAGCGCCAGCGCATTCGACACTTGCGTGCCATTGATCAGTGCCAGGCCCTCTTTCGCCGCCAGCACGACGGGCGCGATGCCCGCCTGCGCCAGCGCTTCAGGGGCCGGCATCAATGCGCCGTTGACACGCACGTCGCCCACGCCCAACATGGCCAGGGTCATGTGCGACAGCGGCGCCAGGTCGCCCGAGGCGCCCACGGAACCCTTGGCGGGAATGGCCGGCATGATGCCCGCGTTGTACAGGGCGATCAGGGTATCGATAATCAGCGGGCGCACGCCGGAGTAACCGCGCGCCAGGCTGCCGATCTTCATCAGCATGACCAGACGCACGACGGCGTCCGACAGCAGTTCGCCCGTGCCGACGGAATGCGACAGAATCAGGTTGCGCTGCAACTGCTCCAGCTTTTCATCGGGGATACGCGTCTTGGCGAGCAAGCCGAAACCCGTGTTGATACCGTAAGCCGCGTCGCCCTTGGCGACGATGGCTTGCACGGCTGCGGCCGAGTCCTCGATGACGCGATACGCCTCGGCGGCGAGGATCAGTTTGGCGGGTGCGGCCCAGACGGCGCGCAGGTCGCCCAAGGTCATCGCGCCCGGTTTCAGGGTCCAACTTTTGGCATGCTGTGTCATAGTCATTCGCATCAAGGTCTCAAGGAAGCATGGGAAGAATCAGGCCGTTGCGCTTGGCGCAGGCGGCCGCTGTTTCATAGCCGGCATCGGCATGGCGCATCACGCCCGAACCGCTGTCGTTGACCAGCACGCGCGCCAGGCGTTTCGCCGCGCCTTGCGTGCCGTCAGCCACGATCACCATGCCCGAATGCTGAGAATAGCCCATGCCCACACCGCCGCCATGGTGCAGCGAGACCCAGGTGGCGCCGCCGGCCGTGTTCAGCATGGCGTTCAGCAAGGGCCAGTCGGAAACGGCGTCGGTGCCATCCTTCATGCTTTCGGTCTCGCGGTTCGGGCTGGCGACGGAACCCGTGTCCAGGTGGTCGCGGCCGATGACAATCGGTGCCTTCAGCTCGCCCGTGCGCACCATCTCGTTGAAGGCCAGGCCGGCGATGTGGCGCTCGCCCAGTCCCAGCCAGCAGATGCGCGCCGGCAAACCCTGAAAGGCGATGCGCTCGCGCGCCATGTCCAGCCAATGGTGCACCTGCTTATGGTGCGGGAACAGTGCCTTGATCTTCGCATCCGTCTTGTAGATATCTTCCGGGTCGCCCGACAAGGCCACCCAGCGGAACGGCCCGCGTCCTTCGCAAAACTGCGGGCGGATGTAGGCGGGCACGAAGCCGGGGAAGTCGAAGGCATTCTGCACGCCCTGGTCGAACGCCACCTGGCGGATATTGTTGCCGTAATCGACAGTGTGCACGCCCATGGCGTGGAAATCGAGCATGGCTTGCACGTGGGCGGCGCAGGAATCGGCCGCGGCCACCGTCAGGCGCGCGTGGCGCTGCGGGTCCTGTTGCGCCGCCTTCCAGTCCGACACGCTCCAGCCGCGTGGCAGGTAACCGTTGACCAGGTCATGCGCGGATGTCTGGTCCGTCACCAGATCCGGCAGCAGGCCGCCCGCTTTCGCGCGGCGCACCAGTTCCGGCAACACTTCGGCCGCGTTGCCCAAGAGGCCAATGGAAATGGCTTCCTTGCGTTCAGTGTGATATTTGACCAGTTCCAGGGCTTCGTCCAGGCTGGCCGCCTGCTTGTCCAGGTAGCGCGTGCGCAAGCGGAAGTCGATGCTGCTTTGCTGGCATTCGATATTGAGCGACACGGCGCCCGCCATGGTGGCAGCCAGCGGCTGCGCGCCGCCCATGCCGCCCAGGCCCGCCGTCAAAATCCAGCGCCCGCCCCAGTCACCGCCAAAATGCTGGCGCCCCGCCTCGGCGAAGGTTTCATACGTGCCTTGCACGATGCCCTGCGTGCCGATATAGATCCAGCTGCCGGCCGTCATCTGGCCGTACATGAACAGGCCTTGCCGATCGAGTTCGTTGAAGTGTTCCCAGTTAGCCCATTTCGGCACCAGGTTGGAGTTGGCGATCAGTACGCGCGGCGCGTCAGCGTGGGTCTGGAACACGCCCACCGGCTTGCCGGACTGGATCAGCAAGGTCTGGTCGTCTTCCAGTTCGCGCAGCGAGGCGAGGATCTGGTCGAAACAGGCCCAGTTGCGGGCGGCGCGGCCGATGCCGCCGTAGACCACCAGATGCTGCGGATTTTCCGCCACTTCCGGGTCCAGGTTGTTTTGCAACATGCGGTAGGCCGCTTCGGCCTGCCAACTCTTGCAAGCCATGACCGTGCCGCGCGGGGCGCGGATGGTACGGCTGGCATCAAAGCGTGGATCGGTGTCCATTGTGCTATTCATGCTGTCTCCTCGTAGGGTGCGAGCGGACATGCGTGGTCCGCTCTGGTGCTCCCAGCATAGGTTGTCTATACAACCAAGTCAACAGATTTTCTTTGGGGTCACCCGACGGGTCTGCCCCCAGCCCTCATTTTTTCTCGTACACGCGCTGGCCCGCCACCCACGTCTGCAGCACCTGCGTCTTGCCAATCGCCGTCGGCGCCACCTTGAACAGGTCCTGGTCGACGACGATGAAGTCCGCCCATTTGCCCGCTTCCAGCGTGCCGATGACCTTTTCCTGGTGCGCCGCCCAGGCCGCGTCGAGCGTGAAGCAGCGCAGCGCTTGCGTCACCGTCATCGCTTGCTGCCGATACCAGCCACCAGCCGGGAATCCTGCGCTGTTTTGCCGCGTGACGGCAGCGTGGATGCCCTCGAACGGATTCGGCGACTCGATGGGGAAGTCCGATCCGCAGGCGATGCGCGAACCTTGCGCAAGGAAGGTGCGCCACGCATACGCGCCCTTGATGCGCTCGTGGCCCACGCGCTGCTCCGCCATGTTCTGGTCGGACGTGGCGTGCGTGGGCTGCATCGACGGCACGATGCCCAGGGTTTTGAAACGGGGGATGTCGGATAATTGCACCACCTGCGCATGCTCCATGCGATGGCGCAGGCCCGCGCTGCGGTATTGCGCGGTCAAGGCCTGGTATGCGTCGAGGATTTGATGGTTGCCCGCGTCGCCGATGGCGTGCACGTTCACCTGGTAGCCGGCGCGCATGGCTTTTTCCATCTTCGCGCGCATGGCGGCGTCCGGGTAGAACAGCAGGCCGCGGGTAGACGGATCGTCGCTGTAGGGCGCCAGCAGAGCCGCACCGCGGCTGCCCAGGGCGCCGTCGGACAGCAGTTTGACGGCGCGCAAGGCGTACATGCCGCGCGCGTAGCTGTTCAAGGGGCCGTTTTTCGCCAGCGCGTCGAAGTCTTCCGTGGTGTCGGCGATCATGCCGTACACGCGCACCGTCAGCTTGCCGTGGTCGGCGTAATCGCGGAACAATCGGTCCTGCAGTTGGCCGATGCCCGCATCGTGCACGCTGGTCAGGCCCACTTGCGACAGCTGCGCCAGCGCGCCATCGAGGGCGGCGCGGTTTTCCACGTCGCCGGGCTTGGGCAGCACGGCGTCCATCAAGTCCATGGCGTTATCGACCAGCACACCGGTGGCATTGCCGTCCGCATCGCGTTCGATCTTGCCGCCCGCCGGATCAGGCGTGGCGCGCGTGATGCCGGCCAGCGCCAGCGCGCGGCTGTTGGCCCAGCCAGCATGGCCATCGACGCGGCGTAGCCAGACGGGGCGCGCGCTTTCGGCCGTATCGAGCTCCAACGCCGTGGGAAAGCGCCCCAGCTTCCAGATTTCCTGGTTCCAGCCATTGCCGACGACCCAGTTGCGCTCCGGGTGCGCACGGGCGAAGTCGCCCACGGCCTGCACGGCGGCCGGCAGCGAGGTGGAACCGTACAACATCACGCCGCTGGCGATCGTCCCCAGGCCAAACACGTGGCCATGCGCGTCGATCAGGCCCGGCAACACGGTCTTGCCCTGCACGTCAACATGGGTGGCGCCCTTGGCCGCCTTGCGCTTCACCTGCGCGGCACTGCCGACGGCGAGCAGCTTGCCTGCGTCGTCAAAGGCCAGCGCCGTGAAACGCAGCACCTTGCCAGCCGCGTCGAGCGTATAGCCATTGGCATTGTCGATGACGGTGTCAGCATGCACGTGGCCGAGGGTGCCCAGGCAAGCGAGAATAAGCAGGGTGCGGCGCATTGGCAGGGTCGGCATTTCCATCTCCAGGTCGTGAATGAATAGACGAGTGTATAGAAATTGGCAAAATGGTCAATCAGGCAGACACAGGCGCGCATGCCTTGCGCCCCGTCAACAGTTCCCCACCGCCGCTGGCCTACGCTGGCGTTTTATCGCGCAGGTTCCATGGCCAGGCACCATGTCATCAGTACCACCGCTTGCGACATGTTCTTCAAGCGCGTGGCCCACTAAAAGAAAAGCCAGGGCGCGCGCTTCGACAGCCATCAAGGTCGTCCAACTGGAAGGCATCAAGACGACCGACAAGGACGTCGATTCGTCCGTCAAGCAGGTCAAAGTGAAGGACACGGTTCGCCCGCTGACCAAGGGCGAGATCGACATGGCGTGGATGCTGTTCCAGGATGCAATCGACTACGGCAAGCTCAAGGTGCATGGGGAGCCGCATCTATGGCTATCAAGGAAGATTCTGCGTAAGAACTACGGCTGTTGGCGGCCAGCAAGTCATTCCTAGCAAGTCATTCCCATTCACAGCGAACAGCGACATGCAAGCCTGGATTGATGAAGTCTGTCCATCCCCTCGCTAGCAACTTCCGGGCTTGGACGGCACCACTTGACCCGATTCTTCCCCCCGCTGCGCCGGCGCCCTGAACCATTCACCGGGCGGCACCACGTGCGACTCTTTCGGATCATCGATGTAGTGCGGCGAAGTAATCTGCACGTCGAATTCGTTGAAGACGTCGATGATATTCTGGTGCAAGCGGTTCAGCACTTCGGCGCGCTGGCGGGGGACTTCGGCACTGGCATAGGCGACCAGGCGATATTGCACGTAGTAATCCTGCAAGGCCAACTGCATCACGTAAGGTTTCGGCGTGGTGGACAGTTCCGTCGTGCGCGACGCGGCCAGTTCCAGCATGGCGTGCACCTGGCGCCATGGCGTGGCATAGCCGATGGTGACGGTGGAATCGAGCACGAAGCCGCCGCCGGGCTGGGCGCGCGAATAGTTTTTCGTCGTTTGCGACATCACCCAGGCGTTCGGCAAGGCCACTTCCTCGCCCAGGCCCGTGCGCAAGCGCGTCTCGAACATGCCCACGTCGACCACCGTGCCTTCGCTGTCGCCCACACGCACATATTCTCCCTTGCGCAGGGCGCGCGTGTACATCAGGATCAGGCCGCTCGCGCCCTGGCCGACGATGCTCGACGCGCCGATCGACACCATCAGGCCCACCAGCACGGACAGGCCCTGGAAGGCGGCCGTGTGCGAACCGGGCAGATACGGATACGCCATGGCCAGCGCGAACAGCCAGATCACCACGCTGGCGATGCGGCGCGTGGGCAAGGCCGTGTCCTTGTCGAGCCAGCCGATTTGCAGTTCTCCGCTTTCCACGCGCTTGAACAGCGAGGCGGCCGTGGCGGCGATCAGGCGCGCGATGGCGAAGATCACGCACACCAGCACCAGCCCCGGCAAGGCACCGAGGATGGCGTGCAAGACGTCGGCGGCCACGGCGAACAGGTAGCCGCTCAGGCTTTCGCCCCAGGAACGCGTGTAGGGCAGGCGGCCCAACACGAACGCGGCCCACAAATACGTGGCCATCAGGCGCAAGCCCCACAGCACGACGCTGAGCAATTGGTAGGCAAAGGCGATGTAGTGCTCGGCGTCGAGCACACGCACGTTTTTCAGGCGCACGTCGCGCAAGCGCGAGGCCAGCAGGATGCCGCTGCGACGCTTGGCCCAGTGATACAGTCGCGTCAAGCCCATCCACACCAGCCAGAACACGAGGGTGGCGGCCGCGCACATGGCGGCGGCGATCAACAGGTAGCGCCAGCTGCTCTGTTCGCGATAGTCGGTGAGGGCCTTGCTCAATTGCTCGGCGGCCACCTTGGCCACGCTTTCCGTCGTATCGCCGGCCAGCTGGTTGACATCGCCAGGCACGACGACGAACAGTTGCACGCCATCGAGCAGCACTTGCGTGCCTTCAGCAATCATGCGCGTGCTCGTTTGCATGCGTCCGTTTTTCGCCAGCACGCCTTCCAGGCGGCGCTGCGCGCCGATGGCGCGTTCATCGGGAGGATAGCCGGCCAGCGCGGCGCGGAAGACGAATACCTTGCGGTTGGCAAACATCAGCGGTGCCGTCCTGGCCGCAGCAAGCTGCGACGGCGCCATGACGGACGCGGCTTCCGTAACAAGCGCGGGCACGCCCTCGTCCGCATGGGCTGCGGGCAACAGGAAAATGGTCAACAGGCACAGCAGGCGGAGCAACGCGGACATGGCAGAAATGAAAGAGTGGCACGTAAAGCCATCATGCCATGTAATCCTGGAAACTCAAGCGCCGCAGCTACCGTTCAGCTCGCATCGTGAAAAATGATGCCCAGGGTGTGGCGCAAGCCAGAATGCAGGCGCGACACGCCGTGGCGCATGTTGACGCGGTAACTGCCGCGCGTGCCATTCACCGGGCGCTGCGCGACGGGAAAGATGACAGCGTCGCCCTGCGCCAACGGCACGACCTCCAGGCGCGACTGCATGCGCGGGCGCTGCTCCGTCAGCACAAAGTGACCACCCGTGAAATCGTCTTGCGGGCGCGACAACAGCACGGCCAGTTGCAGCGGTAATACGTGCTCGCCATACAGGTCCTGGTGCAGGCAGTTGTAATCGCCTTCGCGGTAGCGCAGCAGCAGGGGCGTGGGCCGCGTCTGCCCGGCCGCATGGCAGCGCGCCAGGAAATCCCCGTGCGCCACAGGAAAGCGGCTATCGACGCCCATGCTGGCGTGCCAGCGGTTGGCAATCGCCGCCAGCGGCCCGTACAGTTGTTCGCGCAAGGCGGCCACGATGTCGGGCAGCGGATAGGCCCAATACTGGTACTCGCCCTGGCCAAAACCATGGCGCTGCATCACCACCTTGCTGCGAAAACGCGAGGCATCGTCATACTGCGCGGCCAGCGCCGTGCAGGCATGCTCACTCAGCAAGCCCGTCACGACGGCGCAACCGTATTGATTCAGCGCATCCTCGATCTGGCGCCAGTCCAGCGCCCTCACCGTTCGCCCTCGCGCTCGAGCAGCGCCTGCTTGCGCTCCACGCCCCAGCGGTAGCCGGACAAGGCACCATCGTTGCGCACCACCCTGTGGCAGGGAATGGCGACGGCCAGCGCATTGGCAGCGCAAGCGCCCGCCACGGCGCGCGCGCCGTGCGGGACGCCGATGCGCTGCGCCAGTTCGGCATAGCTGACGGTACTGCCGGCAGGGATCTCGCGCAAGGCTTGCCACACGCGCTGCTGGAACACCGTGCCGCGCACGTCGAGCGGCAAGTCCAGGCCGATAGCGGGCGCCTCGACCAGGCCCACCACCTGCGCCACCGTCTGCTCGTACGCGGCTTCGGCGCCGCGCAGTTCGGCCTGCGGAAAACGGTCCTGCAAATCGCGCAGCAGCACTTCCGGGTCGTCATCGATCAAAATCGCGCAGATGCCCTTGTCCGTGCTGGCCACCAGGATGGCGCCCAGCGTACAGGCGCCGATGGCGAAACGGATCACGGCGCCGCTGCCGCCAGCGCGAAACGCACCCGGCGTCATGCCCAGCAAGCCGGGCGTCGCGGCATACAGGCGGGCGCTGGAATTGAAGCCGGCAGCGTACAAGATCTCGGTGACACTCGCCGCGCCCTGCAAACCGGTCTTCAGCCGCGCGCCGCGCCGCGCCGCCGCATACGCTTTCGGCGTGATGCCTGTGTGCGCCTTAAAGACGCGGTGAAAGTGATAGCGGCTCATGCCGGCGGCCCTGGCCAGGCTGTCCAACTCCAGCAGCTCCTCGCTGGCATCGATCAGACGGCAGATATCTGCCACGATGGCCGCCTGGCGCTGGGCCAGCGGCGGCAGGTTCGGCTTGCAGCGCAGACAGGGACGAAAGCCAGCCGCCTCGGCTTGCTCGCAACTGGCGTGGAAGGCCACGTTGCGGCGCAAGGCCGGGCGCGCCGCGCAGGAAGGGCGACAATACACGCCCGTCGTGCGTACCGAGTAATAAAAAACGCCGTCGGCCTCGGGCGCGCGCCGCTGCAGGGCCTCCCAGCGTTCATCGTCGGTCGAGTAAGAGTATTCCATGGCGAACTCCGTGCAGGTCAATAGTCAGTAGCCAGCATAGCCAGCGGCGGCCAGCGCCACACTCCGGTGCTTGCTTTTGAATTCAAAAAAAAGGCTGGCGGCAGGCCTGGTGCTCGGTGCTAAAATCGGCCATCGCGCCCCCAGCCGGCGGCGCATGCTGCCCGTGCCCCGGAGAAACCGCATTGGACGACCATACTACCAGGAAAATACGCCTATTTTCCAGCGCATCAAGGATTTTCTGCTGGCCGGCATCGCCGCCGGACGCTGGAAGGAAGGCGACGTAATTCCCTCCGAGCAAGCATTGGTGAAACAATTCGGTGTCTCGCGCATGACCGTCAACCGCGCCGTGCGCGAACTGACCAGCGAACAGGTGCTGACGCGGCGCCAGGGTTCCGGCACCTATGTAGCACAGCAAAAATACCAGGCAACCTTGTTGGAAATCAAGAGTATCGCCGATGAAGTACGCGCACGCGGGCATATCCACCGCAGCAGCTTGCAATTGCTCGAACGCACCAAGGCCTCGGATTTGCTGGCAAAGCAATTCGACTTGCCATCGGAACATCCTTTGTTTCATTCGCTGATCGTGCATTTTGAAAACGGCGTGCCGATACAAGTGGAAGACCGCTGGGTCAATCCCGAGTGCGCGCCCGACTACATGACGCAGGATTTTTCCAGCATCACGCCGAACGAATACCTGATGGCTGCCGCTCCCCTGCAAGGCGCCACCTACAGCATCGAGGCACTGTCGGCGCCGCGCGACATCGCCGAAATGCTGGCCATCGACACGAAACAGGCTTGCCTGGTGCTGCGCCGCCAGACGCGCTCGGGCGGCAAGATCGCCTCGATCGCCACCATGTGGCATCCCGGACACCGCTATCAGTTCGCCGGCAGCTTTACCTAAGGCTATCACCGCGATTGATTAGCACGATTTTGCGCCAACTTTCTCACCAATTCCCACCAAATCACAAAAAAACAGGCAGCCCGGGGCAAAAAAAACGCCATTTTGGCCGTTTCTGAACTTAAATACTGCGACTAAATATTCGATGCTATAGTTGCCGCCAGAAAGCGGCGCAGGCGCTTATTTGAGCGCGCATCATGCACTGCCAATCGAGTCCAATCACGCCCCAGAAAGGGATGCATTTGCCGTATTGCAGTCATACGAGTTTCAGCGCACCACGCCGACGGCGCCCTGCGCTGCATCGGCTTGCACGTACGCTGCTGGCGGCAGGCATGGCACTGGCGCTACCGGTGCAGGCGGCGGTACACGGCATGACGCCGACACTGCTGTGGCCGTACGCTGCCGCCAGCGCCACCGCCCTGGCGGGACTGGCTTGCTGGCAAGCCTGGCGACTGCGGCAACAGTTGCGGCGCCTGCTCCCGCCCGCGCAAGCACTGGTCGAGCAGGATGCCGGACAAGCCTTGCGCGGCGCCGCCCTGGCTGGCTGGACCTGGCGGCGGCAGTCCAACCTGCTGCAATTCGCGCCCCAATATCAAGAGATGCTGGGCGACAAGAGCGCCAGGCTCGAGCATGCACTATCCGACTGGCTGGCCGAAGCGCACCGCGACGATCGCGCGCGCCTGATGCTTGTATTTCGCCAGCATCTCGATGGCCAGGCGCAGGGCACCTTTCATTGCGAATTCCGTTTGCGCCATAGCGACGGCCACTGGCGCTGGCTGCTGGCGCGCGGCGCAGTACTGTCGCGCGCTGCGGATGGCGCCGCCACACAGGCCAGCGGTATCGTCTGCGATATCAGCGCACGCAAGCAAGACGAGCAAGAACGCATGCATTCACTGCTGGAAGCGGCGCCCGAAGCCATGCTGGTGGCCGACATCGAGGGCAAGGTGCATTACGCCAACCAGATCGGCGCGCGCTGTTTCGGCTATCCCCTGGCCGAATTGACGGGCATATCGCTGGAGCAACTTGTGCCTGAAAGTACGGTCAACCATCCCTCGGGCGACCCGCAAGCGCGGCACAGCCTGCCAGGCCGGGTGATGCTGGCGCGCCGCCGCGACGGTACGCACTTCCCCGCCAAGGTCAGCCTGTCGCCGCTGCGCATAGCCGGGCAAGCGTTTTCCATCGTTTCGCTGCGCGACATGACGCAGCGCCAGCGCGCCGAAGAAGCCTTGCACGCCAGTTCGGAGCGCTACCGCCTGATCGTACAGACGGCCGCCGAAGGCATCTGGATGACGGATGCGGACGGCAAAACCACTTTCGTCAACCCGAAGATGGCGCATATGCTGGGCTACACGGTACAGGAAATGCTGAACCGTACCATGCTCGATTTCATGGACCGCGACAGCCAGTTGCTGATGCAGCGCCGCCTGGCCAGCCACGGCAGCTTCGCCAGCCAGCCCGAGCAGGTCGACTTGCACTTCTTGCGCAAGGACTTGTCCAGCCTGTGGGGCTTGCTGTCAAGCACCAGTATCGAATCGGAGAATGGCGAGCCGGGCGGCACGCTGGCGATGATTACCGACATTACGGAACGGCGACAGGCGTCGATCGCCCTGTCCAATTCCAGCCAGCGCATGGCGTCCGTATTTGGCGCCGTCACCAACGGCCTGGTGGTGCAAGACAGCCATGGACACATATTGGAAAGCAACGCAGCCGCCGAACGCATGCTGGCGGCCAGTCCGGCCAACCGCAGCCTGTGGCAAGCCATCCGCGAAGACGGTTCCGCCTTCGACCGGCACAGCCATCCCGTACACATCACCCTGTCGACGGGCAAGGCCATGCGAGACGTGCTGATGGGCGTCCAGCAGCACGACGGCAGCCTGTCGTGGCTATCCGTGAATACCGAGGCCATCCGCGACGAATACGGCAAGGTAGGCATGGTAGTGGCCAGCCTGACGGACATCACGTATCACAAGCGCAGCGAGAGCGCCTTGCGCGAACTCAATGAACATCTGGAAGAGCGCGTGGCGCAGCGTACCGAGCAGCTCGACCAGGCCAAGCAGATGGCCGAAGAAGCGAGCCTGGCGAAGGGACAATTCCTGGCCAATATGAGCCATGAAATCCGTACGCCGATGAATGGCGTGATCGGCATGGCCTATCTCGCACTAAAGACGGACCTGGAACCGCGCCAGCGCGATTACCTGGAAAAAATCCGCTTTGCAGGCGAACACCTGCTGGGCATCATCGACGATATCCTCGACATCTCGAAAATCGAAGCGGGCAAGCTGGAAATCGAGCACGTCAACTTCAGTTTCGACCACGTGGTGCAAACCCTGATGACGGTGGTGGCGCCGCGCGCCGCCAGCAAGAACCTGGAACTGCTGTTCGAGATCGACCCGCAATTGCCGGCCGTGCTGGTGGGCGACCCGCTGCGCCTGGGGCAAGTACTGATCAACTACGCCAATAACGCCATTAAGTTCAGCGAAAAGGGTAGCATTACCGTGCAAGTACGCAAAGTGGTGGCGGACGAAAAAAACTGTTTGGTACGCTTCGAAGTGTGCGACCACGGCATCGGCCTGTCGCACGATGAAATGAGTAAGCTGTTTCAGTCCTTCCAGCAGGCCGACACTTCCACCACGCGCGAATATGGCGGCACAGGCCTGGGCCTGTCCATCTGCAAGCAGCTGGCACAGCTGATGGGTGGCGACGTGGGCGTCGACAGCAGCCCAGGCGCCGGCAGCACCTTCTGGTTCACGGCCAACCTCGGCATTTCCGACCAGGCGGCGCCGGCCATGCTCGACAGCATGGCGCAGACGGCAGCGGCCATGCGCGCCAGCGCCGACGCCGCCCTGGTCATGCGCACGCTCAAGCATGCGCGCATCCTGCTGGTGGAAGACAACACTTTCAACCAGCAAGTGGCGCTGGAATTGCTGGAGGAAGCGGGCGCCTGCGTCTGCCTGGCCAACAATGGCGAAGAGGCGCTCGACCTGCTGCGCCAGACGCAGTTCGACTGCGTGCTGATGGACGTGCAGATGCCGTTGATGGATGGCTTGCAAGCGACGCGCGAGATCCGCGCCGACCCGCAGCTGGCGCATCTGCGCGTGCTGGCCATGACGGCCACGGCCACCAGCGAAGACCGCGTGCGCTGCCTGGAAGCGGGCATGGACGATTTCATTTCCAAACCGATCCAGCCAGCCATGATGTACCAGACCATCGCCAGCTGGCTGCCGGCGCGCGAGACACCGCCGCCTGCCCGCAGCCGCGCCGCGCCCGCCTTCAAGACCACGCTGGCGGGCGACCCGCAAGTGATCGACTTGTCCATCCTGGCCAAGTTACTGGGCTACAATCCGGAAAAAGTGCGCAAATTCGCCTTCAAGTTCCTGCAGACGACGCAGGATGGCTTTGACGATATCGACGCGGCCCTGGCGCGCGGCGACGTGCATCAGGTACGTGAACTGGGGCACCGCATCAAGTCGTCGGCGCGCACCGTGGGAGCCATGGGGCTGGCCGAACTGTGCCACAACCTGGAAACGCTGGCGCCCGGTGAGCCGGACGACGAGGCTGAGCGGGCCCAGCGCATCGTGGCGCACATGTGGCCCCTGCTGGAACAGATTACCGAGCAAATCATGCATAACACCAGCTTTGCCAATGACGATTAGTTACCGCTAGTTTTTTGAGGCGAGGTATCGGCATCAACAACGATGCAACATATCAATAGGAAGACAGGACGATGAATACTGTATCAAACCAAGCACGCCGTGAACAGGACGAAGCAGGCCTGGCGCCGTTGCGCGTGCTGCTGCTGGACGACGATGTCTTCATGCTTGACGTGCTCAGCGACATGCTCGAACAAATGGGGCCGTTCGACATCCGCTGCGAGTCGCACAGCGAACGGGCGCTGGCGGCCCTCAAGCAGCACCAGCCAGACCTGCTGATCTGCGACCTGTCCATGCCCGACGTCGACGGCATCGAATTCCTGCGCATGGCGGCCGACAATGGCTTCCGCGGCGGCGTGGTCCTGCTCTCAGGCCTGCATTCGGCCGTGCGTCTGGCGGCCGAGCGCCTGGCCGTGGCCAATGGCCTGCATATATTAGGCACCTTCCGCAAGCCGATGGAAAGTGCGGAATTGCAACTTATGGTGAACTTGCAACTGCAGCACACGGCCCGCCTGGCCAGCGTACACGCCTGAGCGCGGACGCTGGCCGGGAGGGTGGGCACGGCGCTGCAAGCGAGCAGGCATGCGGCTTTGCCGCATTGCCGGGACGCGCGCCGGCAATATGGCGCAAGTTTTTCTGCAATAATCGCCACGCTTTGAAAAAATGGGTTATTATTTCAGCCATCCCCGCCTGCATACCTCTGGCCGCACCCTCCAAGAACATTGAAGTTGTGCCCATTGTCCCCATCTGCTAGCTGCATTCCAGGAAGCATGGATGGCGAACCAGCGTATGGTTAATTCCAGGCATTATTGATCCCACCCTCATTTGAGGAAAATATGAGCGAAAATATCAAACACATTAGCGATGCATCTTTTGAAGCAGACGTCCTGAAATCCGAGTTGCCAGTACTGGTCGACTTCTGGGCAGAATGGTGCGGTCCCTGCAAGGCCATCGGTCCGATCCTGGAAGAAGTAGCCAAGGAATATGCTGGCCGCATCGTGATCGCCAAGATGGACGTGGACGCCAACCAGGCAGTGCCTGCCAAGTTCGGCATCCGTGGCATCCCAACCCTGATCCTGTTCAAGGATGGTGTCGCAGCCGCCCAAAAAGTGGGCGCCATGGCCAAGGGCCAGTTGACCGCTTTCGTCGACAGCAACATTTAATGTATGATAGGCAGCGCTGCGCCCGCAGCGCCGCCTGACTGGATAGACCGGGAAGCGGCTTTGCCATCATTCGTGCACAGCCTGCCCCAATAATTAATCAACGCCACGCAGTCCCCTCCCCTACCTTTACATCCCGTCTCGGGACACTCAACACATATGCATTTATCCGAACTAAAGGCCCTACACGTATCCGCCCTGCTTGAGATGGCGATCGGTCTTGACATTGACAACGCAGCCCGCTTGCGCAAACAGGAGCTGATGTTCGCTATCCTGAAAAAACGCGCCAAGTCCGGCGAACAGATTTTTGGCGACGGCGCCCTGGAAGTGCTGCCAGACGGCTTCGGCTTCCTGCGCTCGCCTGACGCCAGCTACATGGCGTCCACCGACGACATTTACATCTCCCCTTCGCAAATCCGCCGCTTCAATCTGCACACCGGCGATTCGATCGAGGGCGAGGTAAGGACCCCGAAAGATGGCGAACGCTATTTCGCACTGGTCAAAGTAGACAAGGTTAACGGCGAATCGCCGGAAGCGTCGAAGCACCGCATCCTGTTTGAAAACCTGACGCCGCTGCACCCGAACGAGCCGCTGCGCCTGGAACGTGAAATGAATGGCCAGGAAAACATCACCGGCCGCATCATCGACTTGATCGCCCCGATCGGCAAAGGCCAGCGCGGCTTGCTGGTGGCATCGCCGAAATCCGGTAAATCCGTGATCCTGCAGCATATCGCCCACGCGATCACGGCAAATCATCCCGATATCACGCTGATCGTGCTGCTGATCGACGAGCGTCCGGAAGAAGTTACCGAAATGCAACGTTCGGTGCGCGGCGAAGTCGTCGCCTCGACCTTCGACGAGCCAGCCACGCGCCATGTGCAAGTGGCCGAGATGGTGCTGGAAAAAGCCAAGCGCCTGGTCGAAATGAAAAAAGACGTGGTGATCCTGCTCGACTCGATCACCCGCCTGGCGCGCGCCTACAACACCGTCATCCCTGCCTCGGGCAAGGTATTGACCGGTGGTGTCGACGCGAACGCCCTGCAACGTCCAAAACGCTTCTTCGGCGCCGCGCGCAATATCGAAGAAGGCGGCTCGCTGACCATCATCGCCACGGCGCTGATCGAAACGGGTTCGCGCATGGATGACGTGATCTTTGAAGAATTCAAGGGTACCGGCAACATGGAAGTCCATCTGGAACGCCGCCTGGCCGAGAAACGTGTCTATCCGGCAATTAACCTGAACAAATCGGGTACCCGCCGCGAGGAACTGCTGATCAAGCCAAACGAGCTGCAAAAAATCTGGATCCTGCGCAAGTTGCTGTACTCGATGGACGAGATCGAGGCGATGGAGTTCATTCTGGACAAGATGAAGGCAACCAAAAACAACGCCGAATTCTTCGACATGATGCGTAGAGGCGGCTAAAACCTACTGCGCGGCCACATTTGCGATCTGCGTTGCTCACTGTACTAAAGTACAGTTCCGCTACTCAATCGCAACTGAGGCCTGCTCGCTACGGTTTTATCTCGCCTCTCACGTAGGTGCAAGCCGCTCATTGAGCGGCTTTTTTATTGCCTGCCGCCAGAAAGCGCTATATAATCTGCGGTTGCATTATTTTAAACCCTGGCAAGTGATCGGCAATCGGGTCAAGAAGCAAGACGACCGACGAAGTGCTGTTTGGCTACCAACCTAGAGAGAAGACCATGAAAGTCGATACCCATCCAGAATACCGCGAAGTTGTTTTCCACGATCTGTCGTGCGATTTCAAATTCGTTACCCGCTCGACCATCCAAACCCGCGAAAAAATCACCCACGACGGTAAAGAATACCCACTGGTGAAGATCGAGGTTTCGGCTGAATCGCACCCATTCTTCACGGGCAAGCACAAAATCGTCGATACCGCTGGTCGCGTCGAGAAGTTCCGTCAGAAGTTCGGTACCGTTGGTTCGAAAACCGCAGTCGCAGCAGGCTGATTTTTGCCGCTTTGCGGCAAAAAAGGGCAGCTTCGGCTGTCAGAAAAAAGGCAGCCACGGCTGCCTTTTTTGTCTTTGGCCGCTTTACCTTATACTCGCGCATACCCGATGCCATTCGTTGCATCTTGCCACCATTCTGATACCAACTATCGATGAAGCCAGTCCGCCTTCCTGCCGCTGCCACACTCGCGCTGCCACGATGGGCCTTGTTTGCGCTCGGCCTGCTGTACATTCTGCCTGGCCTGATCGGCCGCGAACCGTGGAAGAACGATGATGCCGCCAGTTTCGGCATCATGTGGACCATGGCGCATGGCGGCCTGAGCGACTGGCTATGGCCCAACGTGGCCGGCCTATCGATGCCCGAGGAAGGCCCGCTGGCCTTCTGGCTGGGTGCCATTTTCATCAAACTGTTCGGCTGGATCGACGGCGACGTCTTTGGCGCGCGCATGTCGACCATCGGCATCTTCATCGTCAGTACCGTGTCCGTCTGGTACACCGCCTTCAACCTCGGACGTCGCAATGATGCCCAGCCCCTGCGCCTGGCCTTCGGCGGCCAGCCTGAGCCGGACGATTTTGGCCGCACCCTGGCCGATGCCGCCGTGCTCATCTACCTGGGCTGCCTGGGCTTGCTGCAGCACAGCCACGACATCACGGCCGAAGCGCTCTATGTCTCCCTGATGGCCTACCTGCTGTACCGCGCCGTGCGCTATGTGGAAGGCCCGTCCGTGCGCAATGCTGCCCTGCTGGGCCTGGCGCTGGGCGGCCTGACCCTCACGCGCGGCTGGATCACGCCGGCGGCGCTGAGCATCGCCCTGCTGCTGTGCAGCGTCTTCCTGCGCCTGCCGCTACTGCGCAGCGTGCGCCACCTGGCGCTGGCCGTGCTCGCGGCCATCGCACTGGTCCTGGTCTGGCTGTTGCCTAGCGAACTGCTGATGCCCTACGGCCATTCGCCGCTGCAGGCATGGATGGAGTGGAACTGCCGCCAGTTCAGTCCACCCAGCCTGAAAAGCCTGCAATATTTCTTACGCGTCGGCATCTGGTTCTTCTGGCCCGCGTGGCCGTTCGCAGCCTGGGCCGTGTACGCCTGGCGCCGCCAGCGCCATGTGCTGCACATTGTCGTGCCGCTCACATTTGTCGCCATGCTGGCCATCCTGGGGCTATGCCACCCCGATCCCGAACCGAGCCAGCTGCTGCCGCTGCTGCCGCCGCTGGCAGTGATGGCCGCATTCGGCCTGCTGACCATGAAACGCGGTGCCATCAACGCCATCGACTGGTTCTCAGTGATGGTGCTGACCATCTGCGGCCTCATGCTGTGGCTATTCTGGTTCGCCACCCTGACAGGCTGGCCGCCGCGCCTGGCGTACAACGCATTGAAGCTGTTGCCAGGATTTAAGCCTGAACTGGAACTGGTGGCCTTCTTCGTCGCCGCCTGCGCCAGCGCAGGCTGGGTGGCGCTGGTGCACTGGCGTATCTCGCGCCAGCCCGCCGTGCTGTGGCGCGCCGTGGTGCTGTCGTCCGGCGGGCTGATCCTGATCTGGGTGCTGATCATGACGCTGTTCTTGCCCGAGCTGAACTACAGCAAGAGCTACGCCAGCGTGGCGCAGCAGATTTCCATCCACCTGCCGCCAGGCAGCACGTGCATCAACAGCAACGTCGGTGCCGCCCAGCGCGCCTCGTTCGCCTATTACGGCCACTTGCCATTTGCCAAGCTGGGCCAGCAGCAGTGCGATGTATTCTTGTTGCAAGATAGTCTCAAGGTTCCAGACAACAAGGAACAGCTGCCCGAGCATCACGGCGCGGACTGGATCAAGCTATGGGAGGGACGCCGCCCCACCGATAATGTGGAGCGTTTCCGCCTGTACCAGCGCGTCAGATAGCAACATAACCGGGCCAGTCCCGGTTTTTTTATGCCCACAAGCAGCTTATCAATAAAACACTATAAGTTGCAAAATAAAATATTTTATTGCTTCTAGTGAATGAAACTTGCTTTTTATGTATAATTCGTATCAGCGCGACGGCGGCCATCCTGCTCTCCCGCCCCATCCGTTCACTCCTTACCATGAGAAACCCATGAAATCCTTGTCGATTACCGCTCGCAGCCTGCCCGTCATCAGCGCCACCGTACTTGCCCTTTCCTGCAGCGCCTTCGCGCAGGCGGCAAGCACGAACATCAACCTGGGCGCAGCGAACGGTTATTCGGCATTCATTTTCGGCAACGTTGGCGGCAGCGGCATCACCGGTTTCCATGACGTCGAAGGCCGCCTGGCAGTCGGCGGCGACGCTTACCTGAGCAGTTTTTCGGTCGGCCAAAAAAGCACGGCCGGCGCCGGTGCCCCAAGCATCGTCACGGGCGGCAACCTCAACATCGGCACGGGCGCCATCTACAACGGCGGCGCCTTGGGCAAGGCTGTGTATGGCGTTAGCCAGCAGAACGCCAAGGTATCGACGCAGCAATGGTTTGAAAAAGGCACCTTCAGCAAAGGCAATGCCTCGACGCTGAACTTTGCAGCGGCCAAGCAGCAGTTGACCACCCTGTCGAAGGATGTTGCCAAGCTGAAACCGACGGGCACCGTCATCATGGAAAACGATGGCTACACCCTGCGTGGTGATATCCATGCGGATGTGAATATCTTCAACATCGATTCCGATGCACTGAAAAACCTGACCCTGGACCTGTCCACGATCAAAAGCACAGCCCACATCATCATCAATGATGGCGCCAGCAAGATCAACCTGTCGGGCGGCTACGCCAGCTTCAGCAATTTCGCTGACCGCACGCTGTTCAATTTCGCGAACGCCACCAGCACCAGCCTGACGACCTACAGCTGGGGCAGCATCCTGGCACCGAACAGCGACTTCTTCGGTACCGGCCACCTGGAAGGCACGCTGGTGGCCAATTCCGTCAGCGCCAAGAGCGCATGGGGTTCGCAGGTAGAGATCGGCGCCAAAGGCTTCAATGCCGTCACCGTCTCGGCCGTACCGGAGCCAGGCACCTACGCCATGCTGCTGGCCGGCCTGGGCTTGCTGGCATGCATGCGCCGCCGCACGCCAGCGCGCACAGCGCACGCACAACTGGCTTAAGCTGCGCGCCGAAGCAATACACCGGGACGCTCGCTGAGCGTCCCGGTGTTTTTTTATATACGCCAGAAAAGTGAACGCTTACGCGGCGCCCAGGCCCAGGTCGGTCGCCACCTGCTGGCGCAGCAGGTATTTCTGAATCTTGCCCGTCACCGTCATGGGGAATTGCTCGACGAAACGCACGTAGCGGGGGATCTTGTAATAGGCGATCTGGCCGTCGCAAAAGGCACGGATATCCTCGCTGCTGGCCTGCATGCCAGGACGCAAGATGATGCAGGCACACAACTCTTCGCCATACTTGGCATCAGGCACCCCCACGCATTGCACGTCGAGCACGCTCGGGTGGCGGTACAGGAATTCCTCGACCTCGCGCGGGTAGATGTTTTCGCCACCACGGATGACCATATCTTTCGAGCGGCCGACGATGCTGCAAAAGCCCTTGTCATCGATGACGGCCAGGTCGCCCGTGTGCATCCAGCGCGCCGTGTCGATGGCTTCCCTGGTTTTTTCAGGATCGCCCCAGTAACCCTGCATCACGGAATAGCCACGCGTGAGTAATTCGCCCTTCTCGCCGCGTGGCACGATGCGCCCTTGCGCATCGATGATTTTCACTTCCAAATGCGGATGGACGCGACCAATGGAGGCGACGCGCATGGCGCGCGGATCATCGATGGAGGTCTGGAAACTGACGGGCGAGGTTTCCGTCATGCCATACGCAATCGTGATTTCCGCCATGTGCATCAACTCGATGACGCGCGTCATGACTTCCATCGGACACGGCGAGCCAGCCATGATGCCGGTACGCAAGGTCGACAGGTCATATTGCTTGAAATCCGGGTGATCGAGGATGGCGATGAACATGGTGGGCACGCCATGCAAGCCGGTGCAACGCTCGGCCTGCACCGTGCCCAACACGCTCTTCGGGTCGAAACCTTCACCCGGGAACACCATGGCCGCGCCATGCGTGACGCAAGCCAGGTTGCCCAGCACCATGCCAAAGCAGTGGTATAGGGGGACGGGGATGCACAGGCGATCGTGTTCGGTAAGGCGCATGGCCTCGCCGATGAAAAAACCGTTATTGATAATATTGTGATGCGTCAGGGTCGCGCCCTTGGGCGCGCCCGTGGTGCCGGAAGTGAACTGAATATTGACGGCGTCGTCAAACTGCAAAGTGGCGCTGACTTCTTCCAGGTGCGCGAGGTCGGCGTCGGAGATGCCCTCCATCAAGGCATCAAAGTTGTGCATGCCCGGCGTGGCAGCCGCGCCCAGGCGTATCACATGGCGCAATTGGGGCAGGCGCGACGAGCGCAGCGCACCGGCACGCGAACCGGCGATTTCCGGCACCACGTCCTGCACGATGGCCAGGTAATCGCTGGACTTGAAGCTGGGCGAGACGATCAGCGCGCTGCACTGCACCTTGTCGAGCACATATTCGAGTTCCGAGCGGCGGTAGGCGGGATTGATATTGACCATGATCAAGCCGGCTTTCGCCGTAGCAAACTGCGTCAGCACCCATTCGGCACAGTTTTGCGACCAGATGCCGATTCTGTCGCCAGGCTGCAAGCCCAGCTTGAGCAAGCCGGCAGCCAGGCGGTGCACGCGCTGCTGGAATTGCAGATACGTCCAGCGCACGTTCTGGTGCGCCACGATCAGCGCATCATGCTGGCCGTAGCGGGCGGCGACGCCGTCCAGGTAAGCGCCTATCGTTGCGCCGATCAACGGCGTCTCGTGGGCGCCGTGTACATAACTCAGTGCTTGCATGCTGTCTCCAGGGTAATGGCGCGATGCGCTCTTGTTATTGTCTTCGATACTAAAAATTATAGCCGCATCCCATCGCGCACGGCACCGGCTTGCTGTAATGTGCAGGCCGGTGCCACACTATCGGGCACGACACGGACACCAAGGCATGGACAGCACCGCACTCCCTCCCACACAGGGCTTTATCCTGACCCGCCACTGGCACGACACCAGCGCGGGTACGCAGGTCGATTTCTGGCTGGCAACAGATGCCGGTCCCCGCCACGTGCGCCTGCCCGTACAGACGGCGGTCGCCTTTCTTCCCATGGCGCAGCGCGAGCAGGCGCAACTGCTGCTGCGCGGCGAGCGCCATGCCGAGCTGCGAGCGCTGTCGCTGTGTGACTTTCATCATCGCCCCGTGCTGGGCTTGTACTGCAAGCAATACCGACATTTGCTGAAGCTGGAAAAGCAGCTGCGCGCCCATGGTATCGACGTGTATGAAGCCGATATCCGCCCGCCCGAGCGCTATCTGATGGAGCGCTTCATTACGGCGCCGGTGTCGTTCAGTGAAGAAACACCTCAGGCAGTACAGCTGAAGCCGGCGCCCGGCTACCGCCCGAACTTGAAACTGGTGTCGCTCGACATCGAAACAACGGCGTACGGCGAACTGTATTCGCTGGCCCTGGAAGGCTGCGGCCAGCGCCAGGTCTATATGCTGGGGCCGCCAAACGGCGGTGACGAGGCACTCGATTTCGACCTCGAATACTGCGACAGCCGCGCCCAGATCCTTGAACGCCTGAACACGTGGATGGAAGAGCATGATCCAGACGCCATCATCGGCTGGAACCTGGTGCAATTCGACTTGCGCGTGCTGCGCCAGCACGCCGAGCGCTACCGTGTGCCCTTGCGACTGGGACGCGGTGGCGCCGTCATGGAATGGCGCGAGCATGGCGACAAGCAAGAACACTATTTTGCCGCCGCCGCAGGCCGGCTGATCATCGACGGCATCGAAGCGTTGAAGTCGGCGACGTGGAACTTTTCCTCGTTCAGCCTGGAAAACGTGGCACAGACACTGCTCGGTGAAGGCAAGTCCATCGACAATCCCTACCAACGCATGGCCGAGATCGACCGGCGTTTCCGTGAGGATAAACCGGCACTGGCGCGCTACAACCTCAAGGATTGCGAACTGGTCACGCGCATCTTCGCCAAGACCGAGTTGCTGACGTTTTTGTTGGAACGGGCCAGCGTCACAGGCCTGGCGGCCGACCGCAGCGGCGGCTCCGTAGCCGCCTTCGAGCACCTGTACTTGCCGCTGATGCACCGGCAAGGTTACGTGGCGCCCAACCTGGGCGATGTCAGCGGCGAAAACAGTCCGGGCGGCTTCGTCATGGATTCCCAGTCGGGCTTGTACGATTCCGTGCTGGTGCTCGACTATAAAAGCCTGTACCCATCCATCATCCGCACTTTCCTGATCGACCCCGTGGGCCTGGTGGTGGGTACGCGTGGCGACGAGGCACAAACCGTGCCCGGCTACCGGGGCGCGCAATTTTCACGCCTGAAACACTGCCTGCCCGCCATCGTGCAACAGGTATGGCAGGGGCGCGAGGCGGCCAAGCGCGAGCGCAACGCGCCGCTGTCGCAAGCGTTAAAGATCATCATGAACGCGTTCTATGGCGTGCTGGGCTCGAGCGGCTGCCGCTTTTTCGACCCGCGCCTGGCCTCGTCGATCACCCTGCGCGGCCACGACATCATGCACCGCACGCGCGAGCTGATCACCGAACAGGGCTACCAGGTCATCTATGGCGACACGGATTCGACGTTTGTGTGGCTGAAAACGGCGCATAGCGATGCAGAAGCGGGCAAGATCGGGCGCGCCCTGGTGACGCACGTGAATGCCTGGTGGGAGCGGCATTTACGCGATGAGTTCGGCCTGGACAATGCGCTGGAACTGGAATTCGAGACGCATTACCGGCGTTTCCTGATGCCCACCATCCGTGGCTCGGAAGAAGGCAGCAAGAAGCGCTACGCCGGCCTGGTGGGCAAGCCCGACGGCAGCGAGGCGATGGTCTACAAGGGCCTGGAAACGGTGCGCAGCGACTGGACGCCGCTGGCACAGCAATTCCAGCAAGAGTTGTACCGGCGCATCTTCCAGCGCGCCGCCTACCAAGACTATGTGCGCCACTACGTGGCGCGCACGCTGCGCGGCGAATGCGACGCCTTATTGGTCTACCGCAAGCGATTGCGCCGTCCGCTCGACGATTACCAGCGCAACGTGCCGCCCCATGTGCGCGCGGCGCGCACGGCCGACGCCTACAATCTGGCGCAGGGCCGGCCACTGCAGTACCAAAATGGCGGCTGGATCAGCTATGTGATCACGGTGGCAGGGCCGGAACCGCTGGAAACGCAGCGCTCGCCCATCGATTACCAGCACTACCTGACGCGCCAGTTGCAGCCGGTGGCCGACGCGATACTGCCTTTCCTGGGCGACGATTTTTCGCGCCTGGTGTCGGGGCAGCAGGATTTGTTTTAGATCAATTTTGCTGACCGGCAAGGCCAAGCTGAGGTAATATCGGCGCCTGCCAAGCCAGTCTACGGGTGCTGTGCGCCGGAGCAGCGTAAAATACGCCATGGCGAAAGAATAAGAGCTGCACGAAAAAGACGATGCCATTCCAGACGAGAATCGTTTGCAACAGGATTTTCGCCGCTGAAATGGCGCATCATTTGACATTATGTTGAACCAGCAGGCAGCGCATGTAGCCGTCTGTCCTGCTAATTTTTGAATGAATTGACACCATGACCGAGATTACGTCCTTAAGAGACATCCCGCAAAAAAATATCTTCCGCAAGGGCGACACCTTTGTGCTGTTCGGCGAGCTGTTCGGCCGCGGCTATGTGAATGGCTTGCTGGACGAAGCGCGCAAGGCGGGCATGAATATCGTCGGCATGACGGTCGGGCGCCGCGATGAAAACCTGGCGCTGCGTCCGCTGAACGCGGAAGAGCTGGCAGAAGCCGAAGCCAACCTGGGCGGACGCATCATCAATGTGCCGCTGATGGCCGGTTTCGACATCGACGCGCCAGCTGGCGAACCGACGCCGACGGCCCTGCTGGCCGGTATGACCCTGAAGAGCTGGCAGGAAGACAAGCTGGACTGGGCGCAGATCGAACGCTGCCGCGAAGCCGGCATCGCCCGCTTCAGCGCTTCCGTGGCGAAAGCCATGGCCGAACTGGACAGCCTGATTCCTGATGGCAGCAATGCGTATTTCGCCCACACCATGGCCGGTGGCATTCCGAAAGTCAAAGTCTTCCTGGCCATCGCCAACCGCGTCTACAAAGGCCGCGGCGAGCGCTTCATGTCCTCGCGCGCCCTGCTCGACAGCGACCTGGGCAAGCTGATCCTGATGAACTTCGACGAAGTCACGGCCAACACCCTGCAGCACCTGATCGACGGCAGCGCCGCCATCCGCGCACGCCTCGAGCAAACGGGTGGCCAGGTGCGCTACAGCGCCTACGGCTACCACGGCACCGAAATCCTGATCGACGGTACATACCAGTGGCAAACGTATAGCAACTACACGCAAGGCCTGGCCAAGATGCGCCTGGAAAACGTGGCCAAGGCTGCGTGGGAAAAAGGCATCAAGGCCACCGTCTTCAATTGCCCGGAAATCCGCACCAATTCGTCCGACATTTTTGCGGGCGTGGAACTGTCGCTGTTCCCCCTGCTCGATGCGCTGAAAAAAGAAGGCGGCGCAGCCTGGGCCGAAGAGCAATGGAAAATCTGCCAGGGCTTGCTGGAAGACGGCGTCTCGCTGCAAGACTTGCTCGACCGTATCGCCGCCTACAATGGCGACGCCACCAGCGTGCAGTTCCGCAACTTCGCTGCCTGGCCGATGGACAACACGCCGGAACTGGCCGAGGTCATGATCGGCACCTCGGACGACATCACCAAGCTGCACAAAGAGCGCAAGGAACTGATCACCGATCAGCTGAGCTCGCTGGTGCTGGAAGGCACGGGCCCGCTGATGTTCCACGCCATGTCGGAGCCGCAAGCGCCCGTTGTCTGGCTGAACCACGACATCATCGCGCGTCAGCTGAACTCGGCTCACAACTGAACTTGATGTAACGCAAGCTGCAAGACACCGACGGCCCGGCTCATCCCCGGGCCGTCGGCATTTTGATGGCGGCTTTGCGTGACGCACGCCTTACGCGCGCACGCTGGACACGCCACCATCGGCGAGCAGCGCCGTGCCGCTGCAGACACTGCAGGCATAGGCAGCGAGGGTCAGCGCCGAGCGATCCCGTCCAGCGTGGCCAGGCGTTTCGATACTTGCCAGCCCACCACACAGGCCACGGCTTGCGCGCCGCCGTGCACCAGCACAGTAACGCGCCATGGCACGCGAACAGCTGCGCTGGAATTGGCGTCGTCAAAGAGCACCAATGCATGTGTAAAATACTTTTCAAGCATAAAACTTGCCAGATTGTGACAGATCAGCCATAATGCGTCTCGCGTTGCCGGGATGGCGGAATAGGTAGACGCACGGGACTCAAAATCCCGCGCTGGAAACAGCGTGCCGGTTCGATTCCGGCTCCCGGCACCACCAGACAAATCGAAGAAGTGCCGATAAAGCCACTAAATCCAATAAAATCAAGGATTTAGTGGCTTTTTTCTTGTCTGTTCAATCCCCACATTGCTGATCAAGCCCGAAAAACTGCTGACGTTCTTGGTCAAGTTTTGTGTAACCTTGGCGCCACCTCCGATGCAACCCTCCAAACATTTTGGAGAAAAACGTGACATCGGCAATTACTAGCGCGACAAAAGATCAGCTTGGCGACGCCGCCCACACCCAGCCGTGCCAGGTGCCGGCACCACGTCCATCTTGCTCGCATATTGCTCGACCAGCCAACGCGGCAGGGCCGACACGCAGCGTCCACTGGCCACCACTGCAGCATGATGTCGATGGTTTCGATGGTTTCAATGGCTTTGTGGCGCTTGGGCGTGACACCGAGCGGTAACAGGAACTGCTTGTCGATGTCCAGGCGTTGAGCGCGCCTAGCGCGCCAAACTGGCACTTCTGCTTGACGCTCACATCAGCGTCGGGCCAAGTTTCTCGACCTGCTGGACGATGGTTAGGTGGATGCGCTCAAGCATCTGAATGAATCATTTTCATATATGCATGAAATATGACCATTATGCTTCATGGATACTCCCCGCTATCATGTACCCCGTGGTGCTCGCATCTTGCGCAGCGCTCATGGGCCAGCATGCATCAGCTCGGATGAGCGGCCGTGATGCGCAGCGTCGATCTGGCCGACACGCTGGAGCAGGAGAAACCCAGGGCCAGGCCGCGCGGATTTCCCGGCGCCGTACAGATCCATCTACATGAAAGCAAACATGACACGTCCACTGCGCTTAGTCGCCGTTTCCGGCGGGATGCAACGCCCTTCCAAGGCTACCGCCCTGGCCGAGCACCTGCTGGACCTGATCGCCGACGAAGTCGCCTGCGAACTACGCCTGGTTGAACTGGGTCAGTTGGCACCACAGCTTGCGGGCGCGCTCTGGCGCTCCCAACTGCCCGACAACGTGGAGCGCGAACTTGCAGCGGTCGAGCAAGCTGACATCCTGGTGGTGACAACACCGGTCTTCCGCGGCGCCTACACGGGACTGTTCAAGCACTTCTTCGACTTCATTCATCAAGATGCCTTGATCGACAAACCCGTCCTGTTGGCAGCCACCGGCGGCAGCGAGCGCCATGCCCTGGTGATCGAGCACCAGTTGCGACCACTGTTCAGCTTCTTCCAGGCACGCACCTTGCCGCTGGGCGTGTACGCGACCGATAAGGATTTCCTCGACTACCGTCTGCAGGACGCGGCCCTGATCGGGCGGGCCGCACTGGCAGTCCAACGGGCATTGCCATTGATCGAGTTGACGCGCCGTGCAAGATCTGCCGCCGCCGAGGAGTTGATTGCGGCCTGAAGCGAAGGAGCATCGGATTGCCGCCTGGCGGGTGATAAAGAACGCTGGTCACTCGCAGCAGACAGCGGCACGTCTCGATTAGCACGCACAGGAGCAAGAATGGCACGCGAGAAGAATTGCAAATAAGATTGTAAAACTATCAATAAAAACAGACATCTCAATACTCAAATTCATATTTTCCCGCAGAAATTAGGACACCAGATCACAATGAGCAAAGATTTCACATTTAACATCAAGAGCATTTCTTTCGATGAAAACTATCATCCATCGGAAAATACGCGCCTGACGACCAACTTCGCCAATTTAGCCAGAGGAAAGAGTCGCCAAGAAAACTTGCGCAATACCCTGAGGATGATTGAAAATCGCTTCAATAACTTGGCGCACTGGGATAACCCGAAGGGAGATCGCTACTCGGTAGAACTGGAATCATTTCCGTCGAGATGAATATTGATGTTGAAGGCGGCAATGACGTACTGCCATTGATTGAGATATTGAAACCGAATATCATAGACAAAAAAACCAAGGAACGCATTGATGGCATCGCCGGGAATAATTTTTCCTCTTACGTGCGCGATTACGACTTCAGTGTGCTGCTGCCAGAGCATAACAATAATAAATCAGCATTTGGCACTCCGGAGAATTTCGGCGATTTTCATGGAAAGCTATTCAAACACTTCGTCAAATCAAATGCTTACCAGGAGCGTTTCAACAAGCCACCTGTTATCTGTATCAGCGCATCGAGCAGCAAGACTTATCATCGAACTGAAAATCAGCACCCGATACTGGGCATTGAGTATCAGCAAAATGAATTTTCCCCGACGGATGAGTATTTTGAAAAAATGGGTATGCAAGTTCGCTATTTTATGCCGCCTAATAGTTCTGCCCCTTTGGCTTTCTATTTTATCGGCGACCTGCTTGCTGACTACACCAATCTTGAGCTTATCGGCACCATCAGCACGATGGAAACGTTTCAAAAGATTTACCGGCCTGAAATTTACAATGCCAATTCTGCGGCGGGAAAGCATTACCAGCCTAGCTTAAAGAATCAGGATTATTCATTGACGCAAATTGTCTATGATAGAGAAGAGCGCAGCCAACTCGCTGTCAAGCAGGGAAAATATACGGAGGAGCACTTCATCAAGCCCTACAAAAATATTCTCGAACAATGGGCTGCCAGCACGCTCTCGCATTAAGCAAAATACACGAAAATACACGAAAAATTTATCATGAAAAAATTATTACCTACTTCAACTGCCGGCAGCTTGCCCAAACCTTCTTGGCTTGCACAACCTGAAAAACTGTGGTCGCCTTGGAAATTACAAGACGAGGAATTAATTGAGGGCAAACAAGATGCTTTACGTTTGTCACTGCAGGAACAGCAGCAAGCAGGCATTGATATCGTCAGTGATGGCGAGCAGACGCGCCAGCATTTTGTCACCACGTTTATTGAGCACCTGAATGGCGTTGATTTCGAAAAACGCGAGACTGTCAGAATTCGTGATCGCTATGACGCGGTTGTGCCGACAGTCGTTGGCGCAGTGAGTCGCCAGAAGCCGGTTTTTGTGGAAGACGCCAAATTTTTACGACAGCAAACCAAGCAAGCGATTAAATGGGCCTTGCCAGGTCCGATGACGATGATTGATACGCTATATGACAGCCACTATAAGAGCCGCGAAAAACTGGCCTGGGAATTTGCTAAAATCCTCAATCAAGAAGCCAAAGAATTAGAGGCTGCTGGCGTCGACATCATCCAGTTTGACGAACCCGCATTCAATGTCTTCTTTGACGAAGTCAATGACTGGGGGATTGCTACCTTGGAAAGGGCGATTGAAGGGCTCAAATGCGAAACTGCCGTACATATTTGCTATGGTTACGGCATCAAAGCCAATACTGATTGGAAAAATACGCTGGGGTCCGAATGGCGCCAATATGAAGAATCGTTTCCCAAGCTGCAGAAATCGAACATCGATATCATCTCGCTGGAATGCCACAACTCGCGTGTCCCCATTGACCTGATTGAACTCATTCGCGGAAAAAAAGTGATGGTAGGGGCGATTGACGTGGCAAGCAATACCATAGAAACACCGGAGGAAGTAGCCAACACCCTGCGCAAAGCGCTACGCTTTGTCGATGCCGACAAGCTCTACCCTAGCACCAACTGTGGCATGGCACCGTTGTCGCGCCAAGTAGCAAGAGGCAAATTAAATGCGCTCAGTGCAGGCGCAGCAATCATCCGCGGAGAACTCTCAGCCTAACTGGCTGCTGCAATACCGTCCCGGTCCGTCGCCCATGGCGACGGACCGATGCCATGTCGAAAGGGAAATGACATGGCCCGATGCATCAGCTTTTTTCCGCTGCTGCCAACCGCCTTCATGTCAGCCGGCCTGCACGGCGCCCAGGCGCACGATGGCGACGTAAATCACCGTTCCTCGCGATAGTAATCGCAGCCCTCGAACGTGGTGCGCAGCGCCTGTTGCAGCTGCGCGTAGCGCTCCGGCGTCAAATTAAAACGCACGTCGATCTGGCCATCGTCATCCATCTGCATGGCCGCCTCGGCATCCATCTGCACCGACAAGCGATTCGGATGCAAGATCACGGCATGCATGTGGCCGTACCAGGCAAATTGCTGGCCGCAGTATTCGATGTACGGCTCGTCCATACCCATGGCCACGTCCTGCGCGTCGTATTCTTCGGCGCGCTGCAGCATCAGGTAGACGGGCTCGCCTTTGCCGGGCGCCGCGGCAAGGGTGGTGATCAGGGCGTGGTCTTGATTGACAACGGACAACTCGGTGGCGGTAAATCCTGCGGACATGGCGTGCTTTCAACAAATATAAGAATCACGCCACCATAGCGCAAAAGCGCCCCGGACGACATAGGGTGCGACGAATATAGCGTGCTGCCCTGGAGCCGCTTGGCCGCCTATCATTGCCGCTCCAATCCATTTTTGCAGGAAAGCGCCTTGATCGCAGCATCGCCCTACACCATCCGCCTGGCCATTCCCGCGCTCGCCACCTATCGGCAGTTGCGCGTTGCCGCCGGCCTGAGCGCGAAAACTACCGAAGCGGCGGCCAAGGGCTTGCCGAACTCCCTGTTTGCCGTGCAAGTACTCTACGGCGACGCCGTAGTGGGCATGGGCACGGTCATCGGCGATGGCCATGCGCAAGCGCTGTACGCGCAGTTCGGTTTCCAGTACACGGCGCCCGCCTCGGTGGGGATGGCGCTGAAACGCTAGGCGCTGACGCTGACGCTGATTGTGGATGATGGTTGATGGTTGATGGTTGATGGTTGATGGTTGATGGCCATCGGCGACGGCGCATCATGGCGAGGATTATTCTGGGCGGCACGACGAACTTGCTATAGTAGCGGCAGCGACGCGCTGCGCGTTTGCGCCCCCGGCTCACCCCCTTCAGAAATCAGAGAGATACCATGCTTTACCTGCTTGCCATCGTGATCGTCATCGCCCTGCTGTACTACGTCTTCAGCGGTCGCACGTCCGTCAAACCGCTGCACCAGCCGCTGCTCTCGATGCGCCAGTACGTGCCGGCGATTCCTCCTGGCGCCCCGGCGCAGCACTGGAACGACGCGGGGCGCTTTGCTTCGGAAGTGGAAAACGAATCGATGTACCAGCCCGCTATCGCCAAGCTCGCAGGTGAGCATGGCCCAGGCAATGCGGAAAAAAAATGCCTGGCCCTGCTCGTCTGCGACGATGCCCATCCGTTCCAGGACAAGGCCATCGCCGTCTTCATCGATGGCGAGCTGGTCGGCTACCTGGCGCAGAACGACGCCCTGCGCCTGCACCGCAACCTGGGCCGCCAGGAGCTGGCCGGCCAGCTGACCTCGTGCGACGCCGTCATCCGCGGCGGTGGACTATGGCACGGCAAGCGCCTGTCGTATGCCGTGTGGCTCGATCTGCAGCCCCATAATTAAGTGAACTCCCGCCACGGCCAGCGTTGTTGCGTCACACAAAGGGACGCCGGCACGATGCTGCCGACGCCGATGCAGACCACTGGAAGGGCAAGGAGTTCGAGACCATTATCGGTCGCTGCAGGGCGAGCATATTGATACAGATCAAATAGCTCGCCATTTCCTGGAAATGGCCTTGCAGATAGCCATCGCCAGTATTTTGTTGACGCATATCACACTGCGCTTAAGGACGTCGCCGCCCGGCACGGCAATGTGCGCGCGACCCACACGGTACTGGTGACGCCCCTTGCTGATGACGCACAGATGTAAAAAGACCGCGCCACCCTGACGGATGGCGCGGCTTTTGTCGAGCAGCTAGCGCTTAGGCCTTGCGTTGCGCCACGGCGTCGACGACGCACAGGGCCGTCATGTTGACGATGCGGCGCACGGTAGCCGATGGCGTCAGAATGTGCACGGGCTTGGCGCAGCCGAGCAGGATCGGACCCACGGCGATGCCGTTGCCGGCTGCCGTCTTCACCAGGTTGTAGGCGATGTTGGCCGACTCGATATTCGGCATGACGAGCAGGTTGGCATCGTTCTTCAGTGCCGAGTTTGGCATGATTTTCTGACGCAGCTTGCTGTCGAGGGCCGTATCGCCGTGCATTTCGCCGTCGATTTCCAGGTCCGGGGCGCGTTCCTTGATGATCGCCAGCGCGGCGCGCATTTTTTGCGCCGAGGCGCTGTCGCTGGAACCGAAGTTCGAATGCGACAGCAGAGCCGCGCGCGGCGACAGGCCGAAACGGGTCATCTCTTCGGCCGCCATGATGGTGATCTCGGCCAATTGCTCGGCGTCCGGATTCTCGTTGACGTGCGTGTCCACCATCACCAATTGACGCTCCGGCATGATCAGCACGTTCATGGCCGCATAGACATTGCTGCCGGCGCGCTTGCCCAGCACCTGGTCGATGTACTTCAGGTGCAGCTGGGTGGTGCCGAAGGTACCGCAGATCATGCCGTCGGCGTCGCCCTTGTGGATCATCATCGATCCGATCAGGGTATGGCGGCGACGCATTTCCAGTTTCGCGTATTCCTCGGTGACGCCCTTGCGGCTGGTCATGGCGTAATACGTATTCCAGTAATCGCGATAGCGCTCGTCGAAGTCCGGGTTGATGACGTCGAAGTCGACGCCTTGCTTGAGGCGCAGGCCGAATTTCTCGATGCGCGCTTCGAGTACCGGTGGACGGCCCACCAAGATAGGCCGCGCCAGCTTTTCATCGACCACCACTTGCACGGCGCGCAGCACGCGCTCTTCTTCGCCTTCGGCGTAGACGATGCGTTTGAGTTCGGCCGGCGTCGATTTGGCTTTCAGGAACAATGGCTTCATGAAGGTGCCGCTGCGGTAGACGAATTGCTGCAGGCTATCCGCATACGCTTGCAAGTCCTTGATCGGACGCGTGGCGACGCCCGATTCCTCGGCCGCCTTGGCGACAGCCGGGGCGATCTTGATCAGCAAGCGCGGATCGAACGGCATCGGGATCAGGTATTCAGGGCCGAACGACAGGTTGCTGATGCCGTAGGTAGTTGCCACGATGTCCGACTGCTCGGCATGCGCCAGGTCGGCGATCGCGTGCACCACGGCGATTTCCATCTCGCGCGTAATCGTCGTCGCGCCGCAATCGAGGGCGCCGCGGAAGATGTACGGGAAGCACAGCACATTGTTGACCTGATTCGGATAGTCCGAACGGCCCGTGGCGATGATGGCGTCGCTGCGCACGGCCTTGACTTCTTCCGGCAGGATTTCCGGATTCGGGTTGGCCAGCGCCAAGATCAAGGGATTCGGCGCCATATTGCGCACCATGTCTTGTTTCAGCACGCCGCCGGCGGAAACGCCGAGGAAAATGTCGGCGTCCGGGATGACCTCGGCCAGGGTGCGCAGCGGCGTGTCTTGCGCGAAGCGTTCCTTGTCCGGGTCCATCAGTTCCGTGCGGCCCTTGTAGACCACGCCGGCCAGGTCGGTGACGTAGATATTTTTCAGCGGGAAGCCCAGGTCGACGATCAGGTCCAGACAGGCCAGCGCAGCGGCGCCTGCGCCCGACACGACCAGCTTGCATTCCTCAATTTTCTTGCCGACGGCTTTCAAGCCATTCAGGATGGCCGCGCCGACGATGATGGCGGTGCCGTGCTGATCGTCATGGAAGACGGGAATCTTCATGCGGTCGCGCAGTTGGCGCTCGATGTAAAAGCACTCGGGCGCCTTGATATCTTCCAGGTTCACGCCACCGAAGGTCGGTTCCAGCGAAGCGATGATGTCGACCAGCTTGTCCGGGTCCATCTCGTTGATTTCGATGTCGAAGACGTCGATGCCGGCGAATTTCTTGAACAGTACGCCCTTGCCTTCCATCACCGGCTTCGCGGCCAGCGGGCCGATATTGCCCAGTCCCAGCACGGCCGTGCCGTTGGTGATCACGGCCACCAGGTTGCCGCGCGCCGTATATTTATACACATTCGCCGGATCGATGACGATCTCTTCGCACGGTGCCGCCACGCCTGGCGAGTAAGCGAGCGCCAAGTCGCGCTGGTTGGTCAGTTGTTTGGTGGGCGTCACGCTGATTTTACCGGGGCGCGGACACTCGTGATATTCAAGTGCAGCCAAGCGCAATTGTTGACGCAATTCTTCTTTTTTATCAGATGACGAATCCATGCTGTGCAGCCTTCCTGTTTGGTCGATCGGGTATTCGGGATTTTATCAGACCAATTCTTTCAATCAGCTAGGTATTTTCCGCTAGCCACAGTCTGATATCACGAAAACGTATAACTTACCATTGTAAAGCCATCTGGTGGCATACATAAGATAAGCAATAAAAACTATCAATTATTATACTTCGATTTGTTTTTTAAATGAAAGACCAATAGCACGCTACAGCGGCAGCGCCATACGCATCTCTTCACCGATTGAGCGGGGACGGCGCGTCCCGTCTGGCCCAGCCAGACCAGCGCACTTGCTCCACCAGGGCCATATGCGGCACTGTCAGCGCCGCCAGTCCGACAAACACCAATTGCATCAGGCCCGCTTCCAGTGGAGCGGCGCGCAAACCGTATGCGGCGGCCCCCCCCAGGATGAGCGTACCCAGCATGGGAAGCAGAGCGGCGCGGCCCAGCCTTGTCGTCGATTCAGCGCCAGCGCCAGCATAGTGCCAGGTGCGCACGATGTGGCGCGCGCCATGCATGGCACAAAAAAACACGGTAAATGCCAACAGCGGCGGCGCCAGCAGCGCCAGCGCCGCCGCCGCCGCCATTTCGAGGCCGGTCAGCCAATGCGTGCGGCTTTGCCAGGCTGCTGCCAGCGCCGTTGCCAGCAGCCAAGGCCAGCTGATCTCGTGTAAAAAGCTGGCCAGTAGCATCGCCGCTTGCGGTAACACCAGAAAGGCAAACAGGCGCGCCATCTCGTTTTCATGCAGCAGGGCGGGCAGCACGATCATGGCGCCGCCGTAGAGCAGGCGCGCGACCAAGCTGGTGCCTGGCGCCGGGTCGCCCGAAAAATGCAGCGCCGACAATAGCAGGAAACCGAGCAGGAATAATTGTGGCATCGTGTGCCATATCAGTACCACCAGCAGCCCCGCACTCAAATACGCCAGCGTGAAGCCGCACCAGTGGCGCAATCCGTGCACGCCGTACAGTTCCTGGGCGAACACAATGTCGAGCGCACCGTGTGGCACGCCGAGCAGCAAGATGAGTGCGGCCAGCACCAGCAGACCTGTCGTGCCGCCCAATGCGAGCGCCAGCGCATCAGCAACGACGACGCCCGCAGCCGCGACGCCGGCGGCAATGGCGCAAAACAGCAATCCCTGGATGCGTAGTGCCGTCATGCCGGCAGCACGGCACTGCGGCGCGTCGCCAATTGCTTGAGCGCGATCGGAAGATGGCGCAGGAATGGGCGCGCAGGCAACGCGGCAACGATCTTTGCGCAGTCGGCCAGACTGCCTTGCTCGCTCAGGAAGCGCGTCAGGCAGCCGCTGTCGACCGTGTCGAACAAGCGCAGAAACAGCGCGGGCGCGATGTCCGGCCGGGCCCGCAGCAGTGACAGGAACAGGCCGTCCAGCGCGCGCAGCAGCGGCGGGTCAGCCACATGAGCAAGCGGCAATGCACCTTCGCCGAGCCGCTCGGCGCACAGTTCGGCCCAGCGCTGTATGCGCTGAAATGCGTAACCGGTGGCCGGACGCGCCGCCCCTTGCAGTATGCCGGCCCTGACATAGGTCGGATCGCACTGTGCAGCCGACTTTGCAGCCGACTTTGCAGCCGAGTTTGCAGCCGATACCTGCAAGCCCATCGGCAGCATGCCATGCTCGTAACGCAGCACCTCGAACGTGGTTGCACCAGTGCAGGCGGCAACGGCCAGTGCGAGTTCGTCCGATAATTGTTTTGGCCTCAGCGGCGTCGGCCCGAATTGCGTCACTTCGATCAGCGCGCGGTGCGCTGACAGAGGCAGCACATAGGTAAACAAGATGCGCTCTAGGCCGGTGCCGCGAAAATCCATCAGCGTCACGCAAGCGGGATCGAATATCGGCGCGCTGCAGACAATTTCCTGACCGTAAAATGACTGCCAGAGCGTGGCCTCTGCGCTGGGCTGCTCACCGATGCCGGCGCCAGCGCGGGTGTCGATGAGCATCGCAGCGCGATAAGCGTTCTGGCGGCAAGTGACATGCCAGGCTTGCTCAGCCTTGCGTGGCGTACCATCGACAGACTCGCCCAGCAGCAGCGTGATGGCCTGATTGCTGGCGACCTTGGCCAGCGCTTCGGTGTAAAACGCATCGGCGCTGATGCGCTGGTAAGGCGTGGCAGAGCAGTCGACCCTGACCTGGCCCGCGTCCGTATGCACGGTCAGCGCATTCCAGCGTTGCTGCACCAGATGGCGCAGCGGCGCTGCCGGCTCGCCCCAGAAACACCAGGTCCGGTCGTTGGTGTAAGCATGGCGCGCTTCGATGATCAGCGTGCGCGGACAGCGCTCGCCAAGCGCGGCCAGGCGCAGCGCCAGGCTCAGGCCGGCGCAACCGCCACCCAATATGATCAGGTCGAATTCAGTGCTCATGTGCCCGTTCGCTGCGCGGCAGCGCATGCTGCAAGTCGACAAAAGCGTTGTGCAATGCATGATCGTGCCCACGGCTGCTGCGCCAGAAGCGCGGCGTCAGCGCCGCCGTCAGCAAGGCGTGCAGTGTCAGCGCCGCCTTGCTCCTGCCTGGCACCACCGCGCGTCCTTCCCAGAATGCATGGTCACTGCGCCGCAGACGCACACCGATGGCCTGGTACAGGCGCGCTGCGACGAGAATGGCGCCACGCGCGCGCAGCGGCAAGTAGGGCAAACCCTGTTGGCCACTCTGGTAATAGATGTCGGCCTGATCGAGCAAGTCAGCTACGCAGCGGCGCAGCAACGGTTGCAAGGATAGGGCCGGCGCAATCAATTGCTGCGGCGCGAGCGCGCCGATGCGCGACGCCGGCAGGTAGCGTCGTCCGGCGCCTGCATCTTCGCTCACATCGCGGCAAATATTGGTCAGCTGCATGGCAATGCCCAGATCGAGCGCATGGCGCAGCGCCGCCTCGTCGCGTACGCCCAATACCTGGCACATCATCAGTCCGACCGTGCCGGCTACCCGATAGCAGTAGCGCAGCAAGGCAGCATCGTCTTCGACACGCACCGGCTCCAGATCCGAAGCCACGCCGCGTATCAATTCGAGCATCAGCGCCGGTTCGATAGCGCATTCGGCCATCAGACCCAGCACGTCGCGCGTAGCCGGATCATCCGAGATGCCGGCAGCGATCTCGGTGCTCAGCAGTGCCAGCGCGCGCTGCGCATCCTCGACCGACGTTGCTTCGTCGGCCAGATCGTCGACATGGCGGCAAAAACCGTACAGGCGCGTCGCGCGCGCGGCATGCACCCTGCCCAGCAGGTGGCCGGCCCAGTAGAAGCTGCGTCCTTTCGAGCGCAGCGCGGCGCCGGCGTTCGCTAGCGCGCGCTGTTGTGCCGGCGTGCGCGCCGGCGTCATGTTGCCCGCGTCACTGCGGTCGCGGCTGGAATCAGCGCGTCGACGACCTTGGCCGAGCAGAGCACGCCCGGCAAGCCGGCGCCGGGATGGGTGCCGGCGCCGGTCAGATACAAATTTTTGATGCCTTCGGCGCGGTTGTGGAAGCGAAACCAGGCCGATTGCCGGAACAGCGGCGCCACTGAAAAGCCGGAACCGTGCACGCTCAGGTAATCGTGCTGGAAGTCTTCGGGCGTCTTGAAGAAATCGGCGGTAATGCTTTCCTGTAAGCCTGGCAGCAAGGTCGCATCGAGCGCGGCGACGATGCGGTCGCGCAGCAGCGGCCCTTGCTCTTGCCAGTTGATGCCGCCTTGCAGATTCGGTACCGGGCACAGCACGTAAAAACTGTCACAGCCGGCCGGCGCAAAACTGGGGTCGGTGGCGGTAGGCCGGTGCAGGTACAGCGAGAAGTCATCGGCCAGCACCTTGCGCTCAAAAATGTCCTTCAACAACTCGCGGTAACGTTCGCCCATCGAAATGGTATGGTGCGCAACATCGGGATAGGTGCGTGTAGTGCCAAAATAGAGCACAAACAATCCCATCGAATAATGCGCTGCGGCCAGTTTCAGACGCGCCGACAGCGCCTGCTGACGCGGTTTAAGCATGGCACCATACAAATGCGCCGCATCGGCATTTGATACCACCAGATCGGCGTTCAGCAGTGTGCCGTTTTCCAGTTGTACGCCGGTAGCTTTGCCTTGTTCGACGCGGATCGAACTGACGGTCGTGTTGAGCTGGACCAAAATACCATGGCGCTGCATCAGTTGGCCCAGCGCAGCCGTGATCGCGCCGGTACCGCCCATCGCAAAATGGACGCCGTAGGCGCGCTCGAGAAAATGGATCAGGCCATAAATGCTAGTGGTATTGAATGGATTGCCGCCCACCAGCAGCGGCTGGATTGAAAACGCCTGGCGCAGTTTCGGGCTCGTCAGATAGCGCGACACCAGGCCCCACACGGTCTGGTAACTACCGAGCCCGATCAGGCGCGGGATCTGGCGTAGCATCGTGACCAGCCGGTCGAATGGCTGGGCAGACAATTCGGTGAAGCCGACCGCAAAGATACGTTTTGAATGGGCCAGCAAGGCGAGGTAACCGTCGCAGTCGCGCGGCTCGATGCGGGCGATTTCGGCCATGGTCTGTTCGAGCGTGCCGCCGTAATCGAAGGTGTCGCCATCGGCGAAACGGAAGCGATACCAGGGCGTGAGCGGCACCAGCGTCAGATGGTCGGCCATGCGTTCGCCGAACAATTCGAACAGTTCTTCGAACAGGAATGGGGCGGTAATGACGGTCGGCCCGGCGTCATGCCGGAAGCCGTCGCGCTCGAACACCTGAGCGCGTCCGCCGAGCGCACCGCTGCGATCGAGCAGCGTGACCCGGTAACCCTTGGCGCGCAGCCTGAGCGCTGCCGCAATACCGCCAAAGCCGGCCCCGATGACGATGCCGTGCGCTTGTTCATGCATGTCGGTGTCTCTCATAAGCGCTGCGCCAGACGCTGTATCAGCGTCGTGAGCAAATCGCCGGTGCCACCAGGCAGTTCGGCGGCGGCAGCGGCGGCGCACCCGAAATGGTGCTGTGCCAGCTTCACTGCGGCGGCGCGGGCAGACGCTTGTCCGCCTGCTTGCAGCATCAGCACGATGTTGAATGAGCGCGCTATCTTCAGCGGGTCCGAATCGATGTCGATATCGTCGATGTCATCAACGATCTGATAGCCGATGGCAAAGCTTTCGGCAGCGTATCTGGCGTTCGGCATGGCCTCGGCGCGCCCGGCAGCAAGCAGCGCGAGTTCCGTCGGCAAGCTCAGCAGGGCGCCCGATTTTGCCCTCGCCATCGCTTCATAGCTGGCGATGTCGTCATGCTGCGGGCCGGCCAGATCTAGGCATTGGCCGTGGATCGCTTTGCTCGTATGCGCCAGCGTCAGGTTCAGCAGCGCCGGCAGGAGGCTCGTTTGGGTGACTGCACCAAGTGCGCCGTAGGCCATTGCCAGCATCAAATCGCCGGCGCAAATGGCCGTGTTGTCGCCAAACGCCGACCAGACAGTGGCTACGCCGTGGCGCAGCAGGTCACGGTCTTGCAAGTCGTCGTGTATCAGCGAAGCGTTGTGCAGAAGTTCTACTGTGGTGGCGATGGCGACGATATCGCCAGGCGCCAGTTGCAGACTCAGCCCGGCATGGATGGCCAGGCGGGCGCGCACACGCTGGCCGCCACTGCGCAGATGGCAGGCAGCGGCAGTGGCCGCGTCCGATGGCGGCATGTGCGAGTCGATGCTATGGAATAAATTAAGTTCGACCGCATCGAGCAAACTCCCGAAGGTGGCCACCGCAATGGCGGGGGCGGGCCTTGGAATGAGCACCTGATGAGGTGATGGTATGGCTTGCGCGTACATGGTTTCGCTCCAGCGACGAGGAAAATTGCGCCGGAACCGACGGCCCCGGCGCATCAACATCCTACTTGTGAAGCTTACGCGTTGCCGCCTTGCTTGTGTCCAGAGGCGGGGGCGACGGCATGCTCGTCGGCGGCCGACTTGCGGACCGCGATCATGTAGATCAGTACGCCGAATGCCGCTTTGGCTACGATATCAGCGACCGTGTATCCCACCTGAACGGCGGTGGTGGCAGCGCCGCCAGTAAAGCCTATCATCGGGAAAATGAAGACGACCGGATAAAAGCACCACGACAACACGGTCACCCAGCGTGCGGCACTGACCAGGCCGCGTGCCGATTCCGGCTGCGATGCGATCGATTTTTTCAGGCCGAAGAACAGGTCATAGACAATGATCAGGAACGGGATCATGGCCAGCGTCCACCAGAGCCAGCGCGTGCCAGGAACACCGGAAATTTCACCGGGGTAACCGAGCACAACCATCAGTGCGGCCAGCAAGCCCAGCTTGGTGCTTTTTGCCACGGTTTCCGCTGGCGATAAACGCATTACCAGGATCAGTTCGATCAGCAGCAGCGGCACCGTCAGCAACCAGTCGACGTAACGATAGGCATCGTTAAATTTGATGCCCGTCGCCGTTACCTGTCCTGCCACCACGGTGTACGACTCTTCCCACGAGGCGAAAATACGGATGTAGTGGTAGGCGGCGATCAGTGTCACCAAACCGGTGATGGTGAGGGCCGTCTTGTAGGGCGCCGCCACCTGTGAACGTCCGAGGAAAAAGAAGATCGTTGCCGCTCCCATGACGGCAATGGCGAATGAAAACGCGTTATATACCAGTTCGAATTGTCCTACTGTGATTAGATCCACGGTTACTCCGATGATGGTGATGTTGCTAGTTGGTTGCTTTCTTCCCGATGCAAAACGGATCTGTTGCCGATCCGCCTGCCTGTATCAAAGCCATCATTCGGGAACTCTTTCGGTACCACACTCGGCAGTGCGCGTGGCTTCGGCCGCGGCGATGAAACGCATGATCCCCGCAGTGTAATGCCGGTCGGGACAACAGTTGCCCCGGAGCGCGTCTTTCACAAACTGCACTGCCACCAGGGACTCAAATAGTGCCGGTGATGCATCGAGTTCCTCAATGGCAGCCTGAAATGCGGTATCGCTAATGTCTTCTTCGAGCAGTTGCAGTACATATTCCATGCTGTCGCTGTTTGCTATCGAATTCAAAAAGACCTCACTGAAATGGCTTTGCTTAACATTGGACGTATATCCGAACTAATAGTTGCACGTGCGCGGAAAATAAGTGAACGCACCGTATTGAGTGGCATGCATAGTTGCGTCGCAATTGCTTGATAGCTCAAGTCATCGCGCTCGCGCAAAAGGAAGGCGCTGCGCATGCTCGGCGTCAGGTTTTCGATGGACTGTTCAATGCCGGCCGCCAGTTGCGCGCCGCACAAGTGCTCGTCGGGACCGGGTGCGTGACCTTTCCAGCTCGCATTATCCTGCAGCACCATCGTTTCTGTCAGCAGATCCATCGGGATCGAATTTTCGTCTTGCTCCTGGCCATCCCTGAAATAAGACATTGTCAGGTTGCGGGCGATCGCATACAGCCAGGTCGAAAACGCACTTTCGAAACGAAACTCGGGCAAACTGCGGTATGCGCGCAGAAACGCTTCCTGTGTCAGTTCTTCTGCCACTGCGTTATTGCGCACCGAAGCGTTGATCAGCGCGGCAACCCGGCGCTGGTATTTTGTTACCAGCACTTCGAATGCGCGCAAGTCACCACTGCAAAAGCGCCGGATCAACAAGTTGTCAACTTTACCGATCTCTGAAAGTTCAGGTTGCGAGTGCGTCTGCAACGGTCTCGACATCATGTTGGCCTCGTTATATTTACAACATTGGATTTGGACGTAGCGCGTTCTCATTTGCCAAATATTGAAGACATAGTAACAATATTTCCAATAAGTCGTCGGGCGTAGCTTATTTAGTTATGTATAAGGTATTTCAAATTTACTGCCCTATCGAGGATGGGCATGGTCAGCTGCTTGCAGTGACAAAGACCTGTATTCCGGGCCAGCCTATAATAGCCAGGCCCCACCATCACTCAACGAACAGACTACGCCATGGCCCTACAAGACGCGCTTTCCGAATTCGACCTGATCAAACAATATTTTGTACGCCAGCGCCCCAGCCGGGCCACTCTGGGCATCGGCGACGATTGCGCCCTGCTCACCCCCGGCGCCGGCAAGCAGATCGCCATCTCCTCGGACATGCTGGTCGAGGACCGGCACTTCTTTGCCGGTGCCGACGCCCGCATGCTGGGCCACAAAAGCCTGGCCGTGAACCTGTCTGACCTGGCCGCCATGGGCGCGCGTCCCGTGGCATTTACCCTGGCCCTGGCCCTGCCGCAAGCCGAGCGCGCCTGGCTGGCAGGCTTTGCCGAAGGTCTGTTTGCGCTGGCCGATGAATTCGGCTGCGAACTCATCGGCGGTGACACCACCAAGGGTGCCTTGAATATCTGCATCACCGTGTTCGGCGAACTGACACCGGGCCAGGCGCTGCGCCGCAGCGCGGCCGTGGCGGGCGACGATATCTGGGTCAGCGGGACTGTCGGCGATGCGCGCCTGGCGCTGGCCGGCTACCGCATGGAGCAGGCGCTGACACCAAACGAGCTGCTGACGGCAGCGGCGCGCATGCACACGCCCACGCCGCGCGTGACACTAGGCTGCGCTTTGGCCGAGCATGGCCTGGCGCATGCGGCCATTGATATTTCCGACGGCCTGGTGGGAGATCTGAGTCATATCCTGAAAGCGTCGCAAGTCGGTGCCACGCTCGATGTCGATGCGCTGCCAGCCGGTCCCGTGCTGGCGCAGCAAGAAACCGGCCTGCGCCGCCGCTACACGGCCGCCGGCGGCGACGATTATGAGCTGTGTTTCACGGCACCGGCAGCGTCGCGCGAGGCCATCGCCGCCCTGGCGACCAGCTGTGGCACGCCCGTCACACGGGTCGGCTGCATTCAGGCGCAAAGCGGCTTGCGCCTGGTCGATGCGGCAGGCTTGCCACTCGACCTGCAACTATCGTCCTTCGACCATTTCAGCGACTAACGACGACAATGCAGACGACAATGCAGACGACAATTAAACCGGCTACCGCAGCGCCGCGCGCGCCAGCCCAGGCTGGTTCACCATCCAGTAGTGCTGGAAGGCCAGGCGGATGTTGTCGCGCAGCTCGGTGTCATCCCAGGGCTTGGTATAAAAACGGTAAATCGCACCCCGGTTGATCGAGTCGAGCACCGCTTCGAAGCCCGTGTAGCTCGACAAGATGATGCGTATGGTTTCCGGATACAGTTCCTTGACCTTGCTCAAAAATTCCGTGCCGCTCATGCTGGGCATGCGCTGCTCGCAGACGATGACGTGCACGCGGTGCAGCGCCAGCATCTCGAAGCCCTCGCCTGGCGTGCTGGCCGTGAGGATCTGATATCCCTCAGGGCGGAGCAGGCGGTGCAGCGACGACAGCACGTTGACGTCATCGTCGACGATGAGCAGAGTTTGCGCCGGCTGCGCGGCGGGATCAAGACCGGGCGGCAGGCCGGCGCCGACAACAATCATCTGCCCCAGTTCCAGCGCGGGCAAGGCGCGGCTGAAATACAAGCCCTGGATCTCGTCGCAGCGGTTACGCCGCAGATATTCAAGCTGCGGGCGCGACTCCACGCCCTCGGCCACCACCCTCAGTTTCAGGCTATGCGCCATGCTGACGATGGCCAGCGCGATGGCCGCGTCGTTCGGATTGCTGGTGATGTTGCGTACGAAGGCGATATCGATTTTCAGCTTGTCGATGGGGAAGCGCTGCAAGTACGCCAGGCTCGAGTAGCCGGTGCCGAAATCGTCGATCGCCACCTTGACGCCGATTTTCTTCAATTTTCCCAGTACGACGATGGTGTGTTCGGCATTCGACATCAGCGCCGTTTCCGTCAGTTCCAGCTCCAGCAGTTCAGGCGCCACGCCATACTGCGCCAACGCGCACGTCACCTCGCCTTCCAGGTCGCCTTCGGCAAACTGGCGGCTCGACACATTCACGGCCACGTGCACGGGCCCCACTTCGCTGTCGCGCCACTCGGCGATCTGGCGGCAGGCGGCCTGGATCACCCAGGCGCCCACGCGTACGATCAAGCCCGTATCTTCCAGCACCGGCACGAATTCGGCCGGCGCCACCAAGCCGTAGCCAGGGCGACGCCAGCGCAGCAGCGCTTCGACACCGCTGATGCCGCCCGTGCGCAAGTCCACCTTGGGCTGGTAGTACAGGATGAATTGTTCGTGTTCGATGGCATGGCGCAGCGCCAGTTCCAAGTCAAGGCGCACCAGCACCTGCACGTTCATGCCGGCCGTGAAAAAGCGGTAGCCGTCGCGCCCCGCCTGCTTGGCGCCGTCCATAGCCGTATTCGCGTATTTAATCAGCGTTTCCGGGTCGGTGGCGTCGTCCGGATACATGGCGATGCCGATGCTGGCCGTCAGGGTGGCCGCATGGCCGCGCAAGTCGAATGGTGCGCGCAAGGCTACACGCACCTGATTGGCCACGACCACGGCGTCCTGCTGGTTACGGCTCATGCTCAGGATCAACGCGAATTCGTCGTTGCCCAGGCGCCCCACCGTGTCGCGCAGGCGCACGCATTGAACCAGGCGGTTGCTGAACTGGCGCAGCAATTCGTCGCCCAGCGCCGCGCCCAAGGTATCGTTGATGCTCTTGAAACGGTCGAGTCCGATGCACAGCACCACGATGCGCCATCTTTTTTCCTGTGCAAGTTCGACGGCCTGGGCCAGCGCCTGGTAAAACAGGCTGCGGTTAGGCAACCCAGTCAAGCCATCGTAATGGGCCAGGTGCTTCAATCGCTCCTGCGCCTGGCGCCGCTCGCTGATGTCGCGCGCCACGGCAATCAGCAGCAGGCCACCGGGGCCCTGTCCGCCTGCCACGGGCGCTTGTACATACCAGTGCCAGCCCAGTTCCACGGGCACCAGGCTCAGGTCGCGTCGCAGCAATTCGCACTCCGTCACTTCCATGGCCAGCTGGACCGGGCCGTCCGGCAGCGCGGTCAGGGGCGCCGATGGCGGCGACGGCAACAAGGTGCCGGGCGCCAGCGCCAGCAGCTCGCCGCGCGCATAGCCGAGCAGGCGGCACGCGCCGTCGTTGACGTCGACCAGGGTCATGCACAGCACGTCGACCAGGAAGATGGCGTCGCTGGTGGCATCCATGGCGCCGCGAAAGCGCTGCAGCTCGGCAGTGCGCTGGCCCACTGTACGTTCGAGCAGCGTGTTGTAGTGATGCGCGGCGCGGTGCAGCAGCCGCACTTCGAGCATGTTGCGGATGCGCGTGAGCACTTCGAGCGCGTCGAACGGCTTGCTGATGAAGTCACGCGCGCCCGCTTCCAGCGCGGCCAGCTTGGCCTCAGGGTCGGCGGCGATCACCAGCACGGGCAGATAGCCTTCCAGCTCCAGCGGGCGCAGCGCATCCATCACGGCATAGCCGCTCATGGCAGGCATGACCAGGTCGAGAATGATCAGGTCAAACTGGTGGCGCTGGTGCAGGCCGACTACGGTGCGCGCATCGAGGGTGCTGGTAATGGCCGTATAACCACCGCTGCCGAGTAGATGCTCGAGCAGGCGTACATTGACTTCATGGTCGTCGACGATGAGAATTTTAGCCGCGTAAATATCGGCCTGGCTGATCATGGCGCCCACTTGCCTTGCCGCTGGCGCTGCTGCGCCACATAGGCCAGGGTACTGTTAATCGCCTCGGTAAATTCATCGAGGTTGATCGGCTTGGTAAGATAGCGGTAAAAGCCCAGCGCCATGCTGCGCTCCACATCGCCGGGCATGGCGTTGGCCGTCAAAGCGATGACAGGAATATGCGCCGTGCGCGGATCGGCGCGCAGTAGTTTCAACGCATCCGTGCCGTTCACATGCGGCAGGTTGATGTCCATTAAGATCATCTGCGGCAAGTGACTGCGCGCCATCTCCACGCCCAGGCGGCCATCCCTGGCCGTCAGCAACTGCAATCGGGGGCAGTAGCGCACGATTTCCCGACCAGGGTCAGGTTGGCGGGGTTGTCTTCCACATACAGCAAGGTGACGGGGGCGCTGTTCTCAAGCAAGGCGCCGGCCAGGTCAGGTCGCGACAAGGCCGGGGCCACGGGAATGGGCACGGCATCGACTATGCACAGCTCGATCCAGAAAGTGCTGCCATCGCCAAGCGTGCTCGACACGCCGATGCTGCCATCCATCAATTCCACCAGGCGCTTCGTCACTACCAGGCCAATGCCACTACCTTCTTCGGTGCCGCCCTCCTGCCCCAGCCGGTTGAAGGGCTGGAACAGCAGCGCCACCTGTTCTGCATTCAAGCCCAAGCCCGTGTCACGCACGCTGATGCGTACCCGTCCGCCGACCTGCGGCGCGCAATCGATGGTCACCTGCCCCTGCTCGCGGTTGTACTTGAGCGCATTCGACAGCAGGTTCAACAAAATCTGCTTGAGGCGCGTGCGGTCGGCCAGCACGTTGTAGGTGCAGGCATCGGGGAAGACCATGCCGATGCGGCGCTGGGTGGCCAGCGGCGCGATCATGTCGTGGCATTCCTGCAAGATGGCGTCCAGGCCCACAGGTTCGAGCGACAGGCTGAGCGTGCCCGACTCCACCTTCGCCAGGTCGAGGATTTCATTGATCAAGGTCAACAAATGGCGTCCCGATTTAAGGATATGGCCGGCAAACTCCTTCTTTTGCTGCAGGGTCGACGGCAGGCGGTCGGAACTGAGGATTTGCGCGAAGCCCAGGATAGCGTTCAGCGGCGTGCGCAATTCATGGCTCATCGACGACAGGAACGCCGACTTGGCATAGTTGGCGCTGCGCGCCTCCTCCATCGCCATGGCCAGTTCCGCATTCGTCATTTCAAGCTGCATCGTGCGCTCGTGCACGCGCACTTCGAGCTCCTGATTCAGGCGCATGACTTCCTGCTGCACCTGGGTGCGCTGCTCGCCTTCGCGCGCCAGTTCGCCGTTCGAGCGCTCCAGCGCATGCGTGCGCAGCTCGATCTCGGCCAGCATCTTGTTGAAGGAATCGACCAGCTGCGCCACTTCGTCGACGCTGAGCTTGCGCGCGCGGCGCGAGTAGTCGCCCGTCTCGATCACGACACGCGCCACATCAGCGATATCGAGGATGGGCTGCGTGATGACAAAATCGAGGCGACGCAGCAGCAACAAGGCCACCAGCAGCGCCAGCACCGTCACGCCCAGCGCCATGGCCAGATAGTCGGCCGTGCGGCCGGCAAGCTCATAATCGGCACGCAGATAGACGGTGCCCAGCAGTTCGCCATTGTCAACGATGGCCCTGAACAGTTCCAGCGAGCTGCCCTGAATGGTTTCGCCTTCCTTGCCCGCCTTGTCTGGCAGCTCGCCCACGCGCTCATTCGCGCGGTAGCTGGCAAACAGACTGCCATCGGCCTTGTAGATGGCGCCGGCCGTCACGCGCGGACGGATGCGCATCAGGTTGAGGTTTTCCAGCGCCAGGCGCTCGTCATCGAAGGTCAGCGCGGCCGAACTCATGTGCCCCAGCAACTCGGCCTGGGTACTGATATCGGTCACCAGGTTGCGGTGGTAGGCGCGCAAGTCATAGACGACGATGGTGGCCAGCGAAATGACGAGCGCCACCAGGGTCGTCAGCAAGACTACCGACATCAGTTTGTGACGAATGGAACGCAGCCTGATCATGCTTATGCGCCCCCCGTCTGCACGCGGTACGCAGCGAGCAGCATGCGCGCACTGATGCGGATATGCGCCTGCGCCACCGGTTTCAGGGCCACGTCGAAGCGCACCTTGTCTTCGGCCATCACGAAATTGATCATGCTGCCCATCGCATAGACCTCTTCCGAATCGGAGACCGTCAGTAACGCCAGGCCACGGCTAGCGGCCAGCATCTCGTGCAGTATCGCCTTGTCGAGCACGCCCAGGTACAGCACGTGCAGCCCGGCCAGCGTTTCGCCGCGGCGTACCTTTTTTACCTGCACGGCGCGACCATTGACGCTGTGCCCGGCCACGCTCTGTTCGAGCTGCTCGGCCAGCGCATCGGCGCCCGCCACGCCAATCACCAACGCAGAGTCTGGGCGCAAAAAACTGCCGTCCGGCCACTCGACATAACCGGCAAACCGATACAGGTACGCGGCCTTGACTTGGCGTTCCAGTTCGCCCTGCATCTGCGCCAGCGCATCGGCGCATAGCAGGCTAAGGAGCAGCAATAGCCAGCCCCAGCGCAGAGGGTGGCGCTCTGCGCCGCGCAAGGGGCGACGCAGGGCGCCAGAATGACGCCACCAGGAACAGTTCAGAATTGCCATGACAACCGAGTAAAGATAATGCGTACGAAGGCGCGGCACCATGCCGCGTGCCTATTCGGGCGATGCGCACCAGGGTGGCGCAGCGACAGAGCGCCCGCCATCCCGAAGTGGTAGCAAATGTATAAAAGAGTGTACGCATTTTCGCTGTTAAAGGGGAAACTTTCTTTTACCGGCGGTCATGCTACAGTCTTGCCACCCTTCCACATCGCATGCAGGAGTCCTCCATGAGCAACGCACTCGTTCCCCTCTCCAACGCAGTCGGCCTGGCCTTGCAGGCCAAGGGCCTGCTGCTGGCCACGGCCGAATCGTGCACGGGCGGCGGCGTGGCGCAGGCCGTCACCGACATCGCCGGTTCGAGCGCCTGGTTCGAACGGGGCTTCGTCACCTATTCCAATGCGGCCAAGAGCAGCATGCTGGGCGTACCCGCCGAGCTGATCGCCGTACACGGTGCCGTCAGCGAGGAAGTGGCCGCCGCCATGGCACAAGGCAGCTTGGCCCACAGCAATGCCCAGGTCGCCATCTCGACCACGGGCATTGCTGGCCCCACGGGCGGCGTGCCGGGCAAGCCTGTCGGCACCGTCTGCTTTGGCTGGGCCGTGGACGGGCGCGTACAGACGCAGCGCAAGGTGTTTGCAGGCGACCGCCAGGCCGTGCGCGAGCAGGCGGTAGCGCACGCCCTGCAAGAACTGCTACGCTTTCTTGACTGAGCTCGGCGCTGCAGGCTTTCTCGAGACAGGACAATGGCACTGCATCCTGGTTCATACTATCGGGGGAGATTTTTCACACAAAACTTGCTCTATATCAATGGTATCCTGACTGGCATCATCAGCAGATCGCTGTTGCGCGTGGCATCGTTGCAAACGATGGCGCGCAACATGCCAGTGGTGGCCTGACGCGCGCCGCTGTCACGGATCTTTGATAGTCACTGACGCAACAACTTGGAGTAGTCGCAATGCAAAACACGGTACATTTCATCCTGCAGGGCAAGGGCGGCATTGGCAAGACCCTGGTATCGACCCTGCTGGCCCAGTGGCTAAACGGCAAGGACGACCTGCCTTTGCGCTGCTATGACACCGATCAGGAAAACGCCACGTTCTCGCGCTACAAGGCGATGCAGGTCAAGCATGTGCCGGTGATGACGGATGCGCGCAACATCGACCCGAAACGCTTTGACGCGCTGATGATCGACATCCTCGAAACAGACGGCAACTGCGTGATCGACAATGGCGCAAATACCTTTTCACCGCTGATGGGCTATCTGCTGGAAAACGACTGCTTCTCGCTGCTCGAAGAATCGGGCCGCAAGGTCTACATCCACACCATCGTCGGTGGTGGCGATACCCTGCACGACACGGCCACGGGCTTTGTTGCCACGGCGCAAGCGACGAAAGTGCCACTGGTGCTGTGGCAAAACGAACACTTCGGCCTGCTGCAATCGGCATCCGGCAAGCAGTTTATCGAATCGCAGTCGTATGCCGACAACCGCGCGCGCGTCAGGGGCAGCATTACCTTGAGCCAGCGCAATCCCGACACCTTTGGCGCGGATATCAAGAAAATGAACACGGCCCGCCTGACGATGCAGGAAGTGCTGCAAAACGATAAGTTCAACATCATGGAAAAGCAGCGCATCAAGGTGGTCTACCGCGACATCTTCGAACAACTCGACAAGGTGCAATGGTAGATGGACCAGCATAAACTGCGCAGCCACGTGTTCGACAAGACGGGCATCAAGATCGACGTTGACGACCCGATATTCGCCCTGGTGGCGCTGAACGAAGCGGTGCTGGCGGAAACCGTCGAGCGCCAGCTGGCCCTGCTGGACGCTGCCACGCAAGCGCTGGCGGCGCAGGCACGCGCGGCGGGCGGCTTGCCGCCCTTGCCAGCGGCGGCCATGGCCCAGCCGACAGCCGAATTGGAATTGCCATTGTCCGCGCCCGTGTCTGCGCCATCGCCAGCCGGGCCGGCCGGCTTCACGCCGCGCGAATGGCGCCTGCTGGGCGCG
>AHHB01000041.1 GCA_000242815.2 Janthinobacterium lividum PAMC 25724
CTGCAGCATGACTGCGGCAGCATGGCGCCGCCCCCAGGCGCGCGCCGCACGCCACTGGCAGGCCAGCAGCACGCTCAGCATCACAGCCATGCATAGGCATAGGCACAGTGCCAGCAGCAGCAGCAGCGCCGTCATGCATCACCCGTCAGGCGGAAAGTGAAGGACATGCTTTTCCTTTGCAACACGCGCCATGCGAGCGGGCGCAGATACATGCTGAAAGGAAATAGTATAAGAATTTAGGCGCGATATTTGCCTGATCGGACACCGCTTGACTGGCATCAAGCGGTGCGGGACAAGCCTGCGTCAGGTCAGCGACAGCCTGCGGGCCGGCGCAGCGAGACCGGCAGTGGCATGCAGTTTGAAGATGCTGACGGCATCTGCCAGGCTGGCTGCCTGCTGCTGCAAGGCGTCTGCGGCGGCCGCGGCCTGCTCCACCAGCGCCGCATTTTGCTGCGTCACGCCATCCATCTGGCTGATGGCGATGCTGATCTGCTCGATGCCATCGCTCTGCTCCACGCTCGCCACGGCGATCTCGCCGATGATAGCGTTCACGCGCTGCACGCTGCTGACCACGTCATTCATCGTGCGTCCTGCCTGGCCGGCCAGCACACTGCCCTCTTCCACCGTGCGCACGGATTCGCCGATCAGCTGCTTGATTTCCAAGGCGGCCGCCGCCGACCTGTGCGCCAGGCTGCGCACTTCCGAGGCGACGACGGCAAAGCCGCGTCCCTGCTCACCCGCACGCGCCGCTTCCACGGCCGCATTCAGGGCCAGGATATTCGTCTGGAAGGCGATGCCGTCGATGACGGCGATGATGTCGACGATGCGCTTGGACGAGTCATTGATATGGTTCATGGTCTGCACCACTTGCGCCACGGCCTCGCCGCCGCGCTGCGCCACGTCGGAGGCACCGCTGGCCAGCTGACGCGCCTGGTCCGCGTTGTCGTTATTCTGCCGCACGGTGGTGGTCAACTCGATCATCGAGGCGGCCGTTTCTTCCAAGGAACTGGCCTGTTCCTCGGTGCGCGAAGACAGATCCATATTACCTCTGGCAATTTCGGTCGACGCCGTGGCGATGGCATCCGTGCCGACCCGCACGCGTCCCACGATATCGGCCAGGTTACCACTCATGGCCTTCAAGGCACGCAGCAGATCGCCGATTTCATCGCGGCTGCTGTCGGCCACCACGGCGCGCAAGTCGCCGGCCGCCACTTGCTGGGCGATGCCGACGGCCGCACCCAGCGGCACCGTGATGCTGCGCACCAGCCACCACACCGTGGCGCTACCGACGACCAGGATCAGCAGCACGGTGGCCAGCATGACGATACTGGCGCTGCGGTTCGCGGCGGCGTCCTGCTCCTTCATCTGCGCCATCAAGGCGTGCGACTGTTTGCCGATGCCAGCGACGATGGCGTCGATCTGGCGCGTCGGTTCGCGGTCCATGCCTTTCACCAGCGCATCGACCGTCTGGGCACTTTCGGCGCGCGCGCCGTCGTACTGCTTCAGCGCCGCCAGATAGCTCAAGCCCAGCGCATCGTGCGCCTGCATGGCTTTCGCCACGGGTGCCGTATCGAGTTTCAAGGCCGTCATCAATGACTGCAGGCCGGCCAATTCCTTGCGCGTTTGCGCGCCGCTGGCGACAAACGCTTCGCGGTAGCGCTGGAAGGCGGCCGCATCGCCGCCGCGCAGCAGGATGTTTTTCCATTCCTGCACCTGGATCTTGAATTCCACCTGCGCGCTGCGCGCCGCGTCAACCGCTTCCGTCAAGGCCACTGAGCGCTGCATGGCATCGGCACTGCGCGTGCTGGCCGCGTCGAGCGCGCTCCAGCCACGCACGCCGACGAACACCAGCGCAATAAAAAAGAAAGCGCCCAACAGACCCAGGCGGACGGAGATTTTCAGATTCGCTAATTGCATGTGTTTCTCCCGGCGGCAAAAACAGGCTGGCAACAAAATTGCTGCCAAAAACATCTAATTCTCACCAAATAGGCAAATCATGCAGCGCATGCTGTAAAAAACCAAGCGGCACTTTCGCTAGAGAAAAACTTTCAGCATAGAAACAACAAATTACAAGGAAATATTGACTGAGTAACCATATTGCCGGGCGCGCAGCATGGGCAGGCCAGCAATCTTACCCACAGCACCACTCATGCTGGCCACTGCATCGGATCGGTCAACAGCTGATACATCACGTAGGCGTCGACATAGCCCAGCTGCGCGTGGCGGTAGGCCAGCGGCAGGGTGCCGATGATGCTAAAACCCAGCTTTTTCCACAGGGTGACGGCGGCCAGGTTGGTGCTGACGACGAAGTTGAACTGCATCGCCAGGAAGCCGGCACGGCGCGCTTCTTGCATGCAGTGCACGCCCATCAGGCGGCCCACCCCCACACCCTGCGCGGCCGGATCGACCATGAACAAGGCATTGGCCACGTGCGCGCCATGCCCCGGCTGGTTCGCTAGCAACCTGTACATACCCAGCAGGCGCTCGCTGCCCATCACGGCGACATAGCTTTGCACGCCAGGGCCGAACCAGTAGGCGTGGCAGTCTTCGCGCGAGGTAGCGGCGGGAAAGGCGCAGGTGTCGCCGCCGGCCACCAAGGTCTGGAAAATCGACCACATGGCCTCGAAGTCCGATTCCTGGGCAAGACGGATGTCAATTTCTTTCAAGGTGCGCCTCCGGTAGCTAAAGTATGCGCAGATTGTCGGGGATTTGCGCCGGGTCGTCCAGTGGCATACGCATCGCCATTTCAGCGCCCCAGGCGAAAATTCACGCTCACAGGGCGTCCCTCCAGATGCAGGCGCGCACTGGCACGCGGCGCTTCGCTGACGACCTTGCCACGGCGTAGTACCAGGCGCCGCGCGGCGCGCAGGCGCAGCGCTTCCACCGTAGAGCTGCAATCGAGGATCAGCAAGTCCGCATGGCAGCCAGGTGCAATGCCATAGCCATCGAGGCCCAGGATGCGCGCTGGCGTTTGCGTCACCGCCAAAAAGCACTCGTGCATGGCTTGCTGGCCCGTCATCTGCGCCACGTGCAGCCCCATGTGCGCCACTTCCAGCATATCGCCCGAGCCGAGGCTGTACCACGGGTCCATCACGCAATCGTGGCCGAAGGCGACAGCGATGCCGGCGGCCAGCATCTCGGGCACGCGCGTCATGCCGCGCCGCTTCGGATACGTATCGTGGCGCGCCTGCAGGGTGATGTTGATGAGAGGGTTGGCGATGGCTGCCACACCTGCCTCGCGGATCAGCGGTAATAGTTTGCTGACGTAATAATTGTCCATCGAATGCATGGACGTCAGGTGCGAACCCGTCACCCTGCCCTGCATCCCCAAGCGATGGCTGTGGAAGGCCAGGGTTTCAATGTGGCGCGACAGCGGGTCGTCCGACTCGTCGCAATGCATGTCCACCATCAGGCCCCGCTCGCAGGCAAATTCGCACAGCAGGCGCACCGATTCGGCGCCGTCGGCCATGCTGCGCTCAAAATGCGGGATGCCACCCACCACGTCGACGCCCATGGCAATGGCGCGCTTCAATTGATCGAAGGCGCCGGGGCTGCGCAGGATGCCATCCTGAGGAAAGGCCACCAGTTGCAAGTCGAGATACGGCGCCACTTGCCGCTTGACGTCGAGCAGGGCTTCCACGGCCAGCAAGCGCGGGTCGCAGATATCGACGTGCGAGCGGATGGCAAGCAAGCCGCGCGCCACGGCCCAGTCACAATACTGCAGGGCGCGCTCCACCAGTGCATCCTGCGTCAGCTGCGGCTTCAGTTCGCCCCACAAGGCGATGCCTTCAAGCAGGGTGCCGGAAGCGTTCACGCGCGGCAAGCCATAGCTGAGCGTGGCGTCCATGTGGAAGTGCGCATCGACAAACGGCGGCGTGACCAGATCACCTGCGGCGTCGATCTCTTGCGCACCCTGCACGGGCAAGGCAGGGCCGACGGCGGCGATGCGGCCGTCGTCGATGGCGATATCGATGGCGCGGCGCCCATCGGGCAAGCTGGCATTGCGGATGACTAAGTCCATGCGAACACTCCTTGAGTTGATTACGCTGCCTGGTGCTTGAGCTACATTGCCATTGCAGGCGTTTTTCGTGGGATGCTGCAGTGCAAGAAGGCGGCCACTCACAAAAGCATCGCCATACATTGGCCGACAACACCTTGCGCATGCGCAAACTTCCCACCAACGCTAGCAGGCCCACAAATAGGGCAAGCATACGCCACGCGGCCTGCATAAAATAACTTTCAACTAACTCGAATCACCGCTAGACTATGCATATTGCATTGCATCATAATTAATCCATCATCAGCTATTTAGCACGCTAACTACTTTACAAAACGCGGCCCACTCTGGTTTTCGGGATTTTGCAGAGCGTTTTGCCAGCATTTTAATCCGTACAAAGGAGTAAATATGTTTCCGCTTCCTGAACACCTTTCCAGCGCCGCCAAATCGCAACTGGAAAGCCAGTTGCAAATTTTTAACACCCTGACCGGCAAAGTCTTCGAAAGCGCCGAGAAAATCATCGCCCTGAACCTGAACGCAGGCAAGGCTGCCCTGTCGCACACGGCAGAAACGGCGCAGCACCTGCTGGCAACACAGGACCCGCGCGACTTCTTTCGCTACAGCACCAGCCAGGCGCAGCCGAACATCGAAAGCGTGCTGGCGTACAGCCGTCAGCTATTCGGCATCGCCTCGAGCACCCAGGCGCAATTGCTGGCCTCGGCCAAGGCCCGCCTCGATGCCGCCGCCCCTGCTAGCGTCACGTCAATGAGCCAGCCGACGCTGGCCGTCGCCGCTCCTACTACTGAACCGGCCGCCGCACCGGCACCTGCGACAAGCGCGCCGGCCCATGCCGCCCAAGTTGCGCCAGCCAAGCCTGTCGATGTGGCCAAAACTGCCGTGGTGGTCAAGCCTGCCGTAGTGGCCACGCCTGCCGATGTCGCCAAACCTGCCGTAGCGGCCAAGCCTGCCGCAAAGGTAGCGCCCGCTCCCGCCCTCGTCGCTGTTGCTACGCCAGCAGCCAAGCCAGCGGCAGCGCCTGCCAAAGTTACCGAGAAAGTTGCCGAGAAAGCGGCCGACAAGCCCGCCGTGCAAGCAGTCGTGGCCAAGCCAGCGATCAAGCCCGCCGACAAGCCATTTCCTTCGAGCAAACCAGCCGCCAAGCCAGCCAGCGCCGCTGGCAAGAGCGTGGCCAAGATTACCGTGAAACCAGCAGCCAAAGTTGCGCCCAAGGGCACGCCATCGAAACAGCTCGACATGCTGGGTGGCAGCAAAGGCAGCGGCCGCAAGCAAGGCCACAAGTAAGGCCGCAAGCAAGGCCGCAAGCAAGGCCGCAAGCAAGGCCGCAGCTTAAAGCGGCAGCAGCAGCGCCACAGCGCGCACTACAACGGGCCACGGCCCGTTTTTTCTTGCGTGCCCGTCCACAGCGCGCTTTTCCGCCTTGTTGTATCCTACGCGTACTTTCAGTCTGCGGGCCCGTTCTTCCGCCCCGCGACATCCCATCACAAAAAACAAAAGGTAACCATGAGTTTATCGAGGCTCATCGCCGGCTTCGTGCGTCAGCACAGTGCGGCGTATGCCGCCGCCGCCGCCATGCTGGCCGGCGTCGCCGCACTGACCGTCTGGATCCCCCGCCGCGTGGGCGCCATCATCGACGCACTGGCCGCACACCGCATGACGACGAACGAACTGTGGCTTGAGCTGCTGACCCTGCTCGCCTTGGGCGTCGTCATCTACTTCCTGCGCGTAGGCTGGCGCATTACCCTGTTCAAGGCCGCCTACCAGCTGGGCGTGATGCTGCGCACGCGCTTCTACACGCGCATGTCGCAGCAAGGCGCCGCGTTTTACCAGAACCAGCGCACGGGTGACCTGATGGCGCTGGCGACGAACGACATCGACGCCATCGAAATGGCGGCCGGCGAAGCCATGCTGGCAGGCTTCGACGGCAGCTTGACCTTGCTGATGGTGCTGGGCATCATGCTGCTGGGCGTGGACTGGCGCCTGGCCTGCATCGCCCTGCTGCCCTTCCCGCTGATGGGACTGGCCTTCTGGCGTATCTCCAGCCATATTCACACGGCATCCACCGATTCATTAACACGCTTTTCAGCGCTGAACGAACATGTGCAGGAGTCGCTGTCGGGCGTGCGCACCTTGCGCGCGCTAGGCCTGGAAGAGCGCAGCAGCAAGCAATTTTCCACCCTGGCCGGCCACGCGGCGAACGCCAGCCTGACGGCGCAGCGCTGGGAAGCGGCGTATGAACCGGCGGTCGGCCTGACCCTGACGACGGCGACGGCGCTGACCCTGGGGCTGGGCGGCTACCTGGTGTGGCACGATCAATTGACCATAGGCGCGCTGACGAGCTTTTCCATGTATCTGGGACAGCTGATCTGGCCCATGTTTGCCGCCGGCTGGGTACTGTCGCTGATCGAACGGGGCCGCGCCGCCTGGCAACGGCTGCAGCCGATGCTGGACGCGCCGCTGGCGATCGACGATCATGGCAGCATCGCCACGCTGACGCCCGGCCCGCTGCAACTGACGGACATCGGCTACGCCTACGCGGGCCAGACGACGCCGGCGCTGTCCGGCATCTCGCTGCTATTGCAGCCAGGCCAGACCCTGGGCCTGGTCGGGCCCACCGGCAGCGGCAAGTCGACCCTGCTGCGCGTGCTGCTGCGCCAAGTCACGCCACAGTCAGGCACGGCTACCTGGAATGACCAGCCGCTCGATGCGTATGCCTTGCATGCGTTGCGCGCGGCCATCAGCTGGGTGCCGCAGGAGTCCTTCCTGTTCTCGGCCAGCATCGCCGACAATATTGCCCTGGCGCGTCCCGACGCCACGCGCGGGGAAGTGGAACGGGCGGCGCAGCTGGCCGATATCCACGATGACATCCTGCAATTTCCCGAAGGCTATCTGACGCATGTGGGAGAAAAGGGCATCACCCTGTCCGGCGGCCAGCGCCAGCGCGTGGCGATTGCCCGGGCCTTGCTGGCCGACAATGGCTTGCTGCTGCTCGACGATGCCCTGTCAGCCGTCGACACGGGCACGGAAACGCGCATCCTGCAGCACCTGGAAGAACTGCGCCGGCGCCGTCCCGAACGCAGCGCTATCATCGCCAGCCACCGCCTGAGCGCCGTCGTGAATGCCGACCTGATCCTGGTGCTGCGCGATGGCCACATCACGGAAACGGGCAAGCACGACGCGCTGATGCAGCGCGACGGCTGGTACGCCAGCCAGTGGCGTTATCAACAACTGGAGGCCAGCCTCAATGCCATCTAAGACCGACCAAGCCAGCAGCACCACGCAGTCCGTGCGCCGCCAAGCCGCGCAAGCGATCGGCCTGCTGCGCCGCGCCGCCGCGCCCGACCTGCGCCATTTATATTGGGCCACATTCTGGCTGATCTCGCCGCCGCGCTGGAAGTGACGGGCCCCATCCTGGGCAAAGCCCTGATCGACCAGCACTTGCTGCCGCGCAACCTGGACTGGACCCGCATGTCGCTGCTGCTGGGCGGCTGCCTGCTGACGGGCTGGATCGCCTCCGGCCTGCGCTACCTGCAACTGGTGCGCCTGTCCGGCCTGGCCATGCGTTCGGTGCAGCGCCTGCGTGAAGGCGTCTACCAGCACGTGCTGCGTCTGCCGATGGCCTTCTTCGACCGCGCCATTACGGGGCAATTGGTCAGCCGCGTCACGAATGACACGGAGGCCGTCAAATCGCTGTACGTGCAGGTACTGTTCGTCATCCTCGACAGCTCCATCGTCCTGCTCGGCACCATGGCCGCCATGGCTTTCCTCGACTGGCGTTTGATGCTGATCGTGCTGGCCCTGCTGCCGGCCGTGCTGGTGATCGTCTTCCTGTACCAGCGCTGGAGCGCGCCAGCCGTCACGCGTGCGCGCGCCCTGCGCAGCGAAATCAACGGGCAGATCGCCGAATCGATCGGCGGCATGAGCGTGCTGCAGGCGAATAACGCGCAGCGCCGCTTCGGCGCGCGCTTCACTGGCATCAACCAGGACCATTACACGGCGCGCATGCAGGAATTGCGCGCCAACGCCTGGCTGCTGCGTCCCGCGCTCGACATGCTCAACATCGTGCTGCTGTCCGTCGTCATCTTCAGCTTCGGCCAGCGCGAAATGGGCGCCGTGGAAGTGGGCGTGCTGTATGCGTTCATCAGCTATATCGCGCGCGTGATTGAACCCTTGATCCAGATCACCATGCAATTTAGCCAGTTGCAGCAGTCGGTGGTGGCGACGGCCCGCGTCTCGGCCCTGCTGGACGAAGCGCAGGCGCTGGAACACGCACCGGGCAAGGCCAACAGTGACGCACACCCGGCGGCGCGCCACGGCGCACATGACGGCGACACGCCCGCCGTGGACATCGCCCACCTGAGCTTCGCCTACGTGCAAAACCAGCCCGTGCTGCACGACCTGTCGCTGAGCATACCCCAGGGTGCGTTTTTTGGCATCGTCGGCCACACGGGCAGCGGCAAATCGACTTTGCTGTCCTTGCTGCTGCGCTTTTACCCCGTCACGCAGGGCAGCATCGCCATCAACGGCAGCGCCATCGACAGCATAGCCAACGCGCATTTCCGCGCCGATGTCGGCCTGGTGCCGCAAGACCCCTTCCTGCTGGCCGCTTCGGCGCGCGAAAACATCGACATGGGCCGCGGCTACACGCAGCAGCAGATCGAGACGGCGGCGCGCGCCGCGCATGCGCACGACTTCATCGCCGCGCTGGAACACGGCTACGACACGCCGCTGGGCGAAGGCGGCTCGCGCCTGTCGTCCGGGCAGAAACAGCTGATCGCGATTGCCCGCGCGCTGGCCGGCCAGCCGCGCATCCTGCTGCTCGATGAAGCCACGTCGCGCATCGATAGCCAGACGGAGCAAATCGTGCAGCTGGCCCTGAATGAATTGCGCGGCAAGGTGACCATCATCGCCATCGCCCACCGCCTGTCGACCATCCGCGAGGCCGAGCGGATCATCGTGCTCAACCATGGCCGCATCACGGAAGCGGGAGCGCACGAGGAACTGATGCAGATCGAGGGCGGCTTGTACCAGCGCCTGTATCTGCTGCAGCAGTTGGCGGTGTAAGAGGAGGTGCCTAGCCCTCGCCTAGCGCGACGTCGAGCGCAGCCTGGAGCGGGTGAGCGCCACCGACAAAATCGCGCTGGGCAAGGCCAAACTGTGGGCGCGTACTGAAGCGCAAGTCAGTACCCTGGAAGAAACAGCAAATTCGACGGCAACGCTGACGGCGACGGTGCGGCGCAGCATGGCGCTGCTGGTGGAATCGATGCAGCAGGTGGCTGCCATCATGCACGAGATCACCAGCGCCAGTCACGAGCAATGCGCGGGGATCGGCAAGGTCAGCCAGGCGCTCACGCAGATGGACAATATCAGGCAACAGAACGCCGACCTGATTGAGGCCGTCGCCATCTTCCGCCTGAAGCGCAGCGCGCGGACCTCGGCCACCCTGCCCCCGCGTTAACTTGCAACTAAAGTGTGCATTTTTATAAATTTCTGTATCCCACATGATATTTCTTGATTGCAACAGATTATAATCTGTTGTAAAAAGCAACTTATTGTGGGGGCGGGGCTTTGGCAGACAGACAGAAAGGGGCATCGTGGCGCAAGGCGCATTGGCTGTTAGCACTGGCCTGCCTGCTGACGCCTGCTGCTCAGGCTCAAGCTCCGGCTCAAGCTCCGGCTCAAACTCAGGTCGGCAACCTTGAGCAGCATATCGCCGCCGTGCGTGAAGATGGCCGCTTCGTTCCTGCGCGCGCCCTGCAGCACCTGCAAGAGATAGAAACACAGGCGCGCAGCGCTCCCCTGCCAGTGCGCGCGGAATTCCTTACCCAACTCAGTACCGTGCACATGCGACTGGGGCAAAACAAGGTTGCGATGCGGGTGGCCGAGGAGCTGATCGCCTATGCCCGCCAGAACAAGAACGACGTGGCGCTGGCGAAAGGCCTACTTTGCAAGGCGTACATCACGTTTGCCCGGAACGAACGCAACGCCTCGCATCTGCTGGCGTTCGAGGCGGAAAAGATCGCCAACCGTACGGACGACCTGCCCGTGCGCGTGCAAGCGACCATCAGCGCGGGCCAGTCGTGGGCCGAGGAAGGCAATTTCCCGTTCGCGCTGACCAAGCTGCAGGCGGCCGTCGACCTGGCGCGCCAGAGCAATTCCCCCTACAGCCTGGCCGCCGCCCTAAATGCCCTCACGGTGCTATACACGCAGCTGCGCGAGTACGACAAGGGCTTCGAAGTGCTCGACGAGCTGCTGGCCGTCTCCGCCACCTTGGAATCTCCGGGCCGCATGGCGCAGGCGAAGAACACGGAATACGGGCTGGCACTGTCGGCGCAACAGCCGCAACGGGGCCAGCGCGCCCTGCTGGCAGCCCTGGCGCTGGAACGCCAGCTGGGCGCCCGCGCCATGGCGGCCGTTACCCTCGTCAATCTGTCGGACAGCTATCTGAAGGAAGGCGACTACGCGCGCACTCTGCATTATGCGAATGAAGCCATCGACGCGGGTCGCCTGGTCAACGATGAACAAGTGGAAGCGACGGCGCGCCTCAATATCGGCCAGGCGCTGATCGGCCAGGGACGCTTACAGGAAGGCAAGCAAAGCGTGGCCACGGGCCTGGCCTACTACGAACGCACGGCTAATCAGCCAGACATGCAGGCCGTGCTGTTGGAATACGGCATGGCGCTGGAAAAGGCCGGCGACCTGCGTGGCGCCGTCACGGCGTACCACCGCGAGCGGGGCATTTCCAACCAGCTGTTCGAGAAGCAGCGGCAAAAGGCCGTGTATGAATTACAAGAAAAATATGAAGCGGAGAAGAAGCAGCGCCAGATCGAGCTGCTGAGCCGCGAAAATCAGCTCAAGAGCACCGAAATCGACAATCGCCGCCTGCAGCAGCGCGTGTGGTGGTTGCTGGCACTGGTGCTGGCCATGGCGTCCGTCATCGTCGGCTTGCTGTACCGCAAAGTGCACCATGCGAATGTGCAGCTGAAAGTCAAGAACCAGGAACTCAAGCGCCAAAGCTCGCGTGACCCGCTGACGGCCCTGTACAACCGCCGCCATTTCCAGGAATTCATGCGCAGCCATGCGGGCAAGGCGCAGCAGGGCTACGGCGGCACCGATGTCGTGGGTGCGCTGTTCCTGCTCGATGTGGACCATTTCAAGCACATCAATGACCGCTACGGCCATGCGGCAGGCGACATGGTGCTGACGACGATCGCCGAAACCTTGCACGAGGTGTTGCGCGAAACAGACATGATCGTGCGCTGGGGCGGCGAGGAATTCCTCGCCTTCCTGCCTGCCGTCGCGCGCGACGGACTCGACGATATTGCACGGCGTATCCTCAACGGCATGGCTGCGCAAGTGATCCATTACCAGGGACAAGCCATCACGGTACACGTGTCCGTCGGCTTTGCCCCCTATCCGCTGGCACCGCTCGGGCGGCAACTGACGTGGGAACGCAGCGTCAACCTGATCGATATGGCGCTATACCTGGCCAAGGCGCACGGGCGCAACCGGGCCTACGGCTTGCGCGCCTTCCAGCAGGTGGAAAAAACGACGCTGGAAGCGGTGGAGCAAGACCTGGAGCGCGCGTGGCGCGACGGCTTTGTGGATTTGAGCGTGGTACTGGGCAGTACCGACGGCATGGACGCTGCCGATACAGCGACGGCGGCGCATGGCAGGCAGGCTAGCGCCAGCGACGGCGTCGCCGCACCAGCCATCACTGGACGGTAGAACGCGAGCCGGGCCGGCAGCAGCCAGCCCGGGCGCAGTGATTACGCAGATTACTTGTGCGCGGCGTCCTGCATCTTTTCGCCGGCTTTTTCCACTTTCTTGCCCACGGCATCAGCCGCTTCGCTCATTTTCTTGTCGGCGTCAGCGGCGATCTGATCCATCTTGGCACCCGTATCGGCAGTCGCCTGACTCACGGCAGCGTCGGCCTTGCTAGCGGCAGCCTTGATGTCGGCTTCAGCCTTGGCAGCGGCCGCATCGATTTTCTGGCCAGCTTGTTGCGCAGGACCTGCGGCGACATCGCTTTGCTTCTGGCAGGCAGCCAGAGACACAACCATCATCGCGGCGGCGCATACGCTCATCCATTTTTTGCTTGCTTGCATGATATTCCCTTTCATTGTTATCAAAAGACACAGATCAATGCGCAATATACACCTGCCTAAGATTATCTAGCGTACGCTAACGCACATAAAAACAGGCCTTTATGGCGTAGTTGTAAGCAATGGTATCTTGCATTTTCAAGCTGCTTTTCGCGCCGAGCCGGCAGGACAAGCGCCTTGCTTTGCACTACTGGGCGGGGGCCGGGGCCGGAACCGGGACCGCGACCGGGACCGCGTCCAGCAGCGAACGCTCGAGCAGTTGCGACAGCGCCGTGCGCAGCGCCTGCGTGCGCGCCGCCAGTTCCGGCCGCTTGTAGCGTTCGGCAGCGATCAGGCTAGTTTCCAGGCAGATCCGGTCGCCCTTGGCAAGGCAAGCGTCGGCCGCATCGAGCCGGGTGCTCGCTTGCGCCACTTTCACCTTGGCATCGAGTTCCAAGGTGTCGGGATCGTCGCCCCAACGTTTCACATAGACGGCCAGGCGCGTGGCGGCCAAATCGGCCTTGCCCACACCGAGCGCCTGCTTGACGCTGTCCTGCAACGCCGGCCATGCCTGCGCCCGCTGCTGTTGCCTGTCGCAGGCGGCAGCAGACTTGGTGATGCTCGCCTGCAAACGCTTGATATGCGCGGCCGGTGCCTTGGCGCTTTTCAGAACGGCAAGCGCACTACGCGCCCCGTCAAGGTCGCACTGCAGCGCCAGCGCAGTGGCGGCCTCCACCTGCTGCGCCACGCTGGCCGGTGGGTCGGCGGGCTTGTTGAAGAACCAGATACCAATCAGCACCACGGCAGCAGCGATCCACGTGCGCAAGCGCACGGGCGGGCGCGGCGGCGGCACAGAAGCCCGGGCGACCGGTTTCGCGGGCGGCGCCTTGGCTGGCGCAGCAGGCGGTGCTGGCGGGGCGGGCTTGGGCACAAAGGCAGGCTTGGGCGCAGCAATAGCTGCGGGGACAGGTGCAGGGATAGGCGCAGGAGTAGCAGCAGGGACAGGCGCAGCGACGGGTACCGGCGGCGGCACGCGCGGCAGTGGCGGCGCCGCAGCTTGCTCCAGAACTGGCACTTGCGCCACCTGGCGCGCGCCGCAAAACGGACAATACGCCACGCGCAGCAGCAAGGTGCCACCGCAAGCGGCGTTAATGCAAACATCATTCACTGTTTGAAGCACATTACAACCTTTTCCTAGAGTCATTCCACTGCGTTCTGCCGCAATATTACCTTACGCGCGCACCGCAACGACACACCCGCAGGGAGTTCCAAGGCAAGGATACCGATCAAAAAAATGGCTCTGTCTCCCGTCAATAGGGGGACAGAGCCGATATTGTCGTCGCTTGCGGCGAGTCGCCGAAAACGACAGAGCAAATGTTCAGCGCCAGCGAGCAACGCCCTCAGCATTTTGTCAGCCGCTCTTAGGCCTTGACGGGATCAACTTTTGCAATCACCGTGCGCGCAATGATATCGGTTGCCGGGCAAGTATCCATCGCGTCCGAATAGGCGAGCCAGCGTTGCAGGCTTTCCATACGACGGATGGTAATGCCCTTGCCATTGATGTAGCCGATCTGCTCGAAATTGGCGGGGCTGGTGGTCAGCTTGGAGACGGTGGGCGCGTTCTCGACCAGGCGGTCGTAAGCCTTGCGCGCCTTTTGCTCCCACTTGGCCAGCAGCGGGTCGTCGAAGCGGTTGCTTTCAAAATACACCGTGACGGTGCGGTCGTGATTGGCAAAGCCAACGATCGCCGCACTCTTGCGTATGGTCAGCAGGACATCTTCCTTGACGCCAGTGACGGGAACGAACACGGCAGCGCGCCCATCCGTATCGGGCCGCTCCATGGGAATATCTTGTCCGATTATGCTCATCACTTCACACTCTTAGTCATCGTCTGTAGGCTTATTGTCCCTGCATTACTGAAAGCGCGGCCGGCACAGGCGTACCTTTGCCGCTGCGACTGCTCACTTTCAAGCTGTGTATTAAATAATACATTGCGATAAAGCACTATACAAGATAATCAGGAACACCGCAGCCACAGGCCCTACACCGGATGGGCAATCGTGTAGCCTGCCGCAATCACTTTATAATACAGCCCTTACTTTACGCCGGACACCTCCGCACCATGACGCTTCCCGACAATGACACCAGCCGGCTCGATGCCATCAGCACCGCCGCCACCGAAGTGGCCGCGCAAAACGTGGCCGACCTGCTGGCCATGGCAATCTGTCACCGCCCGGATGAACCGGCGTTGATCGTCTGCGACAAGCGCAGCTGGCTCAATGTCGTGTTGACGCAAGCGTATCACCTAGCCTTGCCGGACGCGACTCTCATCGATTTCGACGACGTCACGCCCGACGCCGTGCTGGCCGCGTTCGCCGAACTGCCCGCCGGCAGCCTCGTCGTGCTGATACAGTCGACCAGCTTCCGCCTGGAAGCGTTCCGCATCCGCATCGAACTGTTCAAGCGGGGCCTGAAAGTGATCGAACACGTGCATTTATCACGCATGCCCGGCGTGCAGGGGCTGCACTACATCGCTTCGCTGGCCTACGACCCGGCCTACTATCGCGGCGTGGGCCATGCGCTGAAGGCGCGCATCGACCGCGCCCGCCATGGCATGCTCGACAGCGGCGGCGAGCAACTGGTGTTCGCCTCGCCGTTCGAAGCGGCCAAGCTCAACATCGGCGACTACAGCGGCATGAACAATATTGGCGGCCAGTTCCCCCTGGGCGAAGTGTTTACGGAAGCGCAAGACCTGGAAGCGGTAAATGGGCGCGTGCGCATCTTCGTCTTTGGCGACACGCACTTCATGGTCAACCGCCCCGACACGCCAATTACCCTGATCATCGAAAAGGGTCGCGTGACGGGCACCGAGCAGGCCACGCCGGAATTTACCGCCATGCTGGAGATCATCCGTGCGCATGAGGGCGAAGTGTGGGTACGCGAACTGGGCTTCGGCATGAACCGCGCCTTTTCGCGCGAGCAGCTGGTAAACGACATCGGCACCTACGAACGCATGTGCGGCATCCATTTGTCGCTGGGCGCCAAGCACGGCGTCTACACCAAGCCCCAGTTCAAGCGCAAGGATGCGCGCTACCACGTCGATATCTTCGCCGTCACCGAGGCCGTCTACCTCGACGAAGAACGCGTGTACGCCGATGGCGCGTGGACGGTGGAAGCCGTCGCTTTCAACTGAGCCTCAGCTGAAAAATCCAGCCGCTTCCAGTTCGCGGTCCCACGGCGGCAAGGGCTGGTATTGGGCCACCAGGAAATCGATCAGCGCGCGCACCTTGGGCGATGGCTGGCGGCTGGCCGGATACAGGGCGCTCAAGTAATTCAACGGCAGCTCCCAGCCCGACAGCACGGGTAGCAGGCTGCCATCGAGCAGCTTGCGCCAGGCGAGAAAGGTGGTGCTATAGACAATGCCCAGGCCGCGCAGCGCCGCCTGGTGCAGCACCAGCCCGTTATTCGCCGTAAAACCTGCCTGCACGCGCACGCTCACCTCTTCGCGCTGCGCTCCTGCTCCACGCTGGAACTGCCAATTTGTGCCATCGGTCAGGTGGCTGAAATGCAAACACTGATGCTGCAACAAGTCTTGCGGCACCTGCGGCATGCCCCATTGCGCCAGATAGGCGGGGCTGGCGCACAGCACGGCGCGACACGGCGCCAGCCGGCGCATGGCCAGCACGCTGCTGTCCGGGATGCCGCCGACGCGGATAGTCAAGTCAAAACCGTAGCGTATCGGGTCGAGCAAGGCGTCGTCGACAAATAACTCGGCCTGCACCTGCGGGTGCAGCAGGCTGAAACGGGCGACGGCATCGGCTAGCCAGACGCTGCCGAAACTCGATGGTGCCTGGATGCGCAGCGGCCCGGCGAGCTCCGCCCCGGCACCCGCCTGCGCCACGTGCGCCACCATGCGCGCCGCTTCCTGCGCCTGGCTGACGGTAGCCATGCAGGGCGCCAGGTAGGCGCGCCCCGCGTCCGTCAGGCTCACTTCGCGCGTGGAACGGTGCAGCAGGCGCGCATTCAGGCGCTGCTCCAGCTGCATGATGGTCTTGCTGACCATGGCGCGCGTCAGGCCCAGGCGCTGCCCGGCCATGGTGAAGCTGCGCTGGCGCGCCACCTCGACAAAGATTTCCATCGCTTTTAGTTGATCCATGCCAAGAATTGTCTTCGTTTTTGAGACAATCTGTCAACCGACTACCAATTGTTTGCCCCCACTCCACCACCTACAATGGCATCTTTCTTTTTGTAACAACGCCTGACAGAAGCGTAGCGAGCGGAAGTGAGTTGTGGCTGAGAAGCGGAGCTGTGCTCTATCACAGTGAGCCTCGCAAGCCGCAAATCGCGGGCGCAGTAGCTTATGTCAGGCGGAACCTGGAGACGCCATGCTGACTACATCACAACAAGAACAATACCAACGCGACGGCTACATTATCCTGCCCGACTTCAAGAATGCGCACGAAATCGCCGCCTTGCGCGCGCGCGCAGAGCAGATTGTCAACGAATTCGATCCCAGCGTCAGCCAGTCCATCTTCACCACGCGCGACCAGGCGAAGAACACCAACGACTATTTCCTCGCTTCCGACAACACCATCCGCTGCTTCTTTGAGGAAGAAGCCTTCGGTCCGGACGGTCAGCTGAAACAGGCCAAGTCCCTGTCGATCAACAAGATCGGCCACGCCATGCATGACCTCGACCCCGTCTTCCGCGCCTTTTCGGCCGATCCGAAACTGGCCGAAGTGGCGCGCGACCTGGGCCTGGCAGACGCCCAGGTATGGCAATCGATGTATATTTTCAAGCAGCCCGGCATCGGCGGCGAAGTGCGCTGGCACCAGGATGCCACCTACTTTGAAACCACCCCCATCAGCGTGACCACCTTCTGGTTCGCGCTGGAAGACGCGACCCTGGACAACGGCTGCCTGTGGGCGGAACCGGGCGGCCACCGCGGCCCCCTGCGCGAGCGCTTCATCCGCAACGGCGACGCCGTGCGCGTGGAAAAACTCGATGCCATGCCCTGGCCCGACGACAGCACGGCAGTGCCACTGGAAGTGAAGGCCGGCGCACTGGTCTGCTTCCATGGCTTGCTGCCCCATTACAGCGCGCCAAACCGCTCGCCCGTCTCGCGCCACGCGTATACCTTGCACGCCACCGATGGCCAGACCGAGTACGCAAAACATAACTGGATACAGCGCGACGCAGCGTTCCCCGTGCGGGGCTTCGTCTGATGCGCATCGACATCTACGCCGCCCACTGGGGCAATAACGACCTGCCTCCCGAGGTCTTCATCGACAAGGTGCTGACGGCAGGCTTCGACGGCATCGAAATGTCGCTGCCGCTGGACGCAGCTCTGCGCGAGGAATGGACGCAGCGTATCGCTAAGGCAGGCCTGAAACTGATCGCCGCACAGTGGGAAACCGTGTTCCACAGCGATTTTGACCTGCACCGCGCCGCCCTGGCCGAACTGCTGGAAAACGCCTGCCTGGCGCGCCCCGTGCTGGTCAACACGCACACGGGCAAAGACTATTACAGCCAGGCGCAGAACGCGCAACTGCTCGACCTAGCCGCTGCCATCGCGGCAAAGCACGACGTGCCCATCGTGCATGAAATCCACCGCAGCCGCTTCAGCGGCCATCCCATGCTGCTGCTGCCGTATCTGCAGCAGTACCCGCACCTGGCATTGACGGCCGACCTGTCGCACTGGTGCTGCGCCTGCGAATCGCTGCTGGAAGACCAGCCACAGACCCTGGCGCAGGTGCTGCCGCTGGTGCGCCATGTGCACGCGCGCGTGGGCCACGCACAAGGGCCGCAGGTGGCCGACTTCCGCGCGCCGGAAGCAAAGGGGGCGCTCGACGCCCATCTGGCATGGTGGGATGCCATCGTCGCCATGCGCCGTGCGGCCGGCGCCGAACACATGACGTTTACGCCGGAATTCGGCCCCGCGCCATACCTGCAAACGCTGCCCTACACGCAGCAGCCGGTGGCCGACGCCTGGGAACAGAACGTCGCCATGCTCCATCTGCTGCGCGCGCGGTATGCCGGCTAGCTAAATAGACGCGGTACGGCGCCGTATCGCCAGGTACGGCGCCGTACATTGCAATTAAATAGCGCACTATATATACTGTGCGCATGGATACCACCACCGCCCCCAACCCGCTGCACCAGGTGCCGCGCCTGGACAGCCAGCTATGCTTTGCGCTGTACTCGACCTCGCTCGCCATGAACAAGCTGTACCGCAAGCTGCTGCGCAAACTTGGCCTGACCTATTCGCAATACCTGGTCATGATGGTGCTATGGGAACGCAACGGCTTGACGGTGTCGGAAGTGGGCGAGCGCCTGTTCCTCGACTCGGCCACCCTGACGCCTCTACTCAAACGCATGGAACAAGCTGGCCTGTTGACGCGTACGCGGGCAGCCAGCGACGAGCGCCAGGTCATCATTTCCCTCACGCAGCAGGGCGACCAGTTGCGCCACGCAGCGGCCCTGCTGCCCGAAGCCATCCTGACGGCCAGCCACTGCAGCCTGGAACAAGTTGTGGACATGAAGCAACAACTAAACCAGTTGCGCGATAGTTTGATGAAAAGTGAGTAAAGACGCCAATCTACCGATCAAAATAAGGTAAAGCATCGCGCTGACAGCGGTAGGCAAAAGCTGGCGCGAAAGCTGCCTTCCTTTATTACAAATCGATACAAGGATGGCCTCACCCTGCGTATAGAATAGTTGCTACTATTTCCTTACAACAACATCAGGGTGAAAATGCGCATACCTTTCGGCTCCGTCGCCTCGTTGGCTCTCTGCTTTGGCGTCTCGGCTTTCGCCGCCGAGCCATTCGACGACAAGTTCCGCCAGCTCGACAATATGCTGCCCACCCCGAATACCTACCGCACCGCCTCCGGAGCGCCGGGCCACGCCTATTGGCAACAACGCGCCGACTACACGCTGCGCGCCACGCTGGACGAAGCCAGGCGCGAAATCGTCGGCAGTGGCAGCATCACTTACCACAACCAGTCGCCCGATACCCTCGGCTACCTGTGGCTGCAACTGGACCAGAATATTTACAAACCCGATTCCGACGCGCGCCGCATGAGCACCGCGCCATCGCGCCAGGCGTGGGCCAAAACGGCAGGCGACGAGACGATGAAGTTCGACGGCTTGCGCAGCATGCTGGCGCGCGGCGACTTCCAGGGCGGCTTCAATATCCGCGCCCTGAAGAGTGCCGATGGCCAGCCATTGAAATATGTAGTGAACCGCACGATGCTGCGCATCGACCTGCCGCAAGCGCTCAAGCCGGGCCAGGACTTCGTCTTCCAGATCGAGTGGGATTACCGCATCAATGAACAGAAAGTGCTGGGCGGACGCGCCGGCTATGAAGTCTTCGACGACAAGAACGCCCTGTTCGAAGTGGCACAGTGGTTCCCGCGCATGGCAGCCTATTACGACGCGGCCGGCTGGCAGCACAAGCAGTTCCTGGGCTCGGGCGAATTCACGCTGGAATTCGGCGACTACGACGTGCAGTTGACGGTTCCTGCCGACCATATCATCGCCGCCACGGGCGAGCTGCAAAATGCCCAGGATGTACTGTCCGGTGCACAGCGCGAGCGCCTGGAAAAGGCCCGCAACAGCGACAAGCCTGTCATCATCGTCACGCAAAAAGAGGCCGAAGCGGCCGAAAAAACGGTGAGCCGCGCGCAAAAGACTTGGCACTTCAAGGCATCAAACGTGCGCGACTTCGCCTGGGCCTCGAGCCGCAAGTTCATCTGGGATGCGCAGGGCTACAACAAGGGCGGCAGCAAGCTGATGGCCATGTCCTACTATCCGAAGGAAGGCAATCCGCTGTGGGAAAAGTACAGCACGCAAGCCATCGTGCATACGATCGAACAATACAACAAGTACAGCATAGACTACCCGTACCCGACGGCCATCTCCGTCAATGGCCCCGTGGGCGGCATGGAATATCCGATGATCTCCTTCAACGGCCCACGCCCCGTCAAGGACAAGAAAACGGGGGAGCTGAGCTACTCCAAGCGCACCAAATATGGATTGATTGGCGTCATCATCCACGAGGTGGGCCACAACTATTACCCGATGATCATCAACTCGGACGAGCGCCAATGGACGTGGATGGACGAAGGCCTCAACACGTTCGTGCAATACCTGGCGCAGCAAGCCTGGGAAGAGAACTATCCGGCCTCGCGCGGCGAGCCGCGCGACATCGTCGACTACATGCGTAGCCGCGACCAGGTGCCCATCATGACCAATTCCGAGTCCTTGCTACAGTTAGGCAACAACGCCTACGCCAAGCCGGCCGCTGGCCTGAACATCCTGCGCGAAACGATACTCGGGCGCGAACTGTTCGACTACGCCTTCAAGGAGTATGCGCAGCGCTGGAAATTCAAGCGTCCGACGCCGGCCGACTTTTTCCGCACCATGGAAGATGCTTCCGGCACGGATCTGGACTGGTTCTGGCGCGGCTGGTTTTATACCACCGACCCGGTCGACATCAGCATCGACGGTATCAGCGAATATGGCGTGAGTTCGAAAAATCCGGAAACGGAAAAAGCCTGGAAAAAGGCGCAGAAGGATGCGCAACCCGAATCCGTTGCGAGCCGCGCCAACAAGGGTATGCCACGCCGTGTCGACGCGCATCCTGAACTGAAGGATTTCTACAACCAGCACGACGATTTTACGGTGACCAACAAGGACCGCAATGCCTACGCCGAAACGCTGGCGGGCCTGGAACCATGGGAAAAGGACTTGCTGAAACAGGGCAAGCACCTGTACCTGGTCGACCTGTCGAACCTGGGCGGCATGGTCATGCCGCTGATCCTCGAGATCGAACTGAAAAGCGGTAAAAAGTACGTCGAGCGCGTGCCGGCCGAAGTGTGGCGCTACTCACCAAAAAAGATCACCAAGGTCGTCATCACCGATGAGCCGATGGTGGGTCTGGTGCAGGACCCGTACTGGGAAACGGCCGATATCGACACCAGCAACAACGCCTGGCCGCGCAAGATCACGCCATCGCGACTGGAACTGTTCAAGAGCGAGAAGTCGCCCAAGGATAACCTGATGCGCGATTTCAATACGCCGCTGAAAGGCAAGCATGGCGGCGCGGACAAAGGCGACGAGGCGTGAAGCGCTGGCGCACGTTCGCGGCAAGCCTGCTGGCCTGCGCCAGCATGGCAGCAGGCGCGCACAATTTCCACATGGGTATCGCCGACATCAGCTATAACGCGGCCAGCGGCAGCACCGAAGTAGTACACACCTATACGAGCCACGACGTCGAGGCGTTACTGACGCAACTGTACCAGCGCCAGTTCGACCTGGGCCAGGAAGATAGCCAAGCGGCCCTGCGACGCTATGTCGAGAAACAGTTTTATCTGCTGGCGCCGGACGGCAAGCGATTGCGCCTGAACTGGGTCGGCATGAAGGTCAATGCAGACAACGTGGTGATCTTCCAGGAAATCGAGCACACGCGCCTGGCGCCCGCCACGCGCATCCACAACCAGTTGCTGATCGATTTCCTGCCCAGCCAGAGAAATACCCTCAATGTGCAAGATAGCGGCAAGATCCAGACGCTGATTTTCGACAGCCAGAATACGCAACTGCCGATCCGCTAAGCCTTGCCCCCACAGACCCATGACGCCACGCTATCTTTCCCTCCTCCTCACGGCGCTGTTTTCACCCGCCGCCCACGCTGACGACATCTTCCAGCGCGTGCTGGTCGACGGTTCACGCATGAACCAGCTCGGCGTGGCCGATGCAGCCAACGCCGGCAGCGTCACGCAACAGCAGCTCGCAGCACGTAGCAGTTATCGGCCCGGCGAATTGCTCGAAGCCGTGCCGGGGCTGATCGCCAGCCAGCATAGTGGCGAAGGCAAGGCCAACCAGTTCTATCTGCGCGGCTTCAACCTCGATCACGGCACGGACTTGCGCACCAGCGTCGACGAGATGCCCGTCAACCAGCGCAGCCATGGTCATGGACAGGGCTGGACGGACCTGAACTTCCTGATTCCCGAACTGGCCATGCGCCTCGATTACAAAAAGGGGCCGTATTCGGCGGCGCACGGCGATTTCTCCTCGGCCGGCGCGGCGTCCATCATTTATGCGAACCGACTGACGCAGGGTATCGCCAGCATGGGGATGGGGCAAAACGGCTTTCGCCGCGCCCTGCTGGCCGACTCGTTTGACGCGGGCGACGGCAGCGTGCTGTATGCGCTCGAAGCGCAGCACAACGATGGGCCATTCACGCAGCCGGACCGCTACCGCAAGCGCAATGGCGTGCTGCGCTACAGCCAAGGCTATGCCAACAACGGCTTCAACGTCACGGCCATGGCCTACGACGCCAGTTGGCATGCCACCGACCAGATTGCGCTGCGCGCAGTACAGGACGGCACGCTGGGTCGCTTCGACGCCATCGATGGCAGCGACGGCGGCAAGGCGCAGCGCTACAGCTTGTCGGGCGCCTGGCGCCAGACCAGGGACGATGTGTCGTCCAAGGTCAGTGCGTATGTGATCGCCAACCGCCTGGCCCTGTACTCGAATTTCACGTATGCGATGGACGACCCGGATAACGGCGACCAGTTCGCCCAGCCCGATCGGCGCGTGACGGCCGGCCTGGAGGCCAGCCACACCTGGCACCACCACACGGACAAGGGCAGCAGCGATACCAGCATCGGTCTGCAGCTACAGAACGACAACATCCACAATGGCTTGTACAACACGCGCCAGCGGCAAATCGTGTCGCGCACGCGACAAGACCACATCGTCGAATCGAGCCTGGGCGTGTATGGCGAAAACAGCACGCGCTGGTCGCCCTGGCTGCGCAGCGTGGCCGGCCTGCGGGCGGATGCCTACCGCTTCGACGTGCGCAGCGACCGCGCCGCCAATTCGGGGCAGGCCAGCGACCATTTGTTCAGTCCCAGCCTGAGCGTGATCGTCGGCCCCTGGCGCGAAACGGAGGCGTATATCAACATAGGCAATGGTTTTCACAGCAACGACGCGCGCGGCACGACCATTACGCTCGACCCGAAGACGGGCCAGGCGGCAGATAGGGTCACGCCACTGGTGCGCTCGCGCGCCCTGGAACTGGGCCTGCGCAGCAACGCCATCGCCGGCCTGCAAACATCGCTGTCGCTGTACCGCCTGGACTTCGATTCCGAGCTGCTGTTCATCGGCGACGCCGGTGCCACCGAGGCGGGCCGCCCGAGCCGGCGCTACGGCATCGAGTTTTCCAGCTACTACAAGGCGGCCAGCTGGCTATCGCTGGACCTCGACCTGGCGTATGCGCGGGCACGCTCGCGCGGCAGCGACCCGGCGGGCGACTTCATTGCCGGCGCCATCGAAGGCGTGGCCCAGTTGGCCATGACGCTGACGCCGCGCGGGCCATGGTCAGGCTCTTTGCGCCTGCGCTACTTTGGCCCGCGCCCTCTGATTGAAGATAACAGCGTGCGCTCAAGGGCCAGCGTGGCCTTGAATGGGCGCATCGCCTACCAGATCGACAAGACCTTGCGCGTGGAAGTCGAAGGCTACAACCTGGCTAACCGGCGCGACTCGGCCATCGATTACTACTATGCCTCGCGCCTGCCAGGCGAGGCGCAACCAGTCGACGATATCCACTTCCATCCGGTGGAATCGCGCTCGCTGCGCCTGACACTGCTAAAGAATTTTTAGCTCAACAAACATAATTCCTGCTGGACGTAACACAAGAGTTGCCGCGAAGTCGTAGAATGCCAGGCTGGATAAACTGATACAGGCCGCGACCCGGCCCGCACCGCCATGAGCACTTCCGCACCGATCTTTACCGACCCGTCTTGCATCAAGGACGCCTTGCGCGATAACGGCTACGCCGTCCTGCGCCCGCAGGACGTGGCGGCGCTGGCAGGCTGCCCGCTGGCCGCACTGCGTGCGCTCGAGCCCAGCTGGGACAGCCTGGCGCTGGACAATTACCTGAAAGATGGCGGCCGCTATCGCCGCCGGCGCCACTCGTGCTTCGTGCAAGATGGCGCGCATCTGACACAGACAGCGCATCGCGCGCACTGGCAGCCAGTCGAATACAACGCCCTGCACGGCGGCATGCACCGCCTGTTCGAGCCAATCGAGCCGGCCATCGTCGCGCAAGCAGCCTGGCAACAGCTGATCCGTGCGCTCGGTGACGCCTGCTCGCAAGTCAAGGGCAAGCAAGCGTGGTTCATCGAGGCGCACCAGTTCCGCATCGATACGACCGATGGCATCGGCCGCCCAACACCGGAAGGCGCGCACCGCGACGGTGTCGATTTCGTCGCCGTGCTGCTGATCGGGCGCGCACAGGTCAAGGGCGGCGAGACGCGCATCTTCGAAGCCCATGGTCCCAACGGCAAGCGCTTTACCCTGACCGAACCTTGGTCACTGCTGCTGCTCGACGATGCGAACGTGATCCACGAATCGACGCCGATCCAGCCCATCGGTGACCATGGCCACCGCGATACGCTCGTGCTGACCTATCGCGCTGGCCAGTTCCAGGGCGAGAATTAACAGATGGCCGCAACCTTCCCCGTGGCCAAAATAGTCACTGGGAAGTTACTTTTACAAACTTAAATCCGATATAGTCGCAAGATGTCGATACTGCGCGCTCGCCGCGCCTAGCATCACCACACTGAAATTCTAGGAGAGGTCTGTGGACTCCAACAATCACATCAAGCCTGGCGAAATCGAGATCCTGATCGTCGAGGACAGCCCGACCCAGGCGGAGCGCTTGCGCCGCCTGATCCAGTCGCTGCACTACAATGTGCGCGTGGCGGCGAATGGGCAACTGGCCCTGGCCGCCATCCGCGAGCGCAAGCCGCACCTGGTGCTGTCCGATATTGTCATGCCTGAAATGAATGGCTATGACCTGTGCCGCGCCATCAAGTCCGACCCGACCCTGCGTGACATTCCCGTCATCCTCGTCACCTCGCTCAACGACCCAAAGGACATCATCCGCGGCATCGAGTGTGGCGCCGACAATTTTATCCGCAAGCCCTACGCGGAAGACTACCTGCTCAACCGCATCAGCCACATGCTGATGAACCAGAAACTGCGCAAGAACCAGAACGTGGAAATCGGCATCGCCCTGTACCTGGGCGAGCAGAAGCATTTCATCAATGCAGAACGCCAGCAAATCCTCGATTTGCTCATTTCCACGTATGAACAGGCAGTACAGGTCAACGGCGAACTGCAGGCGCGCGAACGCCAGGTGATCGAGCTGAACATGCGCCTGGCGCACCATGCGGCCGAACTGGAAACCATCAACCGCGAAATCGCGCTGAAGAACCTGGAGCTGGCCGAAGCGAGCCGCATGAAGTCGGCCTTCATCGCCAATATGTCGCATGAACTGCGTACGCCCCTGAACGCCATCATTGGGTTCACCGGCGCGCTGCTGATGAAATTGCCCGGCCCCCTGACGTCCGACCAGGACAAGCAGCTCAACACCATCCGCGCCAGCGCGCGCCATCTGCTCTCGCTGATCAACGACATCCTCGACGTGGCCAAGATCGAAGCTGGCAAGCTGACCTTGTCGATCGAACCCGTGCACTGCCAGGAGCTGATGGCCGAAGTATCCGACACCTTGCGCCCGCTGGCCCAGCAAAAAGGCCTGGCCTTGGAAATGATACTGGGAGCAGCAGGCAGCCCGCCTGTCATCATCGACACGGACCGCCGCGCGTTGACGCAAATCCTCATCAACCTGCTTAACAACGCCATCAAGTTCACCGAACACGGCACGGTGCGCATCAGCCTGTCCCAGCGCGAGGATGACGGCGTGCTGGTGACGGAACTGAGCATCGCCGACAGTGGCGCCGGCATCAAGGAGGAAGACCAGGTCAAGCTGTTCCAGGCCTTCTCGCAGCTCGATTCCACTTCCACACGCCACGTGGAAGGCGCAGGACTGGGTCTGTACCTGTGCCAGAACCTGGCCAACGCCATCGGCGGGACCCTGTTTTTCAACAGCGACTACGGCTCGGGCAGCACCTTTACGCTGGCCCTGCGCAGCAAAGCCTGAGCGTCTGTGCGCCGCAACATAAATTTTAATCTTTTGACATTCTAGATAGATCCACACCGTAGTTCTACCGTATTGCAGCGCACCATTTTTAGCGCTATAGTAGAACTGTCTCCTCCAATTTGTTCTCCGAACATTGGATTTAGCCCGCACATGCAACAGCGGGCTTTTTTTTGCCTGCGCTTTCCATCATCGTCCTCTCTCCTTAACTAAATCAAGCGATTTAGTTATATCAAACGCTTGAGATATGTGTTTAAATCTCTGGCATGCTTGAAAAAAATACTTCCCCAGCAACACATGCCGACGACGGGCGCAAGCCTCGCTCCGATGGTGAGCAATCGCGCGAGCGACTGCTGCACAGTGCCATCCGCCTGTTTGCCGAACAGGGCTACGCCAAGACCTCTACGCGCGAACTGGCACAGGCAGCTGGCACGAACGCGGCCGCCATCAGCTACTATTTTGGCGACAAGGCGGGCCTGTACCGCGCCGCCTTCGCCCAGCAATCTTCGAATCCGCAAGACAATATCGCTCTGTACGAGCAGCCCCATTTCACCCTGCGCCAAAGCCTCGAAGGCTTTTATGCGCAATTGCTCGCCCCCATGCAGCAGGGAGAAATCGCGCGCGACTGCATGCGCCTGTGGTGCCGCGAAATGCTCGAACCGACGGGTCTGTGGGCACGCGAAATCGACCAGAACATCCGCCCCGAGCATGAAGCGCTCACGCGTGTGCTGGCGCGCCACTTGGGTGCGCCCGACAACAGCGACGACATGCATCGCCTGGCTTTTTCCATCGCTTCACTGGCCCTGCAGCACATGGTGGGCACTGAGGTGCTGCAAACCTTGCGTCCGCAACTGCTGGAATCGCCACAGGCCATCGACATCTGGCTGGCGCGCATGACCGACTACGCGCTGGCCATGGCCAACGTGGAGCGCCAGCGCCTGGCCATTCCTCCCTCTCCCCCCACCGCTCAATGACAAGCAGAAGGACCCGCATGACGACTATTCGAGGCACCGCTCAACGCACACTGGCAGCCGGCATCGTGCTGGCGCTAGGTGGTTGCGCTCTGCAAGCCCCACCCGCAGCGGTGGCACCGGGCGCACCCGCGCAGTGGCAGGCATCGCTGCCGCACAATGGCAAGCTGACGGACCTGGCCAACTGGTGGCAGGGCCAGGGCGACAGCCTGCTGGTGGAATTGATCACCGACGCGCAGCAGGCCAGCCCGACCATCGCCGCCGCCGGCACGCGCATCGTGCAGGCGCGCGCAGACAGAATCGCCAGCGGCGCCAGGCTGGCGCCCGCGCTCGACGCCACAGGCAGCGTGTTGCGCACCAGCCAGCAATCGGCCCAGCCCAGCGGCACCACCTCGCAGGCGGCCTTGCAGGCGTCATGGGAAATCGATGTGTTTGGGGCCACGCGCGCCACGCGCGATGCGGCGCAGGAACGCTACGACAGCGCCCGCGCGCTCTGGCATGAAGCACGCGTCTCGGTGGCTGCGGAAGTGGCGAACCAGTACTATGCCTTGCGCACCTGCCAGCAGTTGCAAGCGGTGTCCGAACAGGATGCCGTTTCGCGCCGCGACTCGGCACGACTGACGCAACTGAGCGCCGGCGCCGGCTTCCAGCCGCCCGCCAACGCCGCCCTGGCCCGTGCCAGCGCTGCCGACGGCGCCAGCCGCGCCATCGAACAGCGCGCCGCCTGCGATGTGAATATCAAGGCGCTGGTGGCCTTGTCGTCCATGCCGGAACCAACGCTGCGCCAGAAGCTGGCGGCCAGTCCCTTTGTTGCGCCCTCGCCCGTGGCGATTGCGCAACTACCGGCACAAACCCTGGCCCAGCGTCCCGACATCTACAGCGCCGAACGCGAAGTGGCGGCGGCCAGCTTCGAAGTGCGCGGCGCACAGGCGCAGCGCTATCCCCGTCTGAGCCTGGCCGGCGCCATCGGCAAGGGCAATATCCGCGCTGGCGGCAGCAGCATCACGGCCAGCACCTGGAGCATCGGCCCGCTGGCCGTCAGCCTGCCCATCTTCGACGGTGGCAGGCGCCTCGCCGAAGTCGATGCCGCGACGGCGCGCTACGCTCAAGCCGTGCTGAAATACCGCGCCGGCGTGCGCCAGGCAGTGCGCGAAGTGGAAGAGGCGCTGGTCAACCTGGCCAGCACGGACGAGCGCAGCGGCCACGCGAAAGCCGCCCTGGAAGGCTACCGCGTATCGTTCGTCGCCACCGAGGACCGCTACAAAAATGGCCTGGCCAGCCTGATCGAACTGGAAGACGCGCGCCGCACGCGCCTGGCCGCCGAAAACACCGCACTCAACCTGGAACGCGAACGCAGCGCCGCCTGGGTAGCGCTGTACCGCGCCGCCGGCGGCGGCTGGAACAGCAGCAACGCCATCGCCCACAACGCCCCCTGACGGATACGACAACATGAAAAAAACAACCTTGAAACCGATGGCACTCGCGCTGGCCACCCTTTTTGTAGTGCTGGGCGCCGGCGTTACCCTGTATTCCCCATCATCCACTGCCGCAGGCGAGGCGCAGGATAAAAGCGCGACGCAAAAACCAGCCCTCAGCGTCACTACGGCCAAGCCGCAAACGACCAGCCTGCCCATCAAGCTGAACGCCAACGGCAACGTCGCAGCCTGGCAGGAAGCCGTCATCGGCAGCGAATCGAACGGCTTGCGCCTGACAGACGTACGCATGAATGTCGGCGATGTCGTGCGCGCCGGCCAGGTGTTGGCGGTGTTCTCGAACGACACGGTCAATGCCGACGTGGCGCAGGCAAAAGCGGCGCTACAGGAGGCGCAAGCGAATGCGATTGAGGCGGCCGCCAACGCCGAGCGCGCCCGCTCACTGCAAAGCACGGGCGCCATCAGCGCGCAGCAAATCAGCCAGTACCTGACAGCCGAACAGACGGCCAACGCGCGCATTGCATCAAGCAAGGCGCAACTGGCGTCGCAGCAGCTGCGCCTGAAATACACGCAGGTGGTGGCGCCCGACAGCGGCATCATCTCCTCGCGCTCGGCCACCGTCGGCTCCGTCGTGGGCGTCGGCACGGAGCTGTTCCGCATGATCCGCCAGGGGCGCCTCGAATGGCGCGCCGAAGTGACGGCCACCGAGCTGCTGAATCTGAAAGCGGGTACCGTGGCGCAGGTGAAGGCCGCCAATGGCAGTATTTTGAGGGGCAAGGTACGCATGATCGCTCCCACGGTCGATCCGCAGACCCGCTCTGCCCTCGTGTACGTGGACCTGCCGGCGAGTACCGGCAACAACGCTCCCTTCAAGGCCGGCATGTACGCCAGCGGCGAATTTGAACTCGGTACCTCGGGCGCGCTGACGGTGCCGCAGCAGGCGATTGCCGTGCGCGATGGTTTCAGTTATGTCTTCCGCCTCAATTCCGACCAACGGGTCAGCCAGATCAAGGTGCAGGCCGGGCGACGCCTGAGCGACCGCATCGAGATCGTAGGCGGCATCACGGCCGATACCACCATCGTCGTCAGCGGCGCCGGCTTCCTCAATGACGGCGACCTGGTGCGCAATGTACCAACCCCGGTTCAACAACCGGCCGCTGCTCCGGCCAGTCCTGCGCTCAGCCCAGCGGCGAAAAAATAAGGAGAGGCCATGAATTTTTCATCCTTCTCGATCAAGAATCCGATCCCGGCCATCATGCTGTTTGCGCTGCTGTCCCTGGCCGGTCTGCTGGCCTACAAGGCCAATCCGGTGCAGGACTTCCCTGACATCGAACTGCCCATCGTCACCGTCAGCGCGGTGCTGCCCGGCGCCGCGCCGGCCCAGCTGGAAACGGAAGTGGCGCGCAAGATCGAAGATGCCGTCGCCACCCTGCAAGGCGTGAAGAACATCTACACCAGGGTGCTCGATGGCGTCGCCACGGTGACCGTCGAATTCATTCTGGAAAAACCGATCGCCGAAGCCGTCAACGATGTGCGCGACGCCGTCGCCCGCATCAAGGCAGACATGCCGGCCGAACTGCGCGACCCCACCGTCACCAAGGCGTCCACGGCCGGGCGCGTGGTGCTGACCTTTATCGCCACGGCGAAAGCGGGCGTGGACAACCCGCTCGACGCGCCCGACCTGTCCTGGTTCGTCGACAACACCGTGGCCAAGCGCCTGCTGACGGTGCCCGGCGTGGGCGCCGTCAAACGCGTGGGCGGCGTCTACCGCGAGATCCAGGTGGAACTCGACGAGGCGCGCATGGCCGCATTGAAAGTATCGGCCCTCGACGTCTCGCGCCAGCTGCGCCTGGTGCAGCGCGAAGCCCCAGGCGGCCGGGGCGACGTCAGCGGCGCCGAGCAATCGGTGCGTACCATCGCCACCGTCAGGACGGCCGAAGAATTGTCGCGCGTGGAAGTGCCGCTGCCGGACGGGCGCCATGTGCGCCTGGACCAGGTAGCGAGCGTGCGCGACACGATCGCCGAACCGCGCGCGCTAGCCGAGCAAGATGGCAAGAGCGTGGTGGCCTTTGAAGTATTCCGTACCAAGGGCGCCAGCGAAGTGGCCGTCGCCAAGGGCGCGCGCGACGCCATCAGCGACCTGCAGAAGGAAAACTCCAACGTCGTGCTGCAACAGTCGATCGATAATGCCTTCCCCGTCGAGGAAGATTTCGCCGGCTCGATGGAACTGCTGTACGAAGGTGCGCTGCTGGCCGTGCTGGTGGTGTGGTGGTTCCTGCGCGACTGGCGCGCCACCCTGGTGGCCGCCGCCGCCCTGCCTCTGTCAGTGATGCCGGCGTTCCTTGGCATCTACTGGTTCGGCTACACGCTCAATACCGTTACCTTGCTGTCGCTGGCGCTGGTGGTGGGCGTGCTGGTCGACGACGCTATCGTGGAAATCGAAAACATCGAGCGCCACCTGCGCATGGGCAAGTCGCCCATGGCAGCGGCCATGGAAGCGGCCGACGAAATCGGCATGGCGGTGATCGCCACCACCTTCGCGCTGGTGGCCGTATTCCTGCCGACGGCCTTCATGAGCGGCATCCCCGGCCTGTTCTTCAAGCAGTTCGGCTGGACGGCCGTGCTGGCCGTGCTGGCGTCCCTGGTGGTGGCGCGCCTGCTGACGCCGATGATGGCCGCCTACATCCTGAAACCCTTGGCGCACAAGGAAGAACAGGATGGCTGGCTGATGACGCGCTACCTGACGGTCATGCGCTGGTGCCTGAACCACCGCGGCCTCACAGCCCTCGCTGCGGCCCTGTTCTTTGTCGGCGCCATCGCGCTGGTGCCCTTGCTGCCGACCGGCTTCGTGCCAGCCGCCGACCGTGCACAGACGCAGATCAACCTGGAACTGCCGCCCGGCTCCACCCTGGCCGAAACGCAGGCCGCAGCGGCCATGGCGCGCGATGCAGCCATGCAGACGCCGGGCATCAAGGGCGTCTTTAGCTCGATTGGCGGCGGCTCCAGCGGTGACGCCTTTGCCCCCGGCGCGGCGGCCGAGGCGCGCCGCGCCGTGCTGACCCTGACCACCGTGCACCGCACCGAACGCAAGGAATCGATGGCGGGCCTGGAAACGCAGTTACGCCACAAGCTCGATGCGATTCCCGGTGCACGCTTCACGGTGGGACCACCCGACACGGGCGTCAAGATGCAGCTGGTGCTGCGTTCGGAAGACCCTGTGGCCCTGATGGCGGCGGCGCAAAAAGTCGAGCGCGAACTGCGTGGCCTGAAAGGCATCGGTAACGTCAATTCCAGCGCTTCGCTGGTGCGTCCGGAAATCATCGTGCGCCCTGATTTCGCCAAGGCGGCCGACCTGGGCGTGACGGCGGCAGCCATCGGCGAGACGGTGCGCGTGGCCACGGCCGGCGACTACGACACGGACCTGACGAAAATGAACCTGCCCGAGCGGCAAGTGCCGATCCGCGTCAAGCTGCCTAACAGCGTGCGCGCCGACCTGGCCGCCATCGAACGCCTGACGGTGCCCGGCAAAAATGGTCCCGTGCGCCTGGCGAGTGTGGCCAGCGTGACGATGGAAAGCGGCCCGGCGCAAATCGACCGCCTGAACCGCAGCCGCAACGTGACGCTCGACGTGGAACTCGGTTCGCGCACTCTTGGCGAACTCAATGAAGAAGCGCGGGCGCTGCCGTCGATGAAGAACCTGCCGCCTTCCGTGAAGATCGCCGAACTCGGTGACGCGCAGGAAATGGCTGCGCTGTTTGCCAGCTTTGGCCTGGCCATGCTGATCGGCGTGCTGTGCATCTACTGCGTGCTGGTACTGCTGTTCAAGGACTTCATGCAGCCGGTGACCATCCTGGCGGCGTTGCCGCTATCGATCGGCGGCGCCTTCGTGGCCTTGCTGATCACGGGCAGCGCGCTGTCGATGCCGTCGATGATCGGCCTGATCATGCTGATGGGAATCGTCACCAAGAACTCGATTCTGCTGGTCGACTATGCGATCCTGGCGCGCCAGGCCGGCATGAAACGCTTCGATGCACTGGTCGACGCCTGCCACAAGCGCAGCCGCCCTATCCTGATGACGACCATTGCCATGGGCGCCGGCATGATGCCGCTGGCACTGGGCTGGGGCGCCGATCCGAGCTTCCGTTCGCCTATGGCCATCACCGTCATTGGCGGCCTGATTACCTCGACCCTATTGAGTCTGCTGGTGGTGCCGGTCGTGTTCACCTACATCGACGACCTCGAGCACCTGCTCAAGCGCGGCTTGGCAAAACTGCGCAGCCATAAAGTACCGCTGCGGCGCGATGACAAAATGGCGCTGAAAGAGTAAGCCTGCGGCTGATTTTAAAATCGCCCTCCAAGGGCAAGGAAGCGAGGGAACGGCGGGCAGACCGCGCTCCCTCGCTTCCATCTATCTGGCATACTGCGCCCATTGTCCATGAACGCACTCTGCCCTGCCTATGAATTACCGTACCCCACTCGTCCTGCTGATGCTATCCGCACCGCTCGGCGCCTGCTCGGACAAGAGCGCCCCGGCCAGCACGAACGTGGCAGCTGAGGTGGCAAACGATGCCCACGCTGCTGCCGCTACAGTATCTGCCGAACAAGTGCTGCCGCCGGCCGCCACCGCGCCCAAGACGGAAGCGATGAACACGCCGCAAGCGCGCAAGCGCGCAAGCGAGCGCGAGGCGGGCATGATGCGCGCCGTCTTTGGCAAGGACTACCGCAGTGACAGCGACGATGCGCTGGCCGACCTGTCCGATCCGGACAACCATGTAGACAAGCTCAGTTATGTGGTCAGTGCCGTCAGCCACAAGCTGCTGCCAGATGGCCGCGCCATCCTGGTGGCGAATGCGGAAACGGCCAACATCGAAGGCACGGCAGAATCGGCACACGCCTCGTCGGGACTATTGAATGTCTTTTTCCTGACGCCCAAGGGCCAGCCGGAAGACGGCCAGTGGCAAGTCGTGAAACGGCTGGAAAACATCGCCGCCCTGGGCTCCTCGGGACAACTCGGTGAAGTCCAATGGGTCATGCTGGGAGCGAACAAGCCGGGACTGGCGATACGCCACGGCTATACGGGCCAGGGTTACACCATCACACAACTGGCCCTGTTTGAAATCGGCGACGGCAGGGTCACCGCGCTCGATGGCGGCATCGACCTGTACTCGGACAATATGGGCGCCTGCGGGCCGGACATGGACGAGTGCTGGATGGTCGACGGCAAGTGGCGCTTCGCCCCTGCACGCAACGGCGGCGCCTACGACGACTTGTTGATCGATTTCACGGGCGCGTCCGAAAAGATCAAGCCTGGCGTGACGCTCAAGCCTGACCAAGACCCGCCGCGCATCGCCACGTCCCTGAACGGCCGCGCACGCTATGTTTTCGATGGCAAGGGATACAAACTGCTTGAAGGAAAAAACAAGGTGCCTGGCGTGTAATCGGGTCAGACACGCCGGGTCTGGCCCCACGCAAGCCAGCTATCGGCGTGCTGTCTCCAGGCGCGCCAGCAGCGGCGCATACATGGCGCGCGTATGCCGGCTCCAACGGGCCATGGCACTGTCGATATCAACGCACAGGCGCTCGGCCAGCACCTTGTCGCCCTGCTGCAGCGCCCATATCGCATACTCGGCGCGGCACTCAAAGCTGTTGTAACGCGTCAGCGCGTCGTCGAACTGCGCCTTCGCTTCCGGCTGGCGTCCGCTTTGCGCCAGCGCACGCGCTGACAGCAGGGACGCCATCTCGGGACGGAAATGGATGTCGCTGCGACGGATGAATTCCAGATGTGTCAAGGCTTGGGTACCACGCGCGCATTCCAGGTAGGCGCGTGCCGCGCCCAAGCGAATTTCCAGGTCCGATGAAAATGCTCCCTGCAGGCAGGCTTCATACGTCGCTGCCGCTTCCTGCGCATTGCCCGCTTCGAGCAGCGCGCTGGCCAGGCGCATCTGGTTTTGCGCCGTCGGCGTGTACTCGAAGGCAGCCTTTGCCTCGCGCAGTTCGCGGTTCGGATCAAGCACCTGCACGGCCACCGTAGCGACCTTGCGCGCGCCTTGCGGCAGACGCGAATTGGGCAGGTAAATGGCGAAAAAATATACCACGCTGCCCAGCAGCGGAAACATGAATAAAATGAGCAACCAGTACAGCTGCTGCCCGTTGCGCACCACATGGATCGCAAAAAATACCGCGATCAGGATGTGAATGCCTATGCCAAAAATCGTCATGCTGCGACCTCGTTCGTTCGTGATGGCTGCGGCTGGCACCATACCGCCGCTTTTCCAGGCCAGATATTACACCGGCCAATGCCACAGCTTGCGCCCGACAAGCAGGCGCTATTGTCCACCCGCGTGCCAGCCGCCGCCCATGGCCCGGTACAGATCGACCGAGGCGACGAGGATGCGTGTCTTTAGCTGCAGCAGTCCCACATCGGAACTGTACAGGGTACGCTGGGCATCGAGTTCTTCCAGGTACGATGCATAGCCATTACGGTAGCGGTTATGCGCGATGCGCAAGGTGTCGGCCGCAGCAGCCCGGCGCGCATCGTTTTCCACGGCTTGCTGCTTGAGACGGTAGATGGCGCCCAGGCTATTGTCCGTTTCGGCGAAAGCATTCCTCACCACGTTTTCATACGTATAGGCGAGCTCGTCGCGCTGCGCGCCGGCCGCATCCGTTTGTGCCTGCACGCGCCCGCCATCGAACAGGGGGCCGGCTGCCAGCGCCGTCAGCCGCCACAGGGCCGTCGGCGCATGCAGGAAATCGCTCAAGGTCGTGGCTTGCCCGCCACCCGCCGCCGTCAGCTTGAACGAGGGCAGTAACTGGGCCCGCGTGGCGGCCAGGCTGGCATTGGCGGCCGCCAGCATGTGTTCCGCGCGCGCGATGTCAGGCCGCCGGCGCAGCAGTTCGGAAGGCAGGCCGGCCGGCACGCCAGGCGCCACCAGCTCGGCCAGCGGCAAGCCGCGCGCAATCGGGCCGGGATTGCCTCCGACCAGGATGGCCAGCGCATTTTCTTGTTCAAATATCTGCCGCTGCAACTGCGGCACCTGCTCGGCTGCCGCATGGTATTCCGATTGCGCCTGCAACCATTCCAGCCGCGAGCTGTAGCCCACCTCGAACTGCTTGCGCGCCAGCTCGCGCGATTGTTCGCGCAGCTGCAAGGTCGATTGGGTCAGCGCCAGCTGCGCATCGAGTCCGCGCAGATTCAGGTAGGCCGTGGCCACGCTGGCGGCGATCGACAGCGCTGCCGCATCGACGCTGGCCTGCTCGGCGCGATAACTCTCGCCGGCTGCATCGCTCAGACTGGCCAGCCGACCCCACACATCGATTTCATAACTGGCCTGCAGCTCCGCCTGGAAGACGTTCGTCACATACGGCACGCCGTTGTAAGCGAGAGTACGCGTACGCGTGGGCGAGCCGTCAACGGCCAGGCTTGGCGCGCGGTTCGCATCGGCCTGCGCCAGGCGTGCCCGATATTGCTGCACGCGGGCGCGCGCCACGCGCAAGTCGCCATTGCGCGCCAGCGCCGCGCCCACCAGATCACTTAAGACGGGATCGCCGAACGCCTGCCACCACAGCCGCTCCACCTGCGCGCCATGCGAGGACGCTGCACCGCCCTCGCCTTGCGCGCGCCACCCGGACGGCAGTTGCAGGGCCGACGCGGGCTGCGGTGGCGCGCTGGCGGTGCAGCCGGCCAGCGCCAGCACGCAAGCAACCAGCAAGAGGCGGCGCTTCATGGCTTGGCCTTCGCAGCTGCCTTCTTCGGTGCAGGCGCCGGCGCGGGATTCTCGGCCGAATCGTTCAGCACCGCAGAAGTATCGACGCTGACCACCACCGACATGCCCGGCACGATCCGGCGCGCATTCGCCTGCCCCGCATCGATACGGATGCGCACGGGAATGCGCTGGGCGATCTTCAGGTAGTTGCCCGTCGCGTTATCGGCCGGCAGCACGGAAAACTCGGAACCGGTGGCCGGCGAGATACGCTCCACCTGGCCCGTCAGCACCGCGCCGTCGAGCGCGTCGACGTGGAATGTGGCGCTCTGCCCTTCCTGCACGCCATTCATCTGCGTTTCCTTAAAATTGGCGATGACCCACATCTGGCGCGGAACCAGCGCCATTAGCTGCGCACCGGAGTTCAGGTACGCACCCTGGCGCACGCTCACCTGGCCCAGTTGGCCATCGGACGGCGCCACGATGCGCGTGTTATCGAGGTCGATCTTCGCTGCCTTGACGCCCGCTTGCGCGTTCGCCACGGCCGCCGCCAAAGCGAGCTTGTTGAAGACCACGGAATGCACGCTTTGCTGGGCGATGTCGAGATTTGCCCTGGCCTGCGCCAGCGCGGCTGCCATCTGCGCCTGCGTGGCGCGCGACTGGTCATGCTCGCGCTGCGACAACGAGCCATCGGCCACCAGTTGCTGCACCCGGTTCAAGTCTGCGCTGGCCTTGTGTGCCTGCGCTTGCGCGTTCGCCAGCGCCGCCTCGCTGACGGCAATACCCGCCTGCGCGCTGGCCTTCTGCTGCGCCCAGTTCGACAGCGCCGCCTGCTGCGCCGCCAGTTGGGCTTGCGCCTGCTCGTAGCGCTGCTGGTAGATACGGTCGTCGATGCGCACCAGCAGTTGCCCCTCCTTCACATCCATGAAATCTTGCACCGTCACTTCCACCACATAGCCTGACAACTGCGTGCCAATGATGGTCACCTGCCCCCGCACGGTGGCGTTTTCCGTCGTCACGATGGGACTGGTGAACGGCGGCAAACGCCACGCATACAGCACGATCAACACGCCCACCAGGGCCACGGCGGCAAAGGCCAAGGCGGACAGCCACTGGTGGCGCCGGTCTGGCTGCTGTGACGTGCTGGACGTGGCCGAGGGTGCTGATACAGGCGGCAACGCAGGTGCAGGTGCGGGTGCAGGTGTCGATGGCGGTGCTGGCGGTCGGGTATTATTTTCTGTCATTGCTCGGTTCCGAATTGGTAATGGGGACGATAGCCATGGCCGTCTGCGCATCGCGCACGGGGCCAACCAGGCGACGCGCGCCGGTGCTGATGCGGTTCCAGGACTGGCTGAGCAGCATCCATAGCAAGGTGGCGATGGCGACGCCGGCAATCATCAAAAAGACATCGTTGTAGGCGAGGACATTGGCTTCGCGCGTGGCGATGGCGCCCAGGCGCGCCACGCCCTGGGCGCTGCGCAAGCTCGGGTCCATCAGCACACTGGCATAGGCCGATGCTCCCGACTGCACGCGCGCAGCCACCTGCGGATCGAGCATGCTCAGATGCTCGACCAGATAGCTGGAATGGTATTTTTCGCGCGCCGTCTGGATGGTGCCGACGATGGCCGAACCGAGCAAGCCACCAAGGTTTTGCGTCATGGTGAACATCACCGAAAAACTCACCAGGTTGCGCGGTTCGGCGATCACGGCGCCCATGCCGGCCACCATGGTGGGACCGAGGAAATACGTGCCGCCAAAGGCCAGCAGGAACTGGCTCAGGTACATATTGACGGGGCGTGTCTGGCTGGTGGCATGGGCATCGATCAGCGCCCCGGCGGCGATCAGCAGCAAGGCGAACATCAGCGAGCGGTGCATGGTGGCCGGATTGATCGTCAGCGCGCTCACTAGCAGGCCCGCCACGCTACCTAAGAGCACGACGATGAACAGGTTTTGCATCTGGTCCGTGTTCAGGCCCAGCGCCTGCAGGAAGCCCACGGCGCCCGTCGATTCGGATAACACGATGCGAAACAGCAGCACCGACAAAAACAGCTTGGCGATCTTGCCCGTGCTGAGCCAGCGCGTGTTGAGCAGCGGGCGGGCGCGGTTATGCTCGATGGCTAGCGAGGCGGCGATCAAGACGATGGCGCCAGCGAGGCACACGCCCACCCATTCGGACGCCATCCACCACGCCGTGCGCCCCTGCGCCAGCACGGCGCACAGCAGGGCCACGCCGGGCGCAAACAGGACGAAGGTGAGGAAGTCGAGCGGCTCGAACGTCTGCACGCGGTCGCCTGGCGGCAGTTTCAGGGCCAGCACACAGCCCAGCGCCAGCAGGGCTAGTCCCAGTTCGAACAGGTACAGGCCATGCCATTCGCCGATCTGCAGCAGTTCGGAAGTGAAGATGCGCGCCAGCGGCAAGGCCAGCTGGGCAAAGCCCAGGCCCAGCACAAGGCCCTTCAAGCGGTGCCGCGCGGGAAACGCCTGCAAGGTGTAGTACAGGCCCAACACACCGAGCGCGCCGCCCACCATGCCATGCGCGGCGCGCACGGCGATCGCCGACGGCAAGGTATTGGCATACAGGTGGGCGAAGGTCACCAGCGCATACAGCAGCAAAAACGCTTCGGTGAACAGACGCAGGCCGAACTGCTGGCGGAACTTCACCAGCAGCAGGTTCATGGAAACAATGGTCATCACGTAGGCGGCCGGCAGCCACTGCATCTGGTAGGCATAGGCTGCCAGCGAACCTTGCAGGTTCAGCAAATTGGCCGTCACCAGGCCGTTGCCCAATCCCCCTGTCAGCGCGACGAGCAGGCCAACGATAAAATACGCGACACGCTTGGGCGTCGAATGTTCGGGCATCGATGGTGACCCGGGCAAGGTCGGGCGTTCGCCCGGCCCCCAGGTGCGAGGTGTGTACTTGTCCATGCAGTCATCACGATCCTGTTTGCTGAAGCTGTTCTTTACTGCTGCTTGCTGCCATCAAGCAAACAGTTGCAAATGAACAGTTCTCACGCGCAGCATATCACCGCAGGCCGTTTTTATTGTTTACATTAATGTGTGGCGTTGCGCAGGCAGGCAGGAAGGCAAACAGGGTGCGCAACCGGACCTGCGATGCGGTCCTGCTCTTGCCTCTGCGCAGACGCCACCCTTTACACGCGCGGCGGGTCCGTCTCGCGCGCAAACGCCCTGTGCGCCGCCAGCGCCTTTTTAAAGGCAGCCACGGCTTTCAGCACCTCGCCAGACGGTACGACGATGACGGCAGGATCAGGCGTTCCATCGGGCAGCGCCGCCGGCACGCCCGCCTTGTCCAGCAAGCCCTGGCCCGCGCCGATGGCCAGCATCGGCTTGCAGTGGCGGTACTGCAGACGCAGGAAGTCGAGCGCATTCGCATCGTCGCCCAGTTGCTGCACGGCGCCCTGACCGTCGGGCAGCACAACGGCGTCGAACAGCACGGACGGTCCCGTTTCGAGCGAAATTTCCACATCGAGCGGCGCACCGACGCTGGTGTCGATTTTTCCCAGATGGCTGCCTACCAGGCGCGGTGCCGCGCCGTCGGCCAGCAGCGAGGCATACATATTGCGCACCTGCGCGCCATCGCTGCCCGCTCCCACCAGGATGGCCACGCGCAAGGTATGGATGCCCGTCTTGCCTGGGCGAAAAAAGAGCGACAGCGCTGGCGACGGCCGATACGCGGGCAGCGGCTGCACGGAGGCGCGCGGCATGGCGCGCGGCAGCGCCAGGCCCAGTGCATCGGCCAGGCGCTGCGCCAAGGTCTCGTCGACATTGCGCAGCATGGCGACGATGCGCTGGCGTATCACCGGCGTTTGCACCTTGCTCAGCTCAAAACGGAACGCATGCACGATATGCTCTTGTTCGACCGGCGTCTGGCTAATCCAGAACAAACGCGCCTGGCCATAATGCTCGGCGAATTTCTCGGGTTTGCCGCGCACCTTGTCACCTTCGGCCGGCGCGGGAAAGCTGGTAAATCCCTTGGCGCCTGCCTGGAACGGACACCCGCCTGCCAGCGAATTGGGCTCATAGGCTACCCGGCCACGGTTGATAGCCTGGCGATGGATGCCATCGCGCTGATTGTTGTGCAGTGGCGCCAGCGGAGAATTGATGGCAATTTCATGGAAATTGGCGCCGCCCAGGCGCGTGATCTGCGTGTCGATGTAGGAGTGGATACGCCCCTGCAGCAGCGGGTCATTCGAAAAATCGATGCCGGGCACGATGTGCGCGGTGCAAAAAGCCACCTGCTCCGTCTCGGCAAAAAAATTGTCGGGGTTGCGGTTCAAGACCATTTTTCCGACAGGGACCAGCGGTACCAGCTCCTCGGGTATCAGCTTGGTGGGATCGAGCACGTCGAAGGGAAACGCTGCGGCCTGCGCTTCCGTAAAAATCTGGAAAGCGAGCTCGTATTCGGGATAGGCGCCGCACTCGATGGCTTCCCACAGGTCGCGCCGGTGGAAATCGGAATCGGCGCCGCTGATCTTGACGGCTTCGTCCCATACCAGCGAGTGCGTGCCGGCCATCGGCGACCAGTGAAATTTGCAGAAGACGGACTCGCCCTTGGCATTCACGAGCCGGAAGGTATGCACGCCGAAGCCCTGCATCATGCGGTAGCTGCGCGGAATGGCGCGGTCCGACATGGCCCACATCAGCATGTGCGTGATTTCCGGCGATAGCGAGGCGAAGTCCCAGAAAGTGTCGTGTGCGCTGGCCGCCTGCGGCATGCCATTGTGCGGCTCGGGCTTGACGGCGTGGACCAGGTCGGGAAATTTCATCGCATCCTGGATGAAGAAGACGGGCATGTTATTGCCCACCAAATCCCAGTTACCCTCGTCCGTATAAAACTTCACGGCGAAGCCGCGCACGTCGCGCGCCGTGTCGGTCGAACCGCGTTCGCCAGCGACGGTGGAAAAGCGCACGAAGACGGGCGTGCGCTTGCCTGCCTTGGCAAACAGCGCCGCGCGCGTATGCTTGCCTTGCTCCTTGTAGCATTCAAAGTAACCATGGGCGGCCGAACCGCGCGCATGCACGACCCGTTCGGGGATACGCTCATGGTCGAAATGCGTGAGCTTTTCACGCAAGATGAAATCTTCCATCAGGGTGGGGCCGCGCAAGCCCGCCTTCAGCGAATTCTGATTGTCGCCCACGGGCACGCCCTGGTTCGTCGTCAGCACGCAGCCGCTGTCATCGGACCTGGCGCGGTCCAGCGAGGCATACACGGCGCTCTCGCCTGGCGCCGGCTGGCCATCGCCGGTCTTCGGCGACGCTATCGTTTCACCCGTGGTGCTGGCCGTGGCCAGTGGATTGCCCGCTGCCACATGCACGCCTTCGATCGGCGTGCGCGCCGCCTCGCCGTACTGACCATCCTCCTTGGGATTGACAGCCATGGCGGCAGCGAACTGCTCGCCAGCGGCCGTTTTTTGCAGCAGCGCGCGCGCCATGTCATGCTGCGCGCCCAGGCTGTCTGGCGCCTTGCTGTCGGCTGCGCCGGACTTGCTCTTCAAGACGGAACCGGCATCGTCCGTAGACGGCGTTTTCTTGCTGCTAGCCATGTCATCTCCTGTCAGTAGTTTGCCCCGCCAAAACGCTACAACGCTACAACGCCCTCATGCAGCGCACGAACAGGACAATTAAAATATTGGTGGGATCAGGTATACCGATCAAGCACAAAAAACCGGAGCGCAGCATCACTGTGCTTGACTGCTTGCTAGTCGCTTATGCGCTTGTGCGCGCACGCGCTGGCCCGCCCCGCCGTGACGGCGAAGGGTACAGCGCCCACGACAACTACCTTGCCGCTGTGGGCAGAACTTATTTACGCGAACCCAGCAGTTTGGACAGGCCATAACCGGCCGCTGCCGCAATCAGCAGGGACATTGCCGGGCGCTCACGCACATAGCCGCGCCCCGTCTCGCCAGCGCGCTGGCAGGCGGCGCCCAATTGCTTGCCGCGCGCCATCACGCGCTCGGAAGTCTTGCTGATGCTGTCGCTGACCTGCTCGATGCGCTCGCCCACCTGGTCCACGCCATCGCGGGCATGCGTGGCCACCTTGTCGACCAGGGGCTGGACCTGGCTAGCTACCTTGTCGATGGTGTGGTGCAAATCCTGGCGGGTGTCCTGGACATTACCGTTCATATCGGAGCTATTTTTTTCAATCGCGTTCATGCTGGTTTCCTTTAACAGTGAATAATCTCAACCATGCTCGATGCCGTAAGCGAATCATGATTGTCCTCGCTTCGGAAAAAAAGAAGCGGCTAAACGCTGCCGGACTGAGCCATGTCAACGACTGGATCAGCAGCAAGCTGTTGGCACCACCTTAACCGCGCCCGCCGCACACCACTGTGCGCTGCCACACCTTGTGAGCCAGACTTAAATGCCTGCCAGAAATAACAATCCCCACCGGCCTGGTGGAGCGGGTGGGGATAGGGGCAAGGCTGAAGCGCTGTTACTGGGTTGCCGCCAGACTTTTCCAGCAGGCACGCCACATCCATGAGTACATCGGTGCAGCTTGGTGGGCGACAACGCTGCAGGCAAAAAAAAACCACCGCTTGAGCGGTGGTTTTTTCTACTGCGAATACTTGGTGCCGTTGGCCGGAATCGAACTGGCGACCTTCACATTACGAATGTGCTGCTCTACCAACTGAGCTACAACGGCGAAGACCCACATTCTACAAACAATGCACAAAATTTGCTAGTGTCAACGCGAACTTTTTTGCATTTTTTTCGCGGCCCCGTTGCGAGCCGCTGAAAAGCGTGGAAAAGTGCGGCTTTTTACTCAGCGTGGTAGGCCGTGACGCGGGCCACTTCGTCTTTCGAACCGAGGAAGACGGGCACGCGCTGGTGCAGCTTGTGCGGAGCGATGTCCATGATGCGCTGCTGGCCGTCGGTGGCCGCGCCGCCGGCTTGCTCGACGATGAAGGCCATCGGGTTCGCTTCGTACATCAGGCGCAGCTTGCCCGGCATCGAGGTGTCGCGCAGGTCGGCCGGGTACATGAAGATGCCGCCGCGATTCAGGATGCGATGCACGTCGGCCACCATCGAGGCGATCCAGCGCATATTGAAGTTGGTGCCGCGCGGGCCCGTGTCGCCGGCCAGCAGTTCGTCGACATAGCGCTTGACGGGCGGATGCCAGTGGCGCGCGTTCGACATATTGATGGCAAACTCCTTGGTCGTCGGCGGAATTTGCATATTGCTTTGCGTAAGTACCCACGAACCCATTTCGCGGTCCAGGGTGAAGCAGTTCACGCCATTGCCGAACGTCAGCACCAGCATGGTTTGCGGGCCATACACGGCGTAGCCGGCGGCGACCTGCTTGGTGCCTGCCTGCATGAAGTCTTGCTCGGTCGGCTGACCCATGCCTTCCGGCGCTTTGAGCACCGAGAAGATGGTGCCGATGGAGACGTTGACATCGATGTTCGACGAGCCATCGAGTGGGTCGAACAGCAACATGTATTCGCCCTTCGGATAACGGTTCGGGATCGGGTGGATCGATTCCATTTCTTCGGACGCCATGGCCGCCAGGTGGCCGCCCCATTCGTTCGCTTCGAGCAGGATCTCGTTAGAGATGATGTCGAGTTTTTTCTGTACTTCGCCCTGCACGTTTTCCGTGTCGGCCGTGCCCAGAACTTCACCGAGGGCACCCTTGCCGACAGCGTGGCTGATGGTCTTGCAGGCGCGCGCGACGACTTCGATCAACAGGCGCAGTTCGGCCGGAATGCTGTTGTTCGAGCGCTGCTCTTCAACCAGGTATTGCGTAAGACTGATGCGTTTCATGAAACCCCTTAGTTAATGTTTTAAATACGTCTCGTGCGGCGATTTTCGGCTTACGCGCCGTTGGCGCTAAGCCGACCTACGAAATCATGACGCCGCGTAGGTCGGATTAGCCCGCAGTGCGTGATCCGACATACATTCAGTTGGCCAATGCCTTGCTGACCACTTCCATCAGATCATTCGACAAGCTGGTCTGGCCGGCGACTTGTTCCAGCGCCTCGCGCATGCGGCTTTGCAGGGCCGGCACGTAACGGCGCCAGCGGTCCATGGAACGCGCCAGGCGCGCGGCTACTTGCGGGTTCAGGGCGTCGAGCGCGATGACTTGCTCGGCCCAGAAGGCATAGCCGCTGCCGTCCGCCGCATGGAACTGCGATGGATTGCCACTGGTGAAATTGAAGATCAGGCTGCGCGCGCGGTTCGGATTTTTCAAGGTAAAAGCCGGGTGCGTCATCAACTGGCGCACGGCTTGCACGTCGGTCGTTGGCGCGGCCGCCTGCATGGCGAACCACTTGTCGATCACCAGCGCTTCATTGTCGAAGTCGCGATAGAAACTGACCAGGGCGGCCTGCGCGTGCGCAGTGGAACCCGAATGGATCAGGGCCGCCAGCGCTGCGGCGCGGTCCGTCATGTTGCCGGCGCTGTCGAACTGCTGCTGCGCCAGCGCCAGTTCTTGCGCGCCTGGTGCGATCAACAGGTAGGACAGGGCCAGGTTTTTCAGCGCCCGCTTGCCGGCCGAGAGGGCGTCGGGGCTGTATTCGCCCGGCGTCTGGTTGGCGTGGTATTGCGCCAGCAATTCGGGCTTCAAGGCGGTGGCGATGGTGCTGCGCATGAACTGGCGCGCTGCGTGGATCGCCTGCGGGTCGACTTGCGCCATGCGCTCGGCGATGATGGTTTCAGACGGCAGTATCAAGGCCAGCTCGCGGAAGGCGGGATCGAGCGTTTCATCGGCCAGCAAGGCGCGCTGCGCGGCGATGAAGGTGTCGTCCAGCGCCAGCGTGGCGCCAGTGGCGACGGCGCCGGTCAGTGTCAGCAGGCGTTCCATGGCCAGGCGCTGGCCCGCTTCCCAGCGGTTGACAGGATCGCTGTCATGACGGAACAGGTGCAGCAACTGCGCATCGGTATAGTCGTATTCCAGCACCACCGGTGCGGAAAAATCGCGCAGCAGCGAAGGCACTGGTGCTTGCGTCACGTGCGTGAAGCGGAAGGTTTGCGACGCTTCGGTCAGCTCCAGTACGACGCTGGTGGCGCCGTTCGACGCCACGCCATCGAGGTGCAGCGGCAGGTCGCGCCCATCCGCGCCCAGCAAGCCGACGCTGAAAGGAATGTGGAATGGCAGTTTTTCCGGCTGGCCCGGCGTGGCGGGGCAGCTTTGCGCCAGGGTCAGCTCGAACGTCTGGCTGGCCGCGTCGTAGCGCGTGGAAGCTTGCACGATGGGCGTACCGGCCTGGCTGTACCAGCGCTCGAACTGCGTGAAATCACGGCCGTTCGCGTCCGCCATGGCGGCGCGGAAATCGTCGCACTGCACGGCCTGGCCATCGTGGCGCGCAAAGTACAGGTCCATGCCCTTGCGGAAACCGTCGCGGCCCACCAGGGTCTGATACATGCGCACTACTTCGGCGCCTTTTTCGTAGATCGTAACGGTATAAAAGTTATTGATTTCAACGAAAGAATCGGGACGCACGGGATGCGCCATCGGGCCCGCGTCTTCGGGAAACTGCGCCTGGCGCAAGGTGCGCACCTGATCGATGCGCGTGACGGCGCGCCCCGTCTCCGTGCCGATCATGTCGGCGGAGAATTCCTGGTCGCGGAACACCGTCAAGCCTTCTTTCAAGGACAGCTGGAACCAGTCGCGGCAGGTCACGCGGTTGCCGGTCCAGTTATGGAAGTACTCATGGCCCACCACCGCTTCGATACCCGCGTAATCGACGTCGGTCGCCACGCGTGAATTGGCCAGCACATACTTGGTATTGAAAATGTTCAAACCCTTGTTTTCCATGGCGCCCATATTGAAGTCGCCCACGGCAACGATCATGAAGCGGTCCAGGTCCAGCTCCAGGCCGAAGCGTTCTTCATCCCAGCGTATCGAGTTTTTCAGCGACTGCATGGCGTAATCGGTTTTATCCAGATTGCCCTCTTCCACCCACACCTGCAACAGCACTTCGCGGCCGGACTTGAGGGTGTAGCGCTCTTCCTGGCACACCAGGCGCGCCGCCACCAGGGCAAACAGGTAAGACGGCTTGTTGAACGGGTCTTCCCACTTGGCGTAATGGCGGCCGTCACCAAGGTCGCCCTCTTCGATCAGGTTGCCGTTCGAGAGCAGCACCGGATACTTGTCCTTGTCGGCGCGCAGCATGACGGTGTACCTGGCCATCACGTCCGGGCGATCCGGGAAGAAGCTGATGCGGCGGAAACCTTCGGCTTCGCACTGCGTGAAGAAGTTATGGTTCGACACGTACAGGCCGGACAGCGAGGTATTGTCCTGCGGCGCCAGCACAGTCTCGATCTCGAGCAGCACCTCGTCGGGCGCCTTGGGGATGGTCAGCATGCTCGGCGTCAGCTTGTATTGCGACGGCTTGAGCAGCTTGCCGTTCAGGCGTACTTGCACCAGTTCAATGTGTTCGCCGTGCAACTCGATGCTGCGGCTACTGCTGGCCGGATTGTGGCGCATGCGCATCCGGCTCGCCACCACTGTGCGGGCGGGATCGAGATCGAAGCCAAGTTCGACGCTGTCAACGAGAAAGCTGGGCGGCGTGTAATCTTTGCGGTAAATCGTCTGAGGGCTGTCTGTGCGCATAGGGATTTTGGCGGGAGCGGAGGCAAAAGCCTATTTTACCAACACCAGGCAGGGAAAGGACCGATTCAGCCGCCAATTGCGCCGATTCAGTTCAGGAATGTCAGATTGCCTTGCACGCCGGCATGGCAGGTAACATTCTGTAATAATACCTGGGGAAAAATAGAACTATTCTTATACTTCCAGGCGACAAATTGCGTCTACTATCAGGAGATCATGCGATGAAACGATACCTCACCATCATGCTGGCCGCATTGACCGTGCTGCTGACCGGATGCGCCACCACCGTGCGCAGCGATGTGACCGTGTTCCATGAGTGGCCGGCGCAATTGCATGACCAATCGTATGTCTTTGAAGCGCCGGTGGCGGAAAACGACACGCTGGAATACCGCAGCTATCAAAACCTGTTGCGCGCGGAACTGGAAAAACACGGCTTCGGCGAGGCTTCCGGCCCTGCGGCGGCCAATTTGCGCGTGGCCATGCATTTTTCGACCGTCGACTATCCTGAGCGCGTGCTGCAAACGGCCGATCCATTCTGGTATGGCGCCGGCTACTGGCCTGGCCGCTACGGCTATCGCTACGGTGCATGGCCAGGCTATGGCCGCTTCGCCTACAACCCCTATTGGTATGGCCCGATGGAGGTGGAAGAAAGCGTGCGGCATCAATACGAACGCGAATTGCGCGTCACGATCAATGACCGCAACGGCAAGAAACTGTACGACGTGACCGTGCACTCGACCGGCAACAAGCGCGCCACGTCGCAAATCATGCCGGCCATGGTGGCCAGCGCCTTTGCCGACTTCCCCGGCCAGAGCGGCGTACCGCGCAAGGTCGAAGTCAAAATCGACTAAAGACTTGGCCAGACAAAAAACCGGCTGGTGCAGCAATGCGCAAGCCGGTTTTTTTATGTCTACGCGTATTTTATATCTACGAGTAATACGCCTCGGCAGCAAAAGTGAGTACGCCGATCAGGGCTACGGCCAATGCCAGCACGATTAGCAGGCGGCCCAATTTCGGCGTGCCGTCATTGTCGCCGCTCATGGCACGATGATGCTAGAACCAGTGGTCTTGCGTCCTTCCAGGTCGGCGTGCGCCTGGGCCACATGAGCCAAGCCATAGCGCTGCCTGATCTCGATGTTGACTTCACCGCTGCTGACGACGCCAAACAGCGAAGCGGCCATCTCTTCCAGGTTAGCGCGGTTGGACGCATAGCTGAACAGGGCCGGGCGCGTGATGAAGAGCGAACCGCGCGAGGCCAGCTCGGCCAGCGTAAACGCCGGCACGGGACCGGACGCGTTGCCGAAGCTGACCATCATGCCCAGCGGCGCCAGGCAATCGAGCGAGCCCGTAAACGTATCCTTGCCGATGGAATCGTAGACCACGCAGACGCCCTTGCCGCGCGTGATCTCGCGCACGCGCTCGACGAAGTTTTCCGTGTTGTAGTTGATGACATGGGCGGCGCCATGCGCCTTGGCCAGCGCCGCCTTTTCATCGGTACCGGCCGTGCCGATCAGGTGTACGCCCAGCACTTTCGCCCACTGGCAGGCGATCAGGCCGACGCCGCCCGCCGCCGCATGGAATAACACCGTGTCGCCAGCCTTCAGGGCCACCGTGCGGTGAAACAGGTATTGCACCGTCAAGCCCTGCAGCATCATGGCGGCGGCCGTGTCGAAAGCGATGCGCTCGGGCAGCACCAGCAACAGCGCCGCCGGCAGGTTGCGCTGCTGCGCATACGCGCCGTTGATGCGCGCCGCATACGCCACACGGTCGCCCACTTTCACCTCGGTGACGCCCTCTCCCACCGCCTCGACGGTACCCGCGCCCTCGACACCGAGGCCATTGGGCAGCGCTTGCGGATACAAGCCGGTGCGGAAATACACATCGATGAAGTTCAGGCCGATCGCCGCGTGTTTCACGCGCGCCTCGCCAGGGCCGGGCGGCGGCAGCTCCACATCCACATATTCCATCACGTCCGGGCCGCCTACGCGCTGCACGCGGATGGCTTTGGTGCTAATCGTTGCGCTCACACTATGCTCCTTGAAGAAGAATCGGGAAAAGCTCAGGGCGCCGGATTGGCCAGCGCCCGCAGTTGCAGCTGCGACAGCACCAGGTGGGCCGACGACAGATTCGTCGCGCAAGCCACATTGTGCACGTCGCAGGCGCGCACCAGGGCGTTGATGTCGGGCTCGTGTGGCTGCGGCGTCATCGGGTCGCGCAAGAAGATCACGCAATCGATCAAGCCTTCCACCAGCAGCGAGCCGATCTGCAAGTCGCCGCCGAACGGACCGGAATGCTTGCGCTCCACTTGCAAGCCCAGCTCATTGATCAGGCGCCCGCCCGTGGTACCCGTGGCCGACAGTTCGCACCCCTTCAAAAAATCCAGGTATTCGCCCGCCAGGGTAATCATGTCATCTTTTTTCTTATCGTGGGCAATCAGGGCGATGCGTGTTTTCATGGTGAGAATCAGTTCTGTGGGTGGAGGAATTATTTCTTTTTCGACAGCAAGTAAATACCGGCCAATACCAGGCTGGTACCGAGCAGTTGCCAGTTGGTAATGGGCTCATCGAGGATCATGGCGCCCAGGAACAGCGTCGATACGGGGCCGATCATGCCCGCCTGCGAGGCGACGGGCGCGCCTATGCGCTCGACGGCGATCATCGTCATGAAGACGGGCATCACCGTGCAAAAGAGACCATTCAATACAGACAAGCCATACACAGGCATGGGCTGTATCAGCATCCCGACCGGGCGCAGGATGAAAAACTGCGCAATGCAGGCAAAGCTGGCCACGCACATGGCGTAGGAAACGAGCCGCATCGAACCGATGCGTTTTACCAATTCGCCCGAGCCCAGCAGATACACGGCATACGCACAGGCCGAGCCCAGCACCAGCGTGGAACCGAGCGCCACGTTGCTGGCACCGCCCTGCAAGTCATGCACGAAGACCAGTACGATGCCGCAATACGAAGTGAGCAGGGCCAGCCATTGGATGCGGCTGATGCGCTGCTTGAAGTAGACGGTGGTAATCAAGAGCACGAAAGTGGGCGTCAGAAACAGGATCAGCCGCTCAAGCCCCACGGAAATATATTGCAGGCCCAGGAAATCCAGATAGCTCGACAGGTAATAGCCAACCAGACCCAGCCCGATCAAGCGCCAGCGATCGCTGTTGGATAACGGCGGCGCCGTGCGCATCTTCCACCAGGCGATGACGGCGAACACGGGCAGCGAGAAAATCATCCTGAAGGCGATCAGGGTGACGGCATCGATCTGGTAGCGGTACAGCAACTTGGCGACGATGGCCTTGGTGGAAAACAGTACCGCCCCGCCCACGGCAATGGCCAAGCCACCGAGGTAGACGGAACGGGGAAGCGAAGATGGTGTGGCTTGCGGGGAACTGGAGCTCATGCCCAGATTGTAAGGCAAAAGCCAAGGGCGGCTGATAACCCCAACCGCAAATACTGGGGTCGGACCCTCAGGGTCCGACCCCGGCCCTTGCCTTGGGCTTAACTTTCAAGAAACAAGTTTAAGAAACCACCACCGCCGCCGCGCCCGCCGTGACCGTAGCCGTCGTCACACGCGCAATCACGTTGCTTGGTGCCGCCGTGCCGATCAGTTTATTCACCTGCTTGAACTGCGCCACCAGCTTGCCCGGCGTCACAGTGACCACCGTGTAACCCTGCGCATCGGTATTGAGATGCTTGATCCACGGGTTATTGCCCAGGCCGGACAATTGCTGCGCCAGGCCCAGCAGCGTCGTATTGAAGTCAGCACTCGCTTTCAAGCCCGCCTGCACGGCTACGACCGTGGCATCGAGCTGCACTTCCGGCACGCCCTTGGCGGCCAGCGCGCCGCGCAACTGCACGCGCAACTGCTCGAGCAGGCTATCGACGGTAGGCGCCGCCTTGCCCATGGTGTAGTCGAGCAGGTTGATGTCGAGGTTGAGCGTGCCCAGGCCCGTCACGGGAATGGCCAGCGGATAGCTGACGAGGGTGCCGATATCGCCCATGCTGCCGGCGGCCGACTTCAGGTAGCTGAAGAAGGAGTCGGAACTGACGCCGGCCGACACCAGGTCCACCATGACGGGCGTGCCGCCGCCTGGCGCGTCGAAATCGTCGCTGACCGTGCCGGCAAAGAAGGAATGAATATCGCCCGTGATGGCCACCACGTTGCCGATGGCATTCGTTTTCAGGTGCGCCATCAGATTCTTGCGTTCGCTGTTGTAGCCATCCCACTGGTCGCAATTGAGCAAGAAGCGTGTGAAGAATGGTGCCAGCGCGGCTTGCTGGCCCGATGCGGCGACAAAGGCCGAGGCGGCGCCCTTGGCCTGCACGTCGGGCTTGATCCAGCCGAAGGCGATCACTTGCGCGGCAGCGACCGGCGAGCCGCTATTATAGGCAGCCACCGTGATGCCAGCCTGGGCCGCGCTCAAGCCGGCGCCCACCGCTGCGGCGCCCTGCGCGCTGGCGTTCGCGGCTGCGCCGGCAATGGCCATGGCCGCCGCCTGCGCCACGGTCGTTGACGCGCCCGCCGTCGAGGCAGCCACGATGGCCGATGCCAGCGCTACGTTGCCGCCCACCAAAGGCAGGGTGCTGGCAATGGCCTGACCCACTTTCGACATGGCGCTCAGCGCCAGCAAAGTGGCTATCGCATCCGTGCCATTCAAGCCCATGCGCAGCAATGACACTTCATTGCCCCACAGCTTCCAGGTGGACGTGGCCGCCTTCATCTTGCCTTTCCACCAGTCGCGCTGCGTGCTGCCCAGCATGCCGACGGCGGCCAGCGGATCGGTGCCAGCCTTTGTCGCGGCGGCCATTTTCTGCCCTTCCACGCTATCGAACAGCGCTTGCGGCACCAGGTAGCGGCTGCCGACGCTGCCCATGGGCTTGCCCGTGGCCGGATTGATCGTCGCTTCGGCGATCGCGTGGTCGGCGCGGTACAGGCGCTCGTCCGTCATGACCAGTTGCATGAGTTTGCCGAACTGGAAATCGCGATAAATCTGGATATTCTGGAACGTCGTCGCGGCGGCATCGAACGTAACGTCGGCCGGCATGAATTCGAACCAGGCCTGGTTGGCGCTGCGGCGGCGATTCGGCTGGTGCAGGTCGCTGCCATCGGCGGCCACGATGCCTTCATAAGTAGAGGCGTCCTGCCAGGCGTCGTCGGTGAATTCGTGGTCATCCCAGATGGCGATGAAGGCGTAGCGCTCGTGCACGGCTTGCAAGCGCGTATCGGTGCGGTATTTCTTGTACAGATAGCGGTAATCGGCCACCGTGGTGGCGTACTTGGCCCCCGCGTTGCCGCTTTTGAACGTGCCATCGGGCAATTTCAGCTGGTCATGGCGGCTTTCCACGGCGCCGCTCTGGAAGCCCTCGCCCACCGTTTCATAGATGTAGTCGCCCAGGTGGACAATGAAGTCGAGCGACTCGTTGGCGGCGATGTGCGACAGCGCGCCCCAGTGATTGATGCTCCAGTCCTGGCACGTCAGATAGGCGAACTGCAACTGCGCTACGTCGGCCGTGGCGGCGGGCGCCGTCTTGAAGCGGCCCACGTTGGAGCGCACGTCGCCGGCGATGAACTGGTAAAAATACACCTGGCCTGGCTGCAAGCCCGTCACCTTGTGGCGCAGCGTATTGTCGAAATCAGCTTTCAGAGGCAGTTTTGCATCGACGATCGGGGCGCCGGCCAGGGCCGTGTTGCTGCCCAGCGCGGCCGTATTGTCAAGCGCGCTGACGATCAGGCGCACGGCCACGTCCGATTTGCCGGCCACGGCAGGGGCGACAGCATCAAAGCTGGCAGGCACGACGCGCGTCCACAGCATCGCGCTGTCGGCGCGCGGATCGCCCGAGGCTACGCTTTGCGGGAATTTCCAGTCGCTGCCCGATGCCAGCGGCACGCCCGGATCGCTGTAGTCGGTGCTGCCGCAGGCGGCGAGGCCGACGGTGGCGACAGAGGCAGTTATAAAACCGCCCAATTTAAGAAATTGCCGTCTATCCATTTGACTTGCCATGATGTCGCGCTCTCGATATGGTGAAAGCGCGTCACTTTAGCAACAGATTGTGTCATCTTGATGACGTGACCACGGCGCTTGGCGGGGGGGCGATATGCTAAAATGTCGGCCACAATTGAACACCCGTCTAAGGAAGATTCGACATGGCAGGACATAGCAAATGGGCCAATATCAAGCATAAAAAGGCTGCCACCGATGCCAAGCGCGGCAAAATCTGGACACGCCTGATCAAGGAAATCACGGTCGCGGCCCGCATGGGCGGCGCCGACGCCATCACCAATCCGCGCCTGCGCCTGGCTGTCGACAAGGCGGCCGATGCGAACATGCCAAAAGACAACGTCCAGCGCGCGATCAACCGCGGCAGCGGCGGCGTCGACGGCGCCAACTATGAAGAAGTGCGCTATGAAGGCTACGGCGTGGGCGGCGCAGCCGTCATCGTCGAATGCATGACCGACAACAAAGTACGCACGGTGGCCGAAGTGCGCAACGCCTTCAACAAGAACGGCGGCAACATGGGTAACGAAGGCTCGGTCGCCTTCATGTTCCAGCACTGCGGCCAGTTGCTGTTCGCGCCGGGCACCGATGAAGACAAGCTGATGGAAGCGGCGCTGGAAGCAGGCGCCGACGACGTCATCGCCGACGAAGAAGGCGGCTTCGAGGTGCTGACCCCCGTGCACGATTTCGCCACCGTCAAGGAAGCGCTGGAAGCGGCCGGTTTCAAGGCCGAAGTGGCCGAAGTCATCATGAAACCGGCGACCGAAACCGTGTACGCGGGCGACGATGCCATCAAGATGCAAAAGCTGATCGATGCGCTGGAGTTGCTCGACGACGTACAGGAAGTGTTCACCAACGCTTTAATAGAGAACTAATCAGAGAACTAATTACTCTGCCTACAAGGGCGGCAGCGCCGCCCTGCAACCCACACTGAACGAACGGTCCCTATGAAAATTCTGGTAGTCGGCTCTGGCGGCCGCGAACACGCCCTGGCCTGGAAACTGGCCCAGTCCGAACGCATACAGATGGTGTATGTCGCTCCGGGCAATGGCGGCACCGCGCGCGATGCGCGTCTGGTCAACCTCGACATCAGCGACCCGCAATTGCTGGCCGACTTCGTTCAGCAGGAACACATCAGCCTCACCGTGGTCGGTCCGGAAGTGCCGCTGGCGGCCGGCATCGTCAACCTGTTCCGCTCGCGCGGTCTGAAAATCTTCGGCCCGACCAAGGAAGCGGCGCAGCTGGAATCGTCGAAAGACTTCGCCAAGGCCTTCATGCAGCGCCACGGCATTCCGACGGCAGCCTACCAGACGTTTTCCGACGTCGGGCCCGCGCATGCCTACATCGATGCCATGGGCGCGCCCATCGTCATCAAGGCTGATGGCCTGGCCGCCGGCAAGGGCGTGGTCGTTGCCATGACGCTGGAAGAAGCACACCAGGCGGTCGACATGATGCTGGCCGACAACCAGTTCGGCGACGCCGGCGCGCGCATCGTCATCGAAGAATTCCTCGCTGGCGAAGAAGCGAGCTTCATCGTCATGTGCGACGGCAAGAACATCCTGCCACTGGCCACCAGCCAGGACCATAAACGCCTGAAGGACCACGACCAGGGACCGAACACGGGCGGCATGGGCGCGTATTCGCCGGCACCGATCGTCACGCCGGCCATGCATGCACGCGTCATGCGCGAAATCATCAATCCGACCATCCAGGGCATGGCCAAGGACGGCATCACATTCACGGGCTTCCTGTACGCTGGCCTGATGATCGATGACAAGGGCACGCCGAAGACGCTGGAATTCAACTGCCGCATGGGCGACCCGGAAACGCAGCCCATCATGGCGCGCCTGAAAACCGATCTTGTCAGCGTCATGGAACACGCCGTCAACGGCACGCTCGATGCGGTGGAACTGGAATGGGACCGCCGCACGGCTGTCGGCGTGGTCATGGCTGCCGCCGGCTACCCGGACGATCCCGTCAAAGGCACGCCAATCGGCGACATCCCGGCCGAAACGAGCGACTCCGTCACCTTCCATGCGGGCACCCGCATCGAGGCCGAGCGCTTGGTCACCAACGGCGGGCGCGTGCTGTGCGTGGTGGGCCTGGGCGACAGCATCAAGATGGCGCAGAAGCAGGCATATGAAACGGTGGAAAAAATCCATTTCGACGGCGCGCAGTACCGCCGCGACATCGGCTGGCGCGGCCTGAAGCACTAAGCCAGCCGCTGACGGCAAACGGCGGGGCCGGCGCGGTATTTATCCGCCCCGGTCCCGTCCATCACCGTCATGCAGGAAAGCGCCGCGCCGCAGGTGCGCTGAATCACAACACGAACGCACAGTGCAAGCTCCGCGCTATCACAAAAACGCGTAACAGGGTACAATCCACCCTTAATTTTTATTTCGGCCTCGTCGGCCCACGCGATGTCGTCAACTCCCTCTCCTTCGGCCGTTAAGGCTTATTTTCTCGATCTGCAAAGCCGTATCGTGCAAGCGCTCGAAGCGCAGGACGGCAAGCCCTTCCTGACCGATACCTGGCAGCGCCCCGAGGGCGGTGGCGGCATTTCGCGGCTGATCGAGGAAGGCAATGTGTTCGAGCGTGGCGGCGTGAATTTTTCGCACGTTACCGGCGCCGCATTGCCGCCATCGGCAGCAGCGGCGCGCCCTGAACTCGGTGGCAAGGCATGGGAAGCGATGGGCGTGTCGCTGGTGCTGCATCCGCGCAATCCGTATGCGCCCACGGTGCACATGAACGTGCGCTTTTTCAGCACCGTCAATACCGATGGCGAAGCCGTTTGGTGGTTTGGCGGCGGCATGGATCTGACGCCGTATTATGGCGATGCGGACGACGTGCAGCACTTTCACCAGGTCTGCCATGATGCGCTGGCACCGTTTGGCGCGCAGCTGCATCCGAAGTTCAAGCAGTGGTGTGACGATTATTTCTACCTGAAGCACCGGCGCGAAGCGCGCGGCGCGGGCGGCATCTTCTTCGACGACTTCAATGCCCTGGGCTTTGACGACAGCTTTGCGATGCTGCGCAGCGTCGGCGACGCCTTCATTGACGCCTATGTGCCGATCCTGGCGCGCCGCAAGGACACGCCCTACGCTGAACGCGAACGCGATTTCCAGTGCTACCGGCGCGGACGCTATGTCGAGTTCAACCTGGTCTTCGACCGTGGTACCCTGTTCGGACTGCAGTCGGGCGGACGCACCGAGGCGATCCTGATGTCGATGCCGCCCATAGTCAAGTGGCGCTACGACTGGCACCCGGAAGCGGGCAGTCCAGAAGCGGCGTTGTATACTGATTTCCTCGTGCATCGCGACTGGCTGAAGGCGTGACCGTAGGCAGCATGACGGCAACGACGGCATGCGTGGCGCTGTTGGGCGGCAGCTACGATCCGGTGCATCATGGCCATGTCGCGCTGGGCACGCTTTTTTCCAGCCTGCTACAAGCCGACGAGCTGCGCGTGATTCCAGCGGGCGCGCCCTGGCAAAAGGGCAATCTGGGCGCCACCGGCCAGCAGCGCGCCGAGATGGCCAGCCTTGCCTTTGCCGGCCTGCCCCTGCGCGTGGTGATCGACCGCCAGGAAATCGAGCGCAGCGAACATGGCCAGGCCAGCTACACCATCGATACCTTGCGCCAGGTACGCGCAGAACTGGGACCGCGCGCTTCCATCGTTTTCCTGATGGGCGCCGACCAGTTGCAGCGCCTCGCGACATGGCGCCAATGGCAGCAATTATTTGAATACGCACATATCTGCGTCGCAGCCCGCCCCGGCTTCGCGCTGAATGACACAGCAGTACCGCAAGTGGTCGCCGACGAATTTTCGCGCCGCCTGGGGTCGCTGGAAAGCATCCGCAACACGCCGCACGGTCTGACTTATCTGGCACAGGACTTCGCGGTGGATATCTCCGCCACCGAAATACGTGCGGCATTACAACGGGGGGATCGGGCAAGCTCGCTTGTTTCCCCGCTAGTGCTAGACTATATTGAACAACATAATTTATACAAAAGCTAAATGGACATCAAAAAACTGCAAACCCTCGTCGTTGACGCCCTTGAAGACGTCAAAGGCCAAGACATCGCCGTCTTCGAAACGAGTCACCTGACCAGCCTGTTCGACCGCATCGCGATCGTCTCCGGTACCTCGAACCGTCAAACCAAGGCGCTCGCTGCCTCGGTACGCGACAAAGTCAAGGACGCCGGCGGCCAAATCATCGGCATGGAAGGCGAGGAAACGGGCGAATGGGTACTGGTCGATCTGGGCGACATGATCGTCCACATCATGCAAGCACCTATCCGCGCCTACTACCGCCTGGAAGAAATCTGGGGCGATACCCCGATCAAGCTCGGTGCCGCCAAGCGCGCGCCGAAAAAAGCTGCCGGTGATGAGCCGAAAAAGGTCAGCGGCCATCTGGCAGCAAGCAAAGCCAAGGTGGAAGCTTCGCCTGTGATCGAAAAGAAAGCGCCCGCGAAGAAAGCCACGCCAGCGAGCGCCGCCAAGAAAGCGCCGGCGAAAAAAGCCGCCTCCAAAGCTGTCGGCAAAACCGTGAAAGTGGCGCCGACCAAGACCGAAGCGGCTGCCGTGAAAGCCTTGAAAGCGCTGCCAGAGAAAAAAGTGCGTGCCCCACGCGCGGCCAAGCCGGCAGCCGATGCTGCACCGGCAAAAACCGTGATCAAGCGTATCAAAAAAGTCGAAGAGTAAGCCTCGATGCAGCTCATCATCGCTGCGGTCGGCCATAAAATGCCGGCCTGGATAGAGACGGGCTTCGCCGAATACGCGAAGCGCATGCCACCGGAACTGCGCATCGTGCTGAAAGAAATCAAGCCGGTGGAGCGTTCCAGCAGCAAGACTGCCGCCACGGCGATGGCGCTGGAACGCGAACGCATCGAAGCCGTCTTGCCCAAGGGCGTGCGTATCATCGCCCTCGACGAACGCGGCAAGGACTTGACCAGCGTCGGCCTGTCGCAGCAATTGATGACGTGGCAGCAGGATGGCCGCGACACGGCCTTCCTGATCGGCGGCGCCGATGGCCTCGACCCGCAACTCAAGGCGCGAGCCGAAGGCATGTTGCGCATCTCCAGCATGACCCTGCCGCACGGCGTGGTGCGCGTGATCCTCGCCGAGCAGCTGTACCGTGCCTGGTCGATCACGCAAAACCACCCCTACCACCGCGTCTGAACTTCCCATGAAAACGGCTGATCACAAGATCTACCTTGCCTCCAAAAGCCCGCGCCGGCGCGAATTGCTGCGCCAGATCGGCATCGATTTCGAATTGCTGCTGCTGCGCAGCGATGGCCCGCGCGGCGCCGACGTCACCGAGGAAGTCCTCGCTGGCGAGTCGGCGCTCGACTATGTCGCCCGCGTGTCGAATGAAAAAGCCGCCTTTGCCTGGAACCTGGTGCACCGCCGCCACCTGCCACCGCGCCCCGTGCTGGCAGCCGACACCACCGTCACCATCGATGGCGTCATCCTTGGCAAACCAGCCGACCGCGTTGAAGCCGTGGCGATGCTGCAGCAGCTGTCTGGCCGCACGCACCAGGTGCTGACCTCGATCGCCGTGCACTACCAACACTTCGCCGAGCAGCGCACACAAGTGTCACACGTGCGCTTCGGCGTACTCTCGCCGGCCGCCATCGCCGCCTATTGCGCCACGCCCGAGCCATATGACAAGGCCGGCGGCTATGGCATCCAGGGCAGCGCCGCCCTGTTCGTCGAGCATATCGAAGGCAGCCATTCCGGCATCATGGGCCTGCCTCTGTACGAGACCGCACAATTGCTCAAGCTAGCAGGTTTGCCCCTGCCCTGAAGACGGGTATGATGTCATTCGTTGCCTCCACTACCCCGCCTCCATGAACGAAGACATCCTGATCAATATCACGCCGCAAGAAACCCGCGTCGCCCTCATCTTGCAAGGCGCCGTGCAGGAATTGCACATCGAGCGCACGCTCACGCGCGGCCTGGCCGGGAATGTCTATTCCGGCAAAGTCGTGCGGGTATTGCCGGGCATGCAATCGGCCTTCATCGACATCGGCCTGGAGCGCGCTGCCTTTTTGCACGTGGCCGACATCTGGGAAGCGCGCGGCCACGATGGCCAGAACACCACTCCCGCGCCGATTGAAAAAATCCTCTTCGACGGCCAGGTGCTGACGGTGCAGGTGATCAAGGATCCGATCGGCACCAAGGGGGCACGCCTGTCGACGCAAATTTCCATCGCCGGGCGCATGCTGGTGTACCTGCCGCAAGACAAGCATATCGGCATCTCGCAGAAAATCGAGAAGGAAGCGGAACGCGAACAGTTGCGCGTGCGCCTGCAAAGCCTGCTGCCGCCCGATGAAAAGGGTGGCTACATCGTGCGCACCATGGCCGAGGATGCCTCGGACGCGGACCTGAAGGCGGACGTCGATTACCTGCGCAAGACCTGGAGCACCATCACGCACGGCGCGCGCACGCGCCCGGCCACCAGCCTGCTGCACCAGGACTTGAGCCTGGCACAGCGCGTGCTGCGCGACTTCGTCGGCGATGAAACGGCCACCATCCAGGTCGATTCGCGCGAAAACTATGTGAAATTGCGCGAATTTGCGGAAATCTACACGCCCAGCGAACTGACACGTCTACAGCACTACACGGGCGAACGCCCGCTGTTTGACCTGTACGGCGTGGAAGAGGAAATCCTGCGCGCACTGGGCCGCCGCGTCGATCTGAAATCGGGCGGCTACCTGATCGTTGACCAGACGGAAGCGATGACCACCATCGACGTCAACACGGGCGGCTTTGTCGGCGGGCGCAATTTTGCCGACACGATCTTCAAGACCAACCTGGAAGCGGCGCACGCCATCGCGCGCCAGCTGCGCCTGCGCAACCTGGGCGGCATCATCATCCTCGACTTCATCGACATGGACAACGCCGAGCACCGCAACGCCGTGCTGGCCGAATTGAAACGCACCTTGTCGCGCGACCGCACGAAGGTGTCGGTGAGCAATTTCTCGCCGCTGGGCCTGGTGGAAATGACGCGCAAGCGCACGCGCGAGTCGCTGGCCCACATCCTGTGCGAACCGTGCCCGGCCTGCGCCGGCAAGGGACAAGTCAAGACCTCGCGCACCATCTGTTATGAAATCTTGCGCGAACTGCTGCGCGAAGCGAAACAATTCAACCCGCGCGAGTTCCGCATCCTCGCCTCGCAGGAAGTCGTCGATCTGTTCCTCGAAGAAGAATCGCAGCACCTGGCCATGCTCGGTGATTTCATCGGCAAGAAAATTTCGCTGCAGGTGGAAAATGCCTACCACCAGGAGCAGTACGACGTCATCCTGATGTAGCCCACTGCGCACGCTGAGCATGAAAACAAACGCCGCCCTGTGCCTGTTACTGCTGTATGCATCGACGGCCCTGGCCGCTGCGCTCCCCGTCAGCCTCGCCAACGGCACGCCTGTGGTGCAACTGGACCTGAATGGCAAGACGCTGCCCTTCGTGCTCGACACGGGTGCAAGCACCAGCCTGCACCTGACGCCGGAGGTCGCAGAATCGCTGCCGGGGCTGGCCTGCACGGGCCGGCAGCGCAAAAGCATCGATGAAGGACTGCTACTGCATCTGGCCGACGGCAAGAAAACCTATCGCCTGGTACTCGATACGGCTGCCTCCGTCTCTATCATCAAGAGTTCGGCAGCTGAAGCAGCTTCGCGCGTGGAACAATGCGCGTTCAAGCTGGGTCCCGGACGCCCCTGCCGCACGATCACACTGTCGCTGCCGGGTGGCAAGAGTATCTCGCCCCTGTTGATGGCATTGCCAGATGAACTCAAGGCAGATGGCATATTAGGCACGGATTTCTTCCAGCAAATGCCGGTGCTGTTCGACCTGCAGCATCAAATGCTGTATTTGCGCCCGCCCGCGCCTGCTGCTTGACGCCTATGTCCGCACACAACGGCAGCACCGCCTTCTGGCGTGACCCGGCTCTGCCCCACATGGAGAGCCGGCGCGCCTGCCACAGCCGGGCGTGCTACAAGCCGCACAGCCATCCCACGTTTTCGATTGGCGCCGTCGACGCTGGCGGCAGCATCTTTACGGGCAGCAAAGACGGCAAGGTCGCCCTCGGCAATGGCAGCCTGGTGCTGGTGCCGGCCGGCTGCGTGCACGCCTGCAACCCCCTGCCTGGCGCCTTCTGGAGCTACCAGATGCTGCATCTCGATGCGCGGTGGCTGCAAGCACACGCGCCGGCGCTCGATGGCGACACGGCGACGGTGTTGCACTGCCCACGGCTGTACGCACAGTTTTGCGCCATGAATGCGCTGCTGTTTTCAAGCGCCGGCGTGGCAGAGAAGGATGCGGCGCTGCTGGCGTTCCTGGGCGCTTGCGCCGATACCCGTGCAGACCTGCTGCCCTCGGGACGCAAGCCGCTGCCGCTGCAACTGGCGCCCGTGTTCGAAACGCTGCAGGCGCGGCCTTCGGCCAGCCTGCGGCAGCTGGCGCAAGCGGCGGGCCTGAGCCCGTATCAATTGATACGCGCTTTTCGCGCCGCCACGGGCATGACGCCGCATGCCTACCAGCTAAATATGCACGTCAACCGCGCGCGCAGTCGCTTGCAGGCAGGGACGGCGCTGGCGCAACTGGCGCATGAGCTGGGCTTTGCCGACCAGAGCCATATGCAGCGCGTCTTCAAGGCGCATGCGGGCATCACGCCGGGGCGCTATCGCGGCCAGGGCAGCTAAGGCGCCCGCAATTTTCTTCAATACAGGCTGCCGTCAGCCCCTGCATACTCGCGCATCGCCATTGCCGGAGCCAAACTCCATGCACGATTTCCTCTTCATCGCCGCCGCCCACTTTCTTTCCCTGCTATCGCCCGGTCCCGATTTTTTCCTGATCGCACGCACCTCGCTGGCCCACGGCTGGCGCGGCGCAGCCGGCACGTGCGTGGGCATTACGCTGGCCAATGCGGTGTTTATCGTGGCGGCGTTTGCGGGGCTATCGGTGCTCAAGGCGGGCAGTACGGCATTTCTGGTAGTGCGGCTGGCCGGATGCGCCTATCTGCTATACCTAGGCTGCCTGTTCTTGCGCCATGCGGGCAAGAGCCGCCTGGATGCCAAGCCTGCCACCGGCAAGGCGCGCTGGCGCGGCGGTGTCGCGATGGGGTTTGTCTCCGCCATCCTGAACCCGAAGAATGCGCTGTTCTACGTCAGCCTGGCCACCGTGCTGGCCGCCAGGCAGACGAATCCCGTTGCGATGGTGGCGTATGGCGCGTGGATGGTCGTTGCCGTGCTGGCGTGGGATATGGCGGTGGCGCTGGCCATCGGCAGCAGCGCCCTGCGGCAGCGCTTTGCGCGCGCGCTGCCGCTGCTGGAACGGCTGTCGGGCGTGATGCTGATCGTGCTGGCGGTGGTGCTGTTGGCGGATCAGGCTGGCAATGGATCGAGGTAAAACACGGCGTACACTTTCAGTGGCGACGTTTCGGTGGCTTTTTCCGAACGCACGACGGAGCAGTCGTCGGCGGCCAGGCTGCGCCAGTTCTGGATGCCCGCCTTGGCGAACATCGCGTGCGCAGGGGCATTTGCGGCCAGATCGAGCACCAGGCAGGCGTTGCGCGGGCCGGCGCCGTAGTTGACGGCGCGGATCTCGATGCCGAAGGTCGTCATCCACGGTTCCCACAAGCCTTTTTCCTTGCCGGCGGCCATGCGATCGAGCATGTCGCCGAAGCTCAAGCCTTTCTTGACGGTATCGCGCAGGGCTTGCAACGACGGCGCCAAGCGGGGATCGGGCTGCTTGTTGCCGGCGCGGATCTCGGCGATCGCTTTCAATTCCTTGATGATGGCCGCATCGCGCTCCGTGTAATCGCGCATGCGCGCGTAAAACTCGGCGTCAAGAAAAGGATTGACGGTCAGCTTGGCGACGCCCTCTTCGCGGCGTTTCGGGGAAGGCGTGGTGGTTTTGGTCATGGCGATGGAGGGCAAAATACGTTGAGGGCCGCCAGTGTACCACCTTGCAGCGGTGCGACCACTAGCTTTGCATCAGTGCCTGGGGGCGGCCGTCGATTCGCGCACCACCAGTTCGGGCTTCAAGCGCACGTCGAGCACCGCGCAATCGGGCGCATCGATGGTTTGCAGGATCAGCCGCGCCGCTTCCGTGCCGATGCCATGGTGGCGAATGCGGATGGTGGTCAGGGGTGGACGGATCATATCCATATAGGGCATGTCGTTGTGGCCCACGACGGAAATATCTTGCGGGCAGTTCAAGCCCAGTTCGCGGATGGCATCGTAGCAGCCGATGGCTACCAGGTCGCTGCCGGTCACCACGGCCGTCGTCTGCGGCGATTCGCGCAGCAGCGCCAGCAAGGCTGCCTTGCCGCATTCGCGCGAATAGCCGCTGCTTTCAAACACGAACGCTTGCGAGGGATCGAGTTCGCTGGCCTCGATGGCGGCCAGGAAACCGAGACGGCGCACGTGGCCCGTGGACAGGTTTTCGGGGCCGGCGATGTGCGCGATATGGCGGTGGCCCAGCGCCAGCAAGTGCTCGACGGCCAGGCGCATGCCGACCGCGTCGTCGCTGACGACGCACGATGCGATGCCCGTCTCGTCACTGCGGTTGACGGTGACGACAGGCACATTCTGGTCGATGCACATCTTGATGACTGGATCGTGGCGGCGCGCCGTAGCCAGTATCAGGCCATCGACTTGCTGCCCCAGCAGACGGTTGATGACGAACAGCTGCTCTTCCTCGTCGGCGCCCACGTTGGCGACGATGGCCAGATAGCCATGCTTGCGCAAGCCTTCCTCAATACCCAGCAGTATCGGCGGAAATACGGCGTTGGTAATGTCGGGCAAGACCACGCCGATGATGCGCGACTTGCGCGTGACGAGCGTAGAGGCAGCGCGATTCGGGCGGTAGCCGAGCCTGCCCGCTTCGGCCAGCACGCGCGCGGCCACCTCGGCGCTGACCATGTGCCGCGTTGCCGGGTTCATCACGCGCGAGACAGTGGAAAAGTGCACATCGCTGGCCCGTGCTACGTCGCTTAAGGTGGGGTTCTTGTTTGTCATGGGCTTTTCGGATCGCAATACCTTGATTTTATCGTAAAAATTCCTCTTCCCGTCAAAAACCGAGCAAACGCTTGCATTGGAATAAAGCCATTTCTCAAAGCGGTTTTGATCGACTTCCCACCAATCGAGCCTTGACAGCGTGCAAACGCTTGCATAACATGGTCTGGATTCACCACTCGGGCACTGTATGCCCCTCTCATCATTCTTATGTCTACTTCCCACAGCCAGCACGCCGACCAACACGGCGAAAATTTCAACCTGAAAGAAGCCGCCCTCGCCTATCACGCTGAACCCCGCGCAGGCAAGATTTCCGTTACGCCAACCAAACCACTGGGCGACGCACGCGCCCTGACCCTGGCATACTCGCCAGGCGTGGCCTTCGCCTGCGAAGCCATCGTGGAAGATCCGCGCACGGCCGGCATCTACACCTCGCGCAGCAATCTGGTGGCCGTGATCACGAATGGCACCGCCGTGCTGGGACTGGGCGATATCGGCCCGCTGGCCAGCAAGCCGGTGATGGAAGGAAAAGCTTGCCTGTTCAAGCAATTTGGCGACGTCGACGTGTTCGACATTGAACTGGCCGAGAACGATCCCGACCTGTTCATCGACACCGTGGTGCGCATGGAGCCAACCTTCGGCGGCATCAACCTGGAAGACATCAAGGCACCGGACTGCTTCTACATCGAGCAGCAATTGCGCAAGCGCATGAACATCCCCGTCTTCCACGACGACCAGCACGGCACGGCCATCATCGTCGCGGCCGGCATCCTGAACGGTCTGGAACTGGTAGGCAAGGATATCGGCAACGTCAAAGTGGCCGTCTCTGGCGCCGGTGCAGCCTCGATCGCCTGTCTCGACTTGCTCGTCTCGCTGGGGCTGAACAAGTCGCTGCTGAAAGTGTGCGACAGCCAGGGCGTCATCTACCCGGGCCGCGATGCCAACATGGAAGAGAACAAGGCGCGCTATGCGAATGACACGAGCGACCGCGACCTGGCCGCTGCCATGGTCGGCGCCGACATCTTCATCGGTGTCTCGAAGGGCGGCGTGGTCAGCGCGCAGATGGTCGAATCGATGGCTGCCAAGCCTTTGATCTTCGCCCTGGCCAACCCACATCCGGAAATCGCCCCGGAAAAAGTGCATGCCGTGCGCGACGACGCCATCGTGGCCACGGGCCGCTCGGACTACCCGAACCAGATCAACAACGTGCTGTGCTTCCCCTACATCTTCCGTGGCGCGCTCGACGTGGGTGCCACCACCATCAACGAAGAGATGAAGCTGGCCTGCGTGCGCGCCATCGCCGCCCTGGCAAAAGAACCGTTGCCAGGCCACACCACGAGCGCGCTGACGCCTTTGCAACTGATACCGTCGCCGTTCGACGAGCGCCTGCGCAGCTGGGTCGCGCCTGCCGTGTCGCAAGCGGCCATCGCCAGCGGCGTGGCTACGCGCGTGCCGGCCAGCGGCAAGTAAGCCAGTTGATGTAAAGCAGGAAAGCAGGACCGCGCCGCCCGCACATGGGGACGGCGCGCATTACCGTATCAGTCCGGTACGCGGGGCTGCTGCCCCGCCCGCGCCGGCAAGGCGCCCGCCAGCGGAATGGCCAGCAAGATCATGAAGGCCATGCCGAAGACGCCATCACGTATCATCGCGTTGAACATGGCACCGAGCATCAGCGACAGCGTCAGCATCCCCAGCGACATGCCATGCTCGCCCCCCGTGCGCCAGGCATGCACGAGCAGCCCCACCAGTACCCACAGCAATGCCAGCAGGCCGAACAGCCCGATTTCGGACATATACAGCATATAGTCATTGTGCGGCGTCAATTGAATGCTGATCGGGTCGCCCACTGTCCTGGCGCGGTATTCTTGCAGCCAGGTGCCGACACCGTGCCCCTGCAGCGGCTTCTCGGCGATGATGCGCAAGGTGACGCCATACATCGCCAGGCGGATGCCCTGTTCGCTGGTCGCCTTGCCTTCGGAAAAGGCGTTGAGATCTGCCAACGTGCCGTCGACGCGCTGGCGCAGTCCAGACGCTTGCGCCAACAGCAGGGCCAGCAGCACGCCCACTGTCAGCACGCCCAGCACATTGCGCCATGACAGATGAAGGTGGCGCGAACCGATGAGCATGCACAGCATGACAAAGATCAGGCTGCCGGTGCGCGTCTTGCCCAGCAATAGCCCGGCTGCGGCCACATACAGGAATTGCAGCAGGCGTGGCCAGTTGACGGGGCGCGCCGGCTGCTCGCTCAACTGGTATAGCATCCAGGCGGAAGCAAGACCGAGCAACACTCCCAGCAGGATCGACTTGTTGCCAGCATAAGTCACATAACTGCGGAAAAAATTCCAGTGCGGCAGCAGACCCAGATAATTGAGATAAAACAGGGTAGCGGCCACCGTGGCGCCGGTAAAAAAGGTATTCATAGCGCGGCGCTGCCACGCACCGGGACCGATGCTGGAAAAGAACAATAAGAAGACAAAAATCTGATAATGCACGATATCAGTCCAGAATTCGCTGGGCGGGCGTTCGAGGAAGATGCCGGCGCACACGGAGACGACGCTCAACGCCAGTACCGGCCAGCGCAAGGGGCTTTCCTTGATGTGCCGCCAGCGACTGGCAAAGTCCCCGGCCAGCAGGTAGGCGATGATGAAAGCCACCACGCCGGTGTACATGAAGCCGAGTGGAAAGAACAGGGTGAACGGCAAGACGGCAAGAATGGCTTGAGGCGATTGCGAACGGCGGGCAAAGAAATTCATGGAGGGAGGGGCTCGGTATCTAGTGAAAAACGGTGGCGCTGCAGCGCGACACACGGTAGCGGGCCGGTGCAGGAAAGCAGTATCGCCTATGCATCAGGGCAAGTCAAACCGCCGCCGGCTTAGCCTGGCGGTGCCAGCGGCAGGCTTATTTCCACCAGCAGTCCCTGGCCGCCGCTGGCGCGGTGCAGTTGACTCGTGCCGCCGTGCTGGCGCACGACCAGAAGCGACGATGGACAAGCCCTGGCCACTGCCCGCCTGCGCCTGCTGCGGCGCACGGAAAAAGCGGCCGAACACGTGCATCGTTGCTGTGCGTCACTAGCCACCTCGCCTTGCCTCTTGCTGCACACGCTACAATCCGTGGCCGGCACAATCCTGTTACGCTCACGCTATCGGTATGCATTACGGTGCGCCGGTTTCCCCAACGCTTACTAGGAGGCATTCATGCGCGTAGACATCTACCGCCGGGCCGAGCACGACGGCATTTTTTCCTACCTCGCCGTACCGGAAGGAAAGATAATTCCTGAAGAAGTGACCAATACCGACTGGCAACTCGAAGTGCGCGCCAGCGAAGTGGCCGACGAGGCCCAGGCCTTGCCCGACTACCACATCGAACAGCCGCACCAGCAAATCGCCGCGAAGGGCTATGCGATCACGGGCTTGAAAGATATGTAAACGAAAAAAGCCAAACCAGCATATCTGCGGTTTGGCTTTGTTGTAGGCGCCGGGCAGTGCCGGTCAGTATTCGACCGCCACCTCTTGCGCACCGAGCATCTGCTCGAGCGCCATCTGCAACTCATCCGATGGCGCCACTTTCCACTCATCCCCAAACTGCAGCACGCAACTGATGCCTTGCGGGCTGACCCGCGCAGCGATCGGCAAGCCCGTCTCGGCCCGGTGCGGCAGGATCACGTCGCGGATACGCTTGGCATCCAGGGTGGCCGGCAACACCAGGCCCAGCTGACGGCCATACTGCACGCGCGCGGCGATGATATCAAAGGCGCTCTCGGCCGTAATGCGCAAGCCGCCCGAAAAACGGTCTTCCGACACCTTGCCGACGACGGCGAGGAATTCATCTTCCTTGAAGATTTTCCGGTTGGCATCGAACAATTCGCCATACACGGTCACTTCCACCGTGCCGCTCTTGTCGTCGAGCGTGACGATGAGAATCTTGCCGCGCTGCGTCATCTGCGTGCGCAAGCCAGTGATGATGCCGGCCATCATGCGCGGTTCGCGCGACGGTGACAATTCGGACAGTTTCGTGCGCGCAAAACGGCGCGCCTCGGGCGCATACGAATCGAACAGATGGCCAGAAAGGTAGAAGCCCAGGGCGATCTTTTCTTCCGTCAGGCGCTGCTTATCGCTCCACACGGGAACCTTGACATAGTCGGGCGGCGCCACCATGTCGCTGTCGTCGCCACCAAACAGGCTCACCTGGTTCGCCGCCTTGGCGGCCTGGTCGGCGCACTCCATGGCGAATGCCACGGATGCGAGCAAGATGGCGCGGTCGACCTTCAGGCAGTCGAAGGCACCGCTGCGTATCAGGGACTCGATGGTGCGGCGGTTGATTTGCTTCTTATCGACACGCATGCAGAAATCGAACAGGCTGGTGAAGGGGCCACCGGCCGTGCGCGCGGCGATGATGGCTTCGATGGCATTCTGCCCGGACCCCTTCACGGCACCGAGGCCATAGCGGATCTGCGTGACTTTTTTGCCACTCACCGACGGCGCTTCGCCGCTCGGCGTGAAGCGGTAGTCCGATTCGTTGATATCGGGCGGCAACAAGGTCAGCTTGCAAATTTCCAGCGAGTCTTCCACCAGAATCTTGATCTTGTCCGTGTCGTCCATGGCCAGCGACAAGTTGGCGGCCATGAAGGCGGCCGTGTGGTGCGCTTTCAAATACGCCGTGTGGTAGGACAGCAGGGCGTAGGCGGCGGCGTGCGATTTGTTGAAACCGTAGCCCGCGAATTTTTCCATCAAGTCGAAGATCTCGTCGGCCTTTTCCGCCGTCAAGCCATCTTTCGCCGCCCCGGCACGGAAAATCTCGCGGTGCTCGGCCATCTCTTCGGCCTTCTTTTTACCCATGGCGCGGCGCAGCATGTCGGCGCCGCCCAGCGAGTAACCGCCGACGATCTGCGCCATCTGCATCACCTGCTCCTGATACACCATGATGCCGTAGGTTTCGGACAGAATCGATTCCGTACGCGGATCGGGATAATCGAAGCGTTCGCCGTGCTTGCGCTTGCAAAAATCGGGAATCAAGTCCATCGGGCCCGGACGGTACAGCGCCACCAGCGCGATAATGTCTTCGAAACGGTCGGGCCGCGCGTCTTTCAGCATGCCCTGCATGCCGCGCGACTCAAGCTGGAACACGGCCACGGTCTTGGCCTTGGTCAGCAAGTCGTAGGACGGCTTATCGTTCAGCGGCAAGGTAGCCAGGTCGAAATCGGCTTGCGCGGGATCGAGCTGCTTGATGTAGCGCACGGCGCGGTCGAGAATGGTCAGCGTGGTCAAGCCCAAAAAGTCGAACTTCACCAAGCCGACCGCTTCCACGTCATCCTTGTCGTACTGCGACACGACGCCCGAATCGCCACCCTGCGTGTACAGCGGGCAGAAATCGGTCAGTTTGCCGGGCGCAATCAAGACGCCCCCGGCGTGCATGCCGATATTGCGCGTGATGCCTTCGACTTGCTGCGCCAGCTCCAGCAACTGCTTGACCTCTTCCTCGTTTTCCAGGCGCTCCTTGAGCAGCGGCTCTTCCTCGATGGCGTCGGCGATCGACACGGGTTTGCCCGGCTTGAACGGGATCAGCTTGGAAATGCCGTCGCAGAAGTTGTAGCCGAAGTCCATCACGCGGCCCACGTCGCGGATCGCACCCTTGGCCGCCATGGTACCGAAGGTGGCGATCTGCGAGACCGCCTCCTTGCCATACAAATCCTTGACGTGCTGGATGACGCGGTCACGCCCTTCCTGGCAAAAGTCGATATCGAAGTCGGGCATCGAGACGCGTTCAGGATTAAGGAAACGCTCGAACAGCAGGTTGTATTGCAATGGATCGAGATCGGTAATCAGCAGCGAATACGCCACCAGCGAACCGGCACCCGAACCGCGGCCCGGGCCGACGGGCACGCCGTTTTCCTTGGCCCACTGGATAAACTCGGCGACGATGAGGAAGTAGCCGGGAAACTTCATGTTGCAAATCGTATCGGTCTCGAACTTGAGCCGCGATTCGTAGCGCGCACGCTCCTGTTCGCGCCGCTGCGGGTCCGGATACAGCTGGATCAAGCGCTTTTCCAGGCCGGCCTGCGATTCGGCGACGAGGAACTGGTCGATCGTCATGCCGGGCGGCGTGGGGAAGTTCGGCAGTTGCGGCTTGCCCAGAGTCAGGGTCAGATTACAGCGCTTGGCGATTTCCACCGAATTGGCCAGCGCGGCCGGCAAGTCGGCAAACAACTGCGCCATGTCCGCCTGCGACAGGAAGCGCTGGCTGTCATTAAAACGTTTCACGCGCTTGGCGTTGGCCAGCATTTCGCCTTCGGCGATACAGGTGCGCGCTTCGTGGGCAACAAATTCTTCAGGGGAAATGAATTGCACGGGATGCGTGGCAACAACAGGCAAACCCAGCTTGGCCGCCAGGGCCACCGCATGGCGTACTTGCGCTTCCTGGTTGGCCTGGCCGCCGCGCTGGATCTCGACATAAAAATGGCCAGGGAAAATGTCGGCCCAGCGCTGCGCATTGCGTTCGGCCAGCGCCAGGTTGCCATTCTCGATAGCGATACCGACATCGCCGAAATGGGCGCCGGACAGCACGATCAAGCCATTCGCTGCGCTGTCATCCGGGTACAGCTCATAGGTATTCGTCGCCAGCGCCTGCAGCCACTCGATGCGCAGCTCGGCGCGTCCTTTGTACTGGTTGCTCAGCCAAGCCATCGACAACAGTTCGCACAGTTGCAGATAACCCATGCGATTCTTCGCCAGCAACAGCAAACGCGACGGCTTTTCGCGGTTATCGTCATTCGTGATCCACACGTCGACACCGACGATGGGCTTGATGCCCTTGCCGCGTGCTTCCTTGTAAAACTTGACCATGCCAAACAGGTTCGACAAGTCGGTGACGGCCAGCGCCACTTGCTTGTCCTTGGCCGCCGCCTTGACCACGTCGTCGATGCGCACCAGGCCATCGACGATCGAGTACTCCGAGTGCACGCGCAAGTGGACGAAGGCAGGACCGGGCTGCATCGCTTGCTGTGAACCTGCCGGAGCGCCGGCCTCTTGCATTACCATTTCCATCCTGTGTACCGTTTCGTGCAAAATTCAATGGGGTCTATTCTACCGCGTCGCGGGTACGCACCGGGTATCCTGGCTGGCCTGTCGGGCTTATAATGTCGGCTGTTCAGTCTAAGCCGATCGCCATCATGCAAGCCATCACCCCAGCAACACCCGCCGTTTCCGCCGCCGCCAGCCCGCTGGCTTCCACCCTCGCCGCCACCTTTGTCAATATTGCCGCGTATAAATTCATTACGCTGGCCGATACCGAAGACATGCGCCCCTTGTATCAGGAGCAATGTCTGGCGCTGGAACTGAAAGGCACGATCCTGCTGACGCCGGAAGGCATCAATATGTTCCTGTCGGGCACACGCGAACATATTGACACCTTCCTCGCCTGGGTGCGCAGCGACCTGCGTTTGGCCGATCTGGAGTGGAAAGAGAGCTTATCGAACGAGCAATCGCACAAGCGCATGCTGGTCAAGCTGAAAAAAGAAATCATCACCATGCGCATGCCGCTGATCAAGCCGGAACTGGGCCGCGCGCCATCCGTCGACGCGCACACGCTCAAGCGCTGGCTCGACGCCGGCGTCGACGATGCCGGCAAGCCGGTGGTCATGATGGAAACGCGCAACGCCTTTGAAGTGGACGTCGGCACGTTCAACAACACGCTCGATTACCGTATCGACAAGTTCACGGAATTCCCGGCCGTCGCCGCCGCGCACAAGGATGAGCTGGAAGGCAAGACCGTCGTCACCTTCTGCACCGGCGGCATCCGCTGCGAAAAGGCCGCCATCCACATGAAGGAAATCGGCTACGACAGCGTGTACCAGCTCGACGGCGGTATCTTGAAATATTTCGAGGAAGTGGGCGGCGAGCACTACACGGGCGACTGTTTCGTTTTCGACTACCGCACGGCGCTGAACCCAAAACTGGAACCGACGGAAACGGTGCAGTGTTTCGTCTGCCGCGCCGTCGTCACGCCGCGCCAGCAACTGGCGCCGGAATATGTGTATGAGGTGTCATGCCCGCATTGCTACAACAGTGACGAAAAATAAGTACCGGCTCGCCGCGCCTACAGTAGACTGAAATGCCCATCCTGGCCATGGCCTGCCAGGATGGGCATTTGCAATTGCGCCAGCACATTGCTGCGCGTGGCGGTCATTGTGACGGCAGTTAGTCAGCCATCGTCAAACGGTTTGCCCGCCACCAGCTGCGGCCGAATACCAGCAACGAGAAGAACGCCAGGCCGGCCAAAAAACCCGCCAGCACGCTATTCGACAAACGACTGGTGCGGTTTTCTGGCAAGGTCGGTCCCGCAATAAAGCGGCTCTTTTCCAGATAAACGGCCGTGGCTTTCTGATTTTCGACAGTAATCGCATTGAAGACCTCCTTGACTGATTCATCATTCAAGTCCTTCTTCTTGAAGACGTTTTCCTTGACCGATTCGAGCGAGCGCAAGACCGCTTCGCCAGACTTATTGTTGTCTAACACAGACTTGGCGCCATCATAGTACTCGCGCAATATGAAAATTTGCTTTTGTTCACGTAGCGCCTTAAGAATTGCTTCGTTTGCCATCAAGGCATCGACCTCGGTTGACATCAATTGCGTCGATGGCGACAGATAGCGCGCACTATCCTCAGTCACGCTGACCACCTGACGGCTTCCCTGCACCACAGCATCAGGATAGCGTGAAACAATTTTTCTCAAGGTATCGCCTTTACGGGAAAAACTTTCCAGCTTCACTTTGTTACTGATAATCTCATTATCAAGTTTAGTGATCTTGCTCGTCAAATCCAGGTGCTTGGAACGCAAGAAGTCCGAATACACCAAATAAGTCACGCTATCCATCGCATAGCGGCCCAACAGGGCAACCATACGTTGCGCATCTTGAGGCGTCGTCGCTTGGTAACTGATACGCAAGCCGATGACATTGTTACTAATATCCTTGGCCGTATCCATCAACTCCTTGGCATCGAGCTTGGTCATCGGATAAATCGGCTCCAGCAATTTGGAAAAGTGGTCGCGCCCGATCAGAGTACGACGCAACTCTTGCACATTAGGATCATTGTTCAGCTTGACTTGTTGCATATAGTCGTCAAAGCGACCGCTACTGCTTAATGCCGCAGCATAGCGTTTATAGTCGCCCAACGCGATACCTGGAGTTTCATTATTACTCTGTTCCTTTGGTACCGGTATCGCGCCGCCAAACTGATAGAAGCCCTCGCTTTTATACGTCGCTGTATACAAGGTAAACAATACGCACAATATCATCATGACCACTGTGCCACCTGCAATCAATTTACGACCTTTCCATAACGCGATTAGTATCTCCGTCAAGGAATATTCAGGCGCATTTTGCTGCTCCGGCGCCTGTTTCGTTTCTACCAGTTTGTCCATGATTCTTCTTTAAGTAGTAAGTACATCAAAAATAAAACGATTGTCTGCCATCAGCCTGCAGTGGCCTGGCGCGCCATCACCACGAGCGGGCTGTTGGACTGAGCAGTTCGCTGGGCATTCCAAACCCAGTCCTCGATGCCGCACTGCGGTTCATATTCGGTAACGATTTTCAACAACAGCGCTCGTACGGCGTCATGGTCAAATTGATCGCATGCTCTCGTCAATTCGCTAAGCATGCCTTCCAGCTTCGCCCATGGGATCTCAACCTCGCGCGCACGCATGATCAAAGGATGATCGGTGCCTTCAACATTGTCTCCGATCAACAACTCCTCATACAGCTTTTCGCCCGGACGCAAGCCTACATGATGAATTTCAATTGTTCCCTCGGGGGCCTGTTCACTTTTCACTTCCAAACCACTCAAATGCACCATGCGCTTTGCAAGGTCGACGATCTTGACGGGGGCCCCCATATCGAGAACAAACACGTCCCCTCCTTGCCCCATGGCCCCCGCCTGCAGTACCAGTTGTGCAGCCTCGGGAATCGTCATGAAGTAACGCGTGATTTCCGGATGCGTAATCGTAATCGGCCCGCCCGCCATAATCTGTTTGCGGAACAAGGGCACAACTGACCCTGACGATCCCAGTACATTGCCAAAACGGACCATACAAAACCGCGTCTTGTCCTGTTTGCGGGCAAATGCCTGCAAAATAAGCTCTGCCAGTCGCTTGGTGGAACCCATGACATTGGTTGGACGAACGGCCTTGTCTGTCGAAATGAGGACGAAGCGCTTCACTTGGGCATCGATCGCGGCACGCGCCATGCTCAATGTGCCCAATGCATTGTTACGTATGCCTTCGATTGGATTATGTTCCACCAGAGGCACATGCTTATACGCCGCGGCGTGGTACAAAGTCTCAACACGGAAAGTGCGCAGAATTCTTTCGCACTTGGCGGTTTCCAGCACCGACCCAAGAAACGGCAGCAACTCCACTTCAACCCGTAACACTTTTTTCAAGCCTTGCAATTCCTGTTCGATGGAATACAAGGCAAATTCCGACATTTCATACAGAATCAGACAAGCTGGCCGTTGACGCAATATCTGCCGACACAATTCCGAACCGATCGACCCCCCCGCACCTGTTACCATCACCGTCTTGCCAGAAATACACATGGCCATCAAGTCCTGGTCCGGCTCCACCGCATCGCGCCCCAGCAAATCTTCGATTTCGATCTCGCGCAAATCCTGCATCTGCGTACTGGCCCGTATCAAGCTCTTGATTGGTGAAGTCACCAGCGTCTTGATTTTCAGCGGCTCCAATTTTTCCAGAATACGGCGTTGCTGCGCCTTGCTCAGGGACGGCATGGCAAGCAACACCTTGCCAATATTCTTGCTTACCACTAAATCTGGCAAAGCTTCAGGGGCATATACCCGTATGCCCCCGATATTAACTCCATGCAATTCTTTCTTGTCATCGATCAGGGCGACTACCTTGTACTCGCCAGCATGGTTCAGGGCCTGCGCCAACTGATTGCCGGAAGCGCCGGCGCCATAAACGACCACGCGAATGCCATCCGTACGCCGGTTGGTGTACAAAAAGTACCCGCGCGCCAGAAAACGGCTGGCCGCCACATACATGATGGCGCACACCCAGAAGATCCCGAAGACGCCGCGCGACAAACCATTCATGCCATTCAAAAACACCGCCATGGCCAGCAATACGGCCACAGACAAACTCACACCGAGCAGAACCACATAGACTATTTTGTAATCGATAAAACGTATCACCGCACGGTACAGCCCCAGTTTGATAAAAATAGGCAGTGAAACGAGAGGTGCCGCCAGGATCAGCCAAATGTAAGAATAAAACTGCGCATAGGCCAATTCATCGAAACGCATGGCAATCGCAATACAAAAAGTCAGTGGCAAGAAAAACAGATCAGCAAACGCCGCCACAATCTGTTTGTGAAAACGCGAAAAGTTAAATCTCGGCTTCATTCAAAGGTTCCTTTCTCTGCCGCTACTGGTGACAAGACCAGGCAACACCTGGACTGCAGCATAATCAATACGCAACTGCCAGACACAATCTCTGACAGACCGGACGAGATATTCATCAATGACTTACTCCATCGCGGCGCACCACCTTCAGGAAAGTCAGGAACAGAATGCGCAGATCCAGTGCCAGCGAACGGCGCTGCAAATACTCAGCATCCAGTTTGACTTTATCTACAATAGGCAACTCATCGCGCCCATTTATTTGCGCCCATCCGGTCAAGCCAGGCAAGATGCCATCGACACCGTGGCGGCTGCGCAGTTCGATCAGATCGTGCTGGTTGAACAAGGCAGGACGTGGGCCGACAAAGCTCATGTTGCCCTTCAAGATACTCCACAGTTGCGGCAATTCGTCGAGGCTGGACTTACGCAAAAAGGAGCCCACCGGAGTCAGAAATTGCTTGGGATCCGGCAGCAAATGTGTCGCAACAGCAGGGGTATCGACACGCATAGTGCGAAATTTTGGCATCTTGAAAATCTTGTTATGCCGCCCGACACGATCAGACCAGTAAACGACGGGACCCGCGGACGTCAGCCGTACCATCAGGGCGACCAGGCTAATCGGAATAAGCAGCAATAACGACGCGATCAACGCCAATACCAAATCAAATACTCGTTTCATTCATCTTCCCTGATATGTATTCCCGTCCCGCGCGTTCAAGTGCCGCGCTACTCTTGTATGGTGCGCGCCAGCCAAGAATGGACCTGGCTTTACTCGTATCGACCAGCAATTGCGCGGTCAACTTCGCATACATCTGCTGCTTCCCGCATAGCGTCGCCATAGCGCGCAGCACTGCCGCAGGGATGGGCAATATGTGCTGTTTTTTGCCCATGCCTGTAGCTATATGCCGGAAAATGTCTCCCAGCATCAAATCTTGCTCATCTGACACAAGAAATGTTTCTCCTGCCGCGGCGGGATGCGTGGCGCACACACGCAAGAAATCCACCAGATTCCAGATGCTCAACAGACTGCGCCGCGAAAGTATTCTACCAAATGGCAATGGTAGGGATTTGGCTGCAAGCTTGAGCAACAAGGAAAAATTTCCTGGTGCATCAGGGCCAAAAACCAGCGTCGGGCGCACAATGACAAACTGCATCTCGCACGCAGGAATCAGCTCCCGTATCATTTGCTCCGCCTCGTACTTGCTGATCGCATACAAGTCATGCGGAGCTGCCGCATCCTTTTCCGTGAATGGGTGGGCAGCACTGGCATTGCCATTCACACCGATCGAGCTGACAAAGACGAAGCGTTTGACGCCACAACGCGCCGCGTCCGCGATCAAGTGCCGCGTCAGCTCCACATTTACCTTGCGAAACTCCACCAACGGATCGGCCACCTCCTCGTGCAAGACATGGGCACGACCGGCAAGGTGAACGACAACGTCGCAGCCCTCGAACAGCCGGCTGTCCGGCGCTAGCGCAGCCAGATCCTGGATAACTTGCGTTATCTTGACCGGCTGCTGCCCCTGCGTACGCGCGATCGCCCGCACCTGATGCTGCTGATCGCTCAAATGTAGGCATAACTGCCTACCGATAAAACCATTTGCACCGGTCACAGCGATATGTCTGGATTTATCTTGACTATTTTGCACAATGTAATTACCTGAAAAAAACTACGATGCCAGCTCAGGCTGGCAAGAGTGAATGATCGTCTATAAATTGCGGTATTTTCTGGACGCGTTCCAGGCATAGTTCACGAAATACCACGATGAAGCCAAAACGCCCAATTTTTCCAGATCACGATAGGCGCGCCACACTTTCATGGCCGATTTGCTTTTGTTACGGGAAAGGGATTGATTGACCACCCGATAACGCATCAAGTCTTCGCGCAAGCCATGCGCTACCAGCCCGCGCTTGAGTACGGTCAGCCACAGGGCAAAATCATCATAATATGTGCGCGTGATGGAAAATGGGCCTGTCTTCTTGCGATCGATGATAGCTGTGGAGGTGGCAATTGCCGTATTGCCTAGCAACTGCCGATAAGTGAGGCTGATGGGAATGGTAATCGGTTCGCCACTGCTATCCCCATTCTCGGAAATACGCCGAAAACTGGTATAGGACAAGGGGGCAGCCGTGCTTTCCATGAAAGCCAGCTGACGCGTGAGCTTTTCCGGCAACCACACATCGTCGCTGTCGAGAAACGCAATGTAGCGGCCGCTGGCAGCCTTCAAGGCCGTTTCGCGCGCCACCGCTGCGCCACCGTTAGTTTCATGACGAATCAGGCGAATCCGTGCATCATCGGCAGCCATGCGCTCTATGACCGCGCAAGTATCATCTTTCGAGCAATCATCAACGATCAACATTTCCCAGTGCGGGTAAGACTGGCTTTGCGCCGAACGTATCGTCTCCTCCACAAACCTGGCCGCGTTATAAGCCGGTGTGATGATCGATACTAATTTATTACTTTCCATGCCACGAATCCCCTGTAGGTAACTTTTCACGCGCGCGGTCCAGCCAGCGCAAACCAATACGGCGGCCAATGTCGAGTTCCGGGCGTACAGGCCTTTCCTCATCGAATACAGCCAGCTGATCCCATTTCTTGTCCAGCATCTTGGCAACCACCTCCATTTCGCTACGGTCGTCGGCGGCAATTTCCGGATCATCGGCGTCGAGCATCCCGGAACACAGGGCGCGCACGATCCTGCCGGCGTCGGCGCCCGAAAAATAACGGAAGCGTGATGGCGTCAGCGCTTCGACATAATCCGTGAACTGAGCAAAGCGGCGCGCCATCGTATAGCCGTAGCGCAGAGTGCGGCGAATCACATCGAGTGGTATATGCTGTTCCAATGCCTGCAGCTTGTACAATTCGCTACGCTTGTCCAGATGCAGGGCGATACCCGCTTCCTGATACGTGGAATGGCCCAGGCAGATAATCTTCTTGCCACAGGCACCAGCCTCAAACGCAGCGCTGCTGCCATTGACCAGCAAAATGTCACATTGCTGGATCAAGTCAAAAGTGCTGGCTGTTTCACGCGCGCCGATGCAGCGTATGCCTTGTCCTTTTGCCCAGTCAGCGTAATAGCGTTCGGAACTGGCGCCGTCGGCGATGCCAATCTTTTCACTCCAATTGGGATGGCAACGCAACACCACATTCGCCGCTGGAATCCCCAGCGATGCCAGCACCATTTCGAAGCCTTCCACATAGCTATCCCAACCACTTTCCTGTTCAGGATGCCCCTGGAACTCATTACGGCTACTTGGCAGTATCAACACTTTGGGACCGGCAACGACATCGGTCGGCCAATCAGCCTGAGTGGCATTCAGGTTGTAAGCACGCCACTCCTTCAGATTCGTACGCACAAAGCGCGAGGCGATTAACTGGGCAGCCACCCCAGCCTGGCGCGCGGTCAGCGGCACATCGCGATACTGGATATTCAGACGGTCAACGTCTTTCAAGGACAGACAATTAGCTTGTGGGATGAATTGCAATCCATCACTAAACCACGACCGTTCCATTGTCAGGTAAGGAATGGCCAGCTGTTCGCAAGCATAAGTAATGGCGCGTGTGCCATCCATCCTGCCATTGAAACAAATCACACCTTCCAGTTGATTGGTTTTGATCCATTCAGCGGCATTGCCAAACATCGTTTCAACAGGCTTGTAGAATGTTTCTCTTAACGCCAGATAGTCCGGCAAATGCGTATCGGCTTCAGTTTCGGTACGCAGCAAGGTACATGCGCTCGATGAAGCCAATAAATTACGCTCGTCTTCGGACAAATCCACGCGATGTTTGGCACGTACCGAGATGATTTGCGAAACCGGGAACGAACGGATACCGCCCGCCATGCAAGTCGGGCACTCCGCCAGCTTGGACGTTCCCTTCAGAGCCCGACCATAGCAATTATCAAGCGCACCGTCACACGTCAGAAAGAATACTTCGTGACCTGCCTCCTTCAGCAGTGTCGAAACATAGTACAAATGTTCGACATGAGGCCGAAACGAATACAGGGAAACTAAACCTAAACGCATTTTTACACCTACTTTATTTTGTAATTCTAAATTTGGAAAAAAATACGCCAAACATAATAAATTCGAACACGATAAAGGGGAAGCTCATGATATCTCCGGCAAAAAGCAATGGCGACAAGAAAAGAATCGTATAGACGGAAGATACGAAACCTATGCGGACGAACGACATTTGCTTTGCCTTGGTAAAAAAATTCGCCACACCAACTACCCCCCCCAATACCAAAGCTCCCAAAAACAATAAAATATATCCACCATCATGAAATAATGCCCCGGGCAAAGATGGAAAACGTCCAGCCAGAAACCAATCGTTGCTTTGTGGCCCGATCAGGCCTAATTTTGCGAAAATGTCACGCATATGATTGAATAGAATAAAAGAATCACTCGCATAATCAGTCTGATGCTGCAGATATTCGGCAAATATGAAAGCGCTATGACATAAATAAGTAACAGTCAACATGCCAAATGCGACCAGAGAACCGAAAGTGGGAAATTCTCTCTCCAGAAGCGCCGGCCAGGCTGAAGTCTTCAATCTCATATACTCCTGCATCGCCTGCAGATATTCGGCCCCAGAAACACCATCATGAGTAGCACTGGCACGTGCCATAAATACATAGAAAATATATATAATGGCGACTCCAGCCAATATTATCAATCCTATTTTTGTTTTTTTTGAAAAGGTAAACGCCTGCCCACCGCGCTCAAGTCGGATAACATAAAACGCAATTGCAAAACATAGCGTCAACAAAATAATCGATCTGCCACCTATTAAAATCGAGTTCAACATTAAAAAGAAGAACAATCCGAGTAGGGCAGAGCCTACCTTTACCGGACGCAGGAACTTCGGATTCAGTATGAGAGGGATCAGCGTCAGGATAAAACAGGTTGAGAATGCATATCCAATCATGCTATACGGCGATGACACACCTTCGCGCCCCTCACCCAATTCACGCCACTCTTCCCGAGCACGCGCCAGCGAGCCACCATAATCAATATGCTGCACTTGGATTTTATCGAACATCAAGGCCAGCAAACCGACCAATGCCAATAACAAAGTCAAGCGAATCAACTTATCTGAAACACCTTGAACCTGCTCTAGATAATATCCACTATCCACGCGCAGTTTTCTTTCAAGAAAATAATTTGTTAATACCGCGACCAACGACGTCAGCACTACAAATCCGGCATCCAAAAATACTACTTGGCCCATTTCCGACGTCCTTGAATGTGCTGGTGCGAGCGATACCATCACAAAATATAATATCCAGATCCCCACAAATACACGCAAGCTATAGCTCATAAATCCTGCTTCAATAAAATATCAATTCGACAGTTCGCAAGACAATAATGTCAAGCCATTGCTCAGGGCTAAGCCGGAAAGAACAAACTCATACAGGGCTGCACCGGCGTAGCTCCGCCCTGTCGCCTGTGTAATGGGGAAAGACAGTAAATTGTCACCATCGACCAGCGGTTGCTCATGTTCGCCCAGACGTAACCACCCGCTAGCAGCAGCCTGTACTTTCATGGTAAGGCAGGCTGCAACTTCCGGCGATAGCGCAATTGTGCTACGTTCGCCCATGCGCGCGACCAACATAGGCGCCTGCAACTGGCAATCGAACCCCTCATATAAATAGGGGATTGCGTCACGCTGTGTCGCATCTAAGCTGACCGGTGGTAGCCACTTCAGGCGCTTGCCTATCGGCTTGGCCGGCACACCGGCAACGATACTGTATGGCGCCACAGACTTGCTCACTACCGAACCGGCGCCCACCACGCAGCCGCGCCCTATCGTCACGCCGGGTAGAATTGTCGTATTGACACCAAGCCAGCAGTCTTCGCCAACCGCCACCGGAAGGTCATAATCGCCAGCGGGCCTGGCGCCAGGAGGCGCAGCGACACCATTGAGAAAAAACTGGTCCTGCGATTGAATCGGCAAGCCTGGCCAGCGATCAAAAATATGCGTGCCCGAAGAAATGAAGATATTCGGCGCCAGTATGCAGTTCGCACCGATCCTGACATTGCCGTTCAAGGTTACCCCTTTTTGCAGCGTGGTTCTGTTGCCGATTGACAGCACGCCATTGCTGCGTATTTCAATATCGCGATAAAACCAGCAATGCGAGCCGATCACGACTTGAGACATAGAGCCTATTTCCAACACAGTAGCAGCGCCAATTTTTGTAGAACGACCAATCTGCAGACGCGCGGCATTACCTTCAATAAGGACAGAGGGATGCAGTCGGACACGCTGACACGCCCAAAAAAAACAGCTCCACCAACGCCAAAATGGTGAGAGCTCAAAAATTCTTTTTAATTTTTTCACGAACCAACCTTATATCCTGCAAAAAATGCAACAATAGCATTCACAATATAATTTCCCACAGCCAAAAATAATGCCAACAGAGTAAAATTATACGGATCGCTCATCCAATCAGCACTCTGCAAACCATAACGGCAATACAGGAACGCCATCAAAATCAAAAAAGATTGCGTTATCAACAAACTAATATGCCGATGCACGATAATCAAGTAACTTGACCAAAAATCCGACACCCTGAAGGCTGCTGCCAGCAGTAAAGGCAGGAACAAAGGCAATGCATCGGTATATTGCCTAAACCATTTCGGAATAACCCACGCTATCAGGTAGTTCGCAAAAAATGCTGCCGCAAATGAAAACAACAGCAAGCCAATTGAAACCATGGCTGTGACACGCAATGCTTTTCTATCCGACCCAGCAACCCGCCGCTGCGCGATAAGTGGAAACAAGCCTGCGTTCAACAAGCCCTGTATCGACATGGCGGCCACCAAGGGTATCCACGAAAATGAATACAAGCCGAATTGTTTGGCACTCAGCGCATCGGCGGCAATCCACCGATCAGCACTGCTGCTCAGGAAAGCCAATGTCGTTCCCAGCAACAATATTCCCGCGACAGACCATTCTTTTCGCGTAAAGCCCTTCTTACACAAACGTAGGAAAACACTCCATGAAAAATGCGCGGAGAACAATAACTTCTGCATAATTCCGCCCGCCAGGATTACGGTCACCAGTAACTCGGCCAGCAAAATCCCGATACCCCCGCCACCCAGTAATCCCACAACGCTAGCCAGTACCAAAGAGAAAACTGTTCTTGATAGGATATGCATGGAATACGGGATCATTTCCAACCGACTACGACTGTCCAACGCCAGCAACATGAAACTCTGCAGAGCCCAACCATGTAGGACTGCAATCAAAAAAACTAATGCACTGACCTGCAGCGGAACAAACCGTAACAGCGGCAGAAAACACAGCAACAATGCAGCCACCAAAGTAATGATGCCAGCCTTGCCCAATATCACCAGGCCAAGGCGATAACGATGATGCGCAAATACGGTCGGCAAATCGCGCTGCGCCAATATTTGGAAACCAAAGCTACCAGCCACACAGAAAAAGCCTGATATCAACAATGCTTTGGACAACAATCCAAACTCGGCGACGTCGAGTAATTTTGCATAAATACCGATACGCACCAAGCCAAGCATAGCTGCAAAACCAAGTATTGGTGTATATTTCAGATGCGCAATAGCACGCGCCGTCATTGATCTGATGCGAGCAGCTATATTCAACAATTCACATCCGCAATCTGTTTCAGCCTGTTCGACGCGACATTATCGTGCTGAACGCCATAATCGAACAAGGCAAATTGCATCTGCAGCAGCAATCGTGGCTGATGCATGGGAGTGCTACCTTTATGCATACAATACGTATCTTCGGCAAAACCTGTACCAGCCTTGCCATTAATGCTTAGGATATTCTCTTCGCCATAGAATTGTGCAATTTCCTGGTCACGCCAGCGTCGAACACGGAAGTAATCGCGAAGCCGCAAACGTGGTGGACGCGTATGGGATCCCGGTACGCACACATGCGCCCCATCATTTTCAACGTCGCTCAGATAGAAAAAGAACTTGAAGAAACTGAAATCATCCAAGTCGCTATGAAATACATGCGCGTGACGCATCCTATCCTCGGCAGAAGCATCAACAGGGAAGGTCCACCAGCAATTTGTCCCAACATGCGTAGGAATGCTCCCCAAATACTCGGTAGCAACTAACAACAGGAAAGGATCATTGCGTAACTGTTCTATCGCTGGACAATCTTTTTCAGTATTTAGGTATTGCGCCACCAACACCGGCTTGCCGAGATGCGCTTCGGCATCAAGCCGCTGCCGTGCCATAAAACCTTTTTCAGGTTCTCGATCTGCATAGCATGCGGCTTGATCGGTATATGCGCAAATTTCCGATAGCAAGGACGGTGGCAAGGCCAGGCCAAAAGCCACACCATCACGCCGCAACTCTGCGACAAAGGCGTCCGGATCACGATCGGCAAAAACACTATTGGGCAGAGCAGCACGCAACTGTTGCTTGTATTTAATACAAGCATTTTTGTGCGCAAAATGCCGTCCGGCCTTCACCGCAAGGCGTACCAGTTTGAAACGAGCAATACTGCGCATTGCAACATATCCTGGATTTTTCTTGAATGAACCAGCCAATTGCATCAATTTTGCTACCGCCATTTATGCTCCTAAAGCCATGCATCAGAAAAATTATCAAAGTCGCCAGAAAGGCTGGCAATAACGCCACCCTCTGAAATTCCAGTTTATAGACTTAATTCGTTCTTAAAATACTCGATAGTGCGCGTCAAACCATCTTCCAGGTTGACCTTCGGCTCCCAACCCAACTTCTCCTTCGCCAACGCAATGTTTGGCTGGCGCTGCTTCGGATCGTCTGATGGCAAGGGCTTGAAGACGAGCTTACTGGTCGACCCCGTAAGCTTCAGGACCATTTCTGCCAATTCCAGCATCGTGTATTCACAAGGATTGCCAATATTCACAGGACCTGTGAAGTCTTCTGGCGAATTCATCATGCGAACCATTACATTGATCAAATCATCGACATAGCAGAAGCTGCGAGTTTGCTGACCCTCACCATAGATGGTGATGTCTTCGCCGCGAATAGCCTGCACAATGAAATTGCTGACAACACGACCATCGTTCGGATGCATGCGTGGGCCATAGGTATTGAAGATACGCACTACTTTGATCAACAAAGCATGCTGACGCCAGTAATCAAAGAACAACGTTTCAGCACAGCGCTTGCCTTCGTCGTAGCAACTACGGATGCCCACTGGGTTTACCCGGCCCCAGTACTCTTCCGTTTGCGGATGGACTTCCGGGTCGCCATACACTTCTGACGTTGATGCCTGCAGGATGCGTGCTTGCAGACGCTTTGCCAGTCCCAGCATATTGATGGCGCCATGTACGCTGGTCTTCGTCGTTTGCACCGGATCGAACTGATAGTGCACGGGCGAGGCTGGGCATGCCAAATTGTAGATCTGGTCAACTTCTACATACAAAGGAAATGTGACGTCGTGGCGCATCACTTCGAAATACGGATTGCTCATCAAATGCGCGATGTTGCGCTTGCTGCCGGTAAAGAAATTATCGACACATAACACATCATTACCAGTCTTGATCAACTCCTCGCACAAGTGTGAGCCAAGGAAACCGGCACCGCCGCTTACTAGAATTTTTTTCATCGCAATATACTTTTAAAAGTTTGCCTATTCGGCTTGTTAGGCGGTCAAGTGCCTGTATCTATATGTGGCGATGCAACGGCCAGCAAGGAGAGGGCACGCCTGCGTCGCTACTATACCCGACGGCCAATAGGAAAATACTCAAAACCATGCGAAAGCACCATCGCTGGCTCATAAATATTACGCCCGTCAAAGATCACTGGTGTTTTCAACTTTTCTTTAATCACAGCAAAATCAGGGCTACGAAATTCCTTCCACTCAGTCACGATTACCAAGGCGTCGGCGTCATCGAGGGCGCCCAAATGCGATTTTGCAAAAGTGATGCCTTCTTGCCCGGCATAAATTCGCTTGGCTTCATGCAAGGACACGGGATCGTATGCGCTCACCACGGCACCGGCCGCCAGCAAATCGGCGATCAGTTCCCGGCTCGGTGCTTCACGCATGTCATCCGTGTTCGGCTTAAAGGCCAGGCCCCAGATGGCGAAATGCATGCCCTCAAGAGTAGCGCCAAAACGAGCCTTGATCTTTTTTGTCAGCATATGTTTTTGGGCATTGTTGACTGACTCCACCGCATTCAATATCTGCAAATCCTGCTGGTGCTCCTTGGCTGTGCCGATGAGGGCCTTCACATCTTTAGGGAAACAGGAACCGCCGTAGCCGCAACCTGGATACAAAAAGTGATAACCGATGCGAGGATCAGACCCCATGCCCAGGCGCACCGACTCGATATCAGCACCGAGACGCTCGGACAAATCGGCCAGCTCATTCATAAAGGAAATACGCGTGGCCAGCATCGCGTTCGCAGCATACTTGGTCAATTCGGCCGACTTCACATCCATGATGATCAGACGCTCATGATTACGCTGGAACGGCGCATACAACTCACGCATCAGATGGATAGCCTGCTCATCATCGGCGCCGACGACGATACGGTCAGGACGCATGAAATCGTCGATGGCAGCGCCTTCCTTCAAGAATTCCGGATTCGACACGACACTGTAAGCAAGATCGACAGAACGCGAAGCCAATTCTTCTGCAATAACAGCGGCAACCTTGCTGGCCGTGCCTACCGGCACAGTCGATTTGTCGACAATCACCTTGTAACTGTGCATGTGCTGACCGATGCTACGCGCAGCCGCAAGCACATACTTCAGATCGGCCGAGCCATCTTCATCTGGAGGCGTACCGACAGCGATAAATTGCAGTGCAGCATGGTCAACAGCTTTCTTGACATCGGTGGTGAACTGCAGACGCCCGGCAGCGATATTGCGCTGTACCATTTCCAGCAGATGTGGTTCAAAAATAGGAATGCCGCCTTCATTCAGGATACGGATTTTCTCTATATCCAGGTCCAGACACAGCACATTGTTGCCAACCTCCGCAAAACAGGTACCGCTGACCAGGCCAACATAACCCGTGCCTATGACAGTCACATTCATAATATTACTCTTCTAAAATTCTGATACTTTATTAATAAACAATAGCAATCTCGCTTGATGCACGCCCAGTAACAGATGCAGGCGTCAGGGCTATTTGAGCAAGGGGAGTACGACGCCTAACCAATCAGGTCCCAGGTCAAAGGGGTGCCGCGCGATACATCACTGGTCACGCACTTGCCCAGAAAAACATCCATGAATTTGGTCGGCAGGCCGAGGCCAGGACGGATCGCTCGCAAATTTTCCCTGGTTAACATCTGACCGGCCTTGATATCTTGCGTAACGTACAGCGAACGACGAAATTGCAGAGACTTCTTCTCAGCCGCAGTCGGACCGTAAGCAACATGCCCCAGTGCTTGCCAGGCGCGCTCGGTTTCCACCACCAACTGCGCCATTTCAGCCGGTTCCATCGAAAATGTGCTGTCGACGCCGCCGTCGGCACGACTCAAGGTGAAGTGTTTTTCCACCACGCTGGCACCCAGCGCCACGCTAGCAACCGACACGCCTACACCCATCGTATGATCGGACAGGCCGACTTCACAGCCAAACAATTCCCGCAAGTGAGGAATCGTCAAAATATTCGTATTTGCGGCGGTGGCAGGATAAGTGCTGGTGCATTTGAGCAGGATCAAATCGCGGCAACCGGCCTCGCGCGCCGCGCGCACAGTGTCGTCGAGCTCGGCAACGGTTGCCATGCCCGTGGAAATAATCACGGGCTTGCCAGTGGCTGCCACGCGGCGTATCAACGGTAAGTCGGTGTTTTCAAACGATGCAATCTTGTAACAGTCCATGTCCAGCGTTTCCAGGAAGTCGACTGCAGTATCGTCAAACGGTGTACTGAACGGTATCATGCCAAGCTCACGCGCGCGCTTGAAGATCGGTGCGTGCCATTCCCAAGGCGTGTACGCTTCACCGTACAGCTTGTACAGCGATGTACCGGACCATAGGCTATTCGGATCACTGATGTGGAACTCCCGCTCGTCAATATCCAAGGTCATGGTATCGGGCGTATAAGTCTGTATCTTCAAACCATGGGCACCGGTTCTGGCAGCAGCCTCGACGATTTCCAGCGCGCGTTCCAACGATTGATTATGGTTACCAGACATTTCGGCGATAACGAATGGAGCATGACCTAAACCAATATTTCTATCTTTAATTTTCATAGTTATCACCGAAAACAACGGTTGAAGAGAGTATTTTTACTGGCAGCCCATTCCGTGTCGAACAAGGCAAGCGCCACGACATCCTGGAATGATTCAGATTTTTTCATATGCTGCTTGAAAAAACCTTCCTGCTGGAAGCCAAATTTTTTATGTAAATTGAGAACCAATTGATTGAAAGAAAATACCTCGCAACACAGCTTTCTGAAATTTAAAACCTCAAACGCTTGCACCAATGCAAAATATTCCATTGCCGAACCAGAACCCTTTGGAACATCTGTCTCACCGAGATAAAATGCCCAATCAGATCGACGGTCCGAAACATTAACTTTTGTAAAAGAAACAAAGCCAACTGGCCTTGCTTGATATTCAAAAACAAAATATTGATTAATCGTATCAAGCAACGCCTTTTCAAACCATTTATTGTGCTCCAGATCACCAATAATATGGTCCGTATACATATTCTTCCGGATAATATCTTTATTACGCCAATTTCGTAATAAATCACGATCCGAAGGCTTAATTTTTCTTAAACTATAATCGACAAAAGATGGCATATTTAATTAGCAAAGAGTAGTAAAGATGGTTTCTTGAATTTTTTTTGCGCCATGACCGACCAAGGAATTGCTAATTTTAGACATACTTAAAAGTATATCCTTCTTATCAATGTAGTCATTCAAGATCTCATATATTTGACGACTAGATATCTTTCCAGACTCTCCAATTATTTTCAATGCGCCGATTTTTTCCAGATCTCGAGCAGCACTTTCCTGATTCTTCGCCAGAATAATGATCAAACTCGGTAAACTAAGATAGCCGCGTTCCCATAATGTGGAACCACCTGCACCGATAGCCAGATCAGCAGCCAGCATCAATTCCGCAATATTGTCTATCTGATAGTGATATTCAAAATTTTCCGTTTCTTCACATAACGCCTGGATCAAGGAACAATGTGGATTGCTTGCACCAACGACCACGTCCACCTCAAGATCTGCACGTTTCAGCATACGCAGGGCATGAATAACACTACTTGTTTCATTGGCAGGATCTGCCCCCCCCAAAAAAACAATAATCCGCTTTACAGTCCCATCACGTAGCCTTAAGTGATTATGCATCCGGATAAACTCAGGACGCAATAAAGCATAGGCAGGACCAAGCAACTTCGTGGATGTCAAAGGGATCAAATTATCATACCGCGATTGCATGTCGTAATAATAATTTTGGTCCAGCAATATATCGCAATCATGTTGACGATCGGCAAGGTCATCGATCACCATCATTTTTCGGGAAAACTTGGCAATCTGCCGTTCCCATTCCAGTTCAAGAGCATAATGATCAACAATTATGCAATCGGATATAGGCCGTTGTAACAATACGCTGCTGACTTCGATAATTTCCTGTTGCAACGGCACACCCAGCCAATATAAATGCGCAGGATAGTCTCCCCCCGTGTCTTGTCTGACACTGGAGGATGTAAGTCGAATTACCTCATATCCCTTTAACGATAGCCAGTCAATATAATTGCCAGGAAAATCTCGGCAAATAAAAGTTACGCTAGCGCCATTGGCTCTAAGTTCATCAGCAAGTGTGGCGCACCGCATGACATGCCCACTTCCCATTTGCACCGAAGCATCTGTGCGAATGACGATAGATCTTTTCATCGCACCTTAAACAAAGGTTCAAGTGGCTTGCAACGCAACAGTCCTTCCAGCGTGTCATCTCTCACTGCATTAACGAGCATGGGAATAACCTCTTCATATGCGGAAAACAATTGATGCAGATCGCTATCGCTATGGCTATAGTTGACATTATGTGAACCAAACGTCAATATTCCACGCGCCAGCATTTCTTGCATAAACAAGGTCTTGATGTCCCATTGCGTATACGAGCCAGCATCCTTGATCAGCACGAAACTCCAGCTCGAATGTCCGGCGACGCTCATGATATGCTCGGCCCCATTGGCAACGATGATAGCGTTGAGACGATCGATAATTTTTTGGCCTTGTTTCTTGATCGTCGCCACGACAGGTTCGCGCTGCAATTTTTCCATCGTGGCCAAAGCCGCCGCCAGCGACAGCGTTTCGCCACCGAAGGTGAACGAGAAGAAGATTTCCTCCATCAGCTTCATGACATCGGCGCGGCCAGCGATGGCAGATACCGGATAACCATTCGCCAGGCCCTTACCGAACGTCGCGAGATCGGGCGTGACGCCAAACAGCTCTTGCGCACCGCCATTGGCGTAGCGGAATCCAGTAATGGTTTCATCAAAGATGAGCAGCGCACCGTGTTTGTGGGCCAGTTCCTTGACGCCTTCAAGGAAACCTTCCACCGGTGCGTAAACATTCATCGGCTCGAGCATCACGGCCGAGATCTGCTCGGGGAAGTCGGCAAACAGCCTTTCCAGCGAAGCCAGGTCATTGTAGACAAAGGTATGCGTCAGTTCGCGCGTGGCAGCGGGGACGCCGCGGTTACGCGCGGTCGAACCGATGTACCAGTCCTGCCAACCATGGTAGCCGCACACGGCTACGTGTTCGCGATTAGTATACGCGCGTGCAAGGCGTATCGCACCGGCGGTAGCATCGGAACCATTCTTGCCAAAACGCACCATCTCGGCGCAAGGAACGATTTCGCAGATTTTTTCCGCAACCTGCATTTCAATCTGATGCGGAAGACTAAAAATTACGCCCTCCTCCATTTGCGCCTTGACCGCATTGTTTACATCCGCATCGTTATAGCCAAGGGTGATCGATGCCAAACTGCTGATGAAGTCGATGTATTCATTACCATCGACATCCCATACATGACTACCCTTGCCACGTTGAATAAAATAGGGCGAAACACCCAATGGAAATTGGGTTTTACTCTTACTGAAAGTCTGCGATCCGAGCGGGATCGTTTTAAGGGCGCGTTCCAATAACTCTTCAGAGCGTTGATAGCGTGTAGACATATTAGTTCTCTATAGTGGGGAGGGTAGTCGATATAGCATCGGCATCGAGCGATTTTTTATATCCCTCGTTACGTCTATACATAGTGTTCCAATTTACTAATTCGGGGCGCTGGTCAAGGAGGGATAGGACATCCTGCATTGAAAACCGCGTATTTTTCCGATACAGTTCATCATAAATCATGGAGACCAGTTCGAAATCCTTCTGTTCATCTACCGTCCAGCGCAAGTGCGACAAATCCGTGGCGTTACGGTACACGCCCACCTTATAGCGCTCGGCTTGCTGGTGAATAAATGGCGTGACGTGTTCGCGTTGCGACGGCAGACGCGCTTCGCGCCACGCCTCGTCCAAGCAGTAGGCACGGAAAATTTCCACATCTAGGCCATCCGGGTAAGTGGCCTCCAAGCTGTTGTTCACGTAGTCATAGCCGCCTGCCAAATAGAACGCGATGACCTCGTCGATCAGCGCCGGGTCAGTCAGCGGACAATCGGCCGTCAGACGCACTATATGCTCGGGCGCAAAGGTATGTGCGGCCTGGTAAAAACGCTCCAGCACGTCGTTCAGATCACCCCTGAAGCAAGCAATACCGTTGGCCACACACAATGCTTCAATCGGGTCGTCGGACGCTTCGCGGCTCGTTGCCACCAGCAATTGATCGATCTGGCGCACGTCGCGCAAACGTTCGATCTGACGCAGCAGCATCGGCTCGCCCAGCAAGGGCTTGAGCACCTTGCCTGGCAGCCGCGACGACGAAACACGGGCTTGCAATATTGCCAATATCATGATTTCTCCTTTGAATGCTGCCACAAGGCGGGATTAACGAACAATTCGTCGCTGAGCGCAAATGCATCATAGTCGGCGCGCGCAGTGCCTGCCACCGCGTGTCCGGCCGCCGCACATATTTCATGCAATTGCATTCCGGAATTGACGCCACATATCACGCGGTCGATTTCTTCCAGTCCAGTCACAAAGCCCAACGCGGCTTGCAGCGGTGTCAAAGCTTGCCCGGCAATAAAACGATGATAGGCAGCCAAATGCTCGCGCACGCCGTCAAAATGGGCAGGCAATTCGTGGGGCGCCATCAGCAGCAAGCCTTGCAGGAAAGCGGAACGAGCATGTATTTCGACGCCGGCCTGTTTCAACTTGCGCAAATGTCCGCTATGCAGCAAGCGCTGGTCCAGCACGTTGATAGGCAGCTGAATCAGGTCGATCGGGAAGCGCGCCAGTACGGCATCAATCTGCTGCCCGGTATAGACGGACACGCCAATCTTGCTGACCAAGCCCCGCTGCTTCAACAGCGCCATGCGCGCCATCAGCACTTCTCCGCCGGGCAATAGCAAATCGTCGACGCGGTGGATCAGCAGGCCATAAACGCTGCGACGCTGCAGCTTGCGCAACGAAGCGTGCAGGCTGTCTTCCAGTTGCTGCGCCGCTAGTTCGCTCAGCGTCGAACCGGCAAACTGCGGTGTTTTGGTCACGATATCGAAAGGCGAGGCAGGCGACATCGTGCGGCCGAGCACCGCCTCGCTGTCGCCATACAGTGCCGCCGTATCGATCAATGTCAATTGCAGCTGGGCCGCAGCGGCCAGAATCGCCGCCACTTCCCCTTCGCTTACCTTGCCTGCCGTATTGGCGATGCCATAATCGAGCCCGAACTGAACTGCGCCCAAGCCGATTTTCATCTCAGCGCTTTCCGCAAGGCCTCGATAACGCGGTCTTGCTGCTCTTCCGTGAGGGTGGCATACATGGGCAGGCTGATGGCTTGCGAATAATAATGTTCCGCTTCCGGGAAATCACCAGACTTGAAGCCTTTTGCCTCATAGTAAGGCTGGATATGCACGGGAATATAGTGCAGATTGACGCCTATCGATTGCGCGCGCAGGGCGTCGAAGACGTCGCGGTGCGTCTGCGTCAAGCGCTCGGTTTGCAGGCGGATCACGTACAGGTGCAGGCCCGAATAACCGTCAGGATGCTGCCATGGCGTGATGACAGGAAAATCTGCCAGCAAGGCATCATAGCGGCGCGCCATCACATGGCGATGGGCCACGAATGCATCGAGCCGCGTCATCTGGCTCAAACCAAGCGCTGCCTGCATATCGGTCATGCGGTAGTTGTAGCCGAGCGTGACCTGCTGGTAATACCATGCACCATCAGGCGCATGTGTCATCAGCTCAGGGTCGCGCGTGATGCCATGGCTGCGTAGTTGCTGCAGGCTGGTCGCCAGCTGTGCATCTTGCGTGGTCGCCATGCCGCCTTCGGCACTGGTAATAATTTTAACAGGGTGAAAGCTGAAGACGGTAATGTCGCTGTAGCGACAATTGCCTATAGGTTCGCCACGATACTTGCCGCCGATGGCATGCGAAGCATCTTCGATAATCTTGAAGCCATATTCCTGCCCCAATGCATGGATGGCCAGCATATCGCAAGGCTGCCCCGTCAAATGCACGGGGATGACCACCTTCGGCAAACGCCCGGCCAACTTCGCCTGTGACAGCTTGCGCGCCAAGGCCTCCACGCTCAGATTGTAGGTGCGCGCATCGATATCGACAAAGTCGACATCGGCGCCACAATACAAGGCGCAATTAGCACTGGCAACAAAGGTATTTGGACTGGTCCAGACCAGATCCCCGGGGCCGACACCCAATGCCAGGCATGCGATATGCAAGGCACTCGTCGCGCTATTGACCGCTATCGCGTGGGACACACCACAATATGCAGCCAGCGCTTGCTCAAACGCCGGCACTGCCGGCCCCTGCGTCAGAAAGTCAGAGCGCAAGACATCGACGACAGCCTGAATATCGGCCTCGGAAATATCCTGTCGACCGTAAGGAATCATCGTCATATTTTACGCTGTGTGAGTAGGGTCAACGTGAGCCTGGATCAACTCGCGCAATTGTTCTTTGCTCAGGAAATCGGTATTGCTGCCGCTGTCATAACAGAAACCCGGCTGCACCAATTTGGCACCCATTTTATCGCAGTACTCTTGCGTCGAATACTTGGCGCCCATCGGCAGAATGGCGTAATACTTGCCCATATCAACCGTATTGAAACTGTCGCTGGAAGTAATCATTTCCTCATGAATTTTTTCACCTGGACGCACGCCGACAACAGGGAAACTGCATTCTGGACCGATTGCTTCAGCCACATCAGTGATGCGATAGGAAGGAATTTTCGGCACCAGCACTTCGCCGCCCCAGGCGTTCTCGAGCGACCACAGAACCATGTCCACGCCCTCTTGCAAGCTGATATTGAAGCGAGTCATGGCAGTATCAGTGATCGGCAGGACGCCCGTCGCGCGACGCTCGAGGAAGAATGGAATCACCGAACCGCGGCTGCCCATGACATTACCGTAGCGGACAACGCTGAAACGCAGATCGCGATGGCCAACGATATTATTTGCTGCAACGAAGAGCTTGTCCGAGCACAGCTTGGTAGCGCCGTAAAGATTGATCGGGGCGGCAGCCTTGTCAGTAGACAAGGCAACGACACGCTGTACCTTGGTATCGAGGCAAGCCTCGATCAGGTTTTGCGCACCCAGCACATTGGTTTTGATGCATTCAAACGGGTTATATTCCGCCGCCGGCACTTGTTTCAGCGCTGCAGCATGAATCACAATATCAATACCTTCGAGCGCGCGACGCAGGCGAGCTTCGTCGCGGATATCGCCGATAAAGTAACGGATACCGGCGTACTTATCATCCGAAAACTCATGCGCCATTTCAAACTGTTTCAATTCATCGCGCGAAAATACCACGAGGCGCTTGATGGTCGGATAACGCTCCAGCACCGTTTTGACAAAGGCCTTGCCGAACGAACCCGTTCCGCCGGTAATAAGAATAGACTTATCTGATAACATTTTTTAATATAAATTGAATGAGAATAACGGATTAAACAAACGCAACATGCTCGCCGATTACCGACATCATTAGCAAATCGGCACCGCACCCACCAGAGCGACTCGATAGCACATTGCACTAACCATGAGAAGGAAAAAGTGGCGATTGCCCGAGACTCAGCCGGACATCCATTTACACTAGCTTGGACAGAGCAAAAAAAATTGACGCGCCTCAGAACAGGAACTGAAACAAGCTCAAAGTAGTCCAGAGCCTGAGCTTTACAACCAGCCACTTTGTCAACCTAACAATCTATGACACATCCCCACATCAAAGTGGGCGTGTACTCAAGGGAGATAAGAGTGTACTGGATGATGTCTACGCAAGATAACTCTAATTGCTTTTTAAAAAACACACTCACCCATTTTAACATTATTGTCTTGCTAAAAATACAGAATTCTCGTCTAAAAAACCACATTCCGCTATGTAGTGAAGGCTAAATCAGCACGACAACAACGGCAAAAAACGCAAATTACCTGCAGAAATAGACTATCGCATGTGGAAAAATGATTTCAAATATGCAAGTAATGACGCGATGAGTGGCGATGTGCTTGGCAGCCTCGCATGGTGCTTCTGCGGTAAGACACAAGCACCGCAGCCCCTCCACCACACCCATCCCACACACCAGTGACGGCAGTCCGCGCTCACAACAAACACCAGTGCGACATTTTCAGATAATGTCTTCCAGTCGTGCATAATATATGCACCGCCGCCAATTTTCTAACCGTCTTGCATGGTTTTACACCTTGTCACAATTACGTGCGAGCATAGCCCATACCGCCCTCTATAATGCCGGATTGCATGCTCGATTCTGCGGCACATGCTTATACTGCACCTGCGTGAGGAAAGCTAATACTTTATATCTATAAAGACCCGCTTGCTCATAAACGCGTTTAACAAATAATTCCGGTTTTTTAGCTTGCCATTTCTTCATCGACTGAATCGGCGTTTCGTTATTCAGCGCGCGCTGTGGAATGTTGTGATTGTAGATTTTCAGATAAATGCGCAGGGTTGATTCGAGCTCGTCCTTGGACGCGAAGCGCGTCTGGTTGACGACCTCGCTGATGCGGCCGTTGAAGCGTTCAACCATGCCGTTGGTCTGTGGATGACGTGGCGGGATCAGGCGATGTTCTATCACCAACTGCTGGCACAGCACGTCAAGCGCGTGCTTGCCACTAGGCATCCGATCGCCCGTTTCCGGGTCTTTTTTCTTACTGGTAAAGCGGTCGGTGAACTGGCGACCATTGTCGGTGAGCAGCTTGACGATGGTGATCGGACAGGCATTGTTGAGCTTGATCAGGAAGTCGGTGCTGCTGCTGTCGGACTGGTAACGGCGTTCGGTTTCGGCGGGCATCTGCGGCAAGTACTTGATATACATATGCAAAAAGCCGGGCTCGTAGTCCTTGAACGACTTTTTGGTGACGGGCTTGTCGGTTTCCCAGGTAGCAAGTTCAAGCAGGCTGGAGACACCATGGCGGCGCAGGCAGCGCCCCAGACCAGCGCGCAAGACTGCTGGATTGATGAACTCACGCGTGACCGCCAGCAGGTCGTCGGTGGGCAGCATCAAGGTTTTGCGCAGTTCGATCACGACCAGTTCCTGCTCTGGCGTGAGCGTCGTTTTCAGCGTCTTTGGACAATGCGGACCATCGTCCGGACTGTCGCGATCCTGCCATTTGCGAATCGTTTGCCGCGTACCGCTGTAGAGTCGCGCCAGTTCGGCTTGTGCAACGTCGATTTCTTGATTTCCTCGCGGATCAGGTGGGTCGGTCGCGCTTGGCTGTGGAGAGCTTGGACCATCAGGCTACCAGTAAAAGATCAGATTGGAACAGTGTACGCAAAACTTGACTGGCCTTAAAGAGTAGCCAACTACGCACCTGATTATGTCCATACCTCAGACGGCCGCAGAATCTTTTTCTTCGGACACGGCCTTGTTTGCGTGGCAGCAACTGCGAGCCTTGATACCAGCGCAGCCAAGTTGTCCCGCCGGTTGAACCGATACTGAACTTCAGCAAGATAGCGATGAGAATACTTGGCAAAGCCGAAGGCCTGGTGCGGGCCGGACAACGTAGTCTTGAGGTTGCCGAATCAGTTTGTGTTTGAGCAGCCATGCCACCTTCCACGACACTCCCAGCTGGCGCATCATCGCCAGCGCGGCAATATTGGTCTTGGACTGCGTCATCAGGTCAATCGCAAGATACCATGTCGTCAGCGGCAGGCGCCCATGGTCCATGATCGTGCCAGCACGCAGACTGCTCTGGTAGCGGCACGCTTTGCATCGCCAGTATCGATTGCATTTGCGCTGAAACTCGTAAGCGTAGGCGTGTTGGCAACGCGGGCATTTGAATCCACTTGGCCACCTGGCCTTTTCCAGCGCCTTTTCACATTGCTCGTCGGTGCCGTAGTCCCTCATGAACTGCCCAAGAGACAAGCCTTTCTGAAACTGAACTGGATTAATCGCCATGATTTCTCCCGAATAATTAACCGCCCTAGGTGTTTAGACTAACAACTTGGCATCGAGTTCGGAATCATTAACATAATCAGGACTACGCATGGGTACATGATCCCACGAATCTAAACACCTATTCAAGCACGGGTCAGAAACAAAAAAAGCGCCGGCAACGATCCCCCAGCGGTTTCGCTATTCATACTTCACACCAACCTAGATTTGCTATTTAAGCAACCCACCCAGCAAGGCCGCCACCTTCTGCTTCGGCTTGACCGCGACCGGCGCCGTGCTGGCGGCAGCCGGGGCTGCCGCCTTGGCTGGCTCATACGGCTTCAGGAACCAGGGATCGGCCTTTTCGCGGCGTGCGCCGGGACCAAAGGCAGGGCGCGCACTACGCTCGACCGAGCGGCTGTCGCGGCTGTCACCAGCCGGGCGGCTCTCGGGCGCGCGCACGGGACGCGCTTCGCCACCTTCGCTGCGACGCGGCGGACGGCGTTCACTGTCGCTGCTGCGGGCGGGAGCTGGATTGAAGCCCGTCAATTCACCGCGCTTGATGCTTTGCTTGATGAGTTTTTCGATATCGGCCAGCAAGCGCTCGTCTTTATCCGAATAAATCGAAATGGCGTCGCCCGAAGCGCCGGCGCGGCCCGTGCGGCCGATGCGGTGCACATAGTCTTCGGCGTTGTAGGGCAAGTCGAAGTTGATGACGCACGGCAAGTCGGAAATATCGAGGCCACGCGCGGCCACGTCGGTGGCGACCAGCACGTCGATTTCGCCCTTCTTGAACGCTTCCAGCGCCGCCATGCGCTCCTGCTGGCTCTTGTCGCCATGAATCGCCGTGGCGCTCATGCCTTCCTGTTCCAGCACGCGGGCCAGGCGCGAGGCGCCGATCTTGGTGTTCGAGAATACGATGACCTGCTTCAGGTCGCGCTGGCGCAGCAGATGGGCAACCAGGGCATGCTTCTGGTCTTCGCTCACCTTGTAGACCACTTGCGTGACCTTGTCGGCCGTCTGGTTGCTGCGCGCCACTTCGATCGTCAGCGGATCGTTGAGGAAAGTTGCCGCCAGCTTCTTGATTTCTGGCGAGAACGTCGCCGAGAACATCAGGTTCTGGCGCTGTTTCGGCAGCAAGTTGATGATGCGCTGCAAGTCCGGCAAGAAACCCATGTCGAGCATGCGGTCCGCTTCATCCATGACCAGCATCTGCACCTGGCTCAGGCTAATGTTTTTTTGTTCGATATGATCGAGCAAGCGGCCCGGCGTGGCGATGACGATTTCCACGCCCCCGCGCAGGAGGACGGTTTGCGGTTTCATGTCCATGCCGCCGAAAACGACCGTCGAACGCAATGGCGTGTGCTTGGCGTAGGCCTTGACGTTTTCAGCCACCTGCACCGCCAGCTCTCGGGTCGGCGTGAGGATCAGCGCGCGCACCGGATGACGGGCCGGCGACATGCTGCTGCTGGCATGCGCCATCAGCAACTGGATGATCGGCAAGGAAAAGCCGGCTGTCTTGCCAGTGCCCGTTTGCGCGGCACCCATCACATCGCGGCCTTGCAGCACCACGGGAATCGCCTGTTCCTGGATCGGTGTCGGGTGGGTGTAGCCTTGATCGGTCAGTGCGCGCTGGATTTCAGGCGCGAGGCCAAAGTCAGCAAAAGTCAGGCCAGGGGCAACGGGTGCGGCAGGTGCGGGTGCGGGTGCAGCGGTAACGGGCGCAGCTTCAGGGGCAATCGCCGGACTGGGCGTAGGAGTCGATTCGGTTTCAGACATAAATTTTCTGGTGTGCCTCCGCACTGCGGAAGCCATGCTTTCTCAATAAACAACATTTCGGGGCACAGGCAGCTCCGTCTTGCAAGCCATGGATCATCGTTCTTGCGGCACCTCCGTGCTCCGGGACATGCTGTAGGGCGTATGCGGGAGCGTCGAAGAGATGTGCTGCGATGGCGGCGGAGATCGCGCCGGCGGAACATCGCGCGCAGAAGATACAATATCAGTGCTGTAAACGATACCCTAATTCACCGCAACTGTACACGGAAACCGTGATTTTCGAGCAAAAAGCGTTCCAGCGATGGCAAGCCCGAATACCATCGATACCAGCGCCCATGCCAACGCCGATTGAGGGCACGGCAGCAGCGCCAGCAACGGCATCCAGAAACCGCGCAAACGCGCTTAATTTAGCTTAATTGAGCGACATTAGAAGCTTTCCCACTCATCTACTGGCGCCGTACCACGCGCTGTACCGGACAATTGACGCGTTGCCGCTGCCGGCGCCTTGACGCGCGCGCGCGGCACGCTCATGGCAGCATTGGCACCGTCGAGCTTGAAAATGCTCACCACGGCACTCAGGCTGGCCGCCTGCTCCTGCATGGCTTCGGCCGCCGCGGCCGCCTCTTCCACCAAGGCCGCATTTTGCTGCGTCACTTGATCCATTTGAGCGATGGCCTGGTTGACCTGCTCGATCCCGACGCTCTGCTCGCTGCTGGCAGCCGTGATCTCGCTCATGATGTCCGTCACCCGGGTAATGCTGGCAACGATGTCATCCATCGAGCGGCCCGCCTGGTCCACCAGTTTTGAGCCCGCCTCGACTTTCTCGACGGAATCACCGATCAAGACCTTGATATCCTTGGCCGCCGCTGCCGAGCGTTGCGCCAGGTTGCGCACTTCCGTGGCCACGACAGCAAAGCCGCGTCCATCCTCGCCGGCACGCGCAGCTTCGACGGCGGCATTCAGGGCCAGGATATTGGTCTGGAAAGCAATACCGTCGATGACAGCGATGATATCGACGATCTTGCGCGACGACGCATTGATCGACGCCATCGTGCCGACCACTTCGCTGACGACCTTGCCACCCTCAATGGCGATGCTCGACGAGCTCAGCGCCATGGTGTTAGCCTGGCGCGCATTGTCCGCATTCTGCTTCACGGTCGAAGTCAGCTCTTCCATCGATGAGGCCGTTTCTTCCAGGGAACTGGCCTGCTGCTCCGTGCGCGACGACAAATCCTGGTTGCCAGCGGCAATCTGGCTCGACGCCGTGGCGATGTTATCAGTGCCGCTACGCACCTGGCCTACCAGGTTCTGCAGGCTGGCATTCATGTCTTTCAGGGCTTGCATCAATTGCCCCGTTTCATCTTTCGATTGCACAACAATATGCGCCGTCAAGTCGCCGGCCGCCACCTGGCGCGCCACGCCGACAGCCGCAATCAGCGGACGCGCCACGCTGCGCGCGACCCACAGCGCCAGCAATATGCCGATGACGACGGCGCCGACCAGCAAGCCGATCAGGCTGGCGCGCGAGGCCGCATACGTGGCATCGGCACTGGCACTCGAGCGCGCGCCGCCGTCCGTATTGATGGACACCATTTTATCGAGAACCAGCATCATCTCTGTCATGACCTTGGCCGACGTCCCTACAGCCAGCGCGCGCGCGTCTTCCTTTTTCATCTCGCGCGACAGGCTCAACATGCTTGTGTGCAAGCGCATGAATTCATCGTTGAGCGCCAGGAAGCGATCAAAGATTTCTTGCTCGCCCGGTTCCGAAATCAGGCGTCGATAGTTGTCACCATCGGCTTTCAACTTGGCCTGCGTTTGCGTCATGCGCGCTTCATTCAATGCCATGTCGGCATCCTGCGCGGCCAGCATATGCGCCAGTTCCCAACGGCGAAAATCGCTGACATCGCTGCGCATGGACATGGCTGCCAGCACGCTGGGCATCCAGTTGGCGGATAGATCCGTTGACGCGGTGTTGATGCGTGCCATGGAAAAGATCGCCGACACGCCCAAAGCCGCCGTCAACAACAGCACGGCACCAAACGACAAAATCAGCTTGGTGGCGATTTTCAAATCAAAAAACCATTTCATGTGTTGCTTTCTTCATTAGGCGGACATACGGGACAAGACAGGCGCACACAGCGGCACAGGCTCGGGGCGGGCAGTGAGGCGACCATGGCAAGCGTCGCAGGAGGAAGCGGAAGTGGGCAAGACTGAAGAGTAGGCGCCGTATCTCCTATCGAAACGCGCGTCAAATTTCTTCGTGCCAACATTTTATCACCGTCGTCGTAGCACGCAGCGTGGTTTGCCTGCTGCCTGCGGCCTACATTCGTGTCTGGCGCGCTGAATGCCACACTTTTCGCAGCCACCGTTGTTTCCAATCGCAGAAGAATGAAAAGCCACGCGTAGGAGTCGGATGACACGAGGCAATGTTCCTAGCCTACATAAGCACGTCGGCTCATCTGATGCCCATCCACGTCCCCGGGTCCTATAGTGAATAGCAGATTGAGCACAACGCTAGCAAGCCAGAAAAGCAGCGCCATCCAACAAGATCATAAGATGAGGCCCTACCATGTACAAAGCTTATAGCAACCTGACACCAGCAACAAATAGCCACGCCGCCGCCCAGCACAACTGGCTCGCCGCGCGGGCAACGCCGATGATCAGCATCACGGGCGCGCAACAGAACGAATTACTGCGCGCCCTGTCGCGCGCCGACTTGGAACGCCTGTTTTGCCAGTTGGAACTGGTCGCCTTACCTGCCGGCAAGCATTTATTCGATTGCGGCGGCAAGATTGAATACACGTATTTCCCTACCAATGCCATCGTTTCCCTGTTGTATGTCATGGAAGACGGCGCCACCACCGAAATCGCCGTCATCGGCCGCGAAGGCGTCGCTGGCGTGGTGCTGTACGAGGCCGAGCGCGCCACCTGCAGCGCCATCGTGCAAACCGCTGGCTACGGCTATCGCCTGAAAACCACGTTCCTGCGCGAAGTGTTCAATGAAGGCGGCGCGCTGGCGCAATTGCTGATGCGCTACACCAGCGCCATGTTTGCGCAAATGGCACAGAACGTGGTGGGCGGGCGTCATTGCAGCATCGAACAGAAACTGTGCCGCTGGCTGCTGGACCGCCTTGACCGTTCCCTGTCAAACGAGCTGAAGGTCACGCAAGACACCATGGCCAATATGCTGGGCGTGCGCCGCGAAAGCGTTACCGTCACGGCGCGCAAGCTGCAGGACGAGGGCTTGATCCAGTACCGCCGCGGCACGGTCGAGGTACTTGACCGAGAAGGCCTGGAAACGGCCGCCGGCAATTGCTACAAGGCCGCCCGTGCCGGTTTCGAGCAGTTCCGCAACGGCATCAGCGCACCGAACTAAGCAGCACGAAGTACACAACTGCAGGGCGTTGCGACAGGAAAGCAACACCTTGCAACGCCAGTCTTGCCTTGCACTATTTCAGCATCTATGATCCCCATAGAAATTGCAGCATGGAAATACTGACTTTCATCGGCTTATTTACTACGTGGCTTGACTAACAACTGGAGAGCGTCAGCATGAAACAGCCCCCTATGATTGTCGCCTTGCTGGCTGGCATATTCTGTGCAAGCCAAGCCCAGGCGGAAGTAGGCATCACGGCCGACCTGGGTACGACTGGCGTCGGCGCGCACCTGAGCGTACCACTGCAATCGAATCTGAATGCCCGTTTTGGCGTTGGCTTCCTGAACTACTCCTACAACTCCAGCACCGACGATGTCGACTACCAGCTGAAACTCAAGCTGCGAACCTTCGATGCCCTGCTCGACTACTTCCCCACGGACGGCGCCTTCCGCGTGAGCGCAGGCGTGGTGTATAACGGCAATAAAATCGATGCCAAGGGTAAACCGAACAAGACTGGCAGCTACACACTGAACGGCAACACCTACACGGCGGCCAGTGCGGGCCAACTGGACGGCACCATCGATTTTCGTAAAGTCGCGCCCTACATTGGCATCGGCTGGGGCAATGCTGTGAAAGAGGCTGGCTGGGGTATTTCCAGCGACATCGGTGTCCTGTTCCAGGGCGCGCCCAAGACGGCGCTGAGCAACAGCGGCTGCGACCCGTTGGTGTGCGCTGCGTTGAAAACAGACGTGGCTGCTGAAAACGCCAAACTGGCCGACAAGGTCAAGGATTTCAAGGCCTACCCAGTACTGCGCATCAGCCTCAGCTATCGCTACTAAGCGGGTTCTTCGGCCTGGCATATTGGCCGCCAGGCGCGCGCTCAAGGCGCGCTGCGGCGTGCTTTTTTTATACTCCGTATTCTGGAAAGCGCTGCAGGCCGGGCAGCGTCAAACGCGTGGTACTCGGGCACAAAGGCGCGCCTGGAATACGCGCAACAGCGGCAAATGGTCGATACACCGGCCGTACCCGGCCAACTGGCAAGTAGCCGGTACAATGTTGCCATCCCCCCTGGCGCGACGCACATCGCAAGGCGCAGGCACGATGAAAGAATGAATGGAAGACATCAATTGCGAAGGCTTGCCGCATATCCGCGTATTGGCAGGAGAGAACACAAACGGCCCCGTGTATGAATCCCTGCCGGCACGCCAGATTGACGAACACGTCTACGAACTACTGGCCTCGCCCGGCCTGACCCTGAACCTGGCGCGCGGCGACATCGTCAGCATCGCCGACCCGCTCGCCCCCGCCGAAGTACTGAAGCGCGGCGGCAACTTCTGCATCCAGATCTACGCCGACGACGTGCCGCAAGAAGCGGTGGAGCAGCTCGAACGCGAGGTGCAAAGCCAGCTGGGCGGCACCATGGATGGCCAATACAATGGCAATCTCACCTTCAGCGTGCCCGGACACCACGGCATCTACAACGTCAACGGCCCCTTCGACGCCTTCCGCACGGCGACGGGCGTGGAATGGTACTTCTCCAATATCTACGCCAACCTCGATGACGACGATGATGAAACCTTGCTCTACTGGTGGGTAGATAGGTAAGCATGCTCGTGCGCCAGGCAGGACCATGGCACAAGGCTGTGCTCCTACCAGCCCCGCTCAGACTGCAGCGGCTGGCCAGCGTCGCCGCCCAAGCATCCTACGATTGGCATATCTCAAGGTAGCGGCCGAGTACCTTTTCCATGCCCAGCTCCAGGCATTCGACCACCAGCGCGTGGCCGATCGACACTTCCAGGATGCCGGGTATGTCGAGGAAACGCGCCAGGTTGTGCAAATCGAGGTCGTGCCCGGCATTGACGCCCAGGCCCAGCGCCTGTGCCCGCCGCGCCGCCTGCAAATACGTGTCAAATACGGCATCGGCCTGCGCGCTGCCGTAACTCTCGGCAAACCGCTCCGTGTACAGTTCCACGCGCGCCGCCCCCACCTCGCGCGCCCACTCCAGTGCAGAGTAGCCGGCATCGACAAACAGGCTGACGCGGATGCCCAGGTCGTTCAATTGCGCAATGGCGGGACGCAACAGCGCCGCATGCTGTTCAATATCCCAGCCATGATCGGACGTCAACTGGCCCGGCATGTCGGGCACCAGCGTGCATTGCGCCGGACGCGCGCTTTTCACCACATCCAAAAACTGCGCCGTCGGATAGCCCTCCACATTCAGCTCGCGTCCCCGCTGCGCGCACAGGCGCTGCAACGGGGCAACATCGTCGTAGCGCGCATGGCGCTGATCAGGGCGTGGGTGCAGCGTGATGCCGGCGGCGCCCAGGTCGAGAAAGCGCTCGGAAAACGCGAGCAAGTCGGGGAAATTGCGGCCGCGCGAATTACGCAGCAGGGCGATTTTATTAACGTTAACGGAGAGCTGGGTCATGGGCAGGTATTGAGTGAAAGTGACGAGTCTGACAGCGATTGTAGCGGATCGCGCGCGCAGGCGATGGCCAACCGAACGCGTCGCTACGTGCTACGATGCAAGACAAATTTCCACGAATTCAACACATACCATGACCTACCAGCTATTCCTGCTTGACCTGGACGATACCCTGCTCGATTTCAAGGCTTCCGAAAAACGCTCGTTCCTGCACACCATGCACGAACTGGGGCTGCGCGACGACATCGAGGCCCTGTTCGCGCAATACCAGACGATCAACGTCGACCTGTGGAAACGCTTCGAAACGGGCGACGTGAGCAAGGACTTCCTGAAAGTGGAGCGCTTCCGCAAAACGTTTGCACTGAGCGGCATAGACCTCGCTCCAGAACTGGCCAGCCGTCTGTATCTGGAATCGCTGCCGGACACGGTCGTACTGATCGATGGCGCCAAGCAAGTGTGCGAAACGCTGTCGCGTATCGGCGAAGTGGGCATCGTCACCAATGGCGTCGAATCCATCCAAAACCGCCGCATCGCCGCCTCCGGCCTGAGCGACTTCATCTCCTTCGTCGCCACCTCCGAAGCCTGCGGCCACGCCAAGCCGGACGTGCGCTTCTTCGAGTATGCGACCAAGATGGCGCGCACCTTCAGCAAGGAAACATCGATCATCATCGGCGACCGGCTGGACGCCGACATCCTCGGTGCCAACCGCTATGGCATCGACAGTTGCTGGTTTAATCCGGATGGCCTGGCCAATACCTCGGCCGCCTTGCCCACCTATGAAGTGGCCAGCCTGCATGACATCATGCCGGCACTGGACGCGATGCAAGTCAAGCGCAAACAGGCTTGATGTTGCACCAGCGCAGCACCTGACATACGCTGGCAGCGGCACGCAGCACATCAATCGCGCGTCAGCACTTCCAACAATGCAATCTCGAAGATCAAGTTGGAATGTGGCGCTATCAAGCCCACCTGGCGCTCACCATACGCCAGCGCCGCCGGCACCCACAGCTTGCGCGTGCCACCGACCTGCATGCCCTGCAAACCCACAATCCAGCCCTGGATGACCTTGTTATTGCTCAGCACACAGCGAAAAGGCTCACCCCGCTTATGCGACGAGTCAAACTCCGTGCCGTCTTCCAGCCAGCCCCGGTAATGGGCCGTGATCAGGGCACCACGCGCCGCCGCCTTGCCATCGCCCAGCACGATATCGTCAATCTTCACTTCAGCCGTCATCTCGTTTCATCCTTCATCAGTCAGCAAGCCGCGATTGTACGGCAACATGAAAAAAGCCCCGGCAGTCACCCGCCGGGGCTTGATCTATTGCTGCGAAATTCTGGTGGGCCTCCCGTGAGTCGAACACGGCACCAACGGATTATGAGTGCGTCTTGCTCCCCTTCAGTAGCCGTCGATAGCCGTCAAATCAACAACTTACCCCCACTTTCCACCTCACAAGTAGTCATTAAGCACCTATAAGTTGGACAAAATGTGGACACTCAGACGTCAACGGCCCAGCCGCATCGTCGCTGGCCGGGACAACCGGCCAAAACGCTCCTACATGCGGCCGGCGACACAAAAGGGTTCCGCTTCGCTCCAGCCCTCGCGGGCCTCAAATCGCCCTTTTCCTCAGCACAAGCTTCAAAGCAGGCAAGCAAAGACAAGCCAACCTTCGCGAGAGTGCAGCATTCTTACAGCACCAGTGTGTAGTTACGCGATTCAAGCCGTTCCAATGCAATCCCAATGGATCGGGGATCAAAGAGACCGCTCTTCCGTTCACCAGCACCCGCAGGCCACTGCTGAAGACCTTCCGTCACATCAGCGACTGTAGGTTGCACTCCCTCCTTTGCTATCAACCAATCAACGGATGCTAGGAGCTCCATACCAAATGGAGATTCAAATCCATCAATAAGCGCCGCAGTGCGATCCAAGGCTTCAGAATATGGAAGCGCTTCACTCTTCAAATAAGCAGCTAAGAAATCCTTGCGATCATCGTCAAACCAAATGATGTCCAGCGGGCCAGCGTCACTGATCCTCTTATCGCAATGCAAATAACTACCATCAAGGTTGTTCAACAAGTGATCTAGGCGATTCGCATATGGTCCATACTTGTGAGCCACAAATTGCAACTTTAACGGATTGTCCGGAGCAACTGCCTCAACTGAGCGCTCTAAGAACCAGGCCAACTTTTGGATTTCAAGTAAGGTGCATTCCATGCCCAATACCCAATACCTACGCACCAGCTCGGCGATTAACGCGCGAGCAGGAGTTAATTTTTCCACGCCAGATCGCTTAGCCACATTTTGATACTGCGACGTCGGTTCGTATACCAAAATTTCTACATCTGAGAGATCGTCGAGGGCTTTCTCGATCTCCTCGCGCACGGCTTGCCACTCCAACCCCCCGTTACCCGCACCCAGCGGAGGAATAGCAATTGATTTCACACTATTCTGCAAAATAAAGTGGCGTAAATCCTGCAAGCCTTCCACCACCCATTCCATTTGCGAAGGCGGCCGCCAATGCTGTTTAGTCGGAAAGTTTACGATCCATTTCGGCCCATCAAGTTCGCCCACCTCTGTGACAAACATCTTACCGGTATGGAGGTTCTTTGCTTTACACGCAGATGCATATCGCTGAAAATTGGAAGGAAACCGCTCTTTAAACATCAAAGCAATCCCCTTTCCCATTACGCCAACCGTATTGACAGTGTTAACCAACGCTTCAGCGTCAGCCTCTAATAAGTTACCCTGTGTATACTTAATCATTAAAAATACCATCCCGGAATTGCTTTAACATCGAGCGCGACTCCATTTGCCATTGCCTGCGCATCAATAATGGTTTTCACCGCTTCAGTATGACAAACCACACCCAGCAATGCGCCGACAGGAAGGTGGCGATAAATAAGTGCCTCAGCCTGATAACGTTCAATTTGAATCGGATCATCTGGGTTTCGCGAAAAGTTTCTCGCCTGGATCAAAGGCCAATCAATCTGATCAAGATGACGTAAGTCGTTGAAGTAACGAGCTAATGGCGGATAAGCATGCCGGTCCGTGAAAACTGACGGAATACCCAACTGCGCGACTCGATGCAGGCTGGAAACTAGTATGCATATCTCATCATTCGGACGCTGGGGTACGGCGCCTCGCCCCGTGTAGATGTTATACATCATAGGAGAGAATGGCGTGAAATAGAAGGGGACATAGTCGGCCAGCGTACCGCCAGGGGGGGCTGGCACTTCTCTCACACGCCGTCTGTTTATCAAGTCCACATTTCCAATCGGAACATATCCTGGCGACTGAATCTGTGAGTTGGCACAATGCACTCCATTTTGCAATATCCAAAGAAGGTTATCTCGATGAATTATTCTCCAAATCAATGCTTTTTCAGCATTCAAGTCTGGATATTTTCTGGTCATGGCCTCATCTCAAGCGTATTGTTTTTTCAAGCGAATGACATTTGAAGGAAGCGTCAATTCGTCAATTGTTTCTTGTGAAATAAATTCCAAAATATATCGAGCCTTAAAGTTGAGTTCACGCCCAATATCATCAAGGGACAACCCATAGTGGCGAGTTATCAACCTGATAGACTTGTCCAACAATACTGGTCGCTCAATTTCAATCGAGTCATCTTCAATTTCTTTTTTTGCCTCACTATTATTTTTAAGCGCGATAATTCCACCTCTCAACTGATAGTCATCAATCAACTCAAGTTGCCTAGCCCGCATAAGCATTGCAGACTTGCTTGCCCTCCAGCGAAGCTTAACTTCTGACAATGACTTCCAACTAATACGTCCGCTTGAGCTAATGGGAAACTCTTTGGCAAAAACGCTTCGCGGCAAAAGAAAAGCCCCTCCGAAGCGATTTGCTTCGCTTTCTGTAACTCGATCTCCGGTTTGGATTCCACTATGCATGACAAAATGGCCGATCTCATGAGCAATATCAAAGCGGAGTCGACAGCAGTAACGATCATTTTCATTGCGAACAATAATCGGGCGTGCCGCTGAAATAGATAAGGCATCTACCTCACCAGAAACATCTTTGAAAGTGGTTACGAATGTTCCCGCATTCTCAGCAACCCTTGTCATGTTTTGAATCGGCCCCGAGCCAAGTCCAAAATGTTGCCTCAACTCTTCCGCAGCCCCCTCGATGTCCTCTAGACTATTTACCCGACGCTCAATAAAACCATATTCAGGCAAATCCAACCGATCATCGCAGAAGTCAACTAATCGTTTAAATATTTCACCTTTAGCAAGCGCCTTCTGCTTGACCGCCACTTTAGTAGTTCGTAACTTTCTAAAATGAAATTGATCCTCCGCAATTGTATCGGTCTTGACCTCATAAAAAAATTCTGGATACACATCCAAGCAATTAGCCAACTGATCCGCAAGAAAATCAGTTGGCTTATCAATGTTGGTTTCCAATTTATGTATAAATTGCTTTGACTTTCCGACTTGCTCAGCAATATCCTCTAGCGTGAGTCCAGAGAATGTCCGAGCAAGCCGGAGACTAGCTCCCGTAAAGAACTTTTCCATGACACTTTCCAAGGTTCATATTCATGAACCGGAGCCGAAATCCTCTTCTTCTTTTTTAGGCAATCCGACCTGCGGTTCAGAAATCTCAACAGCTTCAGGCCGAGAAACATCTACAGTTCTCAGCACCCGCACTTTTTCCGCGAACTTCCATTCACAGACGATTTCTTGGTTACTATTTGCTCCAATTACGTAGACCTTAGCCTCGTCCTCATCGGTAAGCGGTTTTTCCAAGATGTACCGCCAGTAAATTGGCTGATCTTCTTCGCTCGGGAACATATCATCTTGTTCATTGCGACGCCAAACTGCTGCTTTACTCGGTTTCTCATGATCATCGCTAAAAAAGCGAAAAGGAATAAAGCTGATCGAAAAAGTCAAGTCGTTGCTAGTATTGCGAAGATCAAGCCAGGGAAATTTATTACTCTTGCATAATTGGATAATCTTATTCTTCTGCCGACCGAAGGTCGTCGTACCACGAGTGTAGTTATCGTCGAGTTCTGTACCCAATTCAACTTGAACTTCGTGATACACGTCGAGAAGTGATGCAGCCACAACGCGTAAGCGATCTTCACTCAGTGTAGGATGGTAGTCCCATGGTTGCTTCTTAGACATCACAAAGTTTCCTTTCATGCTGTTTAACGAATTAGTCAACCTGCATTTTTATGCCAAATCATATTTTTGTCAACCAGTTTGGTACATTTTTATTTTTTACTTAGTGCAATTTAAATGCATATAAGGCAATGTTTCTGTCTCTGATGAGCAGATTGATTTTTAGCGCACTAAAGTAGAAAGAGCAAGAAGGTAGTCACTGTAGTTATTTTTTGCCATGTTTGATAGCACTCTCAGCAGTATGCTTGAAGACGTACAGGCTGCATAAAAGGGCAAAAGCACGAACTTTTTGCGTAAGCTCTCTGCGCTGGGTGGCCCCGCCACTTGATGAAAATTACTTTAGCGCGCTAAATGTTTAGTTTCGTTCGATCATATTCCTCGTCGCAGCATGGCCCTGTTCCGGGCCAAAGCTGTGCTTGACGAGTTGATCGGCGGTTTGCCACCGAGATCGTCCCACCAGTTTCAGCACATCGCATAAACTTCAGTCCATGAGCTCACGCATTCATCCCCAAGCCCGCACCACCCCGAAGATCCGGCAGGAAATCAAGGACTCCGGACTGTCCGACCGCGAGGCCGCCAAGGTCTTCAATATCACGCGTGCCACGGCTGCCAAGTGGCTCAAGCGGGACGATGTGCAAGACCGTTCGCACCGCGCCCATACGCTGCATACGACCCTGAGCGCGACGCAGGAGGCCATCGTGCTGTCACTGCGCCAATCGCTCTATCTGCCGCTCGACGACCTGCTGTACATTACCCGGCAATACATCAATCCCGAC
>AHHB01000040.1 GCA_000242815.2 Janthinobacterium lividum PAMC 25724
ATTGGCCGGCACCAGCGGCACGGCCGTGGCGGCGGCCTGATAGGCGGCGCGCGCAGCGAGCGAGGCGGCATCGGTCTGCGCCGTCGACGCCACTTTCGCGCTGGTGATTTCCATGCCGTCAGTGGCTGTGTAGACATCCCAGGAATTGGTGCCGGTCTTGACGTAGAAATTGGACATGGTGTGCGAATTGCCGAGCGAATCGAAGACCGGCACGGGGAACTGCTTGGTCCACGATTTCTGCTCGCTCACGCTGAACGGCACCACGGTCGGCATCTCCGAATTGGAATCGAGGTTGACCTGGGTATCGACCTTGCTGGTCGCCTGCGGCGCCATGTCGGCCGGGTCGATCTGCAGGGGCACGGTGGCGCCAGCTAAGATCTTGCCGTTCACATCGGCCGGATAGCCGGTCAGCTGGGCTTTCTGTGCATTGATGATGAAGCCGCTCTTGTCGACCTGGAACTGGCCGTTGCGCGAATACTGGATGGTGCCGTTGACACTGGTGCGGAAGAAACCGCCGCCATTGATGGCGATGTCGAGCGGATTGGACGAACTCTCCAGGTTACCCTGGTTAAACAGCTGCGCTACTTGCGATACGGAAACACCGATGCCAGGCTGGTTGCCGCCCACGCCATACAGCGAGTTGGCATAGATATCGGCGAACTGCGCCTGCGATTGCTTGAAACCTACGGTGGCCGAGTTGGCGATGTTGTTGCCGATGACGTCCAGCGATTTGGCGGCGCCGTTCAAGCCGCTCAGGCCTTGTTGGAAAGACATTGTATTCTCCTGGTAGAAATGAGGTGTAGAGGGTCTACGCTACAAATGAGCGGCTTACAAAATTTGTTTCACATCGGCCATGGTGATGCTGCCCACGCCCGGCACATTCAATTTCACGCCAGCGGCGCCCGTCGATACGCTGGCGACCGAACCGAACATCAGCGCCGCTGCATCGGTGAGTTTGCTACCGCCGCGCGTCGCTTCCACCGAGAAGGTGTAGGCACCGTCGGCCAGCACGATCGGCTTGCCATCCTTGTCGAGGTCGGCAGTGGCGCCATTCCAGCCCAAGGGCAAGGTACCCGCATCCTGCGGGCCCAGGTCGATGGAATGGACTTGCTTGCCCGCACCGTTGTAAATGAGGACCTTGACGCTGTCGGCCGGCGTCGCCAACTCCACGCCCAGCAAGGCCGCGCTCTTGCTCAGGGTGATGTTCTTGCCTGCCGTCAGCACGCCATGACCGATGATATTGGCCGCCTGCATGGATTCGGCCTGCTGGTAACTAGTTTTCAGCGTTTCCAGCGTGGTATTGAGCTTGTTGACGCCCGTCACCGTCGACAGCTGGGCCAGCTGACTGGTCAGCTGCGCATTGTCCAGCGGGTTCATCGGGTCCTGATTTTTCAGCTGGGTCACCAGCAACGTCAGGAATTTATTCGTTTCTTCCTCGACGCTGCCCTTCGCGGCCGTCGTCTTCTTCGGATTCATTGTCGCCATCAAGTCGGTGACGGTGGCAGAGCTGGTATCGATGGTTGCCATAATAGTCAGTCAGCCTTATTGGCCGAGCGTAAGGGTTTTCAGGAGCAGCGACTTGGCCGCATTCATGGTTTCCACATTGGTCTGGTAGGAGCGCGAAGCCGACAGCATGTTGACCATCTCGTCGACCGTATTCACGTTCGGCATGGTGACGTAGCCCTTCTCGTCGGCCAGCGGGTTCTTCGGGTCGTAGACCAGCTTCATCGGCGACGGGTCTTCGATCACCTTCTGCACCTTGACGGCGGTGGCGCCGTTGGCCAGGGGCACGGCCTCGAACACCACTTGCTTGGCGCGGTAAGCTTCGCCACTGGCGCTGGTGGCGCTGTCGGCATTGGCCAGATTGCTCGCTACCGTGTTCAGGCGCTGCGCCTGGGCGCTCATGGCCGAACCGGACACATTGAAAATATTAAACAGCGACATAATTATTGTCCTCCCTGGATGGCCGTCAACATGCCCTTGATCTGCGAGTTGAGGAACGTCACGGCTGCCTCGTAGCGGATGGCGTTGTCGGCAAAGGCATTGCGTTCGAGATCCATGTCCACCGTATTGCCATCGACGGCGCCCTGGGCCGGTGCGCGGTACAGCAGCGGCGTGCCGTCGGCCAGCGCGTCGACCTTGCCGCCCGTGCTGCTGCCTGCGCCAGCGGCTAAGCCCTTGCCCGGCATATGCTGCGGCGCCGTGCCCTTGAGGGCCGGCGGCACGCCATCCTTGCGCGCCATCGCCCCCTTCAAGGCGCTGGCAAAATCGACATCGCGCGCCTTGTAATTGGGCGTGTCGGCATTGGCGATATTCGAGGCGAGCAATTCCTGGCGCGTCGAGCGCAGGCTCAGCGCCGTCTCGTTGAAGCGCATGTAATCGTCGAGTTTCCCTATCATGTCAGGCTCCGGAAAAATCTGCCACTGGCGCCTGAGATGGCGGAAGGATGGCGGTATAGTGATGACAGGAAACATAGTACGGCGCGCACCGGCAAGGCCATCGCCGGATCAGACCATACTTTTACCCCTTAATCGACGCTTCGATCAGGGCGGCGCGCACTATCATGGCACTATTCCAGAGGCCTATCACCATGAAAACACCGCTTGCACTCTTACTCGCTCTTGCCGCCCTGCCACCGCTGACGCAGGCGCAAAACGCCGGCCGGCAGACGCCGGAAGCGCTGCGCAACAGCGTGGAACAATTCCTGCAGGTACAAAGCAAGGGCTTGCCGGGCAAGGTGACGATCAGCGTCGGCGCCGTCGATCCGCGCCTGAATCTGGCGGCGTGCCCCGCACCGCAAGCATTCATGGCGCCGGGCGCCCGCGCCTGGGGCAAGACCACCGTGGGCGTGCGCTGCACGGCGCCGAGTAACTGGAGCATTTATCTGCAAGCCAACGTAGCCGTCGTCGGCGATTACGTGGCCAGCGCCGTGCCGCTGGCGCAAGGGCAAGCCATCGACGCCAGCCAACTGGTGACGATGCAGGGTGACTTGGCCGCATTGCCAGCAGGCATCGCCACGGACATGGCCCAGGTCGTGGGCGCGAGCACGAATATTTCCTTGCCACCAGGCACGCCGATGCGCCTCGACACCCTGCGCCGCAAGCCAGTGGTGATGCAGGGCCAGCTGGTGCGCGTCGTTTCCAGCGGTAATGGTTTTCAGGTAGCATCAGAAGGACGCGCCATCGGCAGCGCCGGCGATGGCCAGACGGTGCAAGTACGCACGCAGAGCGGCCAGCAGATCAGCGGCGTGGCGCGCGCTGGCGGCATGGTGGAGGTCGCCTTTTAAACAGCGAAGAACAGCGATGCACAGCGATATTCTGGTCTGGCGCACTAAAGTTTCGGAAGAAGGTGCCGATAAAGAGCTATATCCCGGAGTTTATTGACTTCGACCAGACGAGGATCACGCTGTGAAAATTACCGACAACACTATTAAAAGCAATCCCGGCCTGCCGGTGTCGCCCGCGAGTACCTCCGGCGCCCGCAATGCCGAGAAAGCCCAGGCAACACCGACGACGTCGGACAATGTACGCCTGTCGCCGCAAGGACAGGCGTTAGCGGCCAGTGCAACTGCCGGCAGCAGCGCCGTGTTCGACACGAAAAAAGTCGAACGCATCAAGCTGGCGATCGCCGACGGCCAGTTCCAGGTCAACTCTGAAAAAGTGGCAGACGGTCTCCTCGACACAGTCAAGGACTTGCTGCACTCACGCAATAGATAGGTTCCCTCATGCAATCAGTGACTCCGTTTTCCAGCCTGCGCGACGAGCAACAGCTCATGACCACATTGCTGGCATTGATGAAAGAAGAACAGCGGCATCTGGTTGCCGCTGACATCGATGCAATCACGGAGTTGACGGCGCGCAAGACGGCACTCGTAGGACAATTGAGCCAACTGGCGGCGCAACGCCACAAGGCGCTGGCGGCAGCTGGCTTCACGGCTGCAGAAGCTGGCATGGAAGACTGGCTGGTCGGTGCCAGCGAAGCCGAAGCGGCGCCCCTGTGGAAAGCCCTGCTCGATATCACGCGCGAAGCCAAGGAACAAAACCGGCTGAACAGCCTGCTGGTCAACAGGCACATGCTGCATACGCAAGGCGCCCTGAACGCCATGCGCCCCACGGCCCAGAGTGGCAATTTCTACGGCCCCAGCGGCCAAGCGATGACGAACACGGCCAGCCGACGCGTCGTCATCGGCTAACTGTCCCAACGCCACACCATCACACCATCACACCAAGACGCAGCAGCCTTGCAGCGTCAACCATGCGCGGCAGGCCGCGCATGCTGGCGACATTCATGCTGGCGACATTTCGCTGCGATGACCTGCCCCTTCGCCGCTGGACCAGCGGATCGTCGGGACGCTAGCCCACGCGCACGCGCGCACGTCAAAGCTAAGCGCCAGCCTTTTTAGGCTGGTGGCCCAGCTTGGCCAGCGCGGCCACGATGGTATCGACATGGTCGCCCTGCACTTCGATCACGCCATCCTTGACCGTGCCGCCCGAGCCGCACTGCGTGCGCAACTGCTTGCCCAGCAGGGCCAGCGCGATGGCGTCGAGCGCCAAGCCTTTCACTACGGTGACGCTCTTGCCGCCGCGCCCCTTGGTCTGGCGCGACACGCGCACCACGCCATCGCCCGCCGGCACCGCCTTGGCTTGCGCCTTGCATGCGCATTGCGCCAGCGGCTGGCGGCATGCGGGGCACATGCGGCCCGTTTCGGTGGAATATACGAGAGCGCCTGCGGAACTGCTTTTCATGATGGAGAGAGAATAAGGGAGAAGGCCGCGATTGTACCAAGCAATACCGGGGTCAGAGCCGACGGGGCTGACCCCACCAGTCAGTTGGCCGGTGCCGGCGCTGGCGACACCGGCGCCGTCGGCACCTCCATCACCGTCTCGGGGATGCCGGAGAGGATCGTCACGGCGACCCTGCGGTTGCGCGCGCGTCCTTCCGGCGTGGCGTTTGGCGCCACGGGGATGTTGTCGGCGTGTCCCACGGCCGACAGGCGCGACGCTTGCACACCGCTGGCGATGAACAGGCGCACCACGGCGCTGGCGCGCGCGGCCGACAATTCCCAGTTCGAGGCAAAATTTGAATTGCTGATCGGCTGTACATCCGTATGCCCTTCCACCTGCACGTCGTGCGTATCGTCCTTGAGCAGCACGGCCACGGCGCGCAAGGCCTGGTCCGACTCCGTCGTCAAGCCGGCAGCGCCCGGATCGAACAGCACGCTGGCGTTGATTTCCACGCTCACGCCGCGGCTCGTCTGCGTGACCCTCACTTTGCCTTCCTTGACCAGCGGCGCCAGCGTCGATGTGAGGTCCTGCGCCAGGCGCGTCATGTGTTCGCGCTCGCGGCGGATGGCTTCGGCGCGGCGTTTCAGGGCGGGGTTCGGCAGCGCGATGGCTTGCGGCGCTTCCATGATGATGGGCGGCGCGCCCTTTTCCAGGCTGAAGGCCTCGCCGATGGCATTCTGGAAGACGCGGTACTTACCTTCGTTGACTTGCGAAATCGCATACATGACAACGAAAAAGGCGAACAGCAAGGTAATGAAGTCGGCGTACGAAATCAGCCAGCGGTCCTGGTTATCCGCTTCCTCGTCATACTTCCTGCGCGCGCGCCGCATCATGCTCAGTGCTCGTGCAACAGGCTGGCCACGCGCTCTTCGATGATGCGCGTATGGTCGCCCGTGGCGATGTCGTACAGCACGGCTGCCGTGATCTCGTACTGCAACACGCGGCGCGACACGATGGCCTTGAGTTTATTCGCCACCGGCAGGAACAGCAGGTTGGCCAGCCCCACGCCGTAGATGGTCGAGACAAACGCCACGGCAATGCCACTGCCCAATTTGCTCGGGTCGGTCAGGTTTTCCATGACGTGGATCAAGCCCAGTACGGCGCCCACGATACCGATGGTGGGCGAATAGCCGGCCGCCGATTCCCACACCTTGACGGCCTGGCGCTCGGCCATTTCGTAGGCAGAGATTTCCACATCGAGCACCTGGCGCAGCTTGTCGGGCGCAATGCCATCGACGATCATCCTCAAGCCCTTGGCATTGAAGCGGTCGGTCGTGTCTTCCATCAGGCGCTCAAGCGCCAGCGTGCCGTCGCGACGCGCCGTCAAACTCCATTGCCCTATATCGCGCGCCAGCGCGGCGCGCGTATCGGCGGGCGGCAGGAAGACCCAGCGCAGCATTTGCATGCCGCGCACGAAGGTGCGCAGCCGCGTTTGCAGCAGCACGGCACCACAGGTGCCGACGATGACGATGGCAAAGGCGGCCGGCTGCAGCAGGGAGGCCATCTTGCCGCCTTCCAGTGTCTGGCCGACCAGCAGGCCCGCCAGCGCCAGCGCCAGCCCGATTACGCTGGACCAGTCCACGCCTGCTCCCTCAAAGTTGCGCGCAGGCGCGCGACGGCCTGGGTATGCAATTGCGAGACGCGCGATTCGGACACGCCCATCACCGCACCGATTTCCTTCAGGTTCAGCTCTTCTTCGTAATACAGGCCCATGAGTATTTTCTCGCGTGGCGGCAGCGCGTCGATGGCATCGATCACGGATTGCCGGAAATCGGTATCGAGCAGGGAACGCAAAGGATCGCTATCCTCGTCCACGCAATGGCGGTCAAGGAAGCTGTCATTGCCGTCCGGGTCATGAAAGTCTTCGTAGTACACCAACTGGTGCCCACCGCCATCGCCCAGCATTTCCTGGTAGTCGGCGAGCGACATTTTGAGCAGCTTGGCCACTTCCGACTCGGTCGGCGGATGACCGAGACGCTGCTGCAAGGTACTCATCGCCTCTTCGATCTTGCGCATGTTCTGGCGCATGCTGCGCGGCAGCCAGTCGCTGGTGCGCAATTCGTCGAGCATGGCACCTCGGATGCGCAGCACGGCATACGTCTCGAACTGCGCGCCATGCGTCTCTTCGTAGCGACTGATAGCGTCGAGCAGGCCGATCATGCCGGCCTGGATCAGGTCATCGACCTCGACCGAAGGCGGCAATTTCGCCTTCATATGGTGCGCCAGACGCTTTACCAACGGAATATGCTCCGTCAGCAAATAGTCCTTGTTCGATTTCCCTTTGACCGTGTACATAGGCTGCTTATTGTTTTAACTGCTATCGAGTGCTGATAATGGAATCAGGCGCTGAACTGGTGCAGGCTCCCCGTCTGGTACAAGGTGCCGCCGAGCACTGGCGCCGCCGAACGGGCCAGCCGCTCGGCCAGTCCGCGAAACGCCACCGAGGCCCCCGCCAATGGAAAGGCATCGACCACGCTGCGTCCCAGACGCGCCGCGCGGTGTAGATACTCGTCGGCAGGCACCGACCCCATCGAGGTCAATTTCACGGCCAGATAACGGCTCGCCGCCTGCGCCATATTATCGTACACCACTTTTGCCTCAGATTCGGAAGCGCCGGTAACAAGAATGCCAAACGGACGCCGTCCCAGTTCCTGGCTCAGGCGCTTGATGAGGCAGTAAGCGGCCTTGATCGAGGTGGCGCTGGTCGAGACCTGCACCACGATGTCGGATGAGGCCATCAGCGGCACGGGGAAGCAGTCGCCCGCGTCGGCCATGACGCCGTCGACCAGCACGATGCCGCTCTGGCGCGCCAGCACCTCGAAGGTCTTGCCTAGGCGGCGCAGTTCTTCCTCGCCAGCATAGTCCAAGCTATCCATCAGATGGTTGCGCGCGCCCAGGCTGGCCACGCCGAAGCCTTGCGGCACTTGATGGATGACCTGGTTCAAGGCGCACTGCTGGCGTGCCACGTCGCGCAGGCTGGCGCCGTGCGCCAGTCCCAGGCGGGCAGCGACGCCGTCGCTGCCGCCGCTGGCGTCGAGCAGCAGCACGTCATTGCCGCCGTACACCAGCGAGGCCCCAAGGTTGACCAGCATGGCGCCCTTGTCGTCTTGCGGCGTGGCCGACAAGAACGTCATGACGCGCGGCTGCGGGCCGGCCAACATGCGGCGCAAGCCTTCGGCCTGGTCGAAATCAAAATTAGCCAAGGTGCACCCCGCGCGCTTCATTGTTGCGCGACGCCGCCTGTGCCATCAACAGCGGCAGTTCGGCATCGGAAAACTGCGTCGCCGCGGCATCACGCTTGAGCTTGAAAGCGCGGTCGATCAGGTAGCCACGGTCGGCCAGGTACAAGTCTTCCGGCACGCGCTGGCCATTCGACACATAAAACAGGTTCAGTTTCTGGCGGATCACCACGTCGAGCACATTGCCGATCGAGGCCGCTTCATCGAGCTTGGTCATGATGCAGCCAGCCAGGCCGCTGCCCTGGTAGGCGCGCACCACTTCGTTCAAGGTTTCCTGCGTGGCCGTGGAGTTCAGGCACAGCAGGCGTTTCACGTCGGCGCCGGCGCCAGACAGCATGGCCACCTGTTCGGTCACCATCTGGTCGCGCTGGCTCACGCCCACCGTATCGATCAGCACCGTGTGCTTGTTTTTCAATTCCTTCAAGGCGATGCGCAAGTCCGCCTCATCCTTCACCGAATGCACCATCACGCCGAGAATCTTGCCGTAGATGCGCAGCTGTTCATGCGCGCCGATACGATAGGCATCGGTGGTGATCAGGGCCAGCTTTTCCGGGCCGTGGCGCATCACGCAGCGGGCCGCCAGCTTGGCCGTGCTGGTGGTCTTGCCAACACCGGTCGGGCCCACCAGCGCAAACACGCCGCCCTGCTCCAGCATGGCGTCTTCGTTGGCGACTGTATTGAGGTTGCGGCTGAGGACGGTCTTGATCCAGCGCATGCTTTGCGCGCCATCCAGGCCGGCGGGCAGCTTGTCGATCAGGTAGCGCGCCAGGCTGGCCGAGAAACCGGCGGCCAGCATTTCACGCAGCACCACGGCTTTTTGCGGCTCGCGCTGCTGCGTCGAGCCCCACGAAATTTCCGCCAACTGGGTTTCCATCATGCCGCGCATGGCGCGAATTTCATTCATCATGCCGCTCATCTCGGCGGCGGCATTCTCTTTCACGTGCGCCAACGCGCTGGCCATCATCTGCTGCATGCGGGCCATGTCCACTGGCTCGCCGGCTGCTTGGCGCGGTGCGGCAGGACGTGGCGCAGCCGGGCGTTGGGCCGGGGCGGGCTGACGCTGCGGCGTGGCGAACTGGGTCTGCAACTGGGGCCGCGGCTGGGACATTTCGGACGCCGCCGGCGGCGACGCCAGCGAAGCGGCATCGTCATTGGCCAGCGCCAGGATTTCCACCACGCCATCGGCCTGGCGGTTCGACAAGATCACGGCATCGGGGCCCAGCGCTTCACGCACCTTGCGCAAGGCATCGCGCGACGAGGCACCGGTAAATTTTTTCACATTCATGATCGGCCTCCCGGGGCGGGGGTAGCGCAATACTGGCTGAACTGTGTGACCATCATCGACTCCTGTTGCTTGGGTGCTGTCTTCCACATGGACACAGATCACCCGGACAGTTTCTATTATTAGCGATGCTTGGAAGAAATGATCGAAGGAACAGGACGGGAAAGTACCCGTTATTCAGTTTGCCAGCAGGAAATTGATGTTTATTTGACCAAAGGCAAGGGCTCAGCAAAGGCTGGGGTCAGACCCCCACTGACGCTAACGCAAAGCTCAGCGCTAACGCTGCAGGGGGTCTGACCCCGGTATTCGGCTAACGCAAAGCTCGGCGCTCACGCTGGAGGGGGGCTGACCCCGATGCCGATGCTGTCAACTATTGCGCACCGACCAGGCTGGTGACGCGGATAGTCTTGGTTTCCGGCACTTCGGCATGCGACAACACTTTCAGCTGAGGCAAGGCGCGGCGCAGAAAGCGCGACAGCAGAGCGCGCAATGGTGCCGGCACCAGCAGCACCGGCGTCAGGCCCAAGGCTTCCTGTTGCTGCGCAGCCAGGCCCGCCTGGTGCGCGATGGTGTCGGCCAAGCCCGGCTCGATGCCGGCGCCATCGCCGCCATTGCCCATCGCTTGCAGCAGCAGGCGCTCCAGGCGGCTGTCCAGGGTCATCACGGACAGTTCGGCAGCGCCAGGGAACAGTTGTTGCACGATGGCGCGGCCCAGGGCCACGCGCACCAGCGCCGTCAGCTCGTTCGGGTCTTGCGTATTGACCGTATGCTCGACCAGGGTTTCGATGATGCTGCGCATATCGCGGATATGCACACCCTCGGCCAGCAGATTTTGCAGCACTTTTTGCAAAGCCGACAGCGACAGCATCTTCGGCACCAGGTCTTCCACCAGGCGCGGCGCATCTTTGCCCAGGTGATCGAGCAGCGATTGCACTTCCGCGCGCCCCAGCAGTTCGGAAGCGTGCGAGGTGATCAGGTGATTCAAATGCGTGGCCACCACGGTGCCCGCATCGACTACCGTGTAGCCCATCGATTGCGCCTGGTCGCGCAAGCTCGCGTCGATCCAGGTAGCGGGCAAGCCAAACGCAGGGTCGCTGGTGACCAGGCCGGGTAAAGTGCCGCTGGCCATGCCGGGATTGATCGCCAGGAACTGGCCGTTGTAAGCCTCACCCACCCCCACTTCCACGCCCTTGAGGGTGATGCGGTAGGCGGACGGTTTCAACTCCAGGTTGTCGCGAATATGCACGGGCGGCGCCAGAAAGCCTACTTCCTGGGCAAATTTCTTGCGGATGCCTTTGATGCGCTTGAGCAATTCGCCACCCTGCGTCTTGTCGACCAGGGGAATCAGGCGGTAGCCCACTTCCAGGCCCAGGGTATCGACGGGCATGATGTCTTGCCAGCTCGCTTCTTCCTGCTCGGGTGCCACGGTCGCTTGCGGCACTTCGGCCGGCCTCTCGGCCGCCGCTTTTTCCTGCAGGCGCTTCTTGCTGATCAAATACGCGGAACCGCCCAGCAATGACGCCAGCAGGAGGAAGACCATCTTCGGCATGCCGGGAATCAAGCCCATGCCGCCGATAATGGCCGCGGTAATATACAGCACTTGCGGTTTCGCAAACAATTGCCCCACCAACTGGGTGCCGATATCCTGATCACTGGCCACGCGCGAGACGACAATACCGGCTGCCGTGGAAATGATCAGCGATGGAATCTGCGCCACCAGGCCGTCGCCGATGGCCAGCAGGGTGTAGTTCTTGAGCGCATCAGCAAAGCCCATGTCGTGCTGCAGCAAGCCCACCAGCAGGCCGCCGACGATATTGATGACGGTGACCATGATGCCGGCGATGGCGTCGCCGCGCACGTATTTGCTGGCACCGTCCATGGCGCCATAGAATTCCGCTTCCTGCGCCACTTCCGTGCGGCGGCGGCGCGCTTCATCTTCGCCGATCAGGCCGGCGTTCAAGTCGGCATCGATGGCCATCTGCTTACCGGGCATGGCGTCCAGCGCGAAACGGGCACCCACCTCGGCGATACGCCCGGCACCCTTGGTCACCACGGTAAAGTTGATGATCGTCAAAATGATGAACACCACGATACCGACCGTGTAGTTGCCACCGATCAGGAAGTGACCGAACGCTTCAATCACCTTACCGGCCGCATCGGCGCCCGTATGGCCTTCCGTCAGCACCACGCGCGTGGAGGCCACGTTGAGCGACAGGCGCAGCATGGTCGACACCAGCAAGATGGTCGGAAACGCCATGAAGTCGAGCGGCTTGACCGTGTACAGCGCCGTCAGCAGCACGATGATGGACAGCGCGATATTGAAACTGAAGAAAATGTCGAGAATGAAGGCCGGCAATGGCAGCACCATCATCGACAACAGCATGATGATGATGATAGGCGCGGCGATGCCCTTGCTGGCGTTGCCCCCCATTCCGCTGAGCCAGGCTGGCAATCTCAGGCCGTTCATGGTGTACTTCCTTTATTCTTGTCTGCTGCGGTTTTGGCCTGCGATGCGGGATCGAGCGGATCGAGCTCGGGCGGCACGTCGAGTTTTTTCGGCTTGTCCGGGCGCTGGCCATGGCCACTGCCGTAGCTGCGCAGCTGGAACACATATGCCAGCACTTCGGCCACGGCGCCATACAGCGCCTCGGGAATCTCGTCGCCGATGTCCGTGTGCTGATACAGCGCACGCGCCAGGGCCGGCGCTTCCAGGATGGCGACCTTGTGTTCGCCGGCCAGCTCACGTATCTTCGCGGCCACCTCGTCGATACCCTTGGCCACCACCTGCGGCGCGCCGCGCGAATTCTCGCCATACTTCAAGGCTACCGCGTAGTGAGTAGGATTGGTCACCACCACATCGGCGGTGGGTACGTCGGCCATCATGCGGCGGCGTGACATTTCATGCTGCATCTGGCGAATCTTGGCCTTGATCTGCGGATTGCCGTCCGACTCCTTGGCCTCTTGCTTGACTTCCTGCAAGGACATTTTCATCTTGTTGGCGTAGTGCCACATCTGGTACGGACCGTCGATGGCGGCGATCAGGCCCAGCGCGCCGACGATCAGCAAAAAAGCCGTGATCAGCAGGCTGATCAGATGGGCCGAACCGGAGCGCAAGGATTCGACCGACAGGCCCAGCACGGCATCTTTCTGGTGCTGCATCACCATCCAGGCAACGACACCGACGACGATGGTCTTGGCAACGGCCTTGAGCAATTCCACCAGCGCATTCTTCGAAAACATATTGCCCAGGCCGCGAATCGGGTTGAGCTTGCCAAAATTGGGGGCGAATGCCTTGGAACTGAACAGCCAACCGCCCACCAGCACGGGCGAGGCCAGGGCGACGAGCATGATGGCCAGCGCGTACGGCAGGCAAGTCAGCAAGACCGAGCCCACGTCGTAGCCGATGCGCAGCATCATCGCATCGGGATTGAGGATTTGCTCGCGCTCCAGGGTCAAGCCAGACACCATGACGGCCGTCAGACGGCGCACGATGGCGTCGCCGGCAAACCACAGGCAGCAGCCGGACGCCATCAGCACCGTAAACGTTGCCACTTCACGCGATCGCGGAACGTCGCCTTCCTCACGCGCCTGCTCGAGGCGCTTCGGTGACGCGGCTTCGGTCTTTTCTGCGTCGCTGTCATCCGACATCAATCAACTCCGGTGAAGTCCTGCAGCCTGGTTAGGCACAATACGGACTGGGCATGGCACATTATCGATTCAAGTGCGTCAATCTCATCGAGGGAAAAGGAGGGCTAATCCCCTGCTTTTCCTTTGCCTATAGAAAACAAGGCGCCGCAGGCGCCCATTCCAGAGGTAGCCTAACCAGAGGTGGCCTAACGGCTTTTGCTTGCTTGCGCCTGTTTGACAGTCTGTTCGATGGCACCAAACAGCGATTTCCCGTCATCCCCCTGCATATCCAATCGAAGCACATCGCCGAACAGCAAATAGGGCGTACTGGCAACACCATCGGCAATCATCTCCTGGTTACGTCGCTCAAAAATACTCGAAAATCCCTTCTTGACTTCCTTGTTGGCAACACCGCCCGCGCTGACCACGCTACCGGCGCGCGCATTGCGCGTCTGACACAAGTGCGCGAGCAATTGCGGGTAATTGAAGGTCATGTCGGCGCCCGCCTGCGGCTGGCCCGTCAATTTTCCATTCAGGCTGCAGCGTAGCGCGTAATGCACCTTGCCGCCGCGCCAGGCATCGCCCAGTTCGTCCGGCGTGATGGCGACAGGAGAGCACGCCATGGCCGGCTTCGCCTGCAGCAAGCCATAGCCACTGGCCTGTTCGTCAGGCACCAACTTGCGCAGGGTAATGTCGTTGACCAGCATCAACAGCTTAATGTTCAGGTGTGCCTGGTCCGGCGTGGAGCCCATGAAGACATCGTCCGTGATGGCGGCGATGCCGGCCTCGTAATCGATGCCCCACTGCTCGTGCGCCACGCTGATATCGTCGTGGGCGCCGCGGAAATCGTCGCTGGCGCCCTGGTACAGGCGCGGCGCCTCGCGCAAGTTGGCGGGCACGTCAACGCCCGCAGCCTTGCAGGCGCGCTCGATCTGCTGCAGGTAGGATGCACCAGCGACGCGCAGGCTGCTGCGCGGCAAGGGCGCCATGCAATTGGCGGGATCAAACTCGAAGGCGCGATGGCCGCGACCGCTATTGATGGTTTGGTACAGCAAATCAAGCTGTGGCGCGATGAAACTCCAGTCGTCGAGCGCCTTTTGCAAGGTAGAGGCAATACCATCGGCCAGATGGGCCGTTTTCAGGTCGCGCGAGACGACAGCGAGTTGGCCATCGCGCGTGCCATCCTTCAGGGTAGCTAATTTCATGTAGGGAAAACTTCGTCAAATGCAGGCAATAGAGGCTAAAGACGCCAAAAAGCCGGGAAATACCGATATTTGGCGATCAAGAAGAGAGGTGCAACACCAGACAAAACCGTAGCGAGCGGCAGTGATTTGCGGCCGAGAAGCGCAGCCGTGCTAAAGCACGGTGAGCATCACAGGCTGCAAAGCACGACGCGCAGTAGGTTTGGCCTGGTGTTATTACGCCAGCAGCGCGATCTGCTCTGGCGTCAGATAGCACCACTCGCCTTCGGCGATGCCCAGCGACTCCAGCGTCAGGCTACCGATGGCGGAACGGTGCAGCGCGTTGCAATGGTTGCCGGCGGCGACCAGCATGCGCTTGACCTGGTGGTATTTGCCTTGCTCAAGCACGATTTCGAGCTGGAATGGTCCGCGCTGGACGCAGACCAGGGCGGCCAGCGGGGATGGCTCGTCGTGCAGTTGGACGCCAGCCAAGAGCTGCGCCACCAGTTCATCGCTCACGGGTTCTTGCGTGGTCGCCTGGTAAATCTTGGGAACGTGACGCTTCGGCGACGATTGTGCATGGATAAATGCGCCATCATCAGACATCAGCAGCATACCGGTCGTATCGTGGTCGAGCCGGCCGACGGGCTGGACTTCGCGCCAGGTAAACTGTTCCGGCAGCAAGGTCAGCACGCCAGGGTGATGGCTGGGCTTGCGCGAGCATTCGAAGTTGGCGGGCTTGTTCAGCGCCAGGTACAGTTGCGCGCGGTAGACCCACTCTTCTTCAAAAACATGCAACACCAGGCCTTCGGTCTCGACGGTGGTGCGGTAATTGGTCTGGGTGACGCCATCGATGACGACATCGCCATCCTCGATAAGGGAACGACAATATTTACGGGTGCCAAAACCCTGCGATTGCAGGATGCGGTCTAGGGATAATTTACTCATGGGCGTGACTTTACCAGAAGCGGCTGGCAGCGTGAAGCAGCGACGCGCGACGTCTGCGCCTGACAGCGCAGCGCGCGCCCGACTTGGACACGCACAGATACGACAAAGCACAAGGTGAGATTTCGATATGGACGGCCCATTCCTTTGAGATATGTCAAGCGCTCGGAATATCGCATTGATACACTGAAATTCCATTAGGAATCCGCCTAATGTCGTTTAGGAATTGTGGCAGTGGCCACACAGCATAAGGACATCGTATGAAGCAGACCGATACCATCGCCTTACGAGGCAGCATCACCGACATGCGCCAGCACATCGCTGCGAGACAGGCGGCCATGCACAGGGTTCAGCTTGGCGTGGCGCGCTGGCGCAACGCCCCTGCGGCCGATACGGACGCGCCGCCGTTGCCAGCGAGCCAGACGCACTGGCATGCCGAGGCGCAATGCCATTTCATGCGCTGGCTCGAACTGGGCGGTTTTGCGCACGCGGTTGTGGGGATGCGTGCGGATGCGGATGCGTACGCGGATAGGGATACCGATATGCATGCCGCAGCCGGCAAGCTGAACACACCCGCCATGGCGCACACGCCGCCCGACACCGGCACGAGCAATAGTAGCGGCACCAGCGGCACCAGCAATAACTCTGGCACTGGCACAGTGACAATGCGGCCAGCGACCGAAGCCCCCGTGCCCGAGCACTGCAACAACTGCGCCGCCTGAGCGCGCCGCCACAAGACCGGCCATGCCCAGCCCCCGCATGCCTGCCTTGCCTCACCTTGCCTTGCCTCACCTTGCCTTACGTTGCTTTGCCTTGTCTTACCTCACCTTACGTTGCCTTGCCTTGCCTCACCTTACGTTGCCTTGCCTCACCTTACCTTGCCTTGCCTTGCCTGCCTTGCCAGCCAGCCCGGACCGCGCAGCCACCGGCCGCGACGCCAGCCCCCGCCATCGCCATCGCGCACAACACGCACAAAAGGAAACGACGGCATTGCGCCGCCGTTCCAAGCCCCAACGGGACTTTAGTGAGGAATGTGAATTCACTCAAAACCACATCTGCGATGCGGCGAGTAGTTCCAAGACCTGCCAATCAAGTTAGTACTGACAACATAGTTGATATATCGCCCCTCCTTGAAAAGAACTACACTTTCAATATAGCCCAAGCAGCGCGTTTTTCAAGCCAAACTACCACTTTACTAAAAATTATTCTCGGCTGACTCGCGTGTCATGCAGTACTGCCGTCATCAGCGTAACGACGGTTGCGACTGCTGCACGGCCGCCTTCATGGCGCCGGCGCCCATGGCAGCGCCAAATTTCTTCAGCACCCGTTCCGGTAAACCTTCATGTTGCGTGTAGTCGACGATGTCTTCCGCCTTGATGATATCGCGCGCCACGCTGTCGACCGTGCCAAAATCGTCGGCCAGGCCCATTTCCACGGCTTTCGCACCCGTCCAGTACAGGCCGGAGAAGGTATCGGCCGTTTCCTTCAGGCGCTTGCCCCGCCCCGTGCGCACCACGTCGATGAATTGCTGGTGGATTTCATTGAGCATGCCTTGCGCATACGCCTTGTGTTTGTCGCTCAAGGGACTGTACGGGTCCATGAAAGCCTTGTTCTCTCCCGCCGTCAGCAGGCGCCGCTCGACGCCCACTTTTTCCATCACGCCCGTAAAGCCAAAGCCATCCATCAGCACGCCGATGGAACCGACCACGCTGGCCTTGTTGACATAGATGCGGTCGGCGGCGGCAGCGATGTAATAGCCGCCCGAGGCACACATTTCATCGACCACCACATACAAGGGCTTGTCCGGATAGCCCTTGCGCAGGCGCTGCATCTCGTCGACGATCATGCCGGCCTGCACGGGACTGCCGCCCGGACTATTCATATGCAGCACGACGGCCACGGAGCCGGCGTCGGAAAACGCCTTGTCCAGCGCGGGGATGACGACGGCGGCCGAGCCACTGCCTTCGGACTCGATGGCGCCGCTGATGTCGATCAGAGCCGTGTGGCGCCCCAGGGTCTGGCTGTCGTCGGCCGTGTTGTAGTCATAAAACACCCATAGGGCGAACAGCACGATCAGCAGGCTGAAGACCTTGAAAAAGATGCTCCAGCGGCGGTGTGCACGTTGCTCTTGCAAGGTGGCAAATACCAGCTTTTCCAGCACATCGCGCTCCCAGTTACCGGCAGGGGCAAGCTGGCCGGCTGCGGGCGCGCTGCTGCCCGCCGTGTCATTCGTGTTATCGCTCATGGTTCACTTTGTTTAAATTGCAATCATTCCTGGATCCGGCTTCAGACCGACAGCGGCTGAACATACTCATCGGGCTGCCAGTACAGTTGCCCGTCGCGCTCGGTCACGGCAATCGGACGCAAGCGGCCGCCCTTGCAGGGACCGCCCGCGCAGTAGCCGCTCTCCGGCACATAGATGGCGCCATGCGTCGAACACATCAGGTACAAGCCGCTCGATTCGAAAAACTCGCCTTCGGCCCAGTCCAGTTCGATCGGCACGTGGGCGCAGCGGTTCAGGTAGCCATACGCCTTGCCGCCGTGGCGCACGACAAAGCCGGTGCCCGCTTCGCCACCGGCCGAAACGGCAAAGCGCACGCCCTTGCCCCCCTCGGCCAGCGCGTCGGCGGCACAGATGAATACTTGCGCAACATCGGTCATCATGCGTGCTCGCTCAGCCATTGGTGCAGATCGGCCACCGTCGCGGCCGAATACAGAGGATTGCAAACCTGCAACTGCTCCACCGGATGCGCACCATACTCTACGGCAATACCGGCCGCGCCGGCATTACTTGCCATCAACAAATCATGACTGGTGTCGCCGATCATCACTGTGCGACGCATATCCTGCCCCAGTTCGCGCGTCAACTCCTGCAGCATGGCCGGGTGGGGCTTGGAGAACGTTTCATCGGCGCAGCGCGTCGCATCGAACAGCGACAGCAGCTTGACGGCATTGAGCGAACGGTTCAGGCCGACACGGCTCTTGCCCGTGGCGACGGCCAGAAAGTACGCTTGCTGCGAGAGTTCCTGCAGCATTTCTTGCACACCGGGAAACAGGGTCAGCTCATGGTCGCGCGACAGATAGTGATAGCGGTAACGCTCCGCCATGCGCGCATGGTATTTCGGCTCGACGTCGGGCATCACCAGCCGCATGGCTTCCTGCAAGCCCAGGCCGATCACATGCGAGGCCAGCAAATCGGTGGGAATTGGCAAGCCCAGGTCTTTGGCCGACGCCTGGATGCACTTGACGATGGTCGAGGTACTGTCTATCAGCGTACCGTCCCAATCGAAGACGATCAGATCAAATTGCTTTCTTGCCATATTTCCCGGCGGCAAAGCCGCCGGCTCCTTGAGAATGAATGATGGCGACTGACTGCCTGTTGAGTCGTGTCGCGCGCACGCGATAACTATTTAGCGTGCGGCAACGGCCAATGGTTTGCCCAAGCTTACCAAGAAACGCTCACATTCGGCAGCCAGCGGCGCGTTCAGGGTCATCGCCTTGCCCGTCTCCGGATGCGTAAACGTGATCTGGTGCGCGTGCAAGAACATGCGCTTCAGGGCGCCGCGCGTGCTATCGGCTTTCAACAAGGCACGGTTGAGGGCAAAGTCGCCATATTTATCGTCGCCGGCGATGGGGAAGCCGGACGAAGACAGGTGCACGCGGATCTGGTGCGTGCGTCCGGTCTTCAGTTCCGCTTCCAGCAAGGCGAAGTTGTGATATTTATGCAACAATGAGAACACCGTGTGGGAAGCCAGGCCATCGGCCTGCACGGCCACCCGGCGCTCGCCTTCGGCCGTCGTATATTTATGCAGCGGCAGCTTGATATGCTGACGCGCATTCTTCCAGTCGCCAGCGACCAGCACCAGATAGCGCTTGTCCGTGACGCCGTCACGCATCTGTTCATGCAAATTCGTCAGCGCAGTGCGTTTCTTTGCCAGCAACAACAAGCCGGACGTGTCGCGATCCAGACGGTGCACCAATTCCAGGAACTTGGCGTCCGGACGCGAAGCGCGCAATTGCTCGATCACGCCAAACGAGACGCCCGAGCCGCCATGCACGGCCACGCCGGCCGGCTTGTCGATGACCAGCAGTTGCGCATCTTCGAAGATGATCTTGAATTCGGCGGCCGGCGCGCCCGTGGGCGCCTTTTCGGCCACGCGCACCGGTGGAATGCGCACCACGTCGCCAGCGGCGAGGCGGTACAACTGATCGATACGGCCTTTATTAACCCGCACTTCTCCCGATCGCAAGATCCGGTAGATGTGGCTTTTAGGCACTCCCTTGCACACTCTTAATAAGTAGTTGTCGATGCGCTGGCCTGCTTCTTCCTCGGCGATCGTTACGAATTGGGCTTGCGGCTGAACCGGGGGTGTTGAAGGGGGAACAACATCATTTTGACTCTTCATTTACTATGTCTTCCCAGAAATCTCTCTAAGTCCTTCATTTTGAATATATAATTGTTTTTGCTGCGGCCCTGGCTGCTGCGAGTGTAAGAATAAAAGCACATTTTACACAGGGGCGTCTCCACCGGCCTCGCCAAATTGCAAATTCGGTGGAAAAAAATGTATATGCACCATCGCCGCGCGAATCAAGGTTGCACCGTAGTTGTAATCGGATAAGGCGTGGAGATGCAGAAGTGAGTGTGGGATTATAAGGATAAGTACCCGTTAGCGCGACTTATCGAGTCGGGCTCGCGGGTTGATGAAGTTGATAACGCTTGCCGTTTTCGCCAAACCCCGTATGTGGCCAAATACTGAGGGTTGTCGATGATAGGCTGAGGCCAAGCCTCGCCATCGCGATCCCTGTAATGAGCCGGCTAACGATTTTGGCTCTGAATTTGCTGACCACTTGCATTCTCTGCCCCCGATGCAGTTCATTCTCATCCGGGCTGTTTCAGATGAGTTGCAGGTGTCCTGTGCACTCGGCATGACGATTGACCTCACCGCGCCTGTTGCGGCCGTAACGTATACCTCGTACGCGTTGTTGCTCCGCACGCCTAGGCATTTCCCCCGCCAACACTCCCGTTCTCGCATATATCCCTGTACTTTCGCCGCTTCCCAGGAAGCGGCCTTGAGATGGCCTACGGGTCGCGGAGTTATAAAAATGAAACGCATGTTGTTTAATGCCACGCAGCAAGAAGAACTGCGCGTAGCGATTGTCGACGGACAGAAACTGATCGACATCGATATCGAGACAGCCGGGCGCGAACAGCGCAAATCGAACATCTACAAGGGCGTGATCACGCGCATCGAGCCTTCGCTCGAAGCGTGCTTCGTCAGCTATGGTGAAGACCGCCACGGCTTCCTGCCTTTCAAGGAAGTTGCGCGCACGTATTTCCGCGAAGGCGTCGATGTGCGTAACGCTTCCGTCAAGGAAGCGCTGCGCGAAGGCCAGGAAATCATGGTCCAGGTGGAAAAGGAAGAGCGTGGCAACAAGGGCGCTGCGCTGACCTCCTTCGTTTCGCTGGCCGGCCGTTACCTGGTCTTGATGCCGAACAACCCGCGTGGCGGTGGCGTATCGCGCCGCGTGGAAGGTGAAGAGCGCCAGGAATTGCGCGAAACCATGGATAAACTGGACTTGCCTGCTGGCATGTCCGTCATTGCCCGCACCGCCGGCATCGGCCGCAACGTCGATGAACTGCAGTGGGACTTGAATTACCTGATGCAACTGTGGCGCGCCATCGAAGGCGCTGGCAAGTCGGCCAATGGCGCTTTCCTGATTTACCAGGAATCCTCGCTCGTGATCCGCGCCATCCGCGACTACTTCCAGCCCGACATCGGCGAGATCCTGATCGACACCGACGAGATCTACGACCAGGCGCACCAGTTCATGAGCCACGTGATGCCCGACATGGTGCACCGTGTAAAACGCTACAGCGACGACGTGCCGCTGTTCTCGCGCTTCCAGATCGAACACCAGATTGAAACGGCGTACAGCCGCACCGTGCCGCTGCCATCAGGCGGCGCCATCGTGATCGACCATACCGAAGCGCTGGTGTCCGTCGACGTCAACTCGGCCCGCGCCACGCGCGGCTCGGACATCGAGACGACCGCCTTCAACACCAACTGCGAAGCGGCCGAAGAAGTAGCCCGCCAGCTGCGCCTGCGCGACTTGGGTGGCTTGATCGTCATCGACTTCATCGACATGGAAGTGGCAAAAAATCAGCGCGAAGTAGAACAGCGCCTGAAAGATGCGCTGCACCATGACCGTGCACGTGTACAAATGGGCAAAATTTCCCGTTTCGGCCTGATGGAATTGTCGCGCCAGCGCCTGCGCCCTTCGCTGTCCGAAGGCTCGCACGTGACTTGCCCGCGCTGCTCCGGCACCGGCCACATCCGCGATACCGAATCGTCCGCCCTGCAGGTGCTGCGCATCATCCAGGAAGAAGCGATGAAGGAAAACTCGGCCACCATCCACGTGCAAGTGCCCGTCGACGTGGGCGCTTTCCTGCTCAACGAAAAGCGCGGCGAAGTACTGAAAATCGAGAACCGCCACCGCATCGCCGTGATCCTGATCCCGAACAAGCACCTGGAAACGCCGCACTACAAGCTCGAACGCATCAAGCACGACGATCCGCGTCTGGAAGACAGCCAGGCCAGCTACAACCTGGCCGAAAACGCGGAAACCGACATGGCTTACAGCAAGCGCCAGAAGGAAGAAGCCAAGCCGCGCCAGGAAGCCGTCGTCAAGACGATCACGCCTGACCAGCCGGCACCGCTGGTCGAGCGCAAGCCCGTCGAAGCGAAACCAGCTCCGGTGGCGGCACCAGCCGCGCCGCAAGGCCTGCTCGCCAAGATCATCAGCTTCTTCACAGGCGCACCGGCACCGGTGGTAGCGGCACCTGCCGCGGTCACCCCAGCCAAGCCGGCCGGCGCCGAGCGTGGCGACCGCAACAGCCGTGGCCCGCGTGGCCGTGGCCGCAATGGCAAGCCTGGCCGCGAAGAACGCGAACCAGGCCAGGGCCGTCCGGTCCAAGACGATGCGGCCAAGGAAGCCGAAGCACTGGAAAAGGCGGCCCGTCCGCCACGTCCACCGCGTCCGCCACGCGAACCGCGTGAAGTGCGCGAGGCTGGCGATGCAACGGCGGCACCACGCGAGCGCGGTGAACGTCCAGAGCGCGCCGAACGTCAAGAGCGCGCCGAACGTCCAGAGCGCGCGGAACGTCAAGAGCGCGCGGAACGCCCGGAACGTGCCGAACGTCCGCCACGCCAGCCACGCGAAGGCCGCGAGCCACGCGCCGACAAGGCTGTTGTTGCTGAAGTGAAAGCTGACGAACTGGCCCTGGCAGGCGCTAGCGCCAGCGCCATCAACGTCGTCGTAGCGTCCGCTGGCCCGGAATCCGACGCCGCACCGGCGAACTTGCTGAAAGCCCCGGCGAATGCCGGTCCTGAAGGCGAAGAGATGGAAAGCGACGTGGAAGGCGAAGAACCGCGCCGCCGTCGTCGTCGTGGTGGCCGCAACCGCAACCGCCGCGACCGCGAAACGGGCGAGCTGATTGAGTCGGCAAATGGCGACAATGATGGCCAGGACGCGCCCGTGATCAGCTTCACGGTCGCTCCGGCGCCGGAAGCTGGTGCCGCTGTCGTCGCTGATGCAGCCCCGGTTGCCGTGGTGCCTAGCGCCACTGTCGTCGCCGTCGCTGCAGCGCCAGTCGAAGCTGCTGTCGCGGACGTGGCCGAGGTGACTGAAGTGAGCAAGGTCGTGGACATTGCCAAGGTGGAAGAAGCCGCTCCTGCCGCTGACGCTGCACCCGTGGCTATGGCTGAAGTGATCGTGCCGGCAGCACCTGCCGTAGCCGTCGTCGCTGTAGCGCAAGCTGAGCCAGCCGCCGCCGAACCAGCACCAGCGGCCGAGTACAGCTTTGCCGAGAAAGTGCAAGCTGAGCCAGCACCAGCGGAAGTCATCGTCGAAGCCGCGCCAGTGGTGGAAACGCCTGCTGTCGCGGAAACCGTCGCCGTGGCGCAAGCAGCGCCAGTAGCCGAAGTGGCGCCGCTTGTGGTGGAAGCGGCCCCGGTGGTCGCCGAAGCTGCTCCTGCTCCTGCTCCTGCTCCTGCTCCTGCTCCAACGCCAACGCCAGCGCCTGTGGCCGCTCCTGTCGCTGCTGCACCAGTTGCCGCACCAGTCACCGCGCCGCTGGACTTGAGCGCGGTGCTCGGTTCGGCCGGCCTGACCCTGGCTGCCACCGATCCGGAAAAACTGCGCCTGGCGCAGGAAGCGGCCGCCAAGGCAGTCGCCCCGGTGCGCAAGCCACGCGAACGCAAGCCACTGCCGCCGCAATCGGATGAGCCGTTGGTCCAGGTCAACACGCAACGTCCGTAAGCGCGCCGGGTTCGCCCAGCCGCCAATGATGAAAGGGGGAGCTCAGGCTCCCCCTTTTTTTGTCAAGTCCACGCGCTTTGCCAGCGAGCCGCCATGCACAACGATAGCAAGCTTCCCCGCCCCGCCCCCGTCAGCCTGCGCAGCGCGTTCTGGTACTGGCTCAAGCTGGGCTGCGTCAGCTTTGGCGGTCCGGCCGGGCAAATCGCCATGATGCATGCCGAGCTGGTGGAAAAGCGGCGCTGGATTTCCGAGCAGCGTTTCCTGCACGCCCTCAATTACTGCATGCTGCTGCCAGGACCGGAAGCGACCCAGCTGGCCATCTACATCGGCTGGCTGATGCACCGCACGCGCGGCGCCTTGGTGGCGGGCCTGCTATTCCTGCTGCCCTCGCTGGGGGTGCTGATCGTCCTGTCCTGGCTCTACATGGCATATGGCCACGTGGCCGCCATCGCCGGCATCCTGTACGGCATCAAGCCGGCCGTCGTCGCCATCGTGCTGGCGGCCGCTTGGCGCCTGGGCCGGCGCACCTTGCGCAGCCCCGCCCTGCTAGCCATTGCGGCCAGTGCATTCATCGCCATCGCCCTGCTGCGGCTGCCATTTCCGCTGATTGTGTTCGCCGCAGCCCTGCTGGGCATGGCGGGCGGGCGCTACTTACCGGCCCACTTCCATGCCGGCGCTACGCCGCATGACAGCGCAGCCCGCTTTGGCGCGGCCCTGATCGATGACGACACGCCCACGCCGCTGCATGCGCGTTTCAGCTGGCCGCGCCTGCTGGTCACGTGCGCGCTGGGTCTGGCGCTGGCTTTCACCAGCTGGCTGGGTCTGGCCCTGCTGGGCGGACGCGAGCAGCCGCTGGCGCAGATGGGCGTGTTTTTCAGCAAGGCCGCCCTGCTGACCTTCGGCGGCGCGTATGCCGTGCTGCCCTACCTGGTGCAGGGCGCCGTCGAGCATTACCACTGGATCAGCAACGCGCAGATGATGGATGGCCTGGCGCTGGGCGAAACCACGCCCGGTCCGCTGATCATGATCGTCGCTTTCATCGGCTTTGTGGGCGGCTGGAGCCACGCCGTGGCAGGGGAACATCTGTGGCTGGCGGGCGTATGCGGTGCGCTTGTCGCCAGCTGGTTCACCTTCCTGCCCTCGTTCATCTTCATCCTGGGTGGCGCGCCGCTGCTCGAAGCGTCACGCGGCAACCTGCGCCTGAGTGCGCCCCTGACGGCCATTTCGGCGGCCGTGGTGGGCGTCATTGCCAGCCTGGGCCTGTTTTTTGGCCGCCATGTCTTTTGGCAAGCAAATACGCTGCCACACTGGGACATGCTGGCCATCGCCATCGCGCTGGCGGCCGGCGTGGCGCTGCTCAAGTATCAAATTGGCAGCATCAAATTGCTGCTCGCCTGTGCCATCTTCGGCCTCGTGCTATCGTAGCTGCCTTAACCGACTTTACGTTTGGCATTACCTTTCATGGCTGACAAGATTATCTACCTTGCCGAGGCCCGCAATGCGGCTTTGGTGATCCCCGCAGTGCTGGAAAGTCCCAGCGGCAACGTGGCCGATAGCCTGGGCAGGCCCCTGCACGACCTGCGCATCTCGATTACCGACCGCTGCAATTTCCGTTGCGTGTATTGCATGCCGAAGGACGTATTCGACAAGGACCACGTCTATTTGCCGCACACCGATTTGCTGTCGTTCGAGGAAATCACGCGCATCGCGCGCCTGTTTGTGGCGCACGGCGTGGAAAAAATCCGCCTGACGGGCGGAGAACCGCTGCTGCGCAAGAATATCGAAAGGCTCATCGCCATGCTGGCCGAACTGCGCACGCCATCGGGCCAGCCGCTTGACCTGACACTGACGACCAACGGCTCCTTGCTGGCAAGAAAGGCGCAGGCGCTCAAAGATGCAGGCCTGAACCGCGTCACCGTGTCGCTCGATTCGCTCGACGACGCCACCTTCAAGCGCATGAACGACGTCGATTTCGCCGTGGCCGATGTGCTGCAAGGCATCGATGCAGCACATGCGGCGGGCCTGGGGCCGATCAAGATCAACATGGTCGTCAAGGCCGGCATGAACGAGCAAGAAATCGTGCCGATGGCACGCCATTTCAAGGGCACGCCCTACATCTTGCGCTTCATCGAATACATGGACGTGGGCGCCTCAAATGGCTGGAACTTGCAGGAAGTCATCCCATCGGCGGACGTCGTGCGGCGCATCGCCGCGCACCTGCCCTTGCTGCCCATCAACCCCAACTACACGGGCGAGACGGCGGCGCGCTGGCGCTATGCCGATGGCAGCGGCGAAATCGGCCTCATTTCCAGCGTCACGCAAGCGTTCTGCGCCGACTGCAGCCGCGCCCGCCTCTCGACCGAGGGCAAGCTGTACACCTGCTTGTTCGCCAGCAGCGGCCACGATTTGCGCAGCCTGCTGCGCGGCGGCCGCAGTGACGCAGAAATCTCGTCGGCAGTAGCGCAGTTGTGGCGCGGTCGCGCTGACCGCTATTCGCAATTGCGCACCAGCCAGACGGATTTGACGGGCGGTACGCTTGAGGATGGCAAAAAGAAAGTAGAAATGTCGTATATCGGCGGCTGAATCAGGCGCGGCGCAGGCCCGCCGCTGCTACCATGGCGCATGCACCCATTTTTCTACCTGACATGATCAACAAACAAGACATTACCGGCCTGATCCTGGCCGGCGGCCTCGGCACGCGCATGGGCCAGCGCGACAAGGGCATGCTGCCTTTGCACGGCCAGCCACTGGTGCGCCATGTGCTGCAGCGCCTGTCTGCGCAAGTGGGCCAGCTGGCCATCAGTGTCCACGCGCATGGCGGCGACTATGCGCGCTTCGGCCTGCCGGTCTGGCCGGACGTGCTGCCGGGCCAATTGGGTCCGCTAGCGGGCTTGCACAGCGGCATGCGGCACGCCAGCACGCCTTACCTGCTGTGCGTACCGTGCGACTCGCCGCTGCTGCCGCCCGACCTGGCAGCGCGCCTGGCCGCTGGCTTGACGCAGAACAATGCCGACCTGGCCATCGCTGTCACCGAGGAAGTCGACGCGGCGACGGGATCGCCTGTGCGCCGTGCGCATCCCGTCTTTTGCCTGGTGAAAACATCCGCCCTGTCCCAACTGGACGCCTACCTGGCCGCCGGCGAACGGCGCATGCGCAGCTGGCACGGCGACTTGAAACTGGCCGAGGTACTGTTCGAAAATAGTGGTGCGTTCGGCAACATCAACACCCCGGACCAGCTGGCCGCCCTGCAGGCGCAGGGCCTGTCCGTGCCGATGGCGCAAGCTATCCTGGGGGACGCCGTCGGCCCCGTGGCAGAGATCGAAACATTGGCGCTGCAGCAAGCGTTAGCGCGTATTTTGGCGGCCGACATCATCTCGCCCATCAGCGTGCCCGCGCATGACAATTCCGCCATGGATGGCTATGCGCTGCACGGGGCCGACCTGGGCGGCAGCGTGCCACTGACCCTGACCGTGGTCGATACCATCCTGGCCGGGCGCCCCGGCACGGTCAACGTCGGGCGCGGCCAATGCGCGCGCATCATGACGGGCGCTGTCATGCCGGACGGCTGCGACAGCGTGGTGCCGCAGGAACTGGTGCGGCAGGCCAGTGCAAGCAGCATTACGCTGGCACCTGACTGCATCCGCCCCGGCGACAACCGCCGTTTTAAGGGTGAAGACTTGATGCAAGGCCAACCGGCCCTGCTGCAAGGCAAGCGATTGGGGCCGGCCGAACTGGGGCTGCTGGCCTCGCTGGGCATCGCCACGGTGCCCGTGCGGCGCCGCGTGCGCGTGGCCGTCTTTTCCACGGGCGACGAATTGCGCGCGATCGGCGAGCAACTCGATGCCGCTTGCATTTACGACAGCAACCGCTACACCTTGTTGGGCATGCTGACGCGTCTGGGCTGCGAGGTGCTCGACATGGGCATCGTCAAGGACCAGCCACAAGCGCTGGAAGCGGCCCTGCGCAGCGCCTGCGCCAAAGCTGACGTCATCATCACCTCGGGCGGCGTCTCCAGCGGTGCGGCCGATTTTACGCGCGAGATCCTGGCGCGCCTCGGCGACGTGGCCTTTTGGCAGATCAACATGCGCCCGGGCCGCCCGATGGCCTTTGGGCAGATTTCCAGCCAGGGCGAGACGGCCTTGCTGCTGGGGTTGCCCGGCAACCCGGTGGCCGTGATGGCGGCGTTTTATTTCCTCGCCCGCCCGACCTTGCTGCGCCTGATGGGCGCCGATGCGGACACTGCCACCCTGCCGCTGCTGCAAGTGGCGGCGCAAGCACCGATACGCAAGAAGCCGGGCCGCACGGAATACCAGCGCGGCATCGTCGAGCGGGGCGCGGACGGGCGCCAGCACGTGCGCGTGACGGGGGCGCAAGGCTCCGGCATCCTGCGTTCGATGACGCAAGCCAATTGCATGATCGTGCTAGATGAAGCGCAAGGCCAGGTGGCGGCCGGCGACCTGGTCGATATCGTGCTGTTCCATGGCCTGACCTGATGCGGCAGCACCGGCCAGGCTGCTGGCAGGACTGGCGTTGCGGGTCTGCCGCGCGCGAAAAATCGCTGCCGACAAGCATGGCGCCTGAGGCGTAGCGAGCCAGGTGCGCACTTGTTACTATGCTGCATTCCAGACAAGGACCGCCATGCCCGACATCGACATCCGTTTGACACGTCTGATTGCACTGCGCGAAGAAGGCCAGCATGCGGATGCGCTCGTGCTTTTACAACAGCTATTTGCGGAAGCGGAACAGACCATTACTGCGGCCCGCACAGGCTACTTCATGCTCATGCTGGAATGGAAATTCTTGGCCGAGCTGCATGCACCCGCGCAACTTGCTCTGAGGGTCGAGCGTGACGAGCAAATACGGCGACTACGCGCAGATGCACCTTTTCAGCGACGCGATGACGGCGGCGCGCCGCAGACAGCCGACAGGTTCTGGCGCACATCGCGCTTTTCGCTGATCGTCGAGATGAATGAGACACTCGATGATGCCCGTTCCACCGCCGCCCTGTTCGCCCAGCTGGACGCCAGCGCCCCCGAACTGGCGCGCCAGAACGCTGGGCTAGCCTTGCCAGCCGTCGTCGAGGCGGGCAATTTCGCGCTGGCGGAGCGTTATCTGACGGCGCCGCTCGCCCATCTCGGCATGCTCAATACCCTCGCTGCCAGCGAGCCCCTGTTTCCTGCCGCGGGCGCTGCACCGCGCCTGGCAGCGGAGTTGACGAATCTTGTGAAAGACGTGCGGATCGCCGCTGCCGTACTGCGCGGCCAGGACCAAGCCGCCAAGGCCGACGCGCTGTGCGCCGACTTGCTCGCTGGCCTGGCGAATGACGCCATGCGCGCGCTGGCGCAGCGCGAACTCGATGCGCCAGGCAGCATCATCACTGCCATCGTCAAACACCGGATGGACCAGGACCAGCAGGAACAGTCCACCTAGCCGCTCGCTGCGGCAAGCCAGCTAGCGCTATTCACCGTCCGCCTCGGCGCTCCCCAGCAGCAAGGCGGCCGCTTCGCCCGGCAAGGCTTCCACGGATTTTAATTTGCGCGCCATCTGCCGGCTGCGCACTTCCGCGCTTTCGATATTCTTCGCCGCCTTTTCCAGCGTCAGCCGGGTTTGCGACAGCACGTCGCCGAACTTGCCGAACTCGGTCTTGACGGCGCCCAGCACTTGCCACACTTCGGACGAACGCTTTTCCAGCGCCAGGGTGCGAAAACCCATCTGCAGGCTATTGAGCAAAGCCGTCAGGGTCGATGGCCCGGCGATGCTGACGCGGTGCACGCGCTGCAATTCGTCGGCCAATCCTGGCCGGCGCAGCACTTCCGCATACAAGCCTTCCGTGGGCAGGAAGAGGATGGCAAAGTCGGTGGTCTGTGGCGGCGCCAGGTATTTCTCGGCGATGGTTTTCGCTTCGCCGCGCACGGCACGTTCGAGCTCGCGTCCGGCCAGGGCCACGCCGTCGGCATCGGCCCGCTCGGCCGCGTCGACCAAGCGCTCGTACTGTTCCTTGGGAAATTTCGCGTCGATAGGCATCCACACGGGCGGACCGCCATCTACCATGCCCGGCAACTTCAGGGCAAATTCCACACGCGCGCCGCTACCGGGCAGCGTTTCCACGTTCTTGGCGTACTGGTCGACAGTAAGTACCTGCTCAAGCAGCATTTCCAGCTGCACTTCGCCCCACGTTCCGCGCGTCTTGACGTTGGTGAGTACCCGCTTCAAGTCGCCCACGCCCAGCGCCAGCTGCTGCATTTCACCGAGGCCCTGGTGGACTTTTTCCAGCCGCTCCGACACTTGCTGGAACGAGGCCGAAAGGCGCGTCTCGAGCGTCGCATGGAGTTTTTCATCGACCGTCTTGCGCATCTCTTCCAGGCGCGCACCATTGTCAGCCTGCAAGTCACGGATCTTGCTTTCCAGCGTGGCGCGCACTTCCAGCATGCGCTGCGCATTCGACTCCGTGAGCTGGGCCAGGGTTTGATTCGTGCTGTCGGCGAAGCGCGCCAGGCTCTGCGCCTGCTCTTCGCGCCCGACTTTCCCCTGCGCCTGCATCTGCATGCGCAGGCTGTCGAGCTGTTGCAGGGTTGCCGCCTGGAATTGCGCCAGGCCAGCGGCCAGGTCTTGCCGCGTCGCCTGCGCCGACGCCTGCAGTTGCAGCCGCACTTCGCGCTCAACGCGGTCGATGCGCTCCAGGCTTTGCTGCTGGTGTTGCTGCACCAGCGCCAGCGTAGTGGCGCCATCGCCGCCAGCGCCGCGCGGACGCAGCAGCAGCAAGATCAGCAACACGATGACGACGGCGGCGCTGCCCAGCAGGCTGTAAAACTCGATAGGGCTCATGGGTGTCAGTCCGGCTTGTTGCGCATCCAGTCGGCTGTCTGATAGAACGATTCCATCAGGCGCACGCGCAAGGACTCTTCGATGCCCGTGTCTTCCATGGCCCAGGCCATGGCGCGCAGCCACTGGTCGCGCTCGCTGGTGCCGATGGCGTAGGGCAAGTGACGCGCACGCAGGCGCGGGTGGCCGAATTTCTCGATATACAAATCCGGGCCGCCCATCCAGCCCGTGAGGAAGAAATACAACTTGTCACGCGAGCCGTCCGTGGAAGGCGGATGCATCACGCGGATGCCGGCGAACTCGGGTTCAAGTTCCATCAGATCATAAAAACGGTCGACCATGTCGCGCAGCACGGGGGCGCCGCCGATGGTCTCGTACAGGGTGGGGGCAGTGGTATCAGTCATGCCCGCCATGATAGCGCAAGCGCCGCTTCCCCACGCGCAGTGCGCTGACAATGCTACACGAGTGCCAGCTTGCGCAGGCGCCGCGTCGACGGCCAGTGGTCCACGCCCACTTCGGCGCGCACCGCCGCGCAGGCCGCCAGCAGCCGGGCGATGCCCGCCTCGTCGAGTCCTGCATTGAGGGTCAGCCGCACGAGGGCACGATTCTTTGCCGTTGCCGGGGCACAAAACATGGCGCCGTAAATGCCATGCCGCTCGAGCGCCTGGCGCAGCGCCAGGGTGGCCGGTTCGCCGCCCGCTTCCAGCGCCACGATCTGCTCGCTGCCGTCGCCGACGTTGTAGCCGAGTGCGCTCAAGCCCTCGCGCACCTGCACCGTGTGACGCCGCAAAATGGCGCGGCGCGCATCGGCGGCCATGATGAAATCGAGCGCCGCGTCCAGCCATGCCAACTCGTGGGCCAGCAGGCAGGAGCTGAAGATGGCGGGACGCGATTCGGACAAAAAATATCCCTTGAAGCGGCTCGAACAACTGATGAAACCGGCGCGCCCCGCAAAGGCCTTGGCCAGTGACGCCGTGCGGAAATGCACGCGATGACCCAGGTCCCAGGCTTGCACCAGGCCTGCGCCTTGCGGGCCATGCGTGCCCAGCGAGTGAGACTCGTCAACCACCACCACGCAATCGCTGCGCTCGGCGATGTCCAGCAGTTCCAGCAGCGGCGCCAGGCTGCCGTTAGTACTGTACAAGGCATCGACGACGATCACGCCGCGGCCATGTTTTTCCACTTGCCGCCGCAGGTGCGCCATGTCGTTGTGCAAGAAGGCGACGGCGCGGGCCTGCGCCGACAGCACGCCTTCCCACAGAGAAGCGTGGGCCTGCATGTCCAGGTAGACGGGGATGCCGGGGCCAGCGATACACTGCAGCAAGCCAATATTGGCCGCCATGCCGGACTGCGCCAGGATGCCGTCTTCGCAGCCCATGAAGCGGGCCAGACGGCTTTCCAGCCGGTGCTGCTTACTGCCTTCCTGCAAGTACACGGCCGACATCAGCATGCCGCCCGCGTGCGCCTGCAGGCAAGCCACCTGGGCCGCCACCAGCGCCGGCTCGGCGGCGATGGAAAGATAGTCATTACCGGCCAGAAAAATGGCATGCGCTGGTATCGCTTGCCAGGCATGCGGATGCTGGCCGCCCAGTAGTTTTTCAATGCGCCCGATGTGATGCGCATCCATGCGCCGCCCGATGTAGTCGGGCAGGCAGTGTTCGGCGCGGGCGAAGGATGGGGCGTGCACGCTAGTGGCGAGGGTCATGGGCTTTCTCCTGGGGACGGTTTGCTGCAAAACTCAAGCCTTCACCGTGTCGCCATCCCCCCCATTGACGTATATCAATGTCGGGCAAAATAAGCGTACAAGCCAAAAGAATTGCGCGATGATAATGTTCTGACAAGGATCAAGGCAGCGTCATGACGCAACAATGGCAAACAGGATGGACACACTGGCGCAGGCGCCTGCTCCATGCGCTGCTCCATGAACGCCTGCCGCACGAAAACCTGGCTTGCCGCGTCGCCATGCTGGCCGCCGTGGGCACGCTGGCGATGCCGCTGTACTACCTGCTATGGCAATTTTTTTTTCCGCAATCCTATGAAAACCTGACCTTGCGCCTGACGGGCGTGGCCATCTGCGTGGCAGGCCTGTTTGCGCGCCGCTTCTCGGTGCGCTGGCTGTCGCGCTACCTGCTGTTCGCGCTCAGCTACATCCTGCCCTTCTTCTTCACCTTTATGTTTTTGATGAACCATGCCTCGTACATCTGGAGCCAATCGCTGCTGATCGGCCTGGTGGTGCTGTTTCATTTCGAAACGGGACTGGCCTGCCGCGCCTACCTGATCGGCACGGGCGCCGCCTGCCTGGCCGTTATCTTGCAAGGGGAAGGCGCCTACCTGCTGCAGCGTGAAGTGCTGCAGCAATTGCCCTTGCACTGGTTCACCATCACCGCCTTGTGCGTGGTGAAAGTGGGCCGCAAGGTGCTGGAACGGGAACGGCTGGCGGGCATGGCGGCCGGGCTCGGTTCCGTGGCGCACGAGTTGCGCACGCCGCTGACCAGCGTGGAAGCGAATGTGCGGGGCATGCGCCGGCTGCTACCGCAGCTCGCTGGCCAGGCGGACGACATGGCGCCGCTGCAAGATGCCATGTCGCGTATCCAGTTCGAAGTGCGCCACATGCAGCACATGATCGATTTGTTCCTGATGAGCGCCAGTGCCGTGAACCGCAACTTGCAACCTCGCCAGTCGCTCTCGATGCTGGCGATGGTGGACACCGTGCTCAAGCGCTACCCATTTACCGGCAAGCTACAGCGTGCCAGCGTCACGCTGGACGTGCGCGCCGACTTCCAGTTTGCGGGACAGGACGAGCTGTGCGTGGTGATCTTGCTGAACCTGCTGAGAAATGCGCTGAAGGCCATCCAGCGGGCCGGCAAGGGCCGCGTGCGCATCATCATCGACGGCGCCCGCCCTGTGCCCAGGCTGCTGTTCATCGACACCGGCTGCGGCATCGCGAAGAACCGCCTGCCGCTGATCTTCGAGCGATTTTATTCCTATCCCGTGCATAACGGCATCGGCATCGGCCTCGCCCTGTGCCGGCAGATCGTCAGCGCCTGGCAGGCGCGCATCGGCTGCGTGTCGCGCGAGCATGCGTATGCAATTTTCATCCTGGAATTTCCCCAGCCCGTGCCTGCCCGCTTCCACCCCTCTTCTGTCGCACCCTCTTCTCCCGCAAGGTGACGCATGCTACTGCCCGTCTACACCCATCCGACCCTGACCGTCTTGATCGACGACAGCGATTCCTTCCTGAAAAGCCTGGCATTCCAGCTCGATCCTGGCCTGGCGCGCAAGACTTTCCACGACACCAGCAGCGCGCTGGACTGGCTGCGCCACAGCACGCAATTGGGCGAGACGCCACTGCACGTCAATTTCGACACGCAAAACCTGCCGCCCGACCAGTGCAACGTGGCGCTCGATCTCGATAGCATCTGGCGCATCAGCGGCCAGGCGCAGCGCTTCGCCGTGCCCTCGGTGCTGGTAATCGATTACTCGATGCCGCAGATGAATGGCCTGGAATTTTGCCAGGCCGTGCACGACCTGCCTTGCAAGAAGATCTTATTTACGGGGGCGGCCGATGAAAAAGTGGCCGTGACAGCCTTCAACCGGGGCTTGATCGACCGCTACATCAAGAAGAGCGACGACGATGCGCTCGATATCCTGGAACAGGAAGTGCATGCGCTGCAGCGCGCGTTTTTCCTGCAGCAATCGGACACCGTGCGCGACTTGCTATTGCTACACGACTATGCTTTCCTGCAAGACGAAGCCATCGCCGCCGTCGTGGACGCGCTATGCCAGCGCCATGGCTTCGTCGAGTTTTACATCTTCCCCAATCCCAGCGGCATCCTGTTCTTTACGCGCGATGGCCACGCCAGGCTGATGATCATCGAGACCGAGCGCAGCCTGCACACGCAGTACGAAATGGCGCGCGACAGCGACGCACCGGCGTCCTTGCTGCTGGCCCTGCTGGAAATGCGCGTGATCCCTTACTTTTCGGACGCCGACAGCGACGGCATGTATGCGGCGCACATCGGTGAAAACTGGTTCCGCTACTGCGCCGCGCCCACCATCTGCCTGGGCCGCGTGAGGTATTTCTGGGCCCTGTTCGACGTGCCGCCGCACCAGTTGCGGCAGCCGGTCGTGTCTTTCGCGCAATTTTTACGCGCACAGGCGGGCGACAGCGTGAGCGCCTAGCTTTCCCGCAGCGTTTGCAGCGGCGGATGTTTCAAGACATTGCGCAAGCCCAGCCAGCCGCCGGCGATGGCGCACAGGGCGCCGGCCAGCAAGCCGAAAACCCACACGCCCGGGGCAAAGCTCCAGGCGAACTTGAACTGGTAGGTTGCCAGGGCCCAGCCCATGGTCGCTGCGCCTGTGGCCGCCAGCAAGCCGGCCAGCGCGCCCACCAGCGAAAACTCGATCAGCTGCGCCTGCGCCAGTTGACGCCGCGTGGCCCCCAGCGCGCGCAGCAGCCCCGCTTCACGCGTGCGCTCGTCTTGCGAACCCATCAGCGCTGCATACAGCACCAGCAAGCCCGAGGCCAGGGTGAAGGCGAACAGGAATTCGACCGCCGTCACCACTTGGTCGAGCACGCCCTGGATCTGTTTCAGCACGCCGCCCACGTCGACCAGCGTCAGGTTCGGGTAGGCGCGCAGCAAGGCATTGCCGAGGTCCGCCTGCGCGGACGCGGACGCGGGCGCGGTAGGCAAGTGGAAGGCCGTGATCCACGTCTGCGGCGTGTCCGCCATGGCGGCCGGGTTGATGATGACAAAGAAATTGACGCGCATCGAGCCCCATTCCAGCTTGCGCAAGCTGGTGATCGTCGCCTCGACGTTCTGGCCGGCGATATCGAAGCGCAGCTTGTCGCCAAGCTTGAGCTTGAGCGTCTTGGCGATGCCCTCTTCCACCGACGCCTCAGCCGGCGCGCCAGGCGCATTGCTGAACCACTTGCCGGCCACGAGCTTGTTTTCTTCCTGCATGGTGGCCATCGTCGAGAGATTAAATTCGCGCTCGGCCAAGCCCTTGGCACGGTCATCCTGGTAAGTTTCTTGCGTGATGGCGTTGCCATTCACGGCCACCAGGCGCCCGCGTATCATCGGATATAACGGTGCATTGCTCACCCCGGCCTGGACCAGCCGCGCGGCGATCGGGTCTTTTTGTTCGGGCAAGATATTGATCATGAAACGGTTCGGCGCATCGGGTGGCGTGGCGTTGCGCCAGGCCAGCATCAAGTCGCCGCGCACCACCGTCAGCAGCAGCAAGGCCATCAGGCCCAGCGCCAGCGACACCACCTGGATGACGGTGGCACCGGGACGGCGCTGCAAGGACGTGACGGCGAAGCGCCAGCCCTGATGGTTGAAAGCGCCGCGCAGCGATTTCAGCGCTTTGAGGCCCAGCCAGCCAGCCAGGCCGAACAGGGCAAAGCCGCCCAGGAAGCCGGCCGCCGTCAACAGTGCCAGTTTCACGTCGCCCGCCTGCCACAAGAGTAGCAAGACGAAGGCGGCAATACCGAGGCCGTAGGTGGCCAGGGCCAGCGCCTGAGGCGGCTCTTGCTCGCGGCGGATCACCCTGTTATGCGGCACATTGCGCAACTGTAAAATCGGCGGCAGCGCAAAGCCCAGCAGCAATAACATGCCGGTGGCCACGCCCTGCAGGGCCGGCAGCAGGGAGACGGGTGGCAAATCGCTCTGTACCAGTTTGCCCAGCAACTCCAGCAGCACCAAATGGCCGCCGAAGCCGACGGCCACGCCCACCGCGCTGCCGGCCAGGCCGACGAGCAAAAATTCGATCACATACATGGCTGTAACCTGGTTCTGCGTCAAGCCCAGGCAGCGCAGCATGGCGCAGGCATCGAGGTGGCGCAGCATGAAGCGGCGCGCCGCCATCGCCACGGCGACAGCCGCCAGCATGGCCGATAACAGGCCGACCAGGGACAGGAAGCGGTCGGCGCGGTCGAGGGTCGATTGCATCTGCGGGCTGCCCGATTCGAGCGACTCGATGCGCACGCCCTTGATGGCCTGCGTCTTGATCTGGCCTTCCAGCCACACCTGATATTGCGCCAGCTCGGCCGCCTTGGCTGGCGGCGCCGACAGCAGCAGGCGGTACGACACGCGCGAGCCGTTCTGCACCAGTGCCGTAGCGGCAAGATCGCTCAAGGACAACATCACGCGCGGGGCAAAGTTCAAGAACGAAGCGCCCCGGTCCGGCTCGCTGGCGATCAGTTGCGTGACGGTAAATGCCTTGTCGCCCAAGGTCAAGGTGTCGCCCAACTTGGCGTTCAGGCCGGACAGCATCGCCGCGTCGACCCACAGGGTGCCGGGCGCCGGCACCAGGCTGGTCGGCTGGCCCACGGCATCGTGCGCTTCACTGCTGCTGGTGGTGATTTTCAGCTTGCCGCGCTGCGGGTAGCCGGGCGAGACGGCCTTGATGGAGGCCAGCTGCGAGGTCGACTGTTCGCCCTCGCCTGCCTGCGCCATGCTGGGGAAGGTCACCGTATCGGCCAAAGTAAAACCGCGCTTGAGCGCTTCGGCGCGCCAGGCCGCATTGACGGGCTGGTCGGCGCTGATGACCAGATCAGCCCCAAGCAACTGATGCGCGTCGCGGTTCAGGCCGGCGCGCAAACGGTCGACAAAGAAGCCCACGGCCGAGAGAGCAGCCACGGCCACGATCAGGGCGACGAGCAAGAAACGCAGTTGCCCGGCGCGCCAGTCACGGCCGGTCATTTTCAGGGAGAGGCGGAGCATGGGCGGCGGGTCTTTATGCAAAGTATCGGTTATTGCGCTGCGCCGTGGGCGGCGGCATGCCGTGCAAAATAGGCATCGACTGTCGCGAGGAAAGCGTCTTTTTGCGCCTGCGGCAGGAAGGCGGCGATGAAACCGTTGCGCGCCAGGCGCTGCGCGTGCGACAGGCCGAGTGGCAAGGCGTCGAAAATGGCGTCGAAATTGTCATTCATATAGCCGCCGAAATACGCAGGATCGTCCGAGTTCACCGTCACCAGCAAGCCAGCGTCGAGCAATTGCACCAGGTTATGCTCATGCATCTGGTCAAACACGCGCAGCTTGGTGTTCGACAGCGGACAGACGGTCAGGGCAATCTGTTCGCGCGCCAGGCGGGCCGTCAGTTCCGCGTCTTCCAGGCAGCGCACGCCATGGTCGATGCGCTCGACTTTTAAGTCATCGAGTGCCGTGCGGATGTAGGCTGGCGGACCTTCCTCCCCCGCGTGGGCAACCAAGTGCAAGCCCAGTTCGCGGCAACGGGCAAACACGCGCGAGAATTTCTCGGGCGGGTTGCCCACTTCCGAGGAGTCGAGGCCGATGCCGATGAATTTGTCGCGGTGCGGCAAGGCGTCTGCCAGGGTGACGAATGCTTCTTCCTCGCTCAGGTGGCGCAGGAAGCACAGGATCAGGGCCGCGCTGACGGGGCTGTCCTGGCAGGCACGGTAAATACCATTGACCACATCGGCCATCGGCACGCCGCGCGCCGTGTGCGTTTGCGGGTCGAAGAAAATTTCCGTGTGCAACACGTTATCGGCTTCTGCGCGGCGCAGGTAGGCTTGCGTCATGTCATAGAAATCCTGCTCTTTCAAGAGCACGCTTGCGCCAGCGTAATAAATGTCGAGAAATGACTGCAAATCCGTAAAAGCATAGGCGCTGCGCAAGTGCTCTACCGATTCATAGCCGAGTGGCACGCCATTGCGCTCGGCCAGTGCGAAAATCAGTTCTGGCTCCAGCGAGCCTTCGATATGGATATGCAGTTCGGCCTTCGGCATGCCGCGCACGAGCGCACGCAATTGGGGGTTCATCATGGGTGTTCCTTGTAAGGTGGCGATAAAAGTGCTGGCTCACGCACGCGCACACGCGTTGGGCGGAGCCATCAGACATGCGAGCATCTTAGCGCAAGATGGCCGGCCGCACCGACGCCCGGCCAACATGACGGCGCTGACAGCAGCGTCATGGCCGGCACCGGCACGCACTGGAAAATTGTCGTATGATGATCTTGGAGGAATAAAAAATCGCATTCAAAACGATGCGGAGTCTAGTAATTTTCTCAATTAAATCAATAATTTACAAACAAGTATTACGAAATTACTGACATATCTTTTGACTTCCTGATCCTTTAGAGCAATAATTAATTTCATCGCTTACAGCTAGGTGCAAGCAGCGCTATCAAGAGTAGAAAAAAGCCGGCTGGCCACGTCAGCGCAAGGCAGCAAGCGCCAGTTTTTTGGTCCGGGCAATCCGGACTCGCAAAGACAGCCGGGCTTGAAACAAGAATAAAAATCGGCACGCGGTATAGCAAAAGTTCAGGCGGCAAGCCCAGGCGAATGCCAGGCGGGTGGCCATGGTGACTGGCAGTTCAGGTTTACATTAAAGGACATTGACATGACCATTTTTGATAACTATGCAGCACGCTACGAGCGCACCCGCGAAGAGGAAATGTCGCTCACCGAATACCTGGCCCTGTGCAAGAAGGACAAGCTGACGTATGCCAGCGCGCCCGAACGCATGCTGGCCGCCATCGGCGAGCCGCAACTGGTCGACACGCGCAACGACACGCGCTTGTCGCGCATCTTCGCCAACAAGGTCATCAAGATCTATCCCGCCTTCCGCGAGTTCTACGGCACCGAGGAAGTCATTGAGCAAGTCGTCGCGTATTTCCGCCATGCGGCGCAAGGCCTGGAAGAACGCAAACAGATCCTGTATCTGCTGGGGCCGGTCGGCGGCGGCAAGTCGTCCATCGCGGAAAAACTCAAGTCGCTGATGGAGCACGTGCCCTTCTATTGCCTGAAAGGTTCGCCCGTCAACGAATCACCGCTGGGCCTGTTCAACGAGGAAGAAGACGGCACCATCCTGGAAGAGGATTACGGCATCGCGCGCCGCTACCTGCGCAACATCCCCAGTCCGTGGGCCGTCAAGCGCCTGCATGAATACAATGGTGATATCAACCAGTTTCGCGTCGTCAAGCGCTACCCTTCCGTACTGAAACAGGTCGCCATCTCGAAAACGGAGCCTGGCGACGAAAACAACCAGGATATTTCCTCGCTGGTGGGCAAGGTCGATATCCGCAAACTGGAAGACTACGCCCAGGACGACCCGGACGCCTACAGTTACTCGGGCGGCCTGTGCCTGGCCAACCAGGGCCTGATGGAATTTGTGGAAATGTTCAAGGCTCCCATCAAGGTACTGCATCCGCTGCTGACGGCCACGCAGGAAGGCAATTACAAGGGCACCGAGGGTTTCGGCGCGATTCCATTTGACGGCATCATCCTGGCCCACTCGAACGAGTCGGAATGGAAAGCGTTTAAAAACAACCGCAACAACGAGGCGTTTCTTGACCGTATCTATATAGTCAAGGTGCCGTACTGCCTGCGCGTGACCGATGAAATCAAGATCTACGACAAGCTGGTGGCCAATTCCTCGCTCGTCAAGGCACCGTGTGCACCCGGCACCTTGCGCATGATGGCGCAGTTCGCCATCCTGTCGCGCCTGAAAGATCCGGAAAACTCCAGCATTTTTTCGAAGATGCTCGTCTACGATGGCGAAAACCTCAAGGATACGGATCCGAAAGCCAAGTCCATGCATGAATACGTCGACTATGCGGGCGTAGACGAAGGCATGAACGGCCTGTCGACGCGCTTTGCCTTCAAGATCCTGTCGAAAGTGTTCAACTTTGACAATTCCGAAGTGGCCGCCAATCCCGTGCACTTATTATATGTACTGGAACAGCAAGTCGAGCGCGAGCAGTTCGCGCCGGAACTCGAACAGCGCTACTTCTCGTATATTAAAGAGCACCTGGCGCAACGCTACGTGGAATTCATCGGCAAGGAGATCCAGACGGCTTACCTGGAAAGCTATTCGGAATACGGCCAAAACATTTTCGACCGTTACGTGACGTTTGCCGACTTCTGGATACAGGATCAGGAATACCGCGATCCGGACACCGGCGAGAGCTTCGACCGCGAATCGCTGAACAATGAACTCGAGAAGATCGAAAAGCCGGCCGGCATTTCCAATCCGAAGGACTTCCGCAATGAAATCGTCAATTTCGGCCTGCGCGCGCGGGCCTCGAACGGCGGCAAGAATCCGGCCTGGACCAGTTATGAAAAATTCCGCACCGTGATCGAAAAGAAAATGTTCTCGAATACGGAGGAATTGCTGCCGGTGATTTCCTTCAATGCCAAGGCCAGCGCCGACGATGCCAACAAGCACGCCGACTTCGTGGCCCGCATGGTGGAAAAAGGCTACACGGCCAAACAGGTACGCCTGTTATGCGAATGGTACTTGCGCGTACGCAAGTCATCGTAGCGCGGACAGCGGAGGCGCGCTCCCGCCCGGTGACTGGCGGGACGCGCAAGACGAGAGGCAAGGAGGCACGCTTTGACATACCTCATCGACAGGCGCTTGCAAAGCAAGAATAAATCCGCCGTCAACCGCGAGCGTTTCCTGCGGCGTTACAAGGGCCAGATCAAGGATGCCGTGGGACGCGCCATCAAGGGGCGCTCGATCACGGACGTCGAGAATGGCGAGAAGGTCAGCATCCCCGTCAAGGACGTGGGCGAACCATCGTTTGGCCACGCGCATGGCGGCGTATGGGAAGTGGTCAATCCTGGCAACAAGGAATACCTGAAGGGCGACCAGATCACCCGGCCCAAAGGCGGCGGTGGCGGTGGTCGCGGCAAGGCGGGCAATAGCGAAGAGAAGACGGAAGACGACTTCATCTTTGAATTGTCGCGCGAAGAATTCATGAATTACTTCTTCGAAGACTTGGAATTGCCGCATATGGTGAAAACCCAGCTGACGGCCACCACGGAATTCAAAAACCAGCGCGCCGGCTACAATATGTCGGGTACGCCATCGAATATCCATGTGCTGCGTTCCCTGCGCGGTGCGCTGGGGCGGCGCATCGCCGTCGGCGGTGGCGCCCGCAAACAGCTGGCGCAGGCCGAAGAAGACCTGGCCGGGCTGCTGCACGAAGGCTTGCCCGACAGCGACCCGCTGCTAGTCGAGCTGCGCCGCCTGATCCAGCACCTGCATACGCGCTTGCTGGCGATCCCCTTCATCGACCCGTTCGACTTGCGCTACAGCAACCGCGTCAAGGTGCCCAAACCGATGACGCAAGCCGTCATGTTTTGCATCATGGATGTCTCGGGCTCCATGGACGAGTCGCGCAAGGACACGGCCAAGCGCTTCTTCATCCTCTTATATCTATTTCTCAAGCGCGCCTACGACAAGATCGAGGTCGTCTTCATCCGCCACCATACGGCGGCGGCGGAAGTGGACGAGCATGAATTCTTCAATTCGCGCGAGTCGGGTGGCACCGTGGTGTCTTCCGCCCTGCATTTGCTCAATACCATCATCGACGAGCGCTATGGCGCGGGCCAATGGAATAGCTACGTGGCACAGGCGTCCGACGGCGACAACTGGGACAACGATTCCGTGCTGTGCCGCCAGTTGCTGATCAATACCATCATGCCCAAGGTGCAGTACTACACTTATGTCGAAATTACCGACGGTCCGCAGCAAAACCTGTGGGAGCAATATGCGGGCGTGCTCGAGCATCACGCCCATTTCGCCATGCAAAAGATCGTCACGCCGGCCGATATCTACCCGGTCTTCCGCGAACTGTTCAAGAAACAGGTGAAATGATGAGTGCAGCCTTTGATCGCGCCAGCAACACCCCGGGCGAACCGCAGATGCGCCTGCGCCACCCGAACGCCCTGCCTGAACAATCGGAATGGACGTTCGAACTGATCGAGCAAATCCACGAGGAAATCCGCCGCGTGGCCAAGCAGTTTGGCCTGGACACCTATCCGAACCAGCTGGAAATCATCACGGCCGAGCAAATGATGGATGCCTATACCTCGGTCGGCATGCCCGTCTCCTACAACCACTGGTCGTTCGGCAAGCATTTTCTTTCCACAGAGAAAAGCTACAAGCGCGGCCAGATGGGCCTGGCCTACGAGATCGTCATCAATTCGAACCCGTGCATCGCCTATTTAATGGAGGAAAACAGCCTGACCATGCAATCGCTGGTGATCGCGCATGCGGCGTATGGCCACAACTCCTTCTTTAAAGGCAACTATCTGTTCCGTGCCTGGACCGATGCGGACGCCATCATCGACTATATGGTGTTTGCCAAGAATTACATCGCCGAATGCGAGCAGCGCCATGGCGTCGATGCGGTGGAATTGCTGCTCGACTCGTGCCACGCTATCCAAAACTATGGCGTGGACCGCTACAAGCGCCCGGCGAAACTGTCGATGGCAAAGGAATATGCGCGCCAGAAAGAGCGTGAAGCCTATGTGCAGTCGCAGATCAACCAGCTGTGGCGCACCCTGCCCCGGCGCGAGGAGGACGAGGACGACGAAGACCAGCGCAAGGCTGCCGCCCGCTTTCCACCCGAACCCGAGGAAAACCTGCTGTACTTTATAGAGAAGTACGCGCCGCTGCTGGAGCCATGGCAGCGCGAGATGGTGCGCATCGTGCGCAAGATTTCCCAGTATTTCTATCCGCAGCGGCAAACCCAGGTGATGAACGAGGGCTGGGCCACCTTCTGGCACTACACGATATTGAATCAGTTATATGACGAAGGCGTGGTGGGCGACGGCTTCATGATGGAGTTTTTGAAAAGCCATACCAACGTGGTCTACCAGCCGCCCATCGACAGCCCGTATTACAGCGGCATCAACCCGTATGCGCTGGGTTTTGCCATGATGAGCGACATTCGCCGGATCTGCGAGCATCCGACCGACGAAGACCGCGCCTGGTTCCCCGACATTGCCGGCAGCGACTGGCGCAAGAGCCTGGACTTTGCCATGCGTAATTTCAAGGATGAAAGTTTCATCGCTCAGTATTTGTCGCCGCGGCTGATCCGCGAATTCCATTTCTTTGCCGTCCTCGACGATGACAAGAATGAAAAACTGGCCGTTTCCGCCATCCATAACGATGCCGGCTACCGCTACGTGCGCCAGCAGCTGGCCGAGCAATACAACCTTGGCAACCGTGAGCCCAATATCCAGGTCTGGAGCGTCAATACACGCGACGACCGCGCCTTGACCTTGCGCCACACGCAATTCCAGCGCCGCCCGCTGAACCAGCAGGCCGCTGAAGTACTCAAGCACGTGGCGCGGCTGTGGGGCTTCGATGTCCACCTCGATACGGTCGATCCACAGGGCGCCGTCATGGGCACCCTGAATTGCCGGCGCGAGAAGCGCAACCGACGCGACGATGGACCGGCTCGGCCATAAATGATCCTATTGACAAGCATTTTAGCAAGCACATAAGATTATCCTATGCCTGCATAGGAATTGCGTATGGCCTGGCGACGTCGAAACGGTCGCCAGAGCGTCTTTTTTGACCTCGGTAAAGTTACTTTCGCACCCGATTGGTGCGCAGGCAAGAGGAAGTGGTCTGGTTCCATAGAAAAATAATTCCTAAAAGAAATATTCCCCTCCAAATTTAGCGGTTTCGATATTGAATAACGCGAAATATAATTTCGCGATATTGCCACATCGAAGAACTTAGCAATGGTCACCCAAAACACCCCTGGAAAACAAATAGGACCGCCTTTTTTTATGTCCGAAAGCGTGCAAAGATGACATAAGCAAGTACGTTTCCGGGGCGCAAAAGCGGCAAAAATTTAACCGGTTTTAGGCGTTAAAAATCTGTGTAAAATAAAGAATTCGTATGTATAATTCGGCGACGTCCCGGATACGGCTGGAGCTTTGTGTCGTCATTTTGGGGTTCAGTTGCAAGACAAGAGATGGTATTTGGAGAAAGCAGGCATGAATTTTTCGAACGAGAAAAGTCCCAAGAACTACACAGGCATCACTGTCGTTGTCCTGCTGCACGTTCTCGCGGCTTACGGGATAGCGACGGGCTTGGGCAAGCGCTTGGTGACCAAAATGATGGAACCGGTTGAAACCAAGATTATCGAGGAAGTCAAACCGCCTCCACCGAAGGATCTTCCACCGCCACCACCGCCGCCCGAAATGAAAGCGCCACCGCCGCCATTCATTCCGCCGGTCGAGGTGAACGTGCAGCAGCCGCCACCACAGCAGAACGTGATTGCAAACGCGACTGCCGTGAAGCCGGCCACGAATGTATTGACGCCGCCATCACCGCCTGCACAGCCTGCGCCAACTCCTGGACCAGCCAAATCGGTGCGTACGCCGGCCGTGGTTGACTTCAGCGTCTGCGAAAAACCGGCTTATCCAAAGTCGTCGCAGCGCAATGAGGAAACCGGTGTCGTGACACTGTCGTTCCTGATCGGTGTAGACGGCAAGGTCGCTGATTCGAAGATCGTGAAGTCCAGCGGCTTCAGAGACTTGGACAAAGCCGCAGTGCAAGGTATCAGCCGCTGTACATTCAAGCCGGCAACAGTTGACGGCAAGCCGGAACAAGGCTGGCAGCAAATGCAATACGTTTGGTCGCTGGATTAAAACCCGAGACAGTTATCCCCTGTTTCACACTATGATTTCGTTGTCATTACGTTCAGCGATCTGTTATTTTTAATTTTGGAGGAAGCATGTTTAAGAATACCCGTTTGTCCGCATTTTTTGCCGCGGTTCTGTTGTCCGTTACCGCTACTACCGCACTGGTAGCAGCTCCGGCATTCGCTGACGCGCCGGCATCGGCTGCCGCTTCGGCACCTGCGGCAGACGCTGCAGCAGCACCAGCACCAGTTGCCGCAGATGCAGCCGCTCCAGCAACTGATGCAGCCGCTCCAGCGAAAACCGAAGAAGTGCACAACCCGTTCGGCCTGTCCGCAGTCTGGGACGGCGGCTTCGTGCCACGCGCCACCTTGATCATCCTGTCCATCATGTCGATCGGCAGCTGGTACATCATCATCACCAAGCTGCTCGATCAAATGAAGATCTTCAAGCAAGCTAAAGAAGCCGCTTCCAAATTCTGGAAAGCACCTTCGATCGCTGCTGGTTCGGCTACGTTGACCGAAGGCTCGCCATTCCGCTTCATCGCTGAATCGGGCACCAAGGCAACCGCACACCATGACGGCGCCCTGCTGGAACAAATCGATCTGTCGACCTGGGTGACGATGTCGATCCAGCGCGCTTCGGACAAAGTCCAATCGCGTCTGCAAGATGGCCTGTCGTTCCTGGCAACCGTTGGTTCGACCGCACCGTTTATCGGTCTGTTCGGTACCGTTTGGGGTATTTACGGCGCGCTGACCGCTATCGGCATGACCGGTAACGCATCGATCGACAAAGTGGCAGGTCCAGTTGGTGAAGCACTGATCATGACCGCTTTCGGTCTGCTGGTCGCTGTTCCTGCCGTTCTGGGTTACAACTGGCTGGTTCGTCGTAACAAATCCGCAATGGAAGACATCCGCTCGTTCAGCGCCGACGTTCACTCGGTTCTGGTTTCCGGCGTCATGTCGACCAGCGAAGCCGGCCGTGCCGCCGGCGCTAAAAAGATCGGATAAGAATCATGTCGATGTCCGTCGGCTCCGACAACGGAGATGAAGATCAAGTAATGTCAGAAATCAACACGACGCCGCTCGTCGACATCATGTTGGTTTTGCTGATCATTTTCTTGATTACGAGTCCGGTTGTCCTCAAGCTGCAGAAAATCGATCTGCCGATTGAGACCAATCAAGCCCTGCAAACCAAGCCAGAGAACGTTAACATCGTTGTTAACAAGGATGGCGAGATCTACCTGGGCCAGACCAGACTGAAAGACACGAACGAATTGTTCGACTATCTTAAAGTTGAAGCAGTGAAAGTACCGCAGCCAGAAGTACACGTTCGTGGCGACCAAGAAACACGCTACGAATCGATCGGCCGGGTTATTTACACGACCCAACGTGCCGGGATCCAGAAGGTCGGCTTCATCACCGAACCACCTGACAAGGGCTGATAGCGGCCGGCAGCGGCGTCCCGGCAACATCGGGGTGCCGCTGCCGGAAGCTGACCGGGCGGCAGTTTCGCCCGGTGCTTCGTTGGACTTCTTAAAGGAAACACTATGAGTATGAATGTCGGTTCTGGAAGCGCAGCAGGCGCGGATCCGGAACCAATGATGGAACTGAACATGACGCCCCTCATCGACGTGATGCTGGTGCTGATTATCATGTTGATCATCACGATTCCTAAGCAAAACCACTCGGTGAACTTGAACATGCCGGTCGGCACCCCGCCGCCACCGACAACCGAACCAGTGGTCGTCACGATCGATGTCGATTTTGACGGTACGGTCTTGTGGGATAACCAGGTCGTTCCTGACCGCGCTACGCTGGAAGCCAAGCTGAGCAACGTTGCTGCGCAAGCAGACCAGCCGGAAGTGCATCTGCGTCCGAACAAGCTGGTGGAATACAAAGTCGTCGCCGGTGTGATGGCGTCGGCGCAGCGTCTGGGCGTGACCAAAATCGGTCTGGTCGGCAACGAGCAATTCCAGTAAGCTGCAGCAATCAGGTTCTCTTTACATCCGAATAGGCAGGCCTTCCTGCCTATTCGCTTTTTACTGAAAGACTTTCTCATGTCCAAGTTTCGTCTCGCTCATCTCGGCCTCGTCATGGCCGCTATCGGTTTTACCGCAGCAACTCCCGTAATCGGCTTGGGCTCGCTGGCATACGCCGCGGACACCGTGCGTGCCGAAGTGGGCAAGCCATTGCAAGAAGCGCAAAAACTCGCTAGCAGCGGCAAAAACAAGGAAGCGCTGGCCAAGCTGCGCGAAGCTGACAGCGTCGGCGGCAAGACCGCCTTTGAAAGCTACCAGATCGAGCGCGTGCGCGCCTCGGCCGCTGCTGCTGCCGGCGATAATGGCACCGCCATCAAGGCTTTCGAAGCCGTCATCAATTCCGGCCGCCTGAGCGCCGCCGAAGCGCCCAAATTCACGCAAGCACTGGCCGGCATGTACTACCGCGCCAAGGACTGGCCCAACACCATCACCTGGATCAAGCGCTCGCTGAAAGACCGCGACGATGCGCAGATGCGCGAACTGCTGATCCAGACCTACTACGTGAGCGGCAACTACGCCGAAGCGGCCAAGGAACTGCAAGCACGCGGCGGCAACTCGGAAGCGAACCTGCAAATGCTGGCCAACATCCAGTTGAAGCAAAACGACAAGGCTGGCTATGTTGCCACCCTGGAAAAACTGGCCGGCAGCTATCCAAAGACCAGCTACTGGGCTGACCTGCTGAACCGCGTCTCGGGCAAGCCTGGCTTCTCGCAGCGCCTGGGCCTCGATGTCCAGCGTCTGCGCCTGGCCAACGGCCTGTTCTCCAAGCCGTCCGAATACATGGAAATCAGCCAGTTGGCCTTGCAGGCAGGCAATCCTGGCGAAGCGTTGAGCATCATCGAGCAGGGCTACAAAAAAGGCGTGCTGGGCACCGGCACCGATGCCGCCCGTCACCAGCGCCTGAAAGACCTGGCCCTGAAAACCCAGGCTGACCTGAAAGCCAGCGCCGCCAAGTCGGAAGCGGAATACGTCAAGAACAAGGACGCCGACAGCTTGAGCAAGCTGGGCTTTGCCCTGGTCTACGATGGCCAAGCAGAAAAGGGCTTGGGCCTGATGAATGACGCCGTAAAAATGGGCAGCGCCAAGTACGCCGAAGAAGCCAAGCTGCATCTGGGCATCGCCTACATCCACGCCGGCAAGAAGTCCAATGCAACGACGGCACTCAAAGCCGTCAAGGGCACGGATGGCGCAGCTGACCTGGCCCGTTACTGGACCTTGATGAACAAGTAATTGACATCGAACCCAAGCCAATGCGCGTCGCACTTTGCAGTCTGTGATGCTCACCGGCTCGCTGCGCTTGGCTTCGACGTTGAGAGTGCATTGAATCAATACCAAAGCGTTGCCAGTACACTTGCTGGCAACGCTTTTTAGCATTTCAGCAGGGAAATTACCGCTGTGCCGCCACTGCCGGGTGTGCATCCCTGAAACAGTCCGTATAATCGCTCTTTTGGCACAGTTTTCATCAGATTCCTATGAAGGTATTCCGCGGACTTCCCAATGCCGAGGCGCGAGCGCCTTGCGCTCTGACCATCGGCAATTTTGACGGTGTCCACATCGGCCATCAAGCCTTGCTGGCCCGCGTGCGCGGCGCGGCGACCGAACTCGGCATTGAAGCGGCCGTGATGACGTTCGAACCGCACCCGCGCGAATTCTTTGCGCAGCGCGCGGGCGACCTGTCGAAGGCGCCGCAGCGCATCGCCAACCTGCGCGACAAGCTGCAATCGCTGGACGACGCCAACATCGACCGAGTCGTCGTCGAGCACTTCAGCGCGCAATTCGCCGCCTTGACGCCGCAGCAATTCACGGAACAAGTCCTGGTCGACGGCTTGCACGTGAAATGGCTGATGGTTGGCGACGATTTCTGCTATGGCGCCCGGCGTGCGGGCAATGTCGCCATGCTGCAGCAAGCGGGCCGCGAATATGGTTTTCATGTGGAAACTTTGCCAACGGTCATGAATGGCAGCACACGCATCTCATCGTCTGCCGTGCGCCTGGCCCTGGCCGCCGGCGATTTCCCTCTCGCCACGCAGTTGCTCGGTCACCCGTACGCCATTTCCGGCCATGTGATCCACGGCCAGAAACTGGGCCGCACCCTGGGCTTCCCCACCTTGAACCTGCGCGTGGCGCACCGCCCCGCCCTGTCCGGCATCTTCATCGTGCAAGTCCATGGCCTGGCGCCACAGCCACTGCCCGCCGTGGCCAGCCTGGGCGTGCGCCCTACCGTTGACGACAGCGGCCGCGTCTTGCTGGAAGTACATCTATTTGATTTTGCCCAGTCCTGCTACGGCAAGCTGGTACGCGTGGAGTTTTTGCAAAAGCTGCGCGACGAAGAAAAGTATAACGACCTGCCCACCCTGACCGCCGCCATCGAGCGCGATTCAAACCAGGCGCGCGCTTATTTTGCGCGGCACCGCAGCGCCATTACCGCTACCGACCGAATTTGACGCCGGCCAACTCCGCCGCCTGGCGGCATTTGCCACCGCAAACCCGCTGCAAAAATAGACTCCACACCATTAAAGAAGATTATGTCCGATCAAAACAAGCCAGCCACGCCCAAGCAAAACAAGAAGCCTGAAAGCAAATACCCGGTTAACATGACGGAAACGCCGTTCCCGATGCGCGGCGACATGGCCAAGCGCGAGCCGCAATGGGTACAGCAATGGCAAGACAAGAAAATTTACGAACGCGTGCGCAAGGCTGCCGCCGGCCGTCCGAAATTCATCCTGCATGACGGCCCGCCGTATGCGAATGGCGATATCCACCTGGGCCACGCTGTCAACAAGATCCTGAAGGACATGGTCATCAAGTCGCGTTCGCTGGCCGGCTTCGACGCACCCTATGTGCCGGGCTGGGATTGCCACGGCATGCCGATCGAGATCCAGATCGAGAAACTGCATGGCAAGAACCTGCCGACAGCCGACGTGCTGGAAAAGGCCCGCGCCTACGCGAATGTGCAGGTGGAGCGTCAGAAAAAGGACTTCATCCGCCTGGGCGTGCTGGGCGAGTGGGACAATCCTTACCTGACCATGGCGCATGGCAATGAGGCGGACGAACTGCGCGCGCTGGGCAAGCTGCTGGAAAAAGGCTACGTTTACCGCGGCCTGAAGCCTGTCAACTGGTGCTTCGACTGCCAGTCGGCGCTGGCCGAGGCGGAAGTGGAATACGCGGAAAAACGCGATCCCGCCATCGATGTCGGCTTCAAGTTCGCCGAACCGGAAAAACTGGCGAGCGCCTTCGGCTTGCCTTCCTTGCCGACGAATAACGGTTTCATCGTCATCTGGACCACCACGCCGTGGACCATCCCGTCGAACCAGGCGCTGAACGTGCACCCGGAAGTCACCTACGCGCTGGTAATGGCCGAGCGCGATGGCCAGCCATTGCTGCTGATCCTGGCACAAGACTTGGTCGAGTCCAGCCTGGCGCGCTTCAAGCTCGATGGCACGACGATCGCCACCTGCGACGGCGCGGCCCTGGCCGGCATCAGCTTCCGCCATCCGCTGCATGCGACCGACGCTTTCTATGACCGTTTGTCGCCGCTCTACCTGGCCGAATACGTGACCACGGAAAGCGGCACGGGCGTGGTGCACTCGGCGCCAGCGTACGGCCTGGACGACTTCATCTCGTGCAAGGCGCACGGCATGAAGGACGACGACATCATCAAGCCCGTCATGGGTGATGGCAAGTTCGCCTCGACCCTGCCCCTGTTCGGCGGCATGAGCATCTGGGAAGCGTCGAAGCCGATCTGCAACGCCCTGCGCGAAGCGGGCGCGCTGTTCGAAGTGAAGATGTTCGACCACAGCTATATGCATTGCTGGCGCCATAAGACGCCGATCATCTACCGCGCCACCTCGCAGTGGTTCGCCGGCATGGACGTGACGCCGAAAGACGGCGGCGCAACCCTGCGCGAGACGGCCTTGAAAGGCATCGCCGACACCGAGTTCTTCCCGGACTGGGGCCAGGCGCGTCTGCACGGCATGATCGCCAACCGTCCTGACTGGACCCTCTCGCGCCAGCGCCAGTGGGGCGTGCCGATGGCCTTTATCGTGCACAAGGAAACGGGCGACCTGCATCCGCGCACGCCGGACTTGCTGGAACAAGTGGCCAAGCTGATCGAAAAGAACGGCATCGAAGCATGGCAGGCGCTGGACTTGCAAGATCTGATCGGCGACGAAGCGGCCATCTACGCCAAGAACAAAGATACCCTGGACGTATGGTTCGATTCCGGCGCCACGCACCAGACGGTGCTGGGCGGCCCGCAAGCGCACGGCTCGCATTCAACGCAGCTGCAATTCCCGGCCGATCTATACCTGGAAGGCTCGGACCAGCATCGCGGCTGGTTCCACTCGTCCCTGCTGGTGTCGTCCATGCTGAACGGCCGTCCGCCGTATAAAGCCCTGCTGACGCACGGTTTCACGGTCGATGGCGAAGGCAAGAAGATGTCCAAGTCGCTGGGAAATACCCTGGCACCGCAAAAAATCTCGGACACCCTGGGCGCCGACATCCTGCGCCTGTGGATCGCCTCGACCGACTACACGGGCGAGCTGTCGATCTCCGACGAAATCCTCAAGCGCGTGACAGAAGCGTACCGCCGTATCCGCAACACCCTGCGCTTCCTGCTGGCCAACACCTCGGACTTCAATCCGGCCACGGATGCCGTGCCGGTGGCGCAGATGTTCGAGATCGACCGCTATGCGCTGGCCAACATGGCCTCGCTGCAAACGCAGATCGAGAACAATTACGCGCGCTACGAGTTCCAGCCGGTGGTGTCGAAGCTGCAGACGTACTGCTCGGAAGACCTCGGTGGCTTCTACCTGGACATCCTGAAGGACCGTCTGTACACCTCCGGCTTGAGCTCGCAAGCGCGCCGTTCCGCGCAAACGGCACTGTGGCATATCACGCAAAGCCTGCTGCGCCTGATGGCGCCGGCCCTGTCGTTCACGGCCGAAGAAGCATGGGTCGTCTTTGCCGGCAGCGAAGCCTACGCCGCCAGCGATGAAACCATCTTCACGCAAACCTGGTGGCAGTTGCCGGAAGTATCGGATGCGGCCGACCTGCTGGAGAAATACACGGCCCTGCGCGCCGTGCGCACGGACGTCACAAAACAGCTGGAAGACTTGCGCACCTCGGGCGCCATCGGCTCCTCGCTGCAGGCGGAACTGACGATCAAGGCTGCGCCGATGAAGTACAAGCTGTTGACAACCCTGGGCGACGACTTGAAATTCGTCTTCATCACCTCCCAGGCTAGCGTTGTCGAAGTGCCTGAGGAGGCGGCCGAAGAGGTGGTCGTGGCCGCGTCCACGGCGCCGAAGTGCGAGCGCTGCTGGCACTACCGCAGCGACGTGGGCACGGACGCCGCGCATGCCACCCTGTGCGGCCGCTGCGTCAGCAACCTGTTTGGCAAGGGCGAAGTTCGCCGCTTCGCCTAACAACGGCGCGCGACTGGAATACAGACCCAGTGCGCCGCTTCCCACCGCCGCTGCCCGCAAGAGTAGCGGCGGCTTTATCTTCCCTGGAAAAATATGGCCACTAAAAACCGTTTTTCATCGAAATCGTCCTCCTCATCCTCGCTCGTGCCCTGGCTGGGCATTGCCGCCGTTGTCATTCTGTTCGACCAGATCACCAAGATCACGATCCTGAAGACGTTCCACTATGCGCAGGAAATGGTCATCACTTCGTATTTCAACCTGGTGCTCGCGTTTAACAAAGGTGCGGCGTTCAGTTTCCTGTCCGACCAGGGCGGCTGGCAACGCTATTTCTTCACCGGCATCGCCCTCGCGGCGGCCATCTACATCATTTACTTACTGAAAAAGCACGCCGGCCAGCGCATGTTTTGCTGGGCTCTGGCGCTGATCCTTGGCGGCGCGCTGGGCAACGCCATCGACCGCCTGATTTACGGCCATGTAGTCGACTTCCTCGACTTCCACTGGAAAAGCTGGGGCCACTTCCCCGCCTTCAATATTGCCGACAGCGCCATCTGCATCGGCGCGGCCCTGTTCATCATCGATGAACTGCGCCGGGTAAACAAATAAACCAGCAGGAGAACGGCATGGAATTGTCCGGCAAAAAAATTGTCCTGGGACTTACCGGCGGCGTCGCCTGCTACAAGGCGGCAGAACTGTGCCGCGCCCTGAGCAAGGCTGGCGCCTCGGTGCAAGTGGTGATGACCGATGCGGCCAGCCATTTCATCACGGCCGTGACGATGCAGGCGCTCTCGGGCCATCCCGTACACACCAGCCAGTGGGATGCGCGCATCGCCAACAACATGGCGCATATCGATTTGACGCGCCATGCGGACGCCATCCTGATCGCACCGTGTTCGGCCGATTTTCTGCGCAAACTGGCGCACGGCGTGTGCGACGACCTGCTGTCGACGCTGTGCCTGGCCCGCCCGGCGCACCTGCCTTTGCTGGTAGCGCCGGCCATGAACGTGGAAATGTGGCAGAACCCCGCCACGCAGCGCAATGTGCAACAGCTGCGCGATGATGGCATCAAGCTGTTCGGCCCCGCCGCCGGGGAACAGGCATGCGGTGAAGTGGGCCTGGGCCGCATGCTGGAACCGGAACAGCTGCTGACGGAGCTGATCGCCGCCTTCCAGCCGAAAGTCTTGGCAGGCAAGCGCGTGCTGGTCACGGCCGGCCCCACCTTCGAAGCCATCGACCCCGTGCGCGGCATTACCAATCTGTCCTCGGGCAAGATGGGCTATGCGGTGGCGCGCGCGGCGCGCGAAGCGGGCGCCGAAGTGCTGCTCATTTCAGGTCCGACTGCCCTCGACGCGCCCTTCGGCGTGCGCCGCATCGATGTGCAAAGCGCACAGCAAATGCATGATGCGGTACTGGCCCACGTCGACGGCCAGCATGTCTTTGTCGCCGTGGCCGCCGTGGCCGACTGGCGCGTGACCAACGCCAGCGAGCAGAAGATGAAAAAGCAGGCCGACGGCTCCGTGCCCGAACTGCAGTTCACGCAAAATCCCGACATCCTGGCCAGCGTGGCGGCACGCACCAACCTGGCCGGCTATCCGTATTGCGTGGGCTTTGCCGCCGAATCGGAAAACCTGGTGGAATTTGGTTCGATCAAGCGCGAAAAAAAGGGCATTCCTTTGCTGGTCGGCAATATCGGCCAGAACACCTTCGGTCAGGATGACAACACCATCATCCTGTTCGATGAAGAAGGCCATACCGTGCTGCCGCGCGCCTCGAAACTGAACCTGGCGCGCCAGCTGATTTCGGAAATCTCAAAGCGACTCGCCAACAATTCGCTGCTCAAATAAACCTTTTTTATACGACTTAGCTTAGTTAATCAGATTAATGAAAAATATCGACATCAAGATCCTCGACGCCCGCATGAAAGAACTGCTGCCAGCCTACGCCACGCCCGGCAGCGCAGGCCTGGACTTGCGCGCCTGCATAGACGAGGCCATCACCATCGAAGCTGGCCAGACGGTACTCATTGCGACCGGCCTGGCCATCCATATCGGCGACCCGTCGTATGCAGCCATGATTTTGCCGCGCAGCGGCATGGGCCACAAGAACGGCATCGTATTGGGCAATCTGGTAGGCTTGATCGACTCCGATTACCAGGGCCAGCTGATGGTATCGACCTGGAACCGGGGCCAGAGTGCTTTCACGCTCAATCCCATGGAACGCCTGGCGCAACTGATTATCGTACCGGTGCTGCAAGTGGGCTTTAACGTCGTCGAGGAATTCGGCGACAGCGAACGCGGTGTTGGCGGTTTCGGCAGCACCGGCAAACATTAAGGACTAATTTATGCCAGGTTTCCGCCATCTGATTTCGACTTCGCTGCGCCGCCTGGCCACTCCTCTCCTGTTGGCCGGCGCAGCCATTCTGGCCGGCTGCACCGCGCCGGCGACGAATGTCAGCGGCCCGTTCAATGTCGTCGCGGCGCCCGACGCACCGGCCCTGACGGCGGAGAAAAAGGCGGAGCAGGAAGAACTGGTGAAGATGGTGGCGCAGCAGGATCGCCTGTCGAAAGTGTCGGCGCCCCTGCTGATCAACAATGCGGACCTGTGCAAGACGCATGCACGCAAGCTGCTGGGCTTCACGGCCCAGAACAAATACTCGTACCCGGGCGTCTATGCCGACGCGGCCCAGGCAGCCCTCGGCTACGGCGAGCAGATGCAAGTGTCGGGCGTGCTGCCAGGCAGCGGCGCCGCGCGCGCCGGCTTGCGCAAGGGCGACGCCTTGCTCGCTGCCGAAGGCAAGCCGCTACCCGCCGGCCCCAAGGCGGAAGCTCCGTTCGGCGCCATCGTTGGCCCATTGGTCTCGAAAAGCGCCAGCCTGAACATGACCATCGCCCGCGACGGCCAGCAGCAGGATCTGAAGATTCCCGTCACGCGTGCCTGCGCCTTCCGCGTTACCCTGGGCAATGCAGACAATATCAACGCCTATTCGGATGGCGCGAGCATCATGCTCACGCGCGGCATGGTCAATGCGGCGCAAAACGACGAAGGTATCGCCTTCGTGATCGCGCGCGAAATGGCGCATAACATCCTCGATCATGCGCGCAGCCAGCGCACGGCCGGTACGGCCAGCAGCATCATCGACAGCCTCGGCGCCGTACAGCCCGACGTGTCGATGCTGACGGGCGGCGCCGGCATCAAGTCCATGCCGCAGGAACTCGATGCGCAAGCCGACACCCTCGCCATCTACCTGCTGGCGCGCGCCGGCTACAATATCGACAACGCCGCCCTCTTCTGGCAGCGCCTGGCCACGCAAGTACCGGCCACGCTGGCCAACGGCTACACGGCGCTGCATCCTGGCACCAACGCGCGCATGGCGGCCATCAACCGCGCCGTGACGGAGGTGCGCGCCAAGCAGGCGGCAAAGAAGCCGCTCAAGCCTTAGGCCTGATGAGCAAAGGAGGCGCCTGACAAAACCGTCGCGAGCGGCAGTGATTTGTGGCTAAGCAGCGCAAGCGTGCTCTGGCACGGTGAGCATCGCAGGCCGCAAAGCGCAAGGAGCAGCAGCATTGTTCAGCCGCCGGGGAAATTCGGGAAATAGGTGCCCATGATCCAGGTCAGGGCACCGCAGAACACCACGGCAAAAAACAGGGCAATGAGCAGCTTGCCGAACTTGGGAATACCCTCTTCTTGCGTCTTGACTTCATTTGACATGAAAATTCTCCGCACGGTGGTGGAACAGGTAGTATATCCACAATCTTGAAACCTATTCCATACTTTGTCGCAGACATGCGGCATGCAACTCTGGCACCCTATGGACAGCATCGATCTTGAAGTTCTGAAAACCAGCGCCGCCTGGCTGGCCGCCGGCCACCGTTGCGAACTCGTCACCGTCATCAAGACCTGGGGCTCCAGCCCCCGTCCGGTGGGCGCCACCCTGGCCATCTGCGACGACGGCACGGTGGTCGGCTCCGTCTCCGGCGGCTGCATCGAGGATGACTTGATCGACACCGTCCGCGTGCACGGCATCGTGCGCGCGCTGCCAGAAATCGTCAGCTACGGCATCAGCGCAGACGAGGCGCACCGTTTCGGCCTGCCCTGCGGCGGCACCATCGAACTGGCCATCGAGCCGCTGCATGCGCACAGCCGCGTGGCCGAACTGCTGGCGCGCCTGGAAGCGCATGAACTGGTCGAACGCCGCCTCGACCTGCGCACTGGCAGCGTCACCCTGCAAAGCGCCGTGCCGGGTGCCGCCCTGACCCTGGAAGACGCCGTGCTCACCACGCAGCATGGCCCACGCTGGCGCCTGCTGATCATCGGCGCCAGCCAGTTGTCGCGCTTCGTGGCGCAGATCGCCACGGCCATGGATTACCACGTCATCGTCTGCGACCCGCGCGAGCAATACCGGGATGGCTGGAACGTGCCCGGCGTGCCCCTGCTGCACGCCATGCCGGACGATCTCGTGCTCGAATTGAAGCTCGACAGCCGCAGCGCCGTCGTCGCCCTCACCCACGATCCCAAGCTCGACGACCTGGCCCTGATGGAAGCACTCAAATCACCGGCTTTTTACGTGGGCGCCATCGGCTCGCGCGCCAACAATGCCAAGCGCCGCGAGCGGCTGCTGCAGTTCGACGTCAGCGCGCAACAACTGGCCCGCCTGCATGCGCCGATCGGCCTGTACATCGGCAGCAAGACGCCGGCCGAAATCGCCATTTCCATCCTGGCCGAGCTGACGGCCGTGAAGAACGGCGTGCCCGACGCCCTGCAAATCCAGCACGCGGCAGCCCTCAGCCCAGCTGGCACCGAGATCTGCGCGCGCTAAAGGCAAAAAGCAAGAAACGCGCTGCGCCCGCCTCGCCTGCCTGCTACCTTCCTTCACTTTGGCCCACCATGACCCTGCTGCACTGGACCCTGCCCCTGCCTGCCGGCTACCGTCGCGATGATGTCATCGCCTTCCACAGCCGCGATGCGCAAGGCGTGGCCGAACAGGTCACAGCAAACGGGCTGCGCAAGGGCATCGTGCTGCAAGGCCTGCCTGTCTTGCTCGATGTGGCGTTCACGCACGACGGCGCCGTCTGCCAGGCCGACATCGACGGCAATGACAATACCGTCACCGCACTTCAAACGCACCTGCACGACGCGCTGCTAAACATCCTCGGCCTGCGCATCGATCCGCAGCCGTTCGCCCTGCTCGCTGCCAGCGATCCGCTACTGGCGCCTTTAATTCGCAGCAATCCGGGCTTACGCATCGTGCAGTCGGCCAGCCCCTTCGAGGCGCTGACCTGGGCCATCATCGGCCAGCAGATCAATTTGCCGTTCGCCATTGCGCTGCGCCGCAGCTTCATCTTGCAGGCAGGGCGCGCGCACAGCAGCGGTGTGTGGTGCTACCCGGAGGCGCGCGACGTGGCGCGGCTGTCGGTGGAAGAACTGACCAGCCGCAAATTCTCGCGCGCCAAGGCGGAAACCGTGCTGCGCCTGGCGCGCCTGGTCAACGAGGGAGAATTGTCGCTGGCGCTGCCGCCTTGCGGCGACGTGACGGCCATCTCGCAGGCGCTGCTGGCCGTGAAGGGCATCGGCCCGTGGAGCGTCAATTATGCGCTGCTGCGCGGCTACGGCTACGCCGATTGCTCGTTGCATGGCGACGTGGCGATACGCGCCGCCCTGCAAAAGCTGCTCGGCGAGGTGACGAAACCGGACATGGCGCGCACGCAGCACTGGCTGCGCCAGTATGCGCCGCACCGCAGCATGGCCGCCGCCCACCTGTGGGCCAGCCTGCATGCAAAAAATATTCCACCAGCGGCGGAATAAACAGGGAGCACCTTGCGTCTATCCCTTGCAAGCCCCAAAAAACTCAAGGAGACCATCATGCGCTTTACTCAGCTTACCGCTACCAGCTTCGCCCTCGCCACCCTGTTGTCCGCCCCGCTGGCCTTCGCCGCCGACGTCATGCCCGCCAACGGCATGCTGGTCAACGCCACGGGCATGACAGTGTATGTATTCGACAAGGATGTCGCTGACAGCGGCAAGAGCGCCTGCAGTGGTGGCTGCCTGGTCGCCTGGCCCGCCGTCATCGCCACCGAAGCGGCGCCCGCCGCGCCGTATGGCAGCATCAAGCGCGAAGACAATGGCGCGATGCAGCTGACCTATAATGGCAAGCCCCTGTACCTGTACAAGGAAGACAAGAAGGCGGGCGACATGGCCGGCGACAACTTCAAGAATGTGTGGCACGTCGTCAAGCCGTAAGCAGCCATTCCCGCCGCCGCGATGATCACGCCAGAGGACAGTCGACAGCTGCAAGCGTGCCTGCCCAGCCTGCGCCGCTATGCGCGCGCGCTGGTGGGCGCCCTGCACGGGGACGACCTGGTGCAGGACACCGTGGAGCGTGCCTGGCGCAGGCTGGATCAATGGCAGCGCGGCGGTGAGATGCGGCCCTGGCTGTTTTCTATCATGCACAACCTGCACGTCGATCAATTACGCCGCCCCGGCCTGTCCCTGGAGGAGCTCGACGACGACAGCGTGCTGCCCGCACCGGAACGCGCGCCGGGGCAAGCGATCGCCATCGGTGAAATGGATGCGGCGCTGGCCAGCTTGCCGCTGGGACAGCGCGAAGTCATCCTGCTCGTCGCGCTCGAGCAGATGGCGTACGAACAGGTGGCGGCCACTCTGGACATCCCCGTCGGCACTGTCATGTCGCGCCTGTCACGCGGACGCGACAAACTGCGCACCCTGCTCGATGGCCGCCCTGCTGGCAGCCAGGGCAGCGGCCCACCCACCCTGAAAGTCGTGAAATGACAACGCCAGCCATCAGCGAAGCGCAATTGCATGCCGCGGCCGACGGCATCCTGCCCGAGGAGCAGCACGCGGCCATCGACGCCCACCTGCGCGCGCACCCGCAAGACGCCGCCAGGGTGGCTGCCTGGCGCGAGCAGAACCGGCAATTGCGTGCCCTGTTCGATCCGCTGCAGCAGGAAGCGCTGCCACGGGCGCTACTGCAGGCTGCTGCCCCGCCGGCAGCCAATTACGTCCGGCACCACCGCGCCATGCAGGCGGCAGCGGCTGTCGTGCTGGTGTTCGCCGGCGCCATGAGCGGCTGGCTGCTGCGCGGCGATGCCGGCGCCGCCGCTGACATGCAGGCCGCCAGCGCCAGCCCCCTGGCCCTGGCGCGTAGCGCCGCCATCGCCCATGCCGTCTACACGCCCGAAGTTCGCCACCCGGTGGAAGTGGGCGTGGAACAAGAGGCGCACCTGGTGCAATGGCTATCGAAACGCCTGGGTAGCACCTTGCAGCCACCCGTGCTGTCGACGCTCGGCTATCACCTGATCGGCGGGCGCCTGCTGCCCGGCGACGGCGATGGTCCCGTGGCACAATTCATGTACGAAGAAAGCACTGGCAAGCGCCTGACCCTGTACGTGGCCAAGGAACGGGCCGGCAGACGCGAAACGGCCTTCCGCTATACGCAGGAGCAGGAACTGGGCGTGTTTTACTGGATCGATGGCCAGATGGGCTACGCTCTCTCGGCCAGGCTGCCAAAAACCGAGTTGGGCAAGATCGCCGGCGCCGTATATGCGCAGCTCGAAACGCAGCGCTGAACTACGCCTAAGCGCTATTGCAGCCGCTAAAAACAGCAGCAAGCCAGGAGCCGATAGGCACGGCAAGCCTTGCGCTGCAGCACATGGCAGCTGGTGCTACCATCGCACGCTGATGCACTGATGCGCTGATCCGTCTGCCGGACGACCGTCACGCTTGCCCAAACCATCCCCACCCCGAGGAATACACATGACGACCCTGAGCATCAATGGCAAGCAGCACGCGCTTGCCCTGCCTGAAGATACGCCCCTGCTGTGGGCCCTGCGCGACGAACTGGGCATGACCGGTACCAAATTCGGCTGCGGCATGGCCCTGTGCGGCGCCTGCACCGTGCACCTCGATGGCGAGGCTATCCGCTCCTGCGTGACGCCGATATCGGCCGCCGCCGGCAAGAACATCACCACCATCGAAGCGGTGGGCGAAGACAAGGTTGGCCTTGCACTACAGCATGCCTGGCAAGAACACGGCGTGCCACAATGCGGCTATTGCCAAGCCGGCCAGATCATGTCGGCCACGGCCCTGCTGCACAAGACGCCAGCACCGAACGACCGGCAAATACGCGAAGCGATGAGCGGCAATATCTGCCGCTGCGGCACCTACACGCGCATTCACGCGGCCATCAAGCATGCCGCAGCGGCCATCAACGCAAAAGGAGCGGCCAAATGAGCATCCCTGAAAACAACCGTGCCCCCGCCTCGCCTGCACGGCGCAACTGGCTCAAGGCGGCCGGCGCGCTGGCCGGTTTGAGCCTGGTGGCCGGCCCCTCCGGCCTGGTGATGGCGGCCGACGCCGTCAAATATGGCGGCGACAAGATGGCCGGCGGCGTGGTCGACGATACCCTGGTATTTCTGTCGATCAGTGCCGACGGCATCGTCACCATCGTGGCGCACCGCTCCGAAATGGGCCAGGGCATCCGCACCAGCTTGCCCATGGTGGCGGCCGACGAACTGGGCGCCGACTGGGCACAGGTACGCGTGCAGCAGGCGCCCGCCGACGAAGCGCGCTACGGCAGCCAGGACACGGACGGTTCGCGCAGCATGCGCCACTCGTTCCGTGCCATGCGCCACGTGGGCGCCACGGCGCGCCTGATGCTGGAAACAGCTGCCGCCGCGCGCTGGGACGTGCCAGTGACGCAAGTCAAGGCCGTCAACCATACCGTCGTGCATGCGGCCAGCGGGCGCTCACTGTCGTTCGGCGCCCTGGCAGAACAAGCGGCCAAACTGCCGGTGCCGCCGCGCGCGCGCATCAGCCTGAAAACAGCCGGCGAACTGCGCTATATCGGGCAAACCAGCACGCGCGGCATTGACCTGCACGATATCGTCACCGGCAACACCCACTTCGGCATCGACACGCGCCTTGATGGCATGGCGTATGCCGTCATCGCCCGTCCGCCCGTCTTTGGCGGCAAGCTGAAAAGCGTGGACAAAACGGCAGCCCTGAAGGTGCCTGGCGTGCTGCGCATCGTCGAACTGGCGGGCAGTCCACCACCAGCCATGTTCAATCCGCTCGGTGGCGTAGCCGTTATCGCCAGCAATACCTGGGCCGCCATCAAGGGCCGCGAAGCGCTGCTGCTGGAGTGGGAAGACGGCCCGAACGGCACCTACGATTCAAAGGCTTTCCGCAAGACGCTGGAAGCGGCCGTGCGCCAGCCGGCCAAGCCGGCGCGCGACCAGGGCCAGACGGTGGCCACTCTGGCCGCCACTGCCGCCACGCGCAAACTCAGTGCCGAATATTATCTGCCCCACCTGGCGCACGCCACCATGGAGCCGCCCGCCGCCACCGTGCGCATCGTCGATGGCAAGGCCGAAGTGTGGGCCTGCGTGCAAGCGCCGCAGGCGACGCGCAGCAACGTGGCCACGGCACTGGGTCTGGCGTATGACGACGTGACCGTCCACGTGACCCTGCTGGGCGGCGGTTTCGGGCGCAAATCAAAACCCGATTTCGCCGTCGAGGCGGCGCTGCTGTGCAAGGCCATGGATGGCGCGCCCGTCAAGCTGACGTGGACGCGCGACGACGACCTGCAGCATGACTATCTGCACACGGTGTCGGTCGAACGGCTGGAAGCGTCGCTCGACGCAAAAGGCATGCCGACGGCCTGGCTGCACCGCACGGCCGCACCCACCATCGCCTCGACCTTTGCCGCCGGTGCGAACCAGCAGGCGCCGTTCGAGCTGGGCATGTCGGCCATCAACGTGCCATTCGCCATTGCAAACATCCGCGTCGAAGTACCCGAAGTGCCGGCCCACACGCGCATCGGCTGGTTCCGTTCCGTCTCGAATATTCCGCACGCATTCGCCATACAGTCGTTCACGGCCGAACTGGCGCACGCGGCAAAGAAGGACCACCGCGACTACCTGCTGGCGCTGCTCGGCCCGGCGCGCAAGATCAACCCGGCCGACCTGTCCGATGGCTGGAACTATGGCGAAGATCCGGCCAAGTACCCGGTCGACATCGGTCGCATGCGCCACGTGATCGAGCTGGCGACAGCCAAGGCAGGCTGGGGCCGCAAATTGCCCAAGGGCCGGGGGCTGGGGCTGGCCGTGTCTTACAGCTTTGTCACCTATGTGGCGGCCGTGATCGAGGTGGAGATCAATGCGGCCGGTGAAGTCATCGTGCCCAGGGTCGATATCGCCATGGATTGTGGCCCGCAGATCAACCCGGACCGCGTGCGTTCGCAGATCGAAGGCGCGTGCATCATGGGCCTGTCCCTGGCCATGAGCGGCGAAATCAGCTTCAAGAATGGCCGGGTCGAGCAAAGCAATTTCCACGACTACAGCGTGCTGCGCGCCGCCGATGCGCCGCACGTGATCCATACGCACCTGGTGCCCGGCACCCTCGATATGGAACTGGGTGGCGTGGGCGAACCGGCCACGCCGCCTATCGCGCCGGCCCTGTGCAACGCCATCTTCGCAGCCACGGGCAAACGCATCCGCGCCCTGCCCGTGGGCATGCAACTGGCGAAGAAAACCTAACAGTGCCGCGCGGCAGGCAGCTGCAGCGCGGCGGCGGCTACCACGGCGGCGCTGGTGGCCGCCGGTGCTGTATTTGCGCCAGGCACATCATTGCCAGGCAAGTCACTGAGTGGCAGCGCACAACGAAAAAACCGCTGATCCTCTTGCGAGAAATCAGCGGCTTCGAAATGGTTGCGGGGACAGGATTTGAACCTGTGACCTTCGGGTTATGAGCCCGACGAGCTGCCAGACTGCTCCACCCCGCACTCGAATTATATACCAGATTGTTGCGCGGCGTAAAGGGCAAGATTTGACAAATGATTCTACCCCCTCCTGCCCCGCGTCCCGCAGCTTACCCTTGGCCAGGAATGAAAAAAGCCGCGGATCTTTTGCAAGAATCAGCGGCTTTCAGGTATTGGTTGCGGGGACAGGATTTGAACCTGTGACCTTCGGGTTATGAGCCCGACGAGCTGCCAGACTGCTCCACCCCGCAGACGAATTATAAGGGCAAACGGGCAGCTTAGGCAATAGCTATCTCAACTTAAACTGCAATAGAGCTATTTAATAAAAGTGTGTCAAAAAGTACGTAAAAAGGCGCGGCCAGTTGCCGCTTGCCATTGTGTCGGCCTGTCACGCCACGGCGCACGCAATAGGTGTACAGTAGGCGTTACACTATAGCCTTCCCCGATGCCACCCCTATCCCAAGCCCGCCCATGAAATTTTGCTCCGAATGCGCCCATCCTGTCAGCCTCTCCCTTCCGGAGGGCGACAACCGTCTGCGCTATGTCTGCGCCAACTGCGACGCCATCCATTACCAGAACCCGAAAATGGTGGTCGGCTCCATCCCCGTCTGGGAAGAGGATGGCCAGTTGCAGATCTTGCTGTGCAAGCGGGCCATCGAGCCGCGCCTGGGCTACTGGACCCTGCCGGCCGGCTTCATGGAAAACGACGAAACCACGTCCGACGCGGCCGAGCGCGAAACGGTGGAGGAAGCGGGCGCCAATATCGAGCTGGGCCCGCTGTTTTCGCTGCTCAACGTACAGCGCGTGCATCAGGTGCACCTGTTCTACCTGGCGCGCTTGCGCGACCTCGATTTCGCGCCGGGCATCGAAAGCCTGGAGGTGCAGCTATTTACGCAAGCGCAAATCCCCTGGGATGACCTGGCCTTCCCCACCATTCGCACCACGCTGGAACTGTTCTTTGCCGACCGCGTAAACATTCGCGAGGGCGGCAGCTACGGTTTCCATACGGGCGACATCACGCGCCCGATGCCGCGCCCGGATGCAGAGCAAGCTCCCGAGTAAGCCTACACCACCTGCCACCTTTGACCGCCGCATGATTACCTGGCTAGACATCCACACACCGTTCCCCGACGTCTCGCGCGCCCTGACCGAGGAAGCGCCCGGTCTGCTGGCGGCCGGCGCCGACCTGTCGCCCGCGCGCCTGCTCGACGCCTACAAGCGCGGCATTTCCCCTGGTTTTCCGAAGGTCAGCCCATACTCTGGTGGAGCACCGACCCGCGCATGGTGCTCATGACGGAGGACTTTAAGGTCTCCGACAGCCTGGCCAAGGCGATCCGCAAGGTCGAGCGCAGCGCCGCCACGGACGGACGCTGGCAACTGCGCTTCGATAGCGACTTCGACGCCGTAATGCGCGCCTGCGCCGCACCACGCAAGGATGGCCCTGGCACCTGGATTTCCGACGAAATCATCGCCGGCTACACGGGCTTGCACAAGCTGGGCTATGCGCATTCGTCGGAGCTGTGGCTGGACGGGGAACTGGTGGGCGGCGCATATGGCGTGTCGATAGGACGCATGTTCTACGGCGAATCGATGTTCGCGCGCGTCTCGGATGGCTCGAAGATTGCGCTAGCGCAACTGGTACGTTTTTTGAGAGCGCGTGGCGTGACCATGATCGACTGCCAGCAAGAAACAAAACACCTGGCCTCGCTAGGCGCATACCCATTTCGCGCGCAGGCTTCCTGGCCCATGTACGCATCGCCATTGAAGCGGCGCAAATCACCGATTGGCAGACTGCAACGCCAGCGTAAAAAAGCTATGATAACGCCACGCAGAGCTCCATTGCCGCGGCCAGACCAGACAGGATCAGCATGACGCACCTGAACGAACTACCGTTTGCCACCCTGCAGTTCTACACGACAGCGCCCTACCCGTGCAGCTACCTCGACGAGCGCCAGGCGCGCTCACAGGTGGCCACACCTTCGCACCTGATCAACAGCGACGTGTATTCGGAACTGGTGCGCAACGGCTTTCGCCGCAGCGGCATCTTCACCTACCGCCCGTATTGCGATGGCTGCCAGGCCTGCATTCCCGTGCGCGTGGTCATGCAGTCCTTCACACCCAACCGCAACCAGCGCCGCGCATGGAGCCGGCACGCCGACCTGCAGGCGGGCGTGGCCAACCTGTCCTTTCTTGACGAGCACTACGAGCTGTATCTGCGCTACCAGAGCACGCGCCACGCCGGTGGCGGCATGGACCAGGACAGCCGCGACCAGTACGCGCAATTCCTGCTGCAAAGCCGGGTCAACACGCGCCTGGTGGAATTTCGTGATGCTAGCGGCACGCTGCGCATGGTCAGCATCATCGACGTGCTGGCCGATGGCTTGTCGTCCGTCTATACTTTTTTTGATCCCGACGTGGCGGGCGCCTCCTACGGCACCTATAACGTGCTGTGGCAAATCGCCCAGGCGCGCGAACTGGGCCTGCCGTATGTCTACCTGGGCTACTGGATCGCGCAAAGCCCGAAGATGGCCTATAAAATCAACTTCAAGCCGCTGGAAGCACGCATCAAGGGGCAGTGGGTGATCTTGTAAATTAAACCCAACGGCAGACACTGGGGTCGTACCCTGAGGGTACGACCCCGGCCCTTGCTATTGGGGTCGAATTGCCACCCTACTTGCTCTTGTCCGGAAACGCCGGACGTGCAGGCAGCACAGGCGGGTTCTTCGCCAGTTCGGCCTGGATCACTTGAATCGCCTTTTCCAACTGCGGATCGCGCCCGGCGATGACGTCGGCCGGCGTTTGCTCGACTTCGATATCGGGCGGCACGCCTTCGTTTTCCACGCCCCAGCCGTTTTCGCGCGTCCAGAACGCCAGGTTCGGCGCCGTGATGAAGCCGCCGTCCATCAGCACGGGAAAGCCGAGCACGCCCACCAGGCCACCCCACGTCGCCTTGCCGATCAGCGGCCCCATATTATTTTTGCGGAACATCCACGGCAGCAGGTCGCCGCCCGAGCCGGCCGTCTCGTCGATCAGCATGGCGCGCGGCCCCTGGATCGAGGCCGACGGCGTCTTCATGTCGGCGCCGTAGCGCATGGTCCACCAGGCGATTTCCTTCTTCTGCAAGATCTCGATGTAGTAATCGGCCACGCTGCCGCCGCCATTGAAACGCTCGTCGACGATGATGGCCTGCTTGTCCGCCTGCGGGAAGAAATAGCGCTTGAAGTAGGTGTGGCCCAGGCTTGCCGTATTGGGCACGTACACGTACGCCACTTTGCCGCCGGTTGCCGCATGGACCTTGCGCATATTGCCTTCGATCCAGTCGCGGTTGCGCAAGGCATCTTCGGTCGCCACCGGCACCACGCTGATCGTGCGCGCGCCCTTGCCGTCGGCCGATGGCCCTACGGTCAGGTCGACGGCCTTGCCGGCCGTGTTTTCAAACGCGCTGTACAAATTAGTCGGCGGCAGCAAAGGACGACTATCGACGGCCAGCAGGTATTCGCCCGCCTTGACGTTCAGGCCCGGCTCCGTCAGCGGCGCGCGCAGGGCCGGATTCCAGTTCAAGCCGCCATACACCTTCTTGAAGCGGTAATGCCCGTCGCGCACTTCGTAATCGGCGCCCAGCAAGCCGCCCGGCACTTTCTTCGCCTCGATAAAATCGTCGCCGCCGCCGCCGCGATGGTGACCCACGGCCAGTTCGCTGCACATCCATTGAATCAGGCGGTTCAGGTCGGCGCGACTCGACAGCTCGGGCAGGAAGACGGCATACTTGTCGCGCATGGCCTTCCAGTCCACGCCATGCATGCCCGGGTCATAGAAATAATCGCGGTTGATACGCCAGACCTCGTTGAAAATCTGCGTCCACTCGGCGCGCGGATCGGCTTTTACCTCGATGGCATCGACCTTGATCTTGCCTTCGCCGGGCGCCAGCAGCTTGCCCGTGGCGCTACCCATGGCCCAGTTATCCTTCTGGCGGTACAGCAGCTTCTTGCCGTCGGCCGACACTTCGAAATCGTCTGCCTCCGCCACCACGGTTTCCGCCTTGCGCTCCTTCAAATCAAAACGCTGCACGGCCTTCTTGCCATCGCTTTCGCGCAGCAGGAAAATCTGCCCCGCAGCGCCAGCGGCCAGGCTGGACAATTGCGCGGCCGGCAACGGCAAGTCGACGATGCGCGTGGCGATGCCGTCGAAATCGATGGCTATCGGCGCCACCGGCGCCACCGCCACTTTCGGGTCGTCGCGGCCCGTCTTCGGGTCGACCTTCGCTTCGCTCTTCGCTTCCGGTTCCGCCTTCGCCGTGTCTTTTTTGGCATCTGTGCTGGCGGCTTTCTCTTCGTCGCTTTCCTTGATCAGGGGCGACGGCAGATCGCGCCGCAGCACGGCCATCCACACGGTGCGCGTCACCAGGTTGTCTTCGTTCTGCTGGGAGAACCAGTTATTGCTGGGCCCCGCATTGGTCGACGCGAAGAAATACAGGTACTTGCCGCTCTTGTCGAACACGGGTTCGGCCACGTCGGACAAGCCATCGGTCACCGGCATGGACTTGTTCTGCTCGATGGAATAAATGTAGGCGCTGCGCGTGTAGGTAGGCGAATTGAGCGTGTAGGCCAACCACCGCGAATCGGGCGCCCACGAGGCGCGCATGCTCTTGTCCACGCCATACATAGCTTCCGTGGCGACCTTTTGCAGCTTGCCCGTGCCGACGTCGATCACATACATGCTCCAGCCATTGTCGGCAAACGCAATCTTCTTGCTATCGGGCGACCAGACCGCGTTGTCATAAAAGCCGCTGCCATTGAGCTTGAATTTCTTCACGGCGCCCTTGCCATCCTGCGCGCGCACATGCAGTTCATATTCGCCCGGCTCGTCCGAGAAATACGCGACCGAGCGGCCATCGGGCGACCAGACCGGCGTGCGCTCGTGGGCGCCGGCCGTCTGCGTCAGGTTGCGCACGTCGCCCTTGTCGGCGGGGATGGTGACGATCTCGCCCCGGTATTCAAAGGCGACGCGCGCGCCCGATGGCGAAATCGATGCGTCGCGGATGTATTTTGCATTCTTCACCCAGCGCGGGCGCGTCTGCCCCAGGTCGCTGGCCACGCCGATGGTCAGTTTGTGCGCCTGGCCGCTGGCGATATCGAAGGCGTGCAGGTAGCCGGCCTGCTCGTAGACGATCGTGCCGTTCGCCGCCGCCGCGTTCAGCACGGGGAAATCTGCGTGCTGCGTCAACTGGCGCACGGCTTTCGTCTTGACGTCGTAGGCAAACAGGTTGAATTCGCCGCTGCGGTCGGAACGGAAGTAGACGGTGTCCCCCAGCCAGATGGGATCGACGTCATTCGAACGCGTGCTCGGCTGGGGGATTTTTTCGATGGATTTGTCGCTGGAGGAAAACAGCCACAGCCAGGAGTTGGTGCCCCCCCGGTAGCGCTTCCACTGCTTGAAGGCAGGCATCAGCGGGTTGTAGGCGATGCGCTTGCCATCGGGCGAATAGGTGGCGCGCGAGGCGTTGGGGATCTCCAACTGGGTTTCCACGCCGCCCGCCACCGGCACCGTAAACAGCTTCTGGAAGCGGTTGTTGAAGGCGGCGCGGGGCGAAGTGAACATCACGCACTGGCCATCGGGCGTGAACGATTGCGCCAGATCGGCACCGGGGTGGAAAGTCAGGCGGCGCGGCACGCCGCCCGCCGCCGCGATCACATACACGTCGATATTGCCGTCAATGTTCGCGCTGTACGCGATCTGGCTGCCATCGGGCGAAAACACCGGATTGGACTTTTCCCCCAGGTCGGAAGTGAGGCGCCGCGCGCCGCCGCCATCGAGGTTCGACAGCCACACATCGCCCGCATAAATGAAGGCGATGTGGCGGCTCGATACAGCCGGTTCGCTCAGCATGCGGGTGTCTTGCGTATTGGGCAGGGCCAGGGCCGAATGGCTCAGCAGCAGTGCGCTGGCGGCGGCGATGGCCGTCAAGATGCGTGTCTTTTTCAATCGGTGTCTCGCTTATAGAAGTCAACAGAACAGAGAAAAAACAGGAAGGTCCATGGCCCGATGCGAATGAATAAAGAAGCAATATTGCATCAGACCAAAAAGAACTATACACCCGGCAGCGGCGCGGAACACGGTAAAATACGCCACTTATTTCGCGCACCGCCAGCCCGTCCCGGTAGCGCGCACACCAACTCAAAGCGCCCCATGTCTGAAAAATTCCTGTACTCCCTCGCTCGCCCGCTGCTGTTTTCGATGGATGCCGAAGCGGCCCACCATCTCACCCTGCCCACCCTGAAACGCGCTAGCGCGCTGGGCTTGACGAAGCTGGGCGGAAAGCCCGCTGCCGATCCGCGCACGGTGATGGGCATTACCTTCCCCAATCCCGTGGGCCTGGCCGCCGGTCTGGACAAGGATGGCGCCTACATCGATGCGCTGGCCGACCTCGGTTTCGGCTCTATCGAAGTGGGCACCGTCACGCCGCGCGCGCAGGCGGGCAATCCGAAACCGCGCATGTTCCGCCTGCCGCAGGCACAGGGCATCATCAATCGCATGGGCTTTAACAATGGCGGCGTGGACGCCTTCGTGGCCAACGTGCAGGCGTCGAAGTTTTACCAGCAGCGCGCCGGCGTGCTGGGCCTGAACATCGGCAAGAACGCCGACACGCCCATCGAGCGGGCGGCCGACGACTATCTGCTGTGCCTGGAAAAAGTCTACCCTTACGCCAGCTATGTGACGGTGAACATCTCTTCGCCGAACACCAAGAATTTGCGCCAGTTGCAAGGTGCGTCCGAACTCGACGCCCTGCTGTCGCAGCTCAAAGATGCCCAGGCGCGCCTGGCGGACAAGCACAAGCGCTACGTGCCGCTGGCCCTCAAAATCGCACCGGACATGGATGGCGAACAAGTCAAAAGCATCGCCGAGTCACTCACGCGCCACCGCATCGACGGCGTCATCGCCACCAACACGACCCTGTCGCGCAGTGCCGTCGAGGGCATGCCGCACGGCGCGGAAGCGGGCGGCCTGTCGGGCGCGCCCGTGTTTGCGCTGTCGAACAATGTCATCCGCCTGCTGAAGGCGGAACTGGGCGACGCCTTGCCCATCATCGGCGTGGGCGGCATCATGCAGGGCAAGGATGCCTTGGCCAAGTTCGAGGCAGGCGCGCAGCTGGTGCAGTTGTACAGCGGCCTGATTTATGCTGGCCCGGCGCTGATCAAGGATTGCGCCCGCGCGCTGCGCGGCAAGCAAGCCCGCTAAGGACCGCGCATGGAAAAGATCAAGCTGGGTTCGAGCAACTGGAAGTGAGCCGGATCTGCCTGGGCACGATGACCTTCGGCGAACAGAACACGCAAGCCGAAGCGCACAGCCAGCTCGATTATGCGCTGGAACGCGGCATCAACTTCGTCGACACGGCGGAAATGTACCCGGTGATGGCCAGCGCCCAGACGCAGGGCAGCACGGAGCGCTATATCGGCAGTTGGCTGAAGAAAAGCGGCAGGCGCGCCGACATTGTGCTGGCCAGCAAAGTGGCCGGGCCGAACTCGCGCATGCACTGGATACGCAAGGGCAAGACGGACCACGACGCGGTCAATATCCGCGCCGCCGTCGAAGACAGCTTGCGCCGGCTGCAGACAGAACACATCGACCTGTATCAGTTGCACTGGCCCAGCCGCAACCTGCCCATCTTCGGCGCCAGCGTCTACAACCCGCGCAAGGAACACGCCGCGGTGGCCATCGAAGATACCCTGGCCGTGCTGGGCAAGCTGGTCGAGGAAGGCAAGATCGGCCACATCGGCGTGTCGAACGAATCGTCGTGGGGCGTGTGCGAATTCATTAAGCAGGCCGAGCTGAAAGGCTTGCCACGCATCGCATCCATCCAGAACCTGTACAACCTGACGGCGCGCCATTTCGAGACGAGCTTGCTCGACGAAACCTGTCACCGCGAAAACGTCGGCTTGCTGGCCTACAGCCCGCTCGCTTTCGGCCAGTTGACGGCGAAATACCTCGACGATCCGCAGGCCAAGGGCCGCCTGACACACTTCCCGGCCGGCTGGAGTCCCCGCTACGTGCGCCCTGCCACCATCGCGGCAGCCAGCGAGTATGCGGCGCTGGCCCGCGCGCACGGCTTGACGCCGGCGCAACTGGCGCTGGCCTGGTGCTACTCGCGCTGGTTCGTCGCCTCGACCATCATCGGCGCCACCAGCGTGGCGCAATTGCAGCAAAATATCGACGCGCAGCAAATCACCTTATCGCCGGAACTGGTGGCGGCCGTCGACGCCATCCACGCCAGAGCGCCCAATCCGGGGCAATAAACGCCCCTTGCCTGGCGGTGCATGCCGCCGCCAGGCAAGCAAGGCAGACACATAGTCGTATTTATACAACAGCGGGCCATTTACTGACGTGCGCCATTGCAGCCGCGCCATGCCCGGTCGTATGCTGAAAACGAGGCGATATGCGCGATTCGCGCCATGTTCACGTGCTTAAGCTATTTATTGCATATCGATAGACAGAACGAATCGTAAGCACGCCACGTCGCCGCTGTTAATCTGCTTGCATCACCGGACCGCCATGGTCCGCGCATCCACCAACCGAAGAGATATTGTCGATGAGTTCAAGTACCGTCCGCTCCCAGCATCGCACCCTGCCCGTGAAAACCGTCATCGCCGCCAGCCTGATCGCCTGCTTCAGCCTGCCGATGCAGGCACAAGCGCAGCAAGAACTGCCGGCCGAAGGGGAATTGCAATCGGTGGTGGTCACTGGCACCTTCGCCAAGAACCGCCGCACCATCGATTCCGAATCGCCGGTCGACATCCTCACTTCGCGCGACCTGCAAAGCACGGGTTCGGGCGAACTGGCCACCGTGCTGGCACGCCTGCTGCCATCGTTGAACTTTGCCCGCGCCACGGGCGCCGACGCCAGCGATGCCGTGCGTCCGGCGCAGCTGCGCGGCCTGTCGCCCGACCAGACTCTGGTACTGGTGAACGGCAAGCGCCGCTATACTTCGGCCGTCGTTAACGTCAATGGCTCGCTGGGCCGCGGCTCGGCGCCCGTCGACCTGAACGCCATTGCCCTGGCCGCCATCGACCACGTCGAAGTGCTGCGCGATGGCGCGGCGGCGCAGTACGGCTCGGACGCGATTGCCGGCGTGATCAACATCATCCTGAAAAAAGGCGCGGCCGGCGGCGATATCGAAGTGGGCTATGGCCAGACGCAGGAACGCGACGGCAAGCAAAAATCCATCAAAGGTTCGGCCGGCTTCGCCCTGGGCGACGACGGCTGGGTGCGCGTATCGGCCGAAGTGGCCGAACGTGACCCGACCAACCGCGCCGGCGCCGATTTCCGCAATCCGCTGGAACCGCGCTACGGCAAGGTCAACCAGCGCTATGGCGACCCGGAAAGCAAGCCGGCGACGATTTTCCTCAACAGCGAATACCGCATCAATGACAATCTGGACTGGTATGCCTTCGGCAATTACGGCGTGCGCGATACCTCGGCCGCTGCCACCTGGCGCACGGCATTGATACAGAACACAGACACCAAGGTCTACTCGCAGCGCACGCCGCTCTTCCCCGAGGGCTTTTTGCCACTGCAAAACAGCACCCTGACGGACCAGTCCATCGTCACAGGCTTGCGCGGCGAAGCGGCCGGCTGGCGCTGGGATGCCAGCATCAATTACGGCAGCAACAAGTTCGAACTGGACTTGGACAACACGGTCAACCAGTCGCTGGGCGCGAACAGCCCCACGCACTTCTATGTCGGTTCACTGAAAAATGAACAGACCGTGTTCAACCTCGATGCGGCGCGCGAATTTCCCGTCGCTTACTTTACGGGACCGCTGACGGTGGCCGTGGGCGCCGAAGCACGCCATGAAAAGTACAGCATCGGCGCCGGCGACGCGGCCTCGTATACGGGTAGCGGCTCACAAGGCTTTGCCGGCTTCCGTCCTGCCAACGCCGGTAGCCACTCGCGCCACAATGAATCGATCTATGTGAACCTGGAAGCGGAAGCGACGAAAAACCTGTCCGGCGGCGTGGCCCTGCGCCACGAACGCTACAGCGACTTCGGCAGCACCACCTCGGCCAAGGGTTCGGCCCGCTACTCGTTCAGCGATACCCTGTCGCTGCGCGGCACCGTGTCGAGCGGCTTCCGCGCGCCGTCGCTGGCGCAGCAACACTACACCATCACCACCACCAACTTCCAGGTCGTCAACGGCCTCAATACGCCGATCGAGACGGGCACCTTCGCTGTCAACACGGCGCAGGCGCGCGCACTCGGTGCGCAAGACCTGAAACCGGAAAAAGCCCGTAACTACAGCCTGGGCCTGCAATTCCAACCGAGCCGCAACTTCACGACGACGGTGGACGCCTACCGCATCGACATCGATAACCGCATCCTGTTCTCGGCCAATTTGGTACTCAGCGATGCGTTGAAAAACGTCCTGGCCGCACAGGGCACGCCAGTGGGCTCGGGGCGCTACTTCACCAACGCCGTCGACACGCGCACGGAAGGCGTGGACATCGTCAGCACCTACCGCATCGACCTGCAAGAGAAAGACCGCCTGGACCTCACGGTGGCGTACAACCATAACAAGAGCACGGTACGGAAAATCGCCGACAATCCAGCCATCCTGACGGCCAACAACTTGAAACTGATCGACCGCCAGAGCATCGACCGCATCACGGTGGCGTCGCCGAAGGATAAATTCAGCCTGGCCGCCGACTACAGCTTCGGCATCTGGAATGCGCACGGCGTCGTGACGCGCTACGGCAGCTTCACCGTGCCGCAAAACAATGCCACGCTGGACCAGACGTATGACCCGCAATGGGTGCTGGACGTCTCCGCTTCCGTGAAACTGGGCAAGAACTGGCGCCTGGTGGCCGGCATCGACAACGTCACCAACCGCTATCCGGCACAAGTGACAAGCGCGGGCAACCTGAACGTCAACGGCACCCAGCCGTACAGCATCTTCGCGCCAAACGGCTTCAACGGCCGCTATTACTATGCCAAGGCCGGTTATAGCTGGTAAACAGCCCTCTGCCATGTAAAAAGCCCGGAATGCATCGCGTTTCCGGGCTTTTTTCTTATCTTGCTCCCGCAGGCGCGTCAGGCTCGGACGCGGCGACGGCGCGCGACAAAACCGACCAGGCCAAGGCCCAGTATCAGCATGCCGTAAGTCGCTGGCTCAGGTACTGCCGAGACGGAGTTGAACGCGCGGAAATTGCTCAGGCCACGCGGCAGATTGGCAATGCTAAAAACCGTATTGGCGGCAAGCGGCGTGGCCCAATGGAACAACAGTTCGCCACGGCCATAATGCACGGCCAGGTAGTCAAAGCTGGATTTGACGGTGAACGAACCGGACTTGCTGCTGGCCAAGTCTCCCTGGGCAGCAAAGACCAAAGAGCCGGTACCACTGGACGGCAAGCCAAATTTGCTGCTGACCAAGCTCAAGATAGCGGCCGCGCTTTGCGCCCCGGGCGGATTGGCACCGTCGTACACCCATACGCTGGCGGCAGCGACAGGACCGTAGGTGACGCTCGTGCCGCCCACCGTGAAGCCGCCCTGGGCCGGGTTGCTGATCTCGACCCAGCTGGCCGCGCTGGCCAGCGGCGCCAGGACGGCCGACACGCTAAGGCATAGTCCCAATACTGCCTGTTTCGTCTTGTTCATAGACTTCCCCTAGATTTCATTTCACCAAAGTAACTTAGTTATCTTTTTTGTTATCTCACTTGCACATGGGGAAAGATATCATCAAGGAAACGCAAATACAATTAGAGAAACGTCTTTTACCATTGGTATTTTTAATCGACCCCATCCATTTATTGCCGGTAGCGTCTCTCGTGGGGCGTGCCATCATTCCAGCCATGGCCAGGCGCAGCTGCCGCAAACAGGATTGTTGTAAATCGGTACAAAATATATCCGGATGACGATATAGCTCTGCGGCAATGGCAAGCCTGAAGCGATGCATGCTCAATCAGGCTTAGCTGTGTAGCGGATGGAACGGTGCAGGATAGCTACGCGCGCGCCAGGGCCAGCCTGACGCGCGCGCAGAGCGCGTCCGTAGTCTAGAGAGCTTCCTCGCCCGCCATGGCGCGGTCGATGTCTTCACGCGTCAAGTCCGGCGCCAGTTGCAGGATGAACTCGTAGGCGTAGGCACGCAGGTAAGCGCCGCGGCGCACGGCCAGGCGTGTCGTATTGATGGCGAACAAATGTGATGCTTCTACCGCCTGCAGCCCCTTGTCGCGGCCATGATCAAAAGCCATCGACGCCACAATGCCCACGCCCAGGCCCAGTGCCACGTATTGCTTGATGACGTCGGAATCCATGGCCGTCAAAATAATATCGGTGGCCACGCCTGCCTTGGCGAACGCATCGTCGATATGACCACGTCCCGTGAAGCCCTTGTCATAGGTAATCAAGGGATATTTGGCCAAGTCTTCCAGGCCGATGGGGGCATGCGCGAGCAGCGGATGGCCGTCCGGTACAACAATCAGATGACTCCAGCGGTAGCACGGGAACGATACCAGATCGGGAAACTGGCTCAAGCCTTCCGTGGCGATGCCGATATCGGTCTTGCCAGACAGCACCCATTCTGCGATGTGCTCGGGCGCGCTTTGTTGTAGCGCAATACGCACCTCGGGATAGGCGGCGCGGAAGCCCTGCACCACTTTCGGCAGCGCATAGCGCGCCTGCGTGTGGGTGGCTGCCACCGACAAGGTACCGCTGGTCTGGCCGCTGTATTCGAGGCTGGCCTGTTGCAGGTTTTCCGCCTCGATCAAGAGGCGGTCAACGATCTTCAGGATACCCTTGCCCGGCTCGGTCAAGCCCGTCAAGCGCTTGCCGTTGCGCTCGAAGATGACCACGCCCAGCTCGTCTTCGAGTTCGCGAATTTGCCGGCTCACGCCAGGCTGCGAGGTGAACAGGGCGTTCGCCACTTCCGTCAGGTTATAGCCGCGGCGGGCCGCTTCGCGGATCGAGCGCAGTTGTTGAAAGTTCATGGCGTTCCAATATTAAGTTCGGGTGGGTTCGACAAAGACACGCAAGCGCTTTGGACGCACGACCAAGGTCTCGCCTTCCTTTAGCTGTAAATGGGTAAAACGCTCGTTCGACATCACAGCTTCGATCAGCTCGCTGTTATCGAGGCGCTGCAAGTCCAACTGGGCCAGCGGGCCAATCGCATGGGCGCGGCTCAGTTTCACTACAATGCCTTCGGCGCCTTGCGTGTAGCGGTCGATTTCCAGGTCATGCGGACGCACATAGGCCGTGCCCTTGCTATCGCTCACGCCCGCGTAATCGGGCACCTCGAAGCTGGCGTCGCCGGTGGCCATTACGCCTTCATGCACGCGGCCGTGGAACAGGTTGACGTTGCCCAGGAAGCCATAGACGAAAGGCGAGGCCGGATGGTTGTACACTTGCTCAGGGGAACCGAGTTGTTCGACGGTGCCCTTGTTCATCAGCACCACTTGATCCGCCACTTCCAGCGCTTCTTCCTGGTCATGCGTGACGAAAATGCTGGTGACGTGCAAATCGTCATGCAGGCGGCGCAGCCAACGGCGCAATTCCTTGCGCACCTTGGCATCCAAAGCGCCGAACGGTTCATCGAGCAGCAGCACGCGCGGCTCGACAGCGAGGGCGCGCGCCAGGGCGATGCGCTGGCGCTGCCCCCCCGACAACTGCGGCGGATAGCGGTCGGCCAGCCAGTCCAGCTGCACCAGTTCCAGCAACTCTTTTACTTTGCGGCGGATCTGGTCTTCCGACGGACGCTCGCTGCGCGATTTCACGCGCAGGCCGAAGGCCACGTTTTCAAATACCGTCATGTGCTTGAACAGCGCGTAGTGTTGAAACACGAAACCGACTTGCCGCTCGCGCACGTGGCGGTTAGACGCATCTTCGCCGTCCAGCAGCACCTGGCCGCTGTCCGGGTGTTCCAGGCCGGCAATAATGCGCAGCAATGTTGTCTTGCCGCAGCCGGATGGGCCCAGCAGTGCAGTCAATTCACCGGTTGGAAAATCCAGAGAGATATTGTCGAGGGCGACGAAATCGCCGAAGCGCTTGTGGATGTTGTTAACTGCGATGGTCATATCAGTGCTCCGTAGAACGTAAGGCGGAATCGTCGGCGTCGCTCTCGTTCAAACGCCACTCAATGAAAGCTTTCAAGGCCAGGGTCACCAGGGCCAGCAGGGCCAGCAAGGAGGCGACGGCAAACGCGGCGGCGAAGTTGTACTCGTTGTACAAAATTTCCACCTGCAGCGGCATGGTGTTGGTTTCTCCGCGAATATGACCGGACACGACCGAGACGGCACCGAACTCGCCCATGGCGCGCGCATTGCACAGGATCACGCCATACAACAAACCCCATTTAATATTGGGCAAGGTCACGCGGCGGAAAGTATTCCAGCCCGAGGCGCCCAGCACGATGGCGGCCTCTTCCTCTTCGCTGCCCTGCGACTGCATCAGCGGGATCAATTCGCGCGCCACAAAGGGGAAGGTAATGAAGATAGTGGCCAGCACGATGCCAGGCACGGCAAACAAAATCTTGATATCGTGCGCCTGCAGCCACGGACCGAACCAGCCCTGGGCGCCAAACATCAGCACATAGATCAGGCCGGAAATCACGGGCGAGACGGAAAAGGGCAAGTCGATCAGGGTCAGCAGGATGCTCTTGCCGCGAAACTCAAACTTGGCGATGCACCAGGACGCCGCCACGCCAAACACCAGGTTCAGCGGCACGGCGATGGCCGCCGTGATCAGGGTCAGTTTAATGGCGGAAATCGCGTCGGGGTCGATGATGGCGGCGATATACGCTTCCCAGCCCTTCTTGAACGCTTCGGCAAACACGGCCACCAGGGGCACGATCAGGAACGTCGTCAGGAACAGCAAGGCGATGCTGATCAATACCGTGCGCACCCACAACGGTTCCAGCACGACGGGACCGACATTGGGCGCAAAACGGCGCGCTGTTGGCAGCGCATCTTTCACTTGCGCCACCGCAGAGACATTGATACTCATGATTTTTTCGCCTTTCCGCGCGTCCATGCTTGCAGCAGGTTAATTGTCAACAGCAGCAGGAAGGACACCACCAGCATCACCACGGCAATGGCCGTGGCGCCCGCGTAATCGTATTGCTCCAGCTTGGTAATAATGAACAGCGGCGTGATTTCCGACACCATCGGCATGTTGCCGGCGATAAAGATCACGGAACCGTACTCGCCCGTGGCGCGCGCAAAGGCCAACGCAAAGCCCGTCAGCAAGGATGGCAGAATCGTGGGGAAGATCACGCGGATAAACGTTTGCAGGGAATTGGCGCCCAGGCTGGCGGCCGCTTCTTCCAATTCTTTTTCCGCGTCTTCCAGCACCGGTTGCACGGTGCGCACCACAAACGGCAAGCCGATGAAGGTCAGCGCCACCACCACGCCCAGCGGCGTGAACGCCACCTTGATGCCCAGCACGCCTTCGATGAACTGGCCGAACCAGCCGTTCGACGAGTACAGGGCTGTCAGGGTGATGCCGGCCACGGCCGTCGGCAAGGCGAACGGCAAGTCGACCAGCGCGTCGATGATGCGCTTGCCGGGGAAGGTATAGCGCACCAGCACCCAGGCCAGGATGCCGCCGAACACCACATTGAGCAGCGCGGCGATCAGCGAAGCGCCAAACGTCAATCGGTACGACGCCATCACGCGGTCGGACGTAACGGCGCTGAAGAAGGCGTCCCACGTCATGGTGAACGTTTTCAGGAACACCGACGAGAGTGGAATGAGGACGATCAAGGCCAGGTAAAAGAGCGTGAAGCCGAGCGACAGCTTAAACCCCGGCATGACCCGAAACGGCGCTCCGCGTGCCTTGGGCGGCGCTGCTGATGCTGATGCTGCAGACATAGACACTCCCTCTTATTACATTTTTGAGTTATGGAGTGCAATAATCACATGTATCCGTTATAAAAAGAACTAACCATTTCTCATTTGCTTAGATGAATTTCGCATACTTGCTGGCAGAATCGGTGGACGAAAAAAAACGCACCGGCGAGGTAATGCCGTTCAGTTAAGGGTTTTGGCGTGATTTATGAGCGCCAGTAAATTTGCTAACCCCAGAGGCAAAGAGCTGGGGTCGGACCCTCAGGGTCCGACCCCTGTCCTGGTTCTTGGGCTAAAAATAGCACCACTAACACACTAACTGAACGGCATTACACCGGCGAGGTGCGTTTTTATGGGGAAAGGGTGCCGAATAAAACGTTCAGGGCTAGGCGCGTTGCCGAAGACAGTACGAATGTACGGCGAGGCAATGCAACAACGCCATGGACGTTTTTTCGGTACTCTTACTTGTTGGGCTGCGGCGTCAGGCGCAAATATGGCTTGGCGGCCGTAAAACCCTTCGGATATTTCTGCTTGATCAGCTCCGGGTCTTGCACGGTCAAGGGAATGATAACGTCGTCGCCGTCTTTCCAGTTGCCGGGCGTGGCCACCGTATAGCCGTCCGTCAGTTGCAAGGCGTCGAGGACGCGGATGATTTCATTGAAGTTGCGGCCCGTGCTGAGCGGATACGTGAGGATCAACCGAACTTTCTTGTTCGGGTCGATGATGAACACGGAGCGCACGGTGGCAGTCAGGGATTGCTCCGGGTGGATCATGTCATACAGCAGCGACACCTTCTTGTCGACGTCGGCGATGATGGGGAAACCCACCACCGTGTTTTGCGTCTCTTCGATATCCTTGATCCAGATCTTGTGCGACTCGGCTGCGTCCACGGACAGGGCGATGGCCTTCACATTGCGCTTGTCGAATTCCGGCTTGAGCTTGGCCGTCAAGCCTAGTTCCGTCGTGCACACAGGGGTAAAGTCGGCCGGATGGGAAAACAGCACTACCCAGGAGTCGCCGGCCCACTCGTGGAACTTGAGCGTGCCGATGGAGCTATCTTGTTCAAAATCGGGGGCGACATCGCCCAGGCGTAAAGTCATCGTGATCTCCTTGAAAAATTCTGTTGCGCAATGTTCGTTGAGCGCGTTGAATCAGGCTGCCTGACGCGGGCGTTTATCGCTTTGCGCCAGATCAAACAGCGTTTGCAGTTGCGCCTGGCCGTAAACCCAGTCACCGAGGCGCGACTCGGCGTTGATATGACCGAGCGCACCGCCATCAATATACTTGCAATTCCAGCGTCGTGCCCACTGCGCCGCGTGTTCGGCCGTCATCCACGGGTCCGTCTGGCTGGCGATCAATATGCCGGGGCAAGGCAAGCGCTTTTGCGGCAAGGCTTGCGCCACGCCAAACTTGTCGGGATCGGCCGGCCCCACCAGCAGCACGCCGGCCACGCCCTGCGGGTCGCGGGCCAGGCTGTGCGCCGTCGTCAGGCAGCCGAAGCTGTGGGCGACGATCAGGGTCGGGCGCGCATCTTGCCGCCGCACCTGGTCCAGGCGCGCCGACCAGGTGCGCAGGTCCGGTTCATGCCAGTTCTCTTGCTCGACGCGCTCGAATTGCGGATACAGGCGCTGCCAGCGGCTCTGCCAGTGCTCGGGACCGCTGTTATGCAAGCCCGGCACGATCAGTACCCGGCAATCGGAAAAACGACGCAGCGCCATGATGGATCCCTTTGCCTGACAGTCTGGCAGTCTGGCAATCGTTGCCGATTGCCATCTGATATCTGATGTTACTTGGGTTGGTAGATCTGGTCGAAGATGCCGCCGTCAGCAAAGTGCGCCTTCTGGGCCGCCGTCCAGCCGCCGGCTACTTGCTCGATGCTGAACAGGTTGACCTTGGCGAACTGGGACGCGTATTTCTTCGCCGCCCTGTCCGTTGCTGGACGGTAGTAATTCTTGGCGATGATGTCTTGCCCTTCATCCGTGTACAGGTAGTTCAGGTAAGCCTCGGCCACCTTGCGCGTGCCGTGCTTGTCGGCGAACTTGTCGACGACGGCGACAGGCGGCTCGGCCAGGATGCTGACGGAAGGCGTGATGATGTCAAACTTGCTCGGGCCCAGTTCCTTGACGGCCAGGTAAGCTTCGTTTTCCCAGGCGATCAACACGTCGCCGATGCCGCGTTCAACGAAGGTGGTGGTGGCGCCGCGCGCGCCGGAATCGAGCACGGGCACGTTCTTGTACAGTTTACCGACGAAATCCTTGGCCTTCGCTTCGTTGCCGCCCGGCTGGCGCAGCGCGTAACCCCAGGCTGCCAAATGGTTCCAGCGGGCGCCGCCCGAGGTTTTCGGATTCGGCGTGATGACGGACACACCGGGCTTGATCAAGTCGTTCCAATCCTTGATGCCTTTCGGGTTGCCTTTGCGTACGAGAAACACGATGGTCGAGGTGTACGGCGAGCTATTGTGTGCCAAGCGCTTTTGCCAGTCGGTGGCCAGCAGCTTGTGCTCGGCCAGCGCGTCGATGTCATAGGCCAGGGCCAGCGTCACCACGTCCGCTTCCAGGCCGTCGATGACGGCGCGCGCCTGTTTGCCGGAACCACCGTGCGATTGCTTGATCTTGACGTTATCGCCCGTCTTGCCTTTCCACTGCTTGGCAAACGCCGCGTTCACATCCTGGTACAGCTCGCGCGTCGGGTCATACGACACGTTGAGCAAGGTGATATCGGCAGCCTGTGCCGTTTGCAAAATGGCAAACGCGCTGAGGGCGGCGGCTATGATGATTTTTTTCGACAGCATCTAAGATCCCCGTGTGGTTGAACTTTCAGAGCCACCAGATTACGCCGCAACGACCGCGAAGAGAACGAAGCGTTTCGCCGTTTGATATACATTTTTCGCATATCGACGACACACAACAGGGGTAAAGCAATCGAATAAAGTAGTCAATAATAACGGTTAAACAAGACGACCGCCCAGGTAGCAAAGGCCAGGATGCACGTCAGCAGCACGGCGGCGCTGCCAAAGTCCTTGGCGTTTTTCGACAGTGGATGGCGTTCCAGCGAAATACGGTCGACCACGGCTTCCAGCGCAGAATTGATCAGTTCGACGATCAAGACCAGCAGCAGCACGCCGATCAGCACCAGTTTTTCAAAGGCGGAGATGCGCAGCAGCAAGGCAATGAGCGTGCCGATGATGAACAAACCCAGTTCCTGGCGAAACGCGTGTTCATGGCGCCAGGCCGCCTTCAAGCCGTCGAGCGAGTAAAAAAAGGCGGAAAATATCCGCCTCAAGCCACTTTTACTCTTGAATTCATTTACAGGTTGCATAATTTTCGGTCATTCAAAGTGCGTTTAGTCGACAATTATGACGGCCAGCATGGGAATTGTGACAATTTATTCGCCGAGTATCTCGGGACATTTCACTATTTTTTCACATCATGGTATAAAGATGCATGAATACTGCATTGCACCAAATCCATCATGAAAATTGAACCGGTCGCAGCGCCGAAGACGACGATACAGGTAATCGAACGCATGGTCGCCCTGCTCGATGCCCTGGCCAAATATTCCGACCCGGTCAGCCTCAAGGAATTGTCCAAGGTATCGGGCCTGCACCCGTCGACAGCGCATCGCATCCTCAACGACATGGTGCTGACGCGCTTTGTCGACCGCATCGAACCGGGTACGTACCGATTGGGCATGCGCCTGCTGGAACTGGGCAATGTGGTGAAAAGCCGCCTCAGCGTGCGTGAAGCGGCGCTCGACTTCATGCGCCAACTGCACAAGAAAACCCAGCAAACCATCAACCTGTCGGTGCGCCAGGGCGACGAGATCGTCTACATCGACCGCGCCTTTTCCGAGCGCTCGGGCATGCAAGTGGTGCGTGCCATCGGTGGCCGCGGCCCGCTACACCTGACTTCGACAGGTAAATTATTTCTCTCCGTCGATGAGCCGAAAGCCATCCGCGCTTATGCCACGCGCACGGGCCTGGCCGGGCACAACAAAAATTCCATCACGGATCTGCAAAAACTTGAGCGCGAGTTGAGCCTGGTGCGCGAGCGCGGCTATGCGCGCGACAATGAAGAGCTGGAACTGGGCGTGCGCTGCATGGCCGCCGGCATCCGCGACGACTCGGGCAAGCTGATCGCCGGCCTGTCCATTTCCGCCCCCGCCGACCGCCTGCAAGATGAGTGGCTCGTCGATCTGGTCGAAACGGCCAACCAGATTTCCATCACCTTGGGTTATATCCCGCAAGACTGACTGAGTACGCCTGACCAAATCTACTGCGCGGCGCGCTTTGCGGCCTGCGATGCTCACCGTACTTAAGTACGGTTGCGCTTCTTAGCCACAAATCACTGCCGCTCGCTACGATTTTGTCAGGCGTTGAACCGTTTGCAATACAACAGCACTGCCTAGTGACAATCAAGCGCCAGGCAGGCTCATATTGGCGGGTTTCAGCGCTTCGAGCCACTTGCGCATGCGTCCTGCATCGGCCGTGCGCGACTGTTTCCCCTTGGAATCGAGGAAGACCATGATCACGGCCCGTCCTTCGATGACAGCCTGCATCATCAAGCAGCGTCCCGCCTCGTTGATAAACCCCGTCTTTTGCAAGCCGATTTCCCAGCCCGGATTGGCCACCAGATGATTCGTATTGCCAAACCGCATAGGCTGGCCGCTGGCTTCGACGATAGCTTTCGGGTCCGTCGAATACTCGCGCAGCAAGGGGTGGTGGAAGGCAGCCATGGCCAGCTTGCCCAAGTCACGCGCGCTGGCCACGTTCATTTTCGACAAGCCGCTCGAATCGACGTAATGCGTATCGAGCATGCCCAGCTGGCGCGCCTTGCTGTTCATGGCCTCGACAAAGGCCGGCAAGCCGCCCGGATAATTGCGGCCCAGCGCAGAGGCGGCGCGGTTTTCCGAGCTCATCAGGGCGATATGCAGCATATTGGCGCGCGTCAATTGCGAGCCCACTTTCAGGCGTGAGCTGCTGAATTTGGCGCGGTCTACGTCCTCGTCCGTGATCGTCAGCACTTCCTCCATGTCCTGGCGCGCTTCGACCACGACCAGACCCGTCATCATCTTGGTGATCGAGGCGATGGGCAGGGCCACGTTGGAATTCTTTTCAAACACACTTCCGAGTTGGCCTGGTCCAGCACCAGCGCCACGCTCGACTTGAGGTCGAGCGGATCACGCGTCAGGTTCAGGCCGGCCAAGTCGCCCATGGTGGCCATCGGTGCGGCCATGGGTACGGCCGCGCTGCTGACTTTTTGATAGATCACTTTGCGTTTGCCGCGCACCATAACGACTCGGCGCACGGTATTGTCGCGCGGCGCGGCCGTCGCGCCCTTGCGCAACACGACTTTGAATTTCTTGGTATTGTGTTTCTTGGAGGCGGAGGATTTGCCGTTCGCGTCCTTGGCGTGCACGGCCGCAGCCGGTGCGAGCGCAAACAACAGGGAAGCCAGGACACCCAGCACAAGTTTAAACTTAGCCATTCGATCATTCCCCGTGAAACTTTTACCATATGGCAGTGTAGCGAAATGCAGAGTAATCGCAAGCCAATTTAACAGTTGCGACAGCATTTATTGCAGAAACGAAATGCAAATCGTTGACGATCAGCAAACAAACTGCTCGTTCATCCACTGATTTCCTGTGCCCATCGCTGGCAAGCGCTATTTGTCCATGAATTGAACAAAGCCAGCCAGCGGCTCGCGTTCGGTGTGCAAGCGGTTCTCGATCTTGTCCGGGTCGGCGTAGCCAAGCGCCATGCCGCACACCACCATTTCACTGGCCGGCACGCCCAGTTCCGCGCCGATGATGTCATGGTAGTGGATGAAGGCCGCTTGCGGGCAGGTATCGAGTCCGCGCGCGCGCGCCGCCAGCATGATGTTTTGCAAGAACATGCCATAGTCGAGCCAAGAACCCTGTTCCAGCACACGCTCAATGGTAAAGATCAGGCCGACGGGCGCATCGAAAAACTGGAAATTGCGTCCATGCTGGGCGGCCATGCCAGCCGTGTCGCCGCGTTCCAGGCCCAGCAGCTGATACAGGTCCAGGCCGATCTTGCGGCGGCGCGCAATGAACGGTGCCGTCCACTGGCGCGGATAATAGGTGTACGACGCCGTGCGCGCGGGCGCGCCAGGCACCTTCTGTGCGGCGTAGGCGTCGAGGATGCGGCGCGACAGGCGCAGGCGGGCCTCGCCCGACAATACATACACTTTCCAAGGCTGCATGTTGGCGCCCGAGGGCGCGCGCGCAGCCACTTGCAGGATGCGCGCGATCTCCTGCTGCGCCACCGGGGTGGGCAAAAAGGCGCGGATCGAACGGCGCGACACGATGACGGCGTCCACCGCTTGCGGCGTCGACGGTGTTTCAAATGTTTGCTTGCTCACTGCCCTGCTCTCCCGCTCGTTATCTACTTGTTCTCTACCTGATGCGCTATTTCTTGACGACAAACACCACGCCGACCACGGCCACCAGCATGCCGGCGAGGCCCAGCATAGTAAAGGCTTCGCCAAACATCAGCCAAGCCATCACGGCCGTCGTGGGCGGCGTCAGGTACAGCAAGCCCGTCACTTTCGTGGCATCACTGCGGCGTATCAGGGCGAACAGCAAGAAGATGGCGCCGATGGATAAGACGAGTACCGACCACAGCAAGGCGCCGATAAAGTGTGCCGTCCATTCCACGTGGCTGAAATGCAGGTCCAGCCCTTCGTAATACAGGGCAAATGGCCATACCACCACGATGGAGGCAGCAAACTGTACCAGCGTGCCAGTGCGCAAGTCGAATTGGGGACAGTGGCGTTTTTGGTACAGGGTGCCGGCCGTCATCGACAGCAGCGCGAAAATACACAGCAGCACGCTTTCCACGCTCAAGCCCACGCGGTTAATCTTGGCATACACGACCAGGGCCACGCCCAGCAAGCCAAAGAACAGGCCCAGCCACTGGCGCGGGCGCACAACTTCGCCGATCAGGGGCGCGGCGCAGGCCGTCAGCACGGGCTGCATGCCGACGATCAGTGCGCACAAACCGGCCGGCATGCCCAGCTTGATGGCGCACCAGACGCCGGCCAGATAGCCGGCCTGCATCAGGATGCCAGCCACGGCGATCTGGCGCAGCTGTCCCACAGGCCACGGCGCGCGCAACAGCAGTACCAGCGGCAGCAGGATCGCCAGCACGCCCAGGAAGCGCAGCAACAGGAAGGTCAGCGGCGGCGCGTACGGCAGGCCGAACTTGGCGACAATAAAGCCTGTGCTCCATAACAACACAAAGAAGCCGGGCAAGGCCACCGGCGCCAGTCTCGTCAGGAAAGGAGCTTTGGGGGCTTTGGCGGCTTTGCCGCTGGCGCCAGCGGCAGAGGGAAACTTGGACATGGTATCAACTCGGCAAACGGGGTCGGCAGCGGGACGCTAGGCCAGTGCGGGAGCAAAGTCTAGCATGCTGCGCAGCGATCGCCGCCACAACTGCTGGAAACAGTAGTTTTCGCGCAAACCATTGACACTCAGAAATGAAATATTTCCCTTTGGAAACAATGACTTTTGATGCAAATCTATTCAATTGTTGCAACGCACAAGAATCGCTTGACTTCGTTTTTTTTCGCCGTAGAATAGGGTTTGTTGCGTTGCACAATTCTTGTTCAGCTTGAAAAATTTAGATTCACCTGCTTTCCCAAACGGTACACGCAGCATCAAATTAACCAGATTTCGATTTTTGGAGATTTATATGTTTTCAATTCCTGAGCAATTTTCGTCCGCTACCAAAGCCAACCTGGAAGCCCAATTCGCCCTGTTCTCGTCGCTGACGGGCAAAGCCTTCGAAGGCATCGAAAAGATCGTCGAACTGAACCTGACCGCTGCCAAGGCAACGCTGGAAGAATCGACCGCCGCCGCCAAGCAATTGCTGTCGGCAAAAGATCCACAAGAATTTTTCTCGCTGAGCACTGCTCAAGCCCAGCCTAGCGCCGAAAAAGCCATCGCTTACGGCCGTCACCTGGCAGCCATCACCTCCGGCACGCAAGCCGAGTTCAGCAAAGCTGCTGAATCGCAAATCGCTGAAACCAACCGCAAAGTTCTGTCGCTGGTGGAAGAAGTGACCAAGAACGCGCCAGCCGGTTCGGAAAACGCCGTCGCCATCTTGAAAAGCGCGATCGGCAATGCCAATGCAGGCTACGAGCAATTCTCGAAAACCAGCAAGCAAGCCGTCGAAACTATCGAAGCGAACCTGACATCGGCCGTGAACCAGTTCACGCAAGCGGCTGAAAAAGTCGTGCCGCGCACGGCTGCCAAGTAATTATTGCACGACCGCTGCGGCGGTCCGCTGTGAGCAGTTACCAGCTCCTCCAGGCAGCCATCGCGCACTTCACCGACGGATGCCATTATGCCCCAGCCTAGCTGGGGCATTTTTTATGGTGCGCTACTCCCCCAGATACGCCGCTTTCACGCGCGGGTCGTCGAGCATGGCAGCGGCGTTGCCGCCCATGGTGAGCAAGCCCGAATCCATCACATAGCCGCGGTGCGCCGCCTGCAGGGCCAGGCGGGCATTCTGTTCGACCAGCAAGATCGTGATGCCTTCGGACGACACCTTGCGGATCACCTCGAAAATCTTCTCGACCATGATGGGCGACAGGCCCATCGATGGTTCGTCAAGCAGCAGCAGCTTCGGATGGCTCATCAACGCGCGCGCCATGGCCAGCATCTGCTGCTCGCCGCCCGACAGCGTGCCGGCCATCTGCGCCGCCCTCTCCTTCAGACGCGGAAACACATCGAACCACCTGGCAATGTCATGCTCGACGCCCGCCTTGTCGGTGCGCGTGTAGGCCCCCATCATGAGGTTTTCGCGTATCGACATGCGGGTAAACACGCCCCGCCCTTCCGGCACCATGGCCAGCTTTTTTTCTACCAGATGAAACGATTTCGTGCCCTTGAGCGACGCGCCTAGGTAGCTGATCGTGCCTTCGATCTTGCATTCGGGCAAAGTGCCCGTGATGGCTTTCAAGGTCGTCGTCTTGCCGGCGCCGTTCGCGCCGATCAGGGCGATCAGCTCTCCCTGGTTCACTTCCAGGTCGATGCCTTTCACCGCCTTGATACCGCCGTAGGCCACGTGCAGGCCGGCGACCTTGAGGACGTTGTGGTTCAATCCATTGTGCGTCATGCGTGCGATCCCCCCAGATAAGCCTCGATAACGGCCGGGTTTTGTTGTATTTCGGCCGGCAAGCCTTCGGCGATGCGCTTGCCATACTCGAGCACCGTGATGCGGTCGCACAGTCCCATCATCAGTTTCACGTCGTGCTCGATCAACAGCACGGTCTTGCCTTCGGCCTTGATTTTCACCAGCAATTCGCGCAAGGCCAGCTTTTCCGTCGCATTCATGCCGGCCGCCGGCTCATCGAGAGCCAGCAGGGTCGGGTCGGTGGCCAGCGCGCGGGCAATTTCCAGGCGCCGCTGGTCGCCATATGATAAGAAGCGCGCCGTGCGCTTGGCAAACTGGGCGATACCGACGAAATCGAGCAATGCCATGGAGCGCTTGCGGATGGCAGCCTCTTCCTCGCGCGCTGCCTTGTGGCGGAAGATGGCGCCGAACACGCCCTGGTGCGAGCGCACATGGCACCCCACCATGACATTTTCCAGCGCCGTCATGTCGCCAAACAGGCGGATGTTCTGGAAGGTGCGCGCGATACCCGCCTTGGCCACCTTGTGCGGCGCCGATGGCGAATACGGCTTGCCAGCGAGCTTGAAGGTGCCCGTGTCGGGCTGGTAAAGGCCGGTGATGACATTGAAGAAGGTGGTCTTGCCGGCACCGTTGGGGCCGATCAAGCCATAGATCTGCCCTTGCCGAATGGTAATGCCCACGTCCGTCAACGCTTGCAAGCCGCCGAAACGCTTGTTGACGCCGGCGATGTCGAGAATGATCTGTTGGCTCATGCTACCCCTCCCTTATGCGGACACGATGCCGGTGGATTTGTTCGGCTGGTCCACATCATGGTCGGGCCGGTCTTCGTGCTTGGGCGATGGCCACAGTCCGGCGGGACGGTTGAGCATGATCAAGACCATGGCCAGGCCGTACAACAACTGGCGCAGCACCTCCGCCTCGATCACCACATGACCGAACAGCGCCTGCTGAGCCGGTTCCACCACGTGGCGCAGCACTTCGGGTATCGAGGCAAGGATCACGCCGCCGAGGATCACGCCAGGAATATGCCCGATGCCGCCCAGCACCACCATGGCCAGCACGGCGATCGACTCCGTCAGCGAGAACGATTCCGGCGAGACAAAGCCCTGGAACGAGGCAAACATGGCACCGGCTACGCCGCCAAACGAAGCGCCCATGGAAAAGGCCAGCAATTTGACGTTGCGCGTGTTGATGCCCATGGCTTTGGCGGCAATCTCATCTTCGCGGATGGCCACCCAGGCGCGGCCCAGGCGCGAATGCTGCAGGCGCTTGGTGACGAACACGATGCCGATGCACAGGAAGAGGAACAAAAAGTAATATGCATTCACGGACGGCATGGAAAAGCCGCCCACCACGACGGTGCTGTTGGTGCCGGCCTCCCCCGCCAGGTTGACGCCAAAGATGCGGATGGGATCGATCAAATTGATGCCTTGCGGACCGTTCGTAAAATTAATCGGATCGTTCAAATTGTTCATGAAGATGCGGATGATTTCGCCAAAGCCCAAGGTTACGATGGCCAGGTAGTCGCCACGCAGTTTCAGCGTCGGTGCGCCCAGCAGCGCACCGCACAGGCCAGCAACAAAGGCGGCCAGCGGCACGATGAACCAGATCGACAGATGAAGGCCGTTTTCGCGGATTTCCGGTCCCATCAGTTGCACCAGGGTTGCACCCAGCAGCGGATACTGATTCACCACCGATTCGAGCAAGATGGCAAACTGCGGCGACGCCAACAAGGCCGTCAGGTAAGCACCCACGGCGTAGAAGGCGATATAGCCGAGATCGAGCAAGCCGGCAAAGCCGACCACGATGTTCAGGCCCAGCGCCAGCATGATGTACAGCAAGGCCATGTCGATGATGCGCACCCACGAGTTGCCGAACTGCGCGGCAAAAAAGGGGAACACCATCAACAGCGCGGCCAGGCCCAGCATGCCGGCGTAGGCTTTGGCGGGATTGTTCTTGGCGTCAAAATCGAGTAGTGCCATGGTGCTCAACTCCTTGTTTTTATGGATGACGTCAGGCGCGGTCGGCCACGCGCTCGCCCATGATGCCGGACGGACGCAGGGTCAGCACGATGATCAGCACGACGAAAGCAAAGATATCCTGGTAGTGGCTGCCGAGGAAACCACCGGTGAAATAGGCGATATAGCCGGCACCGAGGCTCTCGATGAGGCCCAGCAGGATGCCGCCCAGCATGGCGCCATAGATATTGCCGATGCCGCCCAGCACGGCCGCGCAAAAGGCTTTCAAGCCGGGGATGGCGCCCATGGAAAATTGAATGGATGCATAGTTGGCGCCCCACATCACACCTGCCACGGCCGCCAGCGCGGCGCCAATGGCAAAGGTGGCCACGATGACCTTGTCGGAATCGACGCCCATGAGGCCCGCCACGCGAGGGTTTTCCGCCGTGGCGCGCATGGCGCGGCCCATTTTTGTTTTTTCCACCAGCAACACCAATGCGCCCATCGACAGGGCAGCCAGGGCCAACAGCAGTACTTGCGTTTGCGAAATCACGGCGCCGCCCACATTGATAGGGTCGGTCGACAGCAATTGCGGGAAGGGCAAGGGATTACGCGTCCAGATCATCATGGCGAAGGTTTGCAGCAGGATGGAGACGCCGATGGCGGTAATCAGGGGGGCAAGGCGGGGAGCATTGCGCAGGCGGCGGTAGGCGACCCGCTCGATGATGATGTTGACCAGAATACAGGCGGGGATGGCGCCGAGGATGGCGGTGGCCAGTTTCAAGTAGCCGGGCCAGTCCGGCACATAAATGCCCAGCAGCTTGAGGATGCTCAAGCCCACCATGGCGCCTATCATGAGCACGTCGCCGTGGGCGAAGTTGATCAGGTTCAGAACGCCATACACCATCGTATAACCGAGAGCGATCAAGGCATACATGCTGCCCAGCACCAGGCCGTTAATGATTTGCTGGATGAATGTATCCATGGTCAGATTGCCCTATCAAATATGCATTTTTCGGGAACAACTTCCGCCAGAACATGTGAGGCTGATACAAAAACGGCACCGGAGGAACAATTCCCGCAGTGCCATCCTTGGACCGTTCTCACCAGCATGGTGCACGCACCCAAAACGGGCGCGACCTTACTGAGTCATAACGACAACATCTTCAAGCTTGAACCAATAATAACGATGTTTTGTGAAAACTAAAATTGGAATAAATTATTCATTTCCAAATTAAATTTTGTTTTGAGGTGGCTCCTCATCGATACTCAATCGCCGCATGCCATCAAGCGACGTCGCGCTTGATGCCGTCGAGGCCTTTCGGCATCGGGAAGGTGACCGCTTCCTGCACGCCATCGAGCGGGCGCACGCTCTTCACGCCGCACGCTTTCAAGCGCTCGATGACGGCTTGCACCAGCACCTCGGGCGCCGAGGCACCGGCCGTCACCCCCACGCGCAGCTTGCCTTCCAGCCAGGCGGGATCAATCTGCGAGGCATTATCGACCATGTAGGCAGGCGTACCCATCTTCTCGGCCACTTCGCGCAGACGGTTCGAATTCGAGCTGTTCGGGCTGCCCACGACGATCACCACTTCCACTTGCGGGGCCATGAATTTCACGGCCTCCTGGCGGTTGGTGGTGGCGTAGCAGATGTCGCCCTTTTTCGGCTCGGCGATATTCGGATATTTCGCTTTCAAGGCCGCGATAATGTCGCTAGTGTCGTCAACTGACAACGTTGTTTGAGAAACATAGGCCAGGCTATCGGGATTGGCGACCTGCAAAGCGGCCACATCGTCGAGCGTTTCCACCAGATGCATGCCCATCTCGGCCTGGCCCATCGTGCCTTCCACCTCGGGATGGCCATCGTGGCCGATCATGATGATCTCGCGCCCTTCGCGGCGCATCTTGCCCACTTCCATGTGCACCTTCGTGACCAGCGGGCAAGTCGCGTCAAAAATACTCAGGCCACGCGATTCCGCCTCGGCGCGCACGGCTTTCGAGACGCCATGGGCGGAAAACACCAGCGTATTGCCAGCAGGCACGTCATCAAGATCATCAATAAAGATGGCGCCCTTGTTGCGCAAGTCTGCCACCACATAGGCGTTATGCACGATTTCATGGCGCACATAGATCGGTGCACCAAATTGCTGCAAGGCACGCTCGACGATTTCGATCGCCCGGTCGACACCAGCGCAAAAACCGCGAGGCTGGGCCAGTAACAGTTCTTTATCCATCGCTATTCCTTTTTACAACACTGAAATGAGCTTGACTTCGAAGCGCAGTGGCTGACCGGCCAGCGGGTGATTAAAGTCGAACAGGGCCGAGTCCGCGCGCATTTCGCGCAGCACGCCGGCAAAGCGGCCGCCGCCCGGTGCGGCGAAGTCGACCAGGTCGCCAATCTTGTAGTCGGCCCCGGGTACCGAGTTTTCGTCGAGGGTCGCGCGCGAAACAGACTGCACCAGCTCGGGGTTGCGCTCGCCAAAGCCTTCGCTGGCGCTCAGCTCAAACGTCTGGTGCGTACCTTCAGGCAAGCCCAACAGGCGCTGCTCGAGGAATGGCGCCAACTGGCCCTGCCCCAGCATCAAGGTCGCAGGATTTGCGCTAAAAGTAGTGACAATATCAGTACCGTCAACAGTAGCAAGACGATAATGCAGGGTGAGGTAAGCCGCTTCGGTGACGATTGCTGGTTGCTCGTTGGACATAGTGAGTTTTCAAGTAGCTGATGCAAAGCGATATTGTAAGCCACACTGGCCGCGCCTGCCCCATGGCTTCGTCAAAGAAGGCCATGGGGCGCTCAGCGCCGGCGGCAAACAGGAGAACAGCATGGGTATCAAGGACTGGCCGGCCAGCGAGCGGCCACGCGAACGTTTGATCGAGGATGGCGCGCAGTCGCTGTCGGATGCGGAATTACTGGCCGTGTTCCTGCGCACCGGGGTGCGCGGCAAAAGCGCCGTAGAACTGGCGCGCGACACCGTGGAGCACTTCGGTTCCCTGCGCGGCCTGTTTGCTGCCAGCCTCGTGAGTTTTTCCGCCGTGCATGGCATGGGCAGCGCCAAGTTCGCCCAGTTGCAGGCGGTCATGGAACTGGCGCGGCGCGCCATCATCGAGGATTTACAGACGGGCCAAGCCCTCAGTTCGCCGCACGCCGTCAAAGACTATTTGCGCCTGACCCTGGGCAACCTGGCGCATGAAGCGTTCCATGTGTTGTTTTTGGACGTCAAGAACCGCCTGATCACGAGCCGCGAAATGTTTCGCGGCACTCTCACCCACACCAGTGTGTATCCGCGCGAAGTGGTCAAGCAGGCGCTGCTGCACAACGCGGCCAGCGTCATGCTGGCCCACAACCACCCGTCCGGCACGCCGGAGCCGAGCGAGTCGGATTTACTGCTGACGCGCGCGCTGGTGCAAGCCTTGTCGCTGGTGGACGTGCGCGTCCTCGACCACTTCGTCGTCGCCGGGCGACAAGTGCATTCGTTTGCGGAACACGGCCAGATCTAAGTAAGCGCGCAGGCCAGCACCACCGTGGTCGCAGTTAACCATGTGTAAACAAGGACATACGTGACAGCGCCGAGACGCTTATCTAACAGCAAACAGCGCTGTTTACCAGTGCTTTTCCCGATGGGAAAGGGGAAAAACCAAATTGTTAAATTTATTCACCAACATATGACACAATTGTTTTTCGCAAGTCATTGATAAATCTGCCTATTTTAGATATACTCTCGTTTTTCCAATTTGGAATATCTTTAAGGAGTGCGCCATGGCACGTGTTTGCCAAGTCACTGGGAAGAAGCCGATGGTCGGCAACAATGTTTCCCATGCAAACAACAAAACCAAACGTCGTTTTTTGCCTAACTTGCAGAATCGTCGTATTTTTGTTGAATCTGAAAACCGCTGGGTCTCCCTGCGTTTGTCCAACGCCGGTCTGCGCGTCATCGATAAAGTCGGCATCGACGCCGTATTGGTCGATATGCGCGCTCGTGGCGAAAAAGTCTAATTAGCAGAATAAGGGAGCTATCATGGCAAAATCAGGCCGCGACAAAATCAAGTTAGAATCGACCGCCGGTACGGGTCACTTCTACACGACCACCAAAAACAAGCGTACGACGCCAGCGAAAATGGAGATCATGAAATTTGATCCTAAAGCACGCAAGCACGTAACGTACAAAGAAACCAAAATCAAGTAATTGATATTGTGTTCTGCAGAAAGAGCCGCTCCGATGAGCGGTTTTTTTTCGCCCGGATTTCGGGCCGGCGGCTGCACACTTTGCCTGGATAAAAAAAAGGCCCTGGAATCGAGGGCCTTGATATGGCGTAACAGGCTAATCAGGCATAGCTGCGCAGGCGCAAGGAAAACTCTTGCAGCGATTGGATACCCGACGCTTCGGCACGTGCGCACCAATCTTGCAGCTTTTGCAGCAATTGCTCACGCGTAAAGTGCGAACGCTCCCAGATCGCGCCCAGCTCCACACGCATCTGGTGCATGGTTTCCAGCGCCTTGCTATGCTGAAACAATTCCGACAGCTGTGCGTGATGCGCATCGGCCAGCTTGCCCGGTTCGCGCTGCATCAGCTTGCGCGACGATTTCAGGAAGCGCTTTTCCAGTTCGGCCTTGTGTTTCAGGTGTTCCAGCTCTTCCTTCCATGCATGCTTGATCGATTTCGCATACTTGGCCATCACGTCATAGCGGTTGGCGATGACCGATTGCAAGGTCTCGAAGTCTGCTTCCAGCTTGCCGTGCGAGAACTTCGGTTCCGGCGCCAGCTTTTTCACCTTCGCCAGGCCGAGCATTTCGAGTGCGCGGATATAGGCCCAGCCGATATCGATTTCATACCACTTCGACGACAGCTTGGCCGACGTAGCATAGGTATGGTGGTTGTTGTGCAACTCTTCGCCACCGATCAGGATGCCAAATGGAATGATGTTGGTGGCCGCGTCGGCGCAATCGTAGTTGCGGTAGCCCCAATAATGGCCGATGCCGTTGATGATGCCCGCTGCCGTGATAGGTATCCACATCATTTGCACGGCCCACACAGAAATGCCGATCACGCCGAACAACACGAAATTGATAAGCAACAGCGCTACCACGCCCAACCAGCTGTATTTCGTGTAGAGGTTGCGTTCGATCCAGTCCGTCGGCGTGCCGTGACCATACTTGGCCATGGTTTCCATGTTCTTCGATTCAGCGCGGTACAGCTCGGCGCCTTCCCAGAACACTTTCTTGATGCCGCGCGTCACGGGGCTGTGCGGATCTTCTTCCGTGTCGCACTTGGCATGGTGCTTGCGGTGGATGGCCGCCCATTCCTTGGTGACCTGACCGGTCGTCAACCACAGCCAGAAACGGAAGAAGTGGCTGGGAATAGCGTGCAATTCCAGCGCCCGGTGGGCCTGGTGGCGGTGCAGGTAAATCGTCACGCTGGCGATGGTGATGTGCGTAACGACCATGGTGTACAGGAAAACTTGCCATGCGGACAAATCGGTAATGCCAGTTGCCATGAACTGTAAAACGTCGTGTAAAACGGAACTCAATGTCATTACTACTACTCCAAGTGGACAGGGCATGCGCTCGGTCGCTCCAGTGACTCCGGAGGTCCGGCAGCGTTAATTTTAGGCGTGATTGTACGCCCTAATGGGAACTATCAGGCAAATCGAAGGCAGACAGCAAGGTCAGGGCTGGGCGCCGGATGACGCAGACTCACCGCCTGCCGCGCCCGTGAGCGGGACAGGAGGCGTACCAACAATACGCAATTCGCGTTGCGGAAACGGCACAGTGACCTTATGTTCCTGCAAGGTGCGCCAAATGGCGCGATTCACATTCGACTTCACGCCGCCCGTGCCGTTTTCCGGATCCGCGATCCAGAAGCCAATTTGCACATCGAGACCGTCGGCACCGAAACGCACGAGAGTGGCCGATGGCGGATTGCTTTGCGACACACGCGGCACCTTGGCAGTGGCCGCTTCCAGCAAAGGGAAGATGACATCAAGATCGGTTTCATAGCCCAGCGACACGGCCGTCGACAGCCAAACCATGCGGTTGCTCAGCGACATGTTCTGCACGCCGCCGGAAATTAGCATTTCATTGGGCACGATCGATTCCACGCCATCACCACCTAGCAAGACAGTATAGCGCGTATTGATCTGCGTCACCTTGCCCGTAAATTGACCGACTGTGATCATGTCGCCGATGGTCAGACTGCGGTCGAGCAAGATGATGAAACCGGACACAAAGTTCGCGGCGATCTTTTGCAAGCCAAAACCCAGCGCCACGCCAAAGGCGCCACCAAACACCGACAGCACCGTCAAGTCGATGCCCACCAGCGACAAGCTGACCAGCACGGAAACGAGGATCAGCACGGCGCGCCCCATGCGCGACAGCACCACGCGCAAGGAAGTGTGCAGGCCCTGCATTTTCATCAGGTGCTCGTCGAGCGAAGTGCCAGCCCACATGGCCAGCACCAGCAGCACGGCCACCGAAATAGCGGCTTGCAAGATGGCAGCCACGGATACCTTGTTGCGTCCCAGCGGCACGAAAATGCTTTCCAGGAACGCATGCAGATCGGGCCACAGGCCGGTGATATACAGGGCCATGCCGGCCCACACCACCACGGTAAATACCTTTTCCAGCAACAACATGGTGGGGCTGATATCGCCATGATGGGCAAAAATGCGGCGCAGCACATAAAAACCGAGACGCACCAGCGCCATCGATGTACACAGGGGAATGGCGATACTGAGCAGATTCACCGACTGGAACTTGGCCAGGAAATGTTGCGCGATGCCCAGCAACATGGCCGCCAGCAAAGGCGTCAGGATGCGAATGAAACTGTCCGTGCGCTGCAAGGTTTCCGGCGTAGACGGGACGGCAGCCGCTTGCGCCCGCTGGTGCAGGAATGCGCGCAATTGCCGCACCAGCAACCAGCTCAGTGCCAGGCAAGCGACGATGAGCAAGGCCTGCCACAAGATGGCTGGCTGACGGAAATCGTTGACAAAATCAGTGATCAGGTTGAGCAGCGGGGTTTCATTCATGGCGCAGGAGATCCGGAAGGGGAACACAGAAGTGGTACGGATGGGCATAGAACCCATGCCGCCAGGCGGGCTGACGGCATTGAAGCGGCCACTGCAGGGTGCAGCGGCCGCCCGTGACAAGCTTACTCGGCTTGCTCAGCATCAACGTCGTCGGCCGGCTTTTCATCGGCGTAGACTTTTTTCGGCATGACTTTGCGCTCGAACACGGCGGCGAAGAAGCCGTCGGTCTGGTGCAGATGTGGCAACAATTTCAGGTAGTCGCCCATTTCCAGTTCGATCTTCTGTTCAGCCAGTACCTTGCTCATCGGCACCAGGGTGAAGTCCGGATGGGCGGCCAGGAATTGCTCGGCGATAAAATCGTTTTCTTCGTTCAGGAAGCTGCAGGTGGCGTACACCAGGCGGCCGCCGCCCTTGACCAGGCGCGCCGCGCCGGCCAGGATGGCTGCCTGCTTGGCTTGCAGTTCGACGATGGAGTTCGGCTGCTGGCGCCATTTCACGTCAGGATTGCGACGCAGGGTGCCCAAGCCACTGCACGGGGCATCGACCAGCACGCGGTCGATCTTGCCCGCCAGGCGCTTGATCTTGGCATCGCGCTCATGCGCGATCTGCACCGGATGCACGTTCGACAGGCCGCTGCGGGCCATGCGCGGCTTCAGCTTGGCCAAGCGCTTTTCCGACACGTCGAACGCATACAAACGACCCGTATTGCGCATCAGCGCACCCAGCGCCAGGGTCTTGCCGCCCGCGCCGGCACAGAAATCGACCACCATCTCGCCGCGCTTGGCGCCGACGATCTGCGACAGGATCTGGCTGCCTTCATCTTGCACTTCGATCGCGCCGCTTTGGAACAATGGCATGTTTTGCAGCGAAGGCTTCTTGATCACGCGCAAACCCAGCGGCGCATATGGCGTTGGCGTGCTGAGGATAGGTGCTTCGGCCAGCGCCAGCATCACGTCCTCGCGCGTCGCCTTGAGCGAGTTGACGCGCAAGTCCAGCGGCGCCGGTGCGTTCAGTGCATCGGCCAGCTTCATGGTTTCCGCTTCGCCGAACTGGGCGATCAGCTTGTCGAACAGCCAGGTCGGCATGTTGGCACGCATGTTCGACGGCATCAGGCTACGGTCGATCTGCGTAATGCGTTCCAGCCATTCGACTTCTTCTTCCGTCAGGCCGCCCAAGGAGTCGGCGCCCACCGCTTCGGCCAGGCCGAGGATGGTCAGGCGGCGCATGGTCGGGCCACTGCCCGCTTCGGCGAAATCGGTAAAGAACGATTTGTTGCGCAGGACGGCATAAATGCCTTCGGCGATGGCGCCGCGTTCGCGCGAACCGAGGCGCGGATGGTCACGGAAATAGCGCGACAGGGTGGTGTCGGCCGGGGCCGTGAAACGTAAAATTTCGCGCAATACTTCTTCAGCATTGGCGAGTATCGCTGGTGGCAATCTCATTGTTATTTTTCCTGTAATATTTTATTGAGGGCCCACGCGGACCTGGCCATGCTCGACTGACAGTTTATCGTCAATGAACAGGCGAATGGCGCGCGGGTAAAGCAAATGTTCCTGTACCAGCACGCGCGCCGATAAGCTGTCTTCTGTGTCGTCTGGCAAGACTGGCACCACCGCGCTCGCCACGGCCGGGCCGTGATCGAGCTCGGCAGTCACGAAATGCACGGTCGCGCCGTGTTCCGTCACGCCCGCCTCGAGCGCCTGGCGGTGCGTCGCCATGCCCGGGAACAGCGGCAGCAGCGACGGGTGGATATTGAGCATGCGCCCCGCATAATGCTCGACGAAAGGCGGCGTCAGGATGCGCATGAAACCGGCCAGCACGACCAGGTCGGGGGAGTAGCCGTCGATCACGGCTTGCAGCGCCGCATCGAACTGCTCGCGGCTGGCATAATCCTTGTTGGCAACGACTGCCGTCGCTATCCCATGTTCTGCGGCAAAAACCAGTCCCTCGGCGTCGGCCCGGTTACTGATGACGGCGACAATACGCGCTGGCCATTGCTCGGCTTGCGCCGCGCGGACGACCGCTTGCATGTTGCTGCCGCGTCCAGAAATGAGGATAACGATATTTTTCATAGCGCGCATTGTACCTGCTATGGCGATGCGAATCTAGAAAGGCCGGTATTATTGTTGCGCCGCAACATAGGCGCCGGCGCGCCTCAGCCGACTGGCATGGCCGACTGTCATCTGCGCGAGAGGCTAGTTTTAGAGCGTCACAGCAAGAGTAAGTATTTACTCGAACGAATAGAAGACGCGGAACGGAACTTTCTTCTCGGCCCAGTAGTCGGCCGCGTCGCGGAACACGTCGAGCAGGATCTCGCGCGCTTCCTTATCAAATTTTTGCGTATTTGGCAATTGCTCAAGCACCACCAGAAAGCCCGTTTGCGTGCCTGCCTTGTGCATGGTGTCCGTCAGGCACAGGCGCAGGGCATCAAAATTCTTCGCCAGGTTTTTCGGAAACAGGAATGCTTCTGCAATCATGCCGATGACTTGTTGTTTGGTCTGCCCAGCGTTGCAATGCGCATATAAAAAGTGCTGCCCGAGACGGATAGCCTCGTCTTGTAACTCGGTCACGCGAAAGGCGCGGATGGACTGGACAAGGTTGGGCGGCACGGTTAGTAACAAACTCATTTTTCCCTCAAATCGACCTGTTATGTATGGATTTTTTCTAGCTGCTCTTCTTATTGCATCCCCGCACGCGGGTCAATACGCACGCGGTGATTCGATCTGTCTCAACTTTTATGCGATTCAGTGCGATTTTATATAAGCCATACGCGTATTAGGGTAACGTGTTGTCCTGCATGAATCAACCCGAATGTGATGTCAAACGCAAGATTTGTTACAAACCGCTGGTTTCAAGTGATCCAACATCTTGTATCGTTTGAAAGTGCATGTTACAGACTGTGGGGCAAGGGACTTGGGCTGTTACATTTTGTTGCCATGCAAAACACTTGTCTGAGGCTGGCGCGACTACTATAGTCTCAAGTTATAAAAAATACCCTGAAAGATTCTCTCCATAATGAGGTTACAAATGAACTTGCAAGCCAAATTGATGATGTCCGCCCTTTGTATCGGCGCATTGCCACTCGCTCAGGCTGCCGACTTTGAAGATTTTGGCAGAGTCGTACGCGTCGTGCCGCAAGTGGAACAGATCAATCGTCCACGCCAGGAATGCCGTACGGAATACGTGCAAGTACAGGCACCGCCGCAGCAGCGCAGCGCTGGCGGCTCCATCGTCGGCGGTATCGCTGGCGCCCTGCTCGGTAGCCAGGTCGGCGGCGGCAATGGCCGCACGGCCGCCGCAGCCGCTGGCGCGATTGCCGGCGCCGTCGTCGGTGACCGCGTCGACAACCAGAACAACTACCAGGGCGGCGTACAGGAACAAGCCATCAAGCAATGCCGCCAGGTCGACCATTGGGAATCGCGCAACAATGGCTACCAAGTCACCTACGACTACCGCGGCCGCAACTACACGAGCATCATGTCCTACGATCCGGGTGAACGGATCCGCCTGCGCATCTCCATCGAGCCCGCCCAACAGTAAGGCCTGACATAAGCTGCTGCGCGTCGGCATAGGCGGCCTGCGATGCTCACCGGCTCGGCGCCCCCGCACAGAGTACGGTTGCGCTCCTCGGCCACCTCTTCCTTGCGCTCGCGACGCCTCTGTCAGACGTTGTTACTCATGATTGAAATGCCGATCCCCAAGGGTCGGCATTTTTTATGGCGCCCCGGCACGGGCTATAATGCGGCTCACTTTCAGGCCGCCTTATGCTCATCAAACGAAAATCCATCGAACAAGTCGAATCTTCGCGCCCCGCGCGCAAGCCCCGCTATGCCCCTGTCACCCTATCCGAAATGGATGGCGTGCGCTATCTGCATTTCGGCACGGAATGGGTGCAAGGCGCCATGCGCATCCGCAAGCCGGACTGGCCGGAGCTCGAATACGCGCAGCAGATGATGGCGTGGATGCTGTGGATCGAGCAACCACAGCGCCTCGCCCAGCTGGGCTTGGGCACGGGCGCACTGACCAAGTTCTGCTACCGCCAGTTCCCGCAGGCGCAAGTCGAAGCGATTGAACTGAACCCGTCCGTTGTCAGCATCTGTGCCTCGATGTTCAAGCTGCCACCCAACGACGAGCGCCTGCACGTGCGCGAGATGGATGCGCTCGACTACGTCAACGACGACACCAAGCACGGCACCCTGGATGCACTGCAAGTGGACCTGTACGACGCCACGGCGCGCGGTCCCGTACTCGATAGCGCCGATTTCTATACCGCCTGCTGCGCCTGCCTGGCGCCGCATGGCATCATGACGGTCAACCTGTTTGGCGACCACCCCAGCTACGCGAAGAACATCAAGGCGATGAAGTTTGCGTTTGCACAGGTGATCTGCCTGCCGGAAGTGCATGATGGGAACGTAGTGGCGATCGCCTTCAAGACCAAAGTGGCGCTCGATACCGAAGCGCAAGCGGCCTTGCTGGAACGGGCCAAGCAGATCGTCGCCGAAACCAAACTGCCCGCCAAGACCTGGGTCAAGGGTATCGTCAGCACCCTGTAACCGCCGGCAAGGCCGGCAGCCCGAAAAGGCGCCGGCCATGCCAGACTCCGTTCCTCTGCCCCCATCTCCTCTGCCACCTGCTCCGGCTGTACCGCTGGAACTACCGCAACTACTGACCTGGCTGCAAGAGGACGGCTTGCTCGATGCGGCGCAAGCGGACGCCATCGGCGCCCAGGCCGCCCTGCTGCCAGCACCGCCCTTGCATCCACTGTGCAACATCGCCGATGCCGGGCTGACGCTCGACACCCTGTGCGCGTGGCTGGCGCAGCGCGCCGGCTTGCCGTATATGCGCATCGATCCCCTGAGTATCGACTTCAGCCAGGTGGCCGACGTCATGACGGCCAGCTATGCGGCCCGCTTCAACATCCTGCCCGTAGAAAGCACGCGGGAACGTATCGTCATCGCCACGGCCCAGCCCTACGCCCTCGCTTGGCAAGCGCAACTGGGCAAGCTGGCGCCACGCAAGCTGAGCCTGGTTATCGCCAACCCGCTGCACATCGCCGATGCTATCGCGCAATTTTTCAGCCTGGCCAGTTCCGTCAAGGTGGCCCGCCAAGCATCCACGCAAGACTTGACGCTGCGCCAGAATGTCGAGCAACTGGTGGAGCTGGGGCGCAACAAGAACAGCCTCGACGCCAACGACCAGCATGTCGTGCGCATCGTCGACTGGCTGTGGCAATACGCGTTTGCCCAGCGCGCCTCCGACATCCATTTGGAACCGAAGCGCGACACTGGCTTCGTGCGCCTGCGCATCGATGGCCGGCTGCACCAGGCCTACCAGCTGCCGCCCGTGGTACTGCTGGCCATGACGGCGCGCATCAAGTTGCTGGGGCGCATGGACGTGGTGGAAAAGCGCCGCCCGCAAGATGGCCGCATCAAGACACGCAATGCGCAGGGCCAGGAAATCGAACTGCGCCTGTCGACCTTGCCCACGGCCTTCGGCGAAAAACTCGTCATGCGCATCTTCGACCCGGAAGTCGCCGTCAAGAGCCTGTTTGAGCTCGGTTTCCCGCCCGCGGATGCCGAACGCTGGCGCCAGCTGACGACGCGCACGCACGGCATCGTGCTGGTGACAGGGCCCACAGGCTCGGGCAAGACCAGCACCCTGTACAGCACCTTGAAGGCGCTGGCCAGCAGTGAAGTCAATGTATGCACGGTGGAAGACCCGATAGAAATGGTCGAGCCGGCCTTCAACCAGATGCAGGTGCAAACCCAGGCCGGCATCGAACTGTCGTTTGCCGATGGCGTGCGGGCGCTGATGCGGCAAGATCCCGACATCATCATGGTGGGCGAAATCCGCGACCTGGCCACGGCCGAAATGGCCATGCAGGCTGCCCTGACGGGCCACTTGGTGCTGTCGACCCTGCACACCAACGACGCGCCCTCGGCCGTCACGCGCTTGTTGGAACTGGGCTTGCCCGCCTATCTGCTCGAAGCGTGCCTGGTCGGCGTGCTGGCGCAACGGCTGCTGCGCTGCCTGTGCCCTGGCTGCAAACAGCCGGACGCCGCCCCCGATGCCGCGCCATGGCAGCGCCTGACGGGCGGACAGCTGGAACGCCCCCAGGCCATATACCGCCCGGTCGGCTGCACCCTGTGCCGGCACAGCGGCTACCTGGGGCGGGCCGGCATTTATGAACTGCTGAGCGTGACGGAAACGTTCGGCCAGCTGGTCAGGGCCGGTGCCGACCTGCACGCGCTACGCCGTCAAAGCATCGTCGACGGCATGACGCCGCTGCGCATCGCCGGCGCGCGCAAAATCGTCGATGGCACGACCAGCATTGATGAAGTGCTCAAGCTCACGGCAGCGCTGCCTTAGCAGACCCGCACTTTCTCGCAGGAATGCTTTGCATTCTTTTTCAACTGGTATATAATGCGGCCTCTTTCGGGTCGTTAGCTCAGCTGGTAGAGCAGCAGACTTTTAATCCGTTGGTCGCAGGTTCGAATCCCGCACGGCCTACCACGAATGCGCAGTACTAAAAAGCCCCTCCCCACGGAGGGGCTTTTTTCATTTGCGCGACCCTGCCAGCGGCAGCAGGCGCTGGGCAGCGCCGAGGCCGCCCTTGCCCACCGCAGCCGCGCATGTCTGGACCGGCTTTGTCATCAGCTCGCCACCCATGGCCTTGAGTTCCTGCCGTTGTGTTCCTACCCTTGTGTTCCTGCCCTTGTGTTCCTTATGCGCCGCCACTTGCGCCGTCGACATGCTGGCCGGCACCGCGTCGATGCAGCATGCCTACTTGGGCGCCCGCCTTGGCAGTACTGGAAGCCATGGGCAATAATGTTGTCCGCTGTACTTTTTTCACTTCCCGGACCACGCCCATGACCTCACCCCGTCTTCGCCACTCCCTAACGGCCCTGCTGATCGCCGCCACCTGCGCCTCGCTGGCAACGCCCATCCACGCCGCCGATGCCACGCCGGCATCGCCAGTTGCCGCCACGCAAACCAATGCCAAGCACGCCATCACGCATGAAGACGTGTGGCTGATGAAAAGAGTCGGCGCCCCCGTCGCCAGCCCGGATGGGCGATGGGCCGTGTTTTCCGTCGTTGACAGCGCCTACGATAGCAAGGAACAATGGTCGGATCTGTGGATCAAGTCACTGACTGACGACAGCGCCGCGCGCCGCCTGACCTATTCCAAAAGCGGCGAAAGCGCCGTGGCATGGTCGCCGGACAGCCGCCAACTGGTGTTTGTCGCCAAGCGCGATGGCGATGAGGCGGGACAGATTTATCGCCTCGACGTGGCCGCTGGCGGCGAAGCGCAGCGCCTGAGCTCGCTCACCCTCGGTGCGCGCATGCCAAAGTGGAGCCCGGATGGCAAACAATTGCTGTTTGTCAGCGATATTTATCCAGGCAACAAGTCGGAACGCGACGTCAAGCAAAGCGCCAAAGAGCGCAAGGAGCGCAAATACAGCGCCCGTGCGTATGAAACAACGGCGCCCCGCCATTTCGATAAATGGCTGACCGACAAGCAAGTGCGGCTGTTCATCGTCGATGCGCAGCCTGACGCCAAAGGCGAGAACTCAGCGCGCGACATCCTGTCGGGCACGCAACTGGTCACCCTGCCGGGCTTTGGCGGCAGCCAGGGCGATGAGGGACAATCGCTGGACGCCGTATGGACGCCCGATGGAAAGGCCGTCGTCTTCAATGCGGCCACCAACCACGATGCGGCGCAGCGCGAAACCGTGCTTGCCCAACTGTATCTGCTGCCCGTGGCCGGCGGTGAAGCGCAGCGCCTGACGCAGGATAAGCATAGCTACAGCTCGCTGAAATTTTCCGCCGACGGCAAGACCCTGTTCGCCCTCAGCGACGCGCAAACAGCGGGCAAAGTATATGACGTGAAACGCCTGGCCAGCTTCGCCTGGCCGATGAGCAACCCTGCGCCGACAATCTTGAGCGCCAAGCTGGACCGGTCGATTTCGCGCTTCGTGCTGCCCGAAGGCGGCAAGCGCGTCATCTTCAGCTATGAACATGCGGGCCTGGAAAAGCTGTACTCGATCGACGCCAGGGGCGGCGAGGTGCGCGAAGAACCATCCTTGCCGACCGGTAGCATCAATTCGCTGAGCAGTGGTGGCAAGGCCCTGGTGGGCGTGTGGGAGTCGAGCATCAACCCGCCGGAAATCTACGCCTTCAATGGCAAGCAACCGAAACGCCTGACGGCCTTCAACACGGACAAGGCGAATAAAATCGACTGGCAGGCGCCCGAGCACTTCTGGTTCACCACGGCCGATGGCCGCCAGATCCACAACATGCTCGTCAAGCCCGCCAACTTTGACCCCAACAAGAAATACCCGCTGTTTACCGTCATCCACGGCGGCGCGGCCAGCATGTGGCGCGACCAGTTCGTACTGCGCTGGAACTATCACTTGCTGGCCAAACCAGGCTATGTGGTGCTGCTGACCGACTACAAGGGTTCCACCGGCTATGGCGAGCAATTTGCGCGCTCGATCCAGTTCGACCCATTGAAGGGGCCGGGCGATGAAGTCAACCAGGGTGTGGATGAAGCGATCAAGAAATACCCGTTTATCGACGGCACGAAACTGGCCGCTGGCGGCGCCAGCTATGGCGGCCACCTGGCCAACTGGCTGCAAGCGACCAGCACGCGCTACAAGGCCATCGTCTCGCACGCGGGCGAAATGGACTTGATCATGCAGTGGGGCACCAGCGATGGCGGTTTCGGCCGTGAAACCAATGCAGGCGGCCCCGTCTGGTCGAACCTGCCCGTATGGCGCGATCAAAGTCCAATCATGCAAGCGGGCAATCACGAGAAAGGTACGGGATTTACCACCCCCATCCTGATCACCGTGGGCGAGCTCGACTATCGCGTGCCGGCCAACAATGCGCTGATGAACTTTGCCGTGCAACAGCGCCTGAACGTGCCGGCAAAACTGCTGGTCTTCCCGGATGAAAACCACTGGATTTTGAAGGGCGAAAACAGCCGCTTCTTCTACAGCGAAGTCGAGGGCTGGCTGGCGAAGTATCTGAAATAAGCAAGGACACACGAGCGGGCGTCCTTGCTGGCAGCGCAGCGCAAGCGCCGGCAAGGCAAAACACAAAAGCCAGGTATGCGCATGCGCAGACCTGGCTTTTTTCATGTAGGCAAAGCCTTTGCTGCTGCGACTGACGCCGCCTCGCTTACTTCACCTTCAAGTCATTCTTGACATCCGTGACACCTTCCACGCCACGGGCCAGGTCGGCGGCTTTTTTCACCTGCGTCTGGGAAGGCACGAAGCCGCTGAGCATGACGACGCCATTCATCGTTTCCACGTGAACATCGAGCGCTTTCAAGTCATTGTCCTTGACCAGGTCCGCCTTGATCTTGGTCGTAATGACGGAGTCTTCCACGGCTACCTTGGTACTGCCAGCGGCATTGCGCGTCATGCAGGCGACCTTGGCTGGCGCATCCATGGCGTCGCAGTTTTCCTTCATCATGGCAGGCGGATTTTGTGCCATATGGGTGCCGGCCCTGGCACCCATGTTGGCGTCGGCCAGCGCGGCCGTTTTCGATGCCTTGGCATCGTTCATGCACGCTGTCTTGTCGGCGCCGGAGCGCTCGCCGCACTTGGCCTTGGCCAAGTCATACTCGGCATTGGCGATATCCTTGCGCGCCTTGCCCAGCTCACGCGGCGTGTTGCGGTATTGCGCCACCGCATCCGCATCGGCCTTGCTGCGCGCCACCTTGGCTTCTTCCACGCAAACTTTTTTCGCGTTGCCGCTGCGGGCATCACAGGCGGCCTTGGCCTGTTTGTAGTCGGTCGACGCCTGGTCCATCAAACGCTTGTAAGCGCCATCCTGCGCATGGGCAGGCGTGGCGGCAAGCAGGGCGCTGGCACTGGCGGCCAGCATGAGTGCGATCATTTTGTGCATGATGATTCCTCTCTGGTTAGTTGCTACCCAGATTAGACCCCTGCCGCGCATAAAGCTCCGTGCGACAGCACACACTGAGCAGCCATGCGCGCAAAAATCAGCGTCTATTTGTCGCCGCTCAAGCCCTCCCGCCACACTAGTTGCGCCTGTTCAAATGGTGAAGCGGCACCATCAAAGGCAGTCGCGCCATCGGCCAGCGCCAGCCATGCCTGCGTGGCGTGGGAACTGCCGACACCGCCGCCCGCACTGTCGCCGCTGGAGCGCACGCCGCGCATCCAGGACAGCACCTGCTGATACTGCCCAGGATGGCGTCCATGCATCCAGGCCAGGGCCACCAGGTCTGCATAGGCCTCTTCACGGCGCGTTTCGCGCAGCTCCTGCGCCAGCGGTGTCAACTTGCCCCGCTGCATGGCGGGCGAGTCGACAAAGCCGTGCGGCAAGGCGTGCCAGTGGCCCTGGGCGTAGCGCTGACAATGGCCGATTTCATGCGCCATCATCGCTTCCATCATCAGGCCATGGTGCGCGGGCAATACATCGTGCAAGACGCCCTGCGCCTGCGCATTGCCGCGCAGCGATAGCACCAGCTTGCAGCGCCCGGCTGCATAAGCGAGCGCCAGCGGCACAGCGCCAGGGGCATCCTGCGGTTGCACGATGATATCGATGAGCAAACCTTGCGCGCGTGCAAACACGATGACGGATTGGCCCGCCTGCAGCCAGCGGCTTTCCAGCTCGGTGAGCTGGGCGGCAGCCCCGGCGGACGGCAAAACAAGGAGTAGGCTAGACAGCAAGAACGGCTTTGACATGGGATCGATGGGAAGAAAGGCGGATGGAGCTCTGCAGAGTAAGCGATGAAAATATTTCCGCAAGGAAAAACTGGCAACTTTCCCTCAATAAAGATGAAAAAAAACCGGTGCAGCAGCACCGGTTTTTCACCCTCGGCATGGCCGAGTTCAGGGCTATTTCTGCGTCGCTTGCTGCAGTGCGCGGGCGGTGACGAATTGCGGGCGGATATCGTTAGGCACCACCTTCATCTTGTCGAGCGCCACTTGTACTTCAGGGCGTATCACCACGTACTTACTCATCATTGCTTGCGCGCGCGCATAGTCGCCGGTCGCCTCGATGCTCAAAAATTCACGGTCCAGATCGATCACGGCTTGCTTGATCTTGCCGAAATCAACGCCGAACTTGCCGTCGCCCAGGGAAACAAAACCGCCCTTGTCAAGGATGTAATTGATCTGGATGGCCATGCCGCGCGCATGCGAATCGGTCAAGCCGAAATGCAGGGTACGGAAACCGGAGGCGAGGAAAGTGTTGTACAGCTTGCGCTCGGCCGCCTCGCCCTGGCCCAGGGTATCGTTGAGTTGCCCTTTGTCCATCATGTAGCGCAGCGCGTACAGGCCCGTAATGTCGGCCTTGGCTTCTTCGATGGTGGAATACGCTTCCTTCAAGTCCTGGCGTGGTGTGGAGGGCTTGCCGTCGACGACGGTGGCATGCGGGCCCAGGCCATGCATGATTTCATGCGCAAGAATGTGCGTGAAAAAGGAATTGAAATCGACATCCTGCTGCGCGTCGGCGGTCAGCACTAGTGTCGAGATCGGCATTAGAGTGGCCTTGAACTTGGCTTCCTGCACGTTTTTCAGCATCACGCGCTTGGAACCACGCGCGCTGATGATGCGCTCGTCGTTGGGCAAGTTGTAGGCGGCTGTCTGCACGGCCATGTTGCCGTCGCCCGCGCCATACACCTGGTTGACCACCACCATCGGTGCCAGCGCACCCACTTTCGGGTTGCGGTACCGGGCGTCCAGCGGCAGGTTGTCTTCCAGCTCCTGCATGTGCTTGGCGAAGAAATTGAGCTTCTGCGTTTCGGCCTGGTCACGGATATTCACATATGCTTCGAACGCGGCCTTGTAGCCAAACAGCTCGTCGTTATACGTTTCGTACGGGCCGATGGTGATGTCGACCGGCGAATCGAGATCCATCCAGGCAAAGTCGGATGCCAGGTAATCGTTGTCGAGGAAAGCCTTGGCGCGCAGGGTAAGAAATTTCTTCAGCGAGGCGTTGTCCGTGGCGGCCGCCGCTTCGTCGAGCAGCTTGGCCAGCCGTGTCAACTCCACCTTGTACTCGTCCGAATACTTGAGCGTCTGATATTTGCCATCCTTGCCCGCGCGAATCGTCGTGAAGAACCATTGCGCCTGCTGCTTGTCATCCGCCGACAAGCCGTTCATCCACGTTTCCAGGCTGGCCTTGGTGGCGCCCGGCGGATAGAAATTGCCCGCTTCCGGCTTGTGCGCGGGAATGGCGATGCCCGCATAGCTGGCCGGCATGAACGTGGCGTGCGCGTCGAGTACCGACCACGGCCCCTTGTTGATCCAGAAATAGTTGAGGCGCGCCTGGCCCAGGGCCGATTTATCCTTCTTCAAGGCGGCCCACAGCGCCTCATTACCGGACCAGCGCTGACGCAGTTGCAGCACGTCAACCAGCTTGGCTGCTTCGACCAGTTTGGCGATGGCCCGGCGGTCGCCGAGCGACAGGTGCGTGATATCGGCACTCAGCGCAACGGGCGCATAACGGGCGCTCATGGCCGTCAGTTGTTGCGCCGTGGCCGGGGCGGCGGGTGCGGCGACTGGCGTTGCAGCGCAGGCGCTGCCGACGGCGGCAGCCATCAACAGGGGAATCAAGAGTTTTTTCATGGCAGTCTCGGTTAGATTTTTCGCAGAAGCGGCCGGCGCGACTGGCGCGCTACCGCTTTCTTGCTCAGCCTGCGATTGTAATCGACCTGCCCGCAAGGCACGACCATGAGCTTAGCCAACCCGGTAACGTCGACGGCGTCCTTAATTGGCCTTCGCCGCTGGAGCAGACGCCAGCTTCGCCAACTCGCCATCCGGCTGCCAACCGGCGCCCAGGGAACGGGCTACGGCGACACTGGCCAGCAGGCGCTGGGTCTTGATCTGCACGGCGGCGCGGTCCGCTGCCAGCGAGCTGCGCTGGGCGTCGATGACGTCCAGATAGGTCGAGATGCCGCGCTCATAGCGCGTGCGCGCCACCAGGTAGGCACGCGCGGCGGCGGCCTGCGACAAAGCCTGGGCATCGCCCTGCAACTGGCGCTGCTGCACGTCGGATAAAGCGTCTTCGACCTCGCGCAAGGCCGTCAGCAGCTTGCTTTCGTGATTCACCACGGCTTCCGCATAGCGCGCCTTGGACAGATCCAGGTTGGATTGGTTGCGGCCAGCGTCGAAGATGGGCAGGGACAGTGCCAGCGGGCCGAAACTGAACTGACGCGAACCGCCTTGCGCCAGGTCGCGCAGTTTTTCGGATGCATAGCCGAAATTGCCCGTCAATTGCAGCGATGGGTAAAACGCGCCTTCGGCCACGCCTACTTGCGCATTCGCCGCGCGCAGGTTCGCCACGCTGGAGACCAGGTCCGGGCGATGCGCCAGCAGGCTAGCCGGCAAGCCGACCGGAATGGCGGGCGGCAGTGGCAAGCTGGAAGGCTCGGCGGCCAGCGGCAATTGCAGCGCCGACGGCGGTTTGCCCGTCAGGGTGGCCAGGCTGTTTTCGAGCTGCTGGCGCTGACGCTGGACTTCATGCAGGTCGGCTTGCGCGTTCGACAGTTCGACTGTCGTTCGCGCCAGGTCCAGCTCATTCGTCAGGCCCGCATTGAAGCGTGCTTCGACCAGCTGTGCCGACTCGCGGCGGGTGTCGAGCGCGCCGTTCAGGATGGCCATTTCCGCATCCAGCCCGCGCAGCTGCCAGTAATTGCTGGCCACTTGCGCCGACAGCATCAGCAGCACCCCGTCGCGCTCTGCCTGCGCCGCCAGCGCCTGCGAGTCAGCCGCTTCGACCATGCGTTTCACGCGACCGAGCAAGTCGACTTCATACGACAGCGAGCCGCCCACGGAAAAATTATTGCCGCTGATGGAGCGCTTGCCCAGAGCCAGGCCCTGCGAGGTGTTGGCCGAGGTGCGCGAATTCGAGATGCCCGTGCTGACGTTGACGCTCGGGCTCTGGTTGGCGCGCGCCGTACCGCTTTGCGCCAGCGCCTGCAGCAGGCGCTGGCCGGCCGCCTTCACGCCGGGATTGTCCTGCAGCGCGCTTTGCTCCAGGCGGTCCAGGGTGGCGTCGCCGTAGATGCGCCACCACTCTTTGGGTAGCTGCGCGGCGTCGGCTGCCCCAGCGCCATGGCGGAAAATGCCGTTGTCAACGCCGGCCACATTGGCCGGGGCGGTGAAATCCTGGCCCACGCTACCGCAGGCGGACAGCGCCACGGCAAGGGAAGCGGCCAGCGCGATTTTCGTCAATACTGTTTGCATGATGGTTTGCATGATGATTACCTTCTTGTTCTTGAGGGGCTGCTGTGCGCGCTCAATGAGCGCCGCCGCCGGCACCGGGAGCTTTCAGTTTGTCGGCCAGCCACAGCGGCACGATGCACACCAGCAGGATGGTGCCGATAAGGAAAAAGCCATCGTTGTAGGCCATCACATACGCTTCGCGGCGCACGATGCCATCGATCGCCTGCAAGGCTTGGTTGCCGGCCGTGACGGCGTCATAGCCCTTGGCCATGAACGACGACGTCAGCTGGTCGAGGCGCAGCTGCGTGGCGCTGGAATACGCATTGATCGCTTCCCCCAGGCGCTGCGAGTGGAAGTGCTCGCGGGTACTCAGGGCCGTGGCCAGCAGGGCGATGCCGATCGAACCGCCCAGGTTACGCGTCATGTTGAACAGGCTCGATGCCGACGGCATGTCCTTCGGCGCGATGCCCTTCATGGCGAAATTCGACAGGGTCAGCATGACGAAGGGCTGGCCCAGCGCGCGCACCACCTGCGACCATAGCAACTGGTCGTAGCCGGTGGAGGCGTCCATGTAGGCATTCATCAGGCACGAACCGCCGAACAGCAGCAGGCCAAACGAGCACAGGATGCGGTTGTCCACCACGGACGACAGCTTGGCGACGAAGGGCATGATGAACAGTTGCGGCAAGCCCACCCACATGATGACTTCACCGATCTGCATCGGCGAATAGCCGGCGATCTGGCCCAGGAATAGGGGCAGCAAGAACGCCGAACCATACAGGCCCATGCCCGTCACGGCCGATAGCACGGTGGCGACTAAAAAATTGCGCTGGCCGTACAAGGCCAGATTGACGAACGGTTCGGCGCGCGTGGCGCTGGTAACGACCCAGCCCAGGATGCCCGTCAGGGCCAGCGCGGCAAAAATGATGATGAAGCCCGAGTCGAACCAGTCCTTCGAATTGCCTTCTTCCAGGAAGATGGTCAGGCAACCCAGGCCCAGGGCCATGAAGAAGATGCCCAGCCAGTCGGCTTTCCAGAACATCTGGAGCTTCATCGGCTCCTTGTCGAGGCCATACACCATGCCGGCGATCAGCAGCACGCCCGGTACCCAGTTGATGTAGAAGATCGAAGGCCAGCCATATAGCTCGGAGAGATAACCGCCCAGAGTCGGGCCCATCGCTGGCGCCAGGGTGGCCGTCAAACCGAAAATGGCCATGCCGACGGCACGCTTCGACGGCGGCAGCTTGAGCATCACCAGGGTGAACGCCATGGGGATCAGAGCGCCGCCGGTGAAGCCTTGCAGCATGCGAAAGACGATCATGCTTTCCAAATTCCAGGCCGTGCCACACAGAGTGGAGAACAGCAGGAAGAAAGCAGTGGTGCCTATCATGTAGGTACGCAGTCCGAACACGCGCGCCAGCAGCGCGGTAAGTGGAATGACGATGATTTCCGCCACCAGGTAGGCCGTGGAAATCCACGAGCCTTCTTCCTGGGTAGCCGACAGCGAGCCGAGGATATCCCTGAGCGAGGAGTTGGTGATCTGAATGTCGAGCACCGCCATGAAGGCGCCCAGCATGCCGGCGGCGACCGCCAGCCAGGTGCGAGCTGAGACTTTCTCGCTGATCACGGGAAACGCCGGCGATGCCGCCGATGTGATGGAAGGGCTGCTCATGGAAGCTTAGCGGGCGCTACTTTGGGCGGCAGGAGCAGTCGGCGCGACTAGCGCGGCGGCATGACGTGGGGTAACGGCCTTGTCCTGGGCCGACACGGGCTGGTTCACTTCCACTTCGGCGATCACCGACATGCCCGGCACCAGACGGCCATTGATGGCCTTGATATCTGCCGGCTGGAAGACGATTTTCACCGGCACGCGCTGCACGATCTTGGTGAAGTTGCCGGTAGCGTTATCGGCTGGCAGCAGGGCGAATTGTGCACCCGAGGCAGGCGCGAAGCTATCGATCGTGCCCACCAGTTTCTTGCCCGGCATGGCGTCGATAGTCACGTGCACGCTCTGGCCGCGCTGCAGGTCGGCCAACTGGGTTTCCTTGAAGTTGGCGGTGACCCAGACGTTATCTTGCACGATGGCCGTCAGTTGCTGGCCAGGCTGCACGCGCATGCCCGTTTCCAGGTTGCGCTTGCCGATGCGCCCGGCGACGGGGGCCAGGATGCGGTTGTATTGCAACTGCTGCTCGGCGTCCTTCAATTGCACGCGCAGCACGGCCACTTGCGCCTTGGCCACGTCGCGCGCGGCCTGGGCGGCGCCGATCTGCGCCTTGGCAGCCGCGGCGCTGTCACGGCGCGCGGCCAGATCGGCCACGGCACTGGAGCGGGCCGCGTTGGCGGCGTCCAGCTCCGCTTTCGAGACGGCTTTCATCTGGCTCGTATACAGCTGGCCATAACGCTCGGCATCCTGTTTCGCGCGCAACAATTGTGCGTCCGCTTGCGCCACTTGTGCCTGGGCCGCGCTTGCTTGCGCTTGTACTTGCGCGATCTGCGCGTCGGCCTGCAACACTTGCTGCTCGGCGCTGGCAATCTGCGCGGCGATCTGCTCGGTTTTCACGCGCTGGTCGAAGGGATCGAGTTCAGCGATGACGTCGCCCTCTTTCACCATTTGATTGTCGTCGATGAAAACCTGGGTAACGACGCCGGAAATGCGCGCCGAGACCGGGTGCACGTGGCCGGAGACATAGGCGTTTTCCGTTTCCACGAAATAGTGGCTGCGGTACCACATGCGCGCACCGGCACCCAACGCCACCAGGACAATCAGGCCGGCAATGATTTTCACGCGCTTGTTCGGCGCTGCGGAGCTGGCGGAAGCGGCCGACGCAGGCGGGGCGGCAGGTGCAGCAGATGCGGCAGATGCGGCGGGTGGGACAGCGCTCAGCACCTTGTGCTCTGCTTGGCCTGGCTGATTGGACATACTCGCTCCGGAAATGAAATTATAGAGGTTCATTATTGGACAAAGAAATACCAAAGTCAAGAAATGAAACGATTGCATTTCATTTTAATTTACACTACAGTACAAGCCTGCACTGACCTTACAACTGATAAAAAGACCCAGACCATGTCCGATCCCGGCCTCAGCGAACCCTTGCCCAACGACACAGCATCCGACGCCGCCACCGAGGAGCCTTCCTGCTGCGGCAAGCCTGCCGGCCGGCCGCGCGCAGCCGACATGGAAGCGCGCATGGAAAACCTGCTGCACACGGCTGGCTGCCTGTTTCTGGAAAAAGGGTATGGAAAAGTAAGCCTGGAAATGATCGCCCGCGAAGCCCATGTGGCAGTGCGCACGATTTATGTGAAATTTGGCGGCAAGGCCGGCTTGTTCAATGCCGTGGTGGAACAGCGCCGCGCCGCCTACTTCTCGACCATGCCCGCGCTGGAAACGGATATGCGACCCTTGTCCACCATCCTGGGCGAGTTCGGCTTACTGTTCCTGCAACTGGTCACGACGCCGGCGGCGATTCGCCTGCATCGCATGGTGGTGGCCGAAGCGGCCACACAGCCGGAACTGGCAGAAACGTTTTACAAGGTGGGACCGGGACAGACACGCGACATGCTGAGCAAGTTTTTCAGCCGTCCCGACATCGCGCCGCTGTTTCGCGCGGAGTTGACGCCATCGATCCTGGCGCTACACCTGCTCAATTGCCTGCTCGAAGATCAGATGTCGCGCCTGCTGTTTACGCCGCAGACGCAAGCCGATGTGGTGCAGCTGCGCGCCAAGGTAGCGCTCAGCCTGGACCTGTTCCTGCGCGGCACCTTGCGTCAGCCGCACGTGGCCTGACGCGCGATTCAGCCGGGGCGGCCACCCTCTTCTTGCATCGCCGCTTCCGCACGCTCATCGCTGAAGCCCAGCGCACGCAGGAAGGGCTGGGCCGCCGACGGGCCCTCCAGACTCAGTGCAGACTCTCTTTCATCAAGGCGCCGCGAGCCGTAACACATCAGGTCGAACGAAGTTTCAAAGCGCTGCGCCAAGAAGTAGGTAAGGAAGTAATCGATGGAAAACGCCACCTGGCCATCGACCAACAGCAGCAAGCCATGCGCATGCAGCGGCGCCAGCCAGTCCCTTGGCGCCACGTTCCAACCCTTTACGCCACAATAATCGCTGGTAAAACGCTGCAGTTCCGCTTCGCCGAGAAACACGGTCTTGGCTTCGAACATCACGAACGCCAGTTCGATCAGGAATGCGCGCACATCGGCAGCCACGCCCTGCTGCGCGTCCGATTTACCCAGCAAGCCGTCAAAATAGGCGCGTTCGCTTGCCAGTTGCGGCAGCAAAGTGGCAAACACATACTCGGCATCCAACTGCCCCGTTTCCTGGCCATTCGGCGTGTACAGTACCGACAGCGCGAAGTTCTTGCTCACTTCGTCGAACTCGCGCAGCGACACCGTCCACGGCCTGCCCGGCGCCTCGCCATCGGCCCCGCGCGTGCCGAACTCGAGCACGGAAAACGCCGCCATCTGGCCATGCGCACCGTACAGGCTGCCGGGATTGCTCTTGAACAGAATGCCCAGCGACTTCATCAGTGAACTGGCGTCGCCCGTATGCTGGTGGCCATGAAACACGGCGTGGATATTCTTGTAGTACGCGCGCTGTTCGGCACTGGCGTGCTCATCAGCGGAGAAAAAACTGAAGCCGGCATTGCCCAGCGCCGCCGCGCCGCCCTGCTGGCCGCCGCCCGGCACCAGGTAAAAACGCGCACCGGGCAAGCTGGCCGCCTGCAGCAAGGGACGCAGGAAGTATTCGTAGACATACGGGGGCGTCGTGCCAGCACAGGCATCGAGCGCCACCAACTGGCCAGTAAAGAAAATTGCATCGATCTGCTTGCCCGCCGCCAGGATAGCGGCCACATCCTGATGCAAGGCATGCAGCATCACGGCTTGCTCTTGCTCATCAGCCCGACGCAAACGGGCATCGGCAATATGAAGGGCGGTAAACTTTTTCATTGTTGCAAAACTTTCTTAGGGCCTGTCCCGCTAGGGAGCGCCTTCTGCTGGTAGTTCATCCGGGGCGCCAGCAGGGGATGTATTCATCTGCTGGGACAGACTCCCAGCGTAGCGGGACTTGAGCGACCCACGCGCTGGCAACATTCCTGGAAAAATCACGCGCTGCTTTTGAAGCAAAAGCAAAACATGGTGACAGAGCTCCATTTTGCCATTTTCCCAGGCAACAATACTCACCAATATTCACATGCGATAGATGCGCCACAGCTTGTCCGCAGCATACGCTGGCGAGCTCAAGGGACATCAATGGAATAAAAAAACCGGGAACACGTCCCGGTTTTTTGATACTGAAAGTTAAGGCTTTATCAGCGCTTGCGCGGTGGCGGCAAATCCGTGCACACGCCTTCGTACACTTCAGCGGCCATACCGATCGACTCGCCCAGCGTCGGGTGCGGGTGGATGGTCTTGCCGATGTCGGTGCCATCGCAGCCCATCTCGATGGCCAGTGCGATTTCACCAATCATGTCGCCCGCATGCGTGCCAACGATGGTGCCGCCGATGATGCGATGCGTTTCTGCGTCGAACAGCAACTTGGTAAAGCCTTCTGCGCGGCCATTGGCCACGGCGCGACCCGAGGCGGCCCACGGGAAGTGGCCCTTCTCGACCTTGATGCCCTTGGCTTTCGCTTCGTCTTCCGTGATGCCGGCCCATGCCACTTCCGGGTCGGTGTAGGCGACCGACGGGATCACCTTGACATCGAAATGCGACTTCTGGCCGGCGGCAGCTTCCGCCGCCACGTGGGCTTCATGCACGGCCTTGTGCGCCAGCATCGGCTGGCCGACCAGGTCGCCGATGGCGAAGATATTGGGCACGTTGGTGCGCATCTGGCTGTCGACGTTGATGAAACCACGCTCCGTCACTTGCACGCCGGCCTTGTCGGCGGCCAGCTTCTTGCCGTTCGGGCTGCGGCCCACGGCGACGAGCACGAGGTCGTAGATTTGCGGCGCTGGCGCAGTAGCACCCGCTTCTGCCGCTTCGAACGTGACCTTGATACCTTCCGGCAACGCCTCGACGGCGACCGTCTTGGTCTTGGTCATGATGTTGTCGAAGCGCTTCTCGTTGAACTTCTGCCACACCTTGACGGCATCGCGGTCCGCGCCCTGCATCAGGCCATCCATCATTTCGACCACGTCGATGCGCGCGCCAAACGTGGAGTACACAGTCGCCATTTCCAGGCCGATGATGCCGCCGCCGATGACCAGCATGCGTTTCGGGATCTGGCGCAATTCCAGCGCACCCGTCGAATCGACGATGCGCGGGTCTTCCGGCACGAAAGGCAGCTTTACCACGGACGAACCGGCGGCGATGATGGCTTGCTTGAACTGCACGACCTTTTTCGAGCCGTCGGCTGCCGTCACTTCGATGTGGTTGGCGCTGAGGAACTGGCCCACGCCCGTCACCACTTGCGTCTTGCGCGCCTTGGCCATGCCGGCCAGGCCGCCCGTCATGTTCGAGATGACGCCTTCCTTGTACTTGCGTACCTGGTCGATATCGATCGTCGGCTTGGCAAACGTCACGCCCGTGTTGGACATATGCGCCGTCTCATCGATGACGGAAGCGACATGCAGCAACGCCTTCGACGGGATGCAGCCCACGTTCAGGCACACGCCGCCCAGGGTGGCGTAGCGCTCGACGATGACGGTCGACAGGCCCAGGTCGGCCGCGCGAAAGGCCGCCGAATAACCGCCAGGACCACCGCCAAGCACCATCATGTCGATATCGATATCGACCTGGCCGCTGTAATTGCCGGCCGGGATGGCGGCGGCGGCTGGTGCGGATGGTGCGGCTGGTGCGGCTGGTGCAGCAGCTACTGCCGCTGGAGCCGGCGCCGGTGCGGCAACTGCCGCGCCTTGCGTCGCCTCTACCACCAGCAAGGCGCTGCCTTCGGCAATCTTGTCGCCGACCTTGACCTTGATTTCCTTGACGACGCCTGCGTGGGTCGACGGAATCTCCATGCTGGCCTTGTCCGATTCGACCGTGATCAGCGACTGGTCCAGCTTGATGGTGTCGCCGACCTTGACCATCAGTTCGATCACTTCGACTTCCTTGAAGTCGCCGATATTCGGTACTTTTACCTCTACTGTGCTCATGAATCGCTCCTTACAGCAGAATTTTGCGCATGTCGGCCAGGACTTCGCCGAGGTACACGGAGAATCGCGCGCCCATCGCGCCATCGACCACGCGGTGGTCGTAGGACAGCGAAGTGCCCATCATCAAACGTGGCTGGAAGGCCTTGCCATCCCATACCGGCTTGATCGAGGCTTTCGACAGCCCCAGAATCGCCACTTCCGGCGCATTCACGATAGGCGTAAAGTGCGTGCCACCGATGCCGCCCAGAGACGAAATGGTGAAGCTGGCGCCCTGCATGTCAGCCGGTTTCAGCTTGCCTTCGCGCGCCTGCAGCGACAATTCCGTCATTTCGCGGGCGATCTGCGAAACCGACTTCTGGTCCGCGCCCTTGATCACCGGCACCACCAGGCCATTCGGCGTGTCGGCCGCGAAGCCGATGTTGTAGTACTGCTTAAGGATCAGGTTTTCGCCCTTGGCGTCCAAGGACGCGTTGAACGCGGGGAATTTCTTCAGTGCGGCAACCGAGGCCTTGATGACAAAAGCGAGCATGGTCAACTTGGCCGCATCCTTGTTCTTCGCATTGGCCGCGTTGGTATCGACACGGAACGCTTCCAGGTCCGTCACGTCCGCTTCGTCGAATTGCGTGACGTGCGGGATCATGACCCAGTTGCGGTGCAAATTCGGACCCGAGATTTTCTTGATGCGCGACAGCGGCAGCAATTCGGTCGTGCCGAACTTGCTGAAGTCCAGCGACGGCCATGGCAGCAAGTCCAGACCCACGCCCGAACCGGCCTTGGCGACAGGGGCAGCATTGGCAGCACCTGGTGCGGCGACAGCGCCCGACATCACGCCCTTGACGAAGTTCTGCACGTCCTCCTGGGTAATGCGCCCTTTCGGACCGGAACCGCCCACGCGGGCCAGGTCCACGCCCAGTTCGCGCGCGAACTTGCGGATCGATGGCGACGCGTGCGCCAGTTTGCCGTTGACGGCAGGGGCTGAAGTAGCGGCAGGCGCGGCAGCAGGGGCAGCGGCTGGCGCCGAAGCAACGGCGGCGGTTGGCGCGGCGGCAGCTTGCGCGGCCGGTGCAGCAGCGGCGGCAGGGGCAGCAGCAGGAGCGGCAGCGCCACCGGTCGTTTCCACGACCAGCACCAGCGAACCCTTGGCAACCTTGTCGCCAACCTTGACTTTCAATTCTTTCACGATACCGGCGTGGCTCGATGGAATTTCCATGCTCGCCTTGTCCGATTCGACCGTCAGCAGCGACTGATCGACCTTGATCGCGTCGCCCACCTTGACCATCAATTCGATGACTTCGACTTCCTTGAAGTCGCCGATATCGGGCACGGTCACTTCGACCAGACCGCCGGCGGCTGGCGCAGGGACGGCGGCAGCTGTGGCGGCAGGTGCGGCTTCCGCAACTGGCGCGGCTGCCGGTGCAGGCGCAGCGGCGGCAGGCGCAGGCGCCGAGGCGTCGTCCGCCACTTCCAGCAGCAGCACCAGCGAACCTTCGGCGATCTTGTCGCCCACGTTGACTTTCAATTCCTTGACGACACCGGCGTGGCTCGATGGAATTTCCATGCTGGCCTTGTCCGATTCGACCGTGATCAGGGACTGGTCTAGCTTGACCGTGTCGCCTGGCTTGACCATCAGTTCAATGATCTCGACTTCCTTGAAATCGCCGATATCCGGGACTTTGACTTCCACAATGCTCATAGCTTGCTCCGTTATTTTATTTGTCAGATGGACCCGCACACACGCCAGGGCGGCACTTTCGCACCGCCCTGGCATCATCGGGTCCGCACAACGATTACTGGGTCACCGGATTCGGTTTGTTCGCATCGATGCCGTACTTGGCAATCGCCTGCTCCACCACCGACACGTCGATCTTGCCTTCGTCAGCCAGCGATTTGAGCGCGGCCACGGTAACATAATAACGGTTCACTTCGAAGAACTCGCGCAGCTTGGCGCGGCTGTCCGAACGGCCAAAGCCATCGGTGCCCAGCACTTTATAAGTGCGGCCCTTCGGCATGAAGGCGCGGATCTGTTCTGCAAACGCGCGCATGTAGTCGGTCGTGGCGACGATCGGGCCATCCGTGTCTTGCATCAGCGACGTCACGTACGGCACGCGCTGCTGTTTCGACGGGTTGACCATGTTCCAACGCTCGGCATCCTGGCCATCGCGGGCCACCAGAGTCAGCGACGGTGCCGACCATACGTCCGCAGCCACGCCCCAGTCGTTTTGCAACAGTTCGGCAGCGAAGATCGATTCGCGCAAGATGGTGCCGCAGCCGATCAGTTGGACGCGCAGCTTGGCGTCAGCCTGGCCTTCCTGCAGCTTGTACATGCCTTTCAGGATGCCTTCTTCCTGGCCTGGCTTGATGCCTGGCTGGGCGTAGTTCTCGTTCATGATCGTGATGTAGTAGAACACATCTTCCTGGTTGGCGATCATGCGGCGCAGGCCATCCTGGATGATGACGGCGACTTCATGGCTGAAGGTCGGATCGTACGGCATGCAGGTCGGGATGGTCGCCGCGAAGATATGGCTGTGGCCATCTTCGTGCTGCAAGCCTTCGCCGTTCAGGGTCGTGCGGCCAGCCGTGCCGCCCATCAGGAAGCCGCGCGCGCGCATGTCGGCCGAAGCCCATACCTGGTCGCCGATGCGCTGGAAGCCGAACATCGAGTAGAAGGTATAGAACGGGATCATGATGCGGTCGTTGGTCGAATACGACGTCGCGGCGGCAATCCACGAGCTCATGCCGCCCGCTTCGTTGATACCCTCTTGCAGGATCTGGCCAGCCTTGTCTTCGCGGTAGTACATGACCTGGTCCTTGTCGACCGGCTCGTACAACTGGCCTTTCGGGTTGTAGATGCCGATCTGGCGGAACAGGCCTTCCATGCCGAAGGTACGCGATTCATCGACCAGGATAGGCACCACGCGCTGGCCCAGGTTCGGGTCTTTCAGCAGGGTAGAAATGACGCGCACGAACGCTTGCGTGGTCGAGATTTCGCGGCCTTCCGGTGTTGCTTCCAGCACGTTCTTGAAGGCGTCCAGGCCAGGTACTGGCAGGGTTTCTTCCGACTTCTGGCGGCGCTGCGGCAGGTAGCCACCGAGGGCCTTGCGGCGCTCGTGCAGGTAGACCATTTCCGGCGCGTCGTCGGCAGGCTTGAAGAACGGGATATCGGCCAGCTTGTCGTCAGGAATCGGCAGCGAGAAGCGGTCGCGCATTTCGCGGATCGCTTCGTCGTCGAGTTTTTTCGTCTGGTGCGCCGTGTTGCGCGCTTCGCCGGACTTGCCCATGCCATAGCCCTTGATGGTTTTCACCAGCAGGACGGTCGGCTGGCCCTTGTGTTCCTGGGCAATCTTGAACGCTGCGTAGATCTTGTGCGGATCGTGGCCGCCACGGGTCAGGCGCCAGATGTCGTCGTCCGTCATGTTGGCGACCATTTCTAGCAACTTCGGATGCTTGCCGAAGAAATGCTTGCGCACGTAGGCGCCATCCTTGGCCTTGTAGTTCTGGTATTCGCCGTCGACGGTTTCCATCATCACGCGCTGCAAGATGCCTTCCTTGTCTTGCGCCAGCAGGGCATCCCAGCCCGGACCCCAGATGACCTTGACGACGTTCCAGCCGGCGCCACGGAATTCGCCTTCGAGTTCCTGGATGATCTTGGTATTGCCGCGCACCGGGCCATCGAGGCGCTGCAGGTTGCAGTTGACCACGATGACCAGGTTGTCGAGCATGTCGCGTGCGGCCAGGCCGATCGCGCCCAGCGATTCCGGCTCGTCCATCTCGCCATCGCCGCAGAAGGCCCAGATCTTGCGGTTGTCGGTCTTGGCGATGCCGCGTGCGTGCAGGTATTTCAGGAAGCGCGCCTGGTAGATCGCCATGTGCGGGCCCAGGCCCATCGACACGGTCGGGAACTGCCAGAAGTCCGGCATCAATTTAGGATGCGGGTACGAAGACAGGCCCTTGCCGTCGACTTCCTTGCGGAAGTTCAGCATTTGCTCTTCCGTCAAACGGCCTTCGAGGAAGGCGCGCGCGTAGACGCCGGGCGAGGAGTGGCCCTGGATGTACAGCAGGTCGCCGCCGTGGTCGGCCGTTGGCGCGTGCCAGAAGTGGTTGAAACCGATGCCCAGCATGTTCGCCAGCGAAGCGAACGAGGACAAGTGGCCGCCGAGGTCGCCGTCGGCGCGGTTGGCCTTGACCACCATGGCCATGGCGTTCCAGCGCATCCACGAGCGCAGGCGCTCTTCGTATTCCAGGTTGCCTGGGCAGTGTGCTTCTTGTTTGGTGGGGATGGTATTGACGTAGGCGGTGGTGCTGGAGAACGGGATTTGGGCGCCGCGGCGACGGGCCAGGTCGACCATGCGCTCCATCAGGTAATGCGCGCGTTCCGGACCTTCATTTTCCAGCACGGCTTCGAGCGCGTCCAGCCACTCCTTGGTTTCCTGCATATCCGGGTCGGTGCCGATCTGTGTCGTTACCTGATTCAGTTGAGCTGACATCTGTTGAGTCTCCTTTGTGAGCGCCCCACCCCGATTTTCCGGATCGCTGTCGGACGGTATTTCGCTGATTATTTACTATAACTTGGTTTAGTGAGAGGATTCTAACAGCGTATTTACTATTTTTCAAATTACGATATAGCATTTCATATCGTGAAATTACGCTATGAAATTTATGCTGCGCTGCCGCAAATTCTGCCCGGAAACCAGGATGCGCGCACCAGCAAACCAAATGAAAACCCCGGTCGTCCGCACAGGCATACCGGGCCAAGCGGGCCTGAAAAATGTCGAGGGCAAGGCGCGGCGACGCAGACAGTACGCCAGTACGGCAAGGAGCTGCGACACAGACAGTACGCCAGTACGGCAAGGAGCTGCAACGCCGCCATCGGCATTTTCTCAGGCTCGCGTCTTAGGCCCGCTTTTTAAGCTAACGGCAATAGCGCCAAAAACGCCGGCCAGGGGCTGGCGGCTTTATAATCTGTGTTTTCCCTTTCACCAGCTCTCAGCCTCCCTACCATGCCAGCACAACTGATCGACGGAATCGCCCTCTCCCAAAAACTGCGCAGCGAAATCGCCACGCGCGCCGCCGCCCTCACGGCCAAGGGCATCCAGCCCGGCCTGGCCGTGATCCTCGTCGGCGAAGACCCGGCCAGCCAGGTGTATGTCCGCAACAAGGTCAAGGCATGCGGCGACGTAGGTTTTCACTCGGTGCTGGAAAAATATGCAGCGGACCTGCCGGAAGCGGACTTGTTGGCGCGCATCGCCAGCCTCAACACCGATCCGGCCATCCACGGCATCCTCGTGCAAATGCCCTTGCCCAAGCACATCAACCCACACAAAGTCATCGAAGCGATCGCCACGACGAAAGACGTGGATGGTTATTCCGTCCTGAGCGCCGGCGAACTGATGACAGGCTTGCCAGGCTTCCGTCCGTGCACGCCCTATGGTTGCATGAAATTAATCGAAAGCACAGGCGTCGACCTGCGCGGCAAGCACGCCGTCGTCATCGGCCGCAGCAACACTGTCGGCAAGCCGATGGCCCTGCTGCTCTTGCAAGCGAACGCTACCGTCACCATCTGCCATAGTGCGACACCGGACCTCGGTCTGTACACGCGCCAGGCCGACGTGGTCGTGGCCGCCGTCGGGCGCCGCAATACCCTGACTGCCGACATGGTCAAGCCGGGCGCCATCGTCATCGACGTGGGCATGAACCGTGAGATGACGGCAAGCTGTGCGGTGACGTCGATTTCGCCGGCATCAAGGAAGTAGCGTCGCACATCACGCCGGTACCGGGTGGCGTGGGGCCGATGACCATCACGATGTTGTTGATGAACACGGTCGAAGCGGCAGAACGTATTTAATAGAGGAGCACCTGAGAAAATGCCCGTGGCGGCCTTGCAGTGTCTCGCCAGGAACGTTTTTCAGGCGCTCTAGCATGCAGGCGGCGTTGCCGCCTGCAGATATAAAGACAGAATGGACGAACCGACGATGAATACCAATCCCCTGCTTGATTTTTCCGGCCTGCCACGCTTCGACGCGATCACGCACGAGCATGTCACGCCTGCCATCGATACCCTGCTGGCCCAGGCGCGCGCCACGGTGGCACAGCTGGAAGCGCCGATGGAAGAAGTGAGCTGGGAAAACTTCGTCGCGCCCCAGGACCAGATCGCCGAAACCCTGGGCCGCGCCTGGAGCATCGTCAACCATCTCAACAGCGTGGTCGACACGCCCGAGCTGCGCGCCGCCTACAATGCCAACCAGCCCAAGGTGACGGAATTTTGGACCGAACTGGGCCAGAACGACATCCTCTTCGGCAAATACAAGCAATTGCAAGCCAGCGCCGCTTTCGCCAGCCTGTCGCCGGCGCGCCGCCGCATCGTCGACAATGCCGTGCGCGACTTCCGCCTGGGCGGCGCCGAGTTGCCCGAGGACAAGAAAGAGCGCTTTGGCGCCATTCAGGAAGAACATGCAGCCGTCTCGACGCGTTTTTCCGAAAACGTGCTCGACGCCACGAATGACTACAAGTTGCTGGTCGAGAATGAAGCCGAGCTGGCCGGCCTGCCCGACGACGTGAAGGCGGCCGCGCACGCTGCCGCCGAAAAGGCGGGCAAGCAAGGCTACGAATTCTCGCTGCATTTCCCGTCTTATTACCCTATCTTGCAATTTGCCGACAATCGCGCCTTGCGCGAAACCATCTACCGCGCCAACGCCACCAAGGCATCCGACCAGGGCGAGGTCTTCAGCAAAAAAGAGGACTGGGACAACACGCACAACATCGTCACCCTGTTGCAACTGCGCGACGAGGAAGCCAAGCTGCTCGGCTACGGCAATTTTTCCGAAGTGTCGCTGGTCTCCAAAATGGCCACCTCGCCCGCGCAAGTCATCGCTTTCCTGGAAGACCTGGCCAAGCGCGCGCGCCCGTTCGCCGAACAGGATTTAGCCGAACTGAAACAATTCGCCCGCGAAGAACTGGGCATAGAAGCGCTGCAAGCGTGGGACGTGCCTTACGCTTCCGAGAAACTGCAGGAACGCCGCTACGCGTTCTCGGCCCAGGAAGTCAAACAGTATTTCCCTGAACCCAAGGTGATCGATGGCTTGTTCCGCCAGATCCAGAACCTGTTCGCGGTCGAGATCAAGCCCGATACGGCACCGGTCTGGCATCCGGACGTGCGCTTTTACCGCATCGAGCGCGACGGCCAGCTGGTCGGCCAGTTCTACCTGGACCTGTATGCACGCGCGGGCAAGAGCGGCGGCGCCTGGATGGACGACGCGCGCGGGCGCCGCGCCGATGCTGGCCAAGTACAAACACCGATCGCCTACCTGACCTGCAATTTCACGCAGCCCGCCGTGCTCGATGGCCAGCTCCAGCCTGCCCTGTTCACACACGATGAAGTGATCACCCTGTTCCACGAATTCGGCCACGGCCTGCACCATATGCTGACCGTCGTCGACGAGCTGGGCGTGTCGGGCATTGCCGGCGTCGAATGGGATGCCGTGGAACTGCCATCGCAATTCATGGAAAACTTCTGCTGGGAATGGGAAGTGCTCGAGCACATGACGGCGCATGCCGTCACGGCTGAGCCGCTGCCGCGCGCGCTGTACGACAAGATGCTGGCGGCCAAGAATTTCCAGTCCGGCTTGCAAACCTTGCGCCAGGTGGAGTTTTCCCTGCTCGACATGCATTTGCACTATGACTACGATGCCAGCACGGGCCAGAGCGTGCAGCAGCTGATTGACGGCGTGCGCGCACAGTTCGCGCTGATCATCCCGCCCCCGTTCAACCGCTTCCAGAATGCCTTTGGGCATATCTTCGCCGGTGGCTACGCGGCCGGCTACTACAGCTACAAATGGGCCGAGGTGCTGTCCGCCGACGCCTATGCGGCGTTTGAAGAAGCGCGCGCGCTGGGACCGGCGGCCACCACACAGGCAGGCAAGCGCTACCTGCAGGAAATCCTGTCCGTCGGCGGCTCGCGCCCGGCACTGGAATCGTTTACCGCCTTCCGCGGCCGCGAACCATCGATCGATGCCCTGCTGCGCCATAGCGGCATGGCAGCCTGAGCCCTGCCATGAGCCGCGTCGATTTTCACAGCAACGTGCCCGACAAGCTGGCCTACGCCTGCCGCCTGGCGCGCAAAGCCTATATGGCCGGCAACAAGGTCGTCGTGCTGGCGGCCGACAGCGCCCAGCTCAATGCCTTGAACAGCGCCATGTGGACCGTTTCGGCCACGGATTTCCTGCCGCACGTGCTGGCCGGCGACCCGCTGGCGGCGCAAACGCCCATCATCCTGACCGATGACGTGGCGGCGGCGCTGCCGCACCACGACATCCTCGTCAACCTGTCGCAGCTGCCGCCGCCCAACTATGCGCAATTCCAGCGCGTCTTCGAAATCGTCTCGATGGATGAGCAAGATGCGCAGGCGGGCCGCCAGCGCTTCCTGCACTATCGCCAGCAAGACGTGCAGCCGACCCACTTTGTGGCCGGCAACTCAGCGGGCAAAGCATGAGCGGGCAGCCATTCGACCAGGGCATCCCCTTGCTGACGGAAGTGCTGCTGGGGCCGGAAGTGCCGCCAGCGTTGGTACCAGCGGCGCTGGCGCCCGCCGTGGAAAAAATGCCTGTATCGCTACCTAGCGTGGCGCAACCCGACTGGGACGCCATCGAACAGCGACTGACGCAACGCATCTTGCAACAAGTGCAGGGCAAGATCGACCATCTGCTGGAAGAGCGCATCGCCCACGTCCTGCAGACGGCCTTGCACAATGCCCTGATCGGCATGCGCGGCGCATTGCGCGCAGACTTGCAGCAATCGCTGGAACAGATCGTCGCGCATGCGGTCACTCATGAGCTGGGGCATTTGCATCGGCCTGCACAGCAATCAAGCCACTTTTACCCCTAACGGCGAATTGCCGGGGTCGGACCCTGAGGGTCCGACCCCAGTCCTTGCCGCTGGGCCAATGCCAGCATCCCCCCCTACACCGTTCCCCCGCCAAACGCCATTGTTTGGTGCGCTCGCGCCTGCGAAATCGGTGCATCGCGCCGCACTTTGGTGATTGTTGCGACAAAATGCAAAAAGCCCCAAAAGCGGCTTTGCGCCGCCTGTTTTTTGTTGTACCTTTCTTCACACGTACCGCTCCCCATAGCGGTTTCACGAGACGCCGCCGTATCTTTATCCATAGGAGAATGTTTATGCTGCTCAAGACCAAAGTCCTTCCTGTCGCCCTCGCCCTCGCCTTTGCCGGCCATGCGGGCGCACAGGAAATCATCAAGATAGGCCATGTCGCCCCGGTCTCTGGCGCCAGCTCCCACCTGGGCAAGGATAATGAAAACGCGGCCAAGATGGCGATCGATGATTTGAACGCCAAAGGCTTCAAGATCGATGGCAAAGTCGTCAAATTCGTGCTGGTGCCCGAAGATGACGCAGCCGATCCCAAGCAGGGCACTGCCGTGGCACAAAAACTCGTCGACGCCAAGGTCAACGGCGTGATCGGCCACCTGAACTCGGGCACGACGATACCCGCCTCGCGCATTTATTTCAATGCCGGCATTGCGCAAATTTCGCCCGCCGCCACCAACCCGACGTACACCCAGCAAAAATTCAACACGGCCTTCCGCGTGGTGGCCAATGACAACAAGCTGGGCGGCACCCTGGGCGCGTATGCCGTGGGCAAACTGCAAGCGAAGAAAATCGCCGTCATCGATGACCGCACGGCCTACGGCCAAGGCGTGGCGGAACAGTTCGTCAAGGGCGCCAAGAAAGCGGCACCCGGCGTGCAAATCGTCGGCAAAGAATTTACGAACGCCAACGCCACCGACTTCAATGCCATCCTGACTAGCATCAAGTCGAAAAATCCCGACCTGATCTTCTTTGGCGGCATGGATTCCGTGGGCGGCCCCATGCTGCGCCAGATGAAGGCACTGGGCATCAAGGCCAAGTTCATGGGCGGCGATGGCTTGTGCACGGAACCGCTGGGCAAGCTGGCCGGCGACGCGGTGGGTGAAGACATGGTCACCTGTGCGGAGGCGGGCGGCGTGACGGGCGCGCAGCAAAAAGGCATGGACGATTTCCGCGCCCGCTACAAGCAGAAATACGCGATGGAAGTACAGCTGTACGCGCCGTACGTCTACGACGCCGTGATGACCATGGCCACCGCCATGGCCGATGCAAAATCGTCGAAGCCTTCGGTGTACCTGCCCTTCCTGGCCAAGGTGAACTACCAGGGCGTGACGGGGCCCATCTCGTTCGATGCCAACGGCGACATCAAGGATGGCGCGCTGACTTTATTTACTTACCGTGACGGCAAGAAGACGAAAATGGAAGTGATCAAATGAACTAGCGGCGCTACGCTAAGGCGTAGCGCCGCTAGTCTGCCACCAGGCATACGACGTGGCACACCGCGCCATCCGTTCCAGCCTCGTGACCCGGCCCCGGCATCGCTCGCAGGCTTTGAAACGCCGCAAAAAAAATGCGCCGGAATGACCGACGCGTTGATTGCAGCTACTGCGGCACAGATTATTTCTGTGCCAGCACCCATTTGACCAGGGTGCGGGCTTCGGCCTCGCTCACTTGCGGATTGGCTGGCATCGGGATCGCGCCCCAGGTGCCGGAACCGCCTTTCATGACTTTCACTACGAGCTTAGCTTCCGCGTCTTTTTGACCGGCATACTTGGCCGCCACGTCTTTATACGCAGGACCCACCAGTTTCGTCCCCACCGCGTGGCAAGCCATGCAGTTTTTTGCTTTCGCCAGATCCGGATTGGCCAACGCTGCTTGCGATGCCAGGGCCGATACGGTCAATACACTCACCAACATTAAACGTTTCATTGTCTTTTCTCCAAAGTTACTTCCTGCGGCATTTTACTGTGTTTCCGCAGATGCACCACGAGCCCAGATCAAGCGTTTCAATGTAGTAACGCAATGAGGCAACCATCAGGCAGTTATATTCTGCCCCATCTGCACGCGCCTGACCATGTTGTTTGTAAGCCGATGTAAGGACAAGCGCCGTAGCAGGCTCAAACAGGGCCGGCCGTCGCACTTACACAACAACACGGTGTACGACACCAGGCACAAACGTCGCGAGCGCAGCAGGTTTTGCCTGCTGCGCTTAGCTTAGCGCTTCTTCAGTTGCGACAGATCGCGCACGGCGCCACGGTCGGCCGACGTCGTCAGCGCCGCATAGGCCTGCAGCGCCTGCGACACATAGCGCTCGCGCTTGACAGGCAGCCAGGCCGCATCACCCTTCGCCTCCATGGCGGCGCGGCGCGCAGCCAGCTGCACATCGGTCACGCGCAGGTTGATGCTGCGTTCGGGGATATCGATGTCGATGAAATCGCCCTCTTCCACCAGGCCGATGGCGCCGCCTTCGGCCGCTTCCGGCGAGGCATGACCGATCACCAGGCCCGAAGAGCCGCCCGAAAAGCGCCCGTCCGTGAACAGCGCACATGCTTTGCCCAGGCCCTTGGACTTGATGTAGGAAGTCGGGTACAGCATTTCCTGCATGCCCGGACCGCCTTTCGGGCCTTCGTAACGGATGATGACGACATCGCCTTCGTGCACGCTATCTTCCAGGATGGCAGCGACGGCCGCGTCCTGGCTCTCGAACACGCGCGCCTTGCCCGAAAATTTCAGGATGCTGTCATCGACGCCCGCCGTCTTGACGATGCAGCCCTTTTCGGCCAGGTTGCCGTACAAAACGGCCAGGCCACCATCTTGCGAGTAAGCGTGGGCCTTGTCGCGGATGCAGCCCGTGCTGCGGTCGGTGTCGACGGCAGCGAAGCGCTCCGACTGCGAGAAGGCGGTCTGCGTCGGCACGCCGCCCGGTGCGGCGCGGAACAGTTCATGCACCGCCGGATTGTCCGTGCACATGATGTCGTTTTGCGCGATGGCGTCGGCCAGGGTCGGCGCGTGGATGGTCGGCAGGGTGGTATCGAGCAAGCCAGCACGCGCCAATTCGCCCAAAATCGCCACGATGCCGCCCGCGCGGTGCACGTCTTCGATATGGTATTTATCCGTCATCGGCGCGACCTTGCACAGGCACGGTACCTTGCGCGAAATGCGGTCGATGTCGGCCATGGTAAATTCCACTTCCGCCTCGTGTGCAGCGGCCAGCAAATGCAGCACGGTGTTGGTCGAGCCGCCCATGGAGACATCGAGCGCCATGGCATTCTCGAAGGCGGCCTTGGTGGCGATCGAACGTGGCAGCACCGAATAATCGTCCTGCTCATAATGGCGCTTGGCCAGCTCCACGATCAGACGTCCAGCGCGCAAGAACAGCTGCTGGCGGTCCGAGTGCGTGGCCAGGATGGTGCCATTGCCGGGCAGGGCCAGGCCCAGCGCCTCGGTCAGGCAATTCATCGAATTGGCGGTGAACATGCCGGAGCAGGAACCGCAGGTCGGGCAGGCCGAACGCTCGATTTCGTCCACGTCGGCGTCGGAAACGCTGCTGTCACCCGCCTTGATCATGGCATCGACCAGGTCCAGCTTGATGATCTTCTGGGTGCCGTTGACAACCTTGATGACCTTGCCCGCTTCCATCGGGCCGCCCGAGATGAAGACCACGGGGATGTTGATGCGCATGGCGGCCATCAGCATGCCCGGCGTGATCTTGTCGCAGTTCGAGATGCACACCATGGCGTCGGCGCAGTGGGCGTTGACCATGTATTCGACGGAGTCGGCGATCAGGTCGCGCGAGGGCAGTGAATAGAGCATGCCGCCGTGGCCCATGGCGATGCCGTCATCGACGGCGATGGTGTTAAATTCCTTGGCCACGCCGCCGGCCGCCTCGATTTCGCGCGCCACCATCTGCCCCAGGTCTTTCAAATGCACGTGGCCAGGCACGAATTGCGTGAACGAGTTGACGACGGCGATGATCGGCTTGTCGAAGTCGCCATCCTTCATGCCGGTGGCGCGCCACAGGGCGCGGGCGCCAGCCATGTTGCGGCCGTGGGTGGTAGTGCGGGAGCGGTATTGCGGCATGATGGGGTCCTTCCAAGGATGATTGATGCCTGACTGCGCGAATTTTCAGCAAAACCCTGCATACAGTGGTGGTACACCAGATTGCCTTGCGCGCGCGCCACTGTCAAATATATGATGCACGTGTCTGTGAGTCTTTTTTCATATCACAGCATTCAATCTGCATGGAAACACATATGAATCTTGAACTGCGCCAGTTGCGCTACTTTGTTACCGTCGCCGAAGAGTTGCACTTCGGCCGCGCCGCCACGCGACTGCACATGACGCAGCCGCCGCTGTCGCAAACCATCATGGCCCTGGAAGAACTGCTGGGTGCGCCCTTGTTCGTGCGCACGCGCCGCGAAGTGCAACTGACGCCAGCCGGCACGGCCCTGCTGCCCGAGGCGCGCCGGCTGCTGGCGCAGGCGCTCGATTTGCCCGCGCTGGTACAGCGCGCCGCGCAGGGCGAGGCGGGGCGATTGAGCCTGGCCTTCGTTTCCTCGGCCGACTACAGCGTGTTGCCGCCCTTGCTGCGCGCTTATCAGACTGCCTATCCGCAGGTGCAGATCCAGTTACAGGAAGCCACCTCCGACCTGCAGCTCGACGAATTGCTGGCCGGGCGCACGGATGCGGGGCTGTTGATTCCGCCCCTGCCCGAGAAGGCGAAAGGGGCGCTCGATTACCTGCCCGTGCTGACCGAAGCGCTGGTGCTGGCCGCGCCGTCCTGCCTCGACCTGTTGCAGATGCCCGGCCCCGTGAACCTGCGCGACCTGCCGCCCCTGCCGCTGATCATTTTTCCGCGCGCAATTTCTCCGGCCCTGCACGACGCAATCCTGGGCGTGTTCCGCGCCGCCGGCATCACGCCGCAGATCGGCCAGCAGGCGATACAGATGCAAACCATCGTCAGCCTCGTCTCGGCTGGCATGGGTATCGCGCTTGTGCCACAATCGGTATCGAATCTGATGCGCCCGGGCGTAGAATACAGGCCGCTGCAGGACGCCACGCCGCTGGTGGAAACCGGCCTGGCCTGGCGCCGCGACAATCCGTCTTCCGTGCTGCAAGGCTTTTTGGCGCTGCTGCGCAAGCAGATAAGCGCTACTGCCAGCTAAATTAAGTGGCCGCTAAGGCAAAAAACTGCTGGCGCCGCCATACTACGCAACCTTGGCTTTACATACATATAGAAAGAAACCCCATGCTGATACACCCGATGCCCGACCCGATAGCCATCCAGATCGGCCCGCTCGCCGTGCACTGGTACGGCTTGATGTATGTGCTGGCCTTTGCCCTGTTCATTATCCTGGGCCGCGTGCGCATCAAACAGGCGCACATCGCCGTGCTGGGCTGGCAGAAGGAAGACCTCGATGACATGCTGTTCTACGGCATGCTGGGCGTGGTGATCGGCGGGCGCCTGGGCGAAGTGCTGTTCTACCGCCCCGAATATTTCATGCACAATCCGCTGGAAATCTTCATGGTGTGGCACGGTGGCATGTCCTTCCATGGCGGCTTCCTCGGCGTCATCGTGGCCATGTACCTGTGGAGCCGCAAGGCCGGTCGCTCGCTGTTCGACGTGCTCGACTTCATCGCCCCGCTGGTACCGCTCGGTTATGCCGCCGGCCGCCTGGGCAACTTCATCAATGCCGAACTGCCGGGCCGCATAGCGCCGGAAAGCTTGCCGTGGGCCATGCAATGGCCGGGCATCGCGTATCCCGTGCACCCATCGCCGCTCTATCAAATGCTGGTGGACGGCATTCTGGTGTTCATTATTCTGTGGCTGTATGCACGCAAGCAACGCCCGCGCATCGCCGTGGGCGCCATGTTCACCCTGCTGTACGGCTGCGCGCGCTTCTTCACCGAATACTTCCGCACGCCGGACTGGGAAGTCGTGTGGCTGGGCGTGCCGATCACCTCGGGCCAAATGCTGTCCTTGCCAATGATCGTCGGCGCCATTGCGCTGCTGGTATGGGCGTATAAAAGCCAGGTAATGGGCACGCCGCCCACCAAGCCCCGCCCGGCCTGAGGCAGGGCTTAAGCTACGCTTAGGCTACGCTTATGCCTCGCTTAGGCTTCGCTTATGCCTCGCTTATGCCTCGCTTATGCCTCGCTTATGCTTTTAACTTGCTTGTAATGACTGTCCATTGCGCCGGCGTCACCGGCGTGATGGACAAACGGCTGCCCTTCTTGAGCAACAGCATGTCTTCCAGCTCCGGCATCTGGCGCATCTCGGACAGGGACAGCAGCGCCGTCTTCTTCACGCCGCGCACGTCGACGCTGATCCAGCGCGGCTGCTCAAACGTAGCCTTGGCATCGAAATACTTGCCGCCTGCTTCAAACTGGCTGTGATCGGGGTAGGCGCCGCTGGCCACTTCGGCCACGCCTGCCACGCCCGGCTGCGGGCAGCTGGAGTGATAAAACAGCACGCCATCACCCACCTGCATGCCATCGCGCATGAAATTGCGCGCCTGATAATTGCGTACGCCGAACCACGACAGGGTGTGCTTGGGCGCGGCCATCAAGTCGTCGATACTCACTTCATCGGGCTCCGATTTCATCAGCCAATATTGTTTCATCCAGACTCCGTATCACAGCGACAGGCGTAAAAAAACGGTTGCGCATCGATGCGGCAACCGTTTTCAGTTGTAGTGCAAATTGGGCCCCGCCTGTGCCGCTATGCCGGCATCCCGAACCAAACGGTTCAAGGTGGTCACGTTAGTTCAATTTCGGGTTCGTCGAACGAGCGACGCTCACTCCCATCGAACAAAATTCGCAACCGATGCGCATAAATGGTTCAAGGAATATATGGCAATCGCGAACACCGCAGGGTAAGCATGAGTTTACTCCTTTGAGCGCGCATCGCAAAGACATATCGTGCCGTGCCCGCTTAAAATCCCGTGTACAACAGCGAACAAAGGCGTGGCGAGAGGCGGCGAAGTGTGACAAGGAAACCCTACTGTGCGCCTGCACAGTAGCCACGATTGAGTGTTTAAAAAAGATTTTCCTGGGGCGTCAGGGCGCTGTCGAGCACCGTGTGCATGGCCGAGATCTTTTGCTTCACTTCCATTATCGTCAATTCCGACAGCGGGCCTTGCGGCGACTTCACGGAGAGGAATTCCGCAGCCACACCCAGGGCGGCCAGTACGGCGATGCGATCATTGCCCTTGACCTTGCCGGCGTCGCGGATGGCTTTCATTTTGCTATCGAGATAGATCGCCGCTTCGCGCAGCGCGCGCTCTTCACCGTCGCGGCACACCATGCTATACGACTGGCCCATGATATTGACATCGACACGCGCCATTACGCTTCCTTCTCGTTCTCGGTAGGGTAGGCGCCCGCTTCCGAAGCGGCTTGCTCCAGGCCAGCTTGCACCAGTTCGGGAATTTTTTCCAGCAATGCTTCCACGCGCTCCTGCGCCTCGCGCATGCGTTGCACATACTGGGCGTTCTCGGCGGCCAGCGCGGCATTGTCCTTGCGCAGTTGCGCGTTTTCACGGCGCAGCGCGTGGGTCATTTCGGCCAGCAGGCCGATTTTGTCGGATAATTCATTGAATTCGGAAATCATCCCGCCACTATAGGGCGGACGCTCCCCGGGCGTCAATCGAATCAGGTCGCTGTCACACATATTTACATCAATGCAGGGCAGTTGGCGGACATTACACGATTTTTCCGGCGCTTTTCGTCAAGTGCGCGCATCTTCCAGCGCCGCGAAGGCAGCGTTTTACTCGTCGACGTAATCGGCTTCGATATCGAGTCCGCCATAGCGGTTTTCGCAAGAGCGGCGCGTCAGCGTCTGTTGTCCGCCCTTGCCGTCAAGCAGCATCGTCAAGTCGCGGCAAGTACGGCGGTAGCTGCCAGGTTTGGCATCCGTGCGCGAGGGCGTCAGGCGCACTGCCAGCGGCGCCGCATTGCCCAAGCCCTTGTTGCTCCACTGGCGCGTCTTGCCATCCTCTTCATCTTTCAAAGTGCGCACGGCGGCCGTCAGCAGCGCTTGCTGCTCCTTGGCATTGAGCTTGGCCACCGTCACGTCCGACAAGAAAGGCCGATACACGACGGGGGCCGCATCCTTGCCCTGCACATCCCACTTGCCGCTGTTGTGCGAACAGGTACGCCGGCTCAAATCCTGCGACTTCTCACCCGCCGTGACGACGAATTTCAGATCGCGGCAGACGTGCGCCTTCAGGCTGAACTCCGTCATGCCGGAGTTGCTGAAGCTAAACGTGACTTTTACCAGCCCGCCACTATTGCCGCCGTTGCTCCACACCTGCGCTGCCTGCTCGTCGTCAGCCTTGTTCAAGGCCTTGAACAAGTCGCCCAGCAACATTTCCTTTTCCTGCGGCGTCAGCGTCGCCACGCTGATCTCGTCGACGATGCTAGGCGTTTGCGCGCCGGCATTGCCCAGGCAGGCGAGGCCGATGACGGTGGCGTTCAACAGGTGCAAGACGGGATGGGAAATCGGCAGTGGCATGCGGTTCTTTCTGGCATAAATGCTGATATTGATATGCAATTGCAATCATCTTATCAAATTCCATAGTCAAACTCTGTTTCCTGCGCGTACAGGAACGCCCCTCGTCTGCCGAGCATGCTAGAGTCGCGCCTGTTGCTGACGCCCGGCAAGTTGGCTTGCGCCAGCGCAAACCCTGTGTAAATGCAGGCTGCGCAGAACGTCCAAGCATATCTTTCCGGTGAATAAGCCCTTGAATAAGCCCCCTACCGTCCCTATAATTAGCACTCGTTAGTAGAGAGTGCTAACAAACTCTTTCGTAGCAATCCTCAGGACATGATGGTGCTTGCCAGACCACTGCAGGGAACGCTACGCGGCGGGCGACGCCGCGATGCACTACTGCCGGATAAAGGCAAGAACAGCATGACATGGGGTTTGCTTGACCGTTGCGGGCTGCTTTCAACGGCGGTCACTGAAAGCACGTCTGGCGCTGTGCCAGTCATGTATTCATTTAGCAACACTTATCCATTGAACTTTAAGGAGTTTTGTATGAATCTGCGCCCATTGAACGATCGCGTCATCGTCAAACGCCTCGACCAGGAAACCAAAACTGCGTCCGGCCTCATCATTCCTGATGCAGCTGCTGAAAAACCGGATCAAGGCGAAGTCCTTGCCGTAGGCAATGGCAAGATTCTCGACGACGGCAAAGTGCGTCCTCTGGATGTCAAAGTAGGCGACCGCGTCCTGTTCGGCAAGTACGCCGGCCAAACCGTCAAAGTTGACGGCGATGAGCTGCTGGTCATGCGCGAAGAAGACATCATGGCGATCGTCGTCAAGTAATTGTTTCCACGTTGTAGACAGATACATCCCGAAACTCAGGAGAATTGAACATGGCAGCTAAAGAAGTAGTATTCGGCGACGCAGCGCGCGCCAAGATGGTCGAAGGCGTCAATATCCTCGCCAACGCAGTCAAAGTAACGCTGGGCCCGAAAGGCCGCAACGTGGTCCTGGAGCGCTCGTTCGGCGCCCCTACCGTCACCAAAGATGGTGTGTCGGTAGCGAAAGAAGTTGAACTCAAAGACAAGCTCATGAACATGGGCGCGCAAATGGTCAAGGAAGTTGCTTCCCGCACCAGCGACAACGCCGGCGACGGCACCACCACCGCTACCGTACTGGCCCAGGCCATCGTGCGCGAAGGCATGAAGTTCGTTGCCGCCGGCATGAACCCGATGGACCTGAAGCGCGGTATCGACAAAGCGGTTGCCGCGACGGTCGAAGAACTGGCGAAAATCGCCCGTCCTTGCACCACCACCAAAGAAATCGCCCAAGTTGGCGCGATCTCGGCGAACTCGGACTACTCGATCGGCGAGCGTATCGCTGAAGCGATGGAAAAAGTCGGTAAAGAAGGTGTCATCACGGTTGAAGACGGCAAGTCGCTCAACGACGAGCTGGACATCGTTGAAGGCATGCAGTTCGACCGCGGCTACCTGTCGCCATACTTCATCAACAACCCAGAGAAACAAGTTGCCGTACTGGACAGCCCATTCGTCCTGCTGTGCGACAAGAAAATCTCGAACATCCGTGACCTGCTGCCGGTACTGGAACAAGTCGCTAAAGCTGGCCGTCCACTGCTGATCATCGCAGAAGACATCGAAGGCGAAGCGCTGGCGACCCTGGTTGTGAACAACATCCGCGGCATCCTGAAGACCTGCGCAGTGAAAGCACCTGGCTTCGGCGACCGTCGCAAAGCCATGCTGGAAGACATCGCTGTCCTGACCGGCGGCCAAGTGATCGCTGAAGAAGTCGGCCTGACCCTGGAAAAAGTGACCCTGGCCGAACTGGGCCAAGCGAAACGCATCGAAGTGGGCAAGGAAAACACCATCGTCATCGATGGCGCCGGCGAAGCTGCCTCGATCGAAGCACGCGTGAAACAAGTGCGTGTACAGATCGAAGAAGCGACCTCGGACTACGACCGTGAAAAACTGCAAGAGCGCGTAGCCAAACTGGCTGGCGGCGTTGCCGTGATCAAGGTTGGCGCAGCCACCGAAGTCGAAATGAAAGAAAAGAAAGCCCGCGTTGAAGATGCACTGCACGCTACCCGCGCTGCCGTGGAAGAAGGCATCGTGCCAGGCGGCGGCGTAGCCCTGCTGCGCGCACGCGCCAACATCACGGTCAAGGGCGACAATCCTGATCAAGATGCTGGTATCAAGATCGTCTTGCGCGCAATGGAAGAGCCACTGCGCATGATCGTGCAAAACGCTGGCGAAGAAGCTTCGGTCGTCGTGGCAGCCGTACTGGCTGGCACGGGCAACTACGGCTACAACGCTGCCAACGGCACGTATGGCGACATGGTGGAAATGGGCGTTCTGGACCCAGCCAAAGTGACCCGTTCGGCGCTGCAAAACGCCGCTTCGATCGCTTCCCTGATGCTGACAACCGACTGCATGGTCTGCGAAATCGCTGACGACAAAGCAGGCGGCGGCATGGGCGGCGGCATGGGTGGTATGGGCGGCATGGGCGGTATGGACGGCATGATGTAAGCCCGGCGTCCCCGCCCGCAGGCGACGGCGCGCGGGGATGCCTATGCCGGGCCAGGACAGACAGGCCAAAAGCTGTTTGCGCCTGCCCGGCAGCCCCGAAAGCTATCTTCTACGGAAGGTAGCTTTTTTTTCGTCGATTTTTTTTCGTCGATTGCTTAGACAAGCCCCTTAGGCTCGCCAGGCGATTGCCGGCCTGCGTGTTTTGCTTTAGCATGGCCGCCATCGTCCCTCTTTCTCATACTCTCCACCATGCCGCCACGCGCCTCCTCTTCCAAAACCACCATCATCGCCGGCATCCTGGCCGGCTTGCTGGCCGCCGGGCTAGGCGCTTTTTATCTGCACCAGCGGTCCGCACAGCACGACGGCAATCCACCTGCCGCGAGCAGCCAATCGGCGGCGCAAGAGCAGAACGCGCGCGCCGTCGATGCGCTGATGGCGCTGCCGGAAATCAAGGCCTGGTCGGCGCATATCGAAAAAGCCTCGGGCGGACGCGCGCACGGTGCGGTGATGGAAACGTCGCCCGAGACACGCCTGGTCGATGGCGTCGTTTGCTACCAGCTGAGCTTTTTCGAAAGCACGCCGGAAGCGGCCCACCGCTGGGAAAGCTTTGTCGTCACGCCCGATGGCAAGCGCATCCTCGTCGACGACAGCGTCACAGGTGAGCTGCTGAGCCTGGAACAATGGCGCAAGGACAGCGCTCCCATGCAGCGCACCGCCACCCAATAAACGCTCCTACGCCGGCGCGCCCTGTGGCGCCGCGCCGCGCACGCGCGCCACCCACCACACCGTCCACAACGACAACGCCGCCGCCAGCCAGCCATTCCAGCCATAACCGCTGATATGGCCGGCCGCGTCCGTGTGCAAGCTCAAGCCGCCCAACCAGGCGCCCAGGCCGCTACCCAAACTTTGCAGGGCCGAATTAGCGCTGAGAAAGGCGCCGCGCTGCTGCGGCTGCGGGATGCTGGTCAGCAGCGCCTGCAGCGGGATGGTGCGGCCCGATACCAGGGCCATAAAAAATGGAAACAGCAACATCAGCGCCAGCAACGACAACTGCGGCAGGTGCGTGATGAACAGCAGCGGCGCGATCGACAGCAGGGAGACCCAGCGATACACCTGCTGCTTGCCGGCCCGGTCTGCCCATCGCCCGATCAGGCGCGCCGTGAAGATGGTGGCGCAGCCGCCCGTCAGGTAGACCCAGGTGACGTCGACCGGCGCCAGTCCCATATTGCCCACCAGCACAGGCGAAATGAAGGGAATGACCAGCATGCCGGCCGTCATATTGACAATCGACAAGGCAAACGCTTGCAGGTGACGCCGCTCCCGCAGCAACGCCAGCAAATTCGGCAGTACCTGGCGCAGCGGCGTGGGAGCCGCGCCCACGTGCGCCGTCAACGATGGCAGCACGCGCGCCGCGCCCAACCAGATCAGCAGCGACAGCACGACCAGCAGGAAGAATGGCGAAGCCCAGCCAAAATGGGCGGCCAGCACCACGCCGATGGGCACACCGCCCACGGCCGCCATGGCAAATGCGGTCATGACGATGCCGGTAGCCGCACCACGTCGCTCGGCGGGAATCACGTCGCCGATGATGGCCATGACGATGGCGCCCAGCACGCCGCCCGTCAGCCCGGCAAACGCACGCGACCACAGCAGCACATGAAAGTTCGGCGCCAGTGCGCAGGCCAGGTTAGACACGGTAAACAGGCAAAACATGGTCAACAGCAGCTTCTTGCGGTCGAAACGGTCGATATACGTGGCCGCCAGCAAGCCGGACAGGCCCGCGCACCACGCATAGGCAGAGACAGCGCCCGAGACGGCTGCCGGGCCGATATTGAACGCCTGCATCAGTTGCGGCGCCAGCGGCATCATCACCATGAAATCCATGATGACGGTAAATTGCGTCAGGGCAAGCAGCCACAACATCGCGCGTTCGCGCCCCGGCGTCAGCAGGGGCACGGGTGCGGGTGCGGGCACCGCTGCGGCCATCATGCCAGCGCCTCGATATCAGCGCGCGCCTGGCGCAGGATGGCGCGCACGGCATCGAGGCGGCGAGCATCGGGCTCGGCGGTGCGCCCGCGCGCCAGTACCACTGCTTTCAGTTCGTGCATCAACTGGCGCAGATCGTCGTCAGCGCCGGCCGGCGCATCGACCCTGGCGGCGATCGCGTTGACATAGGCGCGGTTCGCTGCCAGGAAAGCCAGTCCTTCCGGCGTGATGCTGTGCAGTTTCTTGTTGCCATCGAGGCTGACAGCCACGTAACCGTGCCCCACCAAGCCATGCATGAGCGGATAGATGGCGCCGGGACTGGGCGCATACGCGCCACCGGCGCGTTGCGCGATGGACTTGATGATGTCGTAGCCGTGGCGCGGCTTGTCGGCGATCAATTGCAGCACCAGGTAGCGCAAGGTGCCTGCATCAAACATTTTCGGCCCGCGCGCAACAGGGTTGCCAAGCGGGGCCGCCGCCTCTCCCTGAGCGTGGGCCGCCGCGCGTACGGGGTACGCCCCGCGTAACAGATGGAGCATGCTGATTCCTTAAGATATATCGCAATAAGATATATCTTATGTTGAAAAATAGCACAACACAAGGTTTACTTTCTGGCATCGAAGCCCGATACTCGGCCACATGCCCGCCACCACTGTCCGCCCGCTCACGCCAGACGACGCCAGCACCTATCGCGCCCTGCGCCTGACCGGCATCGCCGAACTGCCCGCCGCTTTCTGCACCACGCACGCCGCGGAAAGCGGCTTGCCGCTGGCACAGATGGCACAGCGCTTGCGCGCCACCTCGCACCAAATAATATTTGGCGCGTTTAACGAAGAACAATTGATCGCCATTGCCGGCCTGCGCCGCGAACCGATTGCCGTCGTACATGACAAGGCCAGCTTGTGGGGCGTGTATGTGGCACCGCAGGCGCGTGGACGCGGCGCGGGACGGCAACTGACGCAGGCAGCCATCGCACACGCCTGCGCCATTCCCGAACTGGGCTGCGTGTGCCTGGCCGTGGCGCAGGATAACCACGCGGCGTTGAGCCTCTACCTGAGCTGCGGCTTTACCCTGGCAAACGGCCCCGCTGCGAAAGGCATGCTGCCACTGCAGCTATTGCTGCCCCGCCCCGCTCTTGCAAGTGCCCGTGCAAGTACGAGCGCAAGTGCCGAAAGTAATGTCTTTATGAAAATCAATACCTTACAAATCCCTGCGAAATAGCGGACAGGCCGTTTTTTCTGTTGCAAGCAAACGCGGCAGGCCTTAGCATCGCGGCTTACAAAAAAAACTTGGGGAGAGCCAATGTCATCGGCCGAGACACAAACCGCCACGGGCAAGATGCCGCGGCAAATACCGTACATCATTGCCAACGAGGGCTGCGAACGCTTCAGCTTTTATGGCATGCGCAACATCCTGACGCCATTCCTCATCAGCACCTTGCTGCTGATGATTCCGATCGACCAGCGTACGGGTGAAGCCAAGCACGTCTTCCACACCTTCGTCATCGGCGTGTATTTCTTCCCGCTGCTCGGCGGCTGGCTGGCCGACCGCTTTTTTGGCAAGTACAACACCATCTTCTGGCTCAGCCTCGTGTATTGCGCCGGCCATGCCTGCCTGGCCCTGTTTGAAAAAAGCGTCAACGGTTTCTATTTCGGCCTGTTCCTGATCGCCTTCGGCTCGGGCGGCATCAAGCCGCTGGTGGCCTCGTTTGTCGGCGACCAGTTCGACCAGACCAACAAGCACAAGGCCAAGCTGGTATTCGACCTGTTTTACTGGATCATCAACTTCGGCTCCTTCTTCGCCTCGCTGCTGATGCCGATGTTTCTGCGCGACTACGGCCCGTCGATCGCCTTCGGCATTCCCGGCCTGATGATGCTGGCCGCCACCATCGTCTTCTGGATGGGCGCCAAGAAATACGTGCACGTGCCGCCGGCGCCGCCGAATCCCGATTCGTTCACCCGCGTCGCCCGCACAGCCTTGATGGCGCGCGTCGATGGCGGTTCGCGCCCTGGCCTGTACGTGGCCTATGTCGGCGTGATCGGCGCCCTGTATGCGTTCTACAGCATTCCAGAATGGGGTTTCGTGATTTCAGCGTGTACCGCACTGGTCTTGCTGCTGGCCTTCGGCAGCATCGGCACGGCCATGCAACTGGAACGCGCGCGCGGCATCCATCCTGACGAAGCCGTCGAAGGCGTGCGCGCCGTGCTGCGCATCCTCGTCATCTTCGCCCTCGTGACGCCCTTCTTCTCGCTGTTCGACCAGAAGGCTTCGACCTGGATCGTGCAAGCGAACACCATGGAAAAACCAAGCTGGTTCCTGCCGGCGCAGATGCAGGCGCTGAACCCGATGCTGGTGATGCTGCTGATCCCGTTCAACAACCTGGTGCTGTACCCGATGCTGAACCGCTTCGGCCTGGAAGCGACGGCCCTGCGCCGCATGACGGCCGGTATCGGCTTTTCCTCGCTGGCCTGGATCGTCATCGGCTTGCTGCAGTTGGCGCTCGACAGCGGCAATGCCGTCTCCATCATGTGGCAAATCCTGCCGTATGCCTTGCTGACGTTCGGCGAAGTGCTGGTCTCGGCCACGGGCCTGGAGTTTGCCTACAGCCAGGCGCCAGTGTCGATGAAGGGCGCCATCATGAGCTTCTGGAATTTGTCGACCACGGTAGGCAACCTGTGGGTGCTGATCGTCAACCGCAGCGTCATGAACGAGGGCGTGATCGGCAAGATTGCCGAAAGCGGCATCAGCGTGACGGCTTTCCAGATGTTCTTCTTCGCCGCCTTTGCCGCCGTCGCCATGCTGGCCTTCGGCCTGTATGCAAGGCGCTACAAAATGGTCGACAACTACCGCCAGGCCGCAGTGCCGGGCAAGGCATGATCCAACAGTAAGCTGAGCAAGAGCGCCCACGCAACACATCGTGGGCGCTTTGCCTGTCCTCGTCAGGTCGTCACCGTCGGCGCGTCGCGCCCCGTGCGCTCGCGGATCTGCGCCAGCTGCTGCGCCACCGCGATCAGTCCCGCCAGCGCTTGCTGGGTCGCGATGTCATGCTGCGCCGGATCGGCTTCATAGCGCTCCAGGTACAGGCGCAAGGTGGCGCCTTCGGTGCCCGTGCCGGACAGGCGCAACACGATGCGCGCGCCATCGGTCATGATGATGCGGATGCCCTGCTGCGTCGCCACGCAGCCGTCGACCGGGTCGGTGTAGCTGAAATCGTCGGCCAGCGCCACCGTGTAGCCACCGAACACCTGGCCCGGCAAGGCGGCCAACTGGTCGCGCACGGCCTGCATCAACTGCGTCGCGCCAGCGCTGTCGATGTCTTCATAATCGTGGCGCGAATAGTAGTTGCGGCCATACGTGGCCCAGTGCGCGCGCACGATCTCTTCCACCGATTGTTTTTTCTCTGCCAGCAGGTTGAGCCAGAACAGCACGGCCCACAAGCCATCCTTTTCACGCACGTGGTCCGAGCCCGTGCCGTAGCTTTCCTCGCCGCATAAGGTCACCATGCCGGCGTCGAGCAGGGTGCCAAAGAATTTCCAGCCCGTCGGCGTCTCGTAGCAAGGGATGCCCAGCGCGCTGGCAACCCGGTCGGCCGCGCCCGAGGTCGGCATCGAGCGGGCGATGCCCTTCAAGCCGGCGCGGTAGCCGGGTGCCACGCTGGCGTTGGCGGCCAAAATCGCCAGGCTGTCAGATGGCGTGACGTCAAAGTTGCGGCCAACGATCATGTTGCGGTCGCCATCGCCGTCCGAGGCGGCGCCAAAGTCGGGCGCCGCATTCTCACCGTCTCCGGCCGCCATGATGGCGATCAACTCTTGCGCGTTGACGGGATTGGGGTCGGGATGGCCGCCGCCAAAGTCTTCCAGCGGCAGGCCGTTGATGACGCTGCCCTTCGGTGCGCCCAGCATGCCTTCCAGGATAGCTGTCGCATACGGGCCGGAAACGGCGTGCATGCCGTCAAAGCAGATGCGCGTCCCGCCCGCGAACAGGGCGCGGATAGCGTCGAAGTCGAACAGCTGCTGCATCAGTTCCGCGTAATCAAGAACCGGGTCGATCACCTCAACCACCATCTGTTCGATACGCGCCAATCCCCGCACATCGAGGTCGATGTCGGCCGCGTCGCTGATGCGGTATTGGCTGATGGTTTGCGTGCGCGCATAGATGGCCTCGGTGACCTTCTCGGGCGCCGGGCCGCCATTGGCGATGTTGTACTTGATGCCGAAATCACCATCGGGGCCACCGGGATTATGGCTGGCCGACAGGATGATGCCGCCGCTGGCGCCATGCTTGCGAATGACGCAACTGACGGCCGGCGTCGACAGGATGCCGCCTTGCCCCAGCAGGACGCGCGCATAGCCATGCGCGGCCGCCATGCGCAGCACCGTCTGGATCGCCGCGCGGTTGTAATAGCGGCCATCGCCCCCCAGCACCAAGGTCTGGCCGCGACAGTCGCCGAGCGTGTCAAAAACGCTCTGCACGAAGTTTTCCAGGTATTGCGCTGCGCTGAAGAGCGTCACCTTCTTGCGCAGACCCGATGTGCCGGGCCGCTGGCCAGCAATCGGCGCCGTATTGATGATTTGAATAGACATATTGCCTCCCTATTAACTTCTGATGATAACGCATGCCGGGCAAGCGACAAAGCGATGTACGGCTTCTACGGTGCGCCAAGCCGCTGAGTGCCGTATTCGCCGCACATGCAATAGTTAAAATCATGCTCATCCTTGGCATTCCTGGCCGCAAACTCGAACATCGAACATCGAACATCGAACATCGGACGCCGTGACCTGCGAGCAGGCCACCGCCCGCAATCAGGCGCCCCTGTCGCAGTCAACACCACACTCTTGCACGTCTCACAACTCCACACTATAATAGTAATAGTTCTCATTACGATTTAAACCCTCCCCCGGACTCTGCGCGCAGTCGCCTGAAGATGCGCGGCCGGGTGGCACGCTGCGCCAGCCAGGCATCACCGCCAAGCAAGTCTCCATCTCGAACACGCCATTTGCAGCACTACGGCCGTCTTTTTCATTGCACATAAAAAGTACAAGGGATACACCATGCACATCATCTCCATTGCGCTCTGCGGCGCTCTCGCCAGCACTTTGCTGGCCGGCCTTGCCTTGCCACCGAGCAAGGATCACGACTGATCATGCAAGCGCCTGCCCATACCGAATCGACTGACGCGGCTGAAAAAATGCCACGCCTGCGGCTCTGCGCCGGGGCGATATACCGCCTTGGCGTGGCCTCACGCAGCCTGGCGGCCATCGTTGGCGGCTATATGCTGACCGCACTGCTTACCATGCTGCTGTCGGTAAGCCTGCCCATGGCCCGTGCCGAAGCCGTCATGACGGCCACCGTGCTGTCGTTTGCCGTCTACACCTGCGCCGTGATGTGGGTCTTCGCCACGCGCAGCGCCCTGCGCGCCTGGCTGGGCCTGTTGATTCCCGCCGCCGTCATCGCCGCCATCTTGCAATTGCTCGATGCACTATCCTGGAGTCTCGCATGAAAGAAGGTTTCCGCCAGTCGATGGCATGGCTACACACCTGGTCCGGACTGCTCGTCTGCTGGATTTTGCTGCTGGTGTTTTGCACCGGCACGGCCAGCTATTACCGCCATGAAATCACCGTGTGGATGCAGCCTGAGCTGCATGGCGCCGCCGCCAGCCAAGTAAGCACCGAGGAAGCGACCAAGGTCGCGCAGCAGGCCTTGCAGGAGAGGGCCACGGGCGCCACGCGCTGGCTTATCAGCCTGCCCGACGAGCGCAATCGCGCTACCCAGCTGGGCTGGAGCAAGCCGTCGCAACCGGGCGAAAAGACGCGCGGACGGCGCGGCAACTTCCACCGAGAAAAAACCGACCCCGCCACGGGCGAAGTGCTATCGAAGCCGCGCGATACGCGCGGTGGCGAGTTCCTCTATCGCCTGCATTTCAACCTGCACTACATGTCTGCCATCTGGGGCCGCTGGATCGTGGGTTTTTGCACCATGTTCATGTTCGTCTCCATCATCAGTGGCATCGTCACGCATAAGCGCATCTTCAAGGATTTGTTTACCTTCCGGCCGAAAAAAGGCCAGCGCTCGTGGCTGGACGCGCACAATGTGACCGCCGTGCTGGCACTGCCTTACCACATCATGATCACCTACACGGGCCTGGTGACGTTGATGTTCCTGTACATGCCGTCCGGCGCCACGGCCGCCTACAAGGGCGACCAGGATGCCTTCTTCGCCGAAGCGTTTCCGGGCCGCGCTGGCGACAGCAAGCCGGCCGGCGTGGCCGCGCCGCTGACATCGCTGGCGCCGCTCGTGCGCCAGGCAGAGCTGCAGTGGGGCGACAAGGTCGAGCGCATCTCCGTGAATCACCCGGGCGACGCCAACGCCAGCGTAACGCTGTCGCGCGCAGCCGGACGCAGCATGTCGTCGAAGCAGCCGTCGATGGAATTCGATGGCGTTTCCGGCAAGTTACTGTCGACCAATGGCGAGGCGCTGCCTGGCGCAGCCGCCACACACGGCGTCATGGTCGGCCTGCACATCGCCCACTTCGGCGGACCGCTGCTGCGCGCGCTGTTCTTCCTGTCCGGCCTGGCCGGCTGCGCCATGGTCGCCACAGGCGCCCTGCTGTGGGCCGTCAAGACGCGCCAGAAGCAGGCCAAGGCGCTGGCCGCCGGCAAGCGCGCCAGCTTCGGCCTGCGCCTGGTCGAAGCACTCAATATCGGTGCCATCGCCGGTATCCCGATCGCCTTCGGTGCCTACTTCTGGGCTAACCGCCTGCTGCCGGTCGGCATGGAAGAACGCCCGCAAGAGGAAATCGCCTGCTTCTTTGGCGCATGGGCCATGGCCGCCATCATTGCCCAGCTGCGCCCCTCGCGCGCCATGTGGCGCATGCAGCTGGCCGTGGGCGCCTTCCTGCTGGCATCCCTGCCCGTACTGAACGTTTTCACCACCGAGTCGCACCTGGGCATGACCCTGTTCCTGGGCCGCGGCCCCGTGGCGGTGGCCGCCTTCGACCTGGTGGTGCTGGTGCTGGGCCTGGGCCTGGCGTATGCGGCGTTCAAGTTGAAACCGCTGCCCGTGAAGGCGGCCAAAACCACCCCCGCCGCCAAGCCGGCAACGACGATGGAGGCCGCGTGATGGAGCTGCTGTCCAATTTTCTGGTCTTTGCCCTGTGCTATGCGGGCTTGTCATCGCTGTGCCTGGCGATGGACCGCCACTACGCCGACCTGCACGGACGCGGCGCAGAACCGCCCGCGCCGCTGCGCCGCCGCTTGCAGTGGACGGGGTCGCTGACGCTGGCCGCCGGCCTGGCCTGGGCCATGCATATCGCCGGCGGCGGCTATGGCTTGGTGTACTGGATCGGCAGCCTGACGGGCTGCGGCTTGCTGCTGATCTGGCTGCTGCCTTACGCGCCGCACCTGGCGATGCGCCTGGCGCGCCTGATCGGCGGCGCAGCCGTGCTGGCGGCCGTGCTGCTGGCGGCGCTCTCCATTACGCCGGGCTAGGCGTCTTGAGCAGCACCTCGACATCCTCGGGCGCCATGGCGCGGCCGAGGACATAACCAAACGCCTCGTCGCAGCCCATCTCGGCCAGCAGTTCCAGCTGCGCGCTGCTTTCCACCCCGCCGGCGATGCTGCGCAGCCCGAGCGTGCGTGCCATCGCCACGATGGCGCGCACCATGGCGCTGTCGCCGCCCGGATTGCCCAGGTCGTCGACGAAGCACTTTTCGATCTTCACGGCGTCCGTGGGAAAGCGTTTCAGATAATTGAGCGACGCGTCGCCCGTGCCGAAATCACTGATTGCAATCGCCATGCCCAGCTGACGGAACTGATGCAATATCAGTTCGCAGTTCTGGTTGCGGTCGATCAAAATGCCGGCGGCGATTTCCAGTTCGATGCAATGCCCGGGCACACCGGCCGCTTCCAGCACGGCGGCGAAATTGCGCGCAATATCGCGCTGGTAGAACTGGCGCGCCGACAGGCTGACGGACACTGTCAGCAACTGCCCCTGCGCAATCCACCTGCCCGCCTGTTCCACCGCAGTGGCCAACACCCAGGCGCCCACCGGCAAGATCAAGGCACTTTCTTCCAGCACCGGCAAAAAATCGAGCGGCATCATCAGTCCCAGTTCCGGGTGCTTCCAGCGCAGCAGCGCCTTCACTCCCGTGATCCTGCGCGTCTTCAGGTCCATGCGCGGCTGGTAAAACAGCGTGAATTCCTTGCGTTCGAGTGCATGGCGCAGAGCCGTCTCGAGGATGGTGCGCGAATACGACTGCGCCTGCATGCGCGCGGCGTAACGCAAACAAGTGCCAGGCGCGTGGCGCTTGGCAGCATACATGGCCAGGTCGGCCTTTTCGATCAGTGCATTGACGTCGTCGTCATCGTCCGGGTACAGGGCCAGACCCACGCTGGCCGCCACCGCCAGGCTGTATTCGCCGATGACGAAGGGAGCGGCGATGGCGGCGACGATTTTTTCGGCCACCCGCTCGGCATCATGCGCCGTGTGCAGCTCCGTCAGCAAGATGATGAATTCATCGCCGCCCTGGCGCGCCACCGTGTCGACCTTGCGCACGCACTGCTGCACCCGGCGCGCGAACTCCGTCAGCACCTGGTCCCCGACGTCATGCCCCAGGCTGTCGTTGATGGATTTGAAGCGGTCGATGTCGACGAACAGCACGGCCAGCAAGCCCTGGTGGCGGCGCGCGTAGGCGATGCCGTGCTCGAAGCGGATCTGGAAATGCAGGCGGTTCGGCAAGCCCGTCAAGCCGTCGTGGTGGGCGATGAATTCCAGCTGCTGCTCGGCGCGCCGGCGCGCCGACACATCGTGCAACAGCAGTACGGCGCCACCCTGCGCCAGCGGCGCGCAGCTGTACTGGACGTCGATACGCTTGCCATCGAGATGGCGCAGCAGCACGGCGCCGCGCGCCACTTCCAGCACTTCCTGCTGCGCCACGCACTCGCGCACCTGGCGCGCCGCATCGATGGGGCTGCCGTCATGGAACAGCGGCAGCAGCTGCGTCACGGGCTGGCCCAGGCCATCGTCGCCCAGCAGCCCACCCATGGCGCTGGCGCGGGGATTCAAGTACTGCACCACGCCATCGTGGTCGGTGCCGATGACGGCCGCCGGCAGCGCGTGCAGCAGCGCCAGCGCATCGGCCATG
>AHHB01000039.1 GCA_000242815.2 Janthinobacterium lividum PAMC 25724
GCCGACGACGCATGGCGGCAGGCGAACGAGGCCATGGCGCTGCTGCTCGATGGCGCCACCGAGGCGCTGGCCACACTGCCAATGGCCAGCCTGGCCAGCGTGGCCAAGCCCGCGCCAGCAGGCAAGGCTGGCATGGCGCGGGCCGAGCCACTCAAGCGGGGCGTGTTACACCTGACTTATCTGCTTACCGAGACGCGCCTGCGCATCGTCGCGCAGCGCGGCGGACGGACCGGCAGCAGCATCCACGACGTGGTCATCGACGAACGCGTGCTGGCGCAGCGCATCGCGCGCCTGCGCCGCAGCGCGCAAGACCCGGGACAGGATGCGCGCGCCGATGCGCAGGCGCTGTATGCGCTGCTGCTGGCGCCGGCCAGCCGGGAACTCGATGGCGCCACCTCGCTATCGCTGTCGCTGGACGGCGTCTTGCGCTACCTGCCGTTTGCCATGCTGCATGACGGGCGCCGCTGGCTGGTCGAACGGCTGCCCGTCTCGCTGCATGCCAGCGGCGGCGACCACGCTGGCGCACAAGCAGCGCAGCGCCGCGCGCCATCGCTTGCCCTGTTCGGCCAGACGCGCGCCAGCGGCGAGCTGCCGGCCCTGCCCTTCGTGCAAAACGAACTGCGCGCCGTGCAGGCCATCGGACACGCGGCGCGCATCCCCAGCCAGGTCTACCTCGACGGTGACTACACGGGCGCGGCGCTGCAACGCGCGCTGCCTGCCAACAGCAGCGTGCACATCGCCAGCCATTTCGTGCTGCGCTCGGGCGCGGGCGAGGACTCCTATTTGTTGCTGGGCGATGGCGGCAAACTCAGCCTGGCGGAATTGGCACAGGACGGCTACCGCTTCGCCGGCCTGGATCTGCTCACCCTGTCCGCCTGCGAAACGGCCGTGCCGGCAGGCACCGATGCCACGGGACGCGAACTGGAAGGCTTGGCCTGGCTGGCCCGCCAGCGCGGCGCGCGCAATGTACTGGCCAGCCTGTGGCGCGTGTCGGACCAGTCGACGGCCACCCTGATGGGCGATTTTTATACGGCGCTGGCGCAAGGCAAGGGCAAGCCGCAAGCCTTGCGCCAGGCGCAGTTGCGGCAGATCCGCGCCGCCCGGCATGGCGTCACGGCGACGCGGGGCTTGACACCGCTCGACGCCGCCGGCGGCAGCGACGACGCGCGCAGCCATCCATTCTACTGGGCCGGTTTCATCCTGCTCGGCTCCTGAGCCCCCTACTACGGAAGGCTGTTTTTGGTGTATGCTGGCGGCATGAATAATGACACCGACATCCAGCTCAGCGGCCCCTTCAAGGCCACCGACGGCTCCGGCCGTGCCCACGACATCAAGGCCATCCGCATCTTCGACGAAGGCTACGGCATCATCGACGTGTATGTCGATTTCGCCGCCCCGCTCGACGCGGGCGCCTACAAGGACAAGACCCTGGTCGGCCACATCCTGGCCCGCCTGCGCAGTCTCGGCTACGTCGGCCCCGACTTCGGCCATGGCGACCTGGGCCTGCAAGACAAGAAACTGATCGTTCTGGAAGCGCCCGAGGAATTTTCCGCTTTTGCCATCAGCAAGGGTTGGAAAGACTTATCAGCAGAGTTTGACGAGGACTGATCCTTCCAGCTATCAACACCATCTGCGCCGCGCCAGCTTCTGCTGGCGCGGCGTTTTTCATGGGCAAGCGCTTAGTTCAGCTTAGTTGCTTAATTGCTTAGTTGCTTAGTTGCTTAGTTGCTTAGTTGCTTAGTTGCTTAGTTGAGCTTATTTTTATTTATATAACGCGCGCTCCACGCGGCAATGACGTTGGCGACATAGGCCGCATCATCGCGCCCCGTCAACAAATGGTCGGCATCGTCGAGCGAAACGAAGCTTTTCGGGTGCTTCGCTGCCGTAAAGATATCCATCGCGTTCGACAGGCTCACCGTCGTATCATTCGGCGCGTGCATCACCAGCAGGGCGCGGCGCAGGCCGGCGATGTGGGCCTTCAGGCTATGGCTGCCCGCGTCGTCGACGAATTGCTGGCGGATACGGAAGGGGCGCCCTTCCAGCTGCACCAGCGCTTCGCCGTCGGCGGCGATTTGCTCGAGGTGGTCGCTGAACATGCGCGTGACATACGCGGGCGTGCTGGGGGCGGCCAGGGTCACCACGGCGGTCGCTTCCGGCACTTGCGCGGCAGCGGCCAGCACGGCGGCGCCACCCAGGCTATGGCCGATCAGCAATTGCGGCGCAGCATGTCTGGCCCGCAAAAAGTCGGCAGCGGCGACCAGGTCGTCCACGTTCGATGAGAAATTGGTGGCGGCAAACTCGCCCTCGCTGGCGCCCAGCCCCGTGAAGTCGAAGCGCAGCACGGCGATGCCGTGCTCGGTCAAGCCTTGCGCGATGCGCCGCGCGGCCAGCACGTCCTTGCCGCAGGTAAAGCAATGGGCGAACAGCGCATAGGCACGAATGGCACCGTCGGGCGCGTCAAGGCGCGCCGCCAGCACATGGCCGTGGGCGCCGGGAAAATCTTGCCGGGTCGATTTCATTGTCTCAGATCAAAGCTGCCGCGCAGCGCGGCCGATGGCGCATTGTAGCGCCGCCGGGCGTGGCCGCAGTTAACCAAGCTTAATCGCGCTTGGGTATGTCCAGTCCCTTGATGACGGCAGGGCGGGTCAGAAACGCGTCCAGCGCGCGCTGCACGTTCGGGAAATGCTCGAAGCCGACCAGCTCGCCAGCACCATAGAACTCCACCAGGCAGCGCACCCAAGGGAAGATGGCGATATCGGCTATCGTGTATTGCTCGCCCATGATCCAGTCGCGGCCGTGCAATCGCTGCTCGAGCACGCCCAGCAAGCGCTTGGCCTCGCCCAGATAGCGCTCCAGCGGACGCTTGTCTTCGTAGTCCTTGCCAGCGAACTTGTGGAAGAAGCCGACCTGGCCGAACATGGGGCCGATGCCGCCCATCTGTAACATCAACCACTGTATTGTTTCGTAGCGCAAGCCCGCGTCCTGCGGCAGGAATTTGCCCGTTTTCTCCGCCAGGTACAGCAAGATGGCGCCCGATTCGAACAGCGCCAGCGGCTTGCCATCGGGACCGTTCGGATCGAGGATGGCGGGAATCTTGTTGTTCGGATTGAGCGACAGGAAGGCGGGCGACAATTGGTCGTTGCGCTCGAAGCTGACCAGGTGCGGTTCGTACGCCAAGCCCAGTTCTTCCAGCAGAATGGAAACCTTGATGCCGTTCGGCGTAGGCAGCGAATACAGCTGCAAGCGCTCGGGATGCAGTGCAGGCCATTTCTCGGTGATGGGAAAGTCGGATAGTTGGGACATGAAAATCCTTATTGAAGTGGTTAAGGCGGCGCAGGCAAGCAAGCAAGCAATCAAGCAATCAAGCAATCAAGCAAGTATAGCCAAGCATGGCCATGTGCGTTGCGCGCCGCTTGAAACGATCTGAGCGCCACTCAGCCAAACAAGCCATGCAAAAACCAGCGCGGCGTGGCGTCTACACCGCTGCCGGCGGTGCGTTCGCGGTAGACCCAGTAGTGGGCATGGTCGAGGCCTTCGGCGATGAAATAATCGCGCGCCTGCGACTGGCCCCACCAGCCCGCCTCGATACGCTCGGCGACGGATACCATTTTCAGGGGAGAACCGTAGAAGGGACGATGTTCGCGCATCAAGAGGGCGATGGGCTGGGCCAGCAGCCAGCCGGGACGGGGCATGCCGGGCAGACCGGGCGGCAAGTCCGGCGCCGCGTTTTTAGCACCGGGCTTGGCCGGCAGCGGCAGCCACTGGTTGGCCGCCTCGGGACGGTAATCGGCGCGCGGCGCGGCTTGCAAGACATTCTCGGCGCCCAGGCGCGCGACCAGCAATTCCATCAGGCGCTGGCGCTCCTGCGGCGTGCCGCCCGGTTCGGGAAACAGGCTTTCGCTGGGCGGCGCCATGGGCTGCACCTGCAGCGCTTCCAGGGTCAAGCCGATCACGGGCGCGTCGAGCACCAGCTGCGCCAGGCGTTCCTTGAGCAGGCGCACCAGATGCTCATCGCGCCAGACGGCGACACCCAAGGCCAGGTCGATGACGGTGGGCGCGCGCGCCACCCTGCCGCGCTCATGCGCCAGCAGCAGTTGTATGCGCTCGACGGCAAATTGGCGCGCGCACAGCCAGCCCGTCATCTGCTGCAGCAGGCGGCGCGCGCCGAACAACAGCGCGTCGGCGTGCTCCACGCGGTCGAACAATTCCAGGCTGGCGCGGAACGTGGGCGGCGCAGCTATCCACAGGTACAGTTCGGTGCTGTGGCCATGTGCGTCATCGAGCATGTCCAGCAAGGCCGCGCCGCAGCGGCGCTGCAAGCCGGGACGCGGCAAGTGGCGCAGCTGCCCCAGGGTACGGCAGCCGATGCCTTCGAGCCAGTCCAGGTAGGGGCGCGCGGGCGGCAGCAAGGCGCACGGCAGGCGGTCGAGGCGGCGCACGAGACTGGCCATGCTGAGGGTCCGGCCCCGGCGCGTACCGGCGCGCGCCAGCAGCCAGGCACCGCGCGCCGTGGGGGCGCACGACAACTGTGCCGTGTAGCCGAGCGTGCGCAAGCTGGCCGCGATTTGCCGGCACAGGGCGCGCACGCCACCGAACAGGCGCAGGCTGGCGCCCGCGTCGACCAGCAAGGTGGCTTCTTCGCCCTGCGCCACCAGCGGCGAGTATTGCAGCAGCGCCAGCGCCACCGCTTGCAAGGCTTGCGCCTCCAGCTCGGGCGAGCGTTCATGCAGGCGCGCCTGCGGCGCCAGCATCAGCGCGCCCGCGCGGCGCATGCCCGGCCCGATACCGGCCGCCCGCGCCAGCGGTGACAGGGCCATCACTTGCTCGTGCTCCAGCACCACGCCCAGATGGTCAGCCGACCAGCGCGGGCAAAACACTTCGAGCGGGAGCCGGGGCAGGCACAGGCCGATCCAGAGTCGCATGACGCAGCAGTAAAGAAGGAGGTTGCAGGGGCAGGAACAAGAGCGTATCGCGCTGCGGTCCCCGGCGCTTGATGAAGCCGATTTCGATGCCACCGGCGGCCGGGCGCACGGACAGGCGCAGCGGCGCGGGCGACGCATCTTGCGCGCCGTGCAAGGGACGCAGCATGCAAAACAGGGTATTGCCGCCTTGCGCGGCCAAGTGCAAGCGGCGCAAGCTGTCGGCGCGCACATGCGGCTGCCAGAACAGCAAGGCGCCGCAACTGCCGCTGCGCAAGATATTTTCCGCCGCCCACAAGGCATCCTTGCTGCTGGCGCTCTTTAGCCACAGCAGTTGCGACGACGCCAATCCCTGCGCGGCCAGGGCCAGCGCCTGTGGCGGATGGGGCGGCTGCAGCAGCACGATGGGCAAGCCCGGCAGTTGCGCCAGCGCTGGCGCCAGCAGACGCAATTCGCCGCTGCCCGGCTGCTGCACCAACAAATCGATGAGGCTGCCGCTGGGCCAGCCGCCGCCGGGCAGTTGCGCGGACAAGGCGGCAAAACCCGTCTCCAGGCAGCGCGTGGCGCCCTGCCCCAGCTGCGATGCGCGCCACAAGGACGGGTGCAAAGCTTCCGGCGAGGCCATCAATTGGGAATGTTGCATAGTTGAATTTGAAGATGAAGATGAAAATGAACATAAGTACTGTATGCATATACAGTACTATTCAGGCCCGTTTTTGGCAAGGCTTATCTGCTTATTGTCTGATTATCATCTGCTCATTATCTGCGTATTATCTGCGTATTATCTGCGTATTATCTGCGTATTATCTGCGTACGGCCGTCGCCAGGGCCGCTCCGCCAAGGCCAAAAAAACCCGTTTCTGGCATCGATTGCTGTACCATAAGCACTCTCCTTTCCGCCTGGCAAAGTACCAGTCGGCTTCCTCCGTTCATAAGGAAACGCATTTGACCACCATCCAAATCATCAGCGCCATCGTCTTCGGCCTTGCGCTCATCCACACCTTCGCCGCCAAGTCGTTTGAAACCCTGGCGCAACGCCACCCACGCCATGCAGGCATGCTGCACTTGCTGGGTGAAGTGGAAGTCGTGTTCGGCTTCTGGGCCTTCATTTTGATCATCCTCATGGCCTTTATCTCGGGCGGTGAGGCGGCCATCGCGTACGCCGAATCGCGCCAGTACACGGAACCGCTGTTCGTCTTTGTCGTCATGGTAGTAGCCGCCTCGCGCCCCGTGCTCGACGCCGTGCAGCGCCTGCTCAAAGCGGTGGCGCGCGGCATGCCGCTGCGCACGGAACTGGCCCTCGCCTGGCTGGGACTGGCACTCGTGCCCCTGACCGGTTCGGTGATCACGGAACCGGCCGCCATGACTCTGGCCGCGCTGATGCTGGCGCCGCAAATCTTTCGCCCGGGCATCCCCGAATGGCTGAAATACGGCGCGCTGGGCGTGCTGTTCGTCAACGTCTCCATCGGCGGCACCCTGACCTCGTACGCGGCGCCGCCGGTGCTGATGGTAGCGACTACGTGGAACTGGGACAGCGCCTTCATGGCCAGCCATTTCGGCTGGAAAGCGGCCATCGCCGTGCTGGTCAATGCCACCGGCGTGAGCATCTTGCTGCGCAAGTATTTGCACAGCAACACGTCCGATATCAAGCCGAAGGCCGGTGAGACGGAAGCGCCAAAAGTGCCGCTGACGGTCAGCCTGGTGCACCTGGCCGTACTGGCTGGCGTGGTGGCCCTGGCGCACCATCCGGTGCTGTTCTTCGGCCTGTTCCTGTTCTTTCTCGGCTTCGTGCAAGCGTATGAGCGTTATCAAAGTCCGCTGATCCTGAAGGAAGGCTTGCTGGTCGGCTTTTTCCTCGGCGGCCTGGTGGTGCTGGGCGGCATGCAGCAATGGTGGCTGCAGCCCATCGTCTCAAGCCTGAAGCCGCTGGCCCTGTTCTTCGGCGCCCTGGGCTTGACTGCCATTACCGACAATGCAGCGCTGACTTATCTCGGTTCGCTGATCGTCGGCATGACGGACGAAGCGAAATACATGTTGGTGGCCGGCGCCGTGGCCGGTGGCGGCTTGACCGTCATCGCCAACGCGCCGAATCCGGCCGGCGTGGCGCTGCTGCGCCGCGGCTTCAAGGATGAGTCGATCGGCGCCCTCGGCCTGCTGGCCGGCGCCCTGCTGCCGACGGCTGTGGCGGCGCTGGCCTTCCTGGTCCTGTAAGCATGTACTGGGGCGGCTGCCGGCCGTCCCCTTAGTTTTCCTCCTCAGTTATCTGCCTCAGCTACCGTCGTAGACGAGGAAGTGCAGACGGTCATAAAACAGGCTGTAGGCATAGTCGAACGTGCCCACGCTGCGAAAACCCTTGTGCAGATACACTGGCAAGGCATCGCTCTTTTCCCACACCGTCAAGGTGATGCGCGCACAGCCCTTGCGGCTGGCCAGGTCGCGGATTTCATGGAACATTTGCCGGAACAGGCCCTGCCCCCGGTATTTCTCGTCGATGGCCAAACTGCTGACGAAACAGTCATCGGTGCGCGCATGCGCAAGCACGAAGGCATCATACGCATCGTCGAGCGCCTTCATATCATCGCGGTAATACGAGATGGCGCCACACGCCTGGAACTCGGCCATCGTGGCGGCCGTGAAGAAACCGATGAAACGCCCGTCCTCGTCGTGCAAGCCGTGGATGTGCGCCAGGTAAGGATCGATATTTTGCCGCCGCTGCAATGGCACGAACTGCAAATTGAGTTTATTGCCAAACGAGCAGTATTCGAGGTAACTGGTGGCAAACAGCAGTTTCGCCATGCGGTTCTTGGTCTCGTCGCCCAGCAGTTCGCCCGCCACCAGCCTCAGCGGCGCATGCGACAGCAAGCCGGCCTGCACCTCGTCGCCCGACGCGGTGGCATCGCCGAGGGCTGGCATGCGCCTGCCGTGACGGCCCACGGTAGGACGCCAGAAATTGCCGGCGGCAATATGCTGCGAGCGGTGGGCCAGCAGGTAGCGGCAAAAGACGGCATTCACACGGTCCAGTTGCGGGTCGTCCGAGAGCACCGAGTAATAATGAAAGTGATCGATGTCTGCCCGCAGCTGGGCCGCATACGCCATGCGCGGCGCTTCCTTGATGTCGAACACGTCGACGATATCGGGCAGGCGCAAAGGATCGTCGAGTTGCCAGTCGATCTCGGCTAGCCTGGCCACGCAACGCGCATACGCGCGCCGCTCTGCCTCGCTCAAGGGGATGTGCATGCCGGTAATGATGTCGTCGAGCAAACGCATGCCGCGAATGCCGCCCGCCACCGCTTCCAGCGCGCCGTCATACAGCACGCAATAGCGCTGATAGAACTCGGTATGGCTGAGCAGGGTCAGGCCCAGGTTTTTCTTCCATTCAGCATAAAACTGGCCGAATAACTGCGCCTCGAATTGCGCGCAGGAACGGGGGATCTCTGCATCGATGCCCGCATAGGCGAGGTTCACATTGCGCAGCATCACACGCAGTGCGGCGTCGTTCTTCTTGGCGATCAGCATGCCCGTCTCATCGAGAAACAGATTCATCGAGCTAACATGCTGGCGCTCTTCGCCCTCGCCCTGCTTGCACTGCTTGCACTGAAAATAATCGGGTACTTCCGGCTTCATCAGGAAAATCGTCGCCGGATTGTGCGGGATCGTATCGACATCCATATACATACCGCCGTATTCGCACAAGATGAGGATGCGGAAATAATCGGACAAGGTGGCGAAATAGCCCTGCGCATGCAGGGTATCGAGAAAGTCGAAGCGGGCCGGCGCAAAGTCCAGCGCCAGCGCGCGCAGCGAGTTGATATGCAAAGTGGTGCCGCCAATGGCGTAGCGCCCTATCGTGTAGCGCCCGGCGCCGCCCGTGGGACTGAAACGCGCGTCATTGCACAACTGCTGTGCATCCCAGACCCACAGGATGGAGACATAGGGCGCGCCGCCGTTGTGCCGCACCTCTTCCAGCGCCGCTCCCCACTGCACAATCGCTTCACAGGCGATGGCCGGCAAGGGTCCGCCCATCCAGATGCGGTGCAGGTAGCGCTCGTCGTCGCCCAGCGCGCGCGTAGGGATGCAGCTAAGCGAGGAACAGCTTGCCGCATTGAAATACGCAAAATTGTCGGCGACGAAGCTGCGCAGGGCGGCGATACCCGCCTGGTGCTCCACGGCCAGTTGTTGCAGATCGCTGCCGGCCGGCCGGGTATCGACCAGGGTGATGTAATCGAGTTTCAGCCGGTGGATGCGAAACTCGTATTCCAGGTTGAAAATCTTTGCTTGATCGTGTTTTGAGGCCAGGTCATCTATTTTCATGGGCGCACCATTTTCCGCAAGAGAGTGTCAATAAACGTCGCACGAGGTAAAACAAGTTTGAGGACATGCGCATCGTCGCGTCATCAGTGCCGGGCCAGCTGCACTGTGCCACTGCGGCGCGCCGCCATGGCGCGCGCAAACAGCAGCAGGCAGGCGCTAATGGCCACGATGACGGGGATATTGAGTAGCGCATACGTTTCCAGCGTATAGCCGAAGCGCTGGCACAGCAGGTTGTATAGCTGCAGCCAGGCAGACAAATAAATGCAATACAGCAAGCTCATGGCGGCCGTCGTCAGTGTCATCGCTTCCTTGCTGGCCGTGATCGCGCTGCGGATCAGGGCGCCATTGAACAGGCCGAAGCCGATGGAATAGACAAACATGCAAGCTGCAAACACCGCGACGTGATGGCGGCCCGCGCCGGCGCCCAGCATGCCGGCGGCCGCGATCAGCCCGCCCAGGCGCAGCAGATGCACGAGCGGGAAATCCTGCCGCAGGCGCTGGATGGCGATGCTGCTGAGGACAAAACCGGACAAAATCACGCATTGCAGGGCAATATAAGTGGCGTAGGAGGCGCCCATTTCCTGCAGCACGAAGATGGGCGAAAAGCCGATCCAGGCCGTCAGGGGCACGGTGGCCAACCCGGCTGTAAACATGCCGAACATGAAGCGCGCGTTGCTGAAAATGGCGACATAGCTGCGCACGACAGCGCGAACATCGAGCTGCGGACGTGTCGGCGCGGTGCGCGGCATGCTCTTGAACAGGCCCAGCAAGGATAGCAGCGCCAGCAGGGCGGAAAGGAAAAACACATAGCGCCAGTCCAGCTGGCTGATGATGGCGCTGCCAAGGATGGGGCCGGCCAGCGGTGCGAGGATGGTGGTGCTCGACAGAATGCTGCTCAGCTTGACGGCCGCCATATCGTCGAACAGTTCATGGATCATGGCATAGCCGATGAAGATGAAACAGCAGCCCATGCCCTGGATAAAACGCAGGGCGAGAAATTGCTCGATCGAGGTGGCAAACGGCACGGCCAGCGTGGCCAGCAAGAACAAGGTATTGCCGGTCAGCACCAGCTTGCGCTTGCCGATGATGTCGGCCCATGGTCCCAGGAAAATCTGCAGCGAACTACCGCCCAGCAGGTATAGGCTCAGCGACAGCGGGACGAACTTTTTCTCCGCCTGGAACTCATCGACGATGCCCAGCATGGCCGGCATGATCATGTCGTTGGACAGATAGATATTGAGTTCAAAGACGAGGAAAAACGCAAAAAACCACAGCAACTGCTTGGACTTGATGAACATGGCGCGTTCCGTAACGTGGGTGGCTGCCGTCAGTGCATGCCGGCCGTCGGGGCATGGGACGGTCGACACGGCTCGGCACTGAAACGTGGACCAATTGTATACCAATTATTATTTTTAGCGGTTTTTTTGTGTTTTTTTAAATACCGCAACAATACCAATAATAAAAGTACCTGGTATTACGGTATTCATTGCAAGAGTTAAAAAGGTGCGCGCAAGGTGGCTGTGCAGCCATGCGGCGGCACCGCCGGCGACGCAGCGGCAGTGAGAAGCGTAGCGCAGCAGTGACTGCCGCGCCCTTGCTGCGCGCTGCAGTCTGAGCTATCGGCGGCGGTGGCTGGCGAAGAAATCGAGCAGCATCTTGCTGGCATCGGGCTTGGCCTTGTCATTGAACGGCAGGCTGGCGTCGCCACCGCTCCAGGCGTGCTCGAGGTGCTCGACCAGCGCCACGCGCAACAGCACATCCTGGCCCACCCGATAGTCGTGCAGCGCATATGCATGGGCACGCTTGCGCCCGCCCGCCGCGCCGCCCGGCAGCCGCTGTGCCGTCACCAGCGTCTCGGCTGGCAGGCGATTGACGCGCACGCTCTGGCGCACCAGCTGCGTCTGGTTGATGGGCCGCACCACCTTGTCGGCCTGTCCTTGCAGCAGCATGGTGGGCAGGCGGGGAAACGCGGGCTGGCGCGCCAGCACTTCATCGATGGCAGCATCGGCACGGGCAGCAGCGCCATGCTGCATCACCTGCAGCGCGCCGATCAGATTATGCCCGGCGCCAAACACGGGGCCGGAATGCAGGCCCAGCGCGGCAAACAACTGCGGATGATTCAGGGCCACGATATGTGCCATGCCCGCGCCGGCGGAAATGCCGCAGATGTAGATACGCGCACGGTCGATCGCGTAGCGGGCCGCCACCTGCTCGATGGCACCAACGATCAGGCGCACATCGCCGCCGCCCTCCTGCGTCAGCCTGTCATACCACTTCCAGCAGCGGCGCGCATGCGAACGCAACGATTGCTGCGGATACAGCACGGCATAGCCCTTGCGTTCGGCCAGGCGGTTCATGCGCGTGCCTTCGGCAAACTGCGTGGCACTTTGCTCGCAGCCATGCAGCATCACCAGCAGCGGCCGCCCCCGGCTGCGCATGGCGATGCTCGGCGCCCTCTCGGGCAGGTACAGGAAATACGCCAGGCGCCGCCCCGGCAACTGCCCCAGTTCCGGCAACGGCGCATAGTGGGCGGCGAGCCACTTGCCCGGCGGCGGTGCTGTTCGCTTGCGCGCGCGCGCGGGCGAGAGGGGCGTGGCAAACGGCGCCAGCACGGGCAGCGCGTCGCCGACAGGCCTGGCACCGGCCTTGGCGGCGGCTGTGACCAACGACTTGGCACCGGCCTGGCTCACGGCCTTGCGTGGCTTGGGCTTGGGGGTGGACTTGGCTGCGGGCTTGGGCTTGGGCTTGACAGTCACGGGCCCGAACAGCACCTTGGCCAGCTTGGTCGCCGTGCGCTGCTGCGCCTTACCAGCGCGCAATAGCCCGCGCAGCCATTGGGCGGCAGGCTTCACCATGGCAAACTGCGCGCGTGTCGTTGCGGCGCATACCACATAGTCATCTCTCTGCAGCGTTGCATCGTCAGCATGTGCGGCCTCCTCCGTAGAACACATAGAGTACCGCACATGCTGACGACAGCGCACATTTGCACAGCGATAAAAGTGCCGCAGGCACCATTGAGGCAGATCAAGCGTGCCACTGTACCGACGCGTAATCTGGGTGTTCGATGCCTACGTCACAAGAGGAGAGAACAGCATGAGTTATCTAGACCGCGACATCCTGGGCATGTACCGCGACCACGACGGCTCGGGGCCGTCCCTGATGGGGGCCGACACCCTGATCGGCGACGATGTCTACAATCACAGCGACGAGGAACTGGGCGACATCAAGGAAATCATGCTCGACATGCGCACTGGCCAGATCGCCTATGCCGTGCTGTCCTTCGGCGGCATCCTGGGCATGGGCGACAAGCTGTTTGCCGTCCCCTGGGACAGCCTGAGCCTGGACCACGTCAACAAGCGCTTCTTGCTCAACGTAGAAAAAGAGCAGCTGAAAAACGCACCCGGCTTCGACAAGAACAACTGGCCCGACATGGGCAGCGAGACGTGGAAGCGGCAGATGGAAGCGTTCTATGACAGCGGCACGCGCCATGGCAGCGGCGCCATGACGGCAGGCCGCATGCCGTCCGCCAGCGCACCGGCACCGCGCGCCGGCGCCAGCTTGCAATCGGATAGCCAAAGCAGCATATCCGGCAGCGCCATGAGCGACAGCCGCGCCGGCACGGGCAGCAGCCAGGGCGAGGTTGACAAGCTCGGCTCACGCTCCCCGCTCAGCGATGATGAGAGGTAAAACCTGGGTCGGGTAGGTCGGATTAGCGGCGCAGCCGCGTAATCCGACACCACCAACGACATCATTGACACCGTTGACATCATTGACACCGTTGAAACCGTTACCACCGTTGACACCGCACCACCGCCGCGCCAACTATGGCGTCGGATTACGCGTCGCTTCGCCCCGCTAATCCGACCTACCGCTGCATCGACTCCCATACCTTTTGCAACCGTTTCGCCGACACCGGCATCGGCGTACGCAATTCTTGCGCAAACAGCGACACGCGCAGCTCTTCGAGCATCCAGCGGAACTCGACCAGTTTCGGGTCCGTGTTCTTGCCTGCCTGGCGGTCCTTGGCTTGACGCAAATACGGCGTGGCCGCCGATTGCCATTCGGCCGTCAACTTGGTGTCGCGCGCGGGGTCGGCGCGCAACTTTTCCAGGCGCACATTGATCGCCTTCAAATAGCGGGGAAAGTGCGCCAATTGCGTGTACTCGTTTTCCGTCAGGAAGCGCTTATGCACGAGTCCCTGCAGCTGTGACGCGATATCGGTCGCCGCCGCGGCAGGAATGTTCTGCAAGCGCTTGGGCAAGCCGTGGAATTCCGTCAGTACTTGCGACAGCAGGCGGGCAATTTCATTGACCAGCAGCACCAGGCGCGACTTGCCCTCGGCCTGGCGCTTGGCAAATGCGGCGGCGTCCAGCGGTAGCGGATCTTGCAAACAAGCAATATCAAGCGCCTTGTTGATGATTTGCTCGCGCAACTCTTCCTGCGAACCGAGGGCCATGAACTGCATGCCCATCTGCTGCAAGCCGGGAATGCTTTTCTCGACGTACTTGATCTGCTCCTTCATTTGCAGCGCAAACAAGCGGCGCAAACCGATCTTGTGCGTGCGCGCGGCCACGCTCGGGTCGTCAAACACTTCCAAATCGCAATGCGTGCCCTTGTCGACCAACGCGGGGAAACCGATCAATGTCAGCTTGCCCTGCACGATTTCCAGCAATTCCGGCAATTGTCCAAACGTCCAGGCGGTCAAACCCATATGCTGCGAGACGCTGGCATTGTTTGACGCCGGCGCGGCAGGGGCGGATGCGCCCTTGCCTGCTGCGCCTGTGGCGCCCTGCGCCTGCAGCCGCGACGCCACTTGCGCACCCGCCACGCGGGCAGCAGGCGTGCCCGTGCCGGACACGCCCGACACTTCGGCCAGTTTCTGGAAACTCTGGCGCGCCTGGCCGCCGAATTCTGCCTGCAGGGTGGCCAGGTTGCGGCCCATATCCAACTGGCGGCCATGCTCGTCGATCACCTTGAAATTCATGAAGTGATGGGCAGGCAGAGTTTCCGGCTTGAAGTCCGTCGTCAGCACGTTGATCGTGATCTGCGTGCGAATATCGAGGATGATGGCGTCGATCAGGTCACCGCGGCCAAACACGCCCGCTGCATGCACGCGCTCGCAGAACTTGGCCGCGTAATCGGGCAGCGGCACGCAGTGGCGGCGCAACTTTTGCGGCAAGGACTTGAGCAGCAGATGCACTTTTTCCTTCAGCATGCCCGGCACCAGCCATTCGCAGCGCTCGCGCGGCAACTGGTTCAAGGCATACAGCGGCACGCTCAACGTCACGCCATCGCGCACGCTGCCCGGCTCGAAGTGGTAGGTGAGGCCCATTTCCAGGCCCGTCACGGACATGGTTTTCGGGAACAAGTCGGTGGTCACGCCAGCCGCCTCGTGGCGCATCAGCTCTTCGCGGTTCAAATACAGCAGCTTCGGATGCTCGCGCGTGGCTTCCTTGTGCCATTTCTCGAAACCGGCGCCATTACATACATCGGCCGGCAGCAGCTTGTCGTAGAAGGCGGCGATCAGTTCATCGTCTACCAGCACGTCCAGGCGGCGCGATTTGTGCTCAAGGTTCTCGATATCCTTGATCAGCTTATGGTTGTGCGCAAAGAATGGCGCGCGCGTGTCGAAGTCACCGCCGACGAGGGCGTCGCGGATGAAGATGTCGCGCGCTTCGGGCAAGTTGAAATTGCCGTAATTGATGCGGCGCTGGCTATATACCACCAGCCCATACAAAGTCGCCCGTTCGGATGCCGTCACCTGCGCCGAACGTTTTTCCCAGCGTGGTTCGCCCCAGGATTTTTTTAGCAGGTGTTCGCCCACTTTTTCCAGCCACTCTGGCTGGATCTGCGCCACGCCGCGCGCATACAAGCGCGTCGTGTCGACCAGTTCGGCCGCCATGATCCACTTGCCCGGCTTTTTCAGCAGCGAGGAACCGGGCCAGATATGGAACTTGATACCACGCGCGCCCAAATAGCCCGCGCCCGGCTCGTCCTCGCCCTTGAAGCCGATATTGCCCAGCAAGCCGGTCAGCAAAGCCATGTGCAAATTATCGTAGGTGGCGGGTGCTTCATTCAAGCGCCAGCCCTGTTCCTTGACGATGGTTAGCAACTGCGAATGCACGTCGCGCCATTCGCGCAAGCGCATCTGCGACAGGAAATTCGTGCGGCAATTATCTTGCAACTGGCGGTTGGTTTTCTTGTGCTCGATGGCGGCTTCGAACCAGCGCCAGATTTTCAGATAGCTCAAGAATTCCGACTTTTCATCGGCGAATTTTTTGTGCGCCTCGTCAGCCGCCTGCTGATGCTCCATCGGGCGGTCACGCGGATCTTGCACGGACAAAGCGGAAGCGACGATCAGCACTTCCGTCAAACACGCGTTATCGAGCGCGGCCAGAATCATGCGGCCCACGCGCGGGTCGAGCGGCAGCTTGGCCAGCTTGTTGCCCAACGGCGTGAGTTTATTGACATCATCGACGGCGCCCAGTTCCTGCAGCAACTGGTAGCCGTCGGCCACCGCGCGCGCCAGCGGCGGCTCGATGAAGGGGAAGGTTTCCACGTCCGTCAGGTGCAAGGATTTCATGCGCAAGATGACGGCGGCCAGCGAGGAGCGCAGGATTTCCGGCTCCGTGAATTTCGGCCGCAACAGATAATCCTGCTCTTCATACAGACGGATGCAGACGCCATCGGCGACGCGGCCGCAACGGCCGGCGCGCTGGTTGGCGGCCGACTGGGCGATCGGCTCGACCTGCAACTGCTCGACCTTATTGCGGTAACTGTAGCGTTTCACGCGGGCCAGGCCAGCATCGACGACATAGCGGATGCCGGGCACGGTCAGCGAGGTTTCCGCCACGTTGGTGGCCAGCACGATGCGGCGCGCATTGCTGGTTTTAAACACGCGCTCCTGCTCTTCGGCCGACAAGCGGGCGAACAGGGGCAAAATTTCCACGTGCGGCGGATGGTGCTTGCGCAGCGCTTCGGCGCAGTCGCGAATTTCGCGCTCGCCCGGCAAAAACACCAGCACGTCGCCCGAGCCGATGCGGCACAGCTCTTCCACGCCATCGACGACGGCATCCATCAAGTCGCGCTTTTCGCGTGCGGCGGCGGTACGTTGCCCCGGCTTGTCCGCGCTGTTGCTACCCGCGCCCGACCCCGGCATGGCTACCTGCTCGCGCTCCACGGGACGATAGCGCACTTCGACCTGGTACAAGCGGCCCGACACTTCGATCACCGGCGCGGGCTTTTCCGGCGTGCCGAAATGGCGCGAGAAACGCTCCGCATCGATGGTGGCCGAAGTGATGATGATTTTCAGATCGGGCCGGCGCGGCAGCAGCTGCTTCAGATAGCCGAGCAGGAAATCGATGTTCAGGCTGCGTTCATGCGCTTCATCGATGATGATGGTGTCGTAATTTTTCAACAACGGGTCAGTCTGCGTCTCGGCCAGCAAAATACCGTCCGTCATCAGCTTGACGGAGGCGCCACGGCTCAGGGTATCGGTAAAGCGCACTTTGAAACCCACGGTTTCGCCCAGCGGCGTACCGAGCTCCTGCGCGATACGCTTGGCCGTCGACGAGGCGGCGATACGCCGCGGCTGCGTGTGGCCGATCATGCCCTTCTGGCCACGCCCCAGTTCCAGGCAAATCTTCGGCAACTGGGTCGTCTTGCCGGAACCGGTTTCGCCCGAGACGATGATGACCTGGTTTTCCATCAGGGCCTTGGCGATTTCGGCGCGCCGTCCCGAGACGGGCAAGTCTTCAGGGTACGTGATCAAAGGCAGCGGGTTGCGAAAAGCCTTTTCCGCCTCGCGCACGGCACGCGCTGCATCACGGCTTTCCTGCCCCTCGCGCGGCGGGCGCGCGCGAGGCTTGTCCTCTCCCGCGCGCGGCTGCTGTTGCTGCTGCGATGGTTGTTTCTGCTGTTGCGCGCGCGGCTGCTGCTGCCTTTGCTGGCTCACGGGCGGGCGCGGGCGGACCTGCGCGGGCGTGACGACAGGCGTGGAAACATCTGCGCTGACGGGCACATTTGCAACGGTGGAAGGAGGGGAAGACTTATTGCTGGCTGAAGACATTGTTTTTTACAGGTATTTTAAGCGCGCACATCGCGCAGCGAATTATAATGCGCTTAATGGAAAACCCTACCCAATTCGTCCAATGGCTGCGCTCGGTCGCGCCCTACATCCACGCCTTTCGCGGCAAGACCTTCGTGGTCGCCTTCCCCGGTGAACTCGTCAGCGCCGGGGCGCTGCAGGTGCTGGCCCATGATTTGTCCCTGCTCCATGCGCTCGACATCAATGTCACCGTGGTCTACGGCTCGCGGCCGCAGGTGGCTGAACAACTGGCCTTGCGTAACGTCGAAGGCCGCTTCCACAACGGCGTGCGCATCACCGACATCGCGGCGCTGGAATGCGCGAAAGAGGCGGCCGGTGAGCTGCGTCTCGATATCGAGGCAGCATTTAGCCAGGGCTTGCCGAACACGCCCATGTCGCATGCCGCCATCCGCATCATTTCCGGCAATTTCATTACGGCGCGCCCGCTGGGCGTGATCGATGGCGTGGACCTGGAACTGACGGGCATCACGCGCAAGGTCGACGCCGAAACCATCCATTCCATCCTCGGCTCCGACGGCCTGGTGCTGCTGTCGCCACTTGGTTTCTCGCCAACCGGCGAAGCGTTCAATCTGACCATGGAAGACGTCGCGTGCAGCGCTGCCATCGCCCTGCACGCGGACAAACTGATTTTCATTACCGAAACGCCGATGATGGAAGACGCCACGGGCGTGGAAATCCGCGAACTGTCGTCGCACCAGGCCGAAGCCGTGCTGATGGCCGGTTTCTTGCCAGACGCCACGGCGTTTTACCTGAAACATTGCGTCAAGGCATGCCACAACGGTGTCGAGCGCTCGCACATCGTGCCCTTCTCGATGGACGGTTCGGCCCTGCTGGAATTGTTTACCCATGATGGCGTCGGCACCATGATCAGCCATGAAAACCTGGAAAGCCTGCGCCTGGCCACCATCGAAGACGTGGGCGGGATTATTAAACTGATCGAACCACTGGAAGCGGACGGCACTCTCGTCAAGCGGGGCCGCGAGCTGATCGAGCGCGAAATCGATTATTTCTCCGTCATCGAGCATGATGGCGTGATCTTCGGCTGCGCCGCCCTGTACCCATTCCCGGCGCAAAAGATGGCAGAAATGGCATGTTTGACCGTCAACCCGGAAGTACAAGCCCAGGGCGATGGCGAGCGCATCCTGAAACACATGGAAAACCGCGCCCGTGCAGCCGGCCTGAACAAGCTGTTCGTGCTGACCACGCGCACCTCGCACTGGTTCAAGAAGCGCGGCTTCGTCACGGCCACGGTCGACGATTTGCCGAAGGACCGCCAGCATATGTATAACTGGCAACGCAAGTCGCAGGTGTTAATGAAAACCCTGTAACACTGAAAAAGCCCGCTTCCTGCGTAATGCCGTTCAGTTAGTGTGTTGGTGACGCTATTTTTAGCCCAAGAACCAGGACAGGGGTCGGACCCGGCGGGGGAATGTGCTTCAATGGAGCACATTCCGATCACGGAGTGACCGACCCCAGCTCTTTGCCTCTGGGGTTAGCGAATTTACTGGCGCTCATCAATCACGCCAAAAGCCTTAACTGAACGGCATTACCGCTTCCTGCGGGCTTTTCTACTTTGCTATCGTTATTTGATATTCAAGGGGGCAAACGACTTGACCAAGTCGTCCAGCGCCTTCAATTGCGCCAGGAATGGCTCCAACTGGTCCAGCGGCAAGGCGCTGGGGCCGTCGCAGCGGGCGTTGTCGGGGTCCGGATGGGCTTCCAGGAACAAGCCGGCGATGCCGACGGCCAGGCCGGCGCGGGCCAGGTCCGCCACTTGCTGACGGCGGCCACCCGAGGCGGCACCACCGGGGTCGCGCTGCTGCAGCGCGTGCGTGACGTCGAAGATGATGGGCAAGTCGTCGCAGGTCTTTTTCATGACGCCAAAGCCCAGCATGTCAACTACCAAGTTATCGTAGCCCAGGCAGGTGCCGCGGTCGCACAGTATCAATTGCTCGTTGCCCGCTTCCTTGAACTTTTCGACGATATTGGCCATCTGGCCAGGGCTCAAAAATTGCGGCTTCTTGATATTGATCACCTTGCCAGTTTTCGCCAGGGCCACGACCAAGTCCGTCTGGCGCGCCAGGAAGGCGGGCAATTGCAGCACGTCCACCACCTCGGCCACCTGCTGCGCCTGCCATGGCTCATGCACGTCGGTAATCACGGGCACGCCGAACGCCGCCTTGACATCCTGGAAGATGCGCATGCCTTCTTCCAGGCCCGGGCCGCGGTAGGAATGGATCGATGAACGGTTGGCCTTATCGAAACTGGCCTTGAACACATAGGGAATGCCCAGTTTTTGCGTCACGCGCACATATTCTTCGCAAGCGCGCATGGCGAGATCGCGCGATTCGAGCACGTTGATACCGCCAAACAACACGAAGTTGCCTGCATTGCTGACGTCGATGCCATGGACTTTCACTGAGGTCATAGGGACTTCCATATTGGTTAATTACTACTACTTACTTGGACGAGGCACAGCCAGCGGCTGGCGCGATAGGGCATCTTACTAGCTGGGGCGGCGCAGATCAAATTTGATCCGGCGCAAGGATGCGGCAAACGGCAACAAAGCTGGCCGCGATGACCCCGCGAGGGCTGGCGCAAAGTGCCTTATAATCACGCTTTATCTCTACACTGATTCAGGAGCACAGATGGCCCGCACGATCCACTGCAGCAAACTCAACAAGGAAGCCGAAGGACTCGATTTCCCACCGTACCCGGGCGAACTGGGCAAAAAGATTTACGAATCGGTATCGAAAGAAGCATGGGCTGCCTGGCTCAAGCATCAGACCATGCTGGTCAATGAAAATCGCTTGAACCTGGCCGACGCGCGCGCCCGCAAATACCTGGCCACGCAAATGGAAAAGCATTTCTTCGGCGATGGCGCCGATGCGGCCATGGGCTACGTTCCACCAACGGAATAAAACACCTAAGCAAACCTACTGCGCGTCATGATTTGCGGCCTCCGATGCTCACTTTGCTAAAGCACAGCTCCGCTTCTCAGCCACAACTCACTACCGCTCGCTACGGTTTTCTTAGGTGTTGAAGTTTTTCGACATTCCCGCCCGTGGCCGATGCGCCACGGGTAGCTTCCGCTGCCGCCTTCCCGCTTTTCCACTTTCCCGCCTTCATATTTCACGCCGCCTGACGCCGTTTCACGGCAAGCCGCGCCCGTTTCGTCGCACGCCGCTCGCCATCGGCGCCGTTGGCGGGCACAGTAGAGCCATCGACAACCTCACACCAAGGCGGACACCATGTTGCAGCAAATCTTCAGCCACACTCCCCTCTACGTCTGGGCCATCCTGGGCTTTCTCGTATACCGCGGCGTGCTGGCCAGCCGCGCACGCGAAGTGAGCTTGCGCAAGCTGTGCATCATTCCCCTGGTCATGCTGGCCCTTTCCCTGAGCGGCGTGCACGGCAGCTTCGGCCTGGCCGGCAGCGCGCCATTCGTCTGGGCCACCGGCACCCTGGCCGGTGCGGCGCTGGCCTGGACACTGCTCGATACGCACAAGATCGTCGCCATTCCCGAGCGCAGCAGCGTGCAGCGTCCCGGCAGCTGGCTGCCATTGATCTTGATGATGAGCATCTTCTGCATGAAGTATGCGGTCGCAGTGACCCTTGCCGTCGCCCCGTCGACTGCCCATGCAAGCGCCTTCATCGTGCCGGTCTGCCTCGCTTACGGCGTCTTCAGCGGACTTTTCCTGGGAGGCTTGCTGCGCACCGTGAGCGTGTACCGGGCGGTACAAACGTAAGGCTGGGGTCAGACCCGGCGCGGGAGTGCGCCCCAGTGGGGCGCACTCCGATCACGCAGTGACTGACCCCGGATTTCTGCTGCGTATCAGTAAGCCAACGTCCGCACGCCTTCCGGCATGCCCAGCAGGCAAACGTTGGCGCCGCGCACGGCGAACAGGCCGACGGCGATGACGCCGACGATTTGATTGATCTGCTGTTCCAGCGCCAGCGGATCGGCAATCTGCAAGCCCAGCACGTCGATGATTTCGCCACCGTTGTCGGTAATGAACGCTTCGTTGCTGCCGGCCTTCAGGCGCAAACGGGGCGTGCCGCCCAGCGCGGCCAGCTGGCGCGATACGGCGGCGCGGGCCATCGGCACCACTTCCACCGGCAGCGGGAAGGCGCCCAGGGTATCGACCAGCTTGGAGCCATCGGCGATGCAGACGAACTGTTTCGCCACGGAAGCGACAATCTTTTCACGCGTCAATGCTGCGCCGCCGCCCTTGATCATGGCGCCGCTGGCCGTGATTTCATCGGCACCGTCGATGTAGACGGCAATCGACTCGACATCGTTCAAGCTGAACACGGCGATGCCATGGCCGGCCAGGCGCGCGGCCGTCGCTTCGGACGATGCCACCGTACCCTTGATGGTGTCCTTGATCTTGGCCAATTCATCGATAAAAAAGTTGGCAGTAGAACCGGTGCCGACACCGATGATTTCACCCTCGACCACGTACTTAATGGCGGCACGGGCTACGGCTTGCTTCAATTCGTCTTGGGTCATGACATTCAGGCTAAAGTGGGGAATGGCGCTATTTTAACGGATTGCCAGCCCGGCTTACCCGCCATGCAGCGCCAGCATTGGCTTTGATACAACAGGTAAGCGGAAAAACCTTACTAAAATGCATTTCCACATCCGATTACTCTATCAAGATTTAAAATATGCGAAAATGTAACAACAGACCACTACGACGTTTGAGGAACAGGAAATGAATCATAACAAACAGGTACTTGTCGTCGATGACAGCCGTGTTTCACGTTTGATGTCGCATCAATTCATTCTCAGCAAACATGCCGACTGGCAAGTGATTGAGGCGGCGACAGGTGAAGAAGCGCTGGAAAAAATGAAGACTATCGCCCCTGTTATGATACTACTCGATGTCAACATGCCCGGCATGGGCGGCGTGGCGGCGGCAGAACAATTGCGCGCGCTATACCCGCAAACGCACATCATTCTCGTCACGGCAAATGTGCAAAATGCCATCCGCAACCGCGCCAGCGAAATGGACGTGGGATTCATGGAAAAGCCCATCACGGAAACGCGCATCCATCAGCTGATCGAATCACTGGGACTGTGAGCATGATCAATCTCTCCGAACTGGAAAATGATGCGCTGGTAGAGATATTCAACATCGGGGTAGGCCATGCGGCCGCCGCGATGAGCGAGATCGTCAATGAAGAAGTCACCATGTCGGTGCCGTCGATCAGCTTCATGAACCGCGACGATGCGGCCGCCCTGCTCGGCAGCAAAAAGGATGACGAACGCATCTGCGGCATCAGCCAGCATTACGATGGCGCCTTCACCACCGAAGCCATCCTGATGTTCCCGGAAGACAAGAGCCTGGAAATCGTCCGTCTGATGGTGGGCGACGCCATGCCGCTGCAGGAATTGACGGAGATGGAACAGGAGGCGATGAGTGAAATCGGCAACATCATCCTCAACGCCTGCGTGGGCACCCTGGCCAATCTGTTCGACAGCGAACTGCATGGCTCGCTGCCCGTATACCACCTGGGCACCAGCGCGGAAATCCTGTCCTCATTCGGCGGCCAGGAAGAAGAAGCCGTCGTGCTGATGCTGCACATCGACTTCGTGCTGTCCCGGCACCAGATCCACGGCTATGTCGCCTTCGTGCTCGACCTATCGGCCTTGCACGACCTGAAGCAGCAAGTGAGCCACTATTTGGCCAAGGTCCTGGGACAGGCGTGACGATCATGCCGGATGCCTTGCACCGACTCGCTCTGCTCGAGAACATACTCGGTGCCGTGAACCTGGGCGCCATCGTGCTCGATGAGCAGCAGCGCATCGTGCTGTGGAACCAATGGATGGCGCACCACTCGGCGTGTCAGGCCGACGCCATGCTGGGCCAGAACTTCTTCGCCGTCTATCCGGAATTGCGACACAAGCGCATCGACTCGGCCATCACCCAGGCCCTGCGCGGCAATTTCCAGTCGCTGTTGTCGCAAACCTTGCACAAGGCGCCATTTGCCCTGTACACGCATGGCGCGACCGATGGCGCGCTGGAAGGCCAAGAACGCATGCAGCAGGCCATCGCCGTGACACCGATCAATTTGCCTGCTTTACCGCGCCACTGCCTGATCCAGATCAATGATGTCACCAGCGCCGTGGGCCGTGAAAAGTTGCTGCGTGAACAAACCATCGTCTTGCGGTCGCAAACTTTTTCCGACGGCTTGACGGGCATCGCCAACCGCCGCCACTTCGATGTGGCGATCGAGAAAGAAATGCGGCGCGCCATGCGCACGGGCAGTCCCCTGTCGCTGCTGATGATCGACATTGACTGTTTCAAGGATTACAACGACCATTACGGCCACCAGCAAGGCGACGACTGCCTGATACGCGTAGCAGCCGAACTGGCCGCCATGCTGCAGCGCCCCACCGACCTGCTGGCGCGCTATGGCGGCGAGGAATTTTCCGCCATCCTGCCCGACACCGACGCCGTGCAGGCACTGCGCATGGGCGAGATGATGCGCGCACGGGCAGCCGAGCTGTGCATTCCGCATGCCAGGGCGTGCACTCAAGACAAGCACGTCACGGTCAGCATCGGCATCGCCACGCAACATCCGCAGCAGCAACTGGCTGTCGCCACCCTGATCGGCGCCGCCGACCGTGCCCTGTACCTGGCCAAGGGCGCCGGGCGCAACAGGGTCATGGTGCAGTCGCTGTAGGAAAGCCAGGCCGGCGACGCCATTCCAGCACACAACTTTACGGCGGCGGCGTAGACAGCTGTATCCTTGCAGCAAAAAATCAAGGATTGATCTGCGCCCCCCTCAAGTACGCTCGACAATGCGCACAGGAAAAGCCATAGAATGACATTAGCGCGGCAGCAAGCGGCGGTCGGCGGGGTTGCGCAGGAAACCGTGCAGTATCTGCTGCAGTTGCGGCAACTTCGCCACGTAGGCGGCAATGCCCAGCTGGCGCGCGCCGAAATAGTGGGCGATGATATCGCCCTGCTGCTCCATGTTGAAGTCGGACAGGACGCCGCCGGCTTGCGCGTCGTAGCGGTAGGCCCGCTGCCCGATGTAGCCGCCGCACAGCGCCAGCAGTGCGCCATGCAGCAGCACGCTATAGCCGAGCTGGTACTGCCACACATGCACCATTTCATGGATGAAGAACAACTTGCCGCCAGTGCCTTCGCGCGAAAAATCGTCGCGGTACTGGGCCGGCATGAAATGCAGGCTGCCGCGCGGCGTCATCGCCGTATTCTGGTCCTGCAGGCCAAACGGAAGAAAAGAGCCGCGCACCACGCGCACGCGCGCGTAGTCGATGGCGTCCTGAAAGACGCTGCGGGCCATGGCGATTTCGCCAATGGTGAGGGGGCGGCGCAAGACTCGCATAATGAGTATGGAATAAAGCGCGGTAGGCATAAAAGCCTGCCGAATACTATAACTGCAAGTACCTGACAGAAGCGTAGCGAGCGGCAGTGATTTGTGGCTAAGAAGCGCAACCGTACTCTAGTACGGTGAGCATCGCAGGCCGCAAAGCGCGACGCGCAGTAGCTTATGTCAGGTACGACTAGGCGGAGCGCAGGCCGCTGGCCGCTTTCGCGATTTCCGTGATGCGGTCCCAGTTGCCGGCCGCAATCGCGTCTTTCGGCGTCAGCCAGGAACCGCCCACGCAGGCGACGTTCTTGCAGGCCAAAAATTGCGACGCCGTCTCTTGCGAGATGCCGCCCGTCGGGCAAAAGGTAATGTCCGGCAGCGGGCCGTAGATGGCGTTGAGCATGCCGATGCCGCCAGCCGGCACGGCCGGGAACAGTTTCAGCTGCTGGAAGCCGTTTTCACGCGCCGCCATCACTTCACCGGGCGTCATCACGCCTGGCAGCAGGGGCAAGCCGCTGCTTTTCGCCGCCGCCACCAGGGCCGAGGTCAGGCCTGGCGAGACGCCAAATACGGCGCCCGCATCGCGTGCCTGGACGAATTCTTCCGGGCGAGTCAGCGTACCGACGCCGACGATGGCGCCCGGCACGGCCGACATGGCGCGGATCGCTTCGAGGCCGTGCTTGGTGCGCAGGGTCACTTCGAGCACGCGGATGCCGCCCGCCACCAGCGCGCGCGCCAGCGGTACGGCGTGTTCAGGATCGTCGATCGCAATCACGGGGATCACGCTCGAGGTGCGCATAATTTCCAGTAGTGTCATGGTCATCTCTTATTTCCTAGCCAAAAAGTCTTCATCGGAACCCGGCACGGTGTCACCGACATTGTCGGCGTCGTGCAAGGGAACACTGGTGGGTATCGGCGACGGCAGGCCGAAGGTGGTGGCACCCTCTTCCGCCGCGCTGACGGTGGAACGGAACATGGCAAACAGCTCGCGGCCCATGCCGACGTGGTTCGGCGACAAGTCCGCCGTTACCAGCGAACGCGCATGCCAGATGTCGGACGGCACCAGCGCTTCAAGCACGCCGGTGAAGGCGTCGAGGCGGATGATGTCGCCATCGCGCACCAGACCGAGTGGACCGCCGGCGAGGATTTCAGGCGATACATGGATAGCGGCCGGCACCTTGCCCGACGCGCCCGACATGCGGCCATCGGTGACCAGCGCCACCTGGCGACCCGCATCCTGCAGGTTGGCCAGCGCAGGGGTCAGCGCATGCAGTTCCGGCATGCCGTTGGCGCGCGGGCCCTGGAAGCGCAGCACGGCGACGAAGTCGCGATCCAGGCTGCCAGCCTTGTAGGCGCTCATGAACTCTTCTTGCGAATTGAAGACCAATGCCGGTGCTTCGACCGTGCGGTGCTGCGGCTTGACGGCCGAGACCTTCATCACGGCGCGGCCCAGGTTACCTGCGACCAAGACCATGCCGCCGTCCGGCGCGAACGGCTTCGCCGCCGGGCGCAACACGTTTTCATCGGCGCTGGCGGCCGGTGCATCTTTCCAGAAGACCTTGCCGTCTTCGCCCAGGAACGGTTCCATGCAGTGCGCGCGCAAGCCGTGGCCGAGGATGGTATTGACGTCATCGTGCAGCAAGCCGGCGTCGAGCAGTTCGCGGATCAGGTAACCGGTGCCGCCGGCCGCGTGGAAATGGTTGACGTCGGCGTCGCCGTTCGGGTAGATACGCGTCAGCATCGGCACGATGGCCGACAGCTCATTGAAATCGTTCCAGTCGATGACGATGCCGGCTGCCTTGGCGATCGCCACCAGGTGCAAGGTGTGATTGGTCGAGCCGCCCGTGGCGAGCAAGCCCACGACGGCGTTGACGATACATTTCTCGTCAACGATATGACCGACTGGCAAGTAGCTGGCGCTTTGCGCCGTGATGCCGGCAGCGCGCTGGGCCGCAGCTTTGGTGAGCGCATCGCGCAGCGGCGTGTTCGGCGTGATGAAGGCGGCGCCGGGCAAGTGCAGGCCCATCACTTCCATCAGCATCTGGTTGCTGTTCGCCGTGCCATAAAAAGTACAGGTGCCGGCACCGTGGTAAGCCTTGCTTTCACCTTCGAGCAAGTCTTCGCGCGTGGCCTTGCCTTGTGCATACAACTGGCGCACCTTGGCTTTTTCCTGGTTCGACAGGCCCGACGTCATCGGACCTGCCGGCACGAAGACGGCCGGCAAATGGCCGAAGTGCAGCGCGCCGATCAACAGGCCCGGCACGATCTTGTCACACACGCCCAGGTACAGGGCCGCATCGAACATATTGTGCGACAGCGCCACAGCCGTCGACATGGCGATGGTGTCGCGCGAAAACAGCGACAACTCCATGCCCGGCTGGCCTTGCGTCACGCCGTCGCACATGGCGGGCACGCCGCCGGCGAACTGGGCCACGGCGCCCACTTCGCGCACGGCTTGCTTGATGATTTGCGGGAAACCTTCGAAGGGCTGGTGCGCCGACAGCATGTCGTTGTACGAGGACACGATGGCCACGGAAGGCTTCTTGTATTCCTTCAGCGACAGCTTGTCGTTGGCAGGAAAGGCGGCAAAGCCATGCGCCAGGTTGGTGCACGACAAAGCGCCGCGCTGCACGCCCTGGATGCGGGCCGCATCCAGATGCGCCAGGTAGGCGCCGCGCGATGGCCGGCTGCGCGCGATGATGCGCGCTGTTACGGATTCGACTACTGGATGCAGCGCCATATGAATTTCCTTAAAAATGAGTATTTCGTGAAATTTTACTACAAAATGGTCGCGCAGAAGCACTCTTGCAGTGGCCAGCGACAGAAATAATGCATTTTTACACGACCTTTCAAGGCAAAACAACAACGCCCCACATCCATTCGTCTCGCTTGCTTCTCTATTACAGCAAGCATAAAACCCCAAAAAAAATACCAAAAATGCCATATTTCCGCATAAACTGTAGTGAAATTACCTTTTTCTAATGTATTATTCCCACACCAAGGCCGGCACGTCCGTTCGCCAGAATGAATGCGCTGCGCTCCTTTTAACCGAGACAAGCACCCAAGCCGACCGCCATGCGCCAGCCAGCACCTACTCCTGCCATCACCGCCACCGCCAGTTTCCAGTCCCTGCAAACGCACAGCGCCAGCCTGCGCGAGGTGCATCTGCGCCAGCTGTTCGCGCTCGATCCCGCGCGTTTTTCCAGCATGACAGTCGATGCGGCAGGACTGCTGCTCGATTACTCGAAGAACCGCGTCGACGCCACCGCCATGGCCCTGCTGATGGACCTGGCACGCGAGCGCGGTGTGGAAGCGCAGCGCGAAGCGATGTTTACAGGCGAGAAAATCAATCTTACCGAACATCGGGCCGTTCTGCATACCGCCTTGCGCGCACCACGCGGCACCGCCCTGGTGGTCGATGGCCAGGATATCGACGCTGACGTGCAAGATGTGCTGCAGCGCATGAAGGCGTTTACGGACAAGGTACGCAATGGCAGCTGGCTCGGCTACACCGGCAAGCCGATTTGCGACATCGTCAACATCGGCATCGGCGGTTCGGACCTGGGCCCGAAAATGGCCTGCCTGGCACTGCGCTCCTACGCCAACCCGGGCCTGGAAATGCACTTTGTATCCAACGTCGACGGGCACGACATGGAAGCGACCTTGTCCAAAGTCGATCCCGAAACTACCCTGTTCATCGTTGCATCGAAAACCTTCGTCACGGCCGAAACCATGCTCAACGCCAACACGGCGCGCGCCTGGTTCCTGCTCGAAGGCGAAGAAAAGGACTTGGCGCAGCACTTCGTGGCCGTCTCGACCAACGTGCAAGCGATCGTCGATTTCGGCATCGCGCCGGAAAACATGTTCCCGTTCTGGGACTGGGTCGGTGGCCGCTATTCCGTCTGGTCCTCGATCGGCCTGGCCGTGGCCCTGTCCGTGGGCTTTGAATACTTCAGCGATTTCCTCGCCGGCGCGCATGCGATGGATCAGCACTTCCGCCAGGCGCCACTGGAGCAAAATATGCCCGTGCTGCTGGCCATGGTGGGCTTCTGGAACCGCCAGTTCCTCGACTGCGACTCCGTTTCCATCGCCCCCTATCACCAGGACTTGAGCCGCTTTGCCGCCTACTTGCAACAACTGGACATGGAAAGCAACGGCAAGCGCGTCACCAAGGATGGCCTGCCCGTCGACGTGCCGACCGGTCCCGTGATCTGGGGCGATTGCGGCACGAATGCGCAGCACGCATATTTCCAGCTGCTGCACCAGGGCAGCGACATCACGCCCATCGACTTCATCGCTGCCCTGCGCGCCACGCACGATTTGCCGGGCCACCATGACGCCTTGCTGGCTAACTGTTTCGCCCAGTCGGAAGCCTTTATGACGGGCAAGACGGGCGACGAAGTGCGCATGGACCTGCAGGCGCAGGGCTTGCCGGAAAGCGAAGTCGAGGCGCTGGTGCCGCACAAGACCTTCCCCGGCAATCGCCCCAGCAATACGATTCTGATGGACCAGCTGACCCCGACCACGCTGGGCGCCCTGATCGCGCTGTACGAACACAAGACGTTCGTGCAAGGCGTCCTGTGGAACGTCAACAGTTTCGACCAGTGGGGCGTGGAACTGGGCAAGGTACTGGCCAAGAAAATCCAGGCCGAACTGACGGGAGTAGCCCGTCCCGAACACCACGACAGCTCAACGAATGGCTTGATCGCCCTGGCCAAGGCCGCAAAAGCCGCATATTAAAGAGAGATAGATGAATATTTACGAGATCAAAGCAGTCAGCGACAAGCCCATGCAAGTGGGCGAATGCCCGCTATGGCATGGCAAGGAAGCGGCCCTGTACTGGGTCGACATCGATGGCCGCGCCGTACATCGTTTGCACCCGGCCAGCGGCCAGCAGGCGCAATGGAGTATGCCGACGGAGCCGTCGGCACTGGCTATCAATGCCGGAGGCGGTCTGATCGTGGCCTTGCGCAGCGGCTTCGCCCACCTCGACACCAAGACAGGCAGCTTGGCGCAAATCGCTCCCGCGCCATTCGACGTTGCCACCACGCGCTTCAACGATGGCAAGGTCGACCCAAGCGGCCGCTTCTGGGTTGGCACGATTTTCGAACCACGCAGCGCCGCTGCAGCAGAAATGTTCGTACTGGAAAAAGGGCAGGTACGCAAGGTCTGGTCCGGCGGCATGACGGTATCGAACGGCCTCGGCTTCAGCCCGGACGGGCGCACCATGTACCACTCAGATACCACTACGCACCGCATCGATCGCTTTGATTTCGATGCAGCCACGGGAGCTATTTCCGAAGCGCAACCATTCCAGCGCTTCTCCACCGACAAAAAAGCGGCGGACTATGGCGGGCGCCCGGACGGCGCGGCCGTCGACAGCGAAGGCAATTACTGGTCGGCCATGTTTGAAGGCGGAAAAATTTTACGCTTCGCCCCCGACGGCCACCTGCTGGGCGAAATTACCGTGCCCGTGCGCTGCCCTACCATGGTGACGTTTGGCGGCCCCGACCTGCGCACCCTGTACATCACCAGCGCCAGCCACAACCGCTCAGCTACCGAGCTTGCCGACTATCCGCTAACGGGCCACGTGCTGTCCGTGCGCGTGGACGTGGCGGGCCAGCCGGAAACGCCGTACCAGGCGTAACAATACCGGGGTCAAACCCTCAATAATAATACCGGGGTCAGACCCTCAATGCCGCCAACTCAGGGGCTTGTGCTGTCGCCCCGGGGGTCTGACCCCAGCTTTTCGACCTTGGGTTGAAATTACCGGGCCAGCACTTTGCGGATGGTGTCAGCCAATTCCGCTGCCACAAACTTGGCCACATAACCGTCTGCGCCCACGCCCTTGACGTGGTCTTCGTTGGTCGAGCCCGTCAAAGACGAGTGAATCACCACGGGGATGTTGGAGAAGCGGCCATCGTTCTTGATGTTGCGCGTCAAGGTGAAACCATCCATTTCCGGCATTTCCAGATCCGTCAGCACCAGCGCGACCTTGTCTTTCGCCGTCTTGCCTTCGGTCGCCGCCTGGGCCGAGATCGCCTGCAGGCGCTCCCATGCTTCCTTGCCCGTCTTGGTCATGATGAACGGTACGCCCATCGCTTCGAGACCCTTTTCGATCAGCGAGCGGGCCAGCGAGGAATCATCGGCCGCAAGGATCACGGCACCGGCCGGCAAGCGCACTTGCGGGCCGATACTGTTCTTGTCCACGTCCGGGTCGCCCGACGGCAGCACGTCGCGCAAGATTTGCTCTACGTCCAGCACTTGCGCCAGGCGCGTCTTGTCCGTGTCGCCATCGAGGCGCGCGATACTGGTGACGAGGCCGCCACCGACGCTCGATTCGGCCGACAGCACCTGATTCCATTCCAGGCGCACGATTTCATCGACCTCTTCCACGGCAAACGCCTGTGTCGAGCGGGCAAATTCGGTCACCATCAGGATCTTCAAGCCGCTGCTCTTGCAACCGACCGCCATCGGCAAGTCGATCACGGGCACGATTTGGCCACGGATATTGACCACACCGAGCATGTGCGGGTGCGAACCGGCGACTGCGGTGATGGCCGGCATTTCCATGATTTCACGGACTTTGAACACATTGATGCCGAACAGTTCGCGGCTGGTCGAGTGATCACTGGTGCCCAGCTTGAACAGGAACAGTTCGAATTTGTTATTGCCTGTCAGGCTGGTGCGTTCATCGACATCTTGCTGCATTGAATTCATTGTGTCCCCTTGAGCCGTCATGTAAAGTTAAGCTGCCTACCCGTGATGCTGCTGGCAGCGCCAACTACACGTCGCACGTACGCCGGACGGCGGGTTCGGGGCATGGCCGGCGCTGCGTTTCAGTGTAGTTCGTACGACCAATAGTTGCTATCGTTTCGGCTCCAATTATACGGTTTTTTACTTTCCTTAAAGCTACTTTACGCTGCCAACAGCGATCCTGAAAGCATTTCTTGACTTGCTTGTTGCTACAACGCAAATGATGATGAAGAGAATCGAAAATTTCCCTGGCAACCATGGTAGCTTTGAAAAGTCCGCTGCCAGGCGTGCCCGCGTACCTGCACCGGCGAACGGCATATAATGCGCTTGCGGGCGCCAGTGGCAAGCAGACAGGGCTAAACTACGACGCCAGACCATGGGATGTAGTAAAATTTCTTGCAATTGCCTGTTCTGCGTAGTAAATTTACACCATCGAATATAGTAGCGACAGACTGGCACTTCCGGTCGGCCTCCTCCCCGTTCCGGCTCTTTTACTTTTGCGACGACACTCACTTATGGCACTTACCGATTTTGACCTGGTCCTGTTTGGCGGCAGCGGCGATTTAGCAATGCGCAAGTTGCTGCCTGCAATGTATGCGCGCGACGTCGCCAACGATTTGCCGCCGACGGCGCGCATCATCTGCGTGGGCCGCCAGGACAGCGGCCAGGATGCGTTCTTGAACATGGTGGAGAGCAACTCGCGCCCCCATATCAAGGCCAGCACCCTCAATGCCGCCACCTGGAGCAAGTTTTGCGCGCGCATCGTGTATGTGTCGCTCAACGCCAGCGATGCGGCCACGTACGCGCCGCTGGTCGAAGCGCTGCGCGGCGATGCCGACCTGACGCGCGTGTACTACCTGGCCACGCCGCCGCACCTGTTTGCCTTGATCTGCGATAACTTGAAAGACAACGGCCTGGTGACGCCGAATTCGCGCGTCGTACTGGAAAAACCGCTGGGCCGCGACCTGGCCAGCGCCAAGCAGATCAATGCTGAAGTGGGCAAAGTCTTCCAAGAGTCGCAGATCTACCGTATCGACCATTACCTGGGCAAGGAAACTGTGCAGAACTTGCTGGCCCTGCGCTTTGGCAATATCCTTTTCGAGCCGCTCTGGCGCCGGGAATGGATTTCCGACGTGCAGATCACCATCGCCGAGAAACTGGGCGTAGGCAACCGCATGGGTTATTACGACACCTCGGGCGCACTGCGCGACATGCTGCAAAACCACTTGCTGCAACTGCTGTGCATCGTCGCCATGGAACCGCCGACCTCAATCGCACCGGACGCCGTGCGCGATGAAAAGCTGCAAGTGCTGCGCTCACTGAAAAAATTCACGCCCACTACCCTGGCGCAAAACATCGTGCGTGGCCAATACCGCGCCGGTCACGTCGACGGCGCCACCGTGCCGAGCTACCGCGACGAGCCGGACGCGCCAGAGCATTCGCGCACCGAGACTTTCGTCGCGCTGAAGGCGGAAATCGACACCTGGCGCTGGGCTGGCGTGCCGTTCTACCTGCGCACGGGCAAGCGCATGGCCGACAGCCTGGCCGAGATCGTCGTGCGCTTCAAGCAGATCCCGCACTCGATCTTCAACCAGCCGACGTCCAGCTTCCAGCCGAACTGCCTGGTGATCCGTCTGCAGCCGGACGAAGGCTTGCGCATGAATCTGATGGCGAAAACCCCGGGCGACGGCATGCGCTTGAAACCGGCAGAACTGGAACTCGATTTCCGCGAATCGTTCAAGACCCCGCGCATGGATGCCTACGAGCGCCTGCTGCTCGACGTCCTGCGCGGCCAACTGACCCTGTTCATGCGCGGTGATGAACTGGAAGCGGCCTGGGAATGGGTCGAACCGATACTCGAGAACTGGGAACAGAACGACAGTGCGCCGATTCCCTACACGGCCGGTACCTGGGGCCCGGCTGCGGCCAGCGCCCTGATCGGGCGCGATGGCTTGCAGTGGCGTGAAGAAGCCTTACCCGAGGATTAACAGGCAACGCCATAGCCTGCCCTTGCAAGGCCATACCGTAACGCAGGCGTGGAGCGGTGCTCCACGAAATCCCTGTTCCACTGCATCTTGAAGACTGAGACAGTGAATATCTGACTAAAGCCAGGACGGCAGAAATGCCGGGGTCGGACCCTGAGGGTCCGACCCCGGAACTTGCTTTTGGGGTGAAGAAGGACGCCAACTCAACGGGCATTAAGCCAGAAAATTAATCAATGCTACTCGACTCCATCCGCACCCAGCTCGATTCTCTCTCCAAGTCGGAGAAAAAGGTCGCGCTGGCCGTGCTTGACCAGCCTAACCAGACGGTCAGCCAGAACATCACCGCGTTGGCGAAAAGCGCGCAGGTGTCGGAACCGACCGTGGTGCGCTTTTGCCGCACCCTGGGCTATGACGGCTGGCATGAATTCAAGCTCAAGCTGGCGCAGGGCCTGGCGCTGGCCATGCCCGGTGCGAACGAGCAGCCGACGCAGGACGACTTGGCAGCCGATCTGGTAAATAAAATCTGCAGCCGCTCGATCAACACCCTGCTCGACCTGCGCAACAACCTGAACCCGGAAGCGATCCAGCGCGCGCTCGACATCCTGTCGCGCGCCAGCAAGATCGAATTCTATGGCCAGGGCACGTCGGGCATCGTGGCGGCCGACGCGCAACACAAGTTCTTCCGCTCGGGCGTGCCGACGGTCGCCTACAGCGACCCGAACATCCACAGCATCGCCGCAGCCCTGCTGCGCGGCGGCGACTGCCTGGTAGCCATCTCGCAGCGCGGCAACAGCCCCGCCCTGGTGCGCTCAGTGAAACTGGCGCGCCGCGGCGGTGCCGACGTCGTCGTACTGGCGCCATCGGGCACGCCGCTGGCCGACCTGGCGACCGTGCTGATCCCGATCGACTTGGTATTCAATACCGATCCCTACACACCGATTTCCGCCCGCCTGGCCTACCTGGTGGTGATCGACGTGCTGGCCGTGGGACTGGCCCTGCAGCGCGGGCCAGAATTTCGCAAGAAGATGCAGAACGCGCAGAAGGCGCTGCAGGAATTCGACATGCAGTTCGACTCTTTTATTGGCTAGATGGCATAAATCCGGGGCCCGACCCGGCGGGTCTGCCCCCGGCTCCCAATTTTGGGCGGCAAGACAAGCGTTCCCTCCCGCCACGGATACCGCCTGCTTTACCCCAAAAGCCACAACTGGGGTCGGCCCCTGAGGGTCCGACCCCGGCACTTTAGCCCTTGGGTTAAAAGCGCCGCCACCGTCCCGCATTCGGTACAATAGCCTGGCAAGCCCTTTCACTCTCTCCTGAGCAGCCATGAACCAACTCGAACAACTCAAACAATTTACTACCGTGGTGGCCGATACCGGCGACTTCCAATCGATCCAGGCTTACACGCCACGCGATGCGACGACGAATCCTTCGCTGATCCTGAAGGCCGTGCAAAAGGACGAATACAAGCCGCTGCTGGAAAAGGCCGTACGCGACCATCCGAACGCCTCCACCAGCGAAATTATCGACCGCCTGCTGATCGCGTTTGGCGTGGAAATCCTGCAAATCATCCCCGGGCGCGTCTCCACCGAAGTCGATGCGCGCCTGTCGTTCGACACCGCAGGCACGGTAGCCAAGGGCCGCGACCTGATCGCCCTGTATTCGAACGCAGGCATTGCACGCGAACGCGTACTGATCAAGATCGCCGCCACCTGGGAAGGCATCCGCGCAGCGGCCATCCTGGAAAAGGAAGGCATCCGCTGCAACATGACCCTGCTGTTCTCGCTGGCGCAGGCCATCGCCTGCGCCGAAGCGGGCGCGCAGCTCATCTCGCCCTTCGTTGGCCGCATCTACGACTGGTACAAGAAGTCGACGGGCATCGATTACATGGGTGCGGAAGACCCGGGCGTGCAGTCGGTCCGGCGCATCTACAACTACTACCGCAAGTTCGGCTACCAGACTGAAGTCATGGGCGCGAGCTTCCGCAACACCTCGCAAATCCTCGAACTGGCCGGCTGCGACTTGCTCACCATCAGCCCCGACTTGCTGCAAAAGCTGGCCGACAGCGAAGCGCCGGTGGAGCGCAAACTGAGCGCCGAAGCGGCGCCATCGGCCAGCATCGTGCACATGACGCTCAACGAAGAAGCCTTCCGCTTCATGATGAATGAAGACGCCATGGCAACGGAAAAGCTGGCCGAAGGCATCCGCGCTTTCTGCGTCGATTCCGGCAAGCTCAAACAGATGATCGCGGCGCTGCGTTAAGCGCCGATGCCTGTTGCAAAAAGCGGCCTCCGTGCAGTGCACGGCGCCGCTTTTTTTACGCGATGGCATCGCGCACTCTAGCAATGGCGCTAGAATAAAGCATCGCCACCCATCGCCGCCGCATGTCTTTTACTTCATCTGCCATCAGCATACGACTGGGACGCCGCGCCCGTGCCCGCATCGCCAAAAACGGCTTGCGCGCGCTTGACGTCGCCATCGTCCCCGCCGCCGCAGGCGGGCCGAAAGGCTTGATCCTGCACCAGCTCGATTGCTGGATGTTGCGCGACTTTCTGCCACAGGCGCCGCGCCCCCGCCACTTCGTCGGCGCCTCGATCGGCGCCTGGCGCATGGCCGCCGCCGTATTGCCCGATCCGCTCGCCGCGCAGCGCCGCCTGGTGCGCGAATACGTGGGCCAGCGCTATCCCGATAAACCCGATGCGACGCACGTCAGCCGCACCTGCCGCGCCCTGCTCGACGCCGTCCTCGATGGCCAGGATGCGCAGCTGCTGTCGCATGCGCAGCATAGCCTGTCGGTGCTGGCCGTGCGCGGTATCGGCGCGCTGGCACAGCCGGGAAAATGGCGCGACCGGCGCGGCTTCCTGCTCGCAGCGGCCGGCAATATGATGGCGCGCACACGTCTGGCCGCCTCACTGGAGCGCGCGGTATTGCATGCCGGGCCCGATGGCGCCAGTTGGCTACGCTCGCGCTTCGATGCCTTTCACACCCATTTCGTCCCGCTGGCGCAAGACAATCTGCGCGACGCACTGCTGGCCTCCGCTTCCATCCCGCTGCTGCTCGATGCAGTAACGGACATCGCCGGCGCACCGCCCGGGCGCTACTGGGACGGTGGCCTGGTCGACTATCATTTGCACTTGCCATACCAGCGCGAACCGGACCTGGTACTGTACCCGCACTTTGCCGAGCACATCGTGCCGGGCTGGCTGGACAAGGCCATGCCGTGGCGCCGCGCGCGCAGCGGCGATAGCGCACTCGACAACATGATCCTCGTCTCGCCCTCGCCTGCGTTCGTGGCCAGCCTGCCCAATGGCAAACTGCCGGACCGGCGCGACTTCCGCCATTACGGACAAGACCATGCGGCACGCATGCGCGACTGGCGCCGCGCCATCGCAGAAAGCGAGCGCATGGCGGCCGCTTTCGCCCGCTGGGTGGAGCAGCCGGACTTGCGCCAGGCGGGCGAGCTGTAGCACGGGCGTGGCTGCAACAGTGAGCAAAACAGGATGTTTTTTCGCTTACCTATTGGTCACTTATCAGTGCATACTATGTTGCACAGGCAAGCTTAATCCCTCTGCGACAGGAGTCTCACCATGCACGCCCTCTCCCATCTTCGTATCGGCACCCGCCTGGCTGCAGGCTACGCCCTGGTGCTCCTGCTGTGCGTGATCTCCACCTCGTACGCGCTGTACAGTGCGCGCATGAATACCGACGCGACCCGGGAAATGATGGAAAAACCGCTGGCCAAGGAACGTCTGATATCAGACTGGTATGTGCTGATTCACTCGGCCATCGCGCGCACCTCGATGATCGCGCGGAGCACGGATGAAACTCTGTCAAGCGTCTTTGCCGACACCATCGCCGACAGCAGCAAGCAAGGCGCTGAGCTGCTCAAGCAAATCGAAACCCTGCTCGTCAACGAGGAAGAAAAAGCCATCTTCAAGTCCTCCCTCGAGATACGCGTCAAATACCAGGATGCCAAGACCTCGGTGATGAACGCGCGCAAGGGCGGCAACGCGGCCCAGGCGGAGAGTATTTACAACGCCAGCTTTGCCCCGGCGGCGGCCAGTTACCAGAGCAACGTCAAGGCCCTGCTGGCGCAGCAGCGCAAGGCCATCGACGACACGGCGCACGCCATCGAAACGGCCAATGGACGCAGCTTCACCCTGTTGTTGTTGCTGTGTGGGCTGGTGGTGGCCTTGGGCAGCATCTGCGCCTGGCTCATCACGCGCTCGATCACCGTGCCCCTGCAAGCGGCCGTGAAGGTGGCCGAGACGGTCGCTGCGGGCGACTTGCGCACGCACTTCGGCGCGGCGGCCAGCGATGAAATCGGCGACCTGATGCGCGCGCTGCACGGCATGAACGAGGCACTGCGCAAGGTCGTGTCGGAAGTGCAGACGGGCACCAACGCCATCGCCACGGCATCGGGCGAGATCGCCGCCGGCAACCAGGATTTGTCGTCGCGCACGGAGCAGCAAGCCAGTTCACTGGAAGAAACGGCGTCGTCGATGGAAGAATTGACCAGCACCGTGAAGCAGAATGCCGACAATGCGCGCCAGGCCAATCAGATGGCGGTCGCCGCGTCTGGCGTGGCCGAACGCGGCGGCAGCATCGTCAGCCAGGTGGTCGATACCATGGGTGCGATCGACACGGCATCGACGAAAATCGTCGACATCATCGGCGTCATCGATGGCATCGCCTTCCAGACCAATATCCTGGCATTGAACGCGGCAGTCGAAGCGGCGCGTGCCGGTGAACAGGGGCGCGGCTTTGCCGTCGTCGCCACGGAAGTACGCAGCCTGGCGCAGCGCTCGGCGGCGGCGGCACGTGAAATCAAGACCCTGATCGGCGACTCGGTAGATCAGGTCAACAACGGCACGCGACTGGTGCAGCAAGCTGGCAGCACCATGGGCGAGGTGGTCGACAGCGTGCGCCGCGTTACCGACATCATGGCCGAGATCACCGCCGCCAGCGCCGAGCAAAGTCTGGGCATCGACCAGGTCAACCAGGCTATCGCGCAGATGGATCAGGTAACGCAGCAAAATGCGGCCCTGGTGGAAGAAGCGGCAGCGGCGGCCGAAAGCATGCAGGACCAGGCGGCACGCCTGGCGCAGGTGGCGGCCGGTTTCCAGCTCGAACTCGTGGCCACGGCAGCACCAGTGCGCGCCGCGCGACCTGCCAGCACCCAGCTGGCCAAGCCGGCGGCCAGGAGCGCGCCCGCCAGGCAGCCAAGCACTGCGGCCAAGAGCACGCCCGCTGCGCGCAAGCCCCAGGCAAACGTGGCTGGCGAACAGGATTGGGAAGAATTTTAAGGCGGGAGGACCAGTTTAAACGGGCAGCTTAAACAGTAATGCCGTTCAGTTAGTGTGTTAGTGATGCTATTTTTAGCCCGAGAGCAAGGAAAGGGGTCGGACCCTGAGGGGGAATGTGCTTCAATGGAGCACATTCCGATCACGAAGTGACCGACCCCAGCTCTTTGCCTCTGGGGTTAGCGAATTTACTGGCGCTCATCAATCACGCCAAAATCCTTAACTGAACGGCATTACAGCTTAAACAGACAGTTTAAGCTGGGCGGACCGCGCCTTGGTGCGCGAGGTGCCGTGATTCAGGCGGCACGGCAGCGGCGGCAATACATGGTGCGCCTGACATGGTTCCACGGCGCACTAGCAGCTTCTAATCTTCCAGGAACATTTGCTGCAGGTCGTTCAGGAAGCGCAATCCCAATGGCGTCGGGCCGATGATCTGGTGGTCGCGGTAGAGCAAGCCTTTCGCTTCCGCAGTATTGAGCGGTTTGTCGATGGCGTTGATGGCCAGGCCAGTGCGCTCGGCGAACAGGTTGGGCGCAAAGCCCTGCGTCAGGCGCAGGGTGTTGAGCATGAATTCAAAACCCATTTCCTCGCGTGCCAGCTCGCGCTCTTCCTGCACCGGCTGACCCGCCAGTACCGCGTCCATGTAGGCGCGCGGCTGCTTGTAGCGTGCCTGGCGCAGGACGCGGTGCGGGAACGAGATTTTTGAATGTGCGCCCGCGCCGATGCCCAGGTAGTCGCCGAACTCCCAGTAATTGCGGTTGTGGCGCGCCTGCCGGCCCGGCTGCGCGTAGGCCGACACTTCGTAGCGGCCATAGCCGGCCTGCGCCGCGCGTTCTGCCACCATGTCGGCGATGTCGGCGCTTTCGTCGTCGTCCGGCAGCACGGGCGGGTACTTGGCGAACAGGGTGTTCGGTTCGAGCGTCAGGTGGTACAGCGACAAGTGCGGCGGCGCGAACGACAACGCCGTTTCCAGGTCCTGCTGCGCCTCTGCCAGCGTTTGCGTGGGCAGCGCGTACATCAGGTCGAGATTGAAATTGTCGAAGTTGGCGTGCGCGATTTCGACCGCGCGGCGCGCTTCGTTGTCGTCATGGATACGCCCCAGCGCCTGCAGATGGCGGCCATTGAAGCTCTGGATGCCGATCGACAGGCGGTTGATGCCGCTGGCACGGTAAGACTTGAATTTTTCCGCTTCAAAGGTGCCGGGATTGGCTTCCATGGTGATTTCGCAATTACCATCGAGCGGCAGCAGGGTGCGCACGTCCGACATCAGGCGCTCCAGTCCCGCCGCCGACATCAGGCTGGGCGTGCCACCGCCTATGAAAATGGTGTGGATCTTGCGGCCCCAGATCAGCGGCAGCGCCATTTCCAGGTCCAGGCGCAGGGCTGCCAGGTATTGCGCTTCCGGAAAGCCATCGCGCACTTCATGCGAATTGAAGTCGCAATACGGGCATTTTTTCACGCACCACGGGAAATGGATGTAGAGCGACAGCGGCGGCAGGGCCGTCAGGTTCAACGCGCCCGGCTGCAGGTACTTCAGCGCCGCGCCCGCCGCGCCGGAAATGCCTTCCTGCGGCGCGGGCGAGACTGCCGCCTTGGCGCCTGATTTGGCAACCGCACCGACCAGTTTGATCGGGATCATCGCAGGGTCCGCAACTTGTCGACCAGCGCGCGCAAGGCCTGGCCCCGGTGCGATAGCGCGTTCTTTTCATCAGACGTCAGTTCGGCCGCGCACTTGCCCAGCGCGGGAACAAAGAAATGCGGATCGTAGCCAAAACCGCCCTGGCCGCGCGGCGTCGCAATCATCTCGCCATTCCAGCGGCCATCGGCGATCACCGGCTGCGGGTCGTCCGCATGGCGCACGTACACCAGCACGCAGTAATAATACGCGCACTTGTCGGCATGCGCTTCCAGGTCGGCGATCAGCTTGGCGCTATTGGCAGCGTCCGATTTCGGCTCGCCCGCATAGCGCGCCGAATACACGCCAGGGGCGCCGCCGAGCGCATTGACGCACACGCCGGAATCATCGGCCAGCGCCGGCAAGCCGGTCAGGCGGGCAGCGTGGCGCGCCTTTTGCAGGGCATTTTCCACGAAGGTGTGGAACGGTTCGTCGCTTTCCGGCACGGCGTACTCGCCCTGGGCATGGACGGAAAAACCGATGGTCGAGAGCAGCTCGTTGAATTCCTTGAGCTTGCCGGCGTTATTGGAGGCGAGAATGAGGCGTTGGGTCATGTCAGTAGTCCGGTTGAGGTGCCGACATTGTAAACCTTTTGCGTCCCCCTCACCGCGCCGCGCCGCTGCCGAAAAAACGGCAGAGGCAGGCTTTTTGCCGCGCGCGGCGAAGAAATAGCTGTCACTCCACGTCAGGATTACAGTCCCAGCGCCTGCTTCTGCATGACGATAAGATCGGCAATACCACTGTGCGCCAGATCGAGCAAACGGTTCATGCCGGCGCGGTCAAAGGCGGCGCCTTCGGCCGTGCCCTGCACTTCGATGAAGTGACCGGCTTCCGTCATTACCACGTTCATGTCCGTGTCGCAGCCCGAGTCTTCCACATAGTCGAGGTCCAGCACCGGCATGCCCTGGTAGACACCCACCGAGATGGCGGCGACAAAGCTTTTTACGGGGATGGCGGCAATCGCGCCGCGCGCCTGCAGTTGGGAAAAAGCGTCATACGCGGCCACCATGGCGCCCGTGATCGAGGCGGTGCGCGTGCCACCATCGGCCTGGATGACGTCGCAATCGAGGTGCAGGGTGCGTTCGCCGAACGCTTGCAGATCAAAGGCGGCGCGCAGCGAGCGGCCGATCAGACGCTGGATTTCCTGCGTGCGGCCAGACTGCTTGCCGCGCGCCGCTTCGCGATCCATGCGCGTGTGCGTCGAGCGTGGCAACATGCCGTACTCGGCCGTCAACCAGCCCTGGCCCTTGCCCTTCAGGAAACCCGGCACCTTGTCTTCGATGCTGGCGGTGCAGATGACCTTGGTGTCGCCGCACTCGATCAGCACCGAGCCTTCGGCATGCTTGGTGTACTGGCGGGTGATGCGGATGGCGCGCAGCGCATCGACGGCGCGGCCGCTCGGGCGGGATTCAAATGTCATGGCGGGTGTCCTGTGTGATTGGAGTTGCGGCGCCGATTTTACCACTGCGGCGCCATCACACGGTGCAGACCGGCCTGCACACAAGATCCCTACAATCCTGCCCCGCCAAACACAATTTTCTTTACAATGCGGTAAAACGCACAATAACCAGCAATTTTCAGGCCATCGCGCACTTTGGGCTTGTTTTGCGGCGCCGGCGGTATTGCCTGCGCTGGCTGATTAAGTGTATAAGTGACTGTATATAAGACCAAATCGGGGAATCCTTTGAGCATTTCAAGCATGACAGGCTACGCGGTTGCCACCAGCGAAGGGGCTGCAGGCACACTGACAATTGAAATCAAGAGCGTCAACTCGCGCTTTCTCGACCTGCAATTCCGGATCAACGATGATCTGCGGGCGCTGGAGCCTGACCTGCGCGCCGCCGTCATGTCTGCCATCACGCGTGGCAAAGTCGAGGTACGCCTGAGCTTTGGCCGCAAGGCAGCGACAGCCGGCACGCAGGCGCTGAACTTGCCCCTGCTGGCCGAACTGGCGCGCCTGCAAAACGAAGTGGGCCAGCATTTTGTCTCCGCCCCCGTCATGACGGTGGCCGAACTGCTGCGCTGGCCGGGCATCATAGAAGAAGCGCAAGTGGGGCAAGAGTCCTTGCAGGCGGACGTGGCCGCGCTGACCCGCCGCACCGTGACTGCCTTCGTCGACAGCCGCAAGCGCGAAGGTGCGGCACTTGAAACGGTGCTGGTGTCGCGCATCGAGGCGATGGAAGCCATCGTCAAGCGCATCACGCCATTGATTCCGCAAGTCGTGGCGGCCTTCCAGCAAAAAGCCATCGAGCGCATGCAAGATGCGCTAGGCCTGGCCAGCCAGGGCTCGAATTCGGCCCTCTCGCGCCAGGACGCCATGGAGCGCATACGCCAGGAAGTCATTTTGTACGGCATTCGCATCGACGTTTCGGAAGAACTGGCGCGCCTGTCGGCCCACCTGGGCGAAACGCGCCACATCCTCACCAAGGGTGGGCAAGTGGGCAAGCGCCTCGATTTCATGATGCAGGAACTCAATCGCGAAGCCAATACGCTGGGCGCCAAGGCTTCCGTCAAGGAACTGGCGGACGCCTCGATGGACTTGAAGCTGCTGATCGAGCAGATGCGCGAACAAGTGCAGAACCTGGAGTAAGCGATGAGCACGCCGCGTACATCGATACTCGCCTGCGCCACCGTGGCGCTGCTGGCAACCGGCGCGCAGGCGCAAACGACGCAGCAGCCATCGCCGTACGCGATCGAAAGCTGCACGTCCGGCTGCTTTATGCTCAAGGAGCGCGGCGCCGCCATCTACACGGGCGCCGATCCCGCTTCCTATCGCATCTGCTCGCGCAGCAACTTGGGCGCGGAAGTGTCCGTCGACAACACCGTCGTACGCCTCAATAACCGCGACTGCACCGATGTGAATGGCCGCACCATCATCCTCAATACGGGCGAAATCGCCCTGGGTCGGCTGCCACGCTGAGGCTGCTCTGGACGGTTTGTTTTTTATCATGCCGCAGGCAGGGACTGGCTCAGCGCCTTGCCTCTTGGTAAAATACCGGATTGGGCGCCGCCTGCGCAGGCATCGGCGCCATCACACGCCTATTGAAAGATCCGCATGAGCCACCCTACCGCCTTCTCGGGCAGCCTGTTCGTGGTTGCCGCGCCATCGGGCGCCGGCAAATCGACACTGGTCAACGCATTGCTGGCGCAAGAGCCAGGCATTAAATTGTCAATTTCGACGACCACGCGCGCCCCCCGTCCGGGCGAGCAGCACGGCCGCGAATACTACTTCACGACGGCGGAAGACTTTATTGCGCGCGCCGACCAGGGCGAATTCCTGGAATGGGCGGAAGTGCATGGCAATTACTATGGCACCTCGCGCATCATGGTGGAACAGCAAATGCTGGCCGGTACCGACATCCTGCTGGAAATCGACTGGCAAGGTGCGCGCCAGGTGCGCAAGCAATTCCCGCGCGCGGCCGGCATTTTCATCTTGCCGCCATCGATCGATGCGCTGGAAGAGCGCCTGAACAAGCGCGGCCAGGACGAGCCGCATGTGATCACGCGCCGTTTGCTGGCAGCCGGCGGCGAAATCGCACACGCTCCAGAGTTCGAGTATGTTATTATCAATGAAGAGTTTACGGTCGCTTTGTCCGAACTGAGCGCGATCGTGAGAGCGGCCCGTTGCCGGTTTGCGCAACAAGCGGCCCGCAACGCATCGCTATTCGCCCAACTGGGCCTGCACGCAGAGTAACGCGTCTGCACGTCAGTTCACACAGCGCCACGCACCACGCATAAAATTTAGGAGTTACTATGGCCCGTATCACAATCGAAGATTGCCTGAAGCAGATCCCTAACCGTTTCCAGCTGACCCTGGCTGCAACGTACCGCGCACGTCAGTTGTTGCAAGGCCACACCCCTAAGGTGGAAGCCAAGGACAAGCCTACCGTCGTTGCCCTGCGTGAAATCGCTGCCGGCAAAGTCGGCATCGAAATGCTGAAAAAGGTCCCGATGTAAGTGGGAACCCGCGTGCCGGAACAGTGCTGATCCCTGGTTCTACCGTATCCTTTATTCACACTGTAAAGCAACGCGACGTTTTATGAGTCTGACCCCAGCCGACACGACTTCTGCAGCACTGCCGCCCCTGGCCCCGCGCCAGGCGGCAAAAACACAGGGCGCGTCCGCGTCCGGTGCCGGCATGTCCACCGGGACCGCCTCCGCCACACCGCCAGCCCCCGCCTTGGGCGTGGCCTCGGTCAGCCACCTGGCCGACAAGCTGGCCCAATACCTATCCCCTGCGGACCTGAAAAAAGTCAAGGAAGCCTACCGCTTCTCCGACGAAATGCATCTGGGCCAGATGCGCCGCTCGGGCGAGCCATATATCTCGCATCCGATCGCCGTCGCCGAAATCTGCGCCGACTGGAAACTCGACGCGCAAGCGATCATGGCGGCCCTGCTGCATGACGTCATGGAAGACCAGGATGTCAAGAAGGAAGAATTGATCGAGCGCTTCGGCGCGCCCGTGGCGCATCTGGTCGATGGCCTGTCGAAGCTGGAAAAAATCGAATTCCAGAGCCAGATCGAAGCGCAGGCAGAAAACTTCCGCAAGATGCTGCTGGCCATGGCGTCCGACGTGCGCGTGATTCTGATCAAACTGGCTGACCGCCTGCACAATATGCGCACGCTGGACTTCATGACGGCGGCAAAAAAACGCCGCATCGCCAGCGAAACCATGGAAGTGTATGTGCCGATCGCGCATCGCCTCGGCCTGAACAATATTTACCATGAACTGCAGGACCTGTCGTTCTCGCACCTGTATCCGATGCGTTACCGCACACTGGCGAAAGCGGTCAAGGCGGCGCGCGGCAACCGGCGCGAAGTGGTCAAAAAGATCATGGAAGCGGTAAAAAGCACCCTCTCCATGGCCGAACTCGAGGCCGACGTCACGGGCCGCGAAAAGACCTTGTACGACATCTATAAAAAGATGCGCAGCAAGCATTTATCGTTTTCGCAAGTGCTGGACGTGTACGGCTTCCGCGTGGTGGTGGGCAGCTTTGCCGACTGTTACGTGACCCTGGGCACCCTGCACAGCCTGTACAAGCCCATGCCGGGCAAGTTCAAGGATTACATCGCGATTCGCAAGCTGAACGGCTACCAGTCGCTGCACACGACCGTCATCGGTCCGTACGGCACCCCGGTCGAATTCCAGATCCGCACGCAAGAGATGCACCGCACGGCAGAATCCGGCGTGGCGGCGCACTGGCTCTACAAGAGCGGCGAATCGAACCCGTCCGACATGCAGCAGCGCACCCATGCATGGCTGCAATCCTTGCTCGACATCCAGCAGCAGACGGGCGATTCGGCCGAATTCCTCGAACACGTCAAGGTCGACCTGTTCCCCGATTCCGTCTATGTGTTTACGCCGAAGTCGAAGATCATCGCCCTGCCGCGCGGCGCCACGGCCATCGACTTTGCCTATTCGATCCATACGGGCATCGGCGACCAGACCGTGGCCGTGAAGATCAACAATGAAACCTCGCCGCTGCGCACCGAGCTGCACAATGGCGATATCGTCGAAATCATTACCGATTCCTCATCGCGCCCGAGCCCCACCTGGCTGTCGTTCGTGCGCACCGGCAAGGCCCGTTCGGCCATCCGCCACCATTTGCGCACAATCAACCTGCCTGAATCGATCGCCCTGGGCCAGCAACTGCTGTCGCAAGCGCTGCAAGCGCTAAACATTGACGCCGAGCTGCCGGCGCCGCTGGTCGAACGCCTGCTCAACGAATCGAGCGCCAATTCCATGGACGAGCTGTACGCGGACATCGGCATCGGCAAGCGCATGGCCACGCTGGTGGCACGTCACATTTTTGGCCTGATCGGCGGCGAAGCGGCCAACATGCCCGTGGAGCACAACAGCGGCAGCGAACTCGACCCCGTCACCATCTGCGGCAGCGAAGGCGTTTCGGTGCAGCTGGCGCCCTGCTGTTTGCCGATTCCCGGCGACCAGATCATCGGCCAGCTGCGCCGCGACCAAGGCTTGCTGGTGCACACCAGCGACTGCTCGCTAGCCAAGCGCCAGCGCGCCAAGGAACCGGACCGCTGGATCGCCGTGCGCTGGGGCACGGAACTGAACCGCCGCTTCGACTGCCGCATCAAGGTCCTGATCAACAGCGAACGCGGCATCCTGGCCCGCGTGGCGGCCGAAATCGGTGAATCCGACGCCAACATCATCTATGTGGGCATGGATGAAGACAAGGACAACGTCCTCGACCAGCTGCGCTTTACCGTGCAGGTCAAGGATCGCGTCCATCTGGCCGCCCTGCTGCGCAATGTGCGCCGGGTCGCTGGCGTCAACCGCATCTTGCGCGAGCGCAACTAACCCCAAAACGAAGACTGGGGTCGGACCCTCAGGGTCCGACCCCGGCCTTTACGCTTTGCGGGTTTGATTTTCTTGCACGAAGGCGCTACTTCCGACAACAGCATTGCCACGACTAGCGTCACGCAATGCTTGGAACGCAAGCGAATCTTCTGCCTGGAACAAAGCAACATACGCCTGCTGTCTGTCACCCGGACTGTTGCCAAGATCAAGATAAAGCGGATGCGGCTCAATCAACGGATCGATTCGCCCTTCAGCATTGCAACGGTAGCTGGACCACTTGTAATTGCCCGGATACTGCACCATGCCGGCGCGAACCGGATTGAGCGCTATATAGCGCTGGCAAACCAGCAGATAAGTCGCATCCTGTACCACACAGGATTTGTAGCGCCCATCCCACAAGGGGCCGGTACGATGGCGGCGCCAGTTGATGTAATGCGCATATTCCTGTCCCAACGACTTCATCAACTGAGAAATGGCCTCGACTTTCGCCGCAGACAGCAGCAGATGCACATGATTGGTCATCAATACATAGGCATGGAGCAAGCAACCCCGGGCACTGGAGTGCCGCTGCAGCTGCTGCAGATACCAAAGAAAATCAGCCGGTTCAAAGAAGCAGATTTGCCTGTCTGCCCCACGCTGCACCACATGCAAGGGCATACCCGGCAGAAAAAGGCGTTGGACGCGGGCCATGGCCACTCTCCCGTAAAAAAAGTCCCAGCGTGACAGACTTGCCCAGACTAACCCTGCGTCACCGCAAACTACGCCGCCCCCGGCGCCGGATACGTCACTTCCAGCAACTCCAGTTCCTGCTCGCCCAGCGGCGTGTTGAGGGTGATCACGTCGCCTTCGCGCGCCTTGGTGATGGTGCGGGCCATCGGCGAGACCCAGCTGATCTTGCCGTTCAGGGGATCGAATTCATCGATGCCGACGATGGTGATGGTGTGCGTTTCGCCGTCACTGGTACGATAGCTGACCGTGGCGCCGAAAAATACCTGGTCGTTGCCATGGTGTACGCTGGGATCGACGATGGCGGCGAGGTCCATGCGCTTGGTCAGGAAGCGGATGCGGCGATCGATTTCGCGCAAGCGCCGCTTGCCGTAGATATAGTCGCCATTTTCCGAACGGTCGCCATTTGACGCCGCCCAATGTACGATGCGCACCACTTCCGGGCGGTCGACGTCGATCAGCTGCAGCAGCTCTTGCTTGATGCGCTCGTAGCCGGCCGGCGTGATGTAGTTCTTGGCGCCGGCCGGAATGGCCAATGCCAGTGCGACCGCTTCCTCATCGTCGTCGTTGTCGGATTCTTTTACAAAGGCTTTATTCATCTGCCTATTGTAGCCCCGCCAGCGTGCCACAGGCGCACCGGATGCCACGGTAGGCGGGCTTTTTTGACGTATCATCGAGGCAATCGCAGTCATCGCGGCCAACCTGCGCCGCACACAGAAACGGATGAAAAAATTCTACAGAGTCAGGCGTTGGCTGTTCGCGCCACTGGTCTACCTTGCCGCCATCTTCCTGCTGATCGAAGAATGGCTGTGGGTGACGGGCGCGCGCATCATGCAGGTGGTGGCGCAATTTCCGCCCCTGCAAGCGCTGGAGGCCTGGATCAAGCGCCTGCCGCCATACTGGGCGCTGGCCGTCTTCATGCTGCCGGCCGTGCTGCTGTTTCCCGTCAAGCTGCTGGCCCTGCTGGCGATCGCGCGCGGCCATGCGCTTTACGGCATCGGCGTGATCTTCATTGCCAAGCTGGGCGGCGCGGCCGCCGTGGCGCGCCTGTACAGCCTGACGCGCCCTGCCCTGCTCAGTTTGCCGTGGTTTGCGCGCTGGCATGGCCGCTTCATGGAAACCAAGGAGCGCTGGATCGCCCGCCTGCGCGCCACGCGTCCATGGCGCCGCGTCAGCCGCCTGTCGGGCGCGCTGGGCCGCGCCCGCCGCGCCTGGTGGCAACGCTTGCGCAAGGGTGCGCCAGGCCGGCATCAGTCCCGCCCGGCCAGAATACTGCGCCGCTTCGCCGCTTTTTGGCGCGCCCGCCGCAGATAAAGAAAGGCAATGCCATGCACGATACTGCCTGCCTAGCCCCCGCCATGCGCGCGGCGACGCCGGAAATTTACTTGTACGACGCGAGCAGCTTGCAATTGCTGGACGCCAATGATGCCGCCTGCGCCAACTTGCAATATGCACGCACGCAATTGCTGGCGATGACACCCTTCGCCCTGGCGCCGCAGCTCGACGCGCAACAACTGGCGGCCGTGCTGGCCACCCTCGATGACGGCATCGGCGCGCAAGCCCAGCTGCACGTTCAGCAGCGCCGCCGCGATGGCAGCCTGTATTCGCTCAGCCTGCAACTGTCGCGCGCCAGCCACCATGGCCGCGCCCTGCTCCTGGCCGAAAGCGAAGACTTGCGCACGCCACAGGCAACGGCCGCCGCCCTGGCGCAGGTGCAGTCGCGCTTTAACGCCATCGTCTCGAATACGCCGGGCCTGGTATACCAGTTCTGCCTGCATGCGGATGGGCGCGCCGCCTTCCCCTACCTGAGCGATGGCTGCCAGGCCTTGCTGGGTTTGGCCCCGGCACAGCTGCACGCGCGCCCGGAACTGTTTTACCAGCTGATCCTGGCCGACGACCGCGCCGCCTATCTGGAGTCGATGCAGGCCTCAAAAACCGCCTTATGGAGCTGGAACTGGGAAGGCCGGATCTGGATCGATGCCTGGAAAGATGTCAAATGGATCAACCTGCGCTCCACGCCGCGCGCGCTGGCCGACGGTACGGTGCAGTGGGAAGGCATCATGACGAATATTAGCGAAAGCCGGCTCGAACAAATCGAAGTACGCCAGTCGCGCGCGCGCCTGGCCGAACTGACGGCGCATATCGACAAGGTCAAGGAACACGAACGCACACGCCTGGCGCGCGAATTGCACGATGACCTGGGCGGCAATTTGACGGCGATCAAGATGGCACTGGCCATGCTGACACGCCGCCTGCCCGCGGACGACCCGCTGCTACAGGAAAAGGCCGACTATGTCGATGCCCTGGTCGACCGCAGCATCGATGCCGTGCACCGCATTTCGCTGGACTTGCGCCCCTCCATGCTGGACCTGGGACTGGTCGCCGCACTGGACTGGCAGGTGAAAGAGTTCGCGCGCCAGGCCGGCATCGAATGCCAGTTCATGTCGAACCGCCAGCATATCGAACTGGAACTGGACCAGGCGACCAGCCTGTTCCGCATCGCCCAGGAGGCGCTGACAAATATCGCCAAGCATGCGCAGGCCAGCAAAGTGAGCGTGCGCCTGGCCCGGCAGCGCCAGCATTTGCGCCTGACCATCGCCGACAATGGCGTCGGCACGCGGCTGTCTGACCGCGCCAAGCCGCAATCGTTCGGCATCCGCGGCATGGCTGAGCGCGCCAGCGCGCTCGGTGGCACCCTGAGCCTGACGGATGGGCCCGATGGCGGCACCATGCTGAGCATAAAAATCCGGTTGAGCACGCCGCGAGAGGCGATAATAGCGGCCGCAGCCAGCACACCAGCGCAAAGCGGACCGCCCTAAGGCTACGGGGTTGCCGCCGGGCGCAGAGATTCAGATAGGAAACAACGCAGTTATGAAAGAAAAAGCCACCATCCGGGTATTCATCGCCGACGATCATGCGATCGTGCGCGAAGGCTTGAAACAAATCCTCGCCGACACGCGCGACATCGTCGTTGCCGGCGAGGCTGAAAATGGCCACGATGCCATCAAACTGTTCCGCGCCTCGAAATGTCAGGTATTGCTGCTCGACATTTCCCTGCCCGACCGCAGCGGCATCGAGGTGCTCAAGCAGATCAAGAAGGAAAAGCCGGAACTGGCGGTGCTGATGCTCTCCATGCACCGCGAGGACCAATACGCGATCCGCTCGCTCAAGGCGGGCGCGGCCGGCTACCTGACGAAACAGAGTGCGCCGCGCGAACTGGTCACGGCCATTCGCCAGGTGGCGCAAGGTTTGAAATACATCAGCGCCTCGCTGGCGCAGGAATTGGCCAACACGGTAGGCGAAGACCATGAAACGGCATTGCACGACACCTTGTCGGACCGCGAATACCAGACGCTGGTCATGATCGCCTCGGGCAAGGCGGTGGGCGTTATCGCCGAAGAGCTTAAATTATCCGTGAAAACCGTCAGCGAATACCGCGCCCGCTTGTTGCTCAAGATGAAACTCAAGAACAGCGCCGAACTGACGCATTACGCCATACGCAATCAGTTGGTGGATTGACGAAAAAGTTGACGACACAGCGGCATGCCCGCTGGCATCGGGCGAATTGACAGGCCTTTTCCTTGCTTCTCGCACAATAAGTTCTTTGCCAACTCGCCTATCATGAGGATAATGAGAAATATCTGAAAAGGCTGCGTCTATATGTCCAGTAAATTGCCACCTTCACCAGCAAGCGTCCCCGCTGGCGCCACGCATACCGCCGCCGCTGCGGTGATGAATCCGGCCGATATCGCGCGCGAGGCGTTTCGCCGCCTGGCCACGCGCCGCATCGCCCCTACGCCCAACGCCTACCGCGACATCTACAACGAGATCGCGGGCATCAGCGAACCGGCCGAAACGTCGGGTGCGCCTGCTGCGGTGCTGGCCGCCAGCGCCCCGCTTGACGGTGGCGCAGAAAACGTCCTGACGCAGTTTGCCGCCAAGATGAGCGAATCTGCGGGTGAACTGGGCGACTTTGGCAGACGTTTCCAGCGCGCCCTCAAAGCGCGCGACTGGGACAGCTATGCCCGCACGCTGGCGCAACTGGCGGAAAAACAAGTCAAAAAAGGCGGCGGCATCGAATTGCCGCCCCTGCCGGACGGCGAACAGACGCGCACCCTGCGTGAATTGCTCAGCCGCACCCTGGGCTTTGCCGTTGCCACCTTGCTCACGGGCACGCCCGCGCTGGTGGAAGAGGCTGAATCGCTGGGCGCGGCCATCAAGCTGGCGCATACGGAAGAGGCGCTGAACGAAGCGGCGCTGCGCTTAAAGCAGCTGTGCTACCAGATCGAACTCAAAAGCGGCGATACGGCCGAACAGCAGGAATTGCTGCTGCGCCTGTTCAAGTTACTGCTCGATAACGTCAGCCAGTTGCTCGACGACGACAGCTGGTTGCGCGGCCAGGTCGATGCCGTGCAAAACCTGATCACCGGCCCGCTCGACCAGCGCGCGCTGGAAGACGCCACGCGCAGCCTGAAAGAAGTCATCTACAAACAAAGCCAGCTCAAGCACAGCCTGTCCGACGTCAAGCTGACGGTGAAGAACATGATGATGACCTTCATCGACCGCCTGGGGCAAGTGGCGGCCAGCACGGGCGACTTCCATGAAAAGATCGGCGGCTATTCGGAAAAGATCAGCCAGGCGGAAAATATCAGCGAACTGAACAGCGTCCTCGACGAAGTCTTGCGCGAAACGCGCATGGTGCAGAACGAAGCCTTGCGCGCCCGCGACAAAATGGTGCTGGCGCGCCAGGAAGTGCAGGATGCGGAACAGCGCATCCACAACCTGGAAGCGAAGCTCCAGCACATGAGCGAACTGGTGCGAGAAGACCAGTTGACGGGCAGCTTGAACCGCCGTGGCCTCGATGATGTATTTGAACGCGAAACGGCGCGCTCCGACCGCCGCGGCACGCCGCTGTGCATCGCCATGCTGGACCTCGACGATTTCAAGCGCCTGAACGACACCTATGGCCACCTGGCCGGCGATGCAGCCTTGAAACACCTGGTCAAGATCGTCAAGGAAACCCTGCGCTCGATGGACGTCATCGCCCGCTTCGGCGGCGAGGAATTCCTCATCTTGCTGCCGGAAACCACGGTCGAAGCAGCCTCATCGACGATGACGCGCTTGCAGCGCGAGCTGACCCGGCATTTCTTCCTGCACGACAACGAAAAAGTCTTGATCACCTTTTCCGCCGGCGTAGCCCTGCGCCAGCCCAACGAAGAACAGGCTGAACTGGTCAAACGGGCCGACCGCGCCATGTACCAGGCCAAGCAGACGGGCAAAAACCGGGTGGTGGTGGCCGACTAAACGGCAACTTGCAGGCTGTCACACGCTACGCCCACCCTACGGTGGGTTTTTTTTTGCCTGCGCCCGGCCTGGGAGTACGGCGGCGCTGGAGCGGCCGACATGCCCCCCCTGCGGCAATCTGAACATCGCGAACAATATTTCTTATATTTAATTATTTACACCCCTAAAGTTTAGTCAAAGCGTGCCGTCTACGCGTCCTCGCTTATGACAACTTGAGGGGCAATACAAAAAATATACTCGCTTCATTTTCCTAAACTTTACATGAGCCACTCCGTTAATGAATATAACTGCGGTGTGAGTGTCCCGGAAGGCAGGGGCAGACCAAGGTACAAGGCACATAGCCAAAACATATAGTAAGGAGCTTCAAAATGGCCTCAGTCATCAATACCAATACCTCGTCACTGAATGCGCAACGCAACCTGAGCACATCGCAGTCCGCCCTGTCCACATCATTGCAACGCCTGTCTTCGGGTTTGCGCATCAATAGCGCTAAAGACGATGCTGCTGGTCTGGCTATTTCCGAGCGTTTCACCTCGCAAATCCGCGGTCTCGATCAAGCCAAGCGCAACGCCAACGACGGCGTGTCGCTGCTGCAAACGGCCGAGGGTTCGCTCGCTTCGACGGGTAACATCCTGCAGCGCGTACGTGAATTGTCGGTGCAATCGTCGAACGCCACCAACTCGGCAGGCGACCGCAAGGCAATCCAGGCTGAGGTAGGCCAGTTGCTGTCGGAAGCCGACCGCATCTCGCAAACGTCGGAATTCAACGGCTTGAAACTGCTCGACGGCTCGTTCGGCACGGCATCGTTCCAGGTCGGCGCCAACGCTGGCCAGACCATCCAGGCCACGACAGCCAACTTCCGTACCAGCAACTACGGCAACAACGAGGCAACCAGCGCCGCACCGACCACGATCACCGGCGGTACCGCCTACAGCGGCGGCACCTTCGACATCCAAGGTCTGCAATCGGCAACGATTACGGCCAAGACAACGGATACCGCGCAATCGCTGGCAGCGACCATCAATGGTTCGACCGACAAGACGGGCGTGACGGCAACGGCCAAGACCGAAGAATCGGCCAAGTTTGTTGCGGGCAAAGTGTATTCGCTGGCAGTCAACTCCGACAACGCTACCGCCGCCAACGTCACCTTCACGGTCGGCGCAGCGCTCAATGCATCGGGCTTGGCCTCGGCAGTGAGCGCCTTCAATGACGTGTCGTCCACCACCGGCGTCACCGCCAAGTTGAACGATGCCAACGATGGCCTGGTGCTGACCAACGCTTCCGGCAATAACATCACGCTGAAAAACAACAGCACCGATGCCGGCTCGCTCGTGACCGCGGCGTCCATCGACTCGGCTGGCGCGGTAGGCACCACGGCCTCGATCGGCACTGGCGAGACAGCAAAGACGATGGGCTATATTTCGATGAACTCCGACAAGGGTTTCTCGCTGGGCAATGTCACGGCAGGCAACGGTGTTGTCGCCGCCTCCGCCAGCCTGAAATCGGTGGCCAGCATCGATGTATCGACCGTCAAAGGCGCTAACGATGCGCTGAAGATTCTCGATTCGGCCTTGTCGAGCGTCAACAGCCAGCGCGCTTCCTTCGGCGCCTTGCAGTCGCGTTTTGAAACGGCTGTGAGCAACCTGGAATCGACCTCGGAAAATCTGTCGGCTTCGCGTAGCCGCATCCAGGATACCGACTTTGCGGCGGAAACGGCCAAGCTGACGCGCGGCCAGATCCTGCAACAGGCTGGTACCGCGATGCTGGCCCAGGCCAACTCGCTGCCTAACGGCGTGCTGTCGCTGCTGCGCGGTTAATCACCGCCAAGTAGCACCGTAGCTTAGCCCTCCCCGGCCGGTCAGATGACGCATCTTGATCTGCCGGGGATTTTTCTTTAGAGGACAACATCATGGATATCCAGGCAACAGGCGGCATGCCAGCCGCACTGCAGCAGCGCGGCGCGGTCACGTCAGGCGGCACCACTGCCCCCAAGCCTGCAGCGCCAGCGCCAGCGACCACGGACAGCAAGCCCGCCGGCAAGGCCACTAGCAAGGAAGACGCGCAGTCCGAGCTGAAAGAGGTCAGGCAGGCCGTCAGCGACATCAACAAAGCCATGCAGTTCATGTCGCGCGAACTGGAGTTTTCGGTCGACACCGACAGCGATCGCACCGTCGTTAAAGTGATCGACCAGCAAACGCGCGAAGTCATCCGCCAGATGCCCACCAAGGAAGCATTAGAAATCGGCAAGGCCCTGGAAAAAGTGCAAGGCTTGCTGATTCGGCAAACGGCGTAAGCGCCCCCCTTCTGTCACCGCTTTGTGCATAGGGCAAACAGGCGGCCAAATACCCCTCTAAAGTACGGATGAAATGTGCCGTTAACTGGTTATATTCATGCATTCCCTAGGAGGTCATTGTGGCTGTTTCATCCCTCAGTACTGGTGGTGTCCTTGATGTAAATGGCCTGGTCAGTCAACTGATGGCCGTGGAGAGCCGCCCCTTTGTCGCCATGCAGAACAAAGAGAAGGCCATCACCACCCAATTATCGGCCTATGGCACCCTGAGCGGCGCCGTCGGCGCATTCCAGACCACCGTCACCGCCCTGGCCGACTCCTCGAAATACAAAGTGGCCAATGCCAGCTCTTCCGACATCACCATCCTGACCGCCACGGCGGGCAAGGATACCGTCAAGGGTAACTACAGTGTCAATGTGAGCCAACTGGCACAGGCGCAAACCGTCAGCGCCGCCGGACAAGTCAGCACCAGCGCGCTGATCGGCTCTGGCGCCAGCACCGTGCTCACTTTTGACTTCGGCAGCGTCACGGGCGGCACCCTGGCCGACGGCAAGTATACGGGGGCCACTTTTGATCTCGATGCGACGCGCACGGCGCGCACCGTCACCATCGACGGCAGCAACAACTCGCTGCAAGGCATCCGCGACGCCATCAACAAGGCTGGCGTCGGCGTGACCGCCAGCATTATTTCCGACGGTAGCAGCACGCCGAACCGCCTGGTGCTGACCTCGGACAAGAGCGGCGAAACGTCGAGCATGCGCGTTTCCGTCGCTGGCGACCAAGACTTAAGCAATTTATTGTCCTACGCGCCGAACGGTACGCAGAACATGAAGCAAAGCAATGCTGGCCAAAATGCCAAACTGACCGTCAATGGCGTAGCCATCACCAGCCAGACCAATAGCGTCGACAACGCCGTGCCGGGTGTCACGATGTCGGTGCTGAAGATCGGCACCAGCAATGTCGGCATCAGCACGGACACCTCCGGCATCAAGACGGCCTTGAACAATTTCGTCAAGGCCTACAATGAGCTCAATACGACCATCACCGGCCTGACGGCCGTCACGCCGGACCAGAAGCAGGGTGCGGCGCGCACGGGCGGCCCGCTGGTGGGCGACTCGACCGCGCTGAGCTTGCAGGCGGGCTTGCGCAAGATGTTTGCCAGCAACGTGCCTGGCTTGTCAGGCAGCGTGACAAGCCTGAGCCAGTTGGGCGTCGCCTTCCAAAAGGATGGCACGCTCAAGCTCGATACGGGCAAGCTGCAAACGGCCATCGACAAGAATTCGGAAGACGTCATCAAGCTGCTGGCCACCTCCGGTTCGACCACCGACAGCCTGGTCAGCTTCGTCAGCTCGACCAGTAACTCGACGGTTGGCACCAAGCCCATCTCGATTTCCAAGCTGGCCACGCAAGGCACCCTGGTGGGCAGCGCGCCAGCGGGCCTGAACATCATCGCCGGCGTCAACGACAACCTCTCGATGACGATCAATGGCGTCAGCAGCAAGGCCACGCTGGTGCCTGGCGCCTACACGGCGGAGAGCCTGGTCAGCCATCTGCAGTCGCTGATCAATGGCGCCTCCGGCAGCACCGACAAAACTGTCGGCGTGACGGTCAAGCAGGAAAACGGCATCATCAGTATTACCTCGAACAAATATGGTACCGCGTCGAAGCTGGAAATTACCGGCAACGGCGCCGATGGACTGTTTGGCAGCCCGACCATGACCACCGGCGTGGACGTAGCGGGCACCATCGACGGCGCCGTGGCCGTCGGCAGCGGCCAGACCCTGACCGGTTCGCCAGGCTCCGGCAGCGCCGGCATTGCGGTGCTGGTCAACGGCGGCCAACTGGGCAGCCGGGGCACGGTGAACATTTCGAAAGGCGTCAGCGCGCTGTTTGCCAGCACTACCGACAGTTACCTGGGCACGTCGGGCCTGATTCAAAACAAGAATGATGGCTTGAACAAGAGCATTTCCGATATCACCAAGCAGCGCAGTGCGCTCAATAGCCGCCTGACCCTGACCGAAGCGAGGCTGCGCAAGCAATACAGTTCGCTCGACGTGAAGCTCAGTTCGATGAACAGCACCACCAATTATTTGACTCAGCAACTGGCGAAGCTGTCTTAGAGCTAATCAATATCCACTAGAGGAAAACAAATGTTTGGATCATCAAACAAAGGCGCGCAATCCTACGCCAAGGTTGGCCTGGAAACAGGCATAGGTGCCGCTTCCCCGCACAAGCTGATCGCCATGCTGTACGACGGCGCGCTGGTAGCCGTGCTGAGCGCGCAGATGCACATGAAAGCAGGCAATATCCCTGAAAAGGGCAAGTCCATTTCACGCGCTATGCAGCTGATCGACCAAGGACTGCGCGCCAGCCTGGACAAGAATGCGGGCGGCGAGATCGCCGAAAACCTCGATGCGCTGTATGAATACATGGGCGCGCGATTGCTGACGGCGAACCTGAAAAATGACTTAAGCATCCTCGATGAGGTACAACGCCTTTTGACCGAACTGCGCGACACCTGGAACGCCATAGGCACGCCTTCCGGCATCAATATTGCCGCTAGCGATGCATCTGTTACCCGCATCTCCAACTATGCGAGCGCCTGATCCATGATGACGAATCAAGAAGTCCTGAGCACCTACGAAACCATGCAGTCGCTGACGGGTCAGATGGTCACCGCCGCCAGCAACGCCGACTGGGACGCCCTTGATGCGCTGGAGCAGCAAGTGAGCGCGCATGTGGCAACACTGAAAGCGAATGAAGAAAAGGTCGTGCTGGAAAGCGCCGGCCGCCAGCGCAAGGTCGCCCTGATCAAGCAGATCCTGGAAGACGACCGCAAGATCCGCGACCTGACCATGCCGTGGATGGCGCAATTGTCTAATCTGATCAACAGCACGGGCACCGAAAGGCGCCTGGCCAACGCCTACGGCGTCTAAACGCCCACGGGGCAAGGTCTTATATCATGTTGCCGAAGATGGATGCCATCGGCATGACGCCCCTCACTGCGGTCAAGGGCACGCGCCCGGCCGACAGCGTCGGCGACCCGCGCCAGGCCGAGTTCCAGCGTTCGCTGCAGGGCCTGATCGGCAAATCCATGCAAGGCCAGGTGCTGGCCCGCATGGGCGATGGCAACTACCTGGTACGCGTGGCAGGCACGCCGGCCCGCATGCAGCTGCCCGCCGGCGCCCAGCCGGGCACGGACGTTCCGCTGACCTTGATCGGCATCAATCCCCGCCCCTCGTTTCAGATAGGCAATAATCGCGACCAGCCCGCCAGCGCCCTGCTGACGTATGCCGATGCCGAAGCAGAACCCACCGCCCTTGAAGCGCGCGGCCCCCAGGCCGGTGCGGCCGAAGCGGGCACGCGCGCCAGCAGCACGGCCGCCACCCTGCTCAGCCGCGCACCGCTGACACCAGCGAACTTGCTGCCCGCCCTGGCCGGCGATACGCCAGCACCAGAGCTGAGCACCACTGCGCGCGCTATCAGCAGCGTGCTCAGCCAGGCCGAAAGCGTACCCGGCGCACCGCTGGCGCTGCTCGGCAAGACGCCGCTGATGGCTAGGCCGGGGGCCGATCCGGCCCAGGTGGCGCAAAAGCTGCGCGACACGGTCGGCAGCAGCGGCTTGTTCTATGAATCGCACGTGGCCGAATGGGCCGAAGGCAAGCGCCCGCTCGCTTCGCTGCTGCTGGAACCGCAAATGCAAAAGGCGGCGCCGGGCGAGACGCCCAGGACGGGCACCGACCTGGCCTCGGCGCAGCTGATCAATTTACAGCTGCACACGCACGAACAGGCGCGCGTGCAATGGCAAGGCGAAGCCTGGCCAGGCCAGAAGATGCAGTGGGATATCAGCCAGGATGCGCCACAAGGCGGACAGCACGCGAGCCGCAACGGCGACGAGGAAGCGACCGCCTGGCGCAGCAACGTGCGCTTCCAGTTCGCCCTGCTGGGCGACTTGGCCGCGCACGTGCTCTTGCAGGGTGGGCGCGTGCACATCGAGTTGCAAGCGGGCAGCGAAGGCAGCGCCGACACCTTGCGCCGGCATGCGGCGCGGCTGGAAGCGTCGCTGGCGGCCGCCGGCTGGCCCCTGTCCTCCCTCAGCATCGCCAGCAAGCCGGCGGCGGCCGACGCGCCAGCAGCGGTGCCAGCGCAGATGGCCGCAGAAATGGCAACGGAGACAGCAGCAATACCAATAGCAGCAGGAGCAGGAGCAGGCGATGCCTGACGATACCAAGCGCAAGGTGCCGCAGACGGCCGTCGCCCTCGCCTACCAGAGCGGCACGCCGGCACCCAAGGTGGTGGCCAAGGGCAGTGGCCTGGTCGCCGACAAGATCATCAGCACGGCGCGCGAACACGGCGTCTTCGTGCATGAATCAAAGGAATTGGTAGCGCTGCTGATGGATGTCGACCTCGACCGTCAGATTCCACCGGGCCTGTATCGGGCGATTGCGGAACTGCTGGCATGGTTATATTATATTGAATCTGCGAATGGCGGACCGATCCCGCCGCCGCCCGACACCAGCGTCAACCTCACCGATACATAGACAGGCATCAATGCAAGCACATATTATGGATTCCGGCCTCGAAAACTGGCATGACTTTGAAGTCGAGTCGCGACGGGAAATCATCTCCTTGCTGCGCAGCATCAGCGAAAAGAACCAGCTGATCCGTATGCTGATCCACGGTGAATCCGATGTGTGCGTCACCTCTATCCTGGAAGTCGATGCCGAACGCAATATCGTCATCCTCGACCGTTCCGTGAATGCCGACCAAAACCGTCGCATGGTGGTCGCTACCGGCATCTCGTTTGAAACGTCGCTCGACAAGATCCGCATCCTGTTTGCCAGCCCCATGGTACAAGAGTGCAATTATGGCGGCACGCCCGCCTTGAAAATTGCCATTCCAGAAACACTGATCCGCTTGCAGCGGCGCGAGTATTACCGCATGAGCACGCCCGTGAGCAATCCCGTGCGCGTCTCGATTCCCCTGCCACCCTCGCTGGGCGGCGCCAACACCCTGTTTCCACTGGCCGACATCAGTTGCGGCGGTATCGCCATCCTGGACAATAAATTGATCATGGGCGAGACCATCGGCCGCGATTATCCGGGCTGCCGCATCGACTTGCCCGAGGTCGGCATGGTCACCGCCACCTTGCAAATTCGCAATTCGCTGGACATGACTCTGCTCAACAATAAGCTGAACCGTCGCCTGGGCTGCCAGTTCGTCGACCTGCCGCGCAGCATGCTGGCGCACGTACAACGCTATATCACGCGGCTCGAACGCGAGCGCAATGCGCGCATGGCGGGGTTAGGTTAATAACCCAAAACGAAGACTGGGGTCGAACCCTGAGGGTTCGACCCCGGACCTTGCACTTGGGGTTGTCATGACTTAAACCTGCATATTCATGATCTCGTGATACGCAGAAACCAGTTTATTCCTCACCTGCACCGTGGCCTGGAATTCGATGCTCGATTTTTGCATCGACACCATCACGTCCGACAGGCTGACCTTTTCGTCGCCCATGGTAAAGCGCCGGCCCAGCGCCGACGACGCTTGCTGCGCACCGCTGACGGAATCGAGCGCGCTCTTGAAGGCATCGGCAAAGTTCACCTTCGCCGCCGGCGCCTCGGTCTGGATCGCCGGTATTTTTGCCTCCGGCCGCGTGGCTGCCGACTTCAGTTGCGCGATCATCGCCTCGATCCTGCTGCTATCGATACCGCCTGTTTTCACTTTGCCTCCCGATTCTGGTCTGCTGCATAACTGTTCCTTGCCTGTTGCACCCAGAGAACAAAACTCTGGCTTGCAAGGCAACGACGGGTACAATAACTTCCGTCACATGTTGCCAGGGTTCCACAATACCAGCGCCAACACCAGCCGCTCGGCCGAGCAGGCGGCAAAAGCGCCTTCTGTTTGGACGATTGAAGCGCGTGACAGTGGCGGATAATTCTGCCTATCGCCCCTCCTCACGAGGAAGCGGACCCCGCGCATCACCCAATATCCGTCAAACCACGCGCCCTGGAAGGCAATCATGGCTGTAGCCGAAGAAATCGATGTGAACCGCATACCGCCGGAACCGGCGCCTGCCCGCTCGCCCGTGGAATCCGTGCAAGCCTTCGCCAAGACGCCGATGGGCAAGAATTTTCTGCGCGGCCTGGGCGTGGCGGCACTGATTGCCATCGGCGTGGCGCTGTACATGTGGAACCAGCCGCCCGAGTACAAGGTCCTGTTTTCCAACTACACGGACCGTGACGGCGGCGCCATCACCGCGTCGCTGGACCAACTGGGCATCAAGCACAAGTTTTCCGAAGGCGGCGGCGCCATTCTCGTGCCGTCCGAACAAGTCCACGACGCGCGCCTGAAACTGGCCGCGCAAGGCTTGCCGAAAGGCGGCAACGTGGGCTTCGAACTGATGGAAAACCAGAAGCTGGGCGTGTCGCAATTCCTGGAACAGGTCAATTTCCAGCGTGCGCTGGAAGGCGAACTGGCAAAGTCGATCGAATCGGTGTCCGCCGTCGATACGGCCAGAGTCCACCTGGCCCTGCCCAAACCGTCCGTCTTCGTGCGCGACCAGCAAAAACCGACCGCCTCCGTGCTGCTGAACCTGCATCCGGGGCGCGGCCTTGACCAATTGCAGGTCAGCGCCATCGTACACCTGGTGGCGTCGAGCGTGCCGGAACTGTTGCCCGTCAACGTCACCGTGGTCGACCAGGCCGGCACGCTGCTGTCGAACCAGGAAAAAGACAAGGACCGCGCCAATGGCATCAAGAGCCTGGACCCGAACCAGCTAAAGTACGTACAGCAATTGCAACAAAGCGTGATCAAGCAAGTCGAATCGATTTTGCTGCCCATCGTCGGCGAAGGCAATGTACGCGCCGAAGCAACGGCCGACGTGGACTTCTCGCAAAGCGAGCAGGCGGCCGAAACCTACAAGCCCAATTCACCGCCGGAAGCGTCCACCATCCGCAGCCAGCAAACGAGCGAATCGACGGGCGCCGGCAATGCCAACCCGTCCGGCGTGCCGGGTGCCTTGTCGAACCAGCCGCCGGGCGTGGCCACGGCACCATTGAGCGCCGAAGCGCCAGGCGCTGCGGCTGGCGCGCCGACGGCACCGACCCAGAAAGAATCAACGACAAATTACGAAGTTGACAAGACCGTGCGCTACGAGCAGAAATCCATGGGCGGCTTGCGCCGCCTGTCGGTCGCCGTCGTCGTCAACTACCGCCGCAGCTTCGACAAGGATGGCAAGGTCACGGTGAAGCCGATTTCGCCTGCCGAAATGCTGCAGATCAATAATCTGGTCAAGGAAGCGATGGGCTACAACAAGGAGCGCGGCGACAGCTTCAGCGTGGCCAACTCGCCCTTCGACGGCATCGATCGCGCGCCGGAAGGCAAGCCGGAGTGGTGGCGCGATACGGCCAACCTGCCGCTGGCGAAGGAACTGGCGAAATTTCTCATCACGGCCCTCATTTTGCTGTATATCTTCATCAAGATCGTGCGCCCGATGCTGCGCCCGGTGATGCGCAAGATCGACGATTTCGGCGCGCCACCGCCCGTCATCGAGCCGGAAGTGAGCAAGGAAGACGAAGAAAACGAAGTCCTGCTCAGCGAAGCCGAGCTCGAAGAGCTGGAAGCAGACACGGCCCGCGGTTATCGCGAAAACCTGGCGATGGCGAGGAAACTGGCACAAGAAGACCCACGCGTGGTGGCCAACGTAATCAAAGCATGGATAGGCAATAATGACTGAAACAACGGGACTGCAAAAAGCATCGATCCTGATGCTGGCACTGGGCGAGAGCGAAGCGGCCGAGGTCATGAAGTTTCTCGGCCCGCGCGAAGTGCTCAAACTGGGCGCCGCCATGGCCACCATGAAGGGCATCGCCCACGAACAGGTGGTCGAAGTGCTGGGCGACTTCCGCGCGCAAACGGAGCTCAATTCCACGGTCGGCCTCGATTCGGACGAATACATCCGCCAGGTGCTGACCAAGGCGCTGGGCGACGACAAGGCATCCGTGCTGCTATCGCGCATCCTGGGCGGCAAGGATGCGTCCGGCATCGAATCGCTGAAGTGGATGGATTCACAATCCGTGTCCGAGCTGATCCGCAACGAGCACCCGCAGATCATCGCCACCATCCTGGTCCACCTGGAGCGCGATCAGGCGTGCGAAATCCTCGGCCATTTCACGGATCGCCTGCGCAACGACGTGGTGCTGCGCATCGCCACCCTGGACGGCGTACAGCCGGCCGCCTTGCGCGAACTCAACGATGTGCTGACGAAACTGCTGTCGGGTAACGAAAACATCAAGAAATCGTCGCTCGGCGGCGTGCGCGCGGCGGCCGAGATTTTGAACTTCATGAGCGGCGAGCAGGAAGGCTCCGTCATGGACAATATCAAAAACTACGATAACGACATGGCGCAAAAGATCATGGACGAAATGTTCGTCTTCGACAACGTGATCGATATCGACGACCGCGGCATTCAATTGCTGCTGCGCGAAGTGCAGTCGGAAATGCTGATCATCGCCCTGAAAGGCGCCTCGCAAGAGCTACGCGACAAGATCTTCAGGAACATGTCGCAGCGCGCCGGCGAGATGATGCGCGAAGACCTGGAGTCGAAAGGCCCCGTGCGCTTGTCAGAAGTGGAATCGCAACAGAAACAGATTCTGCAAATCGTGCGCCGCCTGGCGGACGAAGGGCAGATAGTACTGGGTGGAAAAGGCGAGGATTCGTTTGTCTAATTTAATCCCCAAAGAGCAACAAACTGCTTACCAGCGCTGGGAAATGACCTCGTTTGGCGACGAGCGTCCCAGCGTGGTGGCGGCGCGCAAGCTGCTCGAACCAGAGCCGGAACGGCAATTCGACCCGGAAACGGATCCCTACGGCGAGCTGGAACAAGAAGAGCCGGGGCCGCCGCTCGCCTATCCGACGCAAGAAGAAATCGACGCCATCCGCGAGGAAGCGCGCGCCACGGCCTACGATGAGGGCCGCGCCGCCGGCTATGCAGAAGGCCACGCGGCCGGGCATGCCGATGGCCATGCGCAATCGTATACCGAAGGCAAGGCGGCCTCGGACGTGGAACTGGCGCATCTGCAAAGCATCGCCGTCGACTTCGGCACGGCCGTGCACCAAGCCGATGAACTGATCGCCAACGAAGTCATGGAACTGGCCTTGCAGTTGGCCAAGAGCATGCTCAAGGCCGCCTTGCCCGTGCGCCCGGAACTGATGCTGCCGCTGGTGCGCGAGGCCATCGAATACTTGCCTGTGCTGCAACAACCGGCCTTGCTGATACTCCATCCCGACGATGCGCAAGTGGTACGCGACGGCATCGGCGACGAGCTCGACAAGAGCGGCTGGCGTGTCATCGAAGACCCGAGCGTGGAACGCGGCGGTTGCAAGATCGACACGGCGAGCAACCAGATTGATGCGCAAAACGCCACCCGCTGGCAGCGCCTGACGCATGCGCTGGCCAAAGACCTGGACTGGCTGGCGCCGTGAACGATTGCGTCAAAGGCACGCAAGCCCATGCGGCGCGCTGGCGCGCCTACCTGAGCGACTGTTCGGCCGTGCTCGGCTTTGTGGAACCGATGCAAATATCGGGCCGGGTCACGCGCGTGGCTGGCCTGGTGATGGAAGCGGTGGGCCTGCGCCTGGCCGTCGGCGCCGCCTGCACCGTGCCGCTGCCCAATGGCGGACGAGTCGAGGCGGAAGTGGTCGGCTTTGAAGGCGAGCGCCTGTTCCTGATGCCGCAAAGCGACGTCGAAGGCATCGTGCCCGGCACGCGCGTGTTTTCCGTCGAACCGGCCATTCCCCGCCCCGGCAGCGTGGCGCATCCGCGCCGGCGCCCCAGCGACCGTGCGCGTCACCTGCCCGTCGGGCCGCAACTGCTGGGCCGCGTGCTCGACGGCGCGGGCCGCCCGCTCGACCAACTGGGTCCGCTGCACACGACCGACAGCGCCCCCATCAATGTACGGCCCGCCAATCCCCTGGGCCGCGCGCCCATCGTCGATACGCTCGATGTGGGCGTACGCTCGATCAATGCCATGCTGACCGTGGGCCGTGGCCAGCGCATGGGCTTGTTCGCCGGTTCCGGCGTGGGCAAGAGCGTGCTGCTGGGCATGATGGCCCGCTACACGGAAGCGGACGTGATCGTCGTCGGCCTGATCGGCGAACGGGGCCGCGAAGTGAAGGAATTCATCGAGCAAATCCTCGGCGCCGAAGGCCTGGCCCGCTCCGTCGTCGTGGCGGCACCGGCCGACACGCCGCCGCTGATGCGCTTGCAGGGCGCCGCGTATGCGACGGCCATTGCCGAGTACTTCCGCGACCAGGGGCAAAATGTATTATTGATCATGGATTCGCTGACCCGCTACGCCATGGCACAGCGCGAAATCGCCCTGGCCATCGGCGAGCCGCCTGCCACCAAAGGTTATCCGCCGTCCGTCTTCGCCAAGCTGCCCGTGCTGGTGGAACGGGCCGGCAATGGCGAGGAAGGCGGCGGCTCGATCACGGCCTTCTACACCGTGCTGACCGAGGGCGACGACCAGCAAGACCCGATCGCCGACTCCGCGCGCGCGATTCTCGATGGCCACATCGTGCTGAACCGGCGCCTGGCCGAGGCGGGCCATTATCCCGCCATTGACATCGAGCAATCGATTTCGCGCGCTGCCCACTCGATCACCACGCCTGCACACCAGCAGCAGGCGCGCAAGCTGAAACAGCTGTATTCGCGCTATGAACGCAGCCGCGACCTGATCAGCGTAGGTGCCTACAGCGCCGGCACCGACCCGGTGCTGGACCAGGCCATCGCCCTGCATGAAAAGATCGAGGCATTTTTACAACAGCAAATCACGGAGCGGGTCAGCATGGACGAGAGCTTGGGGCAACTTACCGCTCTATTCGACTGATGAGCGCTTGCATGGCGGGAATATAATCGGGCATGGCCTCTCCTTCCCAACTTGCAACCCTGATTGACCTTGCCCAGCGCGAAACGGATGATTGCGCCAAGCGCCTGGGCGCGGCCCTGAAAGCGCTCGACGATTGCCGCCAGAAGCTCGATATGCTGTCCGGCTACCGCGATGACTATGCCAAGCGCTTCGAGGCGAGCATGAGCAACGGCATGACGCCCATGGCCTACCGCAATTTCCAGGCCTTCATGCTCAAGCTCGACAGCGCCATCATGGGTCAAGAGCAAGTAGTCAAGCACGCGCAGGCACGCAGCGACAATGAAAAGCAGCGCTGGCAGGACGCCGAACGCAAGCGCATGTCGTACACCACCCTGAACAACCGGGCGCAGGAACAGGCGCTGAAGCTGGAAAACAAGCGCGACCAGAAAGCAATGGATGAGCACGCGGCGCGACAAGCCTATTACAAACGCTAAGCTACACTGAGGCAGCATCATGCAAACCCTGCAAAACCCGATTTCCCAGATTGTCTCGCCGAACGCCACGCCGGGCACCGCCAAGCGCAGCCAGCCGCCCACCAGCGGCACGGCGGGCGACTTCCAGCGCACCTTGAACCAGCAGATCGAACAACGCCAGGCCAGCCGCAACAGGGAGCAAGCAGCAGCACCGGCCGCAGCTGCGGCCCGGACCGCCAACCCTGCCACCCCGCAAGCCCCCGCCAAGGCGCCGGCCAAGGAAACGCAGCCAACGCAAGTGGACAAGGAACAGGGCGGCAACAGTGAACTGCCCTGCGCACCGGCCAGCGAAACGGCCGCGCCCGCCACCGGCGACCGCACCACGGCCGAGGCCAGCATGCCCGCCACCGCCACCGCGCCAGTAGTGCCGCCAGCCGATCCGGCCGCCGAGATGCTGGCCCTGGTGGGCAGCATCCAATTGGCCATCGAGCCGCCAGCGGCAGCCACGGCGGCCAAGGAAGTAGCGGAACTGCCCGCGAACGCGAGCATCAAGGCCGACGGCAAGAACCTGGCAACAGAGCGATTGCTGGCAGCCGGCCAGGGCAGCGGCAAGGCTGCCGCCAGCGCCGCCACTGCGCAAGCAGAGCGCGGCGACTTCGCCGACAGCTTGGGCCAGGCCCAGGGCAAGGCAGCCACTGCACAGGGCAGCAGCGTGCTGACCGGCAAAGCCGAGCCGGGCAAGCTGGCCATCGATGCCCAGTTGGCGGCCAGCGCCAGGGCTGGCACCGCCGTGGCCGAACCAAGCATCAAGGAAACGCCAGCCGACCTGAGCCGCCTGGCCGCGCAGTTGCAGCCAGGCGCGCTGCAACTGGCAGCCGCCGCTGCGGCCGTGCCAGCAGACAAGCTGACGGGCAGGGTCGGCACGCCGGCCTGGGACCAGCAACTGGGACAGAAAGTCGTATGGATGGCGGCCGGGGGCGACCAGAGCGCCACCCTGACCCTGAATCCGCCCGATCTCGGGCCCGTGCAAGTGGTTTTGACGGTCACCAATGACCAGGCCGATGCCGCCTTCATGTCAGCCCAGCCCGAAGTGCGCCAGGCACTGGAAGCGGCCATGCCGCGCCTGCGCGAGATGATGAGCGAAGCGGGCATCGCCTTTGGCAGCGCCACCGTCTCGGCCGGCACGCCGGAACAGCAAAACAATGGCGAGCGTGCCGCCTCGGGGGAACGCCGTGGCACAGGCCAGGGCGAGCGCGTATCCGGTGGCGAGATCGCCATCGCACCTGCCAGCCGGCCCAGCCTGAGTGCCGTGGACACCTTTGCCTGAGGATAATTCATCGCGTGCAAGCCACTGGCGCGCGCCACAGCATCACTTTTCTTATAAAAACAGCGAGTTGAGGGCGCTTCCGCCCTCTTTTCACTGCATCCTTCTGCGCAGAATTTGCCGATAATGACATAATGGCGTCGTGATCCACTTCCATGCACTCGTGTACCATTGAAAGCAAATCCAAAAATGAAAGCAGATCCGAAAGCAGATGCAGGTCTGGCCCCCGCCGGTGCCTCGAAAAAGAAGCTTCTGATCATAGTGCTGGCCGCGGTGCTGTTGGCCGGCGGTATCGGCGGCGGTGCCGCCTGGTACTTCCTGCATGGCAAGGCCGATAAGGAAGAAGAAGCGGCGCCCAGCAAGAAGAAGCAGAAACATGCAGCCTCCAAAGCGGGCCCACCCGTCTTCGTGCCCATCGACTCCTTCACCGTCAACTTGCAGCCGGAAAATGGCGAGCAATACCTGCAAATCGCCTTCACCTTGCAGGTCAGCAGCCCGGAAGAAATGGACTTGATCAAGGTCAACATGCCGAAAGTGCGCAGCCGCTTGCTGCTGCTGCTGTCCGGCAAAAAGGCCTCCGAACTGAACACCGTGGAAGGCAAGCAGCAACTGGCGGCCGAAATCATCAATCAGGTGAACCAGCCGTTTGAGGGCAAAGGGCCGGAGCAAGACGTGACGGACGTATTATTTACCGCATTCATCATTCAATAAGCAGCCATGGCCGATAATTTCCTCTCCCAGGAAGAAGTCGATGCCCTTCTGAAGGGCGTCAACGGAGACCAGGACGACGCACAGACGCCGGAAGATGTCGCGGGAGTTCGTACCTACAACCTGGCAACCCAGGAGCGCATTGTGCGCGGCCGGATGCCAACGTTGGAAATTATCAACGAGCGTTTCGCCCGCCTGCTGCGCGTGGGCCTGTTCAACTTCCTGCGCCGCAGCGCCGAAGTGTCGGTCGGTTCCGTACGCGTATCAAAATACAGCGAGTTCATCCGTAACTTGGTGGTGCCAACCAATTTGAACCTGGTCCACATGAAGCCGCTGCGCGGTACGGCCCTGATGGTCTTCGATCCGGGCCTGGTGTTCTTGCTGGTCGACAATCTGTTCGGCGGCGATGGACGTTTTCACACGCGCGTCGAAGGGCGCGACTTTACGCAGACCGAGCAGCGCATCATTTTGCGCATCCTCGACATCGTTTTTGAAGCTTACACCAAGTCGTGGGAGCCGGTCTTCCCCGTCGAGTTCGAATATATCCGCTCTGAAATGAACACGCAGTTCGCCAACATCGCCACGCCGAACGAAGTGGTGGTGGCGTCGACGTTTACGGTGGAATTAGGCTCTGTTTCCGGACAAATTCACTTCTGCATGCCGTATTCGATGATCGAACCGATCCGCGATTCGCTCACTTCGAGCCTGCAGGGCGAGGCGCTGGAAGTGGACAAGCGCTGGATCCGCCTGATGACACAGCAAATCCAGATCGCCGAAGTCGAACTGGTGGCCTCGCTGGGCACGGCGCGCGTCTCGTTCGACGAAATCTTGAACATGAAGGTGGGCGACATTATCCCCCTCAACATTCCCGAACTGATCGCCGCCACCGTCGACGGCGTGCCCGTGATGGATTGCACGTACGGCGTGTTGAACGGACAATATGCGCTGAAGGTCGAAAAGTTGTTGGCGAACGCCGACAACATGAACAATCACTAAATAATTGCACTGGCCGCGTTGCGGTCCGTATCTGTACAACAGGAGAAACACATGTCTGACAACCAAGACGACCAAACTGCGGAAGACGATTGGGGCGCGGCCATTGCCGAACAGGCCAAGGCCGAAGCGGAAGCGCTGCAAAACCAGGCCGCCAGCACGGCCAGCGCGGCCAGCGCCGCCGTGTTCAAGGACTTTTCCAAGCAGCCATCGAAGTCGGAAACGCACAACGATATCGATTTCATCCTCGATATCCCCGTGCAGCTAACGGTCGAACTGGGGCGTACCAAGATCGCCATCAAGAACCTGCTGCAACTGGCGCAGGGTTCCGTGGTCGAGCTCGACGGCCTGGCCGGCGAACCGATGGACGTGCTGGTGAACGGCTGCCTGATTGCCCAGGGCGAAGTGGTGGTGGTGAATGACAAGTTTGGTATCCGCCTGACCGACATCATCACGCCTTCCGAACGCATTCGAAAATTGAATAAATGAAGCCTGGCCTGTTCATTTCCACCGTGCTGCCGCTCATGGCGGCATGCAGCATTGCGCTGGCGGCGCCGGCTTCGGCGCCCGTACCAGCTTCGGTCCCGGCCGAAACGGCGGCGCCCAGCGCAGCTGCCGAAGTTGCATCTGAAAAACCCGCCGCCGCCGCTGCAGCGGCACCCGCCCCTGCCGCCGCCCTGCCCGCCATGCCGGCCGGCGCGCCCATGGCGATGGCGCCGACCAGCTCGGCGGGCAGCCTGCTGCAAACCATCTTCGCGCTCGTCTTCGTGCTGGCCCTGCTGATCGGCCTGGCCTGGTTCATGAAGCGTTATGGCCCCAAGGTCATGGGCGGCAACAACAAAATGCGCGTCGTCAGTTCGCTCAACCTGGGCGGACGCGAACGCATCGTCCTCGTCGAGGTAGCCGACCAGTGGATCGTCGTCGGCGCCTCGCCTGGCCGCATCAACGCGCTGGCGACCATGGCGCGCCAGGAAGGCGAGTTGCCGCAACTGGCAGCGGCACAAAACGGCCCCGCCGCCGCCAATTTTTCCGAGTGGCTGAAACAGACCATCGAAAAACGCAATGGGAAATAAGCAGCAAATGATGTGCTCCAAGCTAAAGACTCCCTTGACCTGGCTGCTGGCGGGCGTCGCGCTGGCCTTGCCGCTGTGGGCCATGGCCCAGCCGGGCATACCGGCCTTCAACAGCACGCCAGCGCCGGGCGGCGGGCAAAATTACTCCTTGCCGGTGCAGACGCTCATCCTGATGACGTCGCTCACCTTTTTGCCGGCGGCGCTGTTGATGATGACCTGCTTTACGCGCATCATCATCGTGCTGTCCTTGCTGCGCCAGGCCATCGGCACGCAATCGGCGCCACCCAACCAGGTGCTGGTAGGGCTGGCCCTGTTTTTGACCCTGTTCGTCATGGGTCCCGTGTTCGACAAGATGTATACGGATGCCTATCTTCCCTACCAGGAAAACAAGATCAGCATGCAACAAGCGATGGACAAGGGCGTCGATCCGCTGAAAACCTTCATGCTCAAGCAGACGCGCCAAGCCGACTTGGCCCTATTTGCCAAGATGTCGCGCTCGCCGGCGCTGCAAGGCCCGGAAGACGTGCCGCTGCGCATCCTCGTGCCCGCCTTCGTCACCAGTGAACTGAAAACCGCGTTCCAGATCGGCTTTGCCATCTTCATCCCGTTTTTGATCATCGACATGGTGGTCGCCAGCGTGCTGATGTCGATGGGGATGATGATGATGTCGCCAGCGACGATTTCGCTGCCATTCAAATTGATGCTCTTCGTGCTGGTCGATGGCTGGCAGTTGCTGCTGGGCTCCTTGTCTCAGAGTTTTTACTAGGGGAGGCACGATGACACCCGAAAGCGTCATGACCCTGGGCCGCCATGCGATGGAAGTGACCCTGATGGTGGCTGCGCCCATGCTGCTCGTCGCCCTCATCATCGGCTTGATCGTGAGTATTTTCCAGGCCGCTACGCAGATCAACGAGTCGACCCTGTCCTTTATCCCCAAGCTGGTCGGCATCTTTGTTGCCCTCATCGCGGCGGGCCCGTGGATGCTGTCCGTCATGCTCGACTACATGCGCCAGGTATTTACCGGCATTCCGAACCTGGTAGGCTAGGCATGGCGCCACGGCAGACGCAATGCTGACCCTGTCGAGCATCGAACTCAATACCTGGATCGCAGCATTGCTGTGGCCGCTTAGCCGCATCCTCGGCCTGATTGCGGCCGCGCCCCTGTTCGGCAACGCTGCCGTACCGGCCAGCGTGAAGGTGACCCTGGGCGCGCTGCTGGCCATGATCATCGCCCCCACCGTGCCAGCCCTGCCTGCCATCAACCCGATGTCCTTGCCCGGTTTGCTGATCCTGACGCAAGAGATGCTGGTGGGCCTGGCCATGGGCTTTTCCATCCGCATCGTGTTTTCCGCCATCGAAATGGCCGGCGAGCTCAGCAGTCTGACCATGGGCCTGGGCTTCGCCTCCTTCTTCGACCCGCAAACCAAGGGCCGCTCGTCGGCCATCAGCCAGTTCCTCGTCATGCTGGCCACGTTGATGTTTCTCACCGTCAACGGCCACCTGGTCTTGCTGGCGGCGCTGGCGGAGAGTTTTATCAGCCTGCCGATTTCATCGAGTCCGATCAGCAGCGGCGGCTTCCAGCAAGTGGCGGCCTGGGGCGGGGAAATCTTCCGTTCCGGCCTGCAGATTTCGCTGCCCGTCATCGCTGCCTTGCTGCTGACCAACGTGGCGCTGGGCATTTTGACGCGCGCTGCGCCGCAGCTGAACATTTTCGGCATCGGCTTCCCCGTCACCCTGGGCGTGGGCTTGCTGGTGATCAGCATGGTCTTGCCCTACTTGGCGACACCCTTCCAGAATATGTTCCTGCGCGGCATAGAAACGGCGCGCCTGCTGCCGCGCGGCTTTGCCACGCGCGACCGCCCGCCACCGCCCGCGCCGCCGAACCCCTTGCGCCCTGCGCTACCGGCGCCGTCGCCGCTGCCACCCGCGCGCTGATGCTCGCCGCAGCGCTCAGATAGCCATGGGCAGCAGGCAGTGGCTCAACGATCCTCCAGCACAACAGCGATGCAGTAGACTGCACAGCTTGCCTGCGTAGTTTGCAAGGATGGCCAGCTTACGGGCGCAAAAAAGCCGGGGCGGGAGACGCACTGCCTGCCCCGGCTTGCCGCTCATTGCGCGCTGCTGGCCGCTTAGCTGATGTAATTGAACAGCGACAGGCCCGAGATGGAACTGAACGATTTTTGTGCCGCCTGCAGGGTCACTTGCTGCTGGGTGAAGCTGGAGATGGCCTTGACCATGTCGAGATCTTGCAAGTCGGACAGCGTGGTGGCGTACTGGATGTCGAGGTCTTCGCCTGCGCTGTCGAGATAATCGAGTTCCTTCATGCGGGCGCCCACTTCGGTGCGCACCGACAGTACATTGTCGTAAGCGGTGTCGAGAATATTATGCGCGGCGTTCAAGCCATTCGTCAGGCGCGCCTGGCCCGCGTCGCCGACGGCCGTCTGGCGCAGCACGCCGATCAGGTTTTTCACGCTGGTAAACAGCGATTCCTTGGCGCTCGGCTCCAGCGTAAAGCTGTCCAGATCGGCCGGTTTTCCCGTGATGTTCAGCTGCTGGCCGTCGAAGGTGATGGTGTCGCCCGACTTGTAGGCGACGGGTACGGCGGGATTTGGCACCGTCTGGCCCAAGGTGGCGTCCGTGACAGTATAGGTGGTGACGGCGGTTGTGCCCGTGCCCGTGATGTTGAAATCGATCGAATACTTATGCCCCGTCAAGGCCGACGGATCCGTCACCGTGCCGCTGGAAATGATGCCTGAGCCGCCGCGCGTGAAATTGGCGGTGGCCGCTGCCGTGGTGAACTTGCCGTTGCCGGTCAGGTTATTCTCGAACACGATGGCGCCGGAATCGCTGGTCGGCAGGTAGCGCGCCGATCCCACCTGCAGTTCACGCTGTCCCTGGTCGCCCACGTAGGTGGCGCCCGTCGGCGTCTGGCTGAATGGCTGGGTGGTGGATTTATAACCGGAAAACAGATAGCCGCCAGCGCCGTCGGCCGTGTTCGCAATGCCCAACAAGTCGGTCAGCCGGCCTTCCAGCTCCTTGGCCAGGGTTTCGCGGTCGACATCCTTGAGAGAAGTATTACCGGCCTTCACGACCAGGTCTTTCACGTCGGCGATCAGCGAGGTGGTGCTGGCCAATGCCAGCTCTTCCTGCGACAGGAAATTCTTTGCATTCAAGCGGTTCGTCACGAACTGGGTATTGATCGATTGCGACTGCGTCACTTCCAGCGCGCGCGCCGAGGCGATCGGATCATCGGCCGGCGTCAGATTGCGACGGTTCGACGACAGCTGCATCTGCGTACGGTTCAAGGCGCCCTGCAGATTGTTCAGCTGGGCGCTGCCCTGGTCATAAATCATTCGTGTGCTGATGCGCATGATGCTGCCCTTCCTGAAAGCCGCGGCGCGCTGCGCTGCGGTAAAAATTAATTAACGTCCCAGACCGATCACCACATCGAACAAGGTGCTGGCGATCTGCATGACCTTGCCGCACGCCTGATACGATTGCTGGTAACGCAGCAGGTTGGCCGCCTCTTCGTCGAGGTTGACGCCAGAAATGGCCTGCTGCTGGGTGCTGGTCTGCTGCAGCAAGGCCAGGCTGGCCAGGCCACTGACCTGTACTTCGCGTGTCTTGTTGCCCACGAAACTGACGGTTTGCGCATACGAACCCTGGAACGTGGTATTGCCGCCATCGAGGATATTCTTGGTCTGCAAGCCCGCCAGCAGCACCGCGTTGCGGTTGTCGCCCACGCCGCCCGTGTTGGGCGCAATGGTAAATTTATCGCCCTGCGCCGGCGCGCCCGTCATGCTGACATTGATGCCGCCGAAGCTGAAGTTATCGCCTTCCTTGTACGGGATATTCGCCGTCCCGGCCGGATAGGTCGTGGTGCTGCCATTCAAGCCCTTGACCGTCACCGCCTGGCTCGGCGGGAAACCCGTCAGCGAGGTAGTCGCCTTGTCATATGTTAACGTCAGCGGACCCGTCAGGGCATTGCCCGGGGTCAGGTAAGCCTTGTCGACCGAGCCTGGACTAAGCTTGCCTGAACCCGTATTGGCCACCGGTGCCGAGGTGGCAATGGGAGAGGCGGCGGCCATCTTGTTGCGGTCGGTGATCAGCACAGCCAGGCCGGCCGCGCCATTTGCCGTCGGCTTGATGACGTAATTATCGCCCTGCGCGGCCGCGCCCGAGATCGAGAAATCGACGCCATCGATGGTTTGCGGCGCGGTTTGCGGATACGGGTTGATGATGGTGTGCGTGCCGTCCGATTCGCGCGTCACCACGTAGTTGCTGCCATCGTATTTCAGGCTGTAATCGCTGGCTGTCAGCTTGGTGGCGTCGCTGACCTTGGCCGACAGCACGGTGGTGCTGCTGGCGTTGTTGCCACGGTCGGCACCGATCACGGGGTCAGGTATCTTGAAAAAGTCGCCGCCCATGGCGCCACTCAAGTCCTGGCCCAGCTTGTGCTGGTCATTGAAGGTGCTGGCCAGCGCGATGGCCACCTTGCCCAGAGAGTTCTCGACATTGTCCAGCGTGCCGCTGCGAAACTCCAGCAAGCCGCCCAGCGAGCCACCGGTCAGGGAGCTGTCCGGCAGCACCGTGACAGTACTGCCCGTGACGTAGCCCACCTCTATGCGGTTAGGGTCGGTCCGCGAAGGCGTGGCGGCGAGCGCAAAGCTGCGCTCGGCCACCACCAGCGGCTGGCCCGCGCCGAGGAAATGGTCACGGTATTGTTGGCTGCCGGTTGCACCGTCGCCTTGACATATTTGTTCAATTCCGTGATCAGCTGGTCGCGCTGGTCCAGCAGATCGTTGGGCTGGTTGCTGGCATCGACCGACAGCTGAGAAATCGATTGATTCAGCTCGGCGAGCTGCTTGGCATAGGTATTAATCACCGTCACACTCGACGTGATCTGCGAATTGACGCCGTCGCCGATCTCCGTCAGGCGCGCGCTCAAACCCTGGAAACGGGAAGTGAGCGAGCCGGCGCTCGACAGCAAGGCCTGGCGCGAAGCGACCGAGGACGGATTGGCGCTGAAGTCCTGCACGCCCTTGAAGAAATCCTGCAGCGCGGGCGAGAGACCGGCCGTGGGATCGGCCAGCAAGTTGTCGATCTGGCTGATCTGCGTGTGATAACTATCGAGCGCACTGGTGGCGCTTTGTGCAGCATTGACCTGGGTGGCGATGAAGCTGTCGTACTGGCGCTTGATCTGCGACACTTCCGTGCCCGTGCCGACGAAGCCGTAGCCGGCATAGTTCGAATGCGCAGTCTGCTGCAGTACCGTCTGGCGATTATACCCGGGCACATTTGCATTGGTGATGTTATGCCCGGTCGTCGACAGGCCCACCTGCGCTGCAAGCAAACCGCTTTTACCAATACTGAGGAGATTCGAAGTCATGGTGTCTTATTGTTTACCGTCAAGATGATTTACGGCAGTTGCGGCGAAAACTTGAAGCACGCGGCCTGCACAAGGGTAGGGACGCGCCTTAACCGACCAGCGAATGATTGATTATTTTTGTCAATTTGGCCGCATAGTTGGGGTCCGTCGCGTAACCAGCCTTTTGCAAGCCCTGGGCGAACTTGCTGGCGTCGCCCGCACTGGCCAGCACTTTTTCGTAGCGCTTGTTGCCGGTAATCAACTGCGCATAATCCTTGAAGCTGTCCGCATAACTGTCGTAGGCGCGGAATTTTTCCACCTTGCGCTGCGCCTTGCCATTTACATATTCCGTGGTGACAGCTTCCGCGACCTTGCCCTTCCAGTCACTTGAGGCCTTGATGCCGAACAGGTTGTGGCTGCTGCTGCCGTCGCGGCTGATGATTTCGCGCTTGCCCCAGCCCGTCTCCAGCGCAGCCTGGCCCAGCATGAACTTGGCCGGGATGCCGGTAGCGCGGCTGGCTTCTTCCGCATGCACGCCGAGTTTTTCCTGAAACGCGCGCACGTGTGGCGCCTGCGTGGCATTGGCCTTGTCGCTCAAGGTCTTGCCGGTGGTGCTGGCCGCGCCATCGGTCAGCGCGCCCTGCTGCTGGCGGAAGGCTGCCAGCGCCTGCGCCATGCTCGACGAACGCGGCGACGGCGCTTCGGCGCCATCGGCAGCGAGCGCCTGGTTCGAGGACGACAACTGACGTATCAGCACGTCCGCCAGGCCCGTGCCACGCTTGGCCAGGTTCTGGCTGGTCTGCTGGTCCAGCATCGAGGTGTACATCTTGCTTTGCTGGCTATCCATGATGCCGTCCTGCGGCGAGGCGTCGCGCATGCTTTTCATCATCATGTTGATAAACATGGCTTCAAACTGCGTAGCTGCCTCTTTCAGGGCGGCTGGGTCCTTCGCCTTGGCGGACTGGCGCAAGCCATCCATGCCCTTGACGTCGTAGGCGGCGGTATTGCTGAGGTCGGTTTGGCTGATCATGGCGTACCCATCAAATGATTTCGAGTTCGGCGCGCAGCGAACCGGCCGCCTTCATCGCCTGCAGGATGGCCAGCAAGTCTTGCGGCGAGGCGCCGATGGCATTCAAGGCTTTCACCACCTCGGCCAGCGAGGCGCCGCCCTTGACCAGCATGACCTTGCCCGGTTCTTTCTTGATATCGATCTGTGCTGTCTGCGTAACCGTCGTGCGCCCGCCCGACAAAGGCGCCGGCTGGCTCACATCGGGCTCGACATTGACGGTGACGGACAGGTTGCCATGCGAAATGGCGCACGTTTCCAGGGTCACGGACTGGTTCATCACCACGGAACCGGTACGCGCATTCATGATGACCTTGGCGGCCAGGCGGGCAGGATTGACTTCGATGCTTTCCAGTTGGCCCAGAAAGGTCACGCGCTGGTCGCTGCCACCGGGCGACTGCACCTGGATCACCCGCCCGTCCAGCGCCGCAGCCGTGCCGGCGCCGTAGCGGCTGTTGATGGCATCGACGACGCGGCTGGCGGTAGCGAAATCGGTCGCATTCAATTCCAGGCGTATCGTGTTGTTGGCGCCCAGTACCGAAGGCACGGTGCGCTCGACGGTGGCACCGCCCGAAATGCGTCCCACGCTCAAGTGATTGATGACCACCGAGCTGCCGGCCGCCTGCGCGCCTACGCCACCCACCAGTACATTACCCTGCGCCATGCCATACACCTGGCCATCGGCGCCCTTCAAAGGCGTCATCAATAAAGTGCCGCCGCGCAAGCTTTTTGCATTGCCCATCGACGACACCGTCACGTCGAGCAACTGGCCCGGCTGGGCAAACGCGGGCAAGGCCGTCGTCACCATCACGGCGGCCACGTTTTTCAGCTGCAAGCTCGTGCCTTGCGGCAAGTTAATGCCTTGCTGCTGTAGCATCGCCGCCACGCTCTGGATGGTGAACGGCGTTTGCGTGGTCTGGTCGCCGCTGCCATCGAGGCCGACGATGAGGCCATAGCCCATCAGCTGATTCTGACGTACGCCGGCGATGCTGGCCAAGTCTTTCAGGCGCTCGGCCTGCGCCACGGGTGCCAGCAGGCACATGGCCAGGCCGAAGGCGATCAAAACGCGCTGAAAAGTAAACGTAGTCATGATCAGAATGGCAGCAAGCTGAGGAAGAAGCGCGAAGCCATCGACGCCATTTCGGCGCGGTCGATCTGGCTGTTGGTGCGGTATTCGACGCGCGCGTCGGCTACCTGCGTCGATGGCACGACGTTGCCGATGCCGATGGTGTCGGGATTGACCATGCCCGAGAAGCGGATGAATTCCGTGCCCTTGTTCATGGCGATCTGTTTTTCGCCAGCCACGATAAGGTTGCCGTTTGGCAGCACCTCGATCACCGTCACGCCGATCGTGCCGGAAAAGGTGTTGCTGGCGGATTGGTTGTCGCCATCGGCAAATTTCGTTGCGCCATTTGCCGAGACGGTGCCGCCCAGACGGCCCTGGGCCAGGCCGGGCGTGCTGAAGCCCACGCTGCCGGACTTGTTGCCGGAACTGGCGCCCGCCTTGACGGCATTCGTGCGCTCGGTAATGGCAATGATCATGATGTCGCCCACGTGGCGCGCGCGGCGATCTTCGAAGGCGGGACGGTAGGTCGATGGCTGGTAGATGGAACCGTTGCTGACGACCACCGGTTCGGGCATCGGCGCGCGCGTGGTGGTCGGGTATTGCACGATCGAGGTGGGCGTAATGGCGCAGCCAGACAACAGGACTGCAGACAACAGGGCGATGATGGGGTATTGCATGAGGAACCTCCGCGGCCATCCGTTGGCGGATGGCAGGACGACGATGAACATTAGAGTTGCGACAATTTCTGCAGCATTTGATCGGATGTGGTGATGGCCTTGCTGTTGATCTCGTAGGCGCGCTGCGTCTGGATCATGTTGACCATTTCCTCGGCCACGTTGACATTCGAGCTTTCAATATAGCCCTGCATCAGCACCCCCGCGCCATTCGTGCCCGGGGTATTGGTCTGCGCCACGCCGGAAGCGCCCGTTTCCATGTACAGGTTTTCACCCTTCGATTCGAGGCCAGCCGGATTGACGAAGGTGGTCAGCTGCAGCGAACCGATCTGCGATGGCGCCACCGTATTGGGCAGGGTAACGGAGACGGTGCCGTCGCGCGCCACTGTCAGGCTCAGCGCATTCGTCGGCACGGTGATGGCAGGCTGGATGACGAAGCCTTCGGAAGTGACGAGCTGGCCGTTGGCATCGGTCTGGAAGGAGCCGTCGCGCGTGTAGGCGGTGGCGCCATCGGGCAGCAGCACCTGGAAGAAACCGGTGCCATTGACCATCACATCGCGCGAATTGCCCGACGCCTGAGGATTGCCCTGGGTATGGATGCGCTCGGTAGCCACGGTGCGCACGCCCGTGCCGATCTGCAGACCCGAAGGCAGCTGGGTTTGCTGCGACGATTGCGCGCCCGGCTGGCGCACATTTTGATACAGCAAGTCTTCAAACACGGCGCGCGACTTCTTGAAGCCGGTGGTGCTGACGTTGGCCAGGTTATTGGCGATCACGTCCATCTGCGTCTGCTGCGCTTCCAGGCCGGTCTTGGCTATCCAAAGGGAACGAATCATGTTTTTTCTCCAATAACAGCGCTTGCCAGCCCTGTAAGCTATTTCTATGTAACCATTATGCGACCGGCTCTATCAATTCAAAGCGAGGATCTGGGTGGCTTTCGCCGCGTTATTCTCGGCATTCTTCAACAAGCTCATTTGGGTTTCGAACTGGCGCGCCAGAGCGATCATGCTGACCATCGATTCGACGGGGCTGACATTGCTGCCCTCCAGCGCGCCCGTGGTCAATTTGACGGCCTGGTCGGCCTGCGCCAGCGTGCCATCCTTCAAGCGGAACAGGCCGTCATCGCCGCGCACCAGTTGCTGCTCGGGCGGGTTGACCAGCTTGATGCGCCCCAGCACCGTGGACGGCCCTGGCGGCACGTCGGTGGAAATCGTACCCACCGTGCCATCGCCGGCAATAGTCACTGTCACGCCCGGTGGAACGGCCAGCGGGCCCGTGTCGCCCTGTATCATCAGGCCCGATTGCGTCTGCAGCATACCGTTTTCATTGAGCTTGAAAGCGCCATTGCGCGTATAGGCTTCGGAACCGTCGGTCGACTGTACCGCGATCCAGCCGCTGTTTTCCACGGCCACATCGAGCGCGCGACCCGTGTGCTGCATGGGTCCTTGCGTGAAATCGGAACCGACCGTCGAATCGACAACGAAGGCACGCGTCGGCATCATGCCATCGGCCACGACGGGCACGGCGCGAAACGAGTCGAGCTGGGCACGGAAACCCGTGCTGGTGGCGTTCGCCAGATTATTCGCGGTAGTGGCCTGCTTGTCTAGGATATGCTTGGCGCCCGAGCCGGCGGTGTAGATGAGACGGTCCATGTTTTTTCTCCGTGCAAAACGAAAGCCGGGAGCAGTCCGAAAGAACTGCTCCCCTTACACTTAACGCAGGTTGACGAGTGTTTGCAAGACCGAATCCTGCGTCTTGATGGTCTGTGCGTTCGCCTGGTAGGCGCGCTGGGCAGTGATCATGTTGACCAGTTCGGCCGTCAAGTCCACGTTCGACACTTCCACCGACGAGGCGCGCAAGTCACCCAGGCCACCCGAGCTCGGCTCGCCCGTCATGGGGCTGCCCGAGGTCGAGCTTTCCGCCCAGGCATTGTTGCCCAGCGGCTCAAGGCCATTCGGATTGGCAAACTTGGTCAGCACCACCTGCCCCAGGTCACGCGTCTTGCCATTGTTGTACTGGCCCTGGATCACGCCATCGGTGCCCACGACGAAACGGCTCAACTGGCCAGCCGCATAGCCATCGGCCACGGTCCGCTTTTCGCTGGTGGACGAACTGAGCTGGGTGGAATTGCTGAAGTCGACCTTGATCGCCAGGTTCGAGTTCGCGCCTGTGGCGGGGAACACAGGCAGGTTGACCGTCACCGGCAAGGTTTGCGGCGGCGTCAGGGCCAGCATGGCTGCCTTGTCCAGGCTGCCGACGCTGTTGAACACCAGCGAAGCCGACCTCACGGCGGGCACTTGCGTCACCTTAGCGATATTACTGTCGATCTGATCTGGCGTCAGGCTCGAATTGATGCCGTTGGGCACGGCGCTGCCATAGGTGGCGCTGATGGCGGCCAGCTGGGCGGGGCTGGCGCCGGCCGTGGCGGCTGCGGCGCGCACGGCAGCGCC
>AHHB01000038.1 GCA_000242815.2 Janthinobacterium lividum PAMC 25724
CCGCCGCGATCTACTCGCTGATCGGCACGGCCAAGCTCAACGGTGTTGACCCCGAGGCCTGGCTGCGCCATGTGCTGACCAACATCGCCGATCATCCGGTCAACCGGGTCGACGACTTCCTGCCCTGGAACTGCGCCACGCCGCTTCCCTCGGCTTAAAAACACGCCGCTTCCCAGCGGTGTGATGCCATCATCTTCTAATTCATTGCCGGGCTCAAGACGGCGCTGGCTTTACGCTTACGATGTAGCTGTCCATTCCGAGTTGCTGAGAAAAATTGCGAGACGGTCCAATCGTAAAGTCCGAACCAAGATTTTTACGACCAACTACGACCTTTGTTTTGAGTATGCAGCAAGGCAGGGACGCTACGTGGTCATTGACGGTTTCTCACACACGAATCCGCAGGTTTTTGACAGCATTTATTTTTCCTACGACATCGTCAAGCGTGAGTCCAATCCTGACACCCACGACTACATTACGAACGTATTCCACCTCTACAAACTGCATGGCTCTATTGACTGGCAAAAGAACGAAAAGACCAACGAAATTGAGCGTGTAAAAGGGACACAGCGACCTATCTTGGTCTACCCGCGAAACACCAAATACGAACTCGCATTTGAACAGCCTTATTTGGAGATGATGTCAGCATTTCAGGCGGCATTACGTCAACCAGAAACAGCCCTGCTAGTCATTGGTTTTGGGTTCAATGACAACCACCTTGCGGAGCCAATCGTGTCCGCGATCCGCTCCAACTTAAACCTTAAGGTAGTGATTGTTGATCCGTTTCTAGCACCTGATGGCGACAGACTTGGTGCGGCGAAAACCAATGACCACCTGAAAAAACTGGCATACCTCATCGGCAAGGGTGACGCTCGGTTGTCAATGATTAACACCTACTTTGAGGACTTGGTTCCTGAGCTTCCAGACATTGCGGCAGAGACTGACCTAGAGCAGCACCTTGACCGCTTGAAATCGCTGAGGGCCATGCCAAATGAAAAGTAAAGCCCTACCGACCAGCCCCTTTGACTCAAACCGCTATATTGGGTCAGTGATTTTTGTGAACCCCGACTCGGCAAGAATCAACTTGCCCTACGCAGCGAGCGTATCAGCAAAGCAGTATGCAGGGTTCCCAATCAACGGCGGCCAGGTAGGCGAGTTTATCTTTATTGAAAGCGATGGCTACGCCGTTCTCGGACGCCTAACGGAGGTTCGGCTACCTGACAGCGAACGACTGAATGCTGAACCGTCACTTGGCATGCAACCGGATGCTCACCCGATTGGCGTAGTCCAACTCCTGACCACTCTTGAGCTATCCACCGGCAAGGTAGTGTCAGGAATCCCCCAGCATCCGAGGATCGGACAACATGTATTTTGCGCACATCCTCTTTTGGTTAAGCATGTTGTTGAGGGCAATGTAACTGACCCGCAAGGCATGATTGAACTTGCTACGACCACTCAGTCATCAAGCACAAAAGTCAACATATCACCTAACCAATTGTTCGGTAGGCACTGCGCAGTTCTGGGGGCTACAGGAGGCGGAAAAAGCTGGACCGTAGCTAGGATCACCCAAGAAATTGCACGACTTGGCGGCAAGGTGATTCTCGTTGATCCAACCGGCGAATTTCATACCTTCACGGATGGAGTAGAGAGTGTCTATCTAGGGGGCGAAAAGCAGAACGCTACTGACAGGAAAATCTACGTAGGGTTCCCGTACTGGATGCTCACCGAGCTCGACCTGTTCGCCATTTTTCAGCCTAGCGGTGCGTCGCAAACCCCCAAGCTACGCGAGGCACTGACCACACTCAAGCTCTCGTATGCTTTGTATGGGCAGGACGCCCCACAGAACATGGGTAAGAAAAACAGCCCTAAACAAAATTTCTGGCACCACAAGCAAATCCACTCAGCCGCGATCTCTGAGCCCGGCGCACGATACTTCATCAACCTTTTGCCGCAACAAATTGTTGAGGAGTGTGTGTGGGAATCTGGCGGCACAGCAAACAATCCTAACCATGCAGTTTGGGGAAATATCAACGAGCAGGTCCGAGGCTACTGCGAGACGTTGATTTCTAAAATCACGACAATCACCGGTTCAAAAGCGCTCAAGTGCCTATTTCAGCCAGATCAGTTTTGTTCTCTGACCGAAAGGATAGATGAGTTCCTGAATTCGAACAGACAGGTCCTAAGAATCTCAATGGAAAACCTATCCTTTGAACACAATGCAAGGGAACTGCTAGTCAACGCACTTGGTAGGTATTTGCTTGGACTCGCACGAGAAAAACGATTTGCGACGAACCCCGCTGTTGTCATTTTGGATGAGGCTCACCAGTTCCTAAACAAGAACTTAGGTGACGAATCCAACCGGATCACACTGGACGCTTTCGGCTTAATCGCAAAAGAGGGACGAAAATTTGGCCTGACAACCATCCTTGCAACACAGCGGCCGCGAGACATTCCTGAGGACGTTCTAAGCCAGATGGGTATGTTCGTCGTTCACCGTTTAATCAATGAACGTGACAGGCATGTAGTTGAGAAAGCGTGCGGCAACCTAGACGGATCAGCTGCGGCATTTTTGCCAACTCTAGGACAGGGTGAGGCCATACTTGTGGGCGTGGATTTTCCCATGCCTACGCCTGTAAAAATCACAGAACCAAACTATCGCCCTAAGTCTGACGGTCCCAACTACTCAAAGTATTGGTCTGCACCTCTCACAGCCGAGCAAGTGTTTGGCAAGTAACTTGATCCAGACCTTACAAATGCTCGTTCCACCACTCAACAATCCGATTTCTGACATCAGCGATACATCGGTTAAGATCGACTGATGAGATTGAAACCGATCAGGAGCAGGGAAAATTGGCATCGGAAGAAATCCGACTGAGACGCGCTGAGCGTAAGTAAAAAAATTTCGATTTAGCATGTCGGGAAAGCTCTACACCGGCAACGGCCGCTATGGGGCGAATCCCGCCTGTCGTGGGTCGCGCTGGATTTTCCATCTGACAACCTGCTATGCTTGTCCGAACGGCCGGGTTCGGCCAAAAGCCGACCTTCATGCAGTGAAGAATTTCGAGGACTGCGATGCCCACTCTTCCACCAACGATCAACGTGAACTGGTACATCACCTGCACCAAGTGCAAGCACTACACGTTTGTCAGCGTTGATTGGTTTAAGAATGCTCGCGCCGCGTATGGGAAAGCTAAACCACTGACGTGGGGCAGGCTCATCTGCACGAAGTGTCGTGGACGCCAGGTAATGCTGTCCCGCGCCCTCCTAGAATCCCGACGTGAGTTCTTCCAGTTTGTTAAAAACTTAGATGATGATCGGATACCCAGCTACGCTGAAGTTGAAGAGTCCATATGGTCTACTTACTCATCAGAAGAGGATGGCCGAGAGGCCGAGCCGCCGCGCAACGATGAAACAGATCGAACAGTCTACGATTTTTACTGCGTGGATGGCATTAGGATTGCCTGATTTACAAACCGTCAGTGAATCTGAGTATCTCGATTTGCAGCTAAAGCACTAACGTGTGTTGCTCCACACAACTGAAATTAGGCCGTTGCGGAGTGACGGCTTTGGGGTGGAACCTGCCAATGACGGTTACCGGCCAGAAGCAGCCATTTAGAGCGGAGTGACAATGTGTGAGAATTTCTGCTTGGCAATCCGCTATGCTCTGCTGCCGCGATCGGCCAAGAGCGGACCTTGTGGACACTGCGGTTGGCGGCCAATGTTATTGCCGATCCGGTGCTATTGGGCCGTATTTCGTTATTATGAAATGCTACTTATTCATGCCCCGACAGCGTGCCATAGTTATTGAGTTCTACATCCAGTAAGTTAAACTTGGCCTGCGGTGCTCTTGCCGTGCCTTCGGTTACAACATGAACGATCTCGAGTTTGCACAGCGCGTTTGCGCGCGAATTGGCGAGCTGTACAGCGAAGCCAAGCGTAGTCGTTACCAATTCCCCAAGCATACCCTCATCCAGACCCGTGCTCTCGCAAGTCTCTGTTGCGACCTGCTGCGGCCGGATGACTGGCGCGAGTGGCCCGATGGGCTGGACGAAAAGATCAGGATGCTGGCAAAGGCCCAACGAATCAATCGCGACACTCATGAGAAGCTGAACGACTTGCGTCGATGGGGCAACGCGGCGGCGCATCCCGAAGAAAGCCGGCGAGAGGAGGCACAGTTTGGACCATTGGCCTGCGAGGCAATGGCGAACGCGATTGTCCTGCTCGAGACGGTGTTCCGGCAGAAGCATGGTGGGGCGGCACTACCCGATTACGTCGTCGTCGAGGAGAGCTCGGACGAACTGAAAGAAGTGTGCTATCGGGCGCTGGTCGAGAACAGTCCCGCCGACCAGTATCAGGTCGCGATTCTGCTGCGGCAGCAACTGGCATCGAAGGTCAAGGAAACCGAGGCAGGGCCCGATTCCTTCTTGGCGTCATACCCCAGGCGCTTCGAGTTCGGCGCGCTGAAAGGCCGAGCGCTGGATTTATTGCGCTATGCCAGCGATGCCAGCTACCCGCCCGCGTCCTACCAGTACGGCCTCGTGCTGTCAGAAGGCGAGCGTGGCGATGAATACGTAGCGTTCGGTGTCAATCTCATCGCGACTGCGGCACGAGACGGGGATATCGATGCGTTAGCCTGGTCTGGGCATTCGGCGATGCACGGGCTGCATGACGAGCCAGTCGACTACGAGCGCGCCCGCGGCTACCTGGAAAAGGCGGCGGCCGAGGATCAACCCCTTGCGCTCACCCTGCTTTCGCGGATGTACCGCAAGGGGCTGGGCGTGGCGGTGGATCCCAAGGTTGCGTTCGACTTGACGCTCCGCGCCGCCGAGGCCGGATATCCGGTTGCGCAATACGAGGCGGGGGTAGCGCTTTACTATGGCGACGGTGTAGAGATCGACCAGCCTGCGGCGATCGCCTGGCTGCAACGGGCGAGCGACGCCGACCTGCCCGAAGCGCAGCAGGTAGTGGGCAACCTCATGCGGCGCGGAGTACTGCCAGGTGGCTTCGCCGAGGCGGCGAAGTTGCTCACGAACGCCATGCGTGGCGTGACCGAGGCGAATCTGGATCTCGCTGACCTCTACATGTCACAAGCCGAGCCCAGGCAGTGGATCAACGCTTCCGGTCTGGTGCAGGGCGCTTACGAGAGGGCGCTGGCCGAGAAAGATGAGCTGATCGCCGACAGGGCACTTCGGCTCGCGCCGACTCTGGTTGCCAAGCTCGAGGAACTGAGTACCAGGATGTCGGACGAGGAGCGTGATGACTTCCTAGTGGCGCGCTTCATGTTCGACGAATATGGACGACCATTCCCGAAGCGCGCTGAGCGAGTGCGGGAATTTATTGACGCCGCCTCGGCGCTGGCGAAGGTGAAGGGCAACGGTTCGAAGGAAGAGGTACGCTTGGTTCGCAAGCTTGCGTCCGGGATGGGGGCGACGTCGGCGCCGGTCCCGGCACTTGTTCCTGCGATCCGCCGCGCACGTGCGCTGGCGCCGGTCGTGCAGAGGGTGGCTCGGACAAAGATCGGTCGCAACGAACCGTGTCCCTGCAGGAGCGGGCAGAAATTCAAGGCTTGCTGCGGCTGACGCAAAGGGCGTGTGCGGACGTCCTCGAAGGCCCGGATGCTCGTTGGCTCCGGCTTGGGCTAGCAGGTTACGCTAGTCCCAGGATACGCAGATGATGACGACGCTGGTCGAAAAAGATATCGAACTATGGAGATCAAGTTGCCGCTTCTGTTTCGCTTGCGAAGGGCCGCTTAGGGGCGAATCCAGCCTGTCCTGGAGCTCGCTAGATTTTCGTACTGACGACCTGTTATGCTGAGCTGAATGGCCGAGTTCGGCCACAAGCAGTCATTAAGCTTGAAGAATTAAAATTCAATGATCCATCAAGCCTCTGGGCGTTTTACCGCCGCTTGCTGTGTGTGGTCAGGGTTGAGTCCACGATGCCGCGATCACGATCGCGAACCAAATGATGAATTAATTCAGGATGTTCCTGATAATAGTTTAACTGGAGAAAAGATGTCGGATAGTTTGGTTCAATATTTCAAAACAAACCCTGTGCTCGAAACCGACATCGGAAATTTCGAGTACGTTTCCAGCTTGGGCCAAGGCGGCAATGCGCACGTTCTGAAGTTCAAGCGAGCTAAACATGAGTTCGCTGTGAAGTTCATTCCTCACGGCGAAACCGGGAAGCTTGCACGTTTCCGTGATGAGTTTTTTGGTGCATCCCAAATTCCGACTCACAAGAACATCGCTCGTTCATACCACTTCGACACAAAGGCTCTTAACGAAACAACGTACTCCCTCATCATCATGAAGGCTTATGGAAATACGCTCAATAAGATTGCCGAAGCTGGTCCGGAATATCAGCACCCTGACCGGAAGGCTCTCGCGTGGAAGCTCTTCGACAACTTGTGCGAAGGCCTAAAGCACCTGCACACAAATCACATTATCCATCGCGACATTAAACCTCAGAACATTTTCTACGACGAAAAAGCCGATGCTTACGTTATCGGCGATCTTGGCATTGCACACTTCAATGCGGAAGTTTTCTCGAAGGAATCTAAGACGAAACCGTCTGACCGCATGGCTAACTATCTTTTTAGTGCCCCGGAGCAAGTCAACAGCAAAAGCAAGATTACCGAGGCAGCAGATATCTATTCACTTGGCCAAGTGATGCAATGGTTCATGACCGGCGCGACAATTCGAGGGTTGGGACGTACCAGTTTTGCTGACACGTCCCGGCATGACAATATGTCGATCCTGAACGCATTCACCAACAGGGCGCTTAGTGACAACCCCGAGGCGAGGTTTCAGAGTATCCAAGAGATATACGATTTCATTAAGGCTGAAAAGCAGCCACCGAAACCGAACCCATGGGTCAAACTCGATGCGTTTGACTACGTAATTCGTCATTCTTTCCCACTAATTAACACGACCTTGAGTGTTACTAAACCTAAAGAAATCGAATCATTCCTTACAAAATTCCAAGCGGACTGTAATCCAGACGATTTTTACTATATGTTCGCTGACGAAGGGGATGGGGATTTCAAGCGGCTGGAATACCTCGGTGGAAAGACGTGGCTATTCAATAGCTACCTTGAGATGACTGTAAGCCAATTGCTAGTACACCGCGACAACAGCTATCCATACAAGAATTTCTTTATTCTTTTGTTTGGTCCCGACAAGCCTTTCACCTACTCAAACTGGGAAGGAAAAAAGATCAAACGTGCGCAGCCGGGCGGTTGGAATAAAGATATCGGAACACTGGTAGATGGCAGCTTTTATATCAATCCGACAGAGACTCAGAATGGTTTTTACAAAATGGGTGAGGAAACCGTGTCGACTAACACTGAGCGATTTAGCTATCGTCAACGGTATTTGGAACCTTTTGGACTAATGGTCGTGCCAACGGAGACAGCGTCAGCGACTATGACCGACCGTGAACCTACAGGAGATTTGATTCGTGCTGCGGTTCAAAACAAGGTATTGACCAAGCAAGAGCTGAAAACCTACCTCGACGCGACTCGTCAACATCACAGCCGCGAAATCACAAAATGGAACTGAGGTAAATTAGCAATCCAAAGGATCACCGTGGCCCCAGGCATCGTTGCCCGGGGCCACAAATATTACTTAGGCCGTATGAACCTAGCTGCCAGCGATGGCAGACCAGTTAGGCTTGCTATGACACTGGCCGCGAGCTTGGGAAAGTCCAGCATTGCGAGAGCAACGACAGTCAATAGCACTACGGTGGTTAAGAGGACGAGCGCGATCAATGCATCCCGGTGTGGGGTGCTTATAGTTGTAACTTGCGTGGATTTACAGCGTGGAAGGCGTTGAACAGCCGGGGTATTGCGAATTTTTGGGGGAGGAGAAGCGTGGCGAGAACGTCGGGGCCCGTCGCCGTCGCCGTCGCCGTCATCATCGTCTCCATCTCCTCCAGACTCGCCTCCCGCCCCTGGTGACGCGCCAGATGCATCAGAACCCTCATCAAGCGGAACAGACGCGGCAACAACGAAGGCGGGGCTTCGCTCCACTTTATAAGACTCTGCCACTGCCATGTACGCTTTAGTCATCGCTATTGAGATCTTGGCAGGGTCGAAGGCGACTACTGCGCCTTTACGCCTGATTATGCGGTAATTGTCATAGGCAGCCATTTTAGCTGTGGTGTTAGTTTGAGTATTCATTTAAACCGTCCTTGTTGAGAGGATGTAGAAAGTGCCCCATGCCGGGCGGTGCAATTGTAGCGTGAGTTCACCGCATTGCCGCCTTTTAGGGTACACGTTCAACCATGGCCGCGTGCTGACGGAATTGCAAGTACAGGTCCGTGGTCGCAGAACTCTCATGGCCTACCTGTCAATCTTTGCCCGGGAGGTCGACTGGATTCCAACTCTTGCCAATCGAGAAGCACTGCGCTCCCTTCCTGCGGAACAAAAGGACGAGGTGGCTCCTGGCTTCACAGACGAGAATCCCGATTGCGTCTGCGTCGTCTAGTTGAGCGAGCTAATCAAACGCGACCGTCCGCTTTGGGGCGAAAGCGGTCCTTCATTGGAGGACATGTTGCCTTAGCGCCCGATTTTTTCCGAATCCTGTGTTCCTCCCAGCGAACGCCCCTCAGACGCCGGCTTCTTCCAAAGTTTTCCCGGACTCGACCCATTCCGTTACCCATTTTGGCTGGCGGCCACGGCCGCTCTATTGGAGGGTTGCATCGGATGGGTGACGGCATTTGACGGCGACCGAGTGTTTAACCTTGGTCGTGGCGCCGCTGCCGACCAGGTCTGTGACCGACACGCCGGCTCGCTGGGCGATTTCAAGAATTTGAGCACGAGCATCGTTGATGCTTTTTTTCGCTGTGATTTTCAGCTGTTTCTTTACTTGGTCCTGCAGCTCGCGCAGTTCGAATATTGACAATTTATCAATACTCATTAGAGCGGCTTTACTGATGTTGATGTAGTTGGCAAGTTACCACACTTCACTGGCATTTCAACGTTTTTGCTGCAGGTGCATCGCTGCACGATACGCGGCAGAATGGCTGAGTTATTGAATTGGGACACGGCATAATTATCTGCGTCCGGACAAGATGACGTTGGCTGGACGAGCTGTAAGCGCAGTTCCGCGCTGAGCCCTGCATGCACGCGCCGGCACAGTTCGACATTCTGCAGCCAGTCCAGGATGAACAGCGTGCGTTCGATGCGGGTGTGGGTGAAATGACGAAGTCGGCGCAACAGTCAGCCTATTTCGCGGCTCTGCAGGGGGCGGCTGGCCGCCCGGTGTGATGAATCTTCGTCATTGCACCCACACCCTGCAGTTGGTCAGCGTGCGAGTTCATCCAGTCGAGGGCGTTGTCCATCGCGGCGTCATGTGCGGCCTGTAGTGCCTCCTCCGCATTGGCGATGCATTCAACTGGCGGGAACACGCCGCCGCCCACTTTCCACGCTGAGCCCTGCATGCACGCGCAGGCGCAGGTGTGGGTGAAATGACGAAGTCGGCGCCAACAGTCAGCCTATTTGGGGTTTGAGGTGCAGTGGAACGTTTATGGAAAGCTTTGCAAAAACGTTCTTATGGAAAGCGGCTGGTAATGAAAAGCCACACTTGTTGGCGCCGACGTTAAATTGATCCAGGCTGCCGATTCCAACTGACCCAACTCAAAACCTCTGGAACCGTTGCTGCACGCGGGTTTGCTGGCTATGGACGTGGGTTACCAAAAATCGGCAGCTTGGGTCAAAAAATCGTCGGCGCCAACATCCGATCGAGTATCGTGAAAGCTTGGGGTTAACAACGTAAACCAGTCCAAGAAAACGTCCGCATCCCCGGTGGGTCTATTTTAGGTCGGCGCCAACATTTGGGCATACAACACGTCAAATCGAGGACTGACAGAAGCGTACTTGAATTCGCCCCTTCCGAAAATTGATAAAGAGCAGACTAGAGAAAAGAAGCTACGAAAGGTTAAAGGCTAGCCAATTGGGCGAGAGTTATGCATTCTTCGCGCTTGACAAATCCCGTCTCCTCCGCTTCCGACGGCAGCATATATAGAACGTCAAGTGGTAATTCCTTTCCTGCAAGTTTTAACTCCGCCTTCAGTTTGGACAGAGGTTCACCAGATGGGCCGACGATCAAGATGTCCAAATCGCTGCCCACACCGAACAGTGAGGAGCCAAACATGAAGGATTCGAACCCTCGCAGAGACTCGCAGGACGTAAGTAGGAATCTCGCGACTTCACGTGCCGTCATCAACGGTTTTACAACAGCAGTTTTAGCTCGTCCCATTTCATTACCCCGCATCCGAGGCCCCTACCTGCTTCGATGGCATTCTGCGTGGGATGCCCGCTTGGATTGATGTTCCAGGCAATATCGATGGGGCCGAACCGATCCCAAAAAGTGCGAATGGCATCCGCTGTCGGCTCGTACTCCATAATCATACCTACGCGATACGTGCGCCCATTGGTTAGCGTCATCGTAAAAACTCGATCAAACTCTCTATTCAGGTTCGCAACGGATCTCATCTGCCTGATGAGTCGATACGAGAAGAGATAGCCCTTGTGGACAGCAGTCTTTGCGTCACCTGTGCCAATAGCGGAAATAAGAGTGCCGACATTCCCCCAGCCTATGGTACTGTTTTCTACATATCTGATCGCCTCGCCTTCCCAGACACACTCCTTTCTGTATCCACATAAAAAATCCATGTCGGGAAAATCGGTATGGTATTGCGTTGCTAATTGGAAATCGATCTTGTAAGCCGCCGAAATAACCGCAACAACGTCGGGTCGATCAGGCATCGTGACCCTGATAGCGTCATCGCGGACATGCTGCGCCGTTACTAAGTGGTAATTTTTCAAGATGTTTTCAAGTGCATACCTAACCTGCCAGTTCATACGAAAATCCCATCCATTTCTGTGGGATAACGGATAGCCCCGCCAGCGACACCGCAAACATGACGTTCTGCGAGGCCTCGAACATGTTCTTGGTATTGTGCAAATGTCTGTCGCTCAGCTTCCGTCAAGTGGTGCAGATTTGCCTTGATGATGGCTTGGGTTCGGAAATGGTTAGGCAAAATGACACCTCGCATCCTTTGCACCCACGTCTTAGCCGCTTCAGATTCTGGATCATGTTCGAAGCTCGATCCATCAGAGGGCGCTAACTCTTTCCAAATGGCCTTGTTTTCGGCCATGGCGGCGTACACGACTTCTCTAACTTGGCAGCGCTCATCGTAGACACGAATTCCTTGCCTGTGGGCCAATGCAGCGAGGTGATTACTTTTCCAACCCAGCAATGTGCCTCGGCTATATCCATCGGGGTCTTTGTCGACAATCGTGTGGCAAGTCGGACAAAGTAAGATCAGGTTTTCAAAGGAGTCAGCCTCGAACTCTCCGGCCGGTCGAACCTCATGGCGTGGTCCCGTTTCGCCGTGCGGAATCACATGAGCCATTTCGGCTATATGCTTGTCGCCGCCCATTTCAGCGGGGAAAAGCGGCTGGAGGCAATCGGGGCGTTGGCAGTGACCTGCTGCCGCTGAAAACAGCCGAAACCTAGTTTCCGAGGGAATTTGTTTGCGATTTGCCATGGTTTGGGAACTAAAATTCTACGCGAATAGAAGTCGCATATAAGTACGCAATATAAAGGAATAACTGCACCTGCTAACGCTGAGATCTGAAGACAAAACCTATATTAACATTTCATGGGAGGTGGCCACGCGTCGAGCGGCCGCTTCTCGCCGATTTTGGCTCTCCACGACTCTAACTTGACCTGACAGTTTCTGTCAGGTCAAGTTAGAGTCAGTGCAATTTAGACCTTGACCGCAACTTGCGGCTGGATGGACGCCCTCAATTGTGCGTAAATTGGTATGTCCACTCCCTCCTCCACCTCAAGTGTGACCGCGAGACCATAGGGGATTTGAACGTCCAACGCGGTTGTCGCATCGGCCTTGCATGATATGTGAAGAACTATTTCTTCACCATCCTGAAAAGCTGAGATCGTCTTCTCGCTCTCGAGCACTTCATGCTGGACCGTTCCTCGGTGGACTTGGTTATGATCCGCATCCTGACGGCTCAATCTAAGTGCGATGTCGTCCCATGCCCCCTTCGAAGACAGCTCGAGCTTTGCTTCTCTTAAATTTCGATGATCAGGGTTTATCGGAGTAAACCAGGCGAGCGTGACCACCAATCGGCGCCAATCTTTGCGGCTTGCAAGCGCAGGCGGGATCGGAAAGCGGAATTCATGGACTTGACCGACGCCAATTTCGCCGCATCCCAGCACAGTTCCACGTTGTTCTGTGCAAGCAAGAACACGTTCAATGTCAACTGTCCCATAGCCCATGTATCGGGAAAGCATCTCTTTCAGTTTCCTGCCATTCTGGGGCGTCTTAAGCGCTTTCGTTAGCGCAGCTTTCGCTTCTTTATCGTGGCGCGCCCCATGCACCAAAAGCGTTTTCATAAGAATGGAAAAGAAATTCTCATTTAGCAGGTCGCCGTTTTTTTCTTGAAGCTCGAGGAGTACCTCGTATATGCGTGCTCCCCCTCGTGTCGAAAGAGCAGTCGCATTGCTCGTGCCACGAGTGTGGACGCATTTTCCGACTTCCCCTTGCTGGTCACTATCCCAAGCAACTTTCTGTCCCGGCTTGGCCTTGTAACGATCAAGTTTTAGAACGCTACCTGCGGGTGGTAATTTATATAATTGGCGGCCGCCGGGGAAGAAGATCTCGGGCTTAACTGACCTCCTAAACCCATGGCCAAGTCGTGAAACTAAGCTGAATGTCGCCGAGCTAGGCAGCAGATCGACCCGGTCGGCAAGATTAAATTCGCCAGAGTTATCAGCATGGATAGATCCGACCGTTAGAACATTCATGGCCTCAGCCGGGGAGAGAAGTCTTCGGCCTGATAATTGCTGCTCCACGCATTTCAATGTGTGGACAATTTTGTCCTCGTCGCTTAACAGCGCAAATTCTGCTGTAGGCATACCGATGTCGACGTCGTCTAGGAAGTTGCCCGCGCTGACGCAGAAAAGAACGCGATACTTCCACGAGAGCCAGTCTAAGAGGCGTGCAAGTGGGCTAGGGGTATGAATGAAAGGGCGAAAGGGATCCCCTACAGACAGATTGATGATCTTAACGCCAGGAGCTTGAGGCGGGACATCACCTGCACCTTCGAACATCCGGCGTACAGCTAAGTGAATCCTATCTTCCAAGAAGATATCGTCAGGGACATGCTCATCCCGAGTGAACTCGTGGGGCTCCAAAATTGGCCGTACATATACCTTTCGGATCAAAGGAATTGAGTCATGGCCGTCCAGCTCGCCGTGCACAAGAAGAGACGCCATTGATGACGCATGCTTCCTTTCGCCTGGTCTATACTTTTCAGCGAGATTTTCGGGATCGTCAAAAAGCAGCCGATCTCGCAGAGCCGGGTGGTTCAAGTTGGGTACGCCATCAAGAATGGCAACTATAGGGTCGAGTTCAGACTCGCTCGGTTCAATCTCCAATACGTCGCCGTCGCCCACCTCTACTGCGATTAGCGATTGTCCGGTCGGGCGGAAGTACATGATGCTAGAAAACTGGAAAAGATGAATGTCTGTTCGGTGAGCGGGAGAGTTGAGGTCGTTTAGCAGTTGCCGCACCGCTACTGCAGGGATCTCGGCCTTCACCGCATGAAAAGATATGCTTTTGAGGTCGATGAATGCGCCTAGTGTTCGTCCCCCCAACTCGTCCAGCATTGTTACCACGGCGGCTTCGTTGCGTGCTCTCTTTGCAGCGTTATCGCGGTAGAAGAGTTCGATCTGGAACGATATTTTCTGGTTTATGTCCACCGGATCAAGCAAGTCCGTCCACAGGTCGAGCATCCCCGTCTCGCCCAAAGACTCTTCAATGCCCCACCGCCGCACAACAACAATTTGACTGAAAATGTCCTTCCACTTCCCAAGCCGATACGGCATGCCCTTCTCGTTCTGCCATAAATTCCAGAGAGACAGCAACTCTGCTAAACCAGCCTCGTTGACCATCGAAAGAAATAGACGTCCAGATACGGTTTTCGTACTCTTGTTGCCTTTCGAGTCGAACTCGTAAAATTCGTCAGTTGGGTCGATTTCCTCTAAATCCCATTCACCGAGCCATTCAAGACCTGCAGCTTCCACTGCTTGCTTGAAATCCTCCACACGACCTGCGATTTCGATGACTAAGACGGTTTCTGGCTCTAGGCCAGCGACTGCCCCACTAACATCAGCTCGGTATTTTTCGAAACTATCTTGGACTTCAGCAATTTGCCCACTCAACCTTCTGACCTGGATCCCGTGATCAGGAAAGTGAGGTTTTCCGATCATCATGGGCCGGCCAGCTGGTGGCGGGAAAATCTGGGCCTTTGGAAATACAAGGAGAGGAAGGTAGTCCGCCATCGTTTTTTTGCTCCCGATCTAGTTAGTTTTTGTAGGGCTCAAGCGGGCCTTCCATTGTTCTAATTTTTGCTGGGTGATTTTTTTCGCATCGTCTGTTCTCTGTTCAAGAATGGCGCGCCTAGAGATCGACAGACATAATTCTTCAACGTCTGAGAAATTCGCCCCAAGCAAATGCTTCGCCAAGGTTTCGGCCGTCATGCCATAGTTGATTCCAGTGCGCCGTGAAATGGATTCTATGAATCCGCTCAGTTGATCCCGGGTTGGAGTTGGCAATTCGATTCTCAGTTGGAAGCGACGCCATACAGCACGATCAAGGAGCTCTGGATGATTGCTCGCGGCCACAACCACTACGTAGTCGGGCAACTCGTCCATTTGCAGTAACAATGAGCTGACTACGCGCTTGATTTCTCCAGTTTCGTGCGTGTCGCCACGCTCTTTCCCCAACGTTTCGAATTCATCGAAAAACAGAACACATCTCTGAGTTCGTGCGTAGTCAAGCACCTGCTTGAGACGATTTGACGTTTCACCAAGATAGCTACCGACCAAAGTCTCGTAGCGGATGACCAACAGGGGGTACATTAATTCGCATGCGAGCGCTTCGGCCAAGGATGTCTTACCGTTGCCCGGAGGCCCCGCTAACAAGATGCGGTTGCGCGGTGAAAGATTGTGTGAGTGCAACAGGTCGGATCGATGCTGCTCTTCCACGAGCTCTCGGATCTGCAAGGAGATTTTTTCCGGCAGGACTAAACTGTCCAAGCCGCGCTCTGGAGCGAGTTCATACAGCAAATCCTTGGGGCGGGAATTGCTCTGTTGCATGCGCTGCGCGGAATTGCGGGAGGCCTGGATCGTGTCCGGGTGCAAAGCCTTCGAAAGCCTGTCGGCGAGAATTCTATGTCCCCGTAGGCGCTCCTCGTTTACCAACTCCTCAGCTGCCTTACGAAAACCTTGCTGATCGCTGTTCGTGGCGCTCTTTAACAGCCGTACTAAGAGATCAGCCTGTGCCATTCGGTACTACTCCTTGTTTCGTTTTACGCAAGATGCCCGGTCGGAATGCTCCTGGTGACGCACCATTTGTTCGTCGAGCTGTCAAATTTGTTCAAAATTGTACAGGGATCATTTCATAGCAACTAACTATTTGACGAAATCATCCATCCCACTCCCGCTGCTCCCTGCTGGGATACTGTAGCTATGTGATCTGAATGTCTGTCCAACAACTGCATCATGCACGCTATCGGCTAACTCATCAAGGGACCTACACCTAACCCTCCACATCCTTTGCCGCCTCATTAGCCTCAAGGGGGGGGGGGCGGCTCACGTCATTCCCATAAGGCAGCACTCGACCCAGTGCAGCCGGTCGTGTATTCTCAGCAACTCGCCATAGTGCCGGGATCCTTGGGCTTGATTTTCCGGGGAGCGACGCCGCAGATCTAACAATTATGCAGGAATTCAAGGAGGAGTCTACGTGACGGTCAAGATCTTCGCAGTAGCTGTAGAGACCTATCAGATCTCAAAGGTCTCAAAGGTTGTGTATGCCGAGAACGACGCAACCATGTTCGTCAAGGCGTGGACAGAAATCGACCCCGCAACTGAGAGCAAGACGCTTTTAAGCGCGAAGGCGACAAAGACAACTATCCTGTCAGCATTCAAGAGCTTCCTGGCGGATGTTGAGTTAGACGACACGGTGGTCTTCTTCTACGCTGGCCACGGTCACCGCGCTGGCGACACGAACTACATCACTGCGCACGACCTCCAGCTGGGGGATATCGTTGCTACCAGTATCGCGCTCGAACAGGTATTGGACATGTTGCGCAAGTGCAAGAGCGAAAAGATCCTGCTCTTTCTCGACTCTTGCCACAGTGGAATGCCGACGAGCGATGGAATGAGGTCGATCACGTCCGAGTTCACCGCTGAAGAACTCAAGGACTTTTGTAAGGACTCAAAGTTTCACGTCGGCTTTGCCTCGTGCGCGGTCGATGAATACTCTTGGCCGAGCACTGCCTTGCAGCATGGCATCTGGACCTATCACGTCATCCAGGCTATTTCTGGCAAGGCGCCGAAGGCGCTAGAGAAGGGACACGTTGTGACGGGGGCTTCTCTGCGGGACTATCTGGCACTCGAGGTGCCGCGAGAGCTTCGGAGGACCCGCACCGGGAACGAGGTGCAAACACCTTGCGAGTTCGGCAATGCGAGCAAGACCTTCATCGTCGCGGACCTCGAAGCCTTACTCAGAAAGGCGAGATCTCTCAACCAAGAACTGAGTGCCGGATTTCTGCGCGCATCTTTCCGTGGTATCACTGGTGGTTCAATTGCTCGATTGAGCGGGTTCCAGAAGCGGAATCACAGGGTCCCGGACCGACACTCTGATGCAGCTGATGAGTTCATTCAAAGGGTCGGAGAGACTGAAGTGGCGGATCTCGCGAACTCAATTCACGACGAGTTGAAGGAGGCGTTCAAGTACAAGAGAAAGGATCTGATGCTTGACCTCGATGTCGGCGCTGCCAGCATCACCACGCCGCAGTTCGATGTCGCAATCGATATCGCGCAGAACCCAGACGATTACAAGGACTTCGTTCAGACTGTAAGTGTCTCCTCATTCAGGGATGCAGGAATCGTCTTCGATCGAAGGTTCCAGACCGTCTTCTCGACATACTGCGACACCCTGCTTGTGGAGTTTGAACGGAAAGTCTCTATCTCCGAGCGAATTGACCAGATCGAGGAAGACGAGATGCTTGCCGAGCATCTCTCGTATGACGCTGACCTGAGCTCGCTGACACTCGAACTACCAGACCATCGGTTAAGGCTCCGGATGACGGCTTCCGCTATCGAGGTTACGGTTCCGCGAGCTCGCGATATCGGCCTTCTCTTAACCAACTACAAGAAGGCCACCGAGATGCTCACTGGTGTAGGCATTCGCTTGCTAAATCAAGGCTAAGTAAGCCCCGGGAAATTATTGTGAATTTATGACAAACAGAACCGGATGCGCTGCAAGGCGCCCGCTGCGACGCAGTGCGAGCACTGCTAGCGGCGGGCAACGCCGCAGCGCGCCGGTTCTGGAAGTCAGAAATCACAATAATTTATTGGGGTTTACTTAGCTGCTCAAGGCAGTTGCCGTGCGATCCCATGCTGTTTTCTCCTCTAGGTCCCTTACCCAATGCAACATCCAAGCATCAACCACGCCCAGCGCGGTGCGCTCCCGTGTCACGGCAAAAGTCGGATGAAGATACATGCCCCGTTGACTGTCATAGCTCAATGGGCCAAGCCCCTCAATTTCCTGGCCGTTGAAATTGAGTTCGGTTGTGTCTTGCAGACAGAGCACCACCGGCTGGTCTTGCATTCTCAACTGGGTCTGCTGCCAGTGCGGAGCCATGATGTCACGCCAGTCGACTGAATCATTGCCCAGGAACCTGTACGCGGCGATGGTCTCGCCCCAGCCATCGCAAGCTTCGGGAATGCTCGCCGTCGGATCCGCCGCAAATCGCTCCATCAATACCCTCGCGCGCCTGTTAAGACGCGCGTCGCCAAGATCCAACTGCGCAAATTCCGCTGCCGCCCAGTTTGCCGATGCTATTGTCAACGCGTCACCCAAAAGACGAGAGTAAACGCGAAAAATCGCCAGTTTACAAGGGTCAATGCGACAATTTACTGGGTAGACCGATTTCAACCTGAACGCTGGCAAGCTGGACTTGTGTATAAGGGCATGGGCTTAATCATGCCACACCATCCCATAAGGCCCATCCGTTCAGGTATGCACGATCATAGGAAAAGTGCGTTTTCGCCGCTGGATCTGCGATCATGGCGCGAAGCGTTACCGATGCCCCATCATCGAAACCCGCGCTGGGGTCGGTAAATAGTACGGCTCCAGCACCTGGTACGTCCGGACCAAAGTTATCAGGGCAATCATCAATCGCAATCCAGCGTTCATGCTCGCGGCCACGATCGCACAACCATTGCCAGCACTCACGTTCACGTCTACGCGCCCCTGCTGGGTCACTGTCAACGCCGGTCAAACCAACGAACCGATGGCGAACGTCCACTTCGAAATGTGCCGCCAGCTCGGCCACGCTGCCGGCGTCCTTGCGCCAGTCGGACGAAATGACGACCTCGATATCCACATGATCGCGCAGCACGGCCGAAAGCCGGGACGCGTGGCGGAACAGATCCTTGACGGTGTCGTCGTAGCCATGCAGCACCCCATCAAAATCAAGGAAGATGATCATATAATCGCCCACGCACCATCGAGCGATGGCCCCGGCGCATCGCACCTGGTGCGAATCGCCTGCTCGGGCACGAAGTCATCCAGAAACGCACATTTTCGATCGCGCCGTCCTAACCTTCCCTCTGCGGCGATCGCTGCCTCCACTTGCTCGTTCGTGAACGCGATCTCGATAAAAGCATGCACCAACGACTTAGCATTCATTTTGGCCCCCTTTATTTTTGGCTTCCCATGCTCGGTATCCTGTCACCATTGCCTTGGCGTCGGAACGAGAATGATGCCTCGGCCACTCTCGCGTGAATGACAGGTCCAGCGCGTTCTGATAGAGCAGATCTTCGAAAATTTCGTTGCCCAACATGAGCTTGTCGACTACGTTCGCCGGAGGCTGGTCAAAGTGGTCATCAAGGAATGCATCGGCTAGCAATTCCAAGTCTGAAAAATAGTCAGCACGGCTGTCCACCGTGATCAACTGACCGGGACCCCTGCCTCCCATGAATCGCGACTCATACATACATGGACGCCCCCAGTTTGCCACTTAGATGCCGTTTCTGAAAGGGGGCGTCCATTCCATTACCTCTTGCCGGGACACGATCTACTCTCAGAGTAAGTGAGAGGTTTTGTTAGACGCTCTATGGACGGCCGTCATATGGCGAGTGTTGTGCGGGCTGACCCGCTTTGCCTGCATGGATGGAATCTCATCGCTTGCCATTTCGGCGTAGTGGGTGACGAGACGGTGGAAGCCGAATCGCGTCATCGGCTTGTGCGCATGATCGAGGAAGACGACCTGGTCGGCGCTCCGCCCAATAATCAGCTTATCGAGCAAGGGCAGGATCATCGGCCAGAGTGGACACATCCGGATCTTGTCGCCTTTCCCATGGATCCGCACCGACGGTGGATTGTCGAGATGAAGATGGTCGATTGTCAGGCACGCGGCCTAGACGAAGCCATCCGCGAAGCCGGACGCGCCTTGGCGGCGCTAGAGAACGAAATGATTCAAGACATCGAGCAGGCCGTGCTGCTGCACGCCGACGAAACCCTATGGAAGGAGGCCTGCAAGCCGCTCTGGATGTGGGTCTTCGTAGCCAGCGACCTTGTTTTACATCTGCTCGCGCACTCTGGAAATTCTGGCGAACGTGCTGACGGACGAGTTCAAAGGCAATCTGATGAGCGATGGCTATCAAGCCTACCTCCATCTTGGTCTGCGCTTGCGCTGCTGACTGCCTCAAATTCTCCAGCCATCAATAGCTTTCCTTTTCCTCGATCGGTACGCGCGTGGGATTGATCGTCTTCTTGAGCGCATTGCAGCCCTTGAACTTACTACGCGTCCAGAACTTAATCGCAGCCAGGCCAAGTGGAACACCTTCCGTCGTCACCGCCAAGCTCGAATGCATCAAAATTCCGCATTGGGTCAGCTGTTTGCTGCGCCCATCGATCTTACGGATCCCGCTCTTCCCAATGAATCCAATACGCTCTGGCTGATCGCGCTGATAGGAAAACGTTGTTGTGTCTTGAAGGATAAGTATCGGACCTTCCGCATTGGCGAAGTGCTCGCTCGTCGCTTGGAAGTGCCCGCCCAATATGTCATGCTCACTGATGCGGTCAATGGAAAAAATCGATAGGCGGCCTTCGTATTTGCCCAGTCCTGACAAGCAAATTGAATGCTTTGGCCCATGTTCGACCAGAACTACTGGAGCAACAGCCGAAAGCGCTTCTTGAGCCGCTCGTCTCGGAAATTACAGGCGGCATTTTCTTGATCTATCCACGTCTGCTCGTCTTCCAACGCCACCGGACGACGAGATCCGGAATCGCCTGGCGTCCTCCGCGTTGTCATCTGATTACGATCAAATTCCTCATGTGAAAAAAGTTAACAGAATCGTTGAAAGTATACAAGCGAATTGTGGGTAATCGGAAGCGGCTCACCCGCATCAGGACCGTGCAATGGGAAACCAAGGATAGTTATTCGGTGAGTCTTGGCTTGAACGTACTTGTGCCAGATAGCGTTACCTACGGGTTAAGCAAGTCTGGTAGGGAGGCGCGCAGTTGGAGATGTGACGAAGTACAAAAGGACGCATGTGCGCCCTTTTGTTTGTCAGACAGTACCGATTAAGCGGCCTGACGCTGTTCGATCTGTTGGACCTTATCAAGCGACGCCCCGTTGCCAATCTCAATCTTACGCGGCTTGAGAGCTTCAGGAACTTCGCGAACCAGCTCAATGGTCAGCATACCGTTCTCAAAGGTGGCGCCAGTGACCTTGACGTGGTTCGCCAGCTGGAAGCGCTGCTCGAAATCGCGGGCCGCGATTCCGCGATGCAGGAAAGTCCGCTCCTGCGCATCTTTTTGCTTGCGCCCGACGACTTGTAGAACCTCGCGTTCGGTCGTAATTTCCACTTCGCTCCGGTCGAAGCCTGCCAGAGCCATGACAATGCGGTACTTGTCATCGCTGACAAGCTCGATGTTGTAGGGTGGATAGCTAGGTTGCCCCTCCCCGCGCTGAGACTCGAGAGCGGCGAACAGCCGATCGAAGCCGATGGCAGACCTTTGAAATGGGGTTAGATCAAAAGTACGCATAGTAAATATCCTCATATAAGTTAAGCGATAAATTAACGGACCTCGATTGAGCATCCGGTACGTGCGATGTCGCCCAATTGGCGTTATTTAAGATTTTGGGCTAATTAATGTGCATAACCGACACTGCTTGTCGCACAATTCACTGGCTATTCCAACTAATACTTAGCTTATTCAATTGGCTACAGCCAGTCATACAGTGCAAATCGGCTATTTTATTCTCCATACTTTTTCGTACAGGGGAGCAAGGTCAAAAGTACGCATGATAAATATCCTTTTCAAATGAAGCGATAAGAGGGGCGGACCTCACCGTGAGCATCCGCTTGCTACCAATCTAAGGACGATCAAGCGGCCTTCAAGGCCTTGAAAAAGACGATTTTTGCCCCAGTGCCGAAAGTATTTTTGAAGCTTGCTGCGCGGCGCTCTAGTCGTCGGTGTGCAAGGCGCAGGCCAGCGCCGTCCGATTGCTCACGCCGAGCTTGCGGTAAATCATATGCAACTGGTTGCGCACGGTAGCTGGCGACTTGTCGAGCGCGCGGGCGATCAATTTGTAAGGCGCGCCGCGCATAGCCATGGCCGCCACCAGCCGCTCGGCCGGCGTCAGACGCTGCATGGCGACGTTGCCTGAGAGCCTGTTTTCATGCATGGGCTGGCTCCCCGCCCCTGCTGGCATCGCGCAAGGTCTCGCCGCGTTTTCTCATGATGGGACTGTCCTTTTCGGCTAGGCGGACCAGCTGCAATGCGGTCCTTCATGCTCTTGTTCGCAGCGTACCGCCATCCGGTTCAATCTTTTTGCAATGACATTGCGCGAGCCCCTGCGCCCATGCCTTGGCAGACCTTGCCCTTACCAATACTGCACTATTTCTCCGATGCTATAATCGCAACGACGTAATTGCCTGCCCTTCATTCAACCTGTCCCGGCCCCGCCACCATGAGTGCATTGCCTGTCTATCCTGCCGAATTGCTCGCTGCCATGGCAGCAGGCGACCAGCGCGCGCTGGACGCCCTGTACCGCGCCTGGTCACCGCGCGTGCGCGTGTTTGCGCGCCTGCAGCTAAGGGCTCGGGGCTCGATGTGCACGCGGTCGCCGACGAAGTCACGGTGGATGTGTTCCACGATATCTGGCGCGCGCCCATGCGCTACGACGGCCGGGTGGCCTTCGGCACCTGGCTGCTGACCCTGGTCCGCAACAAGGCCATCGACCAGATCCGCCGCCACGGCAAGCGCCTGGCGCGCGAAACGCCGTTCGACGGCGATGACGACGCGCAAGCGCCAGCAGAGTACGATCCGGGGCCGCAGGCGCAAACGGAAACCGTGCAGCGGCGCCATGCCGTGCTGAAATGCCTGCAGCGCCTGCGCAACCCGATGCAGCGTGAAAGCCTGACCCTGTGGGCGCTCGACGACCTGTCGGTCGCTGACATCGCGCATATCCAGCAAGCACCGGCCGGCACCATCAAGACGCGCCTGTTTCATGGCCGCATTAACTTACGCCAGTGCATGGAGCGCTGGTTTGTCCAGGAAGGCGGACGCCATGACTGACCCCCTCGATCCCCACGATCGCCACGAGCAGGCGCTGCGCGCCATGCTGCCCGATTACCTGAATGGCCATGCGCCGGCGGCCGACGCCAGCCGCATCGCCGCCCGGCTGCACGCTGACGCGGCATTGGCCGCCGACGCCGACTGGCTGCGCGAGATCCGCGCCGCCATCGGCGATGAAGCTGCCAGCCTCGATCCGGACGCGGGCCTGGCGCAACTGCACAGCCGCCTGGAGCGCCCCAGCCCATGGCGCCGCCTGCTGCTGCGCCTGTCGCTGCCGGCCCTGGCACCAATGGCGATCACGGCACTGGCCAGCATCTGCATGGTCCAGGCCTGGCTGCTGTGGCAGGCGCCGGCCGCGCCGGTGGAGCTGCTGAGCTGGCGCGGCGCGCCCGGGGCAGCGGCGCCGCCGGCCAGCTTGCGCGTGCAATTCTTGCCCCATGCCAGCATGCAACAAGTGGCGACGGCGCTGGAACAGGCGCAGGCCGGCATCGTCGCCGGTCCCCTGCCCGACCGCAGCTACCTGCTCGATGCGGCCGACCCGCAGGCGGCCCTGCGCAGCCTGCAAGCGAGCGGCGTGACGGGCGAGACATCGCGCATCGACGCCCACACCGCACCATGAGACGGATGCGGCGTCGGCAAGCATGGCTGCTGCGGTCTTGCCTGCTGTCTTGCCTGCTGGGCGGCACGGCGCTGGCGGGCGAACGCCATGCCTTGCTGATCGGCGTGGCGGACCTGCCCGCCATGCCGCGCAGCAGTTGGCTGGCCGGTCCCACGGCCGACGTGAATGCCATGCACGCGGCGTTGCTGCAACAGGGTTTTGCCGACGCACGCATCGAGCGCCTGGCCGACGACGCGGGCGCCAGCCAGGCGCCCACGCGCGCGGCCGTCCTGGCGCGCCTGGCGCAGCTGGAAAAGACGCTGGGCAAGGACGACTTGCTGCTGCTGTACTGGTCCGGCCACAGCGTGCTGCTGCCCGCCTATCCGGGCCAGGCAGCGGCGCCCCAGGGACGACGCACGCGCTTGTTGACGCGCGACAGCCAGGTCAGTTACCAGGGCCGGCAACTCGATGGCGGCATCGCTAGCAGCGAACTGGGGCGCGCTATCGATGCGTTTGCCGCGCGCCAGACACAGGTCGTGGCCATCTTCGATACCTGCCATGCGGCGGCCGGCACGCGCAGCGGCGACGGCCTGACATGGCGGGGGCTGGCGGCGCCCGATATCGGCTGGCGCCCCATGCCCGGCGCGCCAGCGGCCAGTCATGACGCAGCAGCAGCCGACGCGCCGCGCGCGCGGCCGCGCTTTGTCGCCTTCTACGCATCCGAAGCCCAGCAACGCACGCCGGAAGCGACTGCGGCTGCCGCGCCGGGCCAGGCGGCTGGCCTGTTTACGCAGGCCGTGATCGCCGCCCTGCAAAGTGAGCCGCAAACCTATGCCATGTGGGCTGGCGCCGCCACGCAGCAATACCAGTCCGCCTTGCGCGCCTACCAGTTGCCGCGCTCCGCCTGGCCCTCACCCGTGTATGCGGGCGCGCTCGACGCAGCGCTGTGGCAGGGCGGCGCCACCGGCGCGGCGCCGCTGTGGCCCGTGCAGCGCGATGCGCGTGGCTGGCAAGTGCCATATGGCCTGCTCGACGGCATACGCGAGGGCGACCTGTTCCGGCACGCCGGCACGCGTTGGCGCGCCGCCACGGTCGGCTGGGGAGAAACGCGGCTGGCGCTGCTGCCCGGCGATGGCGGCGACAGCGCCGCGCCAGGCTGGGCCAGCCGCACGCCCGCGCCGCTGCCGGCCAGTG